>NZ_JACHWZ010000004.1:155287-293306 GCF_014191725.1 Microbulbifer rhizosphaerae
CCCTGGCGCTGCTGCGACGTGTTTGTTTGGGCCCCGGCCCCGCCATCCCTGGCGGGTCGCAAGGTCGCGCACCGGGCAGTGCCCGGTAAACGCGCGCTGTCCGGTTGGGCCGTTGCGGGTATTTGGATTTGTGCACGCCATCCCTGGCGCTGCTGCGACGTGTTTGTTTGGGCCCCGGCCCCGCCATCCCTGGCGGGTCGCAAGGTCGCGCACCGGGCAGTGCCCGGTAAACGCGCGACCTTGCCCTGCTCAGGGCCAGCGTGTAAGGTAGCGCTCTTTTGGCGCGGCGGGCATCGGAACGCCAGCAGAATCTGGAGGCAATCTGACCATGCGAATCATTCTCCTGGGAGCGCCGGGGGCCGGCAAGGGTACTCAGGCCCGCTTTATTACAGAGAAGTTCGATATTCCGCAGATCTCCACCGGCGATATGTTGCGTGCCGCGGTGAAAGAGGGCACTCCGTTGGGGCTGCAGGCCAAGGACATCATGGCCGCCGGCAAGCTGGTGTCCGACGATCTAATCATTGCGTTGGTTAAGGACCGTATCGCCCAGCCGGACTGCGCCAACGGCTTCCTGTTCGACGGCTTCCCGCGCACCATCCCCCAGGCTCAGGCGCTGCTGGATGCGGATGTCGTCATCGATTATGTATTGGAAATTGCCGTGGACGACGAGGAGATCGTCAAGCGTCTGTCCGGCCGCCGGGTGCACGAGGGGTCCGGCCGCGTGTACCACGTCGAGTACAATCCGCCCAAGGAAGAGGGCAAAGACGATGTTACCGGCGAACCGCTGGTACAACGAGGTGACGACAGCGAGGAGACTGTGCGCAAGCGTCTCGCTGTTTACCATGAGCAAACCGAGCCGTTGGTGGGCTTTTATTGCGAGCTGGCCGAACGTTCCCCTGAGACGGCTCCCGTATATCGCAAGGTGATGGGGGTGGGCTCCATGGACGATATTCGCGAAAAGATACTCACAGCCCTGACCGTTTCAGAGGACAAGTGACAGAAGTCGGAGAACAGAGGGAACTGTCCTATGGACAAAATAGTGAAGAAAGCCGCCGGAACTTACCCGATACTTTCCGTCTTCTGTCCTCTGTTTTCTGATCTCTGACATGCCCACCGCCGTTATCCTGATGAACCTGGGTACCCCCGCTGAACCCACGCCCACCGCGGTGCGGCAGTTCCTACGTGAATTTTTGTCCGATCCGAGGGTGGTGGAAATACCCCGCCCGCTGTGGATGGCCATTTTGCACGGCTTGGTACTCCCACTGCGGCCGCGCCGCATCGCTCCCGCCTACCGCGAAATCTGGGATCGCAGCGCGGACGGCGAACCGGTAGAGGGTTCTCCCATCCTCTACTACACCCGCCGCCAGGCGGAATTGCTACAGGAATATCTGAGTGGTCAGCGCGCGGATATTACCGTCACCCACGCCATGACCTACGGCAAACCGGGGCTGGAGGAAACCGTCGCACACTTGCGCCGGGAAGGTTTCGGGTCATTTCTGGTTTTCCCGCTCTACCCTCAATACTCCGCCACCACCACTGCGGCGGTTTACGACCAGGTGGCGCGCTTGTATCGCAATAACCGGGATATTCCCGATATCACCCTGGTGCGGGATTACTACCGGCACCCTTTATATATCCGCGCCCTGGCCAACTCGGTGCGTGAGCACTGGCGGAAGCGGGGGGCGGCTGAAAAGCTGTTGTTGTCATTTCACGGTATCCCCAAGGCGAATATCGCCAAGGGAGACCCCTATTACCGCCAGTGCTGTGATACGGCGGAACACCTGGCTGCGGAGCTGGAACTGGGGGAGGACCGCTGGCAGATCAGTTTCCAGTCCCGTTTTGGCAAGGCAGAGTGGCTACAGCCCTATACCGATAAACAACTGATCGAATGGGGGGGGCAGGGCATTTCCAGTGTGGACGTGATCTGCCCGGCATTTTCCGCCGACTGCCTGGAAACCCTCGAGGAAATTTCAGTGGAGAATCGCGCTAATTTTCTCGACGCCGGTGGTAAAGATTACCGCTATATCCCCGCGCTAAACCTGCGCCCGGATCATATCGAAGTGCTGGCGACAATTGTTCAGGAAAAACTGCCCGAAAACCGCCAGTAAATTCCCATTTGCCAGCTCCAAATCGGCTGAAAACGGATTTGCGGGCGGATTTGCCAAAAAAATCCCCTTTTTATGTAAAAAAATCCATTTTTTTGACCTTTTTTCTTGCAAAGCCAGTTTTTTTTATTAACTTTGATACAGTTGCATCGAATTACACGTTGCGGCTGACCCTGAAATGACTTTTCCGCTGCCTTCCGGCAGTTTTTTTCATGGAGAGTCTTCAGAGAGAGAAAACGGCAATACTGCCGGCACACTTTTGAGTTTGCTGAGGTATTTCTTCCACCGAGTGAGGAGATAAGGGATGGCACGAGTAGCGAAAAAGAAAGCGCGGAAACGCCCCGCGAAACCCAAATCACCGGCAGCGGTATCGCCGGCCATAGACAAAGCGCAAAAGGCTGTGGATTCGGCGGCCAAATCGCTGGATGCCCAGCTGGATCGCGTCGCCAAGGCCCGGGCGCGGGTGCAAAAAAGTGGTACCGCCGCTGCCAGGAAATCTTTGAGCAGCGCGAACGCGAAAGCAAAAGACTTGCGCGCCAAAATGGCCGAGGCCAAGATTGCCCTAGCCAAGGCCAAAGCAATGGACTCAGTACGTGAAGCCGAGGAGGCCGCCAAGCAGAGAGTGGCCGAGATGGCGGAGAAACTGTCTTCCAAAGCGGAGAAGGACCTGGTCGCAGCGCTAAAAGCCTTTGAATCCCGCTGGGCCAGGGATCGCGCCAAGAAGGATGCCAAGAAAATAAAGGCGGCGGAGAAAAAAGCCTCGGCCAAGATAAAGGCTGCTGCCAAGAAAGCCGCGACTAAAGCCAAGGCCCTGGAGAAGAAGGCCGCGGCCAAATCCAAGGCAGAGGCCAAGAAGGCCACCAAGAAAGCGGCGAAGAAGGCCGGCCGTCCGAAGAAGAAAGCCGCAGCCAAGAAAACTGCAGCGAAGAAGACCACAGCCCGCCGCGGCCGCCCGCCGAAGAAGCGGGGACGCCCACCCAAGAAAACGGCGGCCAAGAAGTCTGCAGCTAAGAAGACTGCGACCAAAAAGACCGCTGCCAAGAAAAAGACCGCCCGTCGCGGCCGTCCGCCGAAGAAGCAGTAGTTTATAGCGGCGGCGATAATAGCCCCAGTTGTATACGGGGCTCTCCTGCAAAGCCCTGGCTGTGGCCGGGGCTTTTTCATTCGGGCCGTCTCTGGCCCTCACCCTTCGGTCAACCTTCGGTTATGCAAAACGGATGGCATGACTCATTGGGCGGGACATGACACAATTCGCCCCTCGCTTAGTATTGGATCGAGAGTGCTGTGAAAATCCTTGCCCTGGACACCACTTCCGGAGCCTGCTCCGTGGCCCTGCACTGTGACGGACAGACCCGCGAAGAGTTCGTGCTGGCGGAGCGGGATCACACGCGGCGCCTGCTGCCTATGGTGGACCGGGTGCTGGCGGACGCCGGGCTCACTCTCGGCCAGTTGGACACCCTGGCGGTGAGCCGCGGCCCCGGCTCCTTTACCGGGCTGCGTATTGCGATCAGTTGTACCCAGGGGCTGGCGTTCGCAGCAGACAAGCCGGTGGTACCGGTTTCCAGCCTCGCTGCGCTGGCCATGGGCGCCCGGCGGAATCACCCGGAGTGGGGCCAGGCGCCGGTCGCTAGCGCGTTGGATGCGCGCATGCAGCAGGTTTACTGGGGTGTTTACACCGCGCAGGCTCCGCACGACAGCCTGCTCCCGGAGGCGGTACAAAATCCCGAACAGGTGGTGCACCAGTTGAACCGGGCCGACTTGCCGCGACCGCTGTACGCTGCCGGTCCCGGCTGGCACTACGCCGAGTTCGCGGAGGCCCCGCTGACGGAAATCGACAGTCGGGTGCAGATCCACGCGCGGGATATTGCTGAACTGGCGCTGTCGCTGTGGCGGAAGGGGGCCGCGGTGGCTGCGGAGGAACTGGAGCCCCTGTACCTGCGCAATGAAGTCAGCTGGCAGAAAAGAAAGAAAATCCGTTCGCAGTAGTTAACACCCTATGGATACCATTCAGATAGTCGTTCTGGCCCTGATTCAGGGTCTTACCGAATTCCTGCCCATTTCCAGCTCCGCTCACCTGATTCTGCCCGCCGAGGTGCTGGGCTGGCCGGATCAGGGGCTGGCATTTGACGTGGCGGTGCACTTCGGCTCGCTCATCGCGGTGCTGGTATATTTTCGCCGCGATGTCTGGGTACTACTGCGGGACGGTTTGGGTGGGCTGGTGAACAATCGCTACACCGACGAGGGGCGCCTGGCCTGGCTGATCGTGCTGGCCACCATTCCCGCGGGTCTTGTCGGCCTGATTTTCAAGGGCTACATTGAAACGCATTTGCGTTCCGCAGCGGTGATCGCCGCTACCACCATCGGCTTTGGCGTGCTGCTTTGGTGGGCGGATATTCGGGGCAAGCGCACTGGGACACTGGCGCAGCTCAATTGGAAGAAAGCCCTGGCGATCGGAATCGCCCAGGCTCTGGCGCTGATCCCCGGCACTTCCCGCTCCGGCATCACCATGATGGCGGGCCTGATGCTGGGTATGAAACGCGAGGATTCCGCGCGCTTCTCGTTCCTGATGTCGATCCCGGTGATTGCGCTGAGTGCCATGCTGTTGAGTTTCGATTTGCTCTCCTTGGAGGTGGTGCCCTGGGGCGACATACTGCTGGGCACCGTGCTGTCCTGTATCAGCGCCTACTTGTGCATTCATTTCTTCCTGCAATTTATCAGCCGCATCGGCATGGCTCCTTTTGCAATCTACCGCCTGCTGCTGGGCGCCGCGTTAATCTGGATGATCTGGGGGTAATTTATTGTGAAAACAGTCGCTTTTATCGGTCTCGGCGTGATGGGTTACCCGATGGCTGGCTACCTGGCCAAGGCGGGCCACTCGGTGCGCGTCTACAACCGTACTGCCAGCCGCGCGCAACAGTGGCTGGCGGATTATTCGGGAGAGGCCTGTGCAACCCCCGCGGAAGCCGCGCGAGATGCCGAGATGGTATTCGCCTGTGTGGGCAATGACGATGACCTGCGCCAAGTGGTAGCGGGCGACCAGGGCGCCTTTGAAGGCATGGACAGCGGAACCCTGTTCGTCGACCACACTACCGCCTCCGCCGACATGGCGCGGGAGCTGGCTGCAATTGGCCGCGAAAAGGGGATCGGCTTTCTGGATGCACCGGTGTCCGGCGGCCAGGCGGGCGCTGAAAACGGGGCCCTGACCGTGATGGTGGGTGGCGAAGAGGCCGATTACCAGCGCGCCCATCCTCTGATCGACTGCTACGCGCGCGCGGTCAACCGGCTGGGGCCCGTGGGCAGCGGTCAGTTGTGCAAGATGGTCAACCAGATTTGCATCGCCGGGGTGGTCCAAGGGCTCGCGGAGGGTCTGCACTTCGCCGGGGCCGCGGGCCTGGACGCGGAACAGGTGATCGAGGTGATCTCCAAAGGCGCGGCCCAGAGCTGGCAGATGGAGAACCGCTACAAGACCATGCTCGCCGGCGACTACGAACACGGCTTCGCGGTGGACTGGATGCGCAAGGACCTGGCCATCGTCCTCGACGAGGCCCGGCGCAACGGCGCACTGCTGCCGGTCACCGCGCTGGTGGACCAGTTCTACAGCGAGGTGCAGGCCATAGGCGGCGGTCGCTGGGATACCTCCAGCCTGCTGGCGCGACTGATGAATGTGCGTTCCTTTGACTGAATGCCGATATCGGTGCAATGCACCCTGTAGGAGCGGCCGTTGGCCGCGATCGATGTCAGCGTCTTAACTTGCACTTGATCGCGGCCAACGGCCGCTCCTACACAGGATTGATCAGAGAATGAAAGTCCTGCTGCTCTCCGCCTACGACGCCGACAGCCACAAACGCTGGCGCGAGGGCTTAGTGGCGGCGATTCCGGAATGGCAGTGGACAGTGCTCACACTGCCGCCGCGCTATTTCAGCTGGCGTATCCGCGGCAATAGCCTGAGCTGGGGCAGGGGAGAGGCGGCGGAAACCCTGAGCCGCCCCTGGGACCTGATCGTCGTCACCTCCATGACAGACCTCTCTGCGCTGCGCGGCCTGGTGCCGCAGATCGCCGCCGTGCCCACCGCGGTCTATTTTCACGAGAACCAGTTTGCCTATCCGAGCACTGCGGATGCCTTCACCTCGGTGGAACCACAGTTGCTGAATATCTACACCGCGCTCAGCGGCAACCTGCTGCTGTTCAATTCCGACTACAACCGCCGCACCCTGCTCGAGGGCGCGCAGGAACTACTCGGGCGTTTCCCCGATTGTGTGCCCCCGGACCTCTGCCCGGAAATCGCCGATAAATCCCGTGTTCTGCCGGTTCCTCTGGAAACTGAAGTCTTTGCAGGTCCGGGAGCGAGGCCGGATAAGCCAACCTTTATCTGGAATCATCGCTGGGAACACGACAAGGGCCCCGATATCCTGCTGGCCGCTCTGCGCCGATTCGCACAACACCAATTGCCCTTTACCCTGCACCTGGTCGGCCAGCAGTTCCGCCGTCAGCCTGCGGAATTCGCGCGGATTCGCAAGTTGTTGCAAAAGCACAACGCACTGGGCGCCTGGGGCTATCGCCAGGACGGGGCGGAATACCGGCGGCTGTTGCGGGAAAGCCACGCGGTGCTCTCCACTGCGCGACACGATTTCCAGGGGCTGGCGGTACTGGAAGCGGTGGCCGCCGGCTGCCAGCCCCTGGTGCCGGACAGCTTGGCCTATCCGGAATGGTTCGGCCGTGGCGGTTACCACTTCCCCGAAGATACCGAGTCCTGCGCCGCCAACCTGAGCAGGGCCATGTTCGAGTGCGCGAACCGCATCGGTTGCGGTGAACCCCTGCCAGTGCCGGATGTTTCCGATCTCAGTTGGCAAAATCTGGCGGGCGAATATCGCAGCCTGCTCGCCGGCCTGGTCGGTTCCCTGTAGGAGCGGCGGGGCGGCCATCCGCCGCTGGCCGCGATCAGTCTCATTTCAGTGCTCGGTCTTCACGTCACGCCCACTACCTGAACCGATCGCGGCCAGCGGCCGCTCCTACATCGGGGCCGCAATGCCGGGCCATACAACCCCAGCCGGGAAAAGGTTATTATTCCGCCTTTCCCGAGAATGCAGCACGGACTATTGTGGATTTATGACTAAGCAGCGCATACTGACCGGCATCACCACCACCGGCACCCCCCACCTGGGCAACTATGTGGGAGCGATTCGCCCCGCCATCGCCGCCAGCCAGCAGGAAGACAACCAGTCTTTTTATTTCCTGGCAGACTACCACGCGCTGATCAAATGCCAGGACCCGGAGCTGGTGCACAGGTCCACCCTGGAAATCGCCGCCACCTGGCTGGCGCTGGGCCTGAATACCGACAAGGTGATCTTCTACCGCCAGTCCGATATCCACGAGATCCCGGAACTCACCTGGCTGCTCACCTGCATGACCGCCAAGGGCCTGATGAACCGCGCCCACGCCTACAAGGCGGCGGTGGACGCCAACCGCGCCGACGGCGAGGACTCAGACTTCGGCATCACCATGGGCCTGTACAGCTACCCGATCCTGATGGCCGCAGACATGCTGATGTTCAACGCCAATAAGGTACCCGTGGGCAAGGACCAGGTGCAGCATATCGAGATGGCCCGGGATATCGCCCAGCGTTTCAATCATCACTACGGTGAACACTTTGCGCTGCCGGAAGCAGTGGTGGACGACCATGTGGCGGTGCTGCAGGGCCTGGACGGTCGCAAGATGAGCAAGAGCTACGGTAACACCATTCCGCTGTTCCTGCCGGAAAAGCAGCTGAAAAAACATATCAACAAAATCAAAACCAACCTGCTGGAACCGGGTGAACCCAAGGACCCGGACACTTCCACCGTATTCCAGATCTGGCAGGCTTTTGCCAGCGAGGGGCAGACCGGGGAAATGCGCAAGGCCTTCGAGGAAGGCATCGCCTGGGGTGAAGCCAAGAAGCAGCTCTTCGAGCTGATCAACAGCCAGATCGGCGAAGCCCGGGAGCGTTACAACGAACTGCTGGCCAACCCGGCGCAGATCGAGGTTGAGCTGGAAAAGGGCGCGGAAAAGGCCCGCGCCTATTCGGCGCCCTTTATCGAAACACTGCGCCACGCGGTGGGCATTCGCAGGATTCGCTAACTCTCGCCGCCTCGGCGATCTGACTACTTTGTAGGAGCGGCGGCCATCCGCCGCTGGCCGCCCCGCCGCTCCTACAGAGAAGAAGTAGAAGAACAGGTAGGAAACAGGGAGTTTACCGATGGCTGAAGCGCAGACAGACCCCGGCAATCAGCCCGGAGGCGGCGGGAACGGTTGGGTCAACCGCGCCCTCAACTTTATCGAAGTCGTCGGCAACCGACTGCCGGACCCGGCGGTACTCTTCCTGATCCTGATGGTGGTGGTCTGGGTTCTCTCCTGGCTGCTCTCCGGGGTCGACTTCCAGGCCCTGCACCCTGCAACCGGTGAATCCATCCGGGTGACCAACCTGCTCTCCGGCAGCGAGATGGCCCGTTTTCTTTCCGGCATGGTCACCACCTTTACCAGCTTTGCACCGCTGGGCGTGGTGCTGGTGGCGATGCTCGGCGTAGGCGTGGCGGAGCAGAGCGGCTTTATCAACGCGGTGCTGAAAAAACTGCTGGCGGTGACGCCGCAAATGCTGCTCACCCCGATGCTTATTCTGGTAGCCATTGTCAGCCACACCGCGGTGGATGCGGGCTATGTGCTGGTAATTCCCCTGGGCGGAGTGATTTTCTATGCGGCGGGCCGGCATCCACTGGCGGGTATCGCCGCCGCTTTTGCCGGCGTCTCCGGTGGTTTCTCCGCCAACTTCGTACCCTCCGCCATCGATCCGCTGTTGCAGGGATTTACCCAGTCGGCGGCGCAGATCGTCGATCCGCAGATGCAGTTGAACCCCCTGAACAACTGGTTCTTTACTTCCGCTTCCTCGGTGGTGATCGTATTGCTGGGCTGGTGGCTTACCGACAAGGTCATCGAGCCGCGATTGGAGGGAGTCGCCATCGATGGCAACGATGAGGAAATGCCGGAGATCCGGGACCTCGGCGGACGCGAAAGAAAAGCGCTCTATCTCTCCCTGGCAGTGATGGTCGCAGGCATCGCCGGCTTGGTGGCCTGGCTGATCCCGGGAGCTTCGGCACTGCGGGATGCGCAGGGGCAACTGGCCTCCTTCGATGCGCCGGTGATGCGCTCCATAGTACCGCTGATTTTCCTGCTGTTTATTCTGCCCGGTGTGGTGTTCGGCTATGCCGCCGGCACCTTCAAAAAATCCAAGGACGTGATCGACGCGATGTCCCGGACCATGAGTTCCATGGCCTACTACATAGTGATGGCGTTTTTTTGCGCGCTGTTTATCGCCGAGTTCGCGCAGTCCGGCCTGGGGACATTGCTGTCGGTCAAAGGCGGCAATGCGCTTGCGGCGATGGATCTGCCGGGGCCGGTGACCCTGATCGGCATTATCCTGCTGGTGGGCTTCGTCAACCTGTTCGTCGGTTCCGCCTCAGCCAAATGGGGGCTGCTGGCGCCTATCTTCGTGCCTATGCTGATGCAGATCGGCTTTTCCCCAGATCTCACCCAGGCCGCCTACCGGGTGGGGGACTCCTCCACCAATATCATCACCCCGCTGATGCCGTACTTCCCGCTGGTGGTGGTCTACTGCCAACGCTACGTGAAGGGCACCGGGATCGGCACCCTGGTATCGATGATGCTGCCTTATTCAGTAGTATTCCTGGTGTGCTGGTCGCTGTTCCTGGTGGCCTACTGGTCGCTGGGTATACCGCTGGGGTTGCAGGCCAGCTACACCTATCCCTGAGGATGTCGATGAAAATAGCTTACCTGTACCTCGCGATAGCGATCGTTACCGAAGTCATTGCCACCACCGCGCTCAAGGCCTCGGAGCAGTTCACCAGGCCCATTCCCACCGTGATTGTGGTGCTTGGCTACGGCACTGCCTTCTATATGCTGTCCCTGGCGCTGCGCACCCTGCCAGTTGGCATCGCCTACGCCATCTGGGCGGGCCTGGGCATCCTCCTGGTGGCGGTTGCCGGGGCCGTAGTCTACCGGCAGGTGCCGGATTTGCCGGCGATGATCGGAATGGCGATGATCGTCGGCGGGGTAGTGGTGATCCATGTTTTTTCCGAGACGGTACAGGGCTGAAGGATGAGAGAGCTTCCGGAACGGATGGAGCTGCAACTTTTTGCGGCTCATCGGCGTACAGTGATGTTGTGGGGCCTGAATCCACGCCGAAACCGCCGATTCAGATGTAATTCAACCGGAACGTGACGCCTAGATGGAAGCGAAAGACGACGAACTGGCGATATTGATCGCGCGCTGTGCGATAAATGATCAGCAGGCCCTGCAAAATCTGTACGACCGCTGTGCCGGCTTTCTCAACAGTATTGCCTACCGCATAGTCGGAAGCGACGACTTGAGTAACGAAGTGCTGCAGGACGCCTTTGTACAGATATGGCAAAACGCCGCTTCCTACCGCCCGCACCTGGCCAGGCCATTAACCTGGATGAGCAGTATCGTGCGCTACCGGGCATTGGACCTGGTCAAGGCGGAAGCGAAGCATCGGCGCCGGCCTGTCGATGCCGGCGATGAAGAGCAGTGTCTCGAAAGCGCCAGCACCGGCGATACGCCGCAGGGACTGGTTGAACAGGGGCAGGACCGGAGAGCGATTGACGAGTGCCTGCGCGAACTCAACGTAAAAGTCGGGCGATGCATCGAATTGGCCTACCTTTACGGTTATTCCCGTGAGGAATTGGCAGTGACACTGGATACCAAGGTCAACACGGTGAAATCGTGGTTGCGCCGGGGCTCCGAGAGGTTAAGAGAATGTCTGGAAACGAAGATCGAGCTGGTGAATTGAACCGGGGGCTCGCTTTCGAGTATGTATCCGGCACCCTGCCCGGCGATGAGCGCGCGGCATTTGCGGCGCGCCTGCGCGAGGATCCCTGGCTTCAGCGCGAAGTCAGGTTTTGGGAGGAGCAGCTTATGGCGATCCAGGATGATAATCAGGTCCGCGCTCCAAAGTCCTCCACTTGGACAAGGATCCAGGCTCGCATCAATCGGGCAAATGACCCAGGGCGGCAGAGCGTTCACGTATGGCAGTGGCCGTGGAAGTACGCCGCCCTGACGCTGTCATTCGTGTGGATATTCAGCGTGGCTTTCTGGGCCTACGACCGCGAGCAGGTGCCGGCGCTGCCAAACGCCGATTATG
The DNA here is from genome assembly GCF_014191725.1 of Microbulbifer rhizosphaerae. Classification (GTDB taxonomy): domain Bacteria; phylum Pseudomonadota; class Gammaproteobacteria; order Pseudomonadales; family Cellvibrionaceae; genus Microbulbifer; species Microbulbifer rhizosphaerae. The sequence goes on from NZ_JACHWZ010000004.1 coordinate 166,601, forward strand.
TCGCGGTACTGGTCGCCGATGACGGTGAGCCCCTGCTGACCGCGTTGACCTCCAGCGATGGCAGGCAGCTCTGGCTGAAATGGGAGCAAACACTCGATTTACAGGATCACAGCGTGCAACTGTGGGCGGCGTCGCGTCGCGACGGGCAGGTGCGCCCGTTGCTGGTATTCGACAAGCAGCAGTCGGTGTTGTCACTTGACGAGGCAAACTATCGCCTGATTCGCGATTCCGCCTACCTGATGCTGACACGTGAAGAATACGGTGGCAGCCCGATCGATGAGCCCAGTGATGAGTTGCTGGCCAAAGGGGTCTGCGTGCGCCTGAACGAGCGCACCTGAAAATACATGGCGGCCTGAGACAGAGTGACTACGCGCACAATTTTGCTGTCCTCGGTTCGCCATCAAATTTCCCCTATGCTACGATGCCAAGCCGTTGGTGAACGGGCCAGTACTATGAACCTAGAAACCGCAGTTGGGTCACGAAAGTCCAGGCGAGCTCTTGGCGCACTTGGCAAATTTAAAAATCGACTCATCACCAATAAGGTGACCACGCGATCTTTAAATTCACTATGCACTCCAATATCTTATCTGCCTTTTTCACGCCCAACTGCGGTTTCCAGGTTGAAAAGAGTTATAAAACGCGGCTTGCCGCTCGCCGTGCTGATGCTTTTTCTGGCGCCGCTGGGGTGGGGCGAAGAGTTTGGTCTCGTGGACCCGCACCTCGCCGACTGTGTCTCCCGGCTTGCAAAGAAAAATGGCTGGACCTCCGCTGATCAGGTGACCGATATCCGCTGCCACAGCGAGGCGATTGAAAACCTGGCGGGGCTGGCCGGATTCTCCAACCTTAAAAGCCTTTCCCTGTATAAAAACCGCATCGCCCGCGCCCAGCTGCCACCCCTGAAGAAGCTTGAAACGCTGAACCTGGCCCGCAACCAGCTGCAGTCGCTGGAACTCGCTGACCTGCCATCCCTGGAGACGCTGTATTTATTCGGCAACGAGCTGAAGTCCTTGTCACTGGAGAAGCTGCCCAAGCTCAAGTTGCTGAAAGCCAATAACAACGTGCTAGAGGCATTTCACTATAAAGAACTGCCAAAGGTCGAAAAGATTTATATCTTTGATAACCAGCTTCAGCATGTCGATATCCACTCTCTTCCGGCGATGAATTATATGGATTGCCGGCAAAACCCTATGCCGGACCCGCTCTATGAAGAAATGGACGAAATGGGCCATGTCACTTTTTTGCACGACGGTAATGCCGACGATTGGTAGCTTCCGGCGTGCACCATTACTCAGTCTCACGCTCGGATTGAGTCTGATTGTTGCCCGGCCTGCCGATGCGCAAGAGCACGACCTGCATTTTGAATCCCGCCTGCGCGGCGCTTATGTGGATGCCGGGAATACCGACGGTCGCGCGACTTCCCTGCTATTGCGTTTCACACTGGAATCCGAGTGGAGTGGGATATTTTCCACCCTGGCTGAAATCGACCACGTTTCCACCGGGTGGCGGGATGAACACAGCGATGGCGCTCGCTTCAATGACATGCCCCTGATCCCCGACGTGCCGGGTACTGAGGTCAATCAGGCGGCACTGGGCCTGACTTTTTCCCAGGCGGAAGTCTTGTTGGGACGCCAGCGTATTACCCTGGACAATCAGCGGTTTATCGGTTCCAACGGTTATTGGCAGAACGACCAGACCTTCGATGCGCTCTCGGCCAGTTACGAATTGTTCAGCGCGTCCAGGCTGTTTTATGCCTACATCGCCAATGCCAACCGGATTTTCGGTGACGATGCCGACGGGCAGCCCCGCCGGAATGATGGTTATTATCCCGGGGGCAGCGATCCGGAGGAGAGTGGTTTTTTGGGGGATCACGAGCACAACAGCCACCTTATCAACGCCCATTTTAACGAGTGGGACTTCAGTGACCTGGGCATTTATTACTATCACATCGACAACCGCGATGTCGGAGCGGAGTCCAATCGGAGCCTCGGTTTGCTCTACGGCTTCGAGCGGCGTATTGCCGGTTTGAAGTGGCGCTCGGAAATTGAGGGCGCCCTGCAAAAGCGCATGCAGATCGAGGATGCGCCGACAAATTCATACTCGCGTATTGAATTCGCGCTGGCTTTACACTCCCTTGAAGTGGGGCTGCAGCAGGAACGTCTGGGTGCCAGCGGGGGAGTTGGATTTGTCACGCCGCTGGCATCAGTGCACGACTTCCAGGGCTGGGCCGACAAAGCCTTTGCCATTGATAGCGAAGGAATGGTTGATCGCGCAGTAAAAGCGAGCTGGAGAAAATCTCCGCTGAAAATTGACGCCCGCTACCATTTTTTTAAAAGCGTCACCGATGATGTCGACTGGGGGCGCGAATTTGACCTTGACCTTATCGTAAAGGTTGCCCGCCAACACCGCATCCAATTGCGCTACGCCAATTATCAGTCAGCGTCGCAGAGCGCTGTCCTTTCCGATGAGCAGCGTCTGTACCTGGATTACAGTTTTGAATTTTGACCCTGTCAGTCGTTAGAATCTGTTCATAATCGGCAAGAGCCGCGCCTCTCTCCAGTTGGGGGTAAAAGCGGGCGCCGCAGTGACGCCCGACGCTGAGAATCAGTTGCGTCCGGCCATCACGCCGCCGTCCACATTCCAGACGGCGCCTGTGACCCAGCTCGCCTTGTCCAGCAGCAGGAAGATGATCACTTCGGCGACATCCAGCGGGGTGCCGATGCGGCCGATCGGGTGGAAGTCGTTGAAGCCTTCCAGGACGCTTTTCACTTCGGCCTTCGGGATGAAGCCCTCGTAGATCGGGGTCTGCACCACCGCCGGTGACACTGCGTTGACGCGGATGTGCTTGGGTGCCAGTTCCATGGCCAACTGCTGGGTCAGGGAATGCAGGCCTGCTTTGGCCATGGAGTAGGCCGATGATGGGGTCGCCGCGATGGCCTGCTTGGCCCACATGGAACCGATGTTCACGATCGCGCCAGGACGGTCCTTGGCGACCAGGTTGGCGGCGACCTTCTGGGTAATGAAGAAGAACGCCTTGTTCAGCTTCATGTACTGGTCGTAGTCCGCGTCCTGGTGCTCCAGGAAGGGCTTGGGGAAGAAGACACCGGCCGCGTTGACCAGCAGGTCGATGTCCGGGTGCTGTTCGTCGATGGTCTTGAGCAGCTCGGCCAGCCCTTCCTCGCTGGTCAGGTCCGCTGTCAGCGCCGCAACCTGGCCCAGGGCGGCCAGTTCCTTGCGCGCCTCCTCGGTCTTTTCCTGGCGATGGCCCAGGATCACCGCGCTGCCGCCTTCGGCGAGTACCATCCGGGCCGTCTGCAGGCCCATCCCGCTGGTGCCGCCAACGACCAGCAGCTTCTTGCCTTTGAATTGATTGCTCATTGTGAGACCTCTCTACTCTCTATTGGGATAAGAAGAAAAACTATTCATACCGGCAGCGTCTGGGGCTTCCGGCGCCGGCCGCGGACCGCCTGGCTGTCTATCCTTGGCTTGAGCGGGATTCTTCGCTTATTTGCTAAAGTCGGCAAACGAGATAAAGTGTCTCTCATTGAAAGAAAAACTTTATCGCTATGAAATCACCCGTCCATCTGAACGCCTTGCGCGCGTTCGAGGCCAGCGCCCGTCATCAGAGCTTTTCCGCGGCGTCGGCCGAGCTCAACGTCACTCCCGCCGCGGTCGGCCAACTCGTGCGCACATTGGAGGAATGGCTGGGCACGCCCCTGTTCCACCGCGCTACCAGCGGGCGGGTTCGGCTCCTTCCCACCGAGACGGCCGAACGTGCGTTGCCGGACATCCGGGCGGGTTTCGACAGGTTGGCGCTGGGTTTGGAACGGCTTAAGGAGGGATCGGCCAGCGGTGTGCTCACCGTTACGGTCAGCCCGGCCTTTGCCGCCAAGTGGCTGCTGCCGCGCCTCGACAGCTTCCAGGTCGCCTGGCCCGACACGGACGTGCGCCTGGATACCAGCCTCAAGCCGGTGGATTTCGTGGCCCAGGGGATCGATATCGGCGTGCGCTACGGCGTGGGAAGCTGGCCGGGACTGATGGCGGAGAAGCTGATGGAGGAGGAGGTCTACCCGGTGTGCTCGCCCAAACTGCTACGCGAGCATCGGCGCTTGCAAAAGCCGAATGATCTGGCCCGGGAGACCCTGATCCACGACCTCTCGATGGACGGCCAGGCGGGCTTTCCCACCTGGGACGCGTGGCTGGGAAAAGCGGGCGTGACGGAGGTCGCCACCGCGCGTGGTATGAAGATCAACAATTCCGCGGCCGTCCTGCAGGCGGCGATTGAGGGGCAGGGTGTCGCGCTCGCTCGCAGCGTCATGGCGCACGACGACTTGGCAACCGAGCGCCTGGTTCGGCCGTTCCCGGAAATAACCTTCGCTTCGCCTTTGGCCTATTACGTCGTGTACCGTGCCGAGTGTTCCAGCTTGCCGAAGCTGGTGGCTTTCCGGGATTGGTTACTCAAGGAGGCGGCGTAAACAGGTCTTTAGAAGTTGTTTCACAACGTGGCGAGCGGGTGGCTGGTGGCGGTCGCCGATATTTCCCTGTAGGAACGGCGGCCGTTGGCCGCGACTGGCTTTGCTTCGTAGTGAAGGCGGTCGCGGCCAGCGGCCGCTCCTACAGGGAGAAGTAGTTGCCCTATCCTCAGAAATACAAGTGCGCCTGCACAAACAGATCCTTGAAGTTCCCCTGATCTCTCTGTGGTATGTCATCGCCGTTACGAATGCCGCCGCGCAACTGGATATTCGCGAAGGGCGTGTATTCGAGTAGGACAGAACTGCGCGCGCGCTCGTTGTTGTCGGTGTTGCTCTCCGGATCAAAGGTCTCGTGCGTGACCTTCAGGTTCATGCCTTTGCCCAGTTCCCGGTTAACCTCAAACAGTGTCACAATTTGTTCTGTTTCGTTGCCAAATCCATTGATTAACGACTCATCCACGATCTGGTCCACCTCGGCGAGCAGGGTAAAGCCGTAAAGGTGAGCCCCCGCGAAAACGCCCCATATCTTGCGCGTTCCGGAGGTGGACTCATTGACTAGCGCGCTGCCACCGATACGCCACTTTCTTTCGACATATTCACCGCGTACGACATATTGAAACCTGTCGTCATCGTTGTTTGTGGCACCAGTGCCGTTGCTCAGCACAACGTTAAACAATGCCTTGTCAAAATCCAGTCCCAGCTCAACGCCGTTGTCGCTGTTGTCGAAGGTGATTTGGGTCGCCTCGCGAATAAAGGCGCTGTCATCCTCAAGGCGGATGCCATAGGGCAACATGATTTTTCCGGCTTTGAGATAGTGATTGCCGGATAATTTCGCCATGACAAACGCTTCACGATTTAACGCCGCTCCCGGTGCGATCTGCTCATCGAGGTAGAATGAAAAGCGGGAGCCCTTGGGTTGAAAGTGCAAATACACCTGGGCGCTTTGGGTTTCAAAGCCCTGTGTTGCATCGGCACTGTCCTCCTCGTGACGTTGGAAGTTCGCACGCAGATTGGCGCCGACGCGGACGCTCTCAGTAAGGCTGCCGGAATCGAAACCCAGCGTGTCGCCGGGAAGTGCCGGCAGCACATGAGTGCCGTAATAGTTGCCGAAGGTATTGCGTGCACCACCGCCGATAGGGTTGACATGACAGGCGGAACACTTGTTGCCGGTCTTGAAGGCGAGATAGGGCTCCGCTTGCGCCGGCGTCAATAGTATTGCGAACAACAGCGCTGCAAACGCGGTTGCGGTCTTTTTAAAGGTCCAGGACATGGTGCTGCTCCCCCCCGTCAATGTCATTGGCGTCACCGTCCAGGACGCGCCCACGGAAGTCGAGAACGGTGCTGGTGAGTGGACTGTTAAAGCGAATGTCGACAGCTTTGGCCGACGCATAAGGTTCGGTGTTCATTTCCAGGATTAAATCCTGGCCGGCAACAAGATGCAGATCATAATCATCCGTGTTGGCGACCAGGGTGAAATCCTCGAAAATGAACTGCACGAGCACAGTATTTTTACTCAAGGTCGCGGGATCGAGGGCGCGGCTGAAGTGCATCCCGAAAACTGCCTTGGTTTCGCCGGATTCGAATGCAGATGCGGTGACTGTTGTGCTTGCGTCACCAGTGCCGGTGCGCGGTGCGCCGTTGGCGACCCAATCGCGGATACGCTGGATGTCGGCGTCAGAAAGCGGGTCCTGGCCCAGCGGCATACGACTGCCGATAATCGAGGAGCGGCCCTCAACTTTGTGCACCAGGTAGCTGTTATCAGGATTGCCTGGATCGACCCGCAGCAGGCTGGAGTCTTCACTGGAAGGTTGATCGACGAGAAAGTTATAGCTGTTCTCTTCACTGTCGAGACGCAGTCCCTGGGGCGCGCCACTGCCGACATGACACTGGGCACAGATGGGACCGAAGATATCGGTTTGCAGCTCGGCCAGCGTGACGCCGTCGGCGGGCTCCTCAGCCGGGGGCTCCTCACCCGGAGGCTCTTCACTTGGAGGCTCCTCAGCGGGGGGCTCCTCAGTGGGGGGCTCCTCAGTTGGAGGGGCCTCCTCACTGGGAGTCTCCTCCTCGTTGTTCGATTCCAGGGGAATGCCGTTTTCGTCCAAGCCTTCCCCGGAACCCGCGTCACAGGCTGCCAGTACCAGCGCCAGCAGTAGGATATAAATGGGTTTTACATTCATCGTGAATTCCTCAAACGTAGAGCGGGAAATCGATAATCGATAAAAGGCCGGGCAAGCCCGGCTTCATGCTCTAGGGAACCGCGACGTGCCAGGTCCCGTATTCGCCGGCGGTATCCCGCGGGCCGCTGTCGGAGACGTAGAAGTACAGGGGCTGTCCCTTGTAGGCCCACTGGTAGACTTCGCTGTCGTCGTCAGTGGCGATGCTGGGATCGTCGCGGCGGGTGACGGTGAAATCGCCGAAGTCTTTGGCTTCGGCGGTTGCGAACAGTGGCGGCCAGGCCACGGCGCAGCCGCCGAAACAGGTGGAGACGCCATCGGTATCATCGTCAAAGGTGTAGAGCGTGTAGTCCTGGTAAGTGTCGCTCGGCGTACCGCTCTCATCGATAAGGCCGCCATGGGCGGTAAACGCCGCAATCTCCTCGCCGTTCAGTGTCAACGTGGCCACCGCGACTGGAGCAAAGCGCGCCAAGTGCCAGACATCGCCCACGCCGTCGCCGGTCACATCGCCGGGCTCCACGTCGCCGACATAGGTGTACAGCGGTTCGCCGTTGACGGCCCACTGCATGACGCCGGGGTTGCGTTCAACCAGGGAGAAGGGCGGGGTTACCACGGCGCCCGGGTAGGCGATCAGCGCCGGCCAGGCGGCCAGGCAGTCATCCGAGCAGTTGCTGACGCCGCTGCTGTCCGGATCAAAGGTGTAGAGGGCGAAACCGTGCAGCGGTACCGCTTCCGGCTCGGCTGCGTCGTCGTCGGTGCTCAATGCCAGACCGCTGATGGCCAGGGTCGAGCCGCGTTCGGAATCGACAATCTGGGTGTTTTGCGGCCGCGCCAGGTGCCAGACATCGCCCAGGCCGTCGCCGAGGGTGGAGCCGGGTGCGGTATCTCCCTTGTAGAAATAGAGCGGCATTCCCTGGTAGGCCCATTGCAGCGCGGTCTCTCCGTCGCTGCCGAGTTTTCGCTCAATCAGGCTGTAGGGTGCCGCGGCGACATCGCCCTCTTCGGCGAGCAGTGCCGGCCAGTTGTCGAGGCAGGTGTCGTTGCAGTTGGATTCGCCGGGCGCATCGACGTCGAAGGTGTACAGGGCGAAGCCGAGGCGGTCCTCCTGGGCGGCGCTGAATACCGTGTCGCTGTCCATGGCGCTGACCCCGATTTGTCCGGAGGCCGTGAAAAACACCCCTTTGCCTGCGTCATTCGCCTGGGCGATCGGTTCGGCCAGGGCGGTATCCCAGAGGCCGCCAACCCCTTCGCCGTTGACTTCACCGGCGGCGCTGTCTCCCGCGAAAAAGTACAGCGGCTTGCCGCGCAGCGCCCACTGGCGGTTGCCGTCATCTCGAGTGATGATCGACAGTGGCGCTATCGCCGTGTCGCTGTCAGTGGCGATCAGGGGGGGCCAGTTATCGACGCAGCTGGCGGTGCAGACGGAGCTGTTTAGCGGGTCATTGTCGAATGTGTAGAGGGTAAATCCGCTCATGTCGAGGTTTTCCAATGAGAGCTCGTCTGCGTCGTTGCGCAGTAGCGTCACCATCCCGTCGACGCTGAAGGTTGACCCCATGGTTGTCAGCGATTTTTCAAAAGTGGCCGACACGGGCTCGGCCGGATCGGGCTCGGTCGGATCGGGTGTGGGTGTCGGTGTCGGTGTTGGTGTCGGCGTCGGCGTCGGTGTCGGTGTCGGCGTGTCGTCATTACTCCCGCCTCCGCCACCACACGCCGAGAGCGCCAGCACGGAAGCCAGAGTCAAGGTGTTGAAAATAGTGGAATGTTTCATGGCAGCCCCTGTTTTATTGTTGAATTCAACCAGGAAATACGACGCAGCCTTTAAAAAAGTTGCAGTGGATTGTTGATATATGCATGTGGGTAATCACAATCGCCTGACGGTCTGGGGCCTATCGGGCTATCGGATGATCGCGCCGGGTGCCTTCCTGTAGCCAGTTGGAGTCTCGCCCCGGCTCTCAGGCCGGGGGCAGGCCTATTCCCCCCAGGCGGGGAACGGGTCCGGCAGGGTTTGCCAGTGCTCGCGTCCGGCGAGCAGTTCGTCGTCATTCAACAGACAGTCGTCCAGCGCCTGGACGAATTGTTCCCGCTCGAGACCCTGGCCGATAAAAACCAGCTCCTGGCGCATATCGCCGAAGGGGCCCTGCCAGTTTTTTTGAATCGACGCGAGATATTCCTCATCCTCGGGCCAGCGTTCCCGGGGCACGGCGTTCCAGAAGGTCCCGGCAAAGCCATAACGGGCTATGCCGCCGGCCTGGCTCCAATGGCCGGCGAAATCCGGCCGGCTGGCCAGCCAGAAATAGCCCTTGGATCGGATCAGCGTGCCGTGGAAATTGTCACCGTGGAGAAAGTCGTAGAACTTTTGCGGGTGGAAAGGGCGCCGGGCGGTGTAGGTAAAGCTGGCGATGCCGTATTCCTCGGTTTCCGGCACATGCTCGCCGCGCATCTCCTTGAGCCAGCCCGGGGCCTGCTGGGCGCGCTCGAAACTGAATTTTCCGGTGCCGAGCACCTGGCTGATATCGACCTGGCCGTGATGGATGGGGACTATATCCGCCTCCGTATTGAGGGTTTTTAATACGGCGATCAGCTTCTGTAGGGTCGGATCATCCACCAAGTCGGACTTGCTGACCAGAATACTATCGGCGAATTCGACCGCCAGCAGGTCTTCCCGTAGCGTGCAGCAGATACAACCGTTGGTTTCGTAGCGCTTCAGGGTTTCAATATCTTTGGGCATGATTTGCCCGCTGTTTTCCACGCTGGATATCTCCGGGGCGAATGCCCCGAGGCCGCAAGCCATAAAAGAGATGATGTAACGTATCAATTAAAAGATCAAGCAGGGCCTGCGCGGGATCAATCCGCAGGCTGGATTTGACTCAGGCAACCCGGAGATGCCCAGAGGGCTGAAGGGTAGTGAAGCAAATGGTGGGGCAAATGAAGCTAAAAGGGTTTTCTCAACATTTCGATGTGGGGAATCCCGTCCTCCTCGTAGGGCTCGGAAACCTTTTCAAATCCAAACCCGCTATAGAAGCGCTTCAGATGCTGCTGTGCGGAGATGCGAATCGGCCTGTCGGGATACTCCCGCCCGGTGCATTCGATTGCCCGCCGCATCAATTCCCTGCCCAGGCCGGTGGCCCGGTAGGAAGCCCGGGTGAGCACCCGACCGATCGAGGGTTCGTCGGGGTATTTCTTTTCGGGGAAGACCACCCGCAGGTAGGCGGCCAGCTCCTGCCCCTGCGGAGCTGCATTCCAGCCCATCAGGTGCCAGGAATACTGGTCGAGACAGTCCGCGTCCTGATAGGCACAATCCTGCTCCACGGTAAAGACTTCCTGCCGCGCCCTGAGGATCTGGTAGAGCTGTTGGAGGGAAAGCTGTTCGAAGGATCGCCACTGCCAGTGAATCATTGTCGACTGAATTCTCCGTTTTTCAGGTAGTGGATGACCTGGTCGATCACTTTTTTGTTTTTCATCATGAATACGTGGGTCACCGGCATTTCCAGGTGGTCGTTCATGCCTTCGAGTTTGGTGCTCTCCACCGAGACTTTGCCGTCGTCGGTATCGGGAACCATCTGTGAGAGGATCAAATTGATACTGCGGGTGCCGGCGATAATGCCCACATTAAACTCCGCCGCGCCGAGTTTGTTGGGCACACTGAGGGCGCCGGTGCCCAGCTGCAGGCCGGCATCGCCGAGGATAAAGTGGAAGCCGGGGAAACCGCCCAGATTGTCCACCACCTCGCTGCCCTTGTTGGGTGGGCCCAGCATCACTACCCGGTTCAGGTTTTCGATCTGCACCTGGCTCAGGTATTGCCGTACCAGGATGCCGCCCAGGGAATGGGTGACGAAATTTACCTGGTCATGGTCCCGGCACTGGTCCAGCGCCGGGGCGATTGCCGGGCCGGCTAGTTCCTCGATCGGGTGATCGGTGGAGGGGTAGCTCACATTCACGGTGGTAAAGCCCACCGCTGCGATGGCTTTTTCCATTTTTTCCATGGAGCCGCTGGATTTTCCCAGGCCGTGCAACAAAATCACGCAGGAAGTCTGGGCATTAGCGGCGAGGGGCAGGGATAGAAGGGATAATAGTAGGGCCAGAAAAATATTTTTCATCTATCGGTTTCTCTGTCAGTTTTTTTATTTTCCAGCGCGGCGACAAACTTCTGCGGGTCGCCCGGAGTGACTACGAGGGTACGCCCGGGAAATTTTAGCACCACGGCTCTCGCCTGGTCAGTGGCGAAAGCCCGGTAGCGGCCCAGCCGGGAATTGCGGTAGAGCCCGGCAAAACAGAAGAGGCCGCCATTGCCGAAAACCCGGATGGAACCGCTCATGGCCTTCGGGTCCGCGGCCACTTCCTGCAGGCCCTGCAGGGAAATCCGTGTTTTCCAGCCGGGGCGGCAGATCAGCAGCGCATTGCCATTGATAAGGTACCCGCGAATGGCAAAGAAGGCGCTGGCGGCCAGTATAGCCAGTGGCAGCAGTACCATGCCCGACCGCCAGGCCATTTCGGCTTGCGGTATTTTGGCGAGGAGCACCAATGGAATACCCAGCAACAGTGCCGAAGACAGTGCGGTAATCCATTTAAGCTGGCGGCTCCAGGGGGCTTCGAATATTTCATTATTCATCTAGTAGAAGTTCCGGATTGCGTTGAAGGTGAGTCCGAACAGCATCAGGGTCCAGTTTTATTTGGGCCTTCGCGATGGCGGGCAGGCGGGTGACGTACATCCAGAGCCATATCACCAGGGACCAGGCGACCAGGGCGAGGATAGGGCTGGGCATTCCGTCTCCTTGTGGATTTATGTCATGGGTATTTTGCAATCTGGATTTTATGATGGAGGAGGTGACTTTTGGAACAAGCTGATGAGTATCAGCCGGCCCTTGAGCCTAATACTGGAACAGTCGTGAGGCGAAGATCCTGATGCTGGAAGCTTTTTGTGGGGCCGTCGGAGGCATGGATGCCGACGTGGGCTACTGGGTATCAGCGTCTTCCTATCACGATCAGTACTGTGAAAGAGCGCTACGCGTCATTCCCGCAGCGTCAGGCTGGCGAAGTGAGGTTCGAGCCGTGCCACCAGCTGTGCCATGGCGTTGGGGGCAGGTGTATTCGGTGCAGATTGGCAATAGACAGGCTCCAGGCACTGTTCGCTTCGCGCTTTCTGCAGGACGTAGCGGCGCACGCCGCAGTCGGCGAGGCTCAGGGCCATGCGTTCCACGTCGGCAAGGGAGAAGTCCCGCCAGTGTACGGTGGTGCGGCATTCGAAATCGATACCACTGTCGAGCAGCAGCTTCAGACTCCGGGAGTGCCGCTGCCAGATACCGGCCCGGCCGCAGATCCGGTCGTAGTCGGCCCCATGCCCCTTGACGTCCAGCCCCACCCAATCGAGCAGCGGCAGCAGCGCCGCCAGTCGTCCCGGATAGGGGCCGGCGGTGTGCAGCGCCACTTTGAAACCCATGGCCCGGACTTGTGCCGCGGCCCCTGGCAGGCCGGCGTGCAGGGTCGGTTCGCCGCCGCTGAACACCACGCCTTCCAGCAGGCCGCGACGGCTTTCCAGGAAGTCCAGGATCGACTGCCACTCATGGGATTCCCCGCGGCGCGGGGCGATCATCTGCGGGTTGTGACAGTAGCCGCAGCGCAACGGACAGCCCTGGGTGAATACCACGCAAGCCAGGTGCCCGGGGAAATCCAGGGTGGTGAGTGGAGTCAGGCCGGCGATCGGCAAGCGGATATCCAAGTGGGGCATAGTGGTATCGCGCGCCGGGAAACTCGCGTTCCCCGGCGGTTAGTCGGTTATTACAGGTCGGCAGTTTCCTGCCGGAAGTGGCAGCGTTCGCGGTGCTCGGAGCGTTTGCCGAGGTTGAACTGGCTCACCGGGCGGTGATAGCCCATCACCCGGGTCCAGACCTCGCAGCGCTGGCGCTGTTCGGTGGGCAGGCTTTCGCGTAGCGGAATTGCAATGGTCATATCGTTGACTCCTTCTGTGGGTGGTTGGTGATCTGCCGCTCGCCGGTCATGCTGCGTGATCGTGGTCGGAATTTTGCTTCGGGGCGGCGGCCCGGGCCCGCTGGGCCAGCAGGGCGTCGTCGCAATGTGGGCAGAACTCGTGCTCCCCGGCCAGGTAGCCGTGTACCGGGCAGATTGAGAAGGTCGGGGTGACGGTGAGATAGGGTAGCCTGAAGCGGGACAAGGCAGTGCGCACCAGCTTGCGGCAGGCATCCGCACTGGAGAGCCGCTCGCGCATATAGAGGTGCAGCACGGTGCCGCCGGTGTAGCGGGTCTGCAGCGGGTCCTGGTGGAAAAGCGCCGCAAAAGGATCGTCGGTATGCCCCACTGGCAGTTGGCTGGAATTGGTGTAGTAGGGGGCCTCCGGGGTGCCGGCCTGGAGAATGTGGGGGAAGCGGCGGGCGTCTTCCTTGGCGAAGCGGTAGGTGGTGCCTTCCGCCGGGGTCGCTTCCAGGTTGTAGAGATGCCCGGTGGACTCCTGGAACCCGCGCAGCCGTGCGCGCACATGTTCGAGCAGTTCCAGTGCGATTTCGCGGCCTTCCCCGCTGGCGATATCCAGGCAGTCAGCAGTGAAGTTGCGCACCATCTCGTTGAGGCCGTTTACCCCCAGAGTGGAGAAGTGATTGCGCAGGGTGCCCAGGTAGCGGCGGGTATAGGGGTAGAGGCCGGAATCCATCCAGGTTTGGATGCACTCGCGCTTGATCTCCAGGCTGTCGCGGCCGAGTTCCAATAGGCGGTCCAGTTCGCGATACAGCCCCGCCTTGTCGCCGGGGAAGCGGTAACCCAGGCGCGCGCAGTTGATGGTCACCACGCCCAGCGAGCCGGTCTGCTCGGCGCTGCCGAACAGGCCGTTGCCCCGTTTTAGCAGCTCGTTGAGATCGAGCTGCAACCGGCAGCACATGGAGCGCACCATGTGCGGCTGGAGGTCCGAGTTGAGGAAGTTCTGGAAGTAGGGCAGGCCGTACTTGGCGGTCAGGGCGAACAGCCGCTCGGCGTTGTCGCTCTCCCAATCGAAATCGGTGGTGATGTTGTAGGTGGGGATCGGGAAGGTGAATACCCGGCCCTGGCGGTCGCCGGCTTCCATAACCTCGAGATAGGCCCGGTTGAGCAGGTCCATCTCGTGCTGCAACTCGCCGTAGGTGAAGGGCTGCTCCTCGCCGCCGATTACCGGCACCTGGTCGCGGAGGTCCTCCGGGCATACCCAGTCGAAGGTCAGGTTGGTAAAGGGGGTCTGGCTGCCCCAGCGCGAGGGCACGTTGAGGTTGTAGATGAACTCCTGAATAGCCTGCTTTACAGCGGGATACTCCAGGCCGTCGCGACGTACATAGGGCGCCAGATAGGTGTCGAAGGAGCTGAAGGCCTGGGCGCCGGCCCATTCGTTCTGCAGGGTGCCGAGGAAGTTGACCATCTGCCCCAGGGCGCTGGACAGGTGCCGCGGCGGCTTGCTCTCGGCGCGGTCGGGTACGCCGTTGAAGCCTTCGTGGAGCAGGCTGCGCAGCGACCAGCCGGCGCAGTAGCCACCCAGCATGTCCAGGTCGTGCAGATGCAGGTCCCCTTCCCGGTGAGCCGCGCCGACTTCGGCCGGGTAGACCTCGTCGAGCCAGTAATTGGCGATCAGCTTGCCGGAGATATTGAGGATCAGCCCGCCCAGCGAATAGCCCTGGTTGGCGTTGGCATGCACGCGCCAGTCGGCCCGTTGCAGGTATTCGTCGACGGTGGAGGCCACTGCCACATGCCGGGCAGGACCGGAGCGGCAGGTAATGGATTGATTCATGAGAAACCCTATATATGGCGTTTTTGTATGCTTTAAACACTATATGTAGTGGGTGAGGTTAGAGGGTGTCGCAAGTGGCTGCCTTGATTCATGTCAAGGCAATGGCAAGTGATGTGCTCGGATGGAGGGCCGAGGTGCGGGCGGCCGGAGGTGGGTGGGGAAGCGCTGGTGGGCGGCCAAAGGCCGCCTCGGGTTATTCAGCTTGCCGGATTTTAAGTTTGCCGATGGGCCTGCGCTGGCCGGTTTGCTCCCCACCTGTGCTGCTGGCGCTGGTTTCTGCGTCGCTGTCGCTATAGTAGCTGGCGATCAGGCTGAGGTTTTCCAGGTCCCGGTCGACGGTGACGCTGTCCTTCTGGCCGCTGGCGGGGTAGTAGCCACAAGCCTCTCCGGCTTCGCAGATGGTACCGTCGGCGTCCAGGTCGGAGCCGGCGGCAATGGCATAGTTGCCGGGCTCCACGCCGGTGAATTCGAAGGTGTATTCGCCGTTGTCGGTGGATTTGGCCAGTTGCTGCACGGTTTCGTAGTCGGATATGCCGTCGCCATCCTCGTCGGTGGCCTTAAGGAGCCGGATATACAGGTATCCGGCGTAGTTGCCGCTGGCGGTGCCGCTCATCTGCACCTGCAGGTTAACCGGCAGGTGGTAATTCTCCGTGCCGTTCATGGGGAAGACCACTTCGCTGTTGTAGATGCCGTCGGTCATATCGCTGCGATCGACGCTGACTCTGTAGGTCCCGAATCCCTTGTCGTCCACGGATACGGCTTCCACGGTGCTGATCCAAGTGGCGCCCGGCAGGGGATCGCCGGATACGGAGGCGCTCTTGGCACCGATATTGTGGATCTCCACTTCGAGTTCGATCAGGGTGGCGGAGAAGTTCAGGGTTTCCGGATCGGCGGTGATCACCGGTTCGGCGGGTTCCTGCCCCGCTGCCTGCACCGCCTTGTAGGCGTCCAGCAGGCCGTAACCGTACGCCGGATCACGCCCGGCTTCGCCCTGGTCGGTGGTGAGTTGGCCACTGGCCAGCAGCGCGTCGATATCGTCCGGAGTCAGCAGGGGGTTGACGGCTTGCATCAGCGCGAAGACGCCGCTGGCGTGGGGGCTGGCCATGGAGGTGCCCTGCAGCGAGGCGTAGCTGGGAGAGAGTTTGCCTCCTCCTTTCGTTTCATTTACGTAGGTGCTGAGGACGCCGTCGCTGAAGCCGTCGACATTGGCATCCGCGGACATGTCGCCGCCGGGGGCGGCCAGGTCCACCCAGTCGCCGAAGTTGGAATAGGGGGCCTGTTCGTTGTTGAAATCGGTGGCGCTGACGGCGATCACGCCCTCCATGGCCGCCGGATAGATGGGGATGTCGCTGCTGTCGTTGCCGGCCGCGGCCACCAGGACAACACCTTGCGCGCGGGCCTCGCTGAGGGCGTTCTGCAGGGTCTGGGAAAAGCCGGAGCCGCCGAAACTCATATTGATCACGCCGGCCTTTTGCGCGGGTACCGTGCCCGAGTCGTTGGCGAGGCCCGCGGCGTAGCGCACCGCCTGGGCCACGTCGTAGGTGCTGCCGCCGGAAATTCCCAGGACCCGCAGCGGCATCACCAGGCTGTCCCAGCCGGCGCCGCTGACCCCGCTGGTGTTGTCGGTGAGTGCACCGACAGTGCCGGCCACATGGGTGCCGTGCCAGGAGCTGCGGTTTTGCAGGGCCTGGTCGCCCGGGTCCTCCGGGTCGTCGTCGATGCCATTGCCGTCGCCGGCGCTTTCCGGGTCGCTGATAAAGTCGTAACCGGGGGTCAGTTTGCCCTCGAAGTCTGGATGCGTTTTGTAGATACCGGTATCGAGTACGGCGACCACGGTGTCGGTGCTGCCGGTGGTGATATCCCAGGCCTCGGGGAGGTGGATATTCCGATAGTGCCACTGGCGCAGATAGAGCGGATCGCTGGGGGCGCGCAGGTTGTGATAGCGGTAGTTGGGTTCCACATAGTCCACCGCCGGGTCCGCCTGGAGTTGCTTAAGTTCCATCAGCGTGCGCAGTTTGGCCAGGGTGCGGGCATTCGCATTCGGGTGTGATTTCTGTACCGGGTGCAGCCGTGGCGAGCCCGGCTCGGCGGAATCCGCCAGCCGGTAGCGGCGTAACCGGCCGTCCCGGGCCGGGCTGCCGGCCGGTTGCAGCGCCCGCTCGTTCAGGGCGGCACCTGTGGGGGGCTGTTTCCACTGAACGATCAGCTCGCCGGGTGCGAAGTCGTCGCCCACCGAGGGCGAGGCCAGCAGGCCGCGGTCGTCGTTGCTGTCGATCTTCAGGGTGTAAGCGCTGATGCCTGCTACCGCGCGAACCTCTAACAGATAGTCGCCGCTCTCCGGGACCTGAAAGGATTCGCTGCTGGTGATGCCGCCGGTGCTGGATTCGACGGGGTTGCCGGTGTCGTCCGGCCGGTAGAGGTAGAGATCCAGGTCGTTCTGCAGCGGAGACAGGGGCTGGAAGCCGTGAATGGTGAGGCGGATGCTCTGGCCGGCGGACAGGGACAGGCTGAACCAGTCTTCGCTGTCGCCCTCGGACTGGAAGCGGTGTTCCGCCTGGCCGCTGCCCTCGGCGCTGGCAAACCCGCCCAGCACCACCGGGTTGCCCAGCAACTGGGCCTCGGAGGGCTGGTTGTTGGGGACGGCTGGCGCCTGTGGGTCGTTGCTGTCGGAATCGGTGTCGCTGAAGTGTTCGGCCCTTACGGTGCCGGCTATCCGGTAGTTGGTGCTGCCGGTGTCGTCGCCGACGTCATCGCCGGGGTCTGTGGGCTGGTCGCCGCCGTCGTCACTGCCGCTGTCGTCACTGCTGCCATCGCCGCTGTCCCCCTGCTCGTTGGGAGGGGGGCTGCTGTCGCTGCTGCCCCCGCCGCCGCCACAGGCGGCCAGGACCAACAACAGCAGGCTGCATACCAAAAGGCGGGCGAGAGACTTCATAGACGGTCACGGTTCTGGTGTTTGTTGTATGCCGGTCCAGTCTGGACCAACACCGGCCAATAATCCCAAAACCGCTTCACACTCTCAAGACTGGTCGGGGAAGCCCGGCTACCACATCAGGTCGTCGGGGATCTGATAGTCGGCGTAGGGGTCGTCTTCCCCGGCCGGTGTGCTGTCCGCCGGCGGCTGGACCACGGCGGTGGGGTTGCGCTCGGCAATCTTGTCGGCGATCACCCGCGGCACCAGCTCGAACTGGTCGTCCAGCCCGACGATCACCAGCCGCCCCGCTACCAGGTGCTCCTGTAGGGCAGTCGTTACGTAGAGGGTTTTGATCTTCTTTTCAAAGGTAAAGTTGTAGGCGATATTGCCGTTGCCCTTGGGCTGCCTGTTGTTGGCGACCATCTGCTTGATCTGTGCGGCGATGGCTCTCTGTTGCGCCGCGGCCTCGCGCTCGGCATTCAGCGCCCGGTCGCGGGCCACCTTTTCGGCTCGGGCCCGCTCCGCGGCCGCCTTGGTTTCATCGACGACCGGCTGGGCGGATTTCTTCGCAACCTTGTCCTGTTTGCGCTTTTCCTTGCTGACCTGCTTGGCCTTCTTCTTGTCGACAAGGCCGGCTTTCAGCAGTTGGTCCTGGAGTGAGCTCATGGCGATTACCTGCAAAGTCCCGAGAGTCAGGCATTCTAGCCGATCTGGCGGTGGAAGTTGTATCGGCAAAAATTTTTCAGACTGGGAAGACGGAGTGAAACGTTGAATCCGGGGGCGCTGGCGGCGGCAAATAACGTGAGGTGGGTCATCGCCGGTATTTTGCACTGGGTTCGCCATTGCCTGCCCCGGTTTTGGGCCAACCGGGGCAGGTTCGGAGGCGCTCCGGTCTCCCGGGCCCTGCCGCCGGTTGGTATACTTCGCGGCCTTTTTCAACCCTCCATTTCCTGTTTCCGGAGAGATCCATGGCAGAGTCTGATTCACTGTGCGATATCGGTTTTATCGGCGCAGGGGTGATGGGCAAGAACCTGATCATGAACCTGGCGGATAACGGCTACAAAGTCTGTGCCTTCGACCTGGACCACAACCGGCTCGATGCGCTGCTGGAGCAGGATGCGCGGGAGCGCGGCGAGCGGCCGCCGCGGGTGGAGGCCTGCAGTTCCTACACCGAACTGCTGGGCCGCATCAAAGCCCCGCACCTGGTCATTCTCTCCGTGCCCGCCGGCGCGCCGGTGGACGACGTGTGCCACAAGCTCTTGGACGCCGGCCTGAAGGCCGACGACATCGTGGTGGACACCGGCAACAGCCTGTGGACCGATTCGGTGGAGCGCTGTGAGCGTTTCAAGGGCCGGCTGATTTTCTTTACCACTGCCGTCTCCGGTGGAGATGTCGGTGCGCGATTCGGCGCCTCGCTGATGCCCAGCGGCGACCGCTATGCCTGGACCCGTATCGAGCCGGTGTTGAACGCCATCGCCGCCAAGGTGGATCCGGACAGCGGACGGCCCATCGAGCGCCGCGAGCCCGGCAGGCCGGTCTCCGGGGGCGAGCCCTGCGCGGCCTATATTGGCCCCATCGGTTCCGGCCACTACGTGAAGATGGTGCACAACGGTATCGAGTACGCCGATATGCAGCTGATCTGCGAGGCCTACCACATGATGCGCAGCGCGTTGGAAATGACCCCGGCGGAGATCGCGAAAGTATTTCGCGAATGGAACCTGGGGCCGCTGAACAGCTACCTGATCGATATCAGCGCCGAGGTGCTGGCGACCGTGGATACGGATACCAAGCAGCCGCTGGTGGATGTCATTCTCGATCGCGCCGGCCAGAAGGGCACCGGATTGTGGACCGCGCTGAGCAGCCTGGAAGTGGGCTGTCCCGCGCCGAGCATCGCCGAAGCGGTCTACGCGCGCTCGCTGTCCACGCGCAAGGTGCTGCGCACGCGGGCGGCGAAGAAACTGCTGGGCCCGGATGTGGCCCCAGTGGAGCCGGCGCGCCGGGCAGAGGTGATCGAGCAGCTGCACGACGCCCTGTACTGCGCCAAGATCTGTGTTTACGCCCAGGGCTTCGACCTGATGAAACTGGCCGCGCGGGAGCAGGGCTGGCAGCTGAACTTCGCCGAGATCGCCCGCATCTGGCGCGCCGGTTGCATTATTCGCGCGGTTTTCCTGCAATCCATCAGCGATGCCTACGAGCGGGACCTGAAGCTGTCCAACCTGCTGCTGGATGATTTCTTTGCCGGGCAGATCGCCCTCAACCAGCACAACTGGCGTCGCGCGGTGGCGGATGCCAGCCTGCTCGGCATCCCGGTGCCGGCCCTGTCCTCGGCACTCAGCTACTACGACGCCTTCCGCATGGAATCTTTGCCGGCAAATCTGCTGCAGGGGCAGCGCGACTTCTTCGGCGCGCACACCTTTTCCCGCGTGGACCGCCCGGAGGAGGAAAAATATCACGTGCAGTGGAGTGAGCCGGGGCGGCCGGTGGTGGAAGTTTGATTGTAGGATGAAATGGCTGGGGCGGGCCTGCTACCGGCGGCGTTTTGCGGGACACGCCGTGAATACATCCCTGTAGGCTTGTCTGCGAGGTCCCTCTCGCAGGCAGTCCCGCAAAACGCCCCCGGCATCAGGCCCTTCGCATCACGGTTGTCATTTGGCGTAGGGTGGCACATCACTATGCTTTGTTGCCCAATCTACAAGAAGAAATGGCTTAACCTGGTACCATTTCTCAGAACACAACTTCGTCGACCTCGCCCGCAGCCTGCTCCGCTTCGCCCCGCGAGGCCTTGGCCACTATCTCCTCGACACTGGCGGTATCCGTATTGACGCCGCCGAATGCCGCCAGCAGGTCCTTGAGCAGCGCTGAAATTTCCACGGTCATCACGGAAAACTCGATATCGAAACGCTGGGCCGCATTGCCGGCGTCCGCGCTGTCGGCTTTCTCCATCACCTCGTCGCCGAACTTCAGGCGCTTGATCGCCAACTGGTCGTCGATCACAAACTCGACGCCCTCGCGCCAGACCAAACCCAGCTTGTGCACCTGCAGGCCGGCCACCAGGTGGTTGTGAATCTCTTCCGCGCACAGGTCCTGGTTCTTGCAGCGGATTACACTGCCGCTGTCCTGTGGGTCCCGCAGCTCGCACTCATGGCCGAATTCAAAATGCTGCGGCGCCTCCGGTGCGGTGAGCCAGTGGGTCATGGTCTGCTGGGGGATATTCTTCGCCGCCAGCGGCACCACCGACAGGCTGCTGATCGCCTCGCGTAGGTTTTCCAGCAGCTCCTCCGCCGCCTTGGCGGAGGAGGCATCCACCACCAGCCAGCCCTCTTTGGGGGCGATATAGGCGTACTGCAGCCGGGAGCGGGCGAACGCCTTGGGGCGCATCTCCAGCAACACCTCGTCTTTCAGGTTCTGCCGCTCCTTGCGGCCGACATTGCGGGCCTCCTTGTCCGCGATGGCCTGGGCCATCTCTTCCACCTTTTCATTCACCACCGCGGCAGGGATCACCTTTTCCTGCTTTTTGGCGCAGACCATCAGGTAACCGTTGGCGCTGTGCGCCAGCTGGCTGCCGTGGCGCCCGAGGGGAGGCACCCAGCCGTAGCGGGCGGTGTCCTGGCTGCCACAGGGCGCGAAAGTGTTGGGTTCCAGCAATTCGTGCAATTTTTCGGCAGTGAGGGCAAATTCTTTGGTGAGGCGGTAGACGCGAAGATTCTTAAACCACATTACATCGGGCCATCTGTTCTGTTTGTCGAGTGGTTGGCAATTATGCGGAATCCGGGCGTTTACAGCCAGGGAAGAGGGGCTGAAATTGCCGGGAAAAGCGGGAGTCTTTGCTGAAGGGGACGGGTTGCGAACGCCGTTTAAATTTTGATCGATCGTGAATGTCACTGTAAACATGATAAAGAGCCCACTGCATAGCAGGCTCCGGTGAAACGATTAGTAGTCGACGCCGGGTGCGAAAGAATATGTGCTGAGTTGGGTTTACTGAGCCGTAGGGTGCGCCGTGCGCACCGAACACGGTTTCTGCGGCGACACTTATTCAGAAACTCCTCAGAAGTCGATGGTGGCAGACAGAGAAGTGGTGCGCGGCGCACCGATCCAGGCACCATTGGTGACCACTGTGCCCAGGTAGTCCTCATCGAACAGGTTGTTCACCACCAGGTTCAGGTTGACGCCGCTCAGGTATTCGCCCGCACCGAACAGGTTCACGCCCAGGTAGGCGTCGGTCACCATATAGGAGTCCGCCGTCCAGGTGTTGGTGAGATCCACATAGCGGTCTCCGGTGAACTTGGTGGAGAAGCCGCCGTAGAAAATCTCCGAGTTCCAGTCCAGGCCGATGGCAAACAGCTGGTCGGCGATACCGATCACATCGTTGCCCGGCACTAAGCCCAGGGCTTCGTCCACCGCAGTGTCGCCGGTGCCGAGATAAGAGGCCTCAATCATGGTGTAGGAGGCATAGACGTTAAACGTCTCGTTGATACTGTAATTCAGCAACAGCTCGATGCCGTCGGATTCGATACCGCCCGCATTGAAGTAGGTGCCGTTGGTGCCGACCAGGTAGTCGGGGCCCGCCTCGGTATTGTTGTCCAGGAAGATGATGCGGTTCTCGAAGTCGTTCTGGAAATAGGTGGCGGTGGCGGAGAGGCTGTCGGCCTCGTAGCGCAGGCCCAGCTCGATGGTTTCGGAGGTTTCCGGCTCGATATTGTCGAGGTCGGATTCCGGGCGCTCCAGGATATTATCGCCGATTGTCTTGAAGTTCTCCGCGTAGCCGATAAATGCCTCGGTGCCTTGCAGTGGGGTTTCCCACACCAAGCCCGCGGACAGCAATACGTCTGGGTCGGAATCGATGGTCACGTCGGGAGACTCGTTGAACAGGTCTTCGCGGGATACGTCCACCAGGAACTGTTTGACACCCAGGTTCAGGGTGAGCGAGTCGATGGTCAGCGAGTCCTGCAGATACCATTTGGTGGTTTCCTGCGGGTAGCTGCGGTTGTATTGGACCCAGTAGGGGGTGGAATCGAACCCATGGCCCTGGGTCGCATCCGCGATCTTGTGCCAATCCCGGTGCTCGTCGCGGGTGGCGTCCTCGTACCAGAGGCCGCCGCGCAATTCGTTCTGCATACCGGCGATGTCGCCCGTGTGAGTAAAGTCCAGGGTCAGGCCGCTGCGCTCTTTCTCGTAGTGGGTGTGGCGGTAGGACATTACCGGAATGGCGCCGGCCGGGTAGCAGGCCGGATCGTATTCGGCGCCGGCCCGGCCGTAGATGGTTACGATATCGGATTCGCAACCGGCGTTTGGCGTCAGTGCATTGCCGCTGGCGTCCACATAGTAAAAACGCCCGGTACTCGCCCCGCTATTAGCGGTGGAACCGCCCAGGAATTCGGACTGGCCGCCGGTGCCGTCGTCGGTGACGTCCACCAGGTAGGGCGGCACCCAGTCCCCGCGACCTTCATTCGTGTGGAAATAGACTCCGCCTTCCAGGTTCAGGCTGTCGGTGACATCGACATCAAATTGTACGTAGCCCAGCAGGTTTTCCCTCAGGGTCGACCAGCCGCGGCGGTATAGCTGGTCGATATAGGGGATGCCGGTCCACTCGCCGGTCAGGAAATCGTCTTCCGGAAACTGTTCGAACTGTGCATCGGAAAAGATGCGCTGATAGTTGTCCTCGTGAATATCGTCCCAGGAGATGTAGGCCTTGATGGTGCCCGCATCCAGTGTGGTGACCAGCTTTGCGGCGAGATGCTCGCGCTCGTTCTCTGCGGTTTCGGTAATCCAATCAGTGGCCTCCTGGTTGGAATAGGAGATCCAGGCCTTGGTATTGCCGGCAAAGGTTCCGGTGTCGTAGCGGAAATACAGGCGCTGCGCATCGAATTCGCCCAGGGACACCTCGGCGCGGGTGCGGCTGTTATCCAGCGGATCGTCCGTTCTGTAGTCGATGGTGCCGCCCAGCGCCTCGTGGGAGCGGGAGGCGATATCGGAAGTGCCTTGGGACACATCCACACCGCCGATATTGGCCGGGTCTACAAAACGGTTGGCCTTGGAACCGCCGCCGTAGGCGGAACCGCCGTTGGGAATGCCGTCGATGGTGGTGCCCACCTGCTGCTCATCCAGGCTGGTGGTAAAACCGCGCACGGTGATATTGGTGGACCAGTCATCAAAACCGTAAGTATCTCCCTCGTTCACCGACACCCCCGGCAGGTTGTCGATCAGGGCGTTGACGCTGGTAATGGTGGACTGTTGCCTGATCATCGACTCGGTAACGGAACTGCTGTTAAAGGTTGTGCCGGTACCGAGCACCATGACTTCCTCCAGCTTCTGGCCATCGGTCTCCTGCGCGGACAGCGGATTGGCGGCCATAGCGGTGGCGAGGGAAATGGCGGAAGCCAGATAGGTTTTTGCGGTTTTCATTGGGATGTCCCTGATTATCTCTTTGGTAATGCGGATCAATTGGTAGTCCTGCCCGGAAGTGTCAGCGCCTGGTAATGGTTGTATTCAACTGCGCTGATTAGTCGCGGGCGTACGATGCCCCGGCGTGATGACTTGCTTTTTACGCTTTGGTGAATTTAAAGTTACGGGCATATTGATGTGTAAGGGCAGGGCGCAGGACAAGCGGGTTGCCTGTTGCGATGTCGAGTAAATAAGCGCTGGAATCTTCAACCAGCGGGAGGCTGGCCTCTTGACCCGTATCCTCTTTCTCCTGTTATTCCTTTCCTGTGCCACCAGCGCCGCCGAGCTGCCCAAATGGCAGACGATACAGCTGGAAAAGCGCGCCTCCCTGCGCGGCAGCGCCGTAGGGCCGCACAGCCTTTGGGTCAGCGGCACGGACAATACCGTCTTCAAGAGCACGGACAATGGCAAAAGCTGGCGGGATGTTTCCGTAAAACAGGAGCCGGTAACCGATTTCCGCGATATCGCCCTGTTTGACGACAAGACAGCCATGGTGATGGGTGTTGGCAGCGGGCCACAGTCGCGGCTCTACCTGACCGAAGACGGCGGCAAGTCCTGGCAGTTGCTGTATGAAAACCCTGACGAGGACGGCTTCTTCGACTCTATCGCCTTCTGGAACCGCAACCACGGCCTGCTGCTGGGAGACCCGGTGGATGGCTACTATGTGGTCATGGTGACAAAGGACGGCGGCCGTACCTGGACGCGTATCGCGAAAGACAAAATTCCACCGTTAATTCCCAACGAAGCCGCCTTCGCCGCCAGCGGCAATACCCTGATCACCGGTCCAAAAGGCAGCGCCTGGTTTACCACTGGCGGGCTTCAGGCCTCGGTCTACTCCAGCGAAGACTCCGGCCAGAGCTGGCGACGTAGCCCGGTAAACCTGCATCGGCAGACCCAGACAGCCGGTGGCTACGCACTGGCGCTGAACCGGCGCGGCCAAGTCTTTGTGATGGGCGGAGACTATCGGGACAGACCGGGTAAATACAACAACCTGGCCACGCTCACCGGCAATGGGTGGCAGAGCGCAGATAACGGCCAACGCGGCCTGCGCACGGCCATGGCCTGTGCTGACAGCATTTGTGTCGCCAGCGGCAAGACAGCCAGTGATATCTCATTCGACGATGGCGACAACTGGCAGCTACTGCCGGGGGAGGGGTTTTATACCCTGGCTGCGGGGGAAGACCTGATTCTGGGAGCGGGCACCGAAGGTCTTGTAGGAGTGCTCGCCATACCGTCAGAATAGACAGCAGGAATGAAACATTGACTGGAGAACGAGAGGGAAAAGGGAGAAATATATGCGCGCTATTGGCAACTTTTTATGGTTTATCCTGGGCGGTGTGTTTATGGGGTTGATGTGGTGGCTGGCCGGGATAATCGCCGCAATCACGATCGTCGGCATTCCCTGGGCCAAGGCCTGCTTTGTGATAGGGCAATTCACCTTCCTGCCATTTGGCCGCGAGGCGATCAGCCGTGAGGAGTTGTCGAACCAGGAGGATATAGGCACCAGCGGTCTCGGTGTACTTGGCAATATTATCTGGTTTGTATTCGGCGGCCTGTGGTTGGCGCTTGGGCATCTGTGCAGTGCGCTGTGCTGCTTTATCACCATTATCGGGATTCCGTTCGGAATCCAGCATCTGAAACTGGCCGGCATTGCCCTGTGGCCGATTGGTAAGACGATTGTGAGTAAAGAAGTTGCCGCGGCGGCGCGCAGGGCCAATGCTGAGGTGCAGGTGGCGGGGATTCGTAGATCTGTTTAATCCGAAGGAAATTCCCGGAACTATCAGAGAGAAGGATCTCGCGGCAAAACCTGCGGGGATGTATTCTCAGGATACATCCCGGAAACTTCCACTAGGCATAAGGCCCACCAGGATTTAGGGCTATGCTTTCGTAGTTCTCGGTAACGAATTATCGTTGGTCAGCAGCGAGGTTCCAATGGTCCTCAAACCCATTTCTTACCATATAGCCGTAAACCTTATTGAAAAGTTTGTGCATCCAAAATTCAATATCAGAAATACCTTCTATGGTTTTTCCGTTGCTGTTGTCGTCTATTGCCATGTCAGTCATTTCCCAAAAACCGTCAATAACAGCCTTTGCCTCTTCCGGAGAGGTGACATCTTTCAAAGATGCCATAAAATCAATCAGCAATTGGTTGCCTACTTTTTTGGCATAATATACAGCCAATGTTTGAGCGTTCTTTGTGTTTTCATTAAATTCAAGCATCTTTGTATGCCTCTAAAGATAAATCATCTATTGTAGTCATTCTTTGTGCAATCCATTTTAATTTAAATACCAAGTCGGAAATTTTCATATCTTTTGTAATGGTGAGCAAATAGTGTTCAGGGTTGTCTGGGTCTTGAACGAATTCCATATCTTTTGGAATTGCTTCGTTATTTTCCAATATCCAATAAGCACAATTTATTTTTGTCCCTTTCTTTTGAAACCCTCCCAGGAACTTCATTGTGTTTACGGCGTGCTTCATTGTGGCGGAAAAAGATAGTCCATGCTCAGGGCTTGCCAGTACCCAATTCGGGTCTGATTTGGAAATTTTGTAATCACACTCGCGAACACCCTCAAAAATCTCCCCTTTTCCATGGTGGCCTTGCTTATATAAAGTCGGTTCATTTGGGTCGATCACGGTGCGAAAGACAATACCAAGGTGACTTCCACTTAGTTTTCTATGTTCGACTATTAGCTTGTTAATTTTATCTTCTAAGTTCTCTAAAATTTTTAGCTGATTTATAAAAACTTTCTTTTTGTCCTTTTTCTTGCCCATACTGCTCATCCTTAATTCTTCGATGAATTCGGAATTTTATCTTAGAATCCACTATCCAATAAGAGTTGTGGGGTAATATTGGCGCAACAATCAACTTGTAAATAAGCTGAGTCAGAGTAAAGCCTTGAGGTCTAAATTTTTTAGGCAGTTAATAGCTATTTTTGTCTTTTTCAATGGCAATTTCCCTAGTTTGATTGAGAGCAAATGCGATCGGAACTAAAACTAATAACTGTTTTTGCTAAATAATTCTACGGTAAAATCTTACTCTAGCCCCAATTATTATTCTCTCTCCATCCCCTCAGGAATGGTTAAAGAAGTGGTTGCATATAGTGTACGTTAACTGAGGTGGTACAGAGTTTGCGATCATCTGCCTAAGCTCAGTGATTAAAGACACTTTTGAGAAGCTAAAAGAATCAGGAAAACCTTGAATTCTAGCTGCTTCACGTGAATTTATTGTTCTTCTTTCAGTAGGATGTATGTATCTTCCTTGTCCCATGGATCCATAACCTGAGGTAAGCGTTTGTGCTGGTTTGTCGTATTTTAGTCTTCCATATGACGATTTGTATGAGTGCGTCTTATCTTTATGACATGAGGGCCTTAACTCATTTGGTAAATCGTAAAGATTGTTCTCAAATAGAAATTTGACACGTTCAATATTATCTTTCGATAACTTCCCTGTTTGGAACATCATGGAATTTTCTGGTTCTATATCTGAGATGAAATCTTCTAGAGTTGGGATTTGTATTCGTTTGTTAGTTGGCGTTAAAGATTCGCAAAATTCTTTATTTTTTGACGCAACTAAAACATGGCGTTTTCTAGACTGGGGGATTCCCAAATCTAGAAAGTTAACATTAAGGTGTTTTACGTGATAGCCAATCTTTTTTAGATTCTCTTCCGTGGTTTGAACTACCCCCTCAGTTGAATGCACGACAGTTGGTACATTTTCAATAATTATTAGATTTGGATTGAATATATCTACAGCTCTTAAGCAGGCCAAATAGAGGTTGTTTCTGGGGTCTTTTCTTCTTGTTGAATTGTTTAGGTTCGAATGGCCTTGACAGGGTGGTCCTCCAACTAATATATCAATTTTTCCAACTTTCTTTTGAAGTGTCCGCTCATTTTCGGTTAATCCGGACTTGCATTCAATGTTGATAATATCGAGAATATTTTTATTTATTATCGAGTTTTTTTCATGGGGAATGTTTTCTTCATAAACTTTGAGCGGGGCTTTATTTGAATCAATAGCTAGTGCGCATATAGATTTTGATTTATTCTTTAGTGATGATTGATGTATTCCATAGGATAGACCTCCGCATCCTGCGAACAAATCAATAAATCTAATTTCTCTTTTTGGTTTACGTGAAGGGGTAAGCTTTGGATTTTTTATCCAGCTAAGCGCTTCATATTTGTCTAAAAATATCTCATGCTGCATATTGTGTTCTTTCTAAGTACTTCTTCACGTTTTTTAATGAGCTTCTTAAATAAACTACAGTTTGCTTCTTGATTCTTATGATATCTTGAATCGAGTATTCCTGGCCGCAATCTGCAAAGCCTATATTTCCATGGGCTAAAGAATTCCTTTTATCTTTGACCGTCTTTAGTTCTCCTCCATCGACGGCTCGGTAGTGGACTTTGGTTGGTATTTGATGTAGTAAAAAAATTTCTCTGATTCTTCTGGCGTCAAGATTTCCACTTATTTGAAGTTCTTTGGGATCCAGGAAAATTGGGTTTGATGCTAAAATGTTGCCAACCATCTCTTTGACAAGTTTCAAGTAGCTGCTGTGATTACTTGATAGTGGGTCGATTTTCTTCCTGAAGTTTTGTGCAATCCATATCTCTTTTACACAAGCTTTAAAGCTAGCTAGGTCATGGTTTTCTGCGTTAATTTTTTCGTAAAGTGTCGCTAGCGAATCTCTGATAGAAGACTCTACAAGGTTGTATAGCATTAAGAAACATGAAGCCTTCATAGTCTTTATGGCAATGTTTTCGATTCGCTTTGGTCTTTTACCTTGTCTGTGAATTCTTGCATCCGGTTCTGAAATTAGCTCAATAAGTTTTAGGTATTCGTCGATCTCTTGGGTTCTTTCTTCGAATTTTTCTAAAATGCTATCCATGATCAATCCTTTAAGAGTTGCTCCTTTACATATTCGACTCGCCCCCGCAATTTGGGACCAGAATTGCTAGCATGGGTTGTGGTATGTTTTTGGAATTCCTCAGAATTAAGCCAGTTCATATTTTTAGGGACTAAATGTGGGTTTTCTCTCAAAGCCAAATTAGTCCCAACTGCAATGGCTTCAAATCGTACTCTAGGAGTACTCTTGGAGTTCTTGGTTTTTGCAAAGCCAGCGGGAAAATACCTATCTACAAACTCGACCATTCTTTCGAACTCTGTTTTTAGGGTTGCATGATCGAAGTTGTCTTCATTCTTGGATAGGTACTTGTCTAAAAAATTTCCGACATCATGCTTGAACTCTTTGTAAGAGTTGGAGTAGGCAAAGAATCTTAAAGTAAGCTCTTCTCGTTCTCTTCTATTAGCCAGGCCTTTACTAACAGGGCATAGTTCAATGAATTTTTCATTCTTTGAGCATT
Source organism: Microbulbifer rhizosphaerae (assembly GCF_014191725.1). Classification (GTDB taxonomy): domain Bacteria; phylum Pseudomonadota; class Gammaproteobacteria; order Pseudomonadales; family Cellvibrionaceae; genus Microbulbifer; species Microbulbifer rhizosphaerae. The sequence continues at coordinate 195,717 of NZ_JACHWZ010000004.1, forward strand.
CTATAATAAACTGTAAAAATGGAGAGTCATAATTTCCTCTTCGGATTTCACTTGGCCGAGCCTTGACTGATCCAGTATTTATGCGATGGAAAATTTCTTGCCGCCTTGATTCTGAGGTGGAGTCCTCAAGGATTACCATTCTTAAAGCTTTTGTATTAAATTTTCTTTGTTGAGAAGGTGATAAATCATAGTAAGTGAAGTCATCCAATGCTGTGAGTATCTTTAGACTCTTTAGGGTTAGGTCGCCATTTCGGAACTGTTCTAAAGTTTGAATCCTTTGGGCCCCATCTACAATTTCTAAGCGTCCATCATCTAAATCTGCTACAAACATCATGGGTATTGGTAAGCCTAGAAGAACAGACTCTATAAAGTCGACTCTGTGCTTTTCCGGCCAAATAAACTCCCGCTGATAATCAGGAATAAAAAAGAGATCGTTACGGAATTCTTGGACTATGTAATCAATCGTGAAATCACGAAGATCATACTTTGTTTCTTTTTGTTGCTCCTTGATTTGGAGTTCAGCATTCGCTTTAGCTTCTTCGGTTATTTCCTTTTTTCTTTTAGCCATAGTTAAATTCCCAATGGGCTGTGATTTTGGGTTCTCTGTATATTTTTTGTTCGTTTTCTGCTGGTTGGATGCTTCAAGACGCGAGCCAGACCTCCAGCCTACAGTGGGAAAGGCCTTTCATAAATTTTAAATATAAATACAGGTAAATGGTATCGTATTAGTTTTCTCATGGAAGACTTGACAAGGGCTGGAAAACCTGTAAGGGGGTTAAGCCATAACCTTAATAGCTTCCGGTTAGTGGCAAGAAGCTATTTGGCTGAGAGTGGCCTTAACTCGCGGGTACGACCTCTATTACTCGCAAAAAGTACTCCCAAAATTTCCCCACACTCTCAATATGCACCCGCTCCTCCGGGGAATGCGCCCGGCGGATAGTCGGCCCGAAGGAGACCATATCCCAATGGGGGTAGGGCTTGGCCAGCAGGCCGCATTCGAGGCCGGCGTGGATGACTTTTACTTCCGGCTCTTCGCCGGTCATTTCCTTGTACACATCTTTCATCAGCGCCAGCAGCGGGGACTGCATATTGGGTGTCCAGCCGGGGTAGGCGTTGTCCAGGGAAGTGTGGGCGCCGGCGAGTTCGAAGGCGGCGGCGACGTTGAGGCCGTGCTGGTCGCGGGCGCTGTCGGAGAGGCTGCGTACCAGGCACTGGATGCGGACCTGGTTTTTGCCTTCAGCTTCTTCAGTTACTACCCGGGCCAGGTTGTTGGAGGTGTCGGCGATGCCTTCCAGTGCGGTGCTCATGCGCTCGACGCCGTTGGGGCAGCAGCGGATTGCGCGGATCAGATTCTGCTGGCTGGCCTGGTCCATCACGCTGGTTGGTGTCTCGGCGGCCTCCAGGGCGATTTCCAGTTTGGCTTCGTTGTCCAGTTCGCGAATGATTGCGTGGCATTCGCTGGCGATGGTTCTCTGCAGTTTGAGCGCCAGATCCGCCGGCACGGTGAGGGTGCTGAAGGATTCCCGCGGAATGGCATTGCGCAGGCTGCCGCCGTCCAGGGCGGCGATGCGCAGTTCGGGAATCTCGCGCTGGGCGGTGTCGATAAGGCGGTTGGCGATTTTGTTGGCATTGCCGCGGCCCTTGTCGATATCCAGGCCGGAGTGGCCGCCTCTCAAACCGCGCACGCTCAGTCTGAACGCCTGGTGGTCCGCGGGCACCGGTTCGGCGGAATAGGGCAGTTGTACATTGATGTCCATGCCGCCGGCGCAACCCACATAGAGTTCACCCTCGTCCTCGGTGTCCAGGTTGAGCAGCAGCTCCGCTTCAAAGAGTCCGGGTTGCAGGTTCTTGGCGCCGGTCATTCCGGCTTCCTCGTCGATGGTGAGCAGGGCTTCCAGGGGGCCGTGGGGGGTATCGGTGGATTCCATCAGCGCGAGGATAGCGGCCACGCCGATGCCGTTGTCGGCGCCCAGGGTGGTGCCTTCGGCGGTGACCCATTCGCCGTCGATAGTGGGGCGGATGGGGTCTTTAAGGAAGTCGTGGTCGGTGTCGGCGTTTTTCTGCGGGACCATATCCACGTGGCTTTGCAGGGCGAGGGTCTTGCGGTCTTCCATACCCGGCGTCGCCGGTTTTTTGATGATGATGTTGCCGATCTTGTCCAACTGGACGTCGAGGCTGCGATTTTTGGCGAAGTCGACGATATATTCCACCACCCTTTGTTCGTGTTTGGAGGGGCGGGGGATTTGGCAGAGTCTGGCGAAGTGTTGCCAGAGGGGTTTGGGGCTGAGTTCGGCTATGGAGGACATGGGGTTCCTTCTTTCTGAGTCTGGGTGGCGACTTAGGTTTTTGGCCGGTCCGGGCTTTTGGCTCGGGGGCTTGGAATCATTCTGGTTGTTGCGGGTGGTGGCCCTCTCCCCCGGCCCCTCTCCCGCAAACGGGAGAGGGGAGGAGGAGCGGAGCTGGAGCTCCGCGGTCCCGGGGGGCTTTTATTCGGGTTGTTCGGCTTCTGCCAGGGCCAGGGCGATGCGGCGTTTGTCGACGTCCACGGCGGTGACTTTTACGGTGACCGGCTGCTCCAACTGGTAGGTCTTTTCGTTGCGGGTGAGGACCAGGTGTTTGCCGTCGAATTCCGGCAGGTTCTTCTTGTTGTTGTTCAGGCGTACGAAGCCGTCGATACCGTTGTCGTCCAGGCGCACGCCGAGGCCGGCGCCATTGACCAGGGTGATCCTGCCGCTGAAAGTCTGGCCGACCTTGTTTTGCATAAACTGGCTGTAGAGCCACTGTTCCAGGGCGCGGTTGGCCTGGCGGCCGTTGACCAGGCTCTGTTGCAGGGCCTCGATCTGCTCGTCGCTCAGGGTTTCGGGCTGGCGGTCTTCGGCGGCGGCGCGCAGTATGCGGTGGTTGTGCAGGTCGTTGTATTTGCGGATTGGCGAGGTGACGGTGGCGTAGGCCTCCAGGCCCAGGCCCAGGTGTGGCGCGGCGCTGTTGCTGAGCTGACCGGGGCGCAGCATGCGCTTGAGGACCGCGAGCAGGTTCTGCATCGCCGGTTCCTGATGTGCCTCCAGGTGTTTGACCAGCGCCAGATAGTTTTCCAGCTTGTGCAGGTCCTTCTCCGCGTATTCCGGTAAGGCCTCCTTTAGCAAGCTCTTTACTTCGCCCATGCGCTCGTCGCGGAAGCCCAGGTGCACGGAGAAGCAGCCCCGCCCCAGGGCGGCGAGTTCGCGGCCCATGCAGATATTGGCGGCGAGCATGGCTTCCTCCACCATGCGCTGGGCGACGTTGCGCTCGCGCTTTTCGATGCGCTCGATCTTGCGCTGATCGTTGAGCAGGATTTCGTAGTCGGGGCGATCCTCCATCATCAGCGAGTGGCCCGCGCGGTAGGCCGCCCGCGCCTCGCCCATTGCGGCCAGGCTGCGCAGGCTTTGGTGCTGAGCCTCCGGCGCCGCGCTGTCATCGCCCTCGACAAATCGGCTGACCCGGTCGTAGCTCAGTTTGTGCCGGGAGCGGATGGCGGCGAACTCGTAGCGGCTCTCGCCGAGGGCGCCGTCGCTGTCGATATCGATATGCAGTACCAGCGCCGGGCGCAGTTCGCCCTCCACCAGGGAGAAGAGGTTTTCGCACAGGTCCGGGGGCAGCATGGGCAGGGTTTCACCGGGCAGGTACTGGCTGTGGGCGCGCTTGAAGGCTTCCCGGTCCAGCGGGCTGCCGGCCTCGATCAGGCTGGAGGGGTCGGCCACGGCGATATGCAGGGTCCAACCGCCGTCCCGCTCGGTGACCGCCAGGGCGTCGTCCATATCCAGGGTGGATTCCGCATCGATGGTGGCGAAGCCGATATCCGACAGGTCCCCGCGTTCGGCGGTGAGGGCTTCCAGCTTGCCTTTGATTTCTTCCGCCTGTTTGAGCGCCGCGCCGCTGAACCGCTCCGGCAATTGGTGCTGGGCGACCACGAAGGCGTGCTCGATGCCGGGCATGTCCGCCTTGCCGATCACGCTTTCCACTCGCGCCTGGGCCTTGCCGTCCTTGAACGGATGGCGGTTGACGGCGCAGGCGATAAACTCGCCGGGCTGCGCTTTGCCGCGGGCCTTGGGGGGCAGGAAGATCCAGCGGCTGAGGCCGTTCTGGCTGGGCTGCACGAAGTGGCCCTGGCCGCGCTGGACGTACTGGCCCACCAGGTATTTGAGTCCGGACTCCAGCAGGGCGTCCAGTTCCGCGGCGAGCTTGCCTTTGCCTTCGTCGCTGAGGCTGATGCGCACCCGGTCGCCGGGGAAGACCCGCTCCATTTCCGGCGGCGGCAGGAAGGCCTCGCGGCCGTCGTCCAGTACCACAAAGCCGAATTTGCCGTTGCTGCCGCGCACCCGGCCCTCGGCAAACTCCTTGCTGGAGCGGATATTGGATTTCAGTTGGGAGAGCTGTTTGAGGGCGTCGGCATCGAGCATCGGGGTGGTCCATGGGTCAATTTGGGCGCGGATTCTACCAGAAGCAGGTTATCGGGCCAGTTTCAGTGGCGGCAACAAGTTTCAGTCGATGACTGTAAGGGTCCCGCTGTTTCCATGTGACCCTTTATCCTAAAATTTTGCCTATGACGTTATATTTTAATCGTCCTGCCGGGTTGCTGCGCAAAGTTTGCAAAGCCTATATCCGAATGGTGGATATAATCTTACTTCCGATATAAGCAGAAAGGCTGTGGTTGTTTCCCAGCTGTAGAACCGGCCTCCGGAGAGGAACAGTTAATGAGTATTTTTTCCCATTCCGCCTATGACAAGCACGAACAAGTGGCTTTCTATCAGGACGCCAAAAGCGGACTGAAGGCGATTATCGCGGTGCACAACACCAATCTGGGACCCTCACTGGGCGGTTGCCGCATGTGGCCCTACGCTGACGACGGTGAGGCGTTGAACGACGTGCTGCGCCTGTCCCGCGGCATGACCTACAAGTCCGCCATGGCGGGCCTGAAGCTGGGCGGCGGCAAGTCAGTGATTATAGGCGATCCGCGCAAGGACAAGACCCCGGAACTGCTGCGCGCCATGGGGGATTTTATCAATACCCTGGGCGGGCGCTACATCACCGCGGAGGATTCCGGCACCAGTGTGGCGGATATGGAGATTATCGGCGAGCGCTCCCGCTATGTATCCGGCGTGGTTCACGGTTCCGAGCACGGCGGCGATCCTTCCCCCTCCACGGCCTACGGCGTATTCGTAGGCCTGAAGGCTGCGGCGGAGCACCGCTGGGGTCGCACCGATCTGAACGGCCTGAAAGTGTCCCTGCAGGGCGTGGGCAATGTGGGTTTCCGCCTGGCCCGGCTGCTGAAAGAGGCGGGGGCCGAACTCTATATCACCGATATCTTCCAGGACAATATCGATCGCGCAGTCGATGAGCTGGGGGCCACCGCGGTGGGCGCCGACGAGATCTTCGACCTGGACGCGGACCTCTTCGCCCCCTGCGCCCTGGGTGCGGTGCTCAACGACGACACCATCGCCCGCCTGAAAGTGGGTGCCATCGCCGGCGCCGCCAACAACCAACTGGCGGAGGAGCGCCACGCGGAAGTGCTGCGCGACAGGGGCGTGCTCTACGCGCCGGACTATGTGATCAACGCCGGCGGCATCATCGATGTCTACTTCCAGCAGCAGGGCAGTTACGACCCGGCGCAGGTGCAGGAGCATATCGAGACCATCGGCACCACCCTGCAGGAGGTCTTCCAGCGCGCCGAAGAGAGCGGCGAGACCACCGCCCATGTGGCAGACCGGGTGGCGGAGGAGCGTTTCGGGCACGAGGACGCAGTAAAAAAAACTGACACGGAAGCTGCCTGAATTTTAAGCGGACCGATTTGAGCCGGGTTTGCCGGTGTTTTGGTTGTATAGCTTCTCTCTTAGAGATATTTATTGGGCGCTTCGGCGCCCATTTTTTTTTGTTCGGACAAGGTCTTGGCCCTTGCCAATAGCTGCTTTTTCCCCACACAAATAGATCGATTCCAAATAGATATCCCGGCTTAATATTTCCAGTGCCCCCCTGCGGCAAATCAACTGCGGATTCCCTTGGGCTTTGTCACTGCCGACTCTAGAGTATGCGGGACATTCCAAGGCTCACTGTGAGGTGAACGATGAATCTCTGGAAATCGACGATTGGCGGTATGGCTCTGGCAGCTTTGGTAACAGCGGTACCAACGCAAGTGCTGGCACATGACCACTTCGAGCGTATACATGAACACATGGAAAAGTGGGAGGAAAAGCTCGACCTGAGAAAAGAGCAGAAGGATGAGCTGAAAGCCCTGCGCGATGCCATGAAGGCGGAGCGCAAGACTCTCAAGGAGCAGAACCGGGCCTTGTACAAACAGGTCAAGGAGGCCATAAAGTCCGGCGCGGACCAGGGCACCCTGGATAATCTGGGTGCACAGCTGGGCAAGGTGCAGGTTGCCAAGATGCAGCTGATGGACAAACACTTCAAGGGCTTTGAAAAAGTTCTCGACGAGGAACAAAAAGCCAAGTTCGAGGCGATGAAAGCCGAGAAGAAAAAGCGCTGGGAAGAGAAACACCAAGACATGGATGACGATGATTAGGAATGACTGGAGCGGCACAGGGAAGTGCGGCTGACGGGCAGTCTGTTCCAGCCGGGGCCAGGCTTCGGACTGCGCTAGAGAGAGCCCCTATGTGTACGCGGGCTCTATGGCTCGACAGTGGGCAGGGTGTCATCGTGGGGCGCAACATGGCTGGGAGCGGACCTGGGCCCCAGCCTCTGGTACTGCCCCGGGGGATCGAACGTACCGGTATCGACGGTGGTTCCAACACGCTCACCTGGCGCTCGGACTCTCGGACTACGGCAGCTTGAGTACATCGACGGCGCCTCCAGGGTGATGACCAATTCCCCTTCCTTTGACCAGCAACTGGATCATCTGCGCATGGCTTCGGCGGCAGCGAAGCGGCTGCCGGGCACGCGGAACTCTTCGCCTTCCTGCCCGCCTGAGGCGCCGGTTCTCAGCCTCAGCCGCCGTCCGGGGAACCTCGCACTGGCGTTCCATTGATACCCACTGGTCAATGTCGCTGAGCGCCCGCTGGAAACCAAAAGGGCCCGAAATGGGTCTATAGTGCTTTCATTCCGACAGGTACTTCTCCGTCCGGCGCCACCGGATCGAATTTGAAGGACGAGAACACAGCGAGACAGATAAGCGATATGCCCAGACTTTTCCCCACCTTGTTTATTGTCGTCCTGGCGCTCGGCGCCTGCGGGGAGCGCGACGAGCCCCCACGTGCGCTGACCGTGGATCGGGAGGCGGCGGCCAGCAGCAAGGCGGCGGCGGCCGATAACGCCGCTTATATCCAGCCGCCCAAGCTAGAGATTCCTTTCCACAAGGAGACTCTCGACAACGGCCTGACGGTGATTGTGCACGAGGACCACAAGGCACCGGTGGTGGCGGTCAATATCTGGTACAAGGTGGGGTCCAAGGATGAACAGCCGGGCAAGACCGGTTTTGCGCATTTGTTCGAACACCTGATGTTCAACGGCTCGGAAAATTTTCCCGGAGAATATTTCGAGCCCTTCCAGCGGTCCGGTGCCACCGATATGAATGGCACCACCGATAACGACCGTACCAACTATTTCGAAACCGTGCCGGTAGGGGCGCTGGATATGGCGCTGTGGATGGAGTCCGACCGTATGGGACACTTCAGCGGCGCCATCAGCCAGGAAAAGCTCGACGAACAGCGCGGGGTGGTAAAAAACGAAAAGCGCCAGGGGGAGAACGCCCCCTACGGCAAGGCCATGGACACGATCGCCGAGAGTACCTTTCCGCCCTTCCATCCCTATTCGTGGACGCCTATCGGCTCCATGGAGGACCTGGACCAGGCCAGCCTGGAAGATGTGAAGCAGTGGTTCGCCGAGTACTACCAGCCTGCCAATGCCATCCTGGTGATCGCCGGCGACATCACCGTGGATCAGGCCATGGCCAAGGCGCGACAGTATTTCGGCGCTATTCCCAGCACCTCGGTGCCGCCGCGGTTGAAAAACTGGGAGCTGCCCGTGCAGCCCAACAAGCGCGAAATCCTGTTCGACCAGGTGCCGCAGGCCCGTATCTACAAGGTGTGGAACGTACCGGCCATCGGCAGCAAGGAGGAGGATGCCCTGGGCCTGCTCGCCTCCCTGCTGGCCAACCGCAGGAATTCACTGCTCTACCGCCGCCTGGTGCTCGACGAACAGGTGGCCACCAATGTGAGCTCCTTTTACTACGGGCGCCAGCTCGCGGGCCAGCTGATCGTGGTCGTGGACGTCAAACCCGGGCAGCCACTGGAAAAGGTCGAAGAGCTGCTGAACAAGGAACTGCTGGCGTTCGCGCAAAAGGGGGTGAATGTCGAAGAGTTGCGCCGTATCAAGCAGAGCGAGTTTGCAGAGCTGGTCAAAGGGCTGGAAAAGAACGGCGGCTTTGGCGGCAAGAGCGATATTCTGGCCCGCTCAGAGTTCTACTACGGTGATCCCGGTGCCCTGGTCAACGGATTGCAAAAATATGCCGAAGTCTCGGTCGGCGAGGTACAGGAGATCGCCAATCGCTGGCTGAAAGCCGACAGTTACACGCTGATCATCAAGCCCAAGTCGGAGTACTCGAGCACCTCGCAGGATGTGGATCGCTCCAAACTGCCGGCGGTGGATAAAACCGTGGAGCTGGAACTGCCGCAACAACAGCCATTCGCTCTCGACAACGGTCTCAAAGTGGTACTGGCCGAACGCCATGACACCCCGGCGGTGTTCATGAGCCTCCAGTTCCGCAGCGGCGCCGCCGTGGACGGCGAGAAACCGGGGCTGGCTTCCATCGCCGCGCGCATGTTGAGCGAGGGCGCCGGTGACTACGACAACCTGCAGTTCAGCGCCCGGGAGGAAGAACTGGGTGCGAATATTGCCGCCGGCAGCGGGCTGGACTACAACAGCATCAGCCTCACCGCGCTGAAGAACCAACTGGAGCCCTCCCTGGACTTGCTGGCCGACGTAATCACCAAGCCGCTCTTTGCAGAGGAGAATCTGGACCGGGTGAAGTCCAACCGGCTCGACGCCATCGCCCAGGAAAAAGCGCAGCCCCAAGGGCTGGCCATGCGCACGCTACCGCCGCTATTGTTCGGCGATCAGCATCCTTACGGTTCGCCGTTGACCGGCTCAGGTACCGTGGAAGGGGTCGAGGCCATCGGACGCGATGATCTGGTGGCATTTCACGAAACCTGGGTGCGCCCGGACAACGCCACCCTGATCGTGGTGGGGGATGTGACCCGGAAGGAACTCGAGCCCCTGCTCAATAACGCCTTCTCCGGTTGGAATGCACCGCGTGAATCGCTACCGGAAGTGAATATCCCGGCCGTGGAACGGCCGCAAAAGGCAAGGGTTTACCTGCTGGACCGCCCGGGGGCCCAGCAGAGCTACATAATGGCCGGTTTGGTGATACCCCCCTGGCGGCCTGAAGGTGCCGAGGCCTTCGATGCCATGGCCGATATTGTCGCTGGCAAATTCACCTCGCGAGTGAATATGAATTTGCGCGAGGACAAAAACTGGTCCTACGGCGCCAGGGCGGTGTCCCTGGATACCGTGGGCCAGCGGCCCTACATCCTGTTCGCCCCGGTACAGACCGACAAAACCGCTCCGGCAATGCGGGAACTGCTCAAGGAGTATCGCGATTTCCTGGGTGACCAGCCGGTGCGCAAAGAGGAACTGGCGGATTACCGCGAGGATGAAGTGCTCAAGCAGAGCGCCCGCTTCCAGACCAAGGGGCAGTTGCTCTCCAGTATCGCCTGGCAGGTTGAAAAGGGCCTGCCGCCGGAGTATCTCGCCGAATATCCGCAGCGGGTGGCGGCGCTCACCCAGCCACAGGTGGAGGCGGCAGCCCGGGAATTCCTCGCCCCGGACCAGTTTACCTGGGTGGTAGTGGGGGACCTGGACAAGATCCGGAAAGAGGTGGAGGCGTTGGATATCGGTCCCGTTATAGTGATCGGTGAGCAGTAACGATTGCCCAGGGACGAACACAAAGTTCGTCCCTATGCCCATTCGTCATTCCGGCGCAGGCCGGAATCCAGCGTCGCCGAGCACTCAAGCTCGTGCGCTCGGCCGCTCATTCACCTCGTCGCGCCAGCGCTTCAGATTCGGGTGCTCCTCCGCACCCGGGCGCAGCTCCACCACTTTGCCGAAATCCAGTGAACAAACCATGCCGATATCCGCCACCGAGAAATAATCCCCCACCAGATAGCGGTTCTCCGCCAGGTGGTTGTCCAACACCTGGAAAAACTTCAGGGCTTTTTTGCCGCTCTCCTCGCCGAATTCCGGAAACACTTTCATACGGTCAGCAAAAAAGCCGCTCGTGTGCTGAAAGCACATACCCACGGTGAGCATCACGTTGAAGTCCGCGCGCCGGTTCCACATCTCCACCAGCGCCTTTTCCTTCGGGTCGCGGCCGAACAGCGGCGGCTCCGGGTGCAGTTCCTCGAAGTAGCGTTGGATCGCCACGGATTCGGCGATACAGCTGCCATCTTCCAGCTCCAGCACCGGTACCTTGGCGTTGACATCCTTGCACCGGTACTCTTTGGTGAGATTTTCCCCCTTGGCCAGGTCCACTGGTAAATAGTCCATGTCGATGCCTTTTTCCGCCAGGTACATGCGTATCCGGCGGCAATTGGGTGCGCTGGCGTATTCGTAGATTTTCATCGAGGCTTCCTCTCAGCTCCGCAGATGGGTTAGATTGTGCATCGTTTATAGGTAGATGCTGAAGGCGGGACAATGACAACAAATACCAATCCGACAAACCTTCGCGGGCGTGCGGCCGGCATCCTGCTGGCCCTGTGTGCCGGGCTCTTCGCGACCCAGGCTGTGGCGGAGACGCTGGCGATTTACGCGGGGCAGCTGTTCGACAGCGAGAGCGGCAAGCTGTTGGAAAAGCGCACCGTCCACGTGGAGAACGGGCGCATCGCGTCGGTGCAGAAGGGCTTTGCCAAGCGCGACCGCGAAAAACTGGTGGACTTGCGGAAGTACACGGTGCTGCCGGGCCTGATGGATATGCATACACACCTGGCATTCGAGTTCGGTCCGCGCACATATATGGAGACCTTCACCTGGAATGCGGCGGACTACACCCTGCGCGCTGTGAACACCGCCGGGCGCACCCTCCGGGCCGGCTTCACCACAGTGAGAGACCTGGGTGACAGCGGCAATGTGACCGTGAGCCTGCGCAACGCCATCGAGAAGGGCACCATCGAGGGGCCGCGTATCTTTACCGCGGGCAAATCCATCGCCACCACTGGCGGCCACGCGGATCCGACCAACGGCTATCGCCACAGCCTGATGGGTAGCCCCGGCCCTGCGGAGGGGGTAGTAAACGGTCCGGCCAGTGCCCGCGAAGCGGTGCGCCAGCGCTACAAGGACGGGGCCGACCTGATCAAGATCACCGCCACCGGCGGCGTGCTGAGCGTGGCCAAGAGCGGCCAGAACCCCCAGTTTATGGATGACGAACTGGAGGCGATCGTGGCCACCGCCAGGGATTACGGCTTTACCGTGGCGGTGCACGCGCACGGCAAAGAGGGCATGGAGCGGGCGATCCGCGCCGGTGTGGATTCCATCGAGCACGGCACCTACATGGACGAGGAAACCATGGACCTGATGAAGCGCCACAACACCTGGTATGTGCCCACCCTTCTGGCGGGGGACTGGGTGGCCAAAAAAGCCGCCATCGAAGGTTTCTTTCCGGATCTGGTGCGCCCCAAGGCGGCGAGAATCGGCCCCCTGATCCAGGGAACCTTTGCCGAGGCGCACAGGCGCGGCGTGAAGATCGCCTTCGGCACTGATTCCGGTGTGAGCCGCCACGGCGACAACGCGCAGGAATTTGCGTTGATGGTGCAGGGCGGCATGTCCCCCGCCGATGCCATCCGCAGCGCCACCTGGAACGCGGCCCAGTTGCTCAAGGCCGAGGATGAGCTGGGCAGCATCAGCGAGGGCAAGAGGGCGGACATCATCGCCGTGGCCGGCAATCCGATGGAGGACATCACCGAGCTGCAGCGGGTGCAGTTTGTGATGAAAGACGGCCAGGTATTCAAGCGGCCAGCCGCAAGTGACGGGCTTGTTGTCGGCGAGTGAGGCTTGTTCTTCGCTCCGCCTGTCCCCTGTCGCGCGGATCGTGGAGGCTTCAGTGGGAGATGAGGCACCGCGTTTCACCGTTTTACCAGCAGCTTTCCGGCGGCGAGCAGCCGGCGTATATCGTGATGATCCCGCGGGAAAACTACGCCTTCTTTGCCTTTGGCAAGGCGGTTCACTGGCCGGACTGGTTGAACTGAAGCTGGACGGCGAGTTGCGCGAGCAGACGCTCGACGCCCTGTCGCAGAGTATCGGGAAAGTGCACAGCGAGAGCTGGTCTTATCGAGGGGCGTTGAGTTACTTCCCGGAGGAGTGATCGGCAGCGGTGCCGCGGAGAGGGCGATGCCCGCTCCGCGCACGTCTATTATTTGCCCAGTTCAAACATCAGGTCCAGATTCACTGCCAGTGTGGTTTCCCCCGGCGCTACCGGCGTGGCGGTGTCGGCTTTGGCGGTGGCCATTTCCATACGCATCATCGGGCGGGGCGGGCCGTCGCTGCCGTTTTCGGAAATGCTCAGGATGCGGCGCACCTTCATCCCGAGAGCATCGGCGTAAGTCTCGGCGCGGGCCTGGGCCTGCTTGAGCGCCTTGCGCCGGGCCTCGTCGTACACCGGCTCCGGCTCGCCGATTTCGAAGCTGGGGCCGTGAATCTGATTGGCGCCTTCGGCGGCCATAGCGTCCAGTACCTTGCCCAGGCGACCGATATCGCGCACTTTGATATTGACCGTATTGCTGGCCTGGTAGCCGGTGATCTCGGGCTTCCTGTTCTGGTGATATTGGTAACGCGGTGAGAGGCTGATGCCACTGGTCTGCACATCCTTGTCGGCGATGCCAGCCTTTTTAATCGCGGCCATCAGTCTTTCCATCTCCTCGGCGTTTTTGCGCAGCGCCTTCTCGCTGTCCTCGTCTTCGGTCACCACGCCGGCAGAAATATTGGCCACGTCCGGCACGCGGCTGGCTTCCGCGCGGGAGGAGACGGACAGCAGTATGCCATCCTTGCCGATATCGAAGTTCTCGGCCGCTGCAGCGGTGACTGAGACAAACAGAGTGAAAATTGCGATCAACAGAGTGTTTGACTTCATAGGGATTTCCTTTTGATCAGGTGAGATGCGATTTTCCGTACGAACCCTTAACCGGGAGTGAACATCGCAAAATTTTCCGTAGGCGAATATACAGTGATTGTGCTTCCGGTGCTTTATCAAGAGACAAATACTCGCCGGTAAGTTTCCCCTTCCGGGTGGTAGATGGCAAAGCCCAGGCGCAGCAGCTGTTTGCGTCGGTCGCAGAGTACGCCGCGGGACAACAGCTCTTCCTGCAATTGCTCCGATCGCCCGCTGTCGCCGCAGTCGAAGGTAAAGAAATGGCCGTGGCTGTTTTCCAGGTCATGGTGGATCAAATTCTCGCGGTTCAACAGTGGGTGTCCGGCACTGTCCATGGTGTCGAGGAAGCGCCGCTGGGCGGCCAGTACATAGCGGTGGATCTTTTCCACGGTAATGCCCTCGCGTTCGAACAGCTGGAATATCGCCAGGCCCTTGTACAAGGTGGAGTAGTCCATGGTGGCGCCGGCAAAGCGCAGCCAGTTGTCCGCGTAGGCCACGCGCTCGGCGCGGTTCTCCAGTTCTGCCAGTTCGGCAAACCAGCCGGTATTGAGCGGGCGCAGGCTACAATTGGCGGGAATGCTCATGAAACAGAGCCCCTCGCCGGCGCCCAAGTATTTGTAGGAGCCGGCGGTGTAGAACACCTTGTCGGCCACCGCGGCGAGATCTGAGGGGCGGGCGAAGAAGGCGTGGTAACCGTCGATTGCGAACTCGGTCCGTTCGGGTTTGCGCGCGGCGATCTCCAGCAACCGCGGGAATACCACGCCGGAGTCGAAAAACACCTGGCTGGCGTAGGCCAGTTGATAGTCGCCGCCGTGCAGTTCCTCCTCGAAGCGCTGCGCCAGGGTGGCGTAGGGCTCCTTGGGAATGCGCGTGACCCGGACATTGGGTTCCTCTTCCAGCCGCTGCAGCTGGCGGGCAAAGCTGTAGAATTCGCCATCCGTGGTGAGAATACGCAGCGGCTGGCGCAGCAGGTCGAAGGCGCTGAGCAGGCGGTACACCAACTCGTGGGTATTGGGGGCAATGGCGATACGTTCTGGTGCCGACAGCCCGAGGACGCGGGCGACGGCCTCCTGCCATGCGGGGATTTTCTCTTCGAAGAGAGGGCCCCATTTGTTGTCGGCCAGGGCAGCTGCGTCGCGCCAGTATTGCTGCACCGCTTCCAGGGTCACGTCGGGCCAGTAGTGGTGGGAGTGGCATGCCATATGCAGCGCAGGCTCCCCTCGTTTGGGAGCCTGCAGGAATTGTCGATAATATTTTTGATACATTTCGCGCTGGTGTCCGCGTTGATATGCTTTTATTTTGTCCCGCGATTGTAGTCGCAGAGAAGGAGGAGTTGCAGTGGAATATTTACACACAATGGTACGCGTATCGGACCTGGATGAATCGCTGAAGTTTTATTGCGAAAAGCTGGGGCTGCAGCAGGTCAGCCGCAGCGATCACGATAAAGGGCGCTTCAGCCTGATTTTCCTCGCCGCACCCGGGGATGCGGACAGCGCCCGCGAAAACAAGACCCCCTGCCTGGAATTGACCTACAACTGGGACCCGGAGACCTACACTGGGGGGCGTAACTTCGGCCACCTGGCCTACCGGGTGGATAATATCTACGCAACCTGCCAGCGGCTGATGGACAGCGGCGTCACCATTAACCGGCCGCCCCGCGATGGCCACATGGCTTTCGTGCGCTCGCCGGACGGGATTTCCATCGAGCTGCTGCAAAAGGGCGAGCCCCTGGAGCCGCAGGAGCCCTGGGCCTCGATGGAGAATACCGGCGAGTGGTGAGTTGTCGGCACGATGGATAGAGGCGAACCCGGTGTTCGCCCGAAGAGGCTTGTTTAGAGGTCAGAAGTGAAAAAATCATCCTGCGTGTTGCTGGCCGGCGCCACCGCGGCGAAACGTATTCGCGAGGAGGGGCTCCGCCAGGAGCAGTTCTCCACTTTGGTGGGCGCCTCCGGCGGGCCCAAGTGGCTGGTCATCAGCCAGTTGGACCGGGTGCTGATGGGCGAATTCTTCCGGGACCGGAGTGATCCCATCGTCAGTCTGGGCTCCTCCATCGGTAGTTTCCGCAATATGTGTTACGCGATGGACGACTCCGTGGGCGCCCTGGAGCGGCTGGAGTACGGCTACATCCACCAGACTTATGCCTCGGCCAAGCCCGCGCCGGCAGAGATCACCGCCACCGGGGAGCGGATACTGCGCGAAGTGCTGGGCGGAGAGGGCGCCCGCCAGGTGGCGGAGAACTCTGTCTGGCAAAGCCATTTCGTTGCCGTTCGCGGCCGCGGCCCTCTGGCGAGCGAACGGCGGGCGCTGCTGGCGCCGGCGCTGCTGGCCTCGGCGCTGGCCAACGCGGTGTCGCGGCGCGCCTTGAGTGCCTTCTGGGACCGGGTGGTGTTCCACTCGGGGGAGAGCGCCGGGGTGCGCTTCCAGCATTTGCGCACCATCGACACGCCGCTGTCGGCGGAGAATGTGTGTGCCGCGGTGCTTGCCAGCGGTTCCATTCCCCTGGTGATGACCGGGGTGCAGAATCCGCTGGGCGCGCCGCTGGGCAATTACCGCGACGGCGGTATTACCGATTACCATTTCGACCTGCGTTTCGAGCACCCGCAGGGGCTGGCGTTGTATCCGCACTTCTTTCCCTATATGGTTCCCGGCTGGTTCGACAAGCGCTTTGCCTGGCGCTGGGTGCGGGGCGGGGTCATGCAGAATACCCTGCTGGTGGCGCCGTCGCCGGCGTTTGTCGCCGCCGAGCTGCCCTATGGCAGGATCCCCGACCGCGACGATTTCTACAAGCTCAGCGCGGCGGAGCGGGTAGGCTATTGGACCTCGGTGGTGGAAGCGAGCAAACAGGTGGCGGAAGACTTTTACGAGCTGTGGCAAACCGGCGCCATAGCGGACCAGATGGTCGAAGTCGGTGTCGACGATATACCGCATAAATTGACCAGGATAACGGCTGCATGAGCGAACAGCAGGAATTCAGTGCCCCCCAGGAGGAGTACCGCACCACCCAGGAGCGGGTCTACTACCAGGTGCGCGACGCCATCCTGCGGGGCAAATTCCTGCCCGGCCATCCGGTCACCATTCGCGGCCTGGCCGCGGAGCTGGACTGCAGCCCGATGCCGGTGCGCGAGGCGCTGCGCCGGCTCACTTCTGAGCGTGCCCTGGAGCTGTCCGACACCCGGCGGGTGACCGTTCCCACCATGACCCCGGAAAAGCTCGCCGAGATATGCTCGGCGCGGGTGGCGCTTGAGTGCCAGGCGGCGGAGCAGGCGCTGCCGTTCGTGGAGCCGGAGGCGCTGGAGCAATTGCGCCGGCTGGACGAGCGGGTCACCGCGGCACTGGAGGAGGGAGATATCCAGGAGTATGTCACCGCCAACCTGGAATTCCACTTCACTCTCTACCGCCTGGGGCGGCCACATATCATCCTGTCGCTGATCGAGAGCCTGTGGCTGCAGACGGCGCCGCTACAGCACCTGGTGTTCCAGCGCTTCGGCGTACAGGAGCTGCCGGACCGCCACCGGGACCTGCTGGACGCCATCGCCGCCGGCGACGTGCAGCGGGTGCGCACGGCGATTCGCCAGGATATCGAAGAGGGGCTAGGCTCCATTTCCGCGGAAGAGTTGCTGTAGGCCGGTGTTTAACTACATCCATCTCGCGCTGCACATCCTCGTGCCGGTGGCCATTGCCTGGTTTTTCTTCCGGCCCATCTGGAAGAGGGCGGCGCTGATAATGCTGGCCGCCAACCTGGTGGACCTGGATCATCTGTTGGCAGACCCCATATACGCCCCCGACCGCTGCAGTATCAACTTCCACCCGATGCACAGGATGCTGCCCATCTCACTCTACGGCGCCATGGTGTTCCTGCCCTGGCAGCCGGTGCGCCTGCTGGGTATCGGTCTGATCACCCATATGCTGCTGGATGCGGTGGACTGCGGCCTCTGATCCTGGCCCCTGTTTTCCTGACCATAAGCTGGTTAAGTGGTGGCGCTGCCGCCTGTAGCCACCCGGGAAAAAGCCTCAGCGGTCTGTTTCAGGGGGGCTACCTTTTGGTTCAGAGTGGCAAGCCTTTGCTTCAGAGTAACGACCATCCGTAGGTTCTTATTTATCAGCCCAGGGAGCTACCACCGGCGGCTGACAAAGAAGGCGCCCATGGCGCCGGCCAGCAGCATCGCGCCCAGGCTGATGCTCATATAGAAGGCAACGGGGGCCGCAGCAGTGTGATCGCGCCTCACCAGGGCAAAGCGTCGCAGTTGTCCCTCCTCCCCGACGTCATAATACTCGCCCAGGTACCGGGGTGAATAAACTTGCTTGAAATCCAGCCTGGGAAACAAGGGGTTCTGCTTGAGTTCCTCCCTGAGCATCTTGGCTTTCATGAACTCGGTAAACGTCCGATAGTCAGGCATCTCGGCAAACAGATACGGGGGTTCTCCTTCCTTTGTCAAGCCTTTGGATTCATACAGATAGGTGCTGACCCTGGCGTCTTTGATAACAATGCCGTACGCCGTTAACGCCGAGCCCACCATCAGGGCCAGCAGCCCCACAAGTAGCCACGAGCGCCGGGCCCGTTCACTGCGTTTTTTGTGGCTGACGATAAAGTCACGTACCTGGGCTATGTCCTTCAATTTCTGCAGCTCGGCATCCGTCACTTGCCGGCCGATAGCGGCCATATCGAATTCGTAGGCCTGCATCAGCTTGTCGAAGCTTTCGGGCGAGGGGATGGCCTTGTTATTTTCCAGCTTGGACAGATAGGACTGTTCGATGCCGATCTGGGCAGAGGCCTCAGGCTGAGTCCAGTTTTTCGCCTCCCGCCGGGTTTTGATAAATTCGCCAAACGTCATGGGTATATCCTTTTATCTGTTTGAAAATCAAACGAATTCTTTTGTATTCATGCCGGGAAAGCGAGATGAATATCAGGCCATATAAAGGAATTTCCAGATTTTGGCCGGGTGATGCAATCCTTTTTCCGGTTCCACGGTCATCATCACCTGGTTGCGACCGGCGTCCTTGGCCGGAACAGGGCCAGGTCGGCAGGCGGCATGGCGGGAATCTCCTATTTGCGTATTCCGCTCGGCCACACTAAAATGTGATCACAAATTCGAGGGCCGGGATCGCTATCGTCCCGGCCGGCACAGTCGGGAGCGAGATGATGAACAAGAGTCAACTGCAACAGCACGACCGCGAGCACCTGCTGCACCCCTTCACCGATTTCAGCGACCTGGGCAGGCAGGGTACCCGGGTGATCACCGGCGCCGAAGGGGCTTATATCACCGATATCGACGGCCACCGGATGCTCGACGGCATGTCCGGCCTCTGGTGTTGCAACCTGGGCTACAGCCGCCGGGAGATCAGCGATGCCATCTATGAACAGCTGAACACGCTGCCCTTCTACAACAGCTTCTTCCAGTGCACCACTATCCCCTCCATCGAGCTGGCAGACGCCCTCGCGGAGGTGAGCCCGCCGCATATGAACAACGTGTTTTTCACCGGCTCCGGCAGTGAGGCCAACGACACCAACCTGCGGATTATCCGCCGCTACTGGGACCTGAAAGAGCAGCCGGAGAAGCGCATCATCATCTCCCGCAAGAATGCCTACCACGGCTCCACCATCGGCGGCGCCAGCCTCGGTGGCATGAGCGGCATGCGCAAGCAATTCCAGCCGCTGGACTATATCGAGCATATCCAGCAGCCCTACTGGTTCGGTGAGGGCGGCGACATGTCCCCGGAGGAGTTCGGCATCCACGCCGCCCGCTGCCTGGACGAGAAAATCCAGGAACTGGGCCCGGAGAATGTGGCGGCGTTTATCGCCGAGCCGATCCAGGGCGCCGGTGGCGTGGTCATCCCGCCGGAAACCTACTGGCCGGAAGTGAAAAAGATACTGGACCAGTACGATATCCTGTTGGTGATGGACGAGGTGATCTTCGGCTTCGGCCGCACCGGTGAGTGGTTCGGCGCCGACTATTACGGCATGCAGCCGGACCTGATGACTTTCGCCAAGGCGGTGACCAATGGCTACTTCCCTTTGGGTGGCACCATGGTCGGCGATCGGGTGGCGGAGGTGATCAAGGCCAAGGGCGGCGAGTTCACCCACGGCTACACTTATTCCGCGCACCCGGCGGCCTGCATGGCCGGCCTGACGACGATCAATATCCTGCGCAACGAGAAAATCATCGACAATGTGCGCGACGTCACAGCCCCCTACCTGGCCAAGCGCTGGGCGGAACTGGCGGACCACCCGATCGTGGGCGAGGCGCGCAGCCTGGGCCTGGTAGGCGCCCTGGAACTGGTGAAGGACAAGGCCAGCCGCGCACGCTTTGATGACAAGTGCACCGCCGGCGGTGTCTGCCGCGACCAGAGCATCAGGAATGGCCTGGTGATGCGCGCCACCGGCGATACCATGATCATCGCGCCGCCGCTGATTCTCACCACCGGGCAGGTGGACGAACTGGTGGACAAGGCGCACCGGGCGCTGGACGACACCGCTAAGGCGTTGGCGTAATATTCCCGGGTCCGCGGAACTCCAGCTCAGCCCGGGTAGGAGCGGCCCATGGCCGCGATCGTGACATCCAATATTCACGGCGATTTACTACGGGACCCCAAATCAACTCAACCGGGCCCCGGGACTCTGAAAAGGATACCGAGGCCTGAAGCGAAGGCCCTGCTGCCGGGGACCGTCCGTGAAACATTTGCCGATGAGGCTGTTGAGCGACGGTCCCAGGCAGCAGGGCCGCCACGGACCTGGCTTACACCCACCCAGGCCTCCCGAAAACCAAAGGCAATGTATGTCCAAGGAAAAAAAATTCGCGCCGCCTTCGGAAATACTGCAGGAATCCGAAACATTCCTGCGCGAGCACCCCGACCTCAAGTGGATCGAGGGCTTTATTTTCGATATCAACGGCATTCCCCGCGGCAAATGGCTGCCGGCGGACGCGGCGCGCAAGCTGTTGAAGGGCGGCCTGCAGATGCCGCGCAGCGCGGTCAGCCTGGATGTGTGGGGGCGGGATATCGAAAACAGTCCGCTGGTCTTTGCCAGCGGCGACGCCGATGGCGTCTGTATGCCGGTATCGCCCATTTCCCTGGCGCCCTGGCACCGGGAGGAGACGGCGCAGCTGCACATGCAGCTGCGCGAGGCGGACGGTTCCCCGCTCTATGCCGACCCCCGCGCACAATTGCAGCGGGTGGTGGCGCGGCTCAAGGAGTTGGGCTATACCGCGGTGGCGGCCACCGAGCTGGAATTTTACCTACTGCGCGAGGAAGCGGATCACCTGGCGCGGCCGCGCCCGGTGAGCGACAACGACACCGAGCTGGTGCCCTCCACGGATGTCTACGACCTCTCCGAACTGGATGCCCAACGGCATTTCTTCGCCGACGTGCGAGCCGCCTGCGGGTCGCAGGGCATTCCCGCGGACTCGATTCTCTCCGAGTGCGCGCCCGGGCAGTTCGAGATCAACCTGCTGCACAGTGCCGATCCGGTTAAAGTCGCCGACCAGACACTGCTGTTCAAGCGCCTGCTCAAGGGTGTGGCGCGCAGCCACGGCTACCGCGTGAGTACCATGGCCAAACCGTTTGGGGACCAGGCGGGCAACGGCATGCACGTGCACCTGAGCCTGCTCGACGAAAACGGCAAAAATGTTTTCGACGATGGCAGCGACGCCGGTTCCGAACTGCTGCGCCAAGCCATTGCCGGCATGCTGGCCACCGCTAACGATTCCATGGCCCTGTTCGCGCCCCATGCCAATTCCTACCGCCGGTTCCAGGAAAGCTCCCACGCGCCGCTGAATCTGTGCTGGGGCTACGACAACCGCACCACCACATTGCGGGTGCCCGCCAGTAGCCCGGACGCGCGACGTATCGAGCACCGCATTGCCGGTGCCGACGTAAATCCCTACCTGGTGCTGGCCGCGATTCTCACCGGGGCCTGTTACGGCCTGGAAAATACACTGCAAGCACCTGCGCCGGTGGAGGGCGATGCCTATCAGGTGGAGAGCGAACAATTGATCAATACCTGGGGTGCCGCGCTCCAGCGCTTCGAGCACAGCGAGCTGTGGCAGGAGTATCTGGACCCCCGGTTCGTGGAGATCTTCGTATTGCTGAAGCGCCAGGAGATAGCTGAAATCGGCGCCCGCATCACCGATGTGGAATACCAGAGCTACCTGCACCGTGTCTGAAGGAAGACGTCATTTTTCACGCGGGAAAAAAGGCTGGGGCGACAACCGCCGAGGTTGCCAGTGAAGCTCTGCTATACCTAAAGCTAAGCGCACCGTGCGCTTATGACTCTCCTCCTGAAAGTGTGTTCGAGAAACCTGGCCCGCCTTTTGGCGGGCATTTTTTTCGGATTCTTCCTGCGGAATTTCCCTCCTCATAACGCACCAGCCGTGGACCGCTGTGCCCTTCAGGCTGAAAAACCCTGCCTATAATGGAGAGAACCGCAACCGCGACGAAGGAACTATTCAGAATTAAAAGGGGTTACCTCATGATGAGATTGAAGTTCCTTCTCGTCTGTGTGGCCGCTGCGGCCTGTGCCGGCCTCGCCGCCCAGGCGACACTTGCAGACTACAAAGGAGGCGACATTATCATCCGCGGTGGTGCCTCCTTTGTGGAGCCGGACGACGACCAGATTATCTCCCGCAGAATCCCCTTTGTGGTCGAGGAGGACGTTGAGGACGATCCGGCGACCGTGAATGTACTTGGGACAGTCGACGTGGACCTGGACGACGATACCACCTGGTTCATCAGCGGTGTCTGGCTGTTCCGGGATCACTGGGGCCTGGAGCTGCATCACGTCAACGATGCCAGCCACGAAGCGGACCTGGATACTTTTGCCATCGCCGGTGGTTCCGTCGTTGGGGTGGCGAGAGTGGGGTTGGGTGATTTCGACACCTATGTCACCAGCCTGTTTATCAACTGGTATCCTCTCAATCCCAGCTGCCTGATCCAGCCCTATGTGGGCCTCGGGGTGAACTACACTGACATCGACCGCGACCCCGATTTCAAGCAGGTGCGCACGGTGTTTGGCAGCGGAGCCACCTTTGCCAACGGTGTCCTGAACCTGGGCAGTGATTTCGGCGGGGCTGCCCAAGTGGGCGTGGATTTCGTACTGGGGTACGACAGCAACTGGATCGTCAACGCCTCCGCCATCTACGCGGATTCCGAGCCGGGCCTGGAGCTGGGCTACGGTCTGCCGGTCACCGGACTGCCCGCACCTTTCCCCGCCTCGACGATAGCGCCGGTTCATATAAGCGATGATTTCGATTACAGCCCCTGGATGTTGAACCTGGGCGTGGGCTATAAATTCAGCTTCTGACTCCCGGGGGTGTGGTAGCGGGTTGCAGGCCCGCAGAGATCGGTGACTGCGGGTTTGATGATCGATACCGGGCACCGGTGCCCGCCCTCACATCGCGAACCAATTCTCCCTGGCAGTCATTTTAACGAGCGTGTATTCTTCGCCCGTCGGCACGGCCGCAGTCATTTCGAATAACAATCCGGGAATGTTATGACCGCCTTGGAGAATTTTGCAGACGGTCCTGGTGCACTGTCGAGACAGTCCACTGGAGCTGTGCCGCCACGGCCGCTCAAAATCTGCCTGCTGGGCTACCGCAGCCATCCCCACTGTGGCGGGCAGGGCGTTTACCTGTATTACCTGAGCAAAGCGTTGGTGGATGCCGGCCACGCAGTGGATGTGATCTCCGGCCAACCCTACCCGGAACTGGACCCACGGGTGCGGCTGATCAAAATGCCGGGCCTCAACCTGTTCGAAGAGAAAAATCCCACGCGCGCCCTGCGCCTTCGCCATCTGCTCTCGTGGACGGACTTTTTCGAGTGGTGGAGTAAACTCAGCGGCGGTTTCGCCGAGCCCTACACCTTTGGCCGGCGCGCGGCCAGGTACCTGCGCAGGCATGGCCGCCACTACGACATAGTGCATGACAACCAGTCCCTGTGTTACGGGTTGTTGCAGATCGAGCGGGATGGCCTGCCGGTGGTGGCCACCATCCACCACCCGATTACCCGCGACCGCCAACTGGCCCTGGATGCGGCGCCCGACTGGTGCTACCGCCTGCTGGTGCGCCGTTGGCACAACTTCCTGCGGATGCAGATCCGGGTTTCCCGCCGCCTGCGGCATATCGTGACGGTCTCCGAACAGTCGCAGCGGGATATCGTCGAGCAGTTCGGAGTGGCGCCGGACCAGATCCGGTTGATCTACAATGGTATCGATACGGATATTTTTCGTCCCCAGTCCGATATCTCGCGCGCGCCACAGCGCATCATGACCACCGCCTCCGCCGACCAGCCCCTGAAGGGGCTGCGCTTTCTGCTGCACGCGCTGGCGGCATTGCGGAAAAAATATCCCGAACTGGAACTGCTGGTGGTGGGAAGGCTGCAGGAGGGCGGCGCCACGGAGCAACTGTTGAACGAATTGCAGCTGCAAACTGTCGTGCGGTTTGTTTCCGGTATTTCCAACCAGCAGATGGTGGACTACTACGCGAGTGCCTCGGTGGTGGTGTGCCCTTCGCTCTACGAAGGTTTTGGGCTGCCGGCCGGGGAAGCCATGGCCTGCGGGACGCCGGTGATTTCGAGCGACGGTGGCGCGCTGCCGGAAGTGGTGGGCGACGCGGGCATGGTGGTGCCTGCTGGTGACAGCGATGCATTGGCAAGAGCCCTGGACCGCCTGCTCGCCGACGCCTCCCTGCGCGAAACCCTGGGACAGAAGGGCAGGGAGCGCATCGAGCAGCACTTTTCCTGGCGCCTGGCCGCTGAACATCTGGTGCACTACTACCTGGAAATTCTCGGACGCGAAGTGCCGGGCCGGCACCCGTCCGCGGAGTTGCCCCTGCGCAAGGCGCGGGAAAATGGCGGCCGCGGTGCGGAGGCCGCCTGATGATCACTGTCGATCCGAAGAGACTCAACCTGCGGCCGGGACAGAGAGTGCTCGACCTCGGCTGCGGCGAGGGGCGTCACGCGATTCACCTGCTGGTTTCCGAACCGGTGAAGGTGGTGGGCGTCGACCTGAAATTCGCCGACGTGCAGACTGCACGCGAGCGCGTACAGCCATTTGTGGTGGGCACCCAGGTACCCGGAAGCCTGCTGCTCGGCGTGGCCAACGGCCTCCAGCTGCCATTTGCAGACAACAGCTTCGATGTGGTGATCTGCTCCGAAGTGCTGGAGCATATCGAGGACTACACCGGGGTACTGGCGGAAATCGACCGGGTGTTGAAACCCGGGGGACTGTTCGCGGCGAGTGTGCCGACGTATTTTCCCGAATGGGTCTGCTGGCGTTTGAGCGATGAATATCATCAGGTGGAGGGTGGGCATATCCGTATCTTTCGCGAGCGGGAGCTGCGCCGCAGCATCGAAAAGCTGGGGCACCTCTGCTTTGCCCGCCACAAGGCCCACGCGTTGCACACTCCCTATTGGTGGCTCAAGTGTCTCCTGTGGCACAGGCCGGAATCCCGACTGCTGGCCGTCTATCACCGCCTGCTGGTCTGGGATCTGATGCAGAAACCTCGGCTTACGCGGCTGCTGGAAAAACTACTCGATCCGCTGCTGGGAAAAAGTATCGTCCTGTATTTTGTCAAATCGCCGCAGCCGATCAGGTCATTGCCGGAACAGGAAGCTCCGGCATTGGCCGTGGAGTCCGCCGCATGACCGAGTTCGCCGTGCCCGCGAAGCCCGCTGAACTTTTTCCGGCGGATTTTTTACACCGCAGTGCCGGCTATATTCTCTCGCAGCAGCAGGCGGACGGCTGTATCCCCTGGTTCCGTGGCGGCCACGCTGACCCGTGGGACCACGTGGAGGCGGCCATGGGACTGAGCGTGGCCGGCGAGTACGCCGCGGCGGAAAAGGCCTATGCCTGGCTGGCGGAGAGGCAACTGACGGACGGCAGCTGGTGGGCGGCCTACAAGGATGGCGGGATACACAATCGCGAGCGGCGCGAAAGCAATTTCGTCGCCTATATCGCCACTGGCGTCTGGCACCACTACCTGGTTACCGGCGACAAAAATTTTCTGCGTGCCTACTGGCCCACCGTGGAGCGGGCGCTGGAATTTGTACTGGACCTGCAGACGGAACACGGCGATATCCACTGGGCGGTGGATACCGATGGACGACCCGAAGAGGATGCGTTGATTACCGGCTGTTCCTCCATCTACAAGAGTCTGGAGTGCGGTATCAATATCGCCCGCAGTCTCGGCTGCGGCCGGCCGCGCTGGGAGGGGGGGAGGGAAAAGCTCGGGGAGGCGTTGAGGACGAAGCCGCAGCGTTTCGACCGCACCTGGGAGAGCAAGGCGCGCTTCTCCATGGACTGGTTTTATCCGGTGCTCGCCGGTGTGTTTTCCGGAGCCGCGGCGCGGACGCGTTTGCAGGGCAAATGGGATGAATTTGTGGTGGCGGGATTGGGTTGCCGCTGCGTCAACGACGAACCCTGGGTAACCGTGGCGGAATCCTGCGAATTGACCATGGCACTGCTGGCGGCGGGCGAAGCCGGCCGCGCGGCAAAACTTTACCGCGGTCTGCACCGCTGGAGAGATGGCGACGGCGGCTACTGGACCGGCTATGTTTACCGGGACAGCGCCATCTGGCCGGAGGAGAAAACCACCTGGACGGTAGGGGCTATGCTGCTGGCGGCCGATGCACTCGCCGGCCTGACGCCCGCCAGCGGGTTGTTTACTTCGGTGAAGTTGTTGTCAGACCCGACGCAGGATACCGAGGGTGTCGACGGTCTCCACCAACTCGAACTGGGCGGAAGCCAGCGCTAGATTGTAGATCTCGTAGGGCGCCTGGCCGCCGTCGGCGGGGTCTGGAAAGATATCGTGAATCGCCAGGTAGCCGCCCGGGACGATATGGCGCGCCCAGCAGCGGTAGTCGGTCATCGCCGCCTCCCGCGAATGGCCGCCGTCGATAAATACCAGACCGAGGGGCGTGTTCCATCGTCTTGCGACCACTGAAGATGGGGCGACTACTGGAACCACCCAGTCCTCCAGCTGCGCCGCGCGAATATTGGTGCGAAAGGTTCGGAAGCTGTCCATTAATTGGATGTCTTCGTCGAAGAGTTCCGGGTCGTGGTACTCCTCGCCCGGCTGGTGTTCCTCGGAGCCGCGGTGATGGTCCACCGCATAGAGCACACCGTCCACCAGTTTGCAGGCGGAAGCCAGGTATACCGTGGATTTTCCGCAGTAGCTGCCCACCTCCAGGCAGGCACCCAGGCCGCAGGCCTCCACGGCCAGGTGGTGCAGCGCTTCCCCCTCGCTGGCGGCGAGAAAACCTTTGACGGTGTGAATATCGATGGGTAGCTCGAGGGACATGAAAATACCACTGGCGCTTTTTCAAGTGCCCGAACAGTAAACCGCCACCGGCGGAAAAGCAATGCGAAGCCGATGCGTAAAGATCACCGACCCCGCTGGCTGAAAAAAAGCCAGCTGTGTTTCCGCCGCTGGCGCACCCGCCGCTTTCTGCTGCCGCAATTCGACGCCGTCGGCCGGGAGCCGGAAGTCATGCACCCGGCCTCGGTGCAGGTATTCGGTGGTAATATCCGTCTGGGAGATTATCCGCACCTGATTTCCACTCCGGACAACTGCATCCGCCTCACCACGTTCGGTCACCGGGGCGGCGAAGCATGGATCACCATCGGCGACTTTGTGCTGATTTCCCCGGGGGTGCGTATCTCCGCGGCGGAATCCATTACTATCGGTAACGCCTGCATGATCGCGGCCAATGTGTATATCTCCGACTCCGACTGGCACGGCCTCTATAATCGTACGCGCCCCTTTCGTTGTACCGCCCCGGTGCGCCTCGGCGACAATGTCTGGGTGGGGGACAGCGCGATTGTGTGCAAGGGGGTCAGCATCGGCGACAACTCCGTCGTCGGAGCCGGCAGTGTGGTGACCCGGGATGTGCCGGCCAACACCGTGGTGGCCGGCAACCCCGCCAGGGAGATCAAGCGGATCGAGCCCGGGCGTCGTATGATCACCCGCGAGGCTCTGTTCGCCGATGCCTTTCGCCAGGCGCACAACCTGGACGAACTGGATAAAATGCTACTGGAGGGCAACTCCCTGTGGGGCTGGCTGCGTTCGCTGCTGTTTCCGCGACGGGGGGATTGAAGAAGCAGGTGTTTCAACCCTGCGGGTCAATAGTTGATAGCGAATCAAATGAAAAAATACAAAAGCGTTGTTCTGATCGGTATGCCGGGCGCCGGCAAAAGTACTTTGGGGGTGTTGCTGGCCAAAGAGCTGGCGATGGATTTTGTCGATACCGACCTGCTGATCCAGTCCCGGGAGGGCAAGACCCTGCAGGAAATCATAGACGGGAGCGATTATCTGAACCTGCGCCGCATCGAGGGGGAGGTGATTTCCAGTGCGGAACTGCCCAGCCACGTGATCGCCACCGGCGGCAGTGTGGTGTACAGCGCGGAGGGTATGGTCAACCTGCGCCGCTTGGGCCCGGTTATCTTTCTCCACTGCTCCGCGGAGGAATTGCGCCGCCGTATCCACAACTATGAGAGCCGGGGCATCGCCAAGGCGCCGGGGCAGAGTTTCGAGGAATTGTTTGCCGAGCGCGAGGCGCTGTATCGGAAATACGCGGATATCACCGTGGACTGCGACGGCAGGGATCTGCAGCAGGTGCTGGGCAGGGTACTCGAAGCTCTGGATTCCCTGTAAGTGGAAGCACCGCCCGGGATCGCGGAGCTCCAGCTCCGCTTGCGGGCCGGAGGCCCGCCCCATTGAATTTTCGTTGACCGCGCGTCCCGATGATCTCTCGCCCTGCTCGGGCGGGGCGGCCTGGCGGCCGCCAAGCGGAGCTGGAGCTCCGCGCTCCCGGCTTAAAGCGGCAGCTGGGTAGTGTACTTCACCTGCTTGAGCGCAAAAGTGGAATTCACCGAGGCCACATTGGGCAGGTGCACCAGCGAACGTTTGAGCAACTGCTCGTAGTGCTCCACGCTGTCCACCACTACGCGCAATACGTAGTCCTTGTCTCCGCTGGTGGAGTAGCACTCCACCACCTCCTGCACATCCTGCACGGCGGATTCGAAATTGTTGAGGGACTCCTCGTCGTGGTTGTGGATGGTCACATAGCAGTATACTGTGACCCCTAGGTCGAGTTTACGAGGGTCCAGTAGGGTGACGCGGCCGCGAATGATACCCTCTGCCTCGAGGCGTTTGATCCGGCGCCAACAGGGAGTGTGGGAGAGGCCCACTTTGTCTCCCAGTTCCGCCATGGAATAATCGGCATTCTCCTGCAGCGCCCGCAGAATTTTGCGATCGAAATCATCCAGGTCTGTCGAACGCTTCATATAAACTCCCATCCTATATATAGTTATTTGGTCGAGATTTCTGTCATAATTTTATGCATGAATGCGTAAATAAAGCAATGTTCTGTTGCGCTTAACGCACTAGTATGACCCGACCAGCCCGTCGCAGGTAAGGCCGTGTTTCTTGCGGTTGCCCGCAAGAACGGGAGGGCAAGAGGCCCGGAATAAAATAATGACTGGTAGTCCGAAATCAGTTTCGAGCTAGGCAGATAACCGGAAGAGGCGTATGAGTGAGTATGTTGAGAGCCCCCAACGCGAGGCGGGCACCCAGGTCAGGCAGATTTCCCTGGATGACCGGTACACCACCCTCAAGGGGCGGGTACTGCTGTCCGGGATTCAGGCCCTGGTGCGTCTGCCCATCGACCAGATGCGCATGGATCGGGTCCGGGGTCTCAATACCGCCACTTTCATTTCCGGCTACCGCGGCTCCCCCCTCGGCGGATACGACCAGCAACTGAGCCGCGCACAGCAACTCCTTCTACAGCACAATATTCGCTTTGTTCCCGGTGTCAACGAGGAGCTCGCCGCGACCGCCGTGTGGGGCTCGCAGCAGGTGGGCCTGTTCGACGGCGCCGAGGTAGATGGCGTCTGCGGTATCTGGTACGGCAAGACGCCGGGAGTGGACCGCTCCGGTGACGCTTTCCGCCATGCCAACGCCGCCGGTTCCTCCCCCAGGGGCGGGGCGCTGATCATTGCCGGTGACGACCACGGCTGTAAGTCCTCCTCCTATCCCGGCCAGTCCGAATTCGCCTTCGTGGATATGCATATCCCGGTGCTCAACCCGGCCACGGTGCAGGAAGTGCTGGATTACGGCCACTACGGCCTGGAGCTGTCCCGCTTCAGCGGCTGCTGGGTGGCGATGATCACCCTTGCAGAGAACATGGACAGTTCCGCCACTGTGGACGTGGACCCCGAGCGGGTGCAATTCACCTATCCGGAAATCGAGCGTCCCGAGGGCGGCCTGAACATCCGCAAGCAGGACAATCCGCTGGAGCAGGAAGAGCGCCTTTGGCGCTACAAGCGCCCGGCCGCCCTGGCCTTTGCACGGGCCAACAAGCTGAACCGGGTGGTGCTGGAAAACCCCGACGCCACCCTGGGTATCGTCAGCACCGGCAAGGCGCACCTGGACCTGATGCAGGCCCTGGAGGATATGGGCATCGACGAGCAGCAGGCGCGGGAGCTGGGAATCCGTATCCTCAAGGTGGGCATGACCTACCCGCTGGACGTGCCCGGCATCCAGGAGTTCGCCCGCGACCTGGACTACCTGCTGGTGCTGGAGGAAAAGCGCAGCCTGATGGAGGTACAGCTGAAAGAGGAGCTGT
Source organism: Microbulbifer rhizosphaerae (assembly GCF_014191725.1). Lineage (GTDB taxonomy): Bacteria > Pseudomonadota > Gammaproteobacteria > Pseudomonadales > Cellvibrionaceae > Microbulbifer > Microbulbifer rhizosphaerae. The sequence continues at coordinate 225,514 of NZ_JACHWZ010000004.1, forward strand.
ATAACGTCCACCTGCAGGACCCGCATTTCCCGCGCATTATCGGCAAGGTGGACGAGCACGACCGCCCGCTGCTGCCCATGTATGGCGAACTGTCGCCGGCGGTGGTGGCGCAGGTGCTGGGCAAGCTGCTGTCTGGCGGGACTCATACCGGCGCACAACTGAGCGAGCGTGCCAGGCACCGGCTGATGCGCCTCGATGCACTGGCCGAGCGCATCTCGCAGCAGGCCGGTTCCAGCGTGTCTCGCCTGCCCATGTTCTGCGCCGGCTGCCCGCACAACCGCTCCACCAAGGTACCCGAGGGCAGCCGCGCCCTGGCCGGCATCGGCTGTCACTACATGGCCCAGTGGCTGGACCGGGAGACCTACACCTTCACGCAGATGGGCGCCGAGGGCGTCAATTGGGTCGGCCAGGCGCCGTTCACCAGCGAAAAACATGTGTTCGTCAACCTCGGCGACGGCACCTATTTCCATTCGGGCCTCCTCGCCATCCGCGCCTCCGTGGCGGCGCAGGTGAACATCACCTACAAGATCCTGTTCAACGACGCCGTGGCCATGACCGGCGGCCAGCCCCACGACGGTGAACTGCGTCCGGACATGATCTGCCGCCAGGTATTGGCGGAAGGTGTGCGCAAAGTGGTACTGGTGATGGACAACCCGGACAAGTACAAGGGCGCACTGAAATTCCCCGCCCAGGTGGAAATTCGCCACCGCGACCAGTTGCCTGTGGTGATGAGGGAGCTGCGCGAGACCGAAGGCTGCACCGTTATCATCTACGACCAGACCTGCGCCACCGAACTGCGCCGCAAGCGCAAGCGCGGCCTGTTACCGAAAGCGGAAGGGCGCCCGTTTATCAACGAACTGGTGTGCGAGGGCTGTGGCGACTGCGTACAGCAATCCAGCTGTATCGCGGTGGAAAAAGTCCAGACCGCACTGGGCGACAAACGCCGCGTCAACCAGACCGCCTGTAACCAGGATATGTCCTGTGTCAACGGCTTCTGTCCGTCATTCGTCACCATCAAGGGCGGCAGGCTGAACAAGCGCGCCGGTGTGGGCGACGTGCTGCGCACCGAGGCGGCCAGGCTGCCCGACCCGCAACTTCCGCAGTTGGCGGAACCCTACAACCTCCTGGTTACCGGCGTCGGCGGTACCGGTGTGGTCACTATCGGCGCGCTGTTGGCGATGGCCGCGCATATCGAAGGCAAGGCCTGCAGTACCCTGGACCAGACCGGCCTCGCGCAAAAAGGTGGGGCGGTCTATTCCCATGTGCGCTTCGCCGCACAGCCGGAAGCCCTCCAGGCGGTACGTATTTCCGACGGCCGCGCCGACGGCCTGGTGGCCTGCGACCTGATTGCCGCCGGCAACCTGGCCGCTTGTCTGGCCAAGCTGGATGAGGGTCACAGTCGGGCGGTGGTCAACACACATCTGAGCCCAACCGCCGCCTCAGTACTGGGCCGCGAGGACAGCCATTCGCCCCAGGCAGTTCTGGACAGCCTGGGCCAGGCGGTGCTGCAACTGGACGCGGTGGAGGGGCACAAGCTCACCAGTGCCGCGCTGGGCGACACGCTGGCGGCCAATATTTTTATGCTGGGCTTCGCCTGGCAGAAGGGCCTGTTGCCGCTGGGCCTGGAATCTCTGCAACAGGCCATCGAACTGAACGGCGTGGCTGTGGAGGCCAACCTGCAGGGCTTCGCAGCCGGTCGACTTGCCGCCGCCAACCGTGAGGCCCTGGATGCGCTGCTGGTGCAGGATAAGGAAGCACAGCTTCCGCGCACTCTCGAGGAAATTGTGGCCCACCGCGTCGAACTCCTCACCGGCTACCAGAATGCGCAGCTGGCGCAGCGATACAAGGCGCTGGTGGACAGGGTCAAGGATGCGGAGATTCTCAAGGTGCCCGGCAGCGAAGCCCTGGCGGAAGTGGTGGCCCGCTACTATGCCAAGCTGCTGGCCTACAAGGACGAGTACGAAGTGGCCCGGCTCTACACCGACGGCCGCTTCGTCAGGGCGCTGGAGGAAAACTTTGTTGGTGATTTGGGGGCCGGCGATTTCGAGCTGGAATTCAATATGGCCCCGCCGCTGCTGTCTCCCTTCGACAAAGCCCTGGGCCGGCCGCGCAAATTGAAATTCGGAGGCTGGATGTACAAGGCCTTCACTCTGCTGGCCAAGTTGAAAATCCTGCGCGGCACCGCGCTGGATATCTTCGGCTACACCGCCGAGCGCAAGATGGAGCGCGCACTGATTCGAGAGTACGAGCAACTGGTGGACGAGGTGCTCGGCAAGCTGAACGCCGGTAACCACGCCTCGGCCATCGAGTTGCTCGGTTACCCGGACGGCATTCGCGGCTACGGCCTGGTCAAGGAAGCCAGTGTGTTGAAGGCCCGCGAACTCCGCGACGTGGCGCTGGTCCGTTTCCGCGATCCCAAGGCCGGCGTAGCGGCGCCGGCGGTGGAGGTCTTCGATCCCTCCCATGCGCAGCAGGTGGGTTGACCGGTCAGGGGCTGAAAAGCACGCGACACCGCGGCGCACCTGAAGGCAGGGAGTAAGGGAGAATCCGGTGGACAGGGGAAGCAGTGATATGGCTTTGGCGCTGGTGAGGCTGCGCGGCGTCGCCAGGCGCTATAGCCGACGCCGGGAGGAAGCGGAGGACCTGCTGCAGGATGCACTGGCGAAGGCGGTTGCCGCCGGGCGCACGGATATGGCGCAGCCGGCGAATATGGCCTGGTTGGTGGGGGTGCTGCGCAATCGCGCGACGGAAGTCGCACGCGGCGCGGCCCGGCGCCGAGCGCGGGAGAGCACCTATGCGGAGCGGACCGGGCGGGCAGTAGCGCTGTCCATACCGGACCGCATCGACTGGAGCCGGTTTCCGCCCGCGCTCAGGATCGTAGCCAGGCTGGTGCTCTCCGGCCACACCCGTGGTGAAATCTCCTATCTTTTGGGGTTGTCCGATGCAACCCTGCGGCAGCGCATTGCGGCCCTGCGGCGTAAACTGGTCCAGGCCGGTGGTGCCCGGCCCTCGGACTTTTCCGGCCTGTGGCGACCACTGGCCTACGGCAGTCTCCGCCGCGCCTTGCGGCACTCCCTGGAGCGGCACGGCGGCCGGCTGGGCGCCCACGACCCGGATGGGCACCTGTTCCTGATTTCCGAAAGCGACCTCACAAAAACACCCCGCGCGGCAACTTATCGTGGTAACCACTGTAACCACAAGGAGATCCCTACATGATCAAGAACCCCCGCGTCGGAAATATCCTCTACTACGTTTCCGATATCGACCGCACCGAGGCTTTTTATCGCGATACTATTGGCCTGGATGTGCAACGGATGCCGGACGACGGCGAGGGCAATCCCTGGCTGCTGGCCTGCATTCCGGGCAATACCGACCTGCTGTTCTTTCTGGGGGAAGTACGCGCGGGCAACTCGCCGATGATCGTCTTCGATCTCGCTGAAGGCGGTATCGACGACGTGGTGGCGGGCCTGTCGGAGGCAGGGGCCACCATTGTTACGCCCGTGAGCCATGCCCCCGGCGGCTGGTCCTCTGAATTCCTCGATCCCGATGGCTATATCCTTTCCTTGTACCAGGACGAGGCTGTGCCGCGCTTACTGGAGGCTCCGGCATAGCGGAGAATGCCCCCCGGCACCCCGTCGTTTGCGGCGGAGCCATTTCACCTCTGGGGTGAGGAATCACCGATAACAACGTAATTGAAAACGAGATTATGAACGTTCAATTGGTAACCTCAGAAGAAGAATTGGATAGGGTTGGCAAGGTTCTTTTGCAGCTCCGGCCTCAGTACAATCTGGACAGCCTTATTGCCAGCCACCATTTTTCCATTACTGGCCTGTAGTTTGAAGTAACCGGTTGTGTTGCGTTATTTTCCGGCAACGCCCGATAAGTTTGTGGGAAACTCTGGGCAGGCTGTCGTTTTCGATTCCCTGATGAAGCGTATTACCAATACATCTGCGCCCGTATCGCCAGCTGATTGGTTTTGTCCCCGGTAAAGTCGTCATCGCCAAAAGTGACATTCAGCATAAAGCGCACCCGGGGGTTGACGTAGTAGTTGAGGCCGAAAATCAAGCTTTTCGCCTTCAGGTCGTGGATATCCCTGTTTCTGATGGTGTCGTAACGGGCGGTGAGTTCCCAGGCACCGTATTTCCCTTGTGGCTTGGGGGATTTGAATACGGCTTTGCCGGCATTGTAGGGCTTGTGTTCCCCGGTGATTATCCAACTCCCCATAACATACCAGGCGTCCACACGCTGATCGTCGATAAAGCAGCCGATAACCGGATCGCAGGCAAAGGGGGCGGGGTCGCCAAAAAAATCCACGAAGGTTAATTCCGACAGAAAGTAGTCCCCGTCGTAATCCGCATAGACGTACTCGGCCTGCCCGTAGAGGGGGCCGTAGGTTCCCGCCAGTTCCAGGCCGGCGGAATTTACCGTGCCGCCGCCGTCATCGATAAAGAACTCGTCGTCGCCGAATTCTCCGAAAAAGAAGTTGTCGCCGCCGGGGGTGAGGGCTATCAGCTGGCGCGGGCCGCGCCGACCGGCGTAGATCACCTCGGCTTCCAGGGGCTCCGTATTTCGGTTGGCATCTTCGTGGCTGAGGGATATGCCGAAGTGCAGGGTGCTCACGTCGTCGTTGACAGGTGTCCAGGTAAAGCGACTGGCGGCGCCCAGGCCTTCGTTGCGAGGGGTGCCGGCGTCCCGCAGGTTGATTGCCATGATGCCGAAGGTGTAGCAATTGACGTGGGTATGCCAGCCGACCCCCTGCTGGAACTGACGGCCCCGGTAAATCCCGGTGGCGCTGGTGAAGGGCCGTTCCATCATGGTGATTTCATTGGCGCTGGTCAGTTCCTCCATGGAGCGGTAGGGCTTGAACTGGCCGATGGTGAGGGTACCGCCGGCGAGACCGGTGGCGATATAAACGTCGCGAAACCCGGAGAGGGTACTGCCGGCGGCAAAATCCTGCTCCAGTTTGTATTTCCAGTTGTATGCCTCGCCGGATAGGATGATGCGCGCGCGGCGGAACTCCGTGGTGCTGATCGGGTCCTCGATATCCTCGTCGAACAGGTAGGTGTCGAAATGGATGCGCCCACCCAGTGCCGCGGAAAAATTGCCGTCGTCGGAGGTGATTTTGAGGCCGCCCTTGGTTTCCGCCTTGTCGGCAACTGCCGGATTGCACAAAATTAAACCAGCCAAGGCACTGATTTTAGCCAGCTTGTTCATCGACACCTCCCTGTGTGCCTTGTGCAGTTATATCCGGTATTGGCGCCTTTCGAGTGTAGCAGTTGTCAAAGCCGCTGCAATTTGAAACCCTTTTTCTGCAACAACTCGACCACGCTTTCTTTTCCCACCAAATGGCCAGCACCGACAATCACAAACAGGGAATCGTGGTTTTCACTGGTGCGGACGATTTTATCGGCCATGGCGCGATTGCGTTGGAAAAACAGCGTCTCGTATAGTGGCTGGAATTCCGGGTTTTCGGCGAGTCCCTCGCCGATCACCAACTGGTAGAGCTGTTCTGTATCGCCCTTTTTCCAGGCGCCGGTCATTCTGGGCACAAAGGTCTCTATCTCTTCCAGCTGTTCCAGGGTCTGACGCAGCAACAGATCCGGGTTCTCCAGGCTGTTGAGCAATTGCAGCTGCTGCAGAACGCCTTCCAGTTCCACGATGGTTTTTTTGTCCCGTTTGGCCTGCTGGAGAAAGTGGCGGTCGATTCCAAGGCTGGGGTCCAGCCCCTGGGACTGCATTTCCACCATGCTCAGGGTAATCATGGCGATGGCGGGGCGCTGGCGGACAAACAACGGCTCCGGCAGCTGGCGGCTGCGCAGCCAGTCCTGGAGTTTGCGGTAGACATCGGGGGACAAATCATCGCGGAGGCTCCGACCTGTGGGGTAGAGGGACTCCTGCATGATCTGCTGCTGCAGTGCGGCGTCGCTCTCCGCGGCCAGTACATCCGCCTCCACCACCAGCGCGGCACTGTCCGCATAGGCCTGTTCGATCTGCTTGCGCAGGGGATAGAAGTCTGCGGTGGCCAGGTGCACCGAGCCCAGCAGGTAGACCCGGTGGCCGTTCTTCTCCGCCTGCCAGAAAACACCCCGGTCGTTTGCCGCACTGGCCAGGCTGGTCGCGAACAGCAGGAAAAAGCTGAGAAACAGTTGCGGCAAGCAACGGAACTGTCGCGAATTTGTCATTTGGCATCTCCCTTTGTCGTTGTTGATTGGCATCTTAGCACGACGCCTGGCCGACGCAGTTGCGCAGGTGCCGCGGCGGAGAAGCCTTTGCGGTATCTGCAGGTGGAACTGGTTTTCAAAAATGGGTATTGCGGCTCGGCAAACGATCGCCGATCCATCACAATACGATGGTTGAATGGCCATCGCAGTGCACAAGGGTCTATGAAAATCGTACAAATATTGCCCGAATTGAACGGGGGCGGGGTCGAGCGAGGCTCCCTGGATTTTGCCCACGAACTGGTTCGGTTGGGGCATGAATCCATTGTGATCTCCAACGGCGGCGAACTGGTGCCGCGCCTGACCCTGCGGGGCTGTCGGCATATCGACATGCCGGTACACAAAAAGTCGCTCTGGTCGCTGCGCCTGGTAGGTCGCCTGCGGCGCCTGTTGGAGGAGCTGCAACCGGATGTATTGCACGCTCGCTCACGTATGCCGGCGTGGATTGCCTGGCTCGCCTGGCGGGGCATGCCGGAAGAGCGGCGCCCGCGGCTGGTGACTACTGCCCACGGTCTCTACTCGGCCAACTTCTATAGCGCGATCATGGCCTCCGGCGAGCGGGTGATTGCCGTATCCCAGTGCGTGGCGGATTATTTGCAGCAACACTACGGCAAGAAGCTGCGTACTCCTCCGCGGGTGATTCACCGCGGGGTGAATACCCGGGAGTTTGATCGCAGTGCGCCCATCTCCGGCCAGTGGCAGCTGCGTCTGCTCAATGACTACCCGCAACTGGAGGGTAAGAACTGGCTGCTGATGCCCGCCCGCCTGACTCCCTGGAAAGGTCAGCGCACCTTCCTGCAGATGCTCGCCGCCGTCTCCCGCCAGCGGGATGACGTGTTCGGCCTGGTGGTGGGTGCCGCGGACACGGGCAAAGAGAAGTACGCGCGGGAACTGGAGCAACTGGCCCTGGATCTCGGGCTCAGCGACAAGGTGTTGTTCCTGGGCCAGCGCCGCGATATGCGCGAACTCTATGCCAGTTCACAGATCACCTATAACCTCTCCGAACATCCGGAACCCTTCGGGCGCACGGTTACCGAGGCACTGGCGATGAACTGCCCAGTGGTGTCCTACAACGACGGCGGCCCGGCGGAAGTGCTGCGCAGCTGTTTTCCCCAGGGATTGGTGGAGCGGGGCGATCTGGATACGCTGGTACAGGCGAGTCTGCAGATTCTCGACCGGCCGCAGTCGATCGATTTTACCGGTTTCAGTCTCGAAGAGATGACGGCGCAGACGCTGGAAGTCTACGAAGAGCTCTGCGCCGGCTAAGAATCTGTTTGGAACCTTCATACTTTCAGGCGCAGGGCCAGAGCCGGGCGCAGAGAGTTCCTCACGAGAGTCCAACCAGGCTTCGAACGGTACGCACTGCGCCCCCTACCGGGTTGGAGTAGGGGGCGTCGCGCGCACCATTTTTACCGCCTGCGGGTGGATCAATTCCCACAACTGATTGATTAACCGCCGGTGCGCAGCACTGATTATTTCTTCCTGTACTCCGCTGTTCTTCCCACTCCGATAACCGGCGTTCAACTCGCCAATAGCCACCCTCTCGATCAATCCCATATCCTCGAATTTCTCCAGTGCCCACCGGTAGCGATCCGGCATACTTACCGACTGCGGACGCAGACTGGTCAGCGGCCGCGCCAGGTTTATCGATTCGCTCAGCATCGTCATGCTGTCCTCGGTGCAGAAAATTCGTTCGGCGCTGGGAATGGTGTCCGCCAGTGATGGCGAACTGTCTCCGGGCCAACAGCTGGCGGCGACGAAAGATTCCGGTAGATGTCGGTCGCACAGTTGGCGCAGGTAGCCGGGACTGCGCCGCGAGCCGGCGACAATCCAGCGGATATCATTTTCTTCCGCGCACTCCCGGGCCCAGCGCAATAGCGTGGTCCAGTCCTGCCGCCGGTAACGGTAGCCGCTGCCATCGCCGCCGAGCAGTAGTGCCCAGCGGTTGGGCTCTATTCTTCCGTTGCCGACGCGGGCCGGGGCAAAATCCATCACAAGGTTGTTCGGCGGTGATCCCGCGACTGCTTCCAAAGTCAGCAGTGCGGAAAAATTTTTACAGGACAGGTGCCGTAGTGATCCGATAAAAATATTGTGACATTGCCAATACCGGGCCAGGACGCTGTTGGCGAAGCTGGTATTGCCACCGGCGGAAACGATCAGATCCGCCGGCTGTGTGGGCAGCTGTATCCGGTAGCAGCGCAGAATCCACCGAGCGGGGGTTGGAAATCGCTCCAGCCTGTTGCACGAGAAGGCCAGGGGGCGGCGCAGCCATTTGAAGCGCAGCCGGCAGTCGGCTTCATGGACGGAAACGGATCGGCCGGAATGGCGTAGCCAGTCCGCCAGCCCCCGGGCCTGGTTGACATGGCCGGGGATGCCGTCGCTCAGAATGAGGATGCGCACTGGGAAACCAGCTGCGCATACACCTGCCAAGTGGCCCTGGCCATATTGTCCAGGGTCAGCTCCCTGCCGGCGCGGGCGAAGACCGGGGCGAAGTCCCGCTGCAGGCGCTGCTTATCCTGCAGTGCGGTGTGCAGCTTTTGCGCCAGGTGAGCCGGTTCCCGATCGTCCAGTAGATACTGGTTGGGAATGTATTCCCCGGCGTTGCCGACGCGGCTGGCTACCACCGGGCAGTGGTTCAGCAGTGCCTCGATCAAGGTGTATGGGGCGCCCTCGTTGCGCGAGGGCATTACCAGCAGGTCCGCCGCGCGCATAAAGGCGCTTACCTGGTCGGAGTAGCCGATAAAGTTCACCCGGCCGCCCAACAGCAGGCTGTCGCTGAGTTTTTGCAGGTTTTCCTTTTCCGGACCTTCTCCCAATATGATCAGCTGAGTATCCGGAAGCTCCGGCATGGCTTGCAGCAACAGATCTACTCCCTTGAGTTTGACCAGGCGCGCGGCCACAAGCAGCGTGGAACCCGCGGCCACGGGGAACTCTACCGGCGTTGCAGGCCGGACGGCGGTGTCGACGCCGTTGGGGATAATGTTCCAGGACAGGCGCGAGTTGGCTACCGCGGTATGGCTGACCGCAATGCGTGCGCTGAAGGCACTGGCCAGCTTATCCCGGGGGTGGCGGACGTTGTGCCGGGTGATTACCTGCCGAGCATCGGTGTATTTTTGTACCCCCACGAGCAATTGCGCGGACTTGCTGCCGTGGCCGTGGGCGATCTGGTATTCGCCGGCGCGGATCTGGTTGGCCAGGCGCCAGATCAGTGTCGGGTGGTGGCGGCTGCGGTCGGTGTTCAGTGGATCCACCGACTCGTCCAGGGTGGCCCGGTAACGCGGATGGGCGATCACCGATACCCGGGCGCCGGTGTTGTGCGCCTGCCAGCGGGACAGGTCCGCCACGTGTTTTTCCATTCCGCCGTGTTCACGGCTGGCGATAAGATGACAAATACTCTGGATCATACGGTTGCCAACCCAGTGCTGGTTTCCTCGGCCATGCGCTCCAGCAACTGCTGGGCACAGCGCAGATGCTCATTGAGTGGTGCGCGTCGCTGGCTGGGAAAGCCGCGCAATTGCCACAGGGGATAGGGGGTGATTTCGCCGCGTTCGCTCAGTTGACGGATACCTCGCAGCAGTTTGTTGCAACGCCCGCGCGGAGATAAGTTCAGTACGCCGACCGCAGCATGGCTGTTGAGTGCCTCAAACAGCATGGAGGCGCTGTCCGGGCTGACCCAGATCTCCCGTGCGGCGGCGATGGTCCGCGGCAGCCAGTCACTGCCGGTATCGCGCCAGTGCACGAAACGGCATCGATCCGCCAGCGTCGCCAGCATTTTCCGGGTGTCAATGGGGGTTCGGCGGCTGTCCGCTACAAGCCAGCACAGGTCCGGACGCGCGTCGCAGATATGATTCAGTTGCTGCACTATGTGCGCGCTGTCCCAGGTGAAATAGCGATTTTCCCCGCCCAGAAGAATCAGGCCACAGGGTTTTTCTTCCGTGCTTTTTTTCACGTTTCCCGTTTTCACACTTCCCGGCGCCAGTACTCCGCGGCTGGCGATCACATTGCCGACCAGGGGCGGGCGGTCGTGCTGTGGAACTATGGCATAGTCGAACCAGTTGGCGGGCAGGGTGGGGCGCATGAGTACCACGGCGCGGCCGCCGTGGCGGTTGCGGGCGCTGAGCAGGGGCAGGTGTGTTTTGTGCCCGGTACCGACAATCAGGTCCGGTTCTGGAAGGTGATTCCCGCGGACAAAGCGATTGTGCAGCCACTCGTGCCATTTTTCCGTCGCGGAATAGCGGCAGTCGATTCCGTAGCTACGAATGGATTGCAGGCTGGCGAGGCCCTGCAGCAGGCCGTCCACCTGCTTTTCATGGCCGCGATTGCCGTCGCACAACGTCCATATTGTCAAGTTCATGGTCACCCCGCTCGGTTATGCGAGGTATTTTGTGCGGGCCTTGTTACAGGAGTTTGATTGAAATATGACTGTGTGGAGACGGGGGCCGGGGCCGGAATTAATTATGCCTTGTAGGAGCGGCCGTTGGCCGCGATCGATCTCTCCCTGTAGCGCAGTCCGATCGAGGCCAGCGGCCGCTCCTACAGGGGAGAGCCGAGTGCCGGTATCAATAGTCGAAATGCCAGTTGATCGACGCAAAATCGAAACCCGGATTGGGCCTATTGGTGTAGCCGTTAGAAAAATGGCTGTAACGAAGCGACAGTACATCGCCGCCGGGCAGCCGGTAGCCGCCGGCAAAGTGCAGGGCGAAATTCCATTTGGTACTGAGGTCGATTGTGCCGAAACTTTGATTGGACAGGTAGGCGGCACCCACACCGGCCTCGGCAAAAAAGCCCTGGGGGGCCGCTTTCGGGTACCAGCGCAGTACCGGTTTCAGCTCCAGGATATTCTGGTGCTGGGTCTCTCCGCGGTGCTCTTTCCACAGGCGCGAGTAGCTGCCTTGGAACCACCATTGCCAATTGTTATCGCCGATTACATATTCCGCGAAGCGGCGGGAATAATTGATACCGATCATTTCCGCGCTGGCAATGGAGTGCCGCTGGATCATTGCTTCGTCGTCCATGCCCTTGCCGGCACTGACAACCAGTTCCTGTTCTGCATGGGCGGGAGAGGAGATTAAAAAGACGCACAACAGCGCGGCGGCCGGCAATCGAACCATGACTTATCACTATTTAAATCGACAACCAATAAGCCTAGCGGGATATCGGCCATTGGCAAGACCTATTTCACTCACCGACTGCCAAGCACTTCTCACCGCCACTGCCGCTTCAGTTGGCGCAGCGCATCCGAGTGCAGTTGGCGCGCACGCTCCTGGCTGAGGCCCAGTTGCTCGCCGATAACCCTGAAAGAACAGTCCCGGTCGGAGACGAGCCCGTAGCGCAGGTTGAGTACGGTGCGCTGGCGCGCCGGCAGCCGCGCGACGGCTTCGCGCAGGCGCTGGGCCAGTTCCTGGTTGGTGACCAGTTCATCGGTATTGAAGAGTTCGTCCGCCGGCGCGTAGTCCAGGCGGGTGCTGTTCTGGTCGTCGGTCACCGGTTCGTCGAGGGAACCTGTGGGGCCGGGCAGTTTGAGCAGGCTCTGTACCCGTTCCAGGTCCAGGCCGGTGTACTTCGCCAGGTTTTCGTCCGAGGCGGGCAGGCCCTCCGCACGCACTTGGCCGATGGCGCGGTAGATGGCGCGCAGGTCATCCTGCACATTGGCGGGCTGGCGCACCAGATCGTCGTTGCGGCGCAGGGCCAGCTGGATCTCCTGCTGTATCCACCAGTAGGCGTAAGTGGAAAAGCGGTAGCCCATCTGTGGCTTGAAGCGCTCGATCGCCTTCATCAATCCCACGTTGCCCTCCTGGATCAGATCGATAAAGGGCACTGAGGGGTTGCGGAAGCGCTTGGCGATGGCGATCACCAGACGCAGGTTGCACTGGATCAGTTTTTTGCGCTGCTCCTGGAAACGTCGCAGCAGGCTCTGCATGGAGCTGCGATCACGTTGGGGCAGCTTGCGCTCGGCGAGCAGATCCTCGGCCCGGGCGATGATCAGGCCGTGATCATAGGCGCCGGTGCTGCCGCGCTGCTCCACTCCTTCGCTGCGAAGCTGTACCAGCTCGATGCCGCGCTTCTGCAGCAGGGCGATCAGCTTGTCTTCCAGTTCACGCAGCAGGCAGGTGGTGGTGTGTTCCTCTTCCGGAGTCAGCAGTTCCAGCCGGTACAGATGCTTGAGATAGGTCTGCATCGGCGTGCTGCTGCTCTCGGAGACGGACTCCTCGGCGGCGGATAACTCCGCCGGATCGAGTGGCTCGGTATCCGGGGGAACATCGGGGCCGGTGGGTTCCTCCGGAAGGTTGTTCCGGGGGAACTGTTCATCTGTGTCCTTCAGCCATTCTTCATCCCTTGAGTAAAAGTTTTCTCGGGACAAGTGCGTAGACCTTCTGTTGGCTGTGCGACTGACTCGCGGACCTCCGTTTTGGCGGCCGTTTGGCGCCTAATTCGTGGTCCGGTTCTCTTGAATATAGATGAATGTAGAATTCTGCGCCTGGATAAGAGTGACTGGGAGGTTTTGCTGGTGCGTGGGATTGGGGGAGTGGTCAGTCGGTACGGTTGGCGCGGATGTCGTAGCTGAAGTCGATGTTCTCGGCCACCCGCAGCGCGCCCAGGGCGGCGCGGAAGGGCTGCAGCTCCAGCTGTCGGTGGCTCAGGGCAAACTGGCCCCGCGCGCGCAGCTGTCGTCCGTCGAACTCCACTGTGGCGGGCAGGCGCACGGCAATGCTGCGGCCCAATATCCGGATGGTTACCGGAATATTGACCTGTTGGCCACTGCTGACCACGGCGCTGCCGCTGAGTTGCACCTGGGGAAACTGGTCGCCTTTCAACAGCTTATCGCCCAGCATATTGGCGCGGGTACCGGCGACTGCCTTGGCCGAGGGCTGTGCGGAGAAGTCCTCGCCGTAGTGGCTGCGTAGCGCCGGGCTGTCCACCACCAGCGCCGCTACCGGTATGTTGAGCTCGAAGCTGGACTCCTGCGGTGGCGTCTCCAGTTGGACACTGCCGCTGACGCCACTGGCGGAGATCACGTGATTGTGTCCCAGCCCGGAGAGGACCCCGGCGCGATATACGCGCCAGTGGATGTCGGAGGCGGCGGAATCTATCCGGTAGCTATCGGTTGCGGCACCGGCCGCGGTAGAAATAAAGCACAGCAGGAAAGTGAGCAGCGACAGCCGTTGGTGATACATGGCGGAATCCTTTTTCCCTGGGTGCGCGCCATCATCGGAGAAAATATTTTCCGCGGCAACGGAATTTCATTCCTGACTTTTCTATTTCACGCGCTTTACCCGCATACTGCGCCCGCCATCGGCCTGCTTCATAAAGAAGGAGCCGAACAGTGCCCGCTCGACGATTACGATATCGCCGCTTTTCCAGTTCACCCGGGTGCTGTCGTTCTGCCGCCAGACCTGGCCGTTGGTCAGGGTGATCTGCAGTTTTCCATAGGCGGCGTCCCGGATTTCAGCGATCGTGGCGTTGATGGAATCCGGTGCCTCCTCGGCGATCTGCTGCTGCTCGCGGCCGAAGCTTTGTTCCGCCCGTTGCTCCAGGCCGCTGCCCAGCGCGTCGTAGCAGGCCAGTCGCTCGCTGTCGTTTTGCATCCCGGCGCAGCGCTGCATTTGATCGGCGAGGGAGTCGGCACCGGCAGTACCGGCAAGTAAAAGCCAGGCAATAAATAGAAGACTTCTCATAATGACAGTTTCGCTAGTCGAGTGTGCTGTAAGGTACTAATTGTGTATATCAGCGGGCCGCTAAGCGGCCAGATGCAAGGCACATTTGCGCCGGCATAGTCATCTATGTCAAGCAAATGCAACGCCGCAGATGGCTGCTTAGCGGCCCGCCCAGGGTGCCCCCCAATCGTCCACAGCTGCACACTAGAGGCGGATTCTGCCTCACAGGTAGTGACCAGACAAACGGAAACGTGCTGAAAATCACATTTTTGGCCTGACCGGCGTGGAACAATAGGTTCCGTCTAAAACCATAAATTCGAACTATCAGGGGTTGGAAAATGAAGAAACTCATTATTCCCGCAATCGTCATCGCCGCCGTCGGGGGCTATTTTTACTACCAGAATATGGAGCCCGCCACCGCCGAGAATGAAATCGTAAAAGAGATGGATGCCGCGATGGAAGAGGCCGACGTGGCCGAAACGGAAGCGGCCGAAGAAACAGACGTCATTGCCACCAATGATACGGCAGAGGCGGAGGACGACATATTCGCCGACGCGCCCGAATTGATGGAGGAGGATGCCGAAGACGCCATGGAAGCCGCTGCCAGCGAAGCGGAGGAAATGGCCGAGGAGGCCATGGACGAAATGCCGGAAGACGAGATCGATCACGCGGAAGAGTAATTTTCCAGAGATTAAAAAATACCCGGGCAGCCCCCGGGTATTTTTTCTGTTCCACCCCCCACCCCCCACCCCTGCCTCTCCTGAGTATTGAACGGCCGCCCACCGCATCTGCGCATCTGTCCGGTACGGAGGAGACCCTACCTGTCCTATCCGGAGTCCACTTCTTCTACAATGTCGGCGAAGAAAGCAGTGATTGGAAAATTACGACGTGAATAACAACAGCAGCCAGTTGCTGCACAAGCTGCGCCAACTGCTGCCCCGCGAGCGGCTGCTGACCGAGCGCGAGCAGTTGGCGCCTTTCGAGAGCGATGCGCTGCCGGTTTACTGCGAGCGCCCGCTGGCGGTGGCGCTGGCGGAGTCGGAAGAGGAAATCGTCACCGTGGCGCGCCTGTGTGGCGAGCACCGGGTGCCGCTGGTATCCCGCGGCGCCGGCACCGGTCTTTCCGCCGGAGCCAAGCCCCACGGGCGGGGTATTCTGCTGGTCACGGCGCCGATGGACCGTATCCTCGCGATCAACACCCACTCACTGACCGCCCGGCTACAACCGGGAGTGCCCAATTTGCAGATCTCCCAGGTCGCGGTCCGGCACGGGCTCTTCTATGCGCCGGACCCCTCGTCGCAAATCGCCTGTTCCATTGGCGGCAATGTGGCGGAGAACGCCGGCGGCGTGCACTGCCTGAAGTACGGCGTCACCGTGCACAATGTGGTCGGCCTGCGCCTGGTGACCTGGGACGGGGAGATACTCACCTTTGGCGGCGAATGCCTGGCGCAGCCGGGCTACGACCTGCTGGCACTGGTGCACGGCTCCGAGGGCTGCCTGGGAATCGTTAGCGAAATCACAGTGAAACTCACCCGGGTACCCGCCGAGACGCGCACCCTGATGGCGGATTTCGCCAGCATTGGTGCCGCCGCTGACGCCGTGTCGGCCATAGTGCGCGCCGGCGTGGTGCCGGCGGCGCTGGAGATGATGGACGCCCTGGTGATCTCCGCCACCGAGGCGTTCTGCCAGGCCGGCTATGACCTGGATGCCGCGGCCATTCTACTGATCGACCTGGACGGCGATCCCCTGGAGGTGGATGCGGAAGCGGCGCTGGTGGAAGCGGTGCTGCGCAAATTCCAAGCCACCCGAGTGCAGCGGGCGCAGGACGAAGACCAGCGCCAGCGATGGTGGAAGGGGCGCAAGAGCGCCTTCCCGGCCATCGGCCGCCTGGTGCCGGACTATTACTGCATAGACGGCACTGTACCGCGCCACCGCATCGGCGACGTGCTGCAGGCCATTGCCGAGTTCGCCGAGGGGTACCGTTTGCGGGTGGCCAATGTGTTTCATGCCGGCGACGGCAACCTGCATCCGATCATCATGTTCGACGGTCGCGAGCCGGACGCGCTGGAACGGGTCGAGGCGCTGGCTGCGGATATTCTGGAGTATTGTATCCAGGTGGGCGGCACCATTACCGGCGAGCACGGAGTGGGTACGGAGAAATTCAACCAGATGGCGATTCAGTTTGGGGATGCGGAAATAGAGCAGTTCCTGGCAGTAAAAAATGCCCTGGATCCGCACGGGTTGCTGAACCCGGACAAGTTGATTCCCTCGCTGGCGCACTGCCGCGAGTACCGTGTGTTGAGAAAAAAACATGATTGAGCCGAACTGTGTACAGGAAACTGTAGGGTGGGAATTCATAGAGATGCTCCGTGGCTGAACAGGATCGCACCCAGGAATTGCAGGCCGCGCTGGAACAGGCGCTGGCCGGGGACATGCCGGTCGCAATCCGCGGCGGAGGCAGCCGTGCTCATTTCAATCTGGCACCGGGGGACAATCCGCTCAGCGCAGCCGCGCACCGCGGCGTGATTGACTACCAGCCGGACGAACTGATGTTGCGCGTGCGTGCGGGCACGCCCATCGCCGAACTGGAAACGCTGCTCGCCGCTGAGGGGCAGCGCTTTGCCGCAGATATTCCGCAACCCGCCGAGCACAGCACCATAGGCGGTGCCATCGCCTGTGGCTGGGACGGCCCGGCGCGCCCCGCCGGCATGTCCCTGCGCGACACTGTGCTCGGCTGCCGCATGTTGAACGGCCGCGGCCAGTTGGTCAGTTTTGGAGGCCAAGTGATGAAGAATGTCGCCGGCTATGATCTTTCAAGACTGCAGGTGGGCGCTCTCGGCACCCTGGGTGTATTGCTCGATGTATCCCTGCGCCTGCTGCCGCAACCGGAGTGCACGGAGAACCGCAGCTTTACTGTAAGCGCCGCGCAATTGCCGGACTGGTGGGAAAAACTGCGCGCGCTGCGCCCGCTGCTGCGCGCCAGCTGTTTTGTGGGCACGAGTGGCTCGGTGGACGCCGGCGGCTTGATGGAGGGAAAGCTGCACCTGCGCCTCAGCGGGCGCAAGTCGGCCCTGAAAGCGGCGCTGCAAAAGCTGGGCGGTGAGCCGAGCGCCTTCGACTGGCGCGCGTTGCGGAACCTGCGCCACGAATTCTTTAGCGCCCCGCAACTCGCCTGTGTTGTCCTGCCGCATTTCGCAGAGTTGGATATTCCCCTTGAGGAGACCCTGATCGACTGGGAAGGCGCGCGTATCTGGGTGCCCAACGGCGATGGCGTGGCCCTGCAGCGTGCGGCGGCGAAGCGGGGCGGGTTTGTGCGTGTACTGCGCGGCCCCACGCTTCCGGTAGCCAACGGTGCTGGGGACTGGCCGCGGCGGATCAAAGATGCTTTCGATCCCCGGGGGCTGTTTAACCGCGAACTCTTTAATACGTATTTCGGTGGAGGGCAGGCATGCAGGTAAAACTGCTCGACGGACTGCTGGAAGAGAGCGATGCGCAGCGCGCCGAGCAGGTGCTGAACGCCTGCGTGCACTGCGGCTTCTGCACCGCCACCTGCCCCACCTATCTGCTCGCCGGCAACGAACTGGACAGCCCCCGCGGGCGTATCTACCTGATCAAGGAAATGCTGGAAACCGGTAGCGCTGGAGAGCTGACCCGCACCCACCTGGACCGCTGCGTGACCTGCCGCAGCTGTGAGACCACCTGTCCTTCCGGGGTGGAATACCACAAGCTGGTGGCCATAGGCCGGGCCACCAGTGAGCGTCTGGCACCGCGCAACGTTTTCCAGCGCGGCCTGCGCGTCGCACTGCGCAAGCTGATGTTGTCGCCGCGGCTGTTTGGCGGCCTGCTCGCCGTGGGGCGTTTCGTTTCACCGCTGATGCCGGCTTCCCTGCGCCGGGTGTATTTCCCATCACGCAAGGGCGCCCGGCCGCTGCCGGGCAAACCGGTGGGTGCCCGGACCGCGGCGGTGATTCTACTGCCCGGCTGCGTGCAGCCGTCGCTGCGCCCGGAAATTGACACTGCTTTTGCGCGTATTCTGGGCTTCTTCGGTGTGCCCTTATTGCAACCGGCCGCCGCCGGCTGCTGTGGCGCGGTCAGTCAGCACACCAGTGCTGAGGAGGAGGCGCGGGACCTGGCGCGAAGGAATATCGACTGCTGGTGGAAACTTGTGCAGAACCGCGAAGTGCGCGCCATAGTTTCCACTGCGACAGGTTGCGGCGCCCAGTTGCATGACTATCCGTTGTTGCTGGCCGATGATCCGCACTACGCGGCGCGGGCGCAGGCGCTGAATCAGCTGATGCGTGATCCGGTGGAGCTGCTGGAGGAATTGCTGCAAGAGAAATCCCTGCGCTTGCCCGCCGATGCCCTGATCGGCAGTTTTGCTTTCCACTGCCCCTGCACTCTGCAACACGGCCTGGGTTTGAACGGCCGGGTGGAGCGACTACTGGCGGGATTTGGTCTGGATCTACCGCAGATCAATGACGCGCATTTGTGCTGCGGTTCCGCCGGCACCTATTCGATATTGCAGCGGAAATTCTCGCAGGCGCTGCGTCGCAGGAAGTTGGCCAATCTGCAGGCGAGCGAGCCGCAGACCATTCTCACCGCGAATATCGGCTGTCTGCTGCATTTGCAGGGAGGTACGGAGACGCCGGTGCGCCATTGGTTGGAGCTGGTGGCGGAGGCACTGCCAAACGATTAGCACAAGAGTATAAATTGACTGTGTTTTGTAGGAGCGGCCGCTGGCCGCGATCGGCCAACACTACGAAGTGAAGCCGATCGCGGCCAGCGGCCACTCCTACAGGTGGTGCTGTTCGATTACGTCGTGATCGTGAAGTGAAGGGGAATTTATTTCGTCTTTCCCTGTTTGTTGTTCTCCACCCGCTGCAGCGCCAGACGCAGAAATCCGTCCGCCTCTTTTAGTGCGCGTTCCGCGGCTTCTCTGTCCAGGCCGCTCAGAATCATCATGATCGCCAGCTTGGCATTGTGGCCGCACTGGCTGAGTACCCGGTCCGCTTCCTCGAACGACACGCCGGTGGCCTCCATCACAATGCGCCGCGTGCGCCCGACCAGCTTGGCGTTGGTGGCCTTGACGTCCACCATCAAGTTGAAAAAACTCTTGCCCAAGCGAATCATGCTGGCGGTGGTCAGCATATTCAGTACCAGTTTTTGCGCGGTGCCGGATTTCATGCGGGTGGAGCCGGTGAGGACTTCCGGGCCTACGTCGGGCAGTATGGCGATATCCGCCTCATCGGCAATGGCGGCGGTGGGGTTGCAGGATAGCGCTACCGTGGTGCATCCGAGTTCGCGCGCGTAGCGCAGGCCGCCGATCACATAGGGGGTGCGGCCACTGGCGGCGATGCCCACCACCAGGTCGCGGGCATTCAGGTTGATATCCTGCAGGTCCCTGCGGCCCAGTTCCGGGTCGTCCTCGGCTCCCTCCTGGGCACGCAGGAAGGCGGCCTCGCCGCCTGCGATCAATCCCACCACCATATCTTCGCCGACCCCATAGGTCGGCGGGCACTCCACGGCGTCCAGAATGCCCAGGCGACCACTGGTGCCGGCGCCCATATAGATCAGCCGGCCGCCCGCTTTGAATGCTTCGGCAATCGCGTCCACCGCCGCGCCGATTTGCGGCAGCACTTGGCCCACCGCCCGCGGCACCTCCCGGTCGGCCCGATTGATCTTTTGCAGGACTTCCAGTGTCGGCAGCAGGTCTATGTCCAGGGTGTCGGGGTTGCGCGCTTCGCTGGTGAGGCCGCCGAGTTCGCGGATCAGTTCGGGGTCCACGGATTTATCCCCCCTTGTCGTGGATATCCAGCTTTCAGAATAGGGTCCCCCGGGCGCGGTTACCAGTGGCGGTGAAGCCCAGCGGCACCGATCGACCCTGCCGCCTGTGGCCGTCCGGGAAAAACCTGATCGGTAAATATTTCCCGGATGGCCACAGGCGGCAGGGCCTTACATTGTGCCCGGTGAAACGGCTGCGCTATTTGGTCTGGGCGTTGAACTGCTTGCCGCTGACGCCGAGGCTGTCTTCTCCCATCAGGTACAGGTAGGTGGGCATTATTTCTTCCGGTGTGGCCACCGTCTGTGGATTTTCCGCCGGGTAGGCAGCGGCGCGCATATTGGTGCGGGTGGCGCCGGGGTTGATGCTGTTGACGCGGATGCTGGAGACACCGTCCAGTTCGTCCGCCAGCACCTGCATCAGGCCTTCGGTGGCGAATTTGGATACCGAGTAGGCGCCCCAGTAGGCGCGGCCTTTGAGGCCGACGCCGGAGCTGGTAAAGATGATGGAGCCCGCTTTGGAATTCTCCAACAGTGGCAGCAGAGTTTTGCTGAGGCCGAAGGCGGCGTTGACGTTGACCTGCATCACCTGTTGCCAGGTGGCGAAGTTGTAGCTGGCGATGGGGGTGCGCTGGCCGAGCAGGCCGGCGTTGTGCAGCAGGCCGTCCAGGCGGCCGAATTCCTGATCTACTGCCTCGGCGAAGTGCTCGAAGTTTTCGATGCGCGCCTCGTTCAGGTCCATGGGAAAGATCGCTGGCTGCGGGCCGCCGGCGGCCTCGATTTCGTCGTAGACCGCTTCCAGTTTAGGGGTAGTGCGCCCGAGCAGGATCACCGTGGCGCCGTGGGCGGCGAAGGTCTTTGCCGCCGTCTTGCCGATTCCGTCGCCGGCGCCGGTGACCAGGATGATTTTGTCCTTGAGCAGGTCTTTGGGGGCTCGATAGTCGCGGACAACTTCAGACATGCAAATTCCAGAGTTTGTGGTGTATCCGATCGCGGTCAGCGGCCGCTCCTACAGAGCTTCGCCGAGTCCCCGGTCCCGAGTACCGATTCCCATCTTTTCAATGTAGTGCTGCTGCAGCAGGGGCCAGATTTCTTCCGCGGAATCCACCAGGTGGTCGGCGTTCCAGCCGGCCGGATCGTCGCCGTCATCGATATAGCCGTAGCTGCAGGCGATGGTGGGCATGCCGGCGGCGCGGCCGGCGTCGATATCCCGCGGGTGGTCGCCCACGTAGATGGCCTCTTCGGGGTGGCAGCCGATCTGTGCGCAGGCGAGCAACATGGGCTCCGGGTGCGGCTTGCGGTTGACCACGTGTTCGGGGCAGATGACCGCGCCTACCGCGGGCAGGTGAGGGAATGCGCGCAGCAGCGGTGCCGTGTAGACGAGCGGTTTGTTGGTGACTATGCCCCAGGCGATATTGGCCGCGGCCAGTTGACCGAGCAGGGGCTCTATGCCGGGGAAGGGCAGGGTCTTCACCGCGAGGTGGCCCAGATAGAGGTCGAGGAATCGCTTGCGCAGGGATTCGAACTGGGCGTCGCCCTCTTGTATGCCGAAGCCCAGTTCGACCATGGCGCGGGCGCCGTTGGAGACCACGGCGCGAATGGCGGCGTCCGGCAGCGGCGGCAACTGCTCCTGCTGGCGCAGCTGGTTCAGGACGTGGATAAAGTCCGGCGCGGTATCGAAGAGGGTGCCATCCAAATCAAACAGTACTGCTTTCATAATCTGTGTAAATCGTACTTCTGGCTGCGTTCAGGCAGGTTTGACCGCGTGCAGCAGGTAATTGACGTCCACGTTGCGGGGATTCAGCTTATAGCTGCGGGTCAGTGGATTGTAGGTCATGCCGGTGATGTCGCGGATTTCCAGTCCCGCGTCACGGAGCCAGGCGCCCATTTCCGACGGGCGGATAAACTTGGCGTACTCGTGAGTGCCCTTGGGCAGTATTTTCAGTACATATTCCGCGCCCACCACCGCGAACAGCCAGCCTTTGGCGGTGCGGCTGATTGTGGAGAAGAACAGGTGGCCGCCGGGTTTGACCAGGTCGGCGCAGGCGCGGATTACCGAGGCGGGGTCGGGTACGTGTTCGAGCATTTCCAGGCAGGTGACGATATCGAAGCTCTCGGGCTGCCCGGCCGCCAGTTCTTCCGCGGGGATGCGCAGGTATTCCACCTGTGTGCCGCTCTCCAGGGCGTGCAGCTTGGCTACCTGGAGGGGCGCTTCGCCCATATCGATGCCGGTCACCCGGGCGCCGCGCTGGGCCATGGCCTCGGCCAGGATACCGCCACCGCAACCCACATCCAGCAGCTCTTGGCCGGCCACCGGCGCGCGCTGGTCGATATAGTTGGCGCGCAGGGGGTTGATCTCGTGCAGCGGCTTGAACTCGCCCTCGCGATCCCACCAGCGGCTGGCGAGTTGCTCGAATTTGGCGATTTCCGCGGGGTCGACGTTGGTCATGGACTTTCCGTTACTTCGTTCGGCCTTTTGGTGACTCGGATGACAGTCCCGGGCGGCTGCGCCTTCGCATCTGGCTTCGTCCCGGGTTCCCCTTCAAACAAGGCCCGCAATTCTATCACGCCACTCCCGAGCCCGCTGGACCAGCTCCACTTCGTTGAGGGTCTGCAACTGGCGGCCCTTCAGCAACTGCCGGCCCGCCACCCAGACATCCGTGACCCGTTGTCCACAGTTGGTATAGATCAACTGCGATACCGGGTCGTGCAGGGGCTGCTGCTCCAGGGCGCTGAGATCCACCGCCGCCAGGTCCGCGCTCTTGCCCACTTCCAGGCTGCCGGCGGTGTCCTCGATACCCAGGGCGCGCGCGCCATTGATGGTGGCCATGGCCAGAGCCCGATGGGCGGGCAGGGCGGAGGCGTCACCACTTGTCGCCTTGGCCAGGAGGGCGGCGGTGCCGGCTTCGGAGAACAGATCCAGGCTGTTGTTGCTGGCGGCGCCGTCGGTCCCTAAGGCCACATTCACCCTGGCGGCGAGCAGCCGGTCCACCGGGCAGAAGCCGGAGGCGAGCTTGAGGTTGGATTTGGGGCAGTGGGCTACGTGGGCGCCGCTCTCCCGCAACAGCTCGATGTCCCGCTCGTTCACTGCTGTCATATGTACGCACAGAGTCTGGGGCCCGAGCAGGCCCAGGCGCTGCAGCCGCTCGGTGGGGCGCTCGCCGGTTTCCGCCAGCGCGCGTTCCACTTCGCTGGTGGTTTCGTGCAGGTGCATCTGAACCGGCACCTGCAGCTCCGCGGCGTAGATGGCGATCTTCTCCAGGGTGGTATCGCCCACGGTGTAGGGGGCGTGAGGCGCGAAGACCACGCCGACGCGCTCGTGGGCCCGGTAGTCATCGCGCAGGGCCAGGCCCTTTTCCAGGGCGTCGTCGCCGTCGCGGCTCCAGGGGGTGGGGAAGTCGATCACCGGAAAGGCGATCTGCGCACGCATGCCCGCCTCCCGCGCCGCGGCGGCGGTGGCTTCGGGGAAGAAGTACTGGTCGGAGAAGGTGGTGGTGCCACTCCTGAGCATTTCCGCCATTGCCAGCCGGCTGCCGTCGGCGGCGAATTCCGGGTTCACCCATTTCTGTTCGGCGGGCCAGATATGCTGCTCCAGCCACTCCATCAGCGGGCGGTCGTCCGCCAGGCCACGCAGCAGGGTCATGGCGGCGTGGGTGTGGGTATTGATCAGTCCGGGGATCAGGGCATGGCGGTCCAGGCGGATCTCTTCTTTCGCCCGGTAGCGCTCAGAGGCCTCCGCCGAGGGCAGAAGGGCGAGAATCTTTCCCCCGTCGATTGCCAGGGAGCAATTTTCGAACACTTTTTGTTCGGGGATGACGGGAACAATCCAGCGGGCGTGTATCAGTGTGTCGATCATGTAGGTTGTAGTAGGCAGTGTTGACGATTGGCGGATGATACCAGTCTTGGCCCTCGGTGCATGTAAGTTGGGGGAGTGGCGGTCCCGCTGCCGACGGCCGTTCGCTCAACAGCCTCATCGGCAAATGTTTCGCGAGCGGCCACCGGCATCAGGGCCTTCGCATCTGACTCCGTTATTCTTTCCCGGGTCCCTATGCTGTCGGCTGGCCTAAAACCTGCCATCCCTGGCGTAACCTCGTTGCCTTTGATTTGGCCCCGGCCCCGCCATCCATGGCGGGTCGCTGAGCAGCGCACAGCACTGTGCGCTGTATACGCGCAGCCCAGCCCCAGTCCCGAAACTGTGGTAGAATCGCCCGCTTATCCGGCCCCGGTACAGGGCCCGCGTTATAAAAAGGAACGCCGTAGACCATGGGCGAATTAGCCAAAGAAATCTCTCCGATCAATATCGAAGAAGAACTCAAGCAGTCCTATCTAGACTATGCGATGAGCGTGATTGTGGGCCGGGCGCTGCCGGATGTGCGCGACGGCCTGAAGCCGGTGCACCGGCGCGTGCTCTTCGCCATGAGCGAACTCAAGAACGACTGGAACAAGCCGTACAAAAAATCCGCACGCGTCGTGGGCGACGTCATCGGTAAATACCATCCCCACGGGGATACCGCGGTGTACGACACCATCGTGCGTATGGCCCAGCCTTTCTCCCTGCGCTATATGTTGGTGGATGGCCAGGGCAACTTCGGTTCCATCGACGGCGACAGCCCGGCGGCCATGCGTTACACCGAAATCCGCATGGACAAGCTGGCCCACGAGCTGCTGTCGGACCTGGACAAGGAGACCGTCAACTTTATCGACAACTACGACGGCTCCGAGCGGATGCCGGAAGTGTTGCCGTCGCGGGTGCCCAACCTGCTGGTGAATGGCTCCTCAGGCATCGCGGTGGGCATGGCCACCAATATACCGCCGCACAATATGAGCGAAGTGGTGCGCGGCTGCCTGGCGCTGATCGACAACCCGGAGTTGTCCATCGACGAACTGATGGAGTATATCCCCGGGCCTGACTTCCCCACCGGTGCCACCATCAACGGCCGCGCCGGTATCCTGATGGCCTATCGCACCGGCCGCGGGCGCATCTATGTGCGCGCCAAGGCGGACGTGATTCGCGATGACAAGACCAATCGCGAGACCATTATCATCACCGAGATTCCCTACCAACTGAACAAGGCGCGCCTGATCGAGCGCATCGCCGAGCTGGTGAAGGAGAAGAAGATCGAGGGTATCTCCGAGTTGCGCGACGAGTCCGACAAGGACGGCCTGCGGGTGGTGATCGAGCTGAAGCGGGGTGAGCTGGGGGATGTGGTACTCAACAATCTCTACTCCCAGACCCAACTGGAGAATGTGTTCGGTATCAATATGGTGGCGCTGGTGGACGGCCAGCCCAAGGTGCTGAACCTCAAGCAGCTGCTTGAGTATTTTGTCCGCCACCGCCAGGAGGTGGTGACCCGTCGCACCGTGTACCTGCTGCGCAAGGCCCGCGAGCGGGGGCATATCCTTGAGGGCTTGGCCATCGCC
The DNA here is from genome assembly GCF_014191725.1 of Microbulbifer rhizosphaerae. Taxonomy (GTDB): domain Bacteria; phylum Pseudomonadota; class Gammaproteobacteria; order Pseudomonadales; family Cellvibrionaceae; genus Microbulbifer; species Microbulbifer rhizosphaerae. The sequence goes on from NZ_JACHWZ010000004.1 coordinate 250,586, forward strand.
ATCGCCAATATCGACCCGGTGATCGAGTTGATCAAGGCTTCGTCGACACCGACGGATGCCCGCGAAGCGTTGCTGGCCAAGGGTTGGCCGGTGGGCGAGGTGCAACAGTTCCTGGAGCGCGCCGGCGCCGACGCCTGCCGCCCGGACGACCTGCCCGCGGAGTTCGGCCTTCGTGACGGCGCTTACTATCTGTCCCCAGCCCAGGCCCAGGCGATCCTGGAGTTGCGCCTGCACCGCCTGACCGGTATGGAGCACGACAAGCTGCTCGCCGAGTACAGCGAGCGCCTGGAGCAGATCGCCGGATACCTGCATATCCTGGGCAGCTTCGAGCGCCTGATGCAGGTGATCCGTGAAGAGCTGGAGACTCTGGAGAAAGAGTTCGGCGACGCGCGCCGCACCGACATCGTCGCCTCCCGCCTGGATCTCACCGTGGAGGACCTGATCACCCCGGAAGACAAGGTGGTGACCATTTCCCACGGCGGCTATGCCAAGAGCCAGCCGCTGGCGGATTACCAGGCCCAGCGCCGCGGCGGCATGGGCAAGTCCGCCACTCAGGTGAAGGACGAGGATTTCGTCGAGCACCTGCTGATTGCCAATTCGCACGACACCATTCTGTGTTTCTCCAATAAAGGAAAGGTGTACTGGCTGAAGGTTTACGAAGTGCCCACCGCCGGCCGCGCTTCCCGCGGTCGGCCGATGGTCAATATGCTTCCGCTGGAAGCGGACGAGCGCATCAGCAGTATGTTGCCGGTGTCTGAGTACGACGAGAACCACTTTATTTTCTTCGCCACTGCCAACGGCACGGTGAAGAAAACCCCGCTGACCGCTTTCTCCCGCCCGCGCAGCGTCGGCCTGCGCGCGATAGAGCTGGAGGAAAGCGATCGCCTGGTGGCCACTGCGATCACCGACGGCGAGCGCGATGTTGTGCTGTTTACCAGCGCCGGCAAGGCGGCGCGCTTCTCCGAGAGCAATGTGCGCTCGATGGGCCGCGTGTCCCGCGGTGTGCGGGGTATCCGCATGGCCGAGGGCAAGCAGGTGATCGCCATGGTGATCCCGGAAGAGGGCGGCGCGGTGATGACCGTGACCGAAAACGGCTACGGCAAGCGCACTGCCATCGAGGATTTCCCCACCAAGGGCCGCGGCACCCAGGGCGTGATTGCGATGGCGGAGAGCGAGCGCAACGGCGAGTTGGTAGGCGCCTGCCAAGTGCGCCCGGGCGAGGAGATCATGCTGATTTCCGATCAGGGCACCCTGGTGCGCACCCGCGTGGACGAGGTCTCTGTGCTGAGCCGCAACACCCAGGGTGTGCGGGTGATCCGCCTGAAGGAAGGGGAGCACCTGGTAGGGCTGGCCCGTATCCAGGAGAGCGAGGAAGCCGAAGAGGGAGAAGAATAATTCTTTTCCAGTACTTACAAAAAGGCTGCGTTGCAACGCGGCCTTTTTTGACCCGGCCCCGAGAGGTTTGTCAATTTCTGTAGGGTGGGCAAAGCGGAGCGTGCCCATCGGCGCTGAGTGCCAGTAAGTGGGCTTATAGACGGCCCTGCTACCGGGGGCTGTTTGCGGGACACGGGCTGGGCGCCCCCCCGTGAATCCATCCCTGGATGGCTTGTCCGCGAGGTCCCTCTCGCAGACAGTCCCGCAAACAGCCCCCGGCATCAGGGCCTTCGCATCCAGGTCAATGTCTTGTTTGAAATTCGTTAAATTGAGATCTGTATTTGCAATGAGAAAATACAATTTCTGCTCCGGCCCCGCCGCACTGCCCGAACCGGTACTGCTCAGGGCCCAGGAAGAACTGCTGGACTGGGAGGGGCGCGGTTGCTCGGTGATGGAGGTGAGCCACCGTTCGCCGGAATTCGAGGCCGTGGCCGCGCGTGCGGAACAGGACCTGCGCGATCTGCTCGCCATCCCGGACAATTATAAGGTGCTGTTTCTGCAGGGTGGTGCCACTGCGCAGTTCAGCGCCGTGCCCTGGAACCTGCTGGGCGCCGGGCAAAAGAAAATCGATTTTATCCACTCGGGGCAGTGGGCGAAGAAGGCGATGGAGGAGGCCGGGCGTTACGGCGAAGTCAATATCGTCGCCTCCAGCGAGGATCGCAATTTCAGCTATGCGCCGGCGGCGGACAGCTGGCAGCAGAGCGAGGACGCGGCCTATTTCCATTACGTCCCCAACGAAACCATCGGCGGGGTGGAGTTCGGTTATGTGCCGGAAGTGAGTTGCCCGCTGGTTGCGGACATGTCCTCAAGTATTCTGTCACAGCCGATTCCTGTGGAGAATTTCGGGGTGGTTTTCGCCGGTGCACAAAAAAATATCGGCCCTTCCGGTATTGCAGTGGCCATAGTGCGCGACGATCTGCTGGACCGGGCGCTGCCGGATATTCCCCGCAGCCTCAGCTGGAAAGTCGCCGCGGACGCCCATTCCATGGATAATACGCCGCCGACTTTTGCCTGGTACCTCTCCGGCCTGGTGTTCCAGTGGCTGAAAGAGCAAGGGGGCGTGTCGGCCATGGCGGAGCTGAGTTGGCGCAAGTCTGCGCTGCTGTACGACTTTGTCGACCGCAGTGATTTCTATTCCAGCCCGGTAGCCGAGGGCAGCCGCTCGCGAATGAATATACCCTTTGTGTTGGCGGACGAGCGGCTGGACAAGCAGTTTTTGCAGGAGTCGGAAGCCGCCGGACTGCTGAACCTGAAGGGCCATCGATCAGTGGGCGGCATGCGCGCTTCGCTCTACAATGCGGTGCCGGTGGAGGCGGTTGAGGCGCTGGTGAATTTTATGGCCGATTTTGAGAAACGCGTGGGCTGATGCCGTTGGGTTGAGCGACAGCCTCGCTGCAAAGGTCCTGACAGCAGGACTGCCCATCTATCTATTGGAACAGGTTGGATGTCTGAACAATCGAACAACATCGATCCGCGCCTGCTGGAATTGCGCGACCGCATCGACGAAATCGACGGGGACATCGCCCGCTTGATTTCCGAGCGGGCGGAGTGCGCACTAAAGGTAGCGGAAGTGAAAAAAGCCACCGGCGGCGATGCTCTCTTCTACCGCCCCGAGCGCGAGGCGCAGGTGCTGCGCAAGGCCATGGAGCGCAACCAGGGGCCGCTGACCGACGAGGAGATGGCGCGGCTGTTCCGCGAGATCATGTCCGCGTGCCTGGCTCTGGAGGAGCCGGTCAAGGTGGCCTATCTGGGGCCGGAGGGTACCTTTACCCAGCAGGCGGCGCTCAAGCATTTCGGCAACTCCGCCCAGTGCCGGCCGCTGGCAGCCATCGACGAAGTATTCCGCGAGGTGGAAGCGGGCGCGGTGAATTATGGTGTGGTGCCGGTGGAAAATTCCACCGAGGGGGTCATCAATCACACCCTGGACAATTTCATGACGTCGAACCTGGTGATCTGCGGCGAGGTGGAGCTGCGTATTCACCAGCACCTGATGATTTCCGATATCACCCGCGCGGACGCGATCACCCGGATCTATTCCCACGCCCAGAGCCTGGCCCAGTGCCGCAAGTGGCTGGACTCCCACTACCCCAATGTGGAGCGGGTGGCGGTGGCCAGCAATGCGGAGGCTGCCAAGCGAGTGAAGGGCGAGTGGAATGCGGCGGCCATCGCCGGCGACATGGCGGCGGAACTCTACGGCCTGAAGGTACTGGCGGAGAAAATCGAGGATCGCCCTGACAACTCCACCCGCTTCCTGATTATCGGTTCCCAGGCGGTGCCGGCCAGCGGCGACGACAAGACTTCGCTGATGGTGTCCATGCGCAATGAGCCGGGTGCACTGCACGACCTGCTGGAGCCATTCCAGCGCCACAAGATAGATCTTACCCGGGTGGAAACGCGGCCGTCGCAATCCGGTAACTGGACCTATGTATTCTTTATCGACTTTGTCGGCCACCGGGATTCGGAAAATGTTGCCGCAGCCCTTAAAGAGGTGGGAGCCGGCGCTTCGGATATGAAGATATTGGGTTCCTATCCGCGCGGGGTATTGTAAGTGCCCGACAGAGCGATTGGCCGGCTGGTGGTCGTGGGCGTCGGCCTGATCGGCGGCAGCCTCGCGCTGGCGTTGAAAGCCGCCGGTGCCTGCCGCGAGGTGATCGGCGTGGCGCGCCACCGGCGCACCTGTGAACAGGCGCTGGAGTTGGGAATTGTCGATCGCGCCGTTACCGAGCTGACCGAGGTGCTGCCGGAATTGGGGCCCGGCGACCTGGTGTTTGTCGCCGTGCCCACGCTGGCGGTGGAGGAGGTGTTCGGGATTCTGCGCGAACACCTGCCCGCTGGCGTCACGGTAACCGACGGGGCCAGCGTCAAGGGCAGTGTGGTTGCGGCGGCTAAAAGGGTTTGGGGCGAGGTGCCGGACTTCCTGGTGCCCGGACACCCCATCGCCGGTTCCGAGCAGAGTGGCGTCGCCGCCGCGCGGGACGATTTGTATATCGCCCACCGCATTATCCTCACGCCGCTGGAGAACACCGGGCCGGAGCATTTGCGGCGCGTCCGGCAACTGTGGCGGGCGGTGAATGCTGAAGTGCTGGATATGCCCGTGGAAGAGCACGACGAGGTGCTCGCCGCCACCAGCCATCTGCCCCATGTGATCGCGTTCGGCCTGGTGGACACCCTGGCCCACGACGCCGAGAACGAGAACATTTTCCGCTACGCTGCGGGGGGCTTTCGCGATTTCACGCGTATCGCTTCCAGTGATCCGGTGATGTGGCGGGATATCATGCTGGCGAACCGGGATGCCATTCTCAAGGCAGTGGATCTCTACAGCGCCAATCTGTCCTCCCTGCGGGCCGCCATCGCCGCCGGCGACAGCGACCAGCTGATGGGCGTGTTTACCCGCGCCAAGGCGGCACGGGATCATTTCAGTAAAATGTTGGCCAAAAAAGCGTACACAGAATCTATGAAAACACAGGAAGTTACTTTTATCGCGCAGCCGGGCGGCGCCGTCGAAGGCAGCTTGCGGGTCCCCGGCGACAAGTCCATGTCCCACCGCTCCATTATGCTGGGCTCCCTCGCCGAGGGTGTGACCGAGGTGGAGGGGTTCCTCGAAGGGGAGGACGCCCTGGCAACCCTGCAGGCGTTTCGCGACATGGGCGTGGTGATCGAGGGACCGGCGAACGGCCGCGTGGTGATTCACGGCGTGGGCCTTCATGGCCTGCAGGCGCCGCCGGGGCCGCTGTACCTGGGTAATTCCGGTACCTCCATGCGCCTCCTTGCCGGCCTGCTCGCCGGACAGTCGTTCGATGTGACCCTCACCGGTGACGAATCCCTGTCCAAGCGCCCCATGAACCGCGTGGCCGACCCGCTGAGGGAGATGGGCGCGGAGATCGAAACGGGGCCGGATGGCCGCCCGCCACTGCAGATCAAAGGTTCGCGCAAGCTGCAGGGCATTGACTACCAGTTGCCGATGGCCAGTGCGCAGGTGAAATCCTGCGTGCTGCTCGCGGGCCTGTACGCCGAGGGGGAGACCTCCACCACCGAGCCGGCGCCGACCCGCGATCACACCGAGCGTATGCTCACCGGTTTCGGCTATTCAGTGCAGAGGGATGGCGCCCGCGCCAGTCTGAGCGGCGGCGGCAGGCTGGCTGCCGGCAAAATCGATGTGCCGGCGGATATCTCCTCCGCGACCTTCTTTATGGTGGCGGCCAGCATCGCTCCCGGTTCAGATGTGCTGCTGGAGCATGTGGGTATCAACCCTACCCGTGACGGCGTGATCAATATCCTGCGCGCCATGGGTGCGGACATCACATTGCAGAACGAACGCGAAGTGGGCGGTGAGCCGGTGGCGGATATCCGTGTGCGCTACGCGCCGCTGAAAGGTATCCGTATCCCCGAGGACCAGGTGCCGCTGGCGATCGACGAATTCCCGGCCATCTTTGTTGCTGCCGCCTGCGCCGAGGGCGAGACGGTGCTGACCGGTGCGGAGGAGCTGCGGGTCAAGGAGAGCGACCGTATCCAGGCCATGGCGGACGGTTTGAGTATCCTCGGTGTCAACGCCGAGCCGACGCCGGACGGCATCGTCATCCAGGGGGCGGGCGAGGGCGCCGCCTTCGACGGCGGCACCGTGGATAGCCTCGGTGACCACCGCATCGCAATGGCCTTTGCCGTGGCGTCCCTGCGCGCCAGCGATACCATACGCATATTGCACTGCGCCAATGTGGCCACCTCCTTCCCGGATTTTGCCGGGTTGGCAACCCGCGCAGGACTACGCTTGCAGCTCGGTTAGCCGGGAGCGCCGAGCTCCAGCTCCGCACGCGAGCCACAGGCTCGCCTTTAGTCCCGATCGCGGCCAACGGCCGCTGCTACAGAAAGAGAATTACGTAAATCAGACTATGAGCGAAACAGACAACCAGCCCCCGGTAATCACCATCGACGGCCCCAGCGGCTCCGGCAAAGGCACCATCGCCAAGCTGTTGGCAGAGAAGCTTGGCTATGCCCTGCTGGATTCTGGCGCTCTTTACCGTCTCACCGCGCTGGCGGCGCTGGAACGCGAGGCGGACCTGACTGATGACGCCACCCTCACCGAGATTGCCGACGGGCTGGATATCCGCTTCGAAGTGTGCGATGGCAAAGCTGCGGCACTCCTGGAGAGCCGGGATGTGACTGACGATATCCGCCGGGAGCGGGTCAGTATGGCCGCGTCCAAGGTTGCGGCCATGCCGGGGGTGCGCGCCGCGCTGTTGCAGCGCCAGCGGGACTTCCGCCAGCCCCCCGGGCTGGTGGCGGATGGGCGGGATATGGGCACCACGGTATTTCCCGACGCCCCGGTCAAGATATTCCTCACTGCCAGCGCCGAGGAACGCGCGCGGCGGCGCTTCGCACAGTTGCGGGAGAAGGGGGTTTCTGTTAGCCTCCGCGACCTGCTGGAGGACATCCGCGCCCGCGATGCGCGCGATACAAACCGCGCCGCCTCTCCTTTAGCTCCCGCGGAAGACGCGGTGGAGCTGGACAGTACGGGCATCGATATCGAGGGTGTCCTGCAGCGGGTGCTACAGCTGGTGCGCGAACGCACATAGAGCGACAGCAGACAAAGTTTCCAACGACAGCGGCCGGGATCAGCCAGAATCGCCCGGCCGTTGTTGTAATCCGACCCGCGTGCTGGCAGCGCGGTGGGGTTCGGACTGGTGGTTGACTAAACTAAAAACCTGAGTTTGCGGCTCAGGTTCGAGTCATCATCGGTCGGGCCCGACTATATAGGTAATGTAATGAGCGAGAGCTTTGCTGAACTTTTCGAAGAGAGCCTGAAGAGCGTAGAGATGTCCCCCGGTTCCATCGTGACCGGTGTGGTGATCGACGTGGACAAGGACTGGGTGACCGTACACGCCGGCCTGAAGTCCGAAGGCGTTATTCCCTCCGCCCAGTTCATGAATGACAGGGGCGAGATCGACCTGCAGGTGGGCGACGAAGTCCAGGTGGCCCTGGAAGCTGTGGAAGACGGTTTCGGTGAAACCCGCCTGTCCCGCGAGAAGGCCAAGCGCGCCGAAGCCTGGAAGATCCTCGACGCGGCCCACGCTGCCGACGAAGTGGTCAAGGGTGTTATCAGCGGCAAGGTCAAGGGCGGCTTCACTGTCGACGTGGCCAATATCCGCGCGTTCCTGCCCGGCTCTCTGGTAGATGTGCGTCCGGTTCGCGACACCGCGCACCTGGAAGGCAAAGAGCTCGATTTCAAGGTCATTAAACTGGATGCCAAGCGCAACAACGTGGTGGTGTCCCGCCGCGCGGTTATGGAAGCTGCGAACAGCGAAGAGCGCGAAGCGCTGCTGGCCAGCCTGCAGGAAGGCATGACCGTCAAGGGTATCGTGAAGAACCTGACCGACTACGGTGCCTTCGTGGACCTGGGCGGTATCGACGGCCTGCTGCACATCACCGATATGGCTTGGAAGCGCATCAAGCACCCGAGCGAGATTGTGAATGTCGGCGACGAGATCGACGTAAAAGTCCTTAAGTTCGACCGCGAGCGCCAGCGCGTATCCCTGGGCCTGAAGCAGCTGGGCGAAGACCCCTGGGTCTCCATCAAGCAGCGCTATCCGGAAAACAGCCGCGTGAAGGCTGTGGTGACCAACCTCACCGACTACGGCTGCTTCGCCGAGCTGGAAGAGGGCGTCGAGGGCCTGGTGCACGTCTCCGAAATGGACTGGACCAACAAGAACATCCATCCGTCCAAAGTTGTCAACGTTGGCGACGAGGTCGAAGTGATGATTCTGGACATCGACGAAGAGCGCCGCCGTATCTCCCTGGGTATCAAGCAGTGCCAGGAAAATCCCTGGGATGCCTTCGCGCGCATGCACGCCAAGGGCGACAAGATCTCCGGCAAGATCAAATCCATCACCGATTTCGGTATCTTTATCGGCCTGGACGGCAGCATCGACGGTCTGGTACACCTGTCCGATATCTCCTGGAACGAAGCTGGCGAAGAAGCCGTGCGCAAGTTCAAGAAGGGCGATGAAATCGAAACTGTTATCCTGGGCATCGACTCCGACCGTGAGCGCATCTCCCTGGGCATCAAGCAGCTGGAATCCGATCCCTTCTCCGACTACGTGACCACCAACGATCGCGGCAGCATCGTGACCGGCACCGTGAAGGAAGTGGACGCCAAGCAGGCGGTCATCATCCTGGCGGACGAAGTGGAAGGTGTTCTGCGCGCCTCTGAAATCAGTCGCGACAAGGTGGAAGACGCCCGCAACGCTCTGAAAGAAGGCGAGGAAGTGGAAGCCAAGATCACCAGCGTGGATCGCAAGAACCGCGTGATCAGCCTGTCCATCAAAGCCAAGGACCAGGACGACGAGAAGCAGGCGGTTAAGGACCACAGCAAGAAGCAGGCCGAGCAGGTACAGCCGGCCACCATCGGCGACCTGATCAAGGCGCAGATGAACAACAAAGAGTAACTTCTTTGTTATCAAAAGCCCCAGGCTGATTGTCCGGGGCAACTCGAAAGCCGGACCGGGGTTGCCCAGTCCGGCTTTCTATTAGATGATTGCCGCTCTACTCTAGAATAATCAATGACTTACAGAAGGCGACAGGGCGCATGACCAAATCCGAACTGATCGAAAGGATTGCGTTGAGGTTGGATCAACTGCCGGTGAAAGACGTGGAGCTGGCGGTAAAGGTGATGTTGGATTCTATGTCGGAGGTTCTCGCGCGGGGAGAGCGCATCGAGATTCGCGGTTTTGGCAGCTTTTCCCTGCACTATCGCGCTCCGCGTACTGGCCGCAATCCGAAGACGGGAGACGCAGTGTCGCTGGCGGGCAAGTACGTGCCCCACTTCAAGCCGGGTAAGGAACTGCGCGACAGAGTCAACCGGCGCATGCGCGATGAGACGGTAGGCCAAGTATGATTAACTATTGATTTACCTTCCGGAAGATGGAGGTTCCCTTGTCATTCCTGCGCTGGCTGTTGCGTCTCTTCTACGGGTTGCTCGCCCTCCTGTGTATCGCCATCGGGATCTACTTTGCGGTGGACAATCCCGACACCATCTCGCCCAGCCTCGGGGGCTACACGCTACGCTCCGGCAGTGTGGGTTTCTGGCTGATCGCTTTCCTGTTGTTTGGGGTGCTGCTGGGGTTTATCGTCAGCCTGCTGCCTTTCTATGCGGAGCGCCGCCGCGCGCGGGGTCTGGAGCGCCAAATGCAGCGCCTGGAACGGGAACTCCATACGGTACGCCGCCAGGTGTCCGGAGACTAACTTGGCCGATCTAGCCTTTTTCTTTTTTCTCCTTGCCGCCATTGCCATTGGCTGGCTGTTGGGGCGCAGGAGTATCAGGAAGAAAGCGGACTGCAGTGACAAGCAGCAGGCCCTGGCGCGCTCCTATGCCCAGGGGCTCAACTACCTGCTCAGCGAGCGCCCCGACGACGCCATCGACAAATTCATCGACTCGCTGGAAGTCAGCAGCGCCACTTTCGACACCCATCTGGCCCTGGGCAATCTGTTGCGCAAGCGCGGTGAGCACGACCAGGCCATCCGCGTGCACCAGAATCTGCTGGCGCGCCCCAGTTTGCCAAGGGTCAGCCAACAGAAAGCGCAGTTGGAACTGGCCCGGGACTATATTGCCGCCGGCTGGCTGGACAGGGCTGAGCGCCTGTTGCAGGAACTGGTGGAGACCTCATCGGAACTTCGCAATACCAGCCTGGAGCACCTGGTGGAGGTGTATCGGGACGAGCGCGAGTGGGCCAAGGCGATTCACGCGGTCAACCTGCTGCACGGGCGGCGCTTCAAGCGACTGTCGTCAGAGTGGGCACCGATCCAGGCCCACTTCTGCTGCGAGCTGGCGGAGGAGGCGATCAATGGCAAAGACTACCTCAGCGCGCGCAAGCATATCGACGCGGCACTGGGTTACCACCGTAATTCAGTGCGTGCGAACCTGCTCTGGGGCCGGCTGGAATACCTGCTCAACCGGCCGCAGGAAGCCATCAGGGTACTGCAGCGGATCCCGCGGCAGAGCCCGGATTATATTCCCGAAACCCTCGACCTGCTGATTACCTGCTACAGCGAGGTGGGCGACGAGAAGGGGCTCGATAAATACCTGGAGACCCTGCTGCGCGAACACCCCTCCAACAGCGTGCTGATCGCCCTGACCGAGCGAATCCACCAGCGGCAGAGTGAGGCGGCAGCAGCGGCCTTTATGGGCAAGCAACTGGCCCTGCGCCCGTCGCTGCGCGGCCTGGGCCACTTCCTCGATCTGCATATCGACAGCACCCAGGGACGCGCACGGGAGAATCTTTCCCTGTTGAAAACCCTGATTGACCAGTTGATCGCCAGCCGCCCCCACTACCGCTGCAGTAATTGCGGTTTCTCCGGCAACCAGTTGCACTGGCTGTGTCCCAGTTGCAAGCACTGGGATTCGGTGCGCTCGGTCAAGGGTGTGGAAGGGGAATAATCAATGGCCGCTGAACTATCGATCAATCTGTAGGGTGCGCCGCGCGCACCACTGAGAGGTATTTTTTTGCAAACGCGAGTTTCTTCTCCGGTAATCGTCGCCCTGGACTATGACAACGCCGATTCGGCACTGGCAATGGCGGATCGATTGGACCCGCAACTCTGTCGCGTCAAGGTGGGCAAGGAGCTGTTTACCGCCGCCGGGCCGCAGCTGGTCAGGGAGCTGGTGGCGCGGGATTTCCAGGTCTTTCTGGACCTCAAGTTTCACGATATCCCCAATACCGTCGCCGCTGCGGTCAGGGCTGCGGCGGAACTGGGCGTGTGGATGGTCAATGTACACGCCAGCGGCGGCAGCCGGATGATGCGCGCGGCGATGAAGGCGCTGGAGGAGTTCGGCGAGAGCAAGCCGCTGTTGATCGCTGTTACGGTGTTGACCAGTACCGCCCCGGAGGAACTGGCGGAAACCGGCGTGGCACGGCCGTTGCAAGACCAAGTCCTGGCACTGGCTGGGCTGGCGCAGCGCAGTGGCCTGGACGGTGTGGTCTGCTCCGCCCGCGAGGCGCAGTTGCTGCGCGCGGCCAGCGGCGGTGATTTCGCCCTGGTGACACCGGGGATACGTCCGAGCGGTTCCGCGGCCGATGACCAGAGGCGCGTTGTCACACCGGAGCAGGCCCTGGAGTGGGGTGCCGATTACCTGGTGATCGGGCGCCCGATCACCGCAGCGGCAGAGCCCGCGGTCGCGCTGCGGGAGATCCTCGAGGAAATCGCTTAAAAAACAGCCATTTGTGTAATGGCGTGTAATGCGATTGCACCCACAAACGGGAAATAAACTGATAGAGTGTGCCGCGGCGGAGACCCCGACTGGCCCGGTTGACACAAATTCGTGCGCAGCCGGCAGCTCCGGAGAGCATTGCCAGTTATTGTTGCGGCAAGAGAACACACGGAAAAGACAGATGGCGCGTTGGGTGGTAATTGGCGGCACTGGCACTATCGGCGGAGCCCTATGCCGCCACCTGGTATCGGCCGGGCAGCAGGTGCTGTCCGTCTCCCGCGCCCCTCGCGGCCCCGAGGGCTGTGAACACTTCTCCTTCGCGCTCCTTCCCGAAAACGATTTATCCGAGCTCTTCCGCGCCGGAGACCAGGTTGTCTATGCCGCTGGCCTGGCCGGACGCGGCGACTGCGAACGAAACCCGCAGCTGGCGCGCTGGCTCAACAGCGATTGTCCGGTAGCGCTGCTGCGCGCCGCTGATAGCGCTGGTGCAGAGTCATTTGTATACCTTTCCAGCGTCAAGGCATTGCGCCCGCCGGCCGGGGTCCTGGCAAATGAGGACAGCGGAATCCCGGCGGCGGATGTCTATGGTCGCAGCAAGTGGCTTGGGGAGCGGCAATTACTCGCGGAGCCGGTGCGCTGCAGACTCAACCTGATCCGCCCGGCCTCCGTTTACGGCGGTGATTCTGCCGCAGCCCGCGCCCAGCGCTGGCGCGGGCTGTTGCGCACCTGGGCGCGTCTCGCGCCACTGCCGGCCAGCGGTTGCCGAAGTTTTGTCAGCCTGTCGGACCTGCTGGCGGCCATTGCGCTGGTAGCGGAGGCGGCTGATTGCAACCGGGAGATATTTATCGCCGCGGAGCCGCGCTTTTACGATCTGGCGGCCATCGCCTCTGCCGCCAGCGGTGCGCGGACCCGGGCCTGCAGTTGGCTCACGCGGCTGCTGCTGGCACCAGTGCGGCCCCTGCGCCGGCTGCCTATTGCGCACAAGCTGCTCGAACTGGAGCAGAGCGAACTCTACAGTGCCGCCCGTTTGCGCAGCACGTTGCCCTGGCGGGCCGAGGGGCGATACAGCGAATTTTTGCGGGGTGTTTCGTGAGCGGTTTGCCCGGAAACTGGTTCTTTCTGGTGCCGCTGGCGGGGGCGGTAAGCTATGGGGTGATGGTGCTGTTGCTGTCGCGCATGCGCGAACTGGCCCTGGATCTGCCCAATCACCGTTCCCTGCACGAGGCGCCGGTACCCCGCACCGGCGGCTGGGCCCTGCTGGCCGGCTGTGCGCTGGCGCTGATGTTGAGCCCGGCGGTATTGCCAGTATCGGTTTTCACCGGGTTTGGGTTGCTGTTGGCGGTGTCGGCGCTGGATGATCTGCGCCATGTTTCCGCCCGGGTTCGCCTGCCGGTACACCTGCTGTCGGTGGCACTGTTGATCGTCGGTCTGCCGCAGCCGCTGGCTTGGTGGTGGTATCCGCTACTGCTGGTCGCGGGGGTGTGGATGATCAACCTGTACAACTTTATGGACGGGATGGACGGCCTGGCCGGCAGTATGACAGCCGTGGGTTTTGCCACCCTGGGGTTGATCTGTGCATGGAGAGGGCAGGGAGACCTGGTGGGCATCTGTGCCTTGCTGGTAGTTACCGCCCTGGTGTTCCTGCGCCACAACTGGCCCCCGGCAAATATTTTCCTGGGTGACGCAGGTTCCACTGCCATCGGTCTGGCGGTGGTGGCAGTCAGCCTGTTCGGCTGGCAGCGGGGGGCTTTCGGTCTGCTGATGCCTGTTGTGGTCTTTGCGCCCTTCTGGCTGGATGCCACGGTGACATTGCTGCGTCGCATGGTGGCGGGCAAGCGCTGGTGGGAAGCGCACCGGGAACATTTTTATCAACGCAGCGCGTTGCGTATCGGGGTAAAGAGAACGCTGTACCGGCAACTGGGATTTATGCTGTTCACGTCTATACTGGCGCTGATGTTGATGCTATTCGATCTGGGTTGATCGATCGCCGCGATTCAGGGGTGGCGGCGGCAAGGAAATAAAAAATTTAGGGGGTGGAGTGAAACGCGTCTTACGCACAACTCAGAAACATTACAAGCCGACTTTGATGCTGTTGTACGACCTGTTGGTGCTGGCCGGCGCATTTTTCGTGGCCATGACGATCCGGGTCAACGACCTGTCGCCGGCCCTGGAAATGGAGATGTTGATCTGCCTGGGGCTGACCCTGGGTTCCAGCAGTTTTATCTTCATGCGCCTGGGGCTCTACCGCACAGTGATCCGCTATATGGGCCAGCAGGCCATCGTGGCCGTTCTGCAGGGAGTCACTGCCTCGGCGGTTGTGCTGGCGGTCGCTTCCTATCTCACCTATGCGGGAGTTCCCCGTTCGGTTCCAGTAATTTACTGGTGTTTTGCGCTCATTGCAGTAGGTGGTTCCCGCTGGCTGGTGCGTATCTACTACCAGATGGCGCTGGAGATCCACAAAACCCGGGTGGCTATCTACGGCGCCGGCACCGCCGGCCTGCAGCTCTACAAGGCGCTGGTGCACGGTGAAATCTACAAGCCGGTCGCCTTTTTCGATGACAACGCCTCCAAACAGAACACTCTGATCGACGGAGTGTTGGTGTACAACCCGGCCAATATTCTCGATATCGTCGCCGAGCGGGATATTGCCGAAGTGCTGTTGGCCATGCCCGGCGTTCCCAAGCGCCGCCGCCGTGAGATCACCCGCAGCCTGCGCGAGCGGGGGTTGGTGGTGAAGGTGATTCCCGGGCTGGAGGAGCTGGTGGATAGCGCCGGGCGTACCTCCGACTTGTCGCAGATCTACGAGAATGTTCTCGGTCGCGCGCCGGTGGAACCACAGAAGTCCCTGATTGCCGAGTCCATTAGCGGCAAAGTGGTTCTGGTCACCGGGGCGGGCGGTTCCATTGGTTCGGAACTTTGCCGCCAGATAGTGCAATGGAGCCCCAGGCAACTGGTGATGGTGGAGACTTCCGAGTACGCCCTCTACCAGATAGAGCGGGAGCTCTACCAGCAGCAGCAGGATGAAGGGCTGCAGGTGCCGGTGACCGTGCTCTTGGGGGACGCGCGCGATCGGGCGCGCATGGCGGAGATTATCCAGTCCTTCGGGGTGCAGACCATTTACCACGCCGCGGCCTACAAGCACGTACCGCTGGTGGAGCAGAATGTGGTGCTGGGCGCGGACAACAACGTGCTCGGCACGCTCTCGGTGTTGGAAGCGGCGGAGGCTTGCGAGGTGGAGCAGTTTGTGTTGATTTCCACCGACAAGGCGGTGCGCCCCACCAATGTGATGGGGGCTACCAAGCGCCTGGCGGAGCTCATCTGCCAGGATTTCGGCCGTCGTTTTGGCAAGACCCGGGTGTGCATGGTGCGATTCGGCAATGTGCTGGGCTCGTCCGGCTCGGTGATCCCGCTGTTTACCGACCAGATCAACGCCGGCGGCCCGGTCACCGTGACCCACCCCAAGGTCACCCGCTATTTCATGACCATACCGGAAGCTGCCCAACTGGTGTTACAGGCCGGCAGTATGGGACGCAACGGCGAAGTGTTCGTGTTGGATATGGGCGAACCGGTGCGTATCTTCGACCTGGCCCGGCGACTGATTCACATCATGGGGCACACGGTGCGTGACGAGGAGAACCCCGAAGGGGACATCGAGATCCAGATCAGTGGCCTGAGACCGGGAGAGAAGCTCTACGAGGAACTGCTGCTGGGGGACAAGGTTTCCGGCACTGACCATCCGATGATTATGCGTGCGGAGGAGGAGCGACTCTCCAGTGAGCGGCTGCAAATCCTGCTGGGGGAGCTGCGTGACGCTTGCAGTCGCCATGACTGCGAGGGGGTGCATCGCGTACTGACCGACGCGGTTAAGGATTACATGCCCAAGCACAGCCTGGTGGACACAGTCTGGAATCAACACCGGCTGCAAGGACCAATGCGCAGTGTGGGTCCGGCACAAGTGAAACGGCTGCCGGTGGCGGAGGACAGGACGATCGGCTAGCGGTTTTTGATTGGAGGTCGGGCTGCTCGTCCGGCCAGTGTGGGTAAAATTTACTGACCGAAAATAAAAAAGGGCCGCATCGCTGCGACCCTTTTTTATTGCTGTTTGGCTCCGCCTGCTGGGCTCGAACCAGCGACCCAATGATTAACAGTCATTTGCTCTACCAACTGAGCTAAGGCGGAATATCTTTGCGGCCAGTGCCGTTCAGATGGCGCGTATCTTATAGACGGCCCCCGTGCAGGTCAACCCCTTTTTTTCGCTTTAACTGATTGATTTGTCAGCGTTTATATCCGTGCCTACAATCCTGAACTGGCCCGGAGAATGGTGGAGACTATGGAATCGCGTCCGTTTCAAGTGGTGTGCAATTACAATCCGGCGGGTGACCAGCCCGCCGCGATAGAGGCGTTGGTAGAGGGAGTGGAAGACGGTCTGAGCCATCAGACCTTGCTGGGTGTGACCGGCTCCGGCAAGACTTTCACCATGGCCAACATCATCGAGCGGGTGCAGCGGCCGGCCATTGTGATGGCCCATAACAAGACCCTGGCGGCACAGTTGTACGGGGAGTTCCGGGAGTTTTTTCCCAAGAACTCGGTGGAGTACTTCGTCTCCTATTACGACTACTACCAGCCGGAGGCCTATGTCCCTTCCTCGGATACTTTTATCGAGAAGGACGCCTCGGTCAATGAGCATATCGAGCAGATGCGCCTGTCCGCCACCAAGGCGCTGATCGAGCGTCGCGATGTGATCGTGGTAGCCACTGTATCCGCCATCTACGGCCTCGGGGACCCGGACAAATACCTGAAGATGGTGCTGCATCTGGACCGCGGCGACCTGGTGGACCAGCGCACCATCCTGCGCCGCCTGGCGGAGCTCCAGTACACCCGCAACGACACCGACTTCCGCCGCGCCACCTACCGGGTGCGCGGCGACGTGATCGACATCTATCCGGCGGACTCGGATATGGAGGCGGTGCGCCTGTCCCTGTTCGACGAGGAGATCGAGGAGATCACCCTGTTCGACCCGCTCACCGGCGAGATGCTGAAAAAAGTGCCGCGGGTGACCATCTTCCCCAAGTCCCATTACGTGACCCCGCGGGAGACCATCGTCAGCGCCATCGACCAAATCAAGGAGGAGCTGCGCGAGCGCCTCAAGCAACTGCGTGACAACGGCAAGCTGCTGGAGGCCCAGCGGCTGGAGCAGCGCACCAAGTACGACCTGGAAATGATGCAGGAGCTGGGTTACTGCAACGGGGTGGAGAACTACTCCCGCTACCTGTCCGGTCGGGGCCCCGGCCAGCCGCCGCCCACGCTGTTCGACTATTTGCCCGACGACGCGATGCTGTTTATCGATGAGAGCCACGTTACCGTGCCACAGATCGGCGGTATGTATCGAGGCGACCGCTCGCGCAAGGAGACGCTGGTGGAATACGGTTTCCGCCTGCCCTCGGCGCTGGACAACCGCCCGCTCAAGTTCGAGGAATGGGAGCAGCTGGCGCCGCAGGCTATCTTCGTTTCCGCCACTCCCGGCCCCTACGAAGCGGAGCACGCCGGCCAGGTGGTGGAGCAGGTGGTGCGACCCACCGGCCTGGTGGACCCGCAAGTGGAGATTCGCCCCGCGACGACCCAGGTGGACGATGTCCTCTCGGAAATCCATCGCTGTACGGATGCGGACCAGCGGGTACTCATTACAGTACTCACCAAACGCATGGCGGAGGACCTTACCGAGTACCTGGACGAAAGTGGTATACGCGTGCGCTACCTGCACTCGGATATCGATACGGTGGAGCGGGTGGAGATTATCCGCGACCTGCGCATCGGCGAGTTCGACGTACTGGTGGGGATCAACCTGCTGCGCGAGGGGCTGGATATGCCGGAAGTGGCGTTGGTGGCCATCTTCGATGCGGACAAGGAGGGCTTCCTGCGCTCCGACCGCTCCCTGATCCAGACTATTGGCCGCGCCGCGCGCAACCTGCATGGGCGGGCCATTCTCTACGCGGACAGAGTCACCGACTCCATGAAGCGCGCGCTGGAGGAGACGGAGCGGCGGCGACTGAAGCAATTGGAGTTCAACGCCGACCACGGCATTACCCCCCAGGGCATTCGCAAGAGCGTGGCGGACATCATGGAAGGCGCCGTCGCCCCCGGCGTGCCGGCGAGAGGCCGTCGCAAAGTGGCGGAAGGGAAGGGTGCCTACAAGGTGGACCGCAAGCCGCTCACCGACCAGCAGCGCTGGGCGCGTATCGAGGAGTTGGAAGAGCAGATGTACGGACACGCCAAGAACCTGGAATTCGAGGCCGCCGCCAAACTCCGCGACGAAATCACCCGCCTGAAAGCAGAGCAGTAGTCCCCGGGACCGCGGAGCTCCAGCTCCGCAAGCGGACCGAAGGGCCGCCCTTGGTGGCGTGGGATCGAGAGCTGTGGCGGCCCCTCTACCGGTGACTTTTCGCGAGACACGGGCTGGGGGTCCCCCTTAAATACATCCTTGCACGCTCGGCGTCGGCATCCATGCCTCCGACGGTCCCGCAAACAGCCACCGGCGTCAGGAATCTTTGCCGTCAATCGCTTTGTTGGATTCCTGGTCTGTAGGAGCGGCCGTTGGCCGCGATCAGACTTGCCGGCAGAGTGTCCACTAAGTTGTTGAAAACCCAAAAATCCGATGCTAAAGTTCGCGCTCTTCGCAGCACGGGGTTCCCGGGTTGCAAGGTTTAGACCCGTAGCTCAGTTGGTTAGAGCGCTGCCTTGACATGGCAGAGGTCAGCGGTTCAAGTCCGCTCGGGTCTACCATCCTATATTTTTTATGCCCGGCCTTTCGCCGGGATCATGCTGCCTTTGGTAGGGGCGGCCACTGATAGAAAGGAAGTACAATGCCCGTTGTCACTCTCCCCGACGGTTCCCGTCGCGAATTCTCCAAGCCTGTTTCCGTGCACGACATTGCCGCCGATATCGGCCCCGGCCTGGCCAAGGCTGCGCTCGCTGGCGTGGTGGACGGCAAAGAGGTCGATACCAGCTATGTGATCGATCGCGACGCGGAACTGGCAATCATTACCGACCGCCAGCCGGAAGGGCTGGAGGTGATCCGCCACTCCACCGCGCACCTGCTGGCCCAGGCGGTGAAGCAGCTGTACCCAGGCGCCCAGGTCACCATTGGCCCAGTGATTGAGGACGGCTTCTACTACGACTTCGCCTATGAGCGCCAATTTACTCCGGAAGACCTGGAGAAAATCGAGCAGCGCATGGAAGAGCTGGCGAAGGAAGATATTCCGGTCAGCCGCCGCCTGATGCCGCGCGATGAAGCGGTGAAGTACTTCCGCGACATGGGCGAGGAATACAAGGCGAAGATCATCGCCGATATTCCCAGTGATCAGGACATCTCCCTGTATCGCCAGGGCGACTTCGAGGACCTGTGCCGCGGCCCGCACGTGCCCTCCACCGGCAAACTGAAAGCGTTCAAGCTCACCAAGGTGGCCGGCGCCTACTGGCGTGGCGACGCCAACAACGAGATGCTCACCCGCGTCTACGGCACCGCCTGGGCCAACAGGAAAGACCTGAAGGCCTACCTGCACCGCATCGAGGAGGCGGAAAAGCGCGACCACCGCAAGCTGGCGAAGAAATACGATCTCTTCCATATCCAGGAAGAGGCGCCGGGCATGGTATTCTGGCACCCGAATGGCTGGACCATCTACAGCACCATCGAGCAGTACATGCGCCGTCGCCAGCGCGAGTACGGCTACAAAGAGATCAAGACCCCGCAACTGGTGGATTTCTCTCTATGGCGCAAATCCGGCCACGCGGACAAGTTCGGCGACGACATGTTCACCCTCACCAGTGAGGAGCGCCAGTTCGCGATCAAGCCGATGAACTGCCCCTGCCACGTGCAGGTGTTCAACCAGGGCCTGCGCAGCTACCGCGATCTGCCCCTGCGCCTGGCGGAGTTCGGCTCCTGCCACCGAAGCGAGCCTTCCGGTTCCTTGCATGGCCTGATGCGCGTACGCGGCTTCGTGCAGGATGATGGTCACATTTTCTGTACCGAAGGGCAGATCCAGTCGGAAGTGTCCGATTTCATGGATCTGCTGCACTCGGTATACAAGGATTTCGGTTTCGAAGAGGTTATCTATCGCCTGTCCACCCGCCCCGAACAGCGGGTGGGTTCCGACGAGAGCTGGGACAAGGCGGAAAAGGCGCTGGCCCAGGCCCTGGACGCCGCTGGCTTGCCCTGGGAAGAACTGCCGGGAGAGGGGGCCTTCTACGGCCCCAAGATCGAGTTCTCCCTGAAGGACTGTCTGGGTCGGGTGTGGCAATGCGGCACCATCCAGGTGGACTTCTCCATGCCGGGCCGCCTGGATGCCCAGTATGTGGCGGAAGACGGCTCCCGCCAGACCCCGGTGATGTTGCACCGGGCGGCGCTGGGTTCCTTCGAGCGCTTTATCGGCATTTTGATCGAGCACTATGAGGGCGCTTTCCCCGCCTGGTTGGCGCCCCAGCAGGTTGCGGTGCTGAATATCACTGACCGGCAGGCCGGATACTGTCGCGAACTGGAGTCTCGCCTCGCTGCTTTGCAATATCGTGCCTCGGCCGACTTGAGAAACGAGAAGATCGGCTTTAAAATCCGCGAGCACACGCTACAGCGTGTCCCTTATCTGCTGGTGATCGGTGATAAGGAAGTGGAGAGCCAAACGGTCGCCGTGCGCACACGCAGCGGTGAGGACCTTGGAACCATGACTTTTGAGTCATTCCTGGAGATCCTCGACCGGGACGTGGATCGCCGCGGCCGTTTGTCTATTTCTGAAAATTAACGGAGACGATAGTTATTAAACGAGACAGCAGCAAGGGACGGTCCAAAAAGGCCCGCATTAATGATCAGATTGAGGCGTCAGAACTGCGCCTGATTGGCGCCGACGGCGAGCAGGTGGGCATAGTCACCCTGGAAGAAGCGCTGGAGGCCGCGCAGAAGGTCAATCTGGATCTCGTTGAAATTGCGCCGGACTCCGATCCGATAGTCTGTAAAATCATGGACTACGGAAAGCACATTTTTGAGGCCAAAAAGGCCAAAAATGCTGCCAAGAAGAAACAGAAGCAGCAACAGATCAAGGAAATGAAGTTTCGTCCCGGTACCGATATCGGCGACTACCAGATCAAGCTGCGCAACCTGACCCGCTTCCTGGAAGCGGGGGACAAGGCCAAGATTTCCCTGCGCTTCCGCGGCCGGGAAATGGCGCACCAGGAGCTGGGTATGGAAATGATGCAGCGCATCGAGAAAGACCTGGAAGAGCTGGGAACCGTAGAGCAGCGGCCGAAAATGGAAGGTCGCCAGATGATCATGGTGATTGCTCCCAGCAAAAAGAAGAAGTAAGGCCCCGGGAAGCCATTCCCGGGCCTGCTCGGAGAAGTGATTGGGCGACGGCTGCCTCCTCACTCTCACAATGCCGCCGGTATCTGTCGGCGGTTTTTACACTAGGTGCCTGTTCACAGGCGCATAATTACTTTGGAGTACAAAATGCCGAAAGCAAAAGTACACAGTGGCGCCGCCAAGCGCTTCAAGAAGACGGCTGCGGGTTACAAGCACAAGCACGCCAACAAGAGCCACATCCTCACCAAGATGACCACCAAGCGCAAGCGTCAGCTGCGTGGCACTCAGACTATGAACAAGTCTGACGCCGGACTGGTCGATCGCATGTTGCGCGCCAAGTAATTGGCCCATCGGAAAAGGTTTAAGAGGATACAATCATGGCCCGTGTAAAACGTGGTGTAGAGGCGCGTCGTCGTCACAAGAAAATTCTGAAGCAGGCCAAGGGTTACTACGGTGCGCGTTCGCGCGTATTCCGCGTAGCCAAGCAGGCGGTGATCAAAGCCGGCCAGTACGCTTACCGCGACCGTCGCGTTAAAAAGCGCAACTTCCGCGCTCTGTGGATCACTCGTATCAACGCCCAGTCCCGTGCTGAAGGCATGAGCTACAGCCGCCTGATCGCCGGTCTGAAAAAGGCGGAGATCTCCCTGGATCGCCGTGTCCTGGCCGATCTGGCGGTATACGACAAAGCCGCTTTTGCTGCCGTAGTTGAAAAAGCCAAGGCAGCCCTGGCGGCGTAAGCTGCCACTTCAGTTGCAAGACTGAATACAAAAAATAGGGAAGGGCTGTTGTGGCCCTTCCCTATTTTTTTATGGAGTTTCCGCTATTTTTTAAACGAAGTTGGATTCAAACGGGAATAGTTCGATGCAAGATTTGCAGTCCCTCACCGAACAGGCGCTGGAGCTGGTGGAGCAGGCCGACGGCCTGGCGGCACTGGACCAGGTGCGCGTGGACTACCTGGGCAAAAAGGGCCAGCTCACCGCGCTGCTGAAAAGCCTGGGCAAACTGTCGGCGGAAGAGCGGCCGGCAGCCGGTGCCAGGATCAATGAAGCCAAGCAACAGGTGCAGGAAAAGATCAACGCGCGCCGCGACCAGTTGGAGCAGGCCGCGATTGACGCCAAACTGGCGGAAGAGACCATCGATGTCACTCTGCCCGGGCGCGGTGAGGAGCAGGGCAATGCGCATCCGGTGACCCGCACCATGCGCCGAATTGAAGAGCTGTTTGTGCGTCTCGGTTTCTCCGTGGAAGAGGGGCCGGAGATCGAGGACGACTACCACAACTTCGAGGCACTGAATATTCCCGCGCACCACCCGGCGCGGGCGATGCACGACACCTTCTATATCGATCCGTCCACGGTACTGCGCACTCACACCTCTCCGGTGCAGATCCGCACGATGGAAAAGGCCGCGCCGCCGATTCGTATCATCTGCCCGGGTCGGGTCTACCGCTGTGACTCCGACGTGACCCACTCGCCCATGTTCCACCAGGTGGAAGGGCTGGTAGTGGATAAGGGGGTCAGCTTCGCGCACCTGAAAGGCTGCGTGGACCAGTTCCTGAAAGCCTTCTTCGAGGCCGATGTGCCGGTGCGCTTCCGCCCGTCCTACTTCCCGTTCACCGAGCCCTCTGCGGAAGTGGACATCCAGTGCACCGGCTGTGGCGGCGAGGGCTGTCGTGTCTGCTCCGGCACCGGCTGGCTGGAAGTGATGGGCTGCGGCATGGTGCACCCGAATGTGTTCACCGCCTGTGATATCGACAGCGAAACCTACTCCGGCTTCGCCTTCGGCATGGGCGTGGAGCGCCTCGCCATGCTGCGCTACGGCGTCAACGACCTGCGCCTGTTTTTCGACAACGACCTGCGTTTCCTCAAGCAGTTTTGATGCTCCCCTCTCCCGCTTGCGGGAGAGGGGCCGGGGGAGAGGGGCCGGGGGAGAGGGCCCCTGGGAAGGCCGAGCTCCAGCTCGGCATGCGGGCCGCAGGCCCGCCCGCCGCAAGGCGACTGTAGGAGCGGCCCATGGCCGCGATCGGAATTCCCGACAGCACTGAACTGACATCGATCGCGGCCATGGGCTGCTCCTACAAAGAAAAAAACAGACAGCGCAAAACAGAATTCAGAATAGAGACAGCACTATGAAATTCAGCAACTCCTGGCTGCGGGAATGGGTAAACCCGCAACTGACCGCACAGGAACTGGCCGACCAGATCACCATGGCCGGCCTGGAAGTGGACGGCGTTGAAAAAGTCGCGGGCGAATTTTCCGGTGTGGTGGTGGGCGAGATCCTCGCCTGTGAGCAGCACCCGGATGCGGACAAGCTGCGCGTGTGCAAGGTCGCCGGCCACCCGGATGGCGAAATGCAGGTGGTCTGCGGTGCCCCCAACGCCCGCGCCGGCATCAAGATTCCCTTCGCCCTGGTGGGCGCTGTGCTGCCGGGTGACTTTAAAATCAAGAAAGCCAAGCTGCGCGGCGTCGAGAGCTTCGGCATGCTGTGCGCCCAGACAGAACTGGAACTGGGCGAGGACAGCGGCGGCATCTGGGAACTGCCGGACGACGCTCCCACCGGCAAGGCGTTGCGCGAATACCTGCAACTGGATGACGAAACCATCGAAGTGGACCTGACCCCGAACCGCTCCGACTGCCTCGGCATCGCCGGCATCGCCCGCGAAGTGGGCGTGCTCAATCGCTGCCCGGTGCAGGGCCCTGAAATCGCCCCGGTGGCGGCGCAGATCGACGACAGCCTGCCGGTCTCCCTGCACGCCGGCGACGCCTGCCCGCGCTATGTGGGCAGGGTGATCCGCAATATCGATATCAATGCCCAGCCCCCGCTGTGGATGCAGGAGCGCCTGCGCCGCAGCGGCCTGCGCTCAATCGATCCGGTGGTGGACGTCACCAACTATGTGTTGCTGGAACTCGGCCAGCCCATGCACGCTTTCGATCTGCAAAAACTTAGCGGTCGCATCAAGGTGCGCCTGGCAGAGCAGGGCGAGCAACTGACCCTGCTGGACGGCCAGGAAGTCAAACTGCAGGCCGGTACCCTGCTGATCGCTGACGAGCAGAAGCCGCTGGCCATGGCCGGCGTCATGGGCGGTAAGGATAGTGCGGTAACCGGGAGCACCAGCGATATTTTCCTCGAGAGCGCCTTCTTCAACCCGCTGGCCATCGCCGGCAAGGCGCGCTCGTATGGCCTCCATACGGATTCCTCGCACCGATTCGAGCGCGGTGTCGATTACCGGCTGCAGGAGAAAGCCGTCGAGCGCGCCACCCAACTGCTGCTGGAAATCGTCGGTGGTGAACCGGGCCCGGTGCACCTGCGCGAACTGAGCGAGCTCATGCCCGCGGAGCGCCATATCACCCTGCGTCGCGCGCGGGTGGAGAAGGGCCTGGGCGTGGCCCTGGCGGACGACGAGATCGTCGATATCCTTACCCGCCTGGGCCTGGAGAAGATCGATCAGAGCGCCGAGGGGTGGACCTTCCTCGTCCCCAGCTTCCGCTTCGATATCGCCATAGAGGCGGACCTGCTCGAAGAGCTGGCGCGGGTCTACGGCTACAACCGCATTCCCAGCGAGAGCTTCACCGCCGCGCTGGATATAGTGCCCCAGCCGGAGCGCGAGATATCCCACGAGAGTCTGGACCAGACACTGCTGGCGCGCGGTTATAACGAGGCGATCACCTTCAGCTTTATCGACCGTGAATCCGCCGTACTCTTCGACCCCCAGTCCGAACCGGTGGCCCTGCAGAATCCAATCAGTGCCGACCTGGCGGTGATGCGCACCTCGCTGGTGCCGGGCCTGAGCAAGGCGCTGCAGTACAACCTGAATCGACAGCAGAGCCGGGTGCGCCTGTTCGAGTCCGGCCTGCGCTTCGTGCCGGGCGGCGATGACGTTACCGAGCTGCGCCAGGAGCCGATGCTGGCAGGGCTGGTCTACGGCAGTCGCTTCGACGAGAACTGGACCGGCGGCAAGGATGTGGTAGATTTCTACGATATCAAAGCCGATGTGGAGGCCCTGCTGGCCCACTATGTTGCCGGGGAGGGCGCCGAAGACGAGTTCCGCTTTGTCGCCGGCCAGCACCCGGCCCTGCACCCGGGCCAGTGCGCGAAGATACTGCGCGGCGATGTCGAGATCGGCGTAGTGGGGGCCCTGCACCCGCAATTGCAGAAGAGACTGGACCTGCCCAAGTCCGCCTTCGTATTCGAATTGAGCCTCGAGGCCCTCGGCCAGGCCCGTCTGCCGGCTTTCCGCCCGCTGTCGAAGTTCCCGGAAGTGCGCCGCGACCTGGCCCTGCTGATCGACGCCGACGTACCTGCCGCCAGCCTGGTGGAAACCGCCGTCGAAGCGGCCGGCGAAACTTTGACGGACCTCAAGATTTTTGACGTTTACCAGGGCAAAGGTATTGATTTCAATAGAAAAAGTGTCGCCATGGGCTTGACGTTTCAGCATTCGTCGCGCACCCTTAACGACGACGAAATCAATGCCGCGGTAGATGCGGTGGTCCGACAACTAGAACAAAAATACAACGCCAGCTTGCGCTAGCCGGGTCTCTGCTCCGGGGTGCGAGTTGTTTGGCACCCCGAGAGCGTCTGCGACCGGGTTGAAAGCCGCCGCGGTTTGGGCCGCTTCCGATCCGGAGCCGGGACGCCTCTGAATCTGTTGGTAGGAACCAATGACAGAGGCACTGACCAAGGCCGGGCTCGCCGAAAAACTGTTCGAGGAGCTGGGCTTCAACAAACGCGAAGCCAAAGAGATCGTCGAATATTTTTTCGAGGAAATCCGCAACGCGCTGGAAAATAACGAGCAGGTCAAACTCTCCGGTTTCGGCAACTTTGACCTGCGGGATAAAAGCCAGCGTCCCGGGCGCAACCCCAAGACGGGAGAGGAGATCCCCATCTCCGCGCGCCGGGTGGTGACTTTCAAGCCGGGACAGAAACTCAAGGCACGAGTAGAAGAACATGCTGGAAGCAAGCAACAATAGCGAACTGCCCACAATCCCGGGCAAGCGCTATTTCACCATTGGTGAAGTCAGTGAACTCTGCGCAGTCAAACCCCATGTACTGCGCTATTGGGAACAGGAATTCCCCCAACTCAGCCCCGTCAAGCGCCGCGGCAACCGCCGCTACTACCAGCACCAGGACGTGATCCTGATCCGCCAGATCCGCGCGCTGCTGTACGAGGAGGGCTACACTATCGGCGGAGCCCGCCTGCAGATGGAGACGGGCAGCGACAAGGTCAACAGCGTCCAGCTGCAACAGGTACTGCCCCAGGTGATCGCCGAGCTGGAAGGGGTGCTGGTCCTGCTGGACAGTTGATTTCCGCGTGTGCAGAAAGCGCAAATCCGGGCTTGCAATCCGCCGCCACTTAGGTATGATTTGCGCCTCATCGCCAAGCGATGTTCCTTATAAATCAAGCACTTAACGCCGATCTAGGTGAACAGACAGGAGCTTGGTTTAGCTATGTCGGGGTGTAGCGCAGCCTGGTAGCGCACCACACTGGGGGTGTGGTGGTCGTCGGTTCAAATCCGGCCACCCCGACCATTATTTGATCGAAGAGCCCGCCGTTGAGCGGGCTTTTTTGTGTCTGAAATTTAAGTCTGTATTGAGTCCGGGCGAGTGAGGGGCTACGTTGGATCAAAGCTTCAGACTGCCCGTGTGACGAGCCCCTGTATTCACGTTTGGAGCTTTGGAAGCGAATAGCTACTAGATGAGGGGGCATACTAGATTGGGTTGCTGCCGTGGCGGGCTCTTTTTCTTGTGGACCGTAAGCCAGGGCTATGCGGGCAAGAAGAGTGTCAGTCGAGGCGACCTGGACGCAGTCAAAACCACTGCCCAGGTGGAGCCCCAGTTAGACGCCTATCGGTTATCCGCTAAGGAAATGACTAAAAAAAACAGCTGCGGGATGAAGCCCATCAGTCCGCTCGCCTGGCGGAGCATTTGGGTGCCGCCACCGATCCCCGTCCCCACGAACTCTGTCACGCTCATGCCATTGTCAGCGGGGCGCATAAAGGTGCCGCAACGCAGCGGGCTATCATGGCCGCAATAGGTATGCGTATTGATGACGCTCACAATGGTTGCTGGTTGCCAAAGAATACCGCCGCTATATCGCAGATGCCTAGACGCCTGAGAGAGGCTGTGCCACACAGTCGAATTCACCGATATGACTACATGCGGTCCGTCGAAAAAGTCTTCTATAGAAAAACCGTCAGCGCCGGCGAAAGAGTCAGCTGTTATGTGATGCAGTAATTTCAGTAAGGGGCACGTTGATTTTAACTATTGGCCTGCAATGATTCGATAACAGGGAATATATTCCTTGCCGGGCAGTTTCATTCTTTGCTGCTTAACAAAAGACTCCAGCAAGGTATCAATGCTGTGCATTATTGCCGGGTCACCGCGTAACTCATAGGGACCATATTTTTCCACGGTTCGAATACCTTCGTCTTTGACGTTGCCGGAAACGATTCCGGAAAACGCGCGGCGCAGGTTGGCAGCCAGCAGGTAAGTTTCCTGGTTTTTGTGTAATGCGAGATTAAGCATATTCTTGTGGGTGGGGGCAAACGGTCGTTGGAGCTCTGTTGACACCTTCAGTTTCCAGTTGAAGTAATAGGCATCGCCGGTCTCTTTGCGGTGTTGCTGCACCTCTTGGATGCCTGCGGCCATTTGCCGTGCCACTTCCGGAGGGTCATCAATAATGATCTGGTACCTTGATCTCGCTTCTTCGCCCAGGGTCGAGGTAATAAACTGGTCAATGCGAATAAAGTAGTCTTCGGCGCTGGCAGGGCCGGTAAAAATCACCGGAAAGGGTTGCTCCTTGTTTTCTTCATGCAGGAGTATGCCCAAAAGATAGAGAATCTCCTCGGCGGTACCTGCGCCGCCAGGAAATACGACAATTCCGTGGCCGGTGCGCACAAACGCCTCCAGTCGTTTCTCGATGTCCGGCATGATGACAAGCTGATTGACGATTGCATTTGGTGCTTCTGCCGCGATGATGCCCGGCTCGGAAATTCCGAGGTATTGACCGTACCGGTCGCGTTGTTTAGCGTGGCCTATAGTGGCGCCTTTCATTGGGCCTTTCATTGCGCCCGGGCCGCAACCGGTGCAGATGTCGAGATGTCTCAGCGCCAGCTCATAGCCTACCGTTTTGGTGTAATCGTATTCCTCGGCTGAGATGGAGTGCCCACCCCAGCACACCACCAACCTGGGTATGCGGGCCCGGTCAAAAGTACCGGCATTACGTAGGATATGGAATACCGCGTCGGTAACCCCCTGCGCAGATACCAGATCGTAACGCGGGTCGCCGGTAATTTCGCTGTTCACGTAGATAATGTCGCGGAGTACGGCAAAAAGGTGCTCGGCGATACCACGGATCATCTTGCCATCTACAAAAGCACTGGCAGGGGCGTTTTTGACCTGGAGTTTTACGCTGCGTTCTGTCGGGATAACCGAAATATCGAAGTCGGCATAAGTTTCCAGGAGCTCCTTACCGTCATCCATATAGCTGCCGCTATTGAGTACGGCCAGAGAACAGTTGCGGAAAGTCTGGTATTGAGGGCCGCGGCTTTCTTGACTGAGCTTGTGGATTTCGTACTTGGATAGAATATCAAACTGCTCGGTTGGTGATACTTGTGCATCGATGAGATCCGTAGACATGCAACCCTCAATAAAGCTGAAAGATTCTACAGTACAGGAAGTGCTGTACTGGGGCTATAGAAGTGTAGTCTAAGTTGTTGATTACACTCTTTATATATTAAGCTTTGGATTGAAATAACTCTAATAATAGAGGCGAGGGGTATAAACTTAATTTGACTCTAAGCGTCAGTGGCCAATCGACGCAAGAAATTCAGCAATCTTGTCGTTAACCCATTCCGGCATCTCCTGCCCAATCCAGTGTCCCGCCTTTGTCACCGCGCAGAGTCGCAGATCGCTGCACTGGTGGTGCATATCCAGGCCGATACTCTCGGCATAGCGGTGGGTCCAGTCCTTACTGCCCGTCAGGTACATGGCCGGCACGGTGATGGTGTTGTCTTTCTGTGCGGCCGTTCGCTGCCAGGTGCGTTCGAAATTGCGGTACCAGTTCAGCGGCGGCTCGAAACCGTGGCGCTGGTAGCGGCTGACGATGTAGTCGAGGAAGTCCTGCGGCATGTAGTCCGGGCGCTTTTCCGGCAGCGTGATGCGCTCCAGCAGGCCCGCGTCGCCACCGCCTTGCTGCAGCAGGTCGAACTGGCCGGTGAGGATTTTTTCCAGGGAAAGGGGGATATCCCGGTTCAGTGCTTCATGGGCGGCGGCGTTCTGGAAATCGATAATATAGAAGTAGTTGTTGCCCATCTGCCGCTTCAGAGCACTCAGGGTATCGGTCTGCCCGCGCCCGAACCAGGGGATGCTCAGTCCGCCGACGCCCTTGATACGCTCGGGGTGCAGCCAGGCGGTGTACCAGGCGACGATGCAGCCCCAGTCGTGGCCGATAATCACGCCCTGTTGCTGGTCGTAGGCGTCGAGCAGGCCTATGACGTCGGCTGCCAGCTCCACGGTGTCATAGGCGGCGACGTCTTTGGGGGCATCGCTGTCGCCGTAGCCACGCATCTCCGGTGCCACCACCCTGTAACCTCTGTCCACGAGGAATTTGATCTGGGGTCCCCAACTGGCCCAGCACTCGGGAAAGCCGTGCAGCAGGAAAATCAGCGGGCCTCCGCCCGCCTCGGCGACATTCAGGTTGATGCCATTGGTGGGCACGGTGCGAAATCGGATGCCGTGGTGGTCCAGTCCGTAGGGCAGTTTCTGGCTCATCGCTGTCTCTTTTCCTTCCTTGGCCAATGACTCCGGTCAGAGTAATCGTTTAGGCGGATATTGAACAGGGTTCGTCGCTCGTGGTGTTCCGGTTGCTGTCGTGCCCCGGCAGGCCGCAAATATTTGTTTACACTGCCCCGGTAGCGGAATAAATTACGCGCGAGATCCCTGGTTGGGCCAACTGCTGGCCCGTCCCTCTCCAGGCGCTCCCTACCGCCGTGTTGGCCCGTCCGGGTCACAGGCCCGATTGACGTACCGAGATCATCCAGACGGGTCACATGCTCAGTTATCGCCACGGTTTTCATGCCGGCAATTTTGCCGACGTGTTGAAGCACCTTGTGCTGGTGGAAATCCTTGCCTACCTGCAGAAGAAGGACAAACCCCTCGACTATATAGACACCCATGCCGGTGCCGGCCTGTACCGCCTCGAGGGCGGAATGGCGGCGAAGAATTGCGAGTATGGCAACGGCATCGCCCGTCTGCTGCCGGGAGATCCCGGCCTGCCGGCGTTGCAGCCATACCTGGATCGGGTGATGGCCCACAATGCCGGTGGTCGATTACGGCTTTACCCGGGCTCTCCCGCCATCGCCTGCGGCCTCTTGCGCCCGCAGGACAAGGCGTGGTTGTTCGAGCTGCACACGGCCGATATCGAGCAGCTCCGTCGGGCGTGCGCGGGCCGGAATATCCATATCCGTGGGGAAGATGGCTTCAGGGGGCTCGCCGCGCTGCTGCCGACACCGTCCCGCCGCGCACTGGTACTGATCGATCCGTCCTACGAGTTGAAACAGGATTACCAACGCGTGGTCGATGCGCTCAAGCTGATCCATCGAAAAATGCCCACTGCCACAGTGGCACTCTGGTATCCGGTGGTCGAGCGGAAACGTATTGACCAACTGGAGCGCCAGATCGTCACTTCGGGCATCCGCCGTGTGGAACAGTTTGAGCTGGGTGTCCGTGCCGACACCGACGGCCGTGGCATGACGGCCTCCGGCATGATTGTGGTTAATCCGCCCTGGACACTGCGGGCCACAATGGCGCAGCTATTGCCGTCGCTGGCGAGGCTGCTCAGTGAGGATGGCGGGGAACATCAGCGTATGCAGAGCCTGGTTGGGGAGTGATCGCTGGTTAGCTGGGGGCGGCCGAGGAACCAGTTTGCGCCACCCGGCGTTTCGCGGGTGACCGGCGCCCGGTTCTTGCGGTAGGAGGTTTGTGCGAAATATGGGCGCGCCTGAGGTGCGCTCGCGCAAAAATTCGTTCCCGCCCCGGAGTGCTGCCGACGCGGGAACGATCCTAGTCCGGCTATTGTTGACGGAGCATGTTCATGCAGCGGTTGAACTGGCGCATGTAAATCTTACCGCCTATGGACGGGTTGCGGTTCGCGTGTTCCGCCGCCCAGTTGCGACATCCCTCTTCGCTATTTATGCGAATACGCTGCTCCGGCAGGCTGCGACGGTAAAAGCGCGGCTGTTCGGCCCTGATCAAACCGCGGGGCGCGCTCACCTCGTAGAAATAACCGCCCTGCGGATGATAGCGGTAGAAGGTATTGCCGTGTTGATAGTAAGTCTGCCCCCTAACCTGGACCTCGGTGGCACCGGAGGGCAGCTGGCGGAGTTGCTCTTGCGCTTGGCTATAGCCGGCGAGAGAGCACATCAGTATCAAGGGTATTAGAAAACGCATTGTGACTTCCTCCTCTTCCGATGTGCTTGGAAGTCTATTCACTGGGAACGCCAACCCCCAATTTGATTGGTTCGGCTGGGGTCGCAATGCGGGAAAATGTGAACAAAGCGGCGGCTCTGGTCACATGCTGTTCGGCTGCTCTCAGAAAGATTATGAACCAACTCTAAGGCTCTTGCATGGCGCTGCACGTGCCCGTTCCGGCGATAGGCACTATTCCGGTATCTGCCAGCCAAAAGCCTGAATTAATGACGCGAATGGCCCGCGCGGCGGTGCGATCAGGTTCAGGCGTTTGCCGGTCACCGGGTGGTCCAACTGGAGTTGCAGGGCGTGTAGCAGGAGCCTGCCGCAGCCAAACTGCTCGGTGAAGAAGCGGTTGTGCACCGACTTGCCATACTTTGGGCAGCCGATCAGCGGGTGGGAAATATGCTTGAAGTGGCGGCGGATCTGGTGCCTGCGGCCGGTCTTCAACTGTATTTCCACAAAGGAATAGCGGCTGGTGGGATAGCGGTCGACGGAATAGGGCAGTTCGATGGTGGCCAGCCTGCGGTACAGGGTGACGGCAGGTTGGCGGGGTAAGTCAGCCTTGGGGTGTTTGCGCTGGTGTTTGAAATCGGCGACCGGCGGCAGCGGGTGGTCGATAACGCCCTCTTCGGGGCTGTAGCCCCGGCAGACGGCGATATATTTTTTAACTGATTTCTCGCTTTGGAGCTGCGCCTGGACCTGTGCGGCAATTTCGCCGCTTTTGCCGAAGACGATTACCCCGGAGGTCGGTTTGTCCAGACGGTGGATTGGGTACATGTGGCAGCCGGCCAAGTCGCGCAGGTATTGCAGTAGTATCCTGTCTTCACGGGGATCTATTTCGGAGCGGTGCACCAGCCATCCCTCGGGCTTGTAGGCCGCGATAAGATAGGCATCTTCAAAGAGGATGTCCGGGTGCATACTATGGTACCAACGGGAAAACCTAGCCGACGATTGTATCGTGGAGGTGGTTTCCTTTCACGACAGAATTTTTTAGTAGGGAGGCTTTGAATAAGTGTCCCCGGATGCTTTCTTAAAAAGATTGTATCAATTGGACATTTCCTGTTGACATCTTATCTTCCTTGGTTAAACTCGCCCGCTCTCTCGAACAACCTCCAACAAGCTGTGGTCCACAACCACAGAAGAGCATGAAAAAGGAGCCATGAAATGCGATATCAACATCTAAAAAATCAGTCTATCTGACACCTTTCATGTGCTCGCGCTTGAAAGGTGACACTGCCTTTCAAGCCAGAAACTTCCTGAAGCCCTGGCATACGCCGGGGCTTTTTGCATTCTGATATCTTGAAAGGCAATTTCAATAAGAACGTGGAGTAATCCAGGGATTCGTTATGCCTGTAAAAATGGTACTAAACAAAAATGCGCCGCCGGGAACTGTACCGGTAAAAATCTACACCGATGAGATCGAACCGGCGGCATTGCAACAACTGAAAAATATCGCCCAACTGCCGATTGTGCATTCACATGTGGCGGCCATGCCCGATGTGCACCTGGGTAAGGGCGCTACCGTGGGGTCCGTGATTCCCACCGTCAGCGCCATTATCCCGGCGGCAGTGGGCGTGGATATCGGCTGCGGCATGAATGCGGTGCGTACATCGCTACATGCCCACCAGCTGCCGGACAACCTGAAGGCATTACGGGATGCCATTGAGGTGAAAGTACCCGTGGGCTTCGGCCGTCACAAGATGGTCAACGCCCGGGAATCTGCCTGCAAACGTCTTGCTCCCGGTGCGGACAGGCTGTTCGGAAAGCACCCGGAGTTGCTGAAGAAGTTGCGTCAGCCGCAGCAGACCTGGGTGACCCAGCTTGGGACTCTGGGCGGTGGCAATCATTTTATCGAGATCTGTCTCGATGAAAGCAATGCGGTCTGGGTGATGCTGCACTCCGGTAGCCGCGGTATCGGCAATGCGATCGGCCAGCACTTCATCCAGCTGGCGAAGAAAGATATGGCGGGGCATATGCACAACCTGCCGGACAGGGATCTCGCCTACTTCAGTGAAGGCTGCGGTCATTTCGATGATTACATCGAGGCGCTCAACTGGGCCCAGGAATACGCCCGGGTCAACCGCCAGGAGATGATGAAGCTGGTACTCGGCTGCCTGCGCGAGCAGTTGCCCGAGTTCACCCCGACATCCGAGGCGATCAACTGCCACCACAATTACGTGGTGCGGGAGGAGCATTTCGGTCGCGATGTCTTTGTGACCCGCAAAGGGGCGATTAGCGCGAAGCAGGACCAGTTGCGGATTATCCCCGGCTCCATGGGGGCCAGGTCGTTCATTGTGCGCGGCCGCGGCAATGCCGATTCCTTCTGCTCCTGTGCCCACGGCGCGGGGCGGAAGATGAGCCGCACGGCGGCCAGGAAGCGCTTTACCCGCAGGGATCTGGAGGAGCAGACCAAAGGTATCCAGTGCAGGAAAGACAGCGGTGTGATCGACGAGATACCCGCCGCTTACAAGGATATCGATCAGGTGATGCAGAACCAGACCGACCTGGTGGATGTGGTCCATACACTGCGCCAGGTAATTTGTGTAAAAGGTTAAAGGAGGAACCGCGCATGCGCGTGGGTTTTAGATATGAACGTCAAATTAGCAGAGGAGATTGTGGCCTGCCTGATGAGGGGAGAGCGCACCAAGTACTATTACTTTAAAGACAGGTATGCCCTGGCCATGTTGTGGCACTACTGTCGCGATGGTATGCGGGTGGGTGCTCTGCGGCAGAGCCGCCTGGGGCGCCTGCTCAGCAAACCACTGGTGCGGCAGGTGTTGAGCCAGTGCGGCGATGGCGTGGTGCGCCCGGAAAATCTTGCCAGCTACTGGCCGGAGCGTTTCCACTGCTACACCCTGAGCTTGGGATTGTGGGGCAGTGCCCGCTCAAGCTGTTGGTATCAGACATCGCGGGCCGGGTACAACCTGGTGCTGCAGCTGAACTTTTCCAATCTGCACGACAGGCACTACCGCAGGCTGAAACTGGACACCGATTGCTCACCGTTCGATTTTGCCTGCCACCCCACCAGCCGGGTGCGCAATACCCTGGCTTGGTCGCGGATCGACCTGGATCTGGAGTCAGATACGGCTCTGATCGAGGAGGTCCAGAACGACTGGTTGCGGGAGGCGCGCGAACTGTACGAACAGGCAAAGCAGTGCCTCGAGGCGAAGGGATCAAGGCGGTCGGGGCGGCGCTGGTATGAGTCTTTTCCGCCGGAGCGGGCGGTGGACTACTTCGAGATGGCCATAGAACCTCACCTGGGTCTCTGGTCGGAAGCCATGCTCTCGGCCACCATCGAGTTTTTGCTGGAGGAGATCGGTGTTGGGAAGATTTTTTACCACAGTTGGGAGACCGGCTGTAAGGTAAAAAACTGCCGCCCGCCCAGGTCGGTGTACTCCAGCCTGCCGGAAAAATTCTGTTTTCAGCGGGTCTCCCGCGGGCCGCAGTTTCTGTACGACGATAGATCGTCGAGGAGGAAAATGAGAAAAATACAGAACCAGAACTGGTATTTATTGGATTTCAAAGAGAGGGAAGATGCCTATGAAAAAGAACAAGCCGCGTAATCATGTTGCGCTTAATCCTCTGCTTCGCAAAGGTGGTGCCCATGTCAGGGCGAAGTCCGGCGAGCGGTTTGCCAACAGACAGAAAATGCTGAAGGCAGCGCGGGAGTGGAAAAGCTCCCGCGATTTTTGTGTAGAGTGCGGTGGGGCTCCGAATGCCGTTCTATGGCCAACCCGCCAAGGGCCCGACATATACCCAGCGCTTCTTGTGCAATTTAAATAGCGAAATTTCGTGCAATACGCGCTCTGCGCCATCCTCCAGATACCAAGCCTTGAACTCCACCACCGATTTTTTTAATCCCCGCTTACTCCTGACCACTTCCAGCCTTGACCACTGAGTCTGCAGCTCATCGCCATCCAATTCCGGGCAGGTCTCCGGGTGCCATGATTTGCGCAGATAGGGCAGGTTGCCGGTGACATAGGCGCTGTAGCGGCTGCGCATCAGGGTTTCGGCGTTGTTGGGGTAGGTCTGGCCGGAGAGATACAGCTGGCAGCACTGCTGCAGGGGCTTTCCGGAGCCACAGGGGCAGAGTTCTTCGGTCATGGAGGTCTTCGGTGGGCTTGTGTCGGGCCGAATGATAGAGGGGGCTGCGGTAAATTTATAGCGGCTTCCTACTGGAGAGTGTCCTTGACCTTTTGGTTGGCGCTGCTAACATACCGTCCAGTCGGTCGGTTTCGACCGGGAGTGTCCGGGGAGTCATATGTCCAAAATCGACAAAACTGCAATTGTCCGTGCCGCGGAAGAGGTGGTACGGGAGAGGGGCGCGCGCAAGCTCACGTTAGACGCTGTCGCCGCCAAGTGCGGCTTGAGCAAGGGCGGGCTGCTGCATCACTTCAGTAGCAAGCAGGTACTGCTGAAGGCCATGGTCGAGAAGGCCATTGAGCGTGAATTGCAGATCGCCGCCGAGTTCACCGACGATCGCCCGGGAGCCGGGCAGGGAGAGCTGCAACCGCGGATTGATGCGCTGTTCGTGATGATGGAGGACGAGAAGAGCCTGCCTCGCGCGCTCCTCGCCGCCGTCGCGGAGGACCCCAGCCTGCTGGAACCGATCAGGGCCAAGGAGGCCAAAATTCGCCGGGAAGCCTGCGGCGCTTCAAAAGACCCGGAGCTGGCGCAGATACTGCTGTTTGCCGCGCGTGGCCTATTCCTGGGTCGAGTGCTCGGTGTGATGGACCCCGAAGACCCGGTCTTTGAACGCATGCGCAAGCGGCTGTTGGCACTGGCCGCGGAGGTCGAGTGATTTTTACCCCCCGTCTTTTTCTTTGAGAACTGGTTATGAAACTCTTCGGTAATTCCCGTTTCTGGCTGCTCGCTTCCCTATTGGCCGTCGCATCCGGACTGGTTGGCTGCGATGGTTCCGAGGCCGATGAGCAGAAGGAGGCCCCGGTATGGCCTGTGAAGATAGCGACGATTTCCAATGCCGGAGATATCGAGGAGAGGCAGTTCGCCGGCCGGGTGCGGGCCGTACAGACGCTCGACCTGTCTTTCCAGGTTGGGGGAAAGTTGAACCAGTTCAACATGACGGAAGGGGAGATTGTTCCGAAGGGCACACTGATCGCTTCTCTCGACAGCCAGGATTTCAACAGACGGGTCAGGGAGGCCGAGGTCAATGTCGAGCTGCTGGAAAAAACCGTTGCCCGGCAGCGGTCCCTGGCGGAGCGCAATGTAATTTCCAGGCAACAACTGGATGAAACCGAAAGCAACTTCAGCCTGGCCAAGGTCGCACTTGAGAACGCGGCACAGAACCTCGCGTATACACGGCTGCAGGCGCCGTTTGATGCGCTGATCACCCGACGGCTGGTCGAGAACTATACCAACGTGCAGTCGGGGCAGGGCATCGTTCGGCTGCAGGATGTATCCGAAGTGCGCATTGAGGTTTCAGTCCCGGAGAAGCTGCTCGCCACCATTGACCGGGACCATGTTAAATCCATCACCGCGTCGTTTGAGTTTTTGCCGGGTAAGGAGTTTCCGCTGGAGTACCGCGAGCATCAGGCAGAAGCCAATAGCGTGACGCAGACTTATATCGTCGAGCTGGGTATGCCGCGGCCCGCAGACGTGCAGATACTTCCCGGGATGACCGCCCGGGTAAATCTCAAGCTCCATCAGGCTGGTCGCACATACCGGGTTCCTCTGTCAGCCGTGCAAACCGATGCGGATGGCTCTTCTTTCGTATGGCGAATAAACGGTGATCAGTCTGTCAGCAAGGCATCGGTACTGCTCGGCAGCACCGACGGCGATTCTGTGGAAATCACCCGGGGTATTGAGTCGGCGATGAACATCGTCGCTGCCGGAGGGCAGCACCTATATGAAGGTGCAAAAGTTCGCAACTACAGGCAGTGATGGGGAGCCGCAGTGAAGATCTCTGATATTTTTATCAAGCAGCCCGTATACAGCTGGCTGTTGATGTTGATCTGCCTTGTCGGTGGACTCTGGGCCATTGCGGATATCGGTCGCCTGGAAGATCCCGCATTCACTATCAAGGAAGCGCGTGTCTTTACTGCCTATTCGGGAGCCAGTGCCCGGCAGGTTGAGGAGGAAGTGACCGAGAAGCTGGAGGTGGCGATTCAGCAAATGGGCCAGCTCAAGCGCATCACTTCCACCTCCCGCCCGGGTATGTCGGAAATTCGCGTGGAAATGGAGGATCACTACGACTCCAACGAACTGCCGCAGATCTGGGATGAGTTGCGCCGCAAGGTGCGCGATGCCCAAAGCGATTTACCCAGTGGCGCCATGGCCCCGCTAGTCAATGATGACTTCGGCGAAGTGTTCGGTATCTATTACGCGATCACCGGCGACGGTTTTTCCCGCAGTGAGATGCGGGAAATCACCAAGTCTATCCGCCGTGAACTGCTCGCTGTCGAGGGGGTGGCTAAGGTTTCGCGTTCGGGCGTGATCGATGAAGTCGCCTACCTGGATATCGATGAGTCGCGGCTGTCACAATTGGGTTACTCACTGGATGACCTGGCTCAGGTATTGCAATCGGAGAGCTCCACCGAGCAGGCCGGTGAGATCGGGGGCAAGGACCTGCGTACACGGGTTGTGGTGGATAACCAGGCCAATGACATGGAGGCTATCCGCAATATTCTGATTGGCGTTCCGGGCTCCACCGCTCTTCTCTCTGTGGGCGATATCGCCAGCATTTCACTGGGATACGATGAGAACCCGGATTTTATCGTTCACTATAACGGTTTGCCGACCATCCTGATCGGAGTGGCCGGTGCACAAAATACCAATATTGTCGATGTCGGTACGCGGGTCGAGGAGAAGCTCACACAATTGAAGCAGGGGCTGCCGCTGGGCGTCGAAATACAACCTGTTTACGAGCAGCACAAAGTGGTGGCGGACAGCGTCAACGGTTTCCTGTTGAACCTGGTGTCCTCCGTGGTCATCGTTACCCTGGTACTGTGCCTGTTTATGGGCTGGCGCTCCGGTGTGGTTGTGGGTGTGGTGCTGGGGCTGACCGTGATGGGCACGGTGCTGATCATGAACCTGCTCGGCCTGAACCTGCAGAGAATCTCCCTGGGGGCGCTGATCATCGCCATGGGCATGTTGGTGGACAACGCGATCGTGGTTGCCGAAGGCATGCTGATGGGCGTGGAGAAGAAGGAGTCGCCGCGGAGCGCCGCCAGTCGTGTGGTGCGGCAGACATTCTGGCCGCTGCTCGGGGCCACAATTATCGGCATTATGGCTTTTTCCGGCATCGGCCTTTCCGACGATGCCACCGGTGAATTCCTGTTTTCCCTGTTTGCCGTAATCGGACTATCGCTGCTGCTGAGCTGGGTTCTGGCGATTACCATAACACCGTACCTCGGCTTCCATTTGTTCCGCCCCGGAAAAGGCACGGAAGCGGACGACCCGTATGCCGGCAGGTTTTATCGCATGTACGCGAATGCCCTGTCCGGTGCACTCGCGCACCGGGGGCGTACTATTGCGGTCCTTGTGATCGTCACCCTGGTCAGTTACTTTGCCTTTGGCTTAGTTAAGCAGGGCTTTTTCCCCAATTCCAATGCGCCGCTGTTTTACGTGAATTACCGCATGCCCCAGGGTAGCGATATCAACAGGACCGAGCGGGCCCTGCATGAAGCTTCAGAGTACCTGTTGCAACAGGACGAGGTACAATCGGTCACCGCTGTTGCAGGCCGGGGCGCCGATCGATTTATGCTGACCTACGCTCCTGAACCTCCCAATCCCTCATACGGCCAGTTGATCGTACGCACGGAAACCCGCGAGCAGATACCGGCGCTCATCGAGCGTACAAAGCAGGAGTTGCGCAATTCACACCCGGAGGCGCTGGTCACCTTCAAGAGGCTGGTATTCGGCCCCGGGGGCGGAGCAGACGTGGAGGTGCGAATCTCCGGAGCGGATTTCAATACCCTGCGGCAGTTGGCGGGCGGTGTACAAGACATATTCAGGAGTAAGGACCTGGAGGACGTGCGCCACGACTGGCGTGCCCGGGAACCGCTGATCAAGGCGCACCTGGACGGGGAAAAAGCACGTGTTGCCGGTATCAGCAACAGCGATATCAGCCGTACCCTGCAGTTTGCCACATCGGGGTATCGCGTAGGCAGCTATGAAAGTGGGGACAGGATGATTCCCATTGCCGCCCGACTGCCGGCAGGGGACCGCAACCAGCTGGGTTCATTGCCGGATCGGCTGGTGTGGAGCCCGAACCAGAAAGATTATATTCCCGCGGGACAGCTGGTGGAGAAGTTTGAGACCACGGCGGAGGAGGGGCTTATCCAGCGCCGCGACCGGGTGCCTACTGTCACCGTCAGCGGCACGGCACCACAAGATGTTACCGCCATGGCTGCATTCAAAAAAATACGCTCCGACGTTGAAAATATCGCGTTGCCGCCCGGTTACAAAATCGAATTCGGCGGAGAGTTCGAGCGCTCTTCAGACGCACAGGCATCGCTCGGCAAAGGCTTGCCGGTCGGTTTCCTGATCATGATCCTGATATCGGTGCTGCTGTTCGGTACCCTGCGCGAGCCGTTGATTATCTGGCTGGTGGTTCCCATGAGCCTGGTGGGTGTGGTGGTCGGTTTGTTGGTATCCGGCTTGCCGTTCGGGTTTATGTCCCTGTTGGGCGTGCTGAGTCTCTCGGGAATGCTGATCAAGAATGCCGTGGTGCTGGTGGATGAAATTGAAGTGCAGACACGGGAGGGCCTGCCACGCCTGACCGCCATCGAGCGGGCCAGTGTCAGCCGCCTGCGGCCGGTGTTCCTCGCCGCGGTCACAACAATACTGGGTATGTCGCCGCTGCTTTTTGATGCCTTCTTTGCCGATATGGCTGTGACAATTATGGGTGGACTGGGGTTTGCCACCATTTTGACCCTGATTGCGGTGCCTGTGCTTTACGCGATTTTCCACAAGATCAGGCAGAGCGAAGTAGAGCGGGGCAACGCCTCCGCTCAACTGGAGAATACCCCGCATAAATCGGTCGAGCCCGAGCTGCTATAAATGCCTTTAGTTACTATATCAGGGGAGCAAATTGGGCGGTACTTTCACCGGACGCATGTTTGTCTTGTACTGGGGACGATTGTCTATAGAGCCGAATGAGAAGATATGACCGGAGACAGTGGGGTCGGACATGTTTTCCCTCTGCCAGTCATAGAAGAACCGGTGGTAATGGTGTATCCAGTACCCGTCATCGCTGCTTATCTGATGCAGGTTCCATTCACGCTCGTGATAGAGCACGCATTCGTCGTTGTCCGCCGGATCCCAACTGGTCGGCGTACAGAAACCGCCGAAGTTATAGCGATAGCGACGTATTAGCATATTGCCCTCGCCATTGATCAACCAAAGGCCAGGCATTACAGAGTACTCGCTGTCTTCAAGTGTGCCGTTTTCATCCATGTCATAGGTTGAAACTGTTAGAGCCGTACCGTTATCGTTTACTTCGAACCAGAAATGATTGAGCGGCTCGAAGAACGAAAACGGATAACGGTAGATTCCGGGAGCAGACAGCACAGTCCAGGAGGGCTCTTCCTTGAGTAGCAGAAAGCTGTTCCGGGTAAAGACGCCTGCGCTCTGGGTTGTTTTCAGGTTGACGCTGGCAATTTCCTGGTTCTCAGAAAGAAAGACCAGATTTGCGCTATCACCATTGGCATAGCTAATCTGCAGGCTACCATCGGCGGCAATCATCCAGCTTGCATTTTCCTCGGAGGTGATCAGCGTTCCATCGCCATTATAGGATTCAACGGTGACCGAGGCTGTACCTCCCTGGCCTGGGCTGCCGGAAAAAGAGATCTTTGAAGCATGTACTTCCAGGGAGGCGCCGGTGCCGTCTACGGGACTGCTAACCACTCCCGTGGTGACGGATCTGGGCACACTGTAGTCCACACCCAACTGCAAAATTTTAGTGGCGTTGACTCTGTTCTCAGACTTGAGAGCGGTGCCGGTAGTCAGCGAAACGACGGGCGAGGTGTCAGGATATTCTCCATCCGGGTAGTGGGTGTAACTTTCAATATCGAGCAGAAGCACATCGCTCAACTTTCCCAGGGAAAGCCAGCGTAAGTTGTTGATACGGGTAACGGTTTGCTCGTGAACTGATTTGCCGAGATCGCCATCCCAAGGGTGTGCGTCGCTTGATATCAGTTCCAGTCCTTCGAAACT
This sequence comes from Microbulbifer rhizosphaerae, assembly GCF_014191725.1. Classification (GTDB taxonomy): domain Bacteria; phylum Pseudomonadota; class Gammaproteobacteria; order Pseudomonadales; family Cellvibrionaceae; genus Microbulbifer; species Microbulbifer rhizosphaerae. Next base: position 292,201 of record NZ_JACHWZ010000004.1, read on the forward strand.
TACACCACTCTCCCCTAGAGACCAGTTGAAGGCACTTTCGTCAAGCTTGGCACTCATGGTGCCGTCGCCACCGGGATTCAGTACTAGACGGCTGCCGTTGAAAACACCGGTAGAGCTTGTTTCAGGCGTTGTGAAATAATAGATGTCTGCAACATCGCTTTGAATAGATTGCGACAGCACCAGGTTGGAATCGCTGGCAATCGCTGCTTGTGTGTTGTTCCACAGATCGGGGTTGGTTGATCTCGCATTCACACCATGCGCTGCAGAGATTTCCAAATCACCGGCAAAGGCGTAGGTATCTGTCGATTCCGATGGCAGCCTTAGGTCTGGGTCATCGGGGTATTCCATGGCAAGGATGATGGAGGTTGCGACAGCGAATACGACTTCGGAGTCGATCATTTTTGCGGCGGATTCCAATGCTGTCTGATCGGAATGGCGCTGACTTAAGCGTAACTAATTGAAAGATAAGAGGAATTTTAGAGATTCATAAAAGAAGGCTGGTTCCGTGATAGGCTAATTGCGCCTAAACAAAACACCAACCACGGAGGGCCAGCCTGTATGAATCCTAACCAGAAACATGCGAGCATTCAACAGTGCCGGACGCGCAAATACGCAAGCTGTACCGACTCCTACGATTTCTTCAACTTGCTAACCGGCAGGGAGCTCTTTGAGGTGGTTGAACAATTGCTACCGGAGCATCGGGAAAGAACCTTTCCACCGACGGAAACGCTATCCATGTTTCTGGCACAAGCGATGCACGCCGATCGGTCCTGTCAGAACATTGTCAACCAATCTGCCATTGCCAGGCTAACCGGTGGGCTCCCATCCATCAGTACCAATACAGGAGCCTACTGCAAAGCGCGTCAGCGGCTGCCGGTGGAAATAATTTCGGAGCTGGTTTGTTTTACCGGAAAGCAGTCGAGCGATAAAGCGCTTGAACAATGGAAATGGCGTGGCCGTCCAGTGAAATTGATTGACGGCACCACGACGACTATGCCGGACACCCCGGAGAATCAAGAAGTTTTCCCCCAGCAAAGCGCGCAGGAACCGGGGCTAGGCTTTCCTATTTGCCGTATAGTCGGTGTTATATGCCTGGGCAGTGGAAC
>NZ_JACHWZ010000005.1 GCF_014191725.1 Microbulbifer rhizosphaerae
GGTGAATTCCAGTGACACTGATGGAGTCCGTGATCGAGCCTGTAAAACAAGGCGTTTCATGACTGAGATCCGATTAATTTATGCAACTACCGGGTAAAGCCCGAACCACTCTCTGAGCAGCATACTCTTCGGTGAATGAGCACTTTCCCCAACCTTGACCAATAAGGACAATGAACAAGCAGGTAACTAAAATTACTCCCTCTACTACGTATTTCATTTTGTTCCCGGTTTAGCCATAACGCTTTGCACAGCGGAAATTTGTGGAGTGGGTTTTTGTGTTATAGAGTAGCGGCAACACAAAAAAGCCATGGAACAAATTTTCCGACAGGTGCAATTTGTTAAGCATTGCCCGACTCAATAGCAAAAATAGCCTTTTGAATCTCAGCAACCATGCTTTTTGCTTGCTCAACATCTAGCTCAATTTCTGAATTGCTGGATATCTCATGCTCCGGAACTTCGGCTAGCTCGCTAGCAGATTCGAAGTTGCTGCTATCTGGTTGTACAGTCCAGACTTCAAGGTTGACGAACCCATCGTGGACTCCAGAGCCTACCTCTACAAAGCCTTGACGATACTTTATTCCAGAACATTTTATTTTCATGGACCCCTTCCTAGAATTGCTTACGCCCGCATAACGAGAAAATTTTAGCTGGCAGCTTTTTTGCTGCGCAGCGCGAAAAAGGTGACAGCTAAAATTTGTCCGTTGCATGCGTTTGGTAAGCATTTTTATCCAGCTTGTCGGAGTATTCCAGGTATAACCATCCAGTTAATATGGCAATACCACCTGCGTAGCCATAACCAGCATAACTATTAAGAAGAACATTTAATAACCAGTTTGCGTTTATATAGCTAAATGCTGAAAGCGCTGTGGCTATAGTAATTATTGCAGATAATGCCATTGCTCTATTGCCAAGTGAAGTAGCTTTAAAACAGACAAAGGCGGCTATTAACAGGGCGATAAAGTTCGTGCCAAGAAAAATACGAATATCAGTAATTAACCCTGAAAATGTTTTATTGAAATAAGATTTTAAGCCCTGCTTCCAGGAAAATATTTTTTCGAACAAGGCTGCTTTCAATGGATTATTTATTTCAAACTCGGGGGGGATTATGACAACATTTTCTGCGTCAATAGTTAAAGACTCAACGTATTTGTATGGATTGGTTTTGAACGTATCAATTTCCTCGCGTATCACGTCTATTTGATAATCTTTGAGGTACATGTTTGCAGCCCTAGAGTTGAGAACTTCTTCAGCGAGGTCAACTTTAGAAGAAGTACCTTTGACCACCTTTTCTGTTACTAATAATCGAGACTCTTCTTCAATTTTATCGACCACAAAAAAACTGACTACAAATGCAATAAAGAAAACCACCATAAATATGGCTTGCGTCGATAGAAGTACTTTTCTCATAGTTTGATGCTTCCTTTACTTAACGTTGCCATAACCGGCAGCCGGAGCGCAGCGTAGGCTGTCCGGCGCCGATAGGCGCGAAGTTCATGGCCTTGTTAATGGTTTTCCACCAGTGCATCACGCCACCCCTCCTCAAGGTACTCTGCATTTTGATTGAAGCTGCACCAACCTAAAACTGGACTTTCACCTTCCTCCAGGAAAAGCAGCCACTCCTGCTCTTCTTTAAGTTGCGGATCGCAGGAGGTTAGCCCTTGCTCCACATTCTCTAAAGAATCTGGTTTGGCGCCCTTAATCAATTCAGTTATATCCCACTTGAAAGTAGCATGCCCAAATTGGTTAGTGCCAGCCGCAGATAGCTTAGCAAGAACTACTATTTCAGATTCACCGTATCTCTCCGAAAGAGTGGGGAATTCACTGCACGAACACGCAAACACATTATTCGCAAATATCAATGAAAGGATGAGCGCTGCTTTCTTCATATCTTTGATGACCATTAACAGTTTATTCAAAAGCCTGGGGCTTTATATGTCCTTGGCTACTATTTGCCGACCCTTTCAAAATCAGGATCTTAAATTCTCTTAGAATTCAAGGGCTTACCCAGTGTCGATCAAATTGTGGCCGGAATTATAGAGCCTCGGTTCAAGTCGCCTGATTATACCGCTGGCAATTGAATACAAGTAACCTTTCGGAAAATCAATAAGTTACGTAATACCGTCCGTAAATAGGAGCCTATGGCTCTTTAATTCAGTGGTTGGCGGGGCCTGTACTGACGTTCGCCCCCATCTGTTTACTTTCTTCGCTTCGGCAGGGGCGACAACTATCTTGAAAAACGCCGAAGGGGTCAGATGAATATTTTGGCATTTTATACGTCCAAATAAATTTCATGCCATAAAGTTGATCTGGCCTAATATATTTCTCTCGTCCTCTCTCACTCGCCGTGATCCTCTCAGTTGTCCGGTGTGTCCGGCTCAGATCATTGTCGCTAGCGAGTTTTTATAGCCAGCCGATAGATCCGGTTTCTGGCTTATCATCAAAAAGTAAATCGTAAACCAGTGTTCCAGCTGTCATTAACGCCAGCAATATAATTATGTCTTTATCTCGAAAGTAATTATTTTTCTCTTTTCGATTTCTCTCTTCTATCAGCATCCTCTCGCGAGGGGTATTGCCAATATCATGAATATCCGTGGTGTGGTGTCCATCTCCACTTATTTTCCAGCTATCCCCTTGGGTTGCGCAGCCTGATATGGCGAGTGAAAGAAATGCTGACAAAATTACAGTTCTATTCATAATTTTTCTGATCTTGGATGACATCTATAGCTTTGTTTGCTGTACCTGGCTTCTAAAGAAGCTGCGCCCCTCTCAAGAACTGGCTTATTCATTGCCAGGTGTATTTCCTATTTCACTGATTCTTGTGCTTTTGCCAGGAGCCTTTCGCCCAGCTTTTCTAGTGCTTCAAGCCGTGCCTCCTCTTTGCCTGTGGTCCAATCTGTATACATATATGGGCGAACAGTTTTATGCTCACCATAACCTTCAGCTACCGTATAAAGATAGCCGTTATCTATGTCGAATAGTGATGCCTCATAAACTGAATATGAGTCTCTATGATGCGCAGGCACAAACCACATGCCCACAATTGTAAGATTTAAGATGCTTGCTGGATTAACATACTGGTCGGTTACGGTGCTGTCATTTAGGAAGAGAATAGCATCTGCCCTCAGGCGCGCACCCGCCAATCTAGACTCTTGTAAATAGCAACCACTATCAGAACGGTAGTTGCAGTTTGATCTTAAAGACTGGGGGACTATTTCCATAGATTTGACGAAACCGGTTTCTTTTAATTTTTCACCCCATTTTTCAATAATTTTTCTTTCTTCAACGCTTACCGATTTCCACCTGTGGGGAGGAATAACTGCGACTTTAATGGGTGGTTTTGCCTGTGGCCTAAGTTTTCTAATCTCTTCAACGGTATTTGCGTCAGAAAATTGATGTGTGGGTATTCCATCCACTCCGCTCTGTAGCGCCTCTGACATGTCGGTCGATGAGGCGCAGGATGCTAAAAAGATAACAAAATTAATTAATGCTATTTTTTTCATGTTGTACCTTGTTGTATTGATTTGCGACGCGCCCCCAACATTTGGGTTGTAGCTGTCACAATCATTTTCCTGGGTAATACGTCAGTTTGAGTGCCTGCACCAAGACGGTTTTGGGTTTGAAATTTTAGGCCTTCGGGCCCCCGGGCACGCCCCGATGCCTCAACAATCTACCTATTCAACAACCCCTTAACCGCCTGCGGCAAATCCGCCGGCAAAATCACATTCTTGGCATTGTCAGACCGAGCCAGCTCCGACAGCGCGCTAATATAGCGCTCGCCCAGCAGATACATCACCGGCATCTCCTTGTCGCCGATGGCGGAGGACACCCGTTCGATGGCCTCGCGGCTGGCATCCGCCAGCACTACCTGCGCTTTGGCGTCGCGCTTGGACGCTTCCAGGCGGCCGTCCGCTTCGAGGATCGCTGCCTGTTTCTCGCCCTCGGCGCGGGTTACGGTGGCGCGGCGCTGGCGTTCTGCGGCGGCCTGCTCCTCCATCGCTTTCTGCATGGTGGCGGAGGGGTTGATGTCCTGGATCTCTACGGTCTTCAGGTTGATGCCCCAGTCGGCGATATCGTCGGAGATGCCCTCTTTCAGTTTCGCCTTGATCAGGTCGCGGGACGACAGCGCTGCGTCGAGGGACATTTCGCCGACGATGGAGCGCAGCGCGGTCTGCACCAGGTTCTGGATCGCTATCGTGTAGTCCTCGACACCGTACACCGCTTTCTCCGGCGACACGATATTGATGTAGGCCACGGCGTTGGCAATGATGGTGGCGTTGTCCTGGGTGATCACTTCCTGGGAGGGGATATCCAGCACGATGTCCTTGGTGGTCACTTTGTAGGGCACTTGGTCCACGTAGGGAATGATCACGTTCATGCCCGGCGCCAGCGTCTTGTGGAATTTGCCCAGGCGCTGGACGATATGTTTGGAGCCCTGCGGGACTATGCGCACGCCCATGGCGATGGTGACGATGATGAGTACCACCAGCGCCAGGATTACCGATAAACCTTCCACTGCTATTTTTCCTCTCCAGAAGTAAATATAAAGAGTGCTGTAACTTGTCTCCTCTCCCCCGCTTGCGGGGGGCCCCTCTCCCTAACCCTCTCCCCGAGGGGAGAGGGGACTGTTTTGTGCCACGATAGAGCCCCAGTGAGGTCGGTAGTTACAAAGTGCTTGTAATAAATCAAACGCGGGCCACGATCAACGTATTGCCAGAGATATCGGTCACCCGCACCCGGTCTCCAATGGCCACCTCGTCGGTGCAGATAAACTGCCACTCGTCCTCGCCGAGAATCGGCGCGGGGAATTTGAGCCGGCCGCGGCTGCGGCCCGTGTTGGATTCGATTGCCAGTCCCACCTGTCCGGCCAGCGCTTCCGCGGCCATGCCGGAGGTGGTGCGGTCTTTCCACTGTGGGCGAATGAACTTTAACCAGCCGATCAGCAGCGCGATGGAAGCGCCGGCCCACAGCAACAGTTGCAGGGCGATCGGCATATCCACGACGATCAGCAGTGCGCCCATCAGCAGCGCGGCGAGGCCGAACCAGAAGAGAATGAACCCGGAAACGAAGATTTCCGCGGTGACCAGCAGCAGGCCGAGAACCAGCCAGTGCCAGTAGGCGATATGTGCGTTGAGCCAGTCCAGCATATTGGCCACGTCTCCCTTTTGAGCACTATTTGGCATTGATTATGCCAAAACTTAGGCATCTGGCGCGGAAAATTTCAGCTTCTGCCGCTGGCGGCCATCCGCCAGTATTTCGCGGGCGACGATGAAATAAGTGAGGACTCACTTATTTCATCGTGAGGTAAATAGCGAGCGGCGGTGCCGCGGCGGCCCGGCCAATGTACAATGTCGCCCCTGAATTCGGCTCGGCAGGTACAGCATGAAGGATCGCAAAACCACCCACTTCGGCTATCGGGAAGTCCCGGTGGAAGAGAAGGCCAGCCGCGTGGCGGAGGTTTTCCACTCGGTCGCGTCGCGCTACGACCTGATGAACGACCTGATGTCCGGCGGCGTCCACCGGCTGTGGAAGCGCTTCACCATCGAGCTTTCCGGCGCCCGCCCGGGTCAGACGATCCTGGATATTGCCGGCGGCACCGGCGACCTCACCGCGCGCTTCTCGCGTATCGTCGGCGCCGAGGGCCAGGTGGTGCTGGCGGATATCAACGAGTCCATGCTCAAGGTGGGCCGCGACCGGCTACTGGACCGCGGCATCGCCGGCAATGTGGTGCCGGTGCAGGCGGACGCCCAGTACCTGCCCTTCCCCGACAACACCTTCGATTGCATCACCATCGCCTTCGGTCTGCGCAACGTCACCGACAAGGACCTGGCGCTGCGCTCCATGCTGCGGGTGCTCAAGCCCGGCGGCCGCCTGCTGGTGCTGGAATTTTCCAAGCCGCAGTCCAAACTGCTGGAGAAGGTCTACGACCAGTACTCCTTCCGCCTGCTGCCCACCATGGGCCGCCTGATCGCCGGTGATGCGGAGAGCTACCGCTACCTGGCGGAGAGCATCCGCATGCACCCGGACCAGGAGGCCTTGCTGGGCATGATGCGCGAGGCCGGTTTTGTGGACTGCGAGTATCACAATATGACCGGCGGCATAGTCGCACTGCACAAAGGTCTCAAGCCCTGATGGACCCGACCCTGCGCGCGGGCTTCGAAGCCGCGCTGGAAACCGCCGTCAACACCGCGCTGAAATACGATCCCGGCACCCGTGTCCGGCTGGCAGAACTGAGCGGCGAGGTGCTGGCCCTGGAGCTGTCCGCGCCGCGCCTGAATCTCTTCCTGTGTATCGAGGATGAGTGGGTCGCCGTGCGCCACCAGTGGGAGGGGCAGGTCACCACCGAGCTCCGCGGTTCCGCAACCGCCTTCCTGCGGCTGCTGCGCGATACCGGTGTCACCCCCGCCAGCCTGGGAGTGACGGTTATCGGTTCCAGCACCTTTCTCGCCGAACTGCAGGAGATACTGCACGACCTGGACATCGACTGGGAGGAACCCCTGGCGCAACTGATCGGCGACGTGCCGGCGCACACCCTGGGCGAGGCCCTGCGCTCCGCCGGCCACTGGCTGCGCGGCCAGCTGCAAGTCGCGCCCGGGGCCGCCGCCGAGGCGGTGAGCGAGGAGTGGCGCCTCACCCCGCCCAAGGCGCAGTTCGACGCCTTCGCCGAGGACCTGTCGGAACTGGCGATGGCCACCGAGCGGTTGGAGGCCCGGGTACAGCTGCTGCGGGAAAAGTTCGCGCATCGGGGGGCGGAATAGCGGTGCCGGTTGCACGCAGTCTCACCATCGCGCGGGTCTTCCTGCGCTACCGCCTCGACGAGCTGTTGCCGGCGTCCCGCCGCCCGCTGTGGCTGCGGGTCCTGTGGGCGCCGCTGAAGATAATGCCGCGGTCGAAAATGGCCCGCGGCGAGCGCCTGCGCCGGGCGCTGGAGGAACTGGGGCCGATTTTCGTGAAGTTCGGCCAACTGCTCTCCACCCGCCCGGACCTGTTGCCGCAGGATATCGTCGAGGAGCTGGACCAGCTGCAGGACAATGTGCCGCCCTTCCCCGAGGACCAGTGCATCGCCCTGATCGAAAAGGCCCTGGGCGCCCCGGTGGATGAGCTGTTCGCCAGCTTCGAGCGCAAACCCCTGGCCTCCGCCTCGGTGGCCCAGGTGCACGCCGCTGTGCTGCCAAGTGGCGAGTCCGTGGTGGTGAAAGTGCTGCGCCCGGGTATCGACAAAATCATCCAGCAGGACCTGCGCCTGCTCGGCCTGCTCGCCCGCGGCATGGCGCGGTTCCTGCCCGAGGGCCGGCGCCTGCGCCCGGTGGAGGTGGTGGACGACTACCGATTCACCATCGAAGGGGAATTGGACCTGGTGCGCGAGGGGGCCAACGCCACCCAGCTCCGGCGCAACTTCGCCAAATCCCCCCTCCTCTATATCCCCGAAGTCTACTGGGACTACACCCGGGTGAATGTGCTGGTGCTGGAGCGCATCGACGGCATCCCGGTCACCGACGTGGCGCAGCTGCATGCACAGAACACCGATATGCGCCTGCTCGCCGAGCGCGGCGTGGAGATATTCTTCAAGCAGGTGTTCGAGCACAACTTCTTCCACGCGGACATGCATCCGGGCAATATCTTCGTGTCCCGCGAGCATCCGCAGAGGCCACAATATATCGCCGTGGACACCGCCATCGTCGGCAGCCTGACGCGGGAGGACCAGTACTACCTGGCGCGCAACCTGCTGGCCATGTTCCGCCGCGACTACCGCATGGTGGCCGAACTGCACGTGCAGAGCGGCTGGGTGCGGCGGGACACGCCGGTCAACGACTTCGAGGCGTCCATCCGCGCGGTGTGCGAGCCCATCTTCGAGAAGCCGCTGGGGGAGATCTCCTTCGCCCGGGTGCTGATCAGCCTGTTCCAGACCGCGCGCCGCTTCGATATGGAGGTGCAGCCGCAGCTGGTGCTGCTGCAGAAGACCCTGCTCAATATTGAGGGCCTGGGGCGGCAGCTTTATCCGCAACTGGATCTGTGGAAGACTGCCCATCCATTCCTGGAGCGCTGGATGCGGGATCGCCTTCACCCCAGGACTATCGTCGGCGAGATCCGGCGCTACGGCCCCGAGTGGCTGGAGAAGTTGCCGCAGCTGCCGCACCTGGCCTTCTCCGCTCTGGAACATGCCCGCGAGCTGGCGCCGCAGATACGCGGGGTGGGCGAGCAACTGGAACAGAGCCGCCGCCGCGGCCGCCGGCGCTACGCCCGGCGGGTGGCGGGGGTCATATTGGCGGCGGGCGCCCTGCTGCTGGCCGCCCCGGGCCTGCTCGCCCAACTGCCCACAGCCAGCTGGCTCCTGGGCGCCGCAGCCCTCGCGCTGCTGCTCTGGCCCTGAACTCCCCTCTCCCGCTTGCGGGAGAGGGGCCGGGGGAGAGGGAATGGGCCGCAGGCCCGCCCAACCTACAATATATGAAGGTCTACAGGACATTGAGTAACAAAGAGAGCCCCTTGAACGAAGCCGACTTCACCCAACAGGTCGCCTGGAACAGCGACGGCCTGGTCCCCGCCATAGCGCAGGACTTCAAGACCGGCCGCATACTGATGATGGCCTGGATGAACCGCGAGGCGCTGCGCCTTACCGCCAGTGAAGGGCGCGCCGTCTACTGGTCCCGCTCCCGCGGCAAACTGTGGCGCAAGGGCGAAACCTCCGGCCACGAACAGCAGGTGCATGAAATCCGCCTGGATTGCGATGCCGATGCCGTATTATTGCTGGTGGAACAGAAAGGCGGCATTGCCTGTCATACCGGGCGCGCCAGCTGCTTCTACCGGGTACTGCAGGGCGGCGAATGGCAGGTGAGCCAGCCGGTGATCAAGAGCCCGGAAAGCATCTATGAGTGACCTGTTGAAACAGCTGGACGCAGTGCTGGAAAGCCGCAAGCGCGAGAGCGATGCGGAGAACTCCTATGTGGCCAGCCTGCACCGCAAGGGCCTGAACAAGATCCTGGAAAAAGTCGGCGAGGAAGCCACCGAGGTCATCCTCGCCGCCAAGGATGCCGAGCGCGGCGGCGATAAAAAGGCGATGATCGCCGAAACCGCCGACCTCTGGTTCCATTCCCTGGTGATGCTCTCGCACCTGGGGGCGGACTCGCAGGATGTGCTAAACGAACTCGCGCGCCGCTTCGGCCTCTCGGGACTGGAAGAAAAAGCCTCGCGCACGAAAGATTAACCCTGTAGGAGCCTGCTTGCAGGCGAAACAAAACCTGGAGAAAATCATGGGATTCGGTGGAATAAGCATCTGGCAGCTGCTGATCATTCTGGTAATCGTACTGTTGCTGTTCGGCACCAAGCGCCTGCGCAACCTGGGCGGCGACCTGGGCGGCGCCCTCAAGGGCTTCCGCAAGGCAATGAAAGACGAGGACAAGGAAGAAGAGGAGGAAGAAAAAAAAGAGCCCGGGCGCCTGGAGGGCAAGGAATCGGAAAAGCCGCAGCACAAAGAGCAGGCGGAAAAAGACAAACAGTCCCAGGACAAATAACGCGAGCGCCCCTCCGTGTTTGATATCGGTTTCTTCGAACTGCTGCTGATAGCGGTTGTCGCCCTGCTGGTGATCGGCCCCGAGCGCCTGCCCGACGCCGTGCGCACCACCGCGCGCTGGTGGTCCGGCCTCAAGCGCACCCTGCACAACGCCCGCGAGGAGCTGGAGCGGGAAGTGGGTGCCGACGATATCCGCCGCGAACTGCACAACGAGCGCGTGATGCGCGAGCTGGAAGAGAGCCGCCGGGAAATGGAGCAGGCCCTCAGCGGAGAGGACGAGAAAGACGAGCGGAAACCCCGCTGGCGGCGGGACAAAGAGGAGGACTACCTGCCGGAACAGGACGAGGAAAACGAAGAAAACCTGGAAGACCCGGAATATCCCGAACACCTGCACGACCACGGCGACCCGGAGCTGAACCCGGATCACCCCGACCACCAGAAAAAAGAACAGTCCCCGAAGGATAAAGACGAGCGTTCATGAGCGAGCAGCCCCAGCCCTTTATCGACCACCTGATCGAACTGCGCGACCGACTGCTGCGGGTACTGTTGGTCGTGGTGGCCATTTTCGCGGCCATGGTGCCCTTCGCTGCGGAAATTTACGATTTCGTCGCCGAGCCGCTGCAGGCCCGCCTCGCCGATGGCACGGGCATGATCGCCACCGAGGTCACCTCCCCCTTCCTTACCCCGTTCAAGACCACCTTCGTGCTGGCTTTTTTCATCGCCGTTCCCTACGTGCTCTACCAGGCCTGGGCCTTTATCGCCCCGGGCTTGTACAAAAGCGAAAAGCGCGTGGCTGTCCCCATCCTGGTGAGCAGCATAGTGCTCTTCTACGCGGGGATGGCGTTTGCCTACTACGTGGTCTTCCCGATCATCTTCGACTTTTTTGTCGGTTCGGCGCACTCCGATATCACGGTGATGCCCGATATCCGCAGCTACCTGGACCTGGTACTGAAGCTTTTCTTCGCTTTCGGTTTCGCCTTCGAAATCCCCATCGCCACCGTACTGCTGATCTGGAGCGGCGCCGTGGACGCCCAGTCCCTGGCCCGCAAGCGCCCCTACGTGATCGTGGGTTGTTTCGTGTTCGGCATGCTGCTCACTCCCCCGGATGTGATCTCCCAATCCCTGCTGGCAGTGCCCATGTGGCTGCTGTTCGAGGTGGGCATTCTCTTCGGGCGCTGGATAACATCGGACAGCAAAAAAGAAAGCACCTGACAAAAATAGCGCTGACTGTAGGAGCGGGCCATGCCCGCGATCGTTATCAGCTACGTAGTGGAAACCGATCGTGGGCATGGCCCGCTCCTACCAGGGGGTTCCGCTTAACTTAGTGTCATTCGGCTTACAGCTAATTTCTAAAAATAAACAGGGTCGACGCCCAATGAACAACGGAATTATCCAATCCCTCAAAGCGGCGCTCGACGCCTCCCCGGAAAACACCGCGTTACGCCTGGCATTGATCAAGGCCCTCGCCAGTGCGGAGGATTACCGGGAAGCGGAACAGTTTATCGACGGCCTGGCTCCCGGCGATATCGAGGATGAGGACAGGATGCTGCTCGCCGATATCTGCTACAAAAGCGAACGGCACGAGCGGGGTATCTCCTTCCTGGATATGGACAACCCCCGGGCCTGCCTGCTGAAGGCGAAAATCCTCGCGGATCAGGGAGAGAGCGACGAGGCAATTCGCCTGTACCAATCCGCCGTGGAGGAAAACCCGGCGCTGGAGGACCAGGCGCTGAAGGCCCGGCTGGCGGCAAGGACCGTCGGGCAGGAAGGCAAGCCGAAACTCCGGGTGATCGCCAATGACGACACCGACAGGGAGGAGGTCACACGCATCCTGCACCCGGAAAGTGAAGTGGTGAAGTTCAAGGACGTCGGCGGCCTCGCCTATGTCAAAAAGCAGATCCACAAGAAAATCATTCTCCCCTACCAGAAACCGTCCCTGTTCAGCCGCTTCAAGAAAAAAGTCGGTGGCGGCATCCTGCTGTACGGCCCGCCCGGTTGCGGCAAAACCCTGCTGGCCAGGGCCACCGCTGGCGAGTGCAATGCCCAGTTCTTCAATGTGGCCATCTCGGACATACTCGATATGTATATCGGCGAATCCGAGAGCAAGCTGCACGCGGTTTTCGAACAGGCGCGGGCGCAGAGCCCCGCGGTGATTTTCTTCGACGAGGTGGAGGCACTGGCGGCGAAGCGGCAGCACACCCGTGAGGCCACCTCATCGAAACTGGTCAGCCAGTTTCTCGCCGAACTGGACGGCTTCTCCCAGAACAACAGCGGCGTGCTGGTGCTGGCGGCCACCAACGTGCCCTGGGCGCTGGACCCGGCTTTCCGTCGCCCGGGGCGTTTCGACCGCATCATTTTCGTTCCCCCGCCGGACCGCGAGGCGCGGCAGGATATCCTCGCCGGCCTGGTCAGCGAGCGCCCCGGTGGTGAATCGGTGGACGTGGCCGGCCTGGCAAAAATAACCAGCGGCTACTCCGGCGCCGACCTGGTCAATCTGGTCGAAACCGCGGTGGACGAGGCGATCGACGAATCCATCGAATCCGGGAAGGAGATGCCCATTCGCAGCGAGCACCTGTTCGAATCGGTGAAAACGGTCCGCCCCACCACCCTGGAGTGGCTGTCCACCGCACGGAACTATGCCAAGTACGCCAACGATTCCGGCCAGTACACCGAGGTGCTGGATTTCCTGAAAAAACACGGAAAATAACCATGGCATCCGCTTACCAGATTATCGACGAGCCGAAGCCCGGCCGCCTGTCCCGTTTCACTGTCGATCCCATGTGGCCACTGTTCGCGTTTATGTTCGGCGGGCCCTTTATCAGCTGGGCCTGGTCGCTGTTCAACAGTTTTGCACTGGGCAGCCCCAGCCGGAACCGGGAAATCATCGCTGTCTGCCTGGGCCTGCTCGGCTACTTTGCCGTGCTGACGGCAATGATGACCAGCGAAACGCTGCGGGACCTGGGGCCGGTTTATGTTCGCCTGGCGCTGGTGGTGGTAAGCCTGTTTGCCTGTTACTACATTTACCTGAAACAGAGTGCGGCCTGCGAGATCTATCAGTACTTTGACGGTGTGCTGATGAATGGTATTCCGGGAGTGATACTCGCCTATTTTGTCGGCTCGAAACTCGAGCAGATGGTAAGGACACAGGTTCTGACGGGGCTGCAGCAATGGATATCCTAGACGGACAGATACAGCGGCTGGTCGAGCGCGCCGGCCAGCAGTACCGCTACGGGGATTTTCGCGGTGGTATGGAATCCCTGCGCGAAGCCCTGAGCATAGATCCGCAGCAGTATTTTCCGCACAGCTTTCTCGCCGTTGGCCTGCTCAGCATGAAAAGACTGGTCGCGGCGGAACACGAAGCGCGCATCGGTGTGCAACTGGAGCCGGAGGCACATTTCGCCCACTTCGCCCTGGGCGAAGTGCTGCAGGCGCAGTTGAAGTTCAAGCAGGCATTGAAGCATCGGGAGCAGGCCCTGGCTCTCTCCCCCACCGACGCGGACTATCATCGCGCGGTCGCCGAAACCCTCGCGCTGATGGGCCGGGACAAGGCCGCGAAAACCTACCTGGACAAGGCCCTGCAACTGGACCCGGAGAGTGCCGATACCCTGGCCCAGTTGGGCGAGTGGCACCTGGGCAGGAATCAAAAACAGGAAGCCGCGCGATTTTTTGACGAGGCCCTGAACCTGGAACCCCAACACCGGGCGGCGCTGACCGGCAAGGGCAGGCTGCTGCTGTATCGCGGTAAAACCGACGAGGCCTACGACCACGCCATCTGGGTGTTGCAACAGGACGCCGACAACCACGCCGCGCTGCAATTACTGGCCTCGATCAAAACCCGCAGAAACCCGGTTTTCGGCCTGTGGTTCCGCATGAATGCCTGGCTCACTGCCGGTGGCAATCTACGCACGATTCTGTTGCTGATCGGCGCCTATGTGCTGTTCCAGCTGGCTTCCCAACTGCTGCAGGACCGCGGCCTTGCGGAAGCGGCGACCCTGCTGCGCTACACCTGGCTGGGGGTGGTGATCTACTCCTGGGTGGGCCCGGCCTGGTTCCGCTCGAAGCTGGAGGAGGAATTGAAGTCGGTGCGTTTGAAACCGGGCTTCTGATTCCGCTGCCGGGAGGGTTGCTCCCGGCATTCCACCAGGCACACGGACAGGCGCTCCTCCTCCATCTTGCGCAGCGTCAGGCGTATAAAGAAGCCCGCCATCAGGCATACGAAAGCGATAACCGCAAGGCTGAGCAGGCCGGAAAAACTGGTAAACAGATCGATCAACGCGTCCATCTCTGGCTCCCTTTTTGTCGCTGATTATGTACAAGTAGTGTAGGAGCCCGCCCGGCCGGAGCTTTGATCTGAATCAAGTCCGGCTCTTATTTCTCCTCTGGTAACTACTCCCTGTAGGAGCGGGCCATGCCCGCGATCGGGCTCTGTTCGCGGGCATATCGGATGGCCGCCCCGCCGCTCCTACAGGATGAGCAGTTACCTCCTCTGCACTATTTCCCTCGGGAACGACACAAAGTGACGAAGGGGGGAATCTCAAAAAATTCCGGCTATGCTGATAAAAACCAGAGCCGTGGCAGCGGTCGCAAAGGGTTCGGCTTCCTCCTGCCAGCGAGGCAGCAGAACCAGCAGCCCCAGGGGCGGCAGGAAAAATGCCAGTAGACCTGTAACCGTTCCCTGGCGGAAGCAAGCGCACAGCAGGCTCAGCCAGCTGATTGCGGCGAAAGTCAGCGCAAACATGGTGAGTATGGCGGCCATGGGCGCCATGCCGGAACCCTCAACAATAATCGATGGAACAGGTAATAGAGTGTATAGCAGCTGTTATCGGCGATTGCCCCGGGTACTAATCATTTGCTCATTACTGACGGCCGTTCTGTTAAGCGGCTGTGAAACGGCGCGATATTATACCCAGGCGGTCACCGGGCAGTGGCGCATCCTGGCCGCGCGCAAGCCGATCGAGAAGGTGGCCGCTGCGCCCGGCACCGGCGAAGAACTGCAGGAGCGGCTGCGCCTGGTGCAGGATATCCGCGCCTATGCGGGCGCCGAGTTGCAACTGCCGGTGGGAGAGGCCTACGGCTCCTATGTGAAGTTGGCGGAGGACTTCCCCGTGTGGAATGTGCTGGCGGCGCCGGAGTTTTCCCTCTCCCCCAAGCGCTGGTGCTATCCCTTTATCGGTTGCGCCAGTTACCGCGGCTATTTCCGCAAGGCCGATGCCGAGGCCAAGGCGAAGGCGCTGTTGGCGGAGGGTTATGATATCTATTTGGGCCCGGTGCCCGCCTACAGCACCCTGGGCTGGTTCGATGATCCGGTGCTCTCCAGTTTCGTCAACTGGCCACCGGACCGGCTCGCCGGGCTGCTGTTCCACGAGTTGGCGCACCGCCGGGTGTATATCTCCGGCGACACCACGTTCAACGAGAGCTTCGCCACCGCCGTGTCGGAACTGGCCCTGCCGGACTGGCGCCGCCGCCAGGGATTGAACGGCAGGACGGCGGACCGCCGCGCCCAGTCGATGGCGATCCGGCAGCTGATGATGGCCGCGCGCAAGCAGCTGGAGCCGATCTACAAATCCCCTCTTGCCGACGAGGAAAAACGTGCCCGCAAAGCGGAAGTGCTGGGGCGGCTGCGTTACTGCTACGACCGGATGTCGGCGGACTGGCCCAACGCCGAGCGCTACCGCGCCTATATCGAGAAGACCAACAACGCCACCCTGGCACTGGCGTCCGAGTACCAGTCCCTGGTCCCGGCGTTCGCGCAACTGTACCGGGAGTCCGGGGAGACCTGGCCGGCGTTCTACCAGGCAGTGGAACAGCTGGGGAAAGAGGACAAGAAAACCCGCGACCGGCGCCTGAAAGCGCTGGCGGCGCGCCATCAGGATTCCAGCGATCACGTCTCAAGTAAAAAGGTAACCGGCCCGTCATTCGACAGCGAGACCTGCATGTCCGCGGCGAATATCCCGGTCTCCACTGGCGAGAACTGAGCGCGGGCGCGCCCGACGAAATAATCGTACAGTTCCTCCGCCTGCGCCGGCGAGGCACCGCGGCTGAAGCTGGGGCGCAGGCCCCGGGCGGTGTCGGCCACCAGGGTAAACTGGCTGACGATCAGCAGGCCGCCGCCGGCCTGCTGCACATTCAGGTTCATGCGCCCCTGCTCGTCGCCGAACACCCGGTAGTGCAGCACCTTGTGCAGCAGCTTGTCCGCGCTCTCGCGGTCATCCCGCGCCTCCACGCCCAGCAGCAGCAACAGGCCGCGATCAATGGAGCCGACAGACTCACCGTTCACGTCCACCCGCGCGTGGCTCACGCGCTGAATCAATCCCCTCACCGCAAACGTCCCCCTGTTTCTGGAACCGGTATGAAAAATGCCATAGATTAGCCAACTGTTCGATGACGAGAAACCAGAAACACACGGTATGAAGAAACAGCTTCTGATCCTGGCCGCCAGCGCGCTGGCCACCGCCGCCACCCTGGCCGCGGACTATCCCGTTACCCCCAAGTTGGAAAAGCGGGACAACTATTTCGGTACCCAGGTGGCCGATCCCTATCGTTGGCTGGAAGAGGGGACCTCCAGTGCAGTGAAAGCGTGGGTGGCCGCGCAGAATGATATTTCGCTGCCGCGCCTGAAGAAACTTCCCGGCTGGAACAAGCTGAACGAGCGCCTGGGGGAACTCTGGCAATACGAGCGCTACAAAGTGCCGTTCAAAAAGGCCGGCAAATACTACTACGAGTACAACGACGGCAGTTGGGATCAAAACGTCTTCTACCGCAGCGACAGCCTGAAAAAAGACGGTACGGTAATGCTGGACCCGCGCAAGCTGAGCGAGGATGGCACCGTCGCCGCCAAGCGCTACCGGGTCAGCCCGAAGGGCCGCTACCTGGCCTACGGCACCTCCGACGGCGGCACCGACTGGACCGACTACCACGTGCGCGACCTGAAGACCGGCCGGGACCTGAAAGACACTCTCACCGGTATCAAGTTCAGCGGTATCAGCTGGGCCGAGGACGAGTCCGGCTTCTACTACAGCCGCTATCCGTTCAACGAAGACGGCAGCGCCGACGACAGCAAGCAGGTCTCGGTCTATTTCCACAAACTGGGCCAGCCCAAGAGCCGCGACCGGCTGATCTATAAAATCACCGACCACCCCACCCGCAACCCGGATGCGGAACTGAGCCACGACGGCAACTACCTGGTGTTCAGCATCTTCGACGGCTATGACTCCAACGGCATCTACTACAAGGACCTGCGCAAGAAAGACGGCGAGGTGGTCAGGCTGCTGGACGACTGGGACGGCCTCTACACCTATCTCGGCAACAGCGGCGAGAATTTCTATTTCCAGACCACCGCCGGCGCGCCCCTGGGCCGGGTGATTGCCATCGACCTGGACAAACCCCAGCGCAAACACTGGCGCGACCTGGTGCCAGAGCGGGAAAATGCCCTGCAGGAGGCGTCGCTGATCGGCGGGCGCTTTGTGCTGCACTACCTGCAGGACGCCAAGTCGAAAGTGGTGGTCACCGATACCGACGGCAAACAGCAGTACGAACTGAAATTGCCGGGCCTGGGTTCGGTATCCGGCTTCTACGGCGAGCCGGACGAGACGGAGACCTTCTACTCCTTCAGCAGCTTTATCACCCCGCCGAGCATCTACCGGTTGAATGTGCAGACCGGGAAGAGCGAGCTGTTCAAGGCCCCGGAATATCCGGCGGATTTCGCCGACCTCACCGTCAGCCAGCACTTCTACAAAAGCAAAGACGGCACCAGGATTCCGCTGTTCCTGGTGCACAAAAAAGGCCTGAAAAAAGACGGCAAAAATCCCACCCTGCTGTACGGCTACGGCGGCTTCAACGCGGCCATAGTGCCCGCCTTTTACACCCGCTTTGCCGGCTGGCTGGATATGGGCGGCACCCTGGCGGTGGCCAACCTGCGCGGCGGCAGCGAGTACGGCGAGGCCTGGCACCAGGCGGGCACCAAGGGCCAAAAGCAGAATGTGTTCGACGATTTCATTAGCGCCGCCGAGTGGCTGATCGCGGAGAAAATCACCTCGTCGGAAAAACTCGCGATCAGCGGCCGTTCCAACGGCGGCCTGCTGGTGGGCGCCACCATCACCCAGCGCCCGGACCTCTTCGCCGCCGCGCTGCCCGCGGTGGGCGTATTGGATATGCTGCGCTATCACACCGCCTCCGCCAACGCACGCCAGTGGTCCAGC
This sequence comes from Microbulbifer rhizosphaerae, assembly GCF_014191725.1. Taxonomy (GTDB): domain Bacteria; phylum Pseudomonadota; class Gammaproteobacteria; order Pseudomonadales; family Cellvibrionaceae; genus Microbulbifer; species Microbulbifer rhizosphaerae. Next base: position 17,704 of record NZ_JACHWZ010000005.1, read on the forward strand.
GATTACGGCCTGAGTGAAAACAAGGAGGAGTTCGAGGCTCTCTACGCCTACTCGCCGGTGCACAACACCGAAAAGGGCAAGTGCTACCCGCCCACCCTGATCACCACCGCGGACCGGGACGACCGCGTCGTCCCCTGGCACAGCTACAAATTTGCCGCCGTGCTGCAGCGCGACCAGGGCTGCGACAATCCCATCTGGCTGGCCGTGGAAACCCGCGCGGGCCACGGCGCCGGCAAGCCGGTATGGATGCAGGTGGAAGACATCACCAACCAGTGGAGCTTCCTGGCCTACCACCTGGGCATGGAGCTGGAATAACCCCGGGACTCGGATTCCTGGGACCGCGGAGCTGTCTATTGAGCGCTGAAGGCTCCAGCTCCGCAAGCGGGCCGCAGGCCCGCCTCCTTGTAGGAGCGGCCGTTGGCCGCGATCGGACTTGAACAATACTCACCATCGATCGCGGCCAACGGCCGCTCCTACAAAAACCCGATTCCAATAAAAATAACGGAAAAAACCATGCGCGCATTCGTCACCGGCGGCACCGGCTTCCTCGGTGCCAACCTGATCGAACAGCTGCTCGCCGACGGCTGGCAGGTAATCGCCATGCACCGCCACGGTTCCGACACGAAGCGGCTGCAACAACAGGGCGTGGAACTGGTGGAGGCCTCGCTCGCGGATGTCGATTCCCTGCGCAACGCCATGCCGGAAAACCTCGATGCGGTATTCCACCTGGCCGCCAATACCAATTTATGGCGCGGCGGCAATGCGCAGCAGTGGCGGGACAACGTGGAGGGATCGGCCAATATCGCCCGCGTGGCGCGGGAGAAAAATGCCGGCCGCCTGATCGCCACCAGCTCCATCGCCGTCTACGGCTACCAGAGCGGGCGCATCGACGAGCGGAGCCCCAAGTTGGCGGACGATCCGCGCCACGGTTACCTGTACACCAAGAAACGCGCCGAAGAAGCGGTGCGCGCGGAAATCGAACGGGGGCTGGACGCGGTATTCCTGAACCCCTGCGCCATCGTCGGCAAGTACGACACCACCAGTTGGGCGCAGACCTTTTTCCTGATGGAAAAAGACCAGCTGCCCGGTGTGCCCCCGGGTAAGGGCTCTTTCTGTTATGCGGGCTCGGTCGCGCGGGCGCATATCGACGCCTTCTACAAAGGCCGCTGCGGGGAAAACTATATCCTCGCCGGCCGGGACGCCAGCTTTTTGGAATTCTTCGGCAGGATCGCCGCGCTGCTGGGCAAGCCGGCACCGAAGCGGGCCATGCCGGCGTTCGTAATTCATACCCTGGGGTGGCTCTCCGACCTCTGGTCGATCGCCAGCGGGCGCGAACCGCTGATCACCCCGGAAAAGGCCGCGATGGTAACCAGGCGCGTTGTAGCCAGCAGTGATAAGGCGGTACGCGAACTGGGCTACCAAACCGACACCGACCTGGATACCATGCTGCGGGAGTGTTACGACTGGCTGGTGGAACAAAAACTGTTAAAGGCGTCGGCATGAATCGCGGAAATATCGTTTTTATCCTGGTAACGGTGCTGCTGGTACTGCAACTGATCCAGCACTACTTCCTCTCCGGCCCGCAGTAGCCTTTGTAGGAGCGGCGACCGCCAGGGATGGCGGAATGCCGCCCAGCGGAAATGCAGATTTTGCAGGAGCAAAAATCTGTCCATGGCCGCGATCAGACTTGCTTCGTAGCGTATACCTATCGCGGCCATGGGCCGCTCCTACAGGGAGTAAATAAAATTTATGACGGAAAAACGCTGCAGCTGGTGCCTCTCCACCCCACTCTACCAGCAATACCATGACGAGGAATGGGGACGCCCGGTCACCGACGACGGAACCCTGTTCGAATTCCTGCTTCTCGAGGGCGCCCAGGCCGGACTCGCCTGGATCACCGTGCTCAACAAGCGGGAAAATTACCGCAAGGCTTTCGATAATTTCGACCCGGAGAAAATCGCCCGCTACACGCCGAAGAAAATCGAGCGGCTGCTGCAGAACCCCGGCATTATCCGCAACCGTCTGAAGGTGGAAGCGGCGGTGAAAAATGCCCGCGCCACCCTGGCCCTGCGCGATGCCGGCAGCAGCCTGTCGGAATTCCTGTGGCAGTTTACCGATGGCCGGGTAAAGGTGAACCGTCGCCGCAGCATCAAACAGGTACCCGCCACCACTTCAGAGTCCGACGCTATGAGCAAGGGGCTGAAAAAGGCCGGCTTCAGTTTCGTCGGCTCCACTATCATGTACGCACATATGCAGGCCACTGGCATGGTCAACGATCACCTGGTGAGCTGCCCGGCACATCAGCTATGTGTAGACGAGGCCGCGGCAAAAAATCTGTTATAAACCTGCGAAATAGACGGGGGAACCGGAATGGATTGGAACGCACTGCTGGAGGAATACTGGCCTCTGGTCAGTATCATAGCGTTGAAAATCATATGGGCTCTGCTCGCCCTGGTGGCCACCGTACTGGCCGCCGGACTGGCGCGCCGAGCGGTGCGGCGGCTTTCCCGCCACCTGGACGCCACCTTGATCCCGGTGCTCAGCAATATCGCCGTGTGGGCGGTGTACATCGTCGGCCTGCTGGTGGTGTTGGATATCTTCGGGGCCAACACCACCAGCCTGATCGCCCTGCTCGGCGCCGCTGGCCTGGCGGTGGGCCTGGCCCTCAAGGACACCCTGCAGAATATCGCCGCCGGTTTTATCATTCTGGGCCTGCGCCCCTTCCGCGTGGGGGACACTATCCAGTTCGGGGGCACCCTGGGCACGGTGCGCGAAGTGGGCCTGTTCACCACCGAGCTGGACACGGTGGACGGCCTGTATGTCTCGGCTCCCAACAACGTTATCTGGGGCCAGACTCTTACCAACTTCAGCCGCAACTCCACCCGCCGTATGGAAATCGTGACGGGCATCGCCTACGGCGACAGTATCGAAACCGGCATCAATGTGCTGCGCCGGCTGGTGGAGGCGGAGCCGCGCATCCTCTCCGATCCGGAACCCACCTACGCGGTGAAGGCGCTGGCGGACAGCGCGGTCAACCTGCAGCTGCGCGCCTGGGCCTACACCGGCGACTATTGGGACGTCTACTGGTCTCTGATGGAAAAGCTCAAACCGGCGCTGGAGGCCGAGGGCCTGAGTATCCCCTTCCCCCAACGTGAACTGCGTATCATCGGCGGCTCCGGGCAACTCCAATAGCCGTCCATTTCCGTCGGCTCGGCGCAACCGCGCCGGGCCCCGGGCCCCGGGCAATCGACTCTCCTGCCGTTTCGTGTCAAAGTACCGCGGTTTTCACTGTGTGCAAAAAATAACCGAGGCAAGACGATGCGAATCACGCAAACCAGCCCCCTGATCCCCACACTGTTGGCCCTCGCCATCCTCGGCGGATGCCAGCGCGAGGAGAGCACCCAGGCCGATATCAGTGCCCAGTCGGCGCAGGACGCCGCTACGGAAACCACCGCCGCCATCGACCCCGCTGCGGAGACGGCGCGCCTGACCGAGTGGCTCGACGAGCGCTATGAGGAGCAGCTGCAGTTCAGCCCCACCCAGCTCAGCTACCTGGGCCGCAAGGAGCTGTACGACCAGATCGACGATATGAGCGAGGCCGCCGAGGCGCGCAAGCTGGCCTGGCAGGCGAAGTCCGTCAAAGAGCTGAAGAAGAACTTCGACTACGGGAAACTGAGCCCGGAGGGCAAAACCTCTTACGATATCTGGGTCTACCAGTACGAACAGGCCAAGGCCGCCGAGCCGTTCAAGCGCCACGGCTATATCTTCGAGCAGATGGGCGGCGCCCAGTCGCAACTGCCCAACTTCCTGCTCAACTTCCACAAGGTGGACAATGCCTCCGACATGGAAGCCTATATCGCCCGTATCGGCGGCATCTCCCGCGCCGTCGGCCAGTTGCTGGAGCGCGCCAAGTTGAGTGCCAAAGAGGGTATCCGCCCGCCCCGTTTCGCCTACGAGGGCGCCATCGACCAGTCCACCAAACTGATCGCCGGCGCGCCCTTCAATGACGGCGAAGACGCACCCCTGTGGGCCGGCGCCAAGGAGCAGATCGCCGCGCTACTGGAAGCCGGCGAGATAGACCAGAAGCAGGCCGACGCCTTGACCGCAGAAGCACGCAAGGCCCTGGAAACCCAATTCCTGCCCGCCTACCAGGAGCTGATCGGCTGGCTGGAGGCGGATATGCAGAAGGCTTCCGAGGAGCCCCAGGGCGCCAGCAGCCTGCCCGACGGCGAGGCCTACTACAACCAGATGCTGGCCAAGACCACCACCACCGAACTGACCGCCGACGAGATCCACCAGATCGGTCTGGAGGAAGTGGCGCGCATTCGCGGCGAGATGGAAACCATTAAAAAGCAGGTGGAGTTCGAGGGCAGCCTGCAGGACTTCTTTGCCTTCATCCGTGAAGACGACCAGTTCTACTACCCGAATACCGAAGAGGGCCGCCAGGGCTACCTGAAGGACTCCGAGGCCTTCCTCAACAACATCGGCAAGAAGCTGCCGGACTACTTCGGCCTGCTGCCCAAGGCGGACTTGATCGTCAAGCGCGTGGAAGCCTTCCGCGAGCAGCCCGGCGGTGCCCAGCACTACTACCCCGGCACCCCGGACGGCTCGCGCCCCGGTATTTACTACGCGCACCTGGCCGACATGAGCGCTTACTCCACCACCGATATGGAGACCGTCGCCTACCACGAGGGCAACCCCGGCCACCATATGCAGATCTCCATCGCCCAGGAACTGGAGGGCATTCCGCAATTCCGCACCCAGGCCCACTTCACCGTCTACGTGGAAGGCTGGGCGCTCTACGCGGAGAAACTCTCGAAGGAAATGGGTGCGTTCGAAAACCCCTACAACCTCTTCGGCCACCTGACCGCGGAAATGTGGCGGGCCATCCGCCTGGTAGTGGACACCGGCCTGCACGCCAAGGGCTGGACCGAGGAACAGGCGGTGCAATACTTCCTGGAAAACTCCGCCATCCCGGAAACCGCCGTGCGCTCCGAAGTGCGCCGCTACCTGGTATGGCCCAGCCAGGCCACCGCCTACAAGATCGGCATGCTGAAAATCATGGAACTGCGCAAGCAGGCCGAGGAACAGCTGGGCGATAAGTTCGATATCCGCGGTTTCCACGACACCGTTCTCGGCGGCGGCGCATTGCCGGTGCCGGTTCTGGAAAGCCGGGTAGCCCGTTGGGTGGACGAGGTCAAGCAGGCTTAACCAGCCACCTCTTTTGCTCCCCTCTCCCGCTTGCGGGAGAGGGGCCGGGGGAGAGGGAAACCACTTTTATCCACACCCATACCGCCCACGGTTTCCGCTGTGGTTCACTCCCTTCCACTATTATCTGCTGCCACAATAAACAGCGCTTAATTCGCACCTATCTCCTGCCGATAGAGTTTCTGTTCCTATGTGATATCGTACTCACTCTCGTCAAGTGGCGATGCAAATTCCCAACCAGCTGTTCAGCGCAGTCGTTGGTATCGCGTCGATCGCCCCCGCTGAGGGCCGCAGAAATCCCCAGCGGTAAGGTACGGTTATATTGAGTGAAGGAATTCGAAAATGCGCAAATGTACAAGCTGTAACAATGGCGTGCTGAAGCCTCATTTCCTGGATGAGCTGTTCCGTGCCCATACCTGCTCCGCCTGCGGCGGCAACTGGATTTTGATTGAGGATTATGTGGCCTGGAAGGAACACAACCCGGAGCACACCTTTCCCAGTGACCTGGATTTCGCGCAGGTGGATGCGACTGAGTCCAGGAAGGCGCTGCTTTGTCCGGTTTCCGGTGCAATCATGCAGAAGTTCCGCATCTCCTCCCGCAGCGACCGCCGCGTAGACTACAGCCCCGCCGTCGGAGGCCTGTGGCTGGACAAGGGTGAGTGGGAACTGCTGAAAAGCGAAGGCCTGGCCGGCTCCCTCAACGCCGTAGTCACGCACCAGTGGCAGCACAAGGTGCGGCAGGAGAGCGCCCGCGAGACCTTCTCGGAAATCTACCGGCAGAAGTTCGGAGAAGAGGTCTACGAAGAAATCAGGGACTTGCGTGCCTGGCTACAGGCACAGCCGCAAAAGGCCGACCTGCGCGCCTATCTACTGGCGGAAGACCCCTACTCCGCCGAAAAATAGCCCGGTTTCCGGGAAAGTCTTTCACGCACGATTCGTAGAGTTGCCATAAATTCCGGTGCTGTTATGGGCGAGATTAATATCAGGCAGGTTGTCAAATCCGATGTGCCGACAATCTGCTCAATCTACAACCACTATGTGCTGAACTCGATCATCACCTTCGAAGAATCGGAAGTCTCTGTCCCGGAAATGGAAGAGCGTATTTCTGAGATTGCGCATTCCGGCCTTCCCTGGCTGGTGGCAGAACATTCCGGGGAGCTTCTAGGTTACGCCTACGCCTCAAAGTGGAAGGGGCGGTGTGCCTACCGCTTCTCGGTGGAGAGTACGGTTTACCTTGCCCAGGGAGCCGGGGGGAAAGGCCTCGGAAGCCTGCTGTATCAAGCGCTGCTCGATGCACTGGCAGAAAAGGGATTACATTCTGTTATCGGTGGGGTCGCTCTGCCAAACCCGGCGAGCGTGGCCCTGCACGAGAAGCTCGGCATGGAGAAAATTGCCCACTTCAGGGAGGTTGGATACAAGTTCGGCCAGTGGATTGATGTGGGATATTGGCAGAAAATCCTGGACCATAGCTGACGATTTTTTGCAGGGCGAAATGACCACAGAGTTGCGGCCTATGTGATCTTATCGATAGTGGGAGCCATTGCCGGGTGGATTCCTGCGAGTGCCCCTGAATATGCAATTCTGGATTTTGTCGGCTTGATAACCTTCCCTGTGACGATCTGGATATTATATAAGGCGCAGACGGCAATAAATATTGCCTGTGATGATCCAGAGGGCGAAAGCAACGCACAATTGGCTACGGCCAACTACCTGTGGATAGCCATCGGTTTGGCGTTTTGGGCACTTGTCGGATTTGGCCTCTATGAAGCTTTTGTAGGAACCCCGTCATAGAGTTTTTTCCTATGGCCAGATCGGACAGTCTGATTCCAGCTCCCGAAGATATTGACCACTACCGTATCTTCGGCTTCCTGATAATCCGCAGCGCATTCGACCCGCGCCCGCTGGCGGAGGAAGTCGACCGGGTGATGGGCGATGGGCTGGTGCCGCCCCTGGATATCTCCGGCGGGGAGGGATTCCGCTATGTGCCGATGATGACCGCGGAGACGCCGGTGAGCCTGTCGCTGCTCGACCGCCTCGAGCCGTTGGCGGCGGAGCTGCTCGGCGGGGCGGTGCTGCCCACGCGGGCCAAGGGCGTACTCTACAGCGGCGACACGCCCTGGCACGGGGATTCCGATGTGCCGCTGGCGAGTCTCGGTATTGCGGCCTACCTGGAACCCGTTAAAGCGAACACCGGCGCCCTGCGGGTACTGCCCGGTTCCCACCGGCCGGAATTTGCCCGCGCCCTCGCGCCGATGAGCGGGGCGGCGGCGGAGTCTCTGCCGGGACATATTCTGGAGACGGAACCCGGCGACCTGATCCTGTTCGACGAACACCTCTTCCACGGCAGCTGCGGCGGCGATCTGCGCCGGCAGTGGCGGCTCGATTTCCTCCTCGATCCCGCCACTGCCGAGGCGGAGCGTCACACCCGCGCCTATTTCGCAGACATCTATCCCTCGGACTGGAACGGCGGCTACGACGTGGACCACTACCCCAGCTACGGCCCGGATTGGCGCCGCTCGGGACGCAGGGCCGCGCAGCGGTTGGAAGAACTGGGTGTCTACCGGCTGGCGGATGCGCAGGAGGCCTATAGCCGCTCCAGGCAGTGAGCCGGTTTTTGCCCGGGGCGCTTCCGCACAGGTAAACTGCACCCGATCTGCAAAATTCAAGGAGCCCGCCTGTGAACCGTTTGAAGTGGCTGATCGTCATCGCACTCTTCCAATTTTCCACGGCGGCCGCTATGGCCGAGCCGGTTGCCACCGATATTGTGGTGCGCGCCAAAGCCAGGGATGCCAAGTTTATCGGCTCCTCCATCGGCGGCGCGCTGGTGCGTATTCGCGACGCGGACAGCGGCGCCCTGCTTGCGGAGGGATTGACCGAAGGTAGCACCGGCAATACCGACAAAATCATGCGCCAGCCCCACAGTCGCTACGGGTCCATCGCGGAGGGCGCGGCCGCTTTCAAGGCCACCCTGGAGATCGACGAACCGGTATTTCTCACCGTGGAGGTGGTGGCGCCGGCGATCAAGCGGCAGGCGCGGGTGCTCTCGCAAACCCAGACCTGGCTGGTGCCGGGCAAGCCGATCGACGGCGATGGCCTGATCGTCGAGGTCCCCGGTATGGTGGTGGATCTGCTCAGCCCGCAGACCCATCAAGCGGTACCGGCTGCGGACAGTCCGTTTGAGATCAAGGCCAACGTGGTGATGATGTGCGGCTGCGCGCTGACCCCGGACGGCCTCTGGGATGGCAGCAAAATGGAGGTGGCGGCGATAGTGCGCAAGGACGGTGAGCTTTACAAAACGGTGCCGCTGAAGATACAGGACACCAGCACCTTCAGCGCGCCGCTGGAGGCGAAATCACCGGGTGTCTACCAGCTGCTGGTTTACGCCTACGATCCCAGGACCGGAAATACTGGCGTCGACCAGACCAGCTTTATCGTCCAATAAGTTGTTGCCATGAGCACATCGTCCGCAGTGCATTGCCCGGCAGTTTTCTGCACCGGCAAAAAATTCCCGGCTACCGCGGCGATGCGGACGACTACGAGATTTATTCTCCTGCGTGACTCTTCCCGGATCCGCTTGACTCGGCGGGTCGAAAGCGTTGGAATAATACGCCTGTAAATTGACTGACTCGATTTACATCTTTCATTGCGGCATCCGCCGCAAATTGTCTCCGGTGACTCGCTCACCGTTCAAAAAATTGGCCTCGACCGTCGAGGTTGCGGCCTTTCAAACGGCGGTAAACACAGTACTCGCGCCTCTGGCGTTCGCGAAGCTCACGCGGTGGGCCCTGTGCTGTCGTTTTAGTAATTAAAAATTTCCGTAACTACTCTCCCCTCTCCCTAACCGGGAGAGGGGACTGTCGGGGTGAGTAGTTACAAATTTTCAACAATTAGAGGAGGAATCATGCCTACACAAGATGATCTGTACCCTTCCCGGTTGGGCGGCAGGGAACAAATCATCCCCAGACAGGATCCGGTGGTCTACGGCGGCGAGCCGACGAAAAGCGGCGCGTCGCTGGAGCGGGCACAATTGGACCACTACGAAAAAAACGGCTACCTGGTTCTGCCCGGCTATATGCCGGAAATGGTGGAACCGCTGCTGGCGGAAATCGAACAGCTGCGCGGAGAATTGCGCGGATGCGAGGAGCTGGTGTGTGAGCCGGAGAGCGACGAACTGCGCACCATTTTCAATCCCTGCGGTTTCAGCGGGCACATCGAGCGATTTTTCCGACACCCGAAAATCCTGCCGCTGGTGCGCCAACTGCTGGGATCGGATGTGTACCTGATGCAATCCCGGGTCAACAACAAACCCGCCTTCACCGGCCGCTCCTTCGCCTGGCATTCGGACTTCGAGACCTGGCACGTGGAGGACGGCATGCCCAGGATGCGCGCCCTCACCGCCTGGATCATGCTCAGCGAGAGCCACCAGCACAACGGCCCGCTGTACGTGATCCCTGGCTCCCACAAGCTCTATGTTTCCTGCTGCGGCAGAACCGCCGAGGACAATTACAAATCCTCCCTGCGCCGGCAGGTGCTGGGCGTGCCCCGGCCGGAGACCATGCGCGAGGTCCTGCGGGACCGGGAGATACACGCGATTACCGGTATGCCGGGCACCCTGGTGATCCACGAGTGCAACCTGCTGCACGGTTCGCCGGACAATATTTCCAACGACCCGCGCAAGGTGCTGATGTGCGTGTACAACAGCGTGGAAAACAAACCGGTGACACCCTTCGGCGATCTCAAGCCGCGCCCGGATTTTCTCAGCAGCCGGGATTACAGCCCGGTGAGCCTGGCGGCCGCCTGAGCCACAGTGGTTGTAGGAGCGGCCGTTGGCCGCGATCGATAGTGGGCATGCACCTCGCCCGGCTAGCCTGATCGCGGCCAACGGCCGCTCCTACTTAATCTGCGACAACGGCCGCTTCTTTTTCTCTCTTTTCGATGTCTGCAGTCTCCGCGCCGACGACCTGGTCGATATGGTATTTGGGCCGCTGCTTCACTTCCTCAAAAAGCTTGGCGATGTACTCGCCGATCACTCCCAGGCACAGTAGCTGCACACTGCCGATAAACAGCAGCGGCAGCAGGATGGACGCCCAGCCGGGCACTGCGTTGTCCGTGAACAGACGCGTGATCAGCACCCAGGCGATCACTGCAAACGACAGCGCGCTGGAGACCAGCCCCAGCACCGTAATCGCCCGCAGCGGCGCGGTGGAAAAGGAGGTGATTCCCCGCCAGGCCAGGGATAGCATGCGCCGCAGCGGGTATTTGCTCTCTCCGGCGGTGCGCTCCCGCCGCCGGTATTCCACTTGGGAGGATTCGAAACCCAGTTCGCGCACCATGCCGCGCAGGAACAGGTTGGCCTCCGGGTATTCCAGCAGCGCGTCCAGCGCGCGGCGGGAGAGCAGGCGGAAGTCGGCGTGGTTGAACACCAGGTCGACCCCCAGCTTATGCATCACCCGGTAGTAGCCCTCGGCGGTAAAGCGTTTGAAAAAGGTATCCGTGTGGCGCTCGCTGCGCACACCGTAGACCACCTCGCTGCCCTGCAGGTAGTGGTCCACCATGGGTTCGATATTTTCCGCACCGTCTTGCAGGTCGGCGTCGATGCTTACCACCGCCTCTTCCACCGTCTGGCTCAGGCCCGCGTGCAGTGCGTTCTGGTGGCCCTTGTTGCGCGACAGTCTGACCGATACCACCTGGCTTTCCCGCCGGGCGATCTTCTGCATCAGCGGCCAGGTGTCGTCTCTGCTGCCGTCGTCCACCAGGTAGATTTTCGATCCGCGCGCCACCTTGCCGGAGTGCTCCAGGCGATTCAGTTGCTGCAGCAGTTCCGCGCAGCTCTCGGCGAGTATCTCCTCCTCGTTGTAGCAGGGCACGACGATGGCGAGGGTGGGGGCAGGTCTTGAGGAGTCAGTGCTCACTATTCTCTCCGGTAGATCCAGTACTGATGCAGGGTGAAATTGCACAACAGGGTGATGCCGGTGGCGACTACCTGCGCGGCCAGGTAGTGCAGCGCAGTCAGCAGCGCGGCGAAGCTGGCGGTGTTGACGCCCAGCCCGAGCAGGGCCACCAGGACAAACCTGGGCAGCGTCTGCGCGTGACTCTTCCGGCTGGAAAAGGTGAAGTGGTAATTCAGCCAGTAGTTGAATCCCGCCGACAGCGCAAAGGAGGCTGCGGAGGCGGCCACTTCGCCGGTATGCAGCAGTTCGACGAACAGCGCCAGCAGCAGAAACTGCAATAGGGTGGCGGTGCCGCCCACCAAGGCGAAGCGCAACAGGCGGTCAATCATTTTTCCGCAGCTCTGCCAGCGCGGTTTCGGGAGGTTTGGCCAGGAAGCGGGCCATGGCCCAGTCGGCGTGGTCGTGGCGGTTGCTGCCCAGCGGGTCCACCACCAGGGTTATCCGGGAGGCGCCCTCCAGCGGCAGCAGAATTTCCCCCGTCTCCCGCCGGTTGTTATAGGGGCCGCTGCTGAAAACCTCCTCCCCGTCCAGCAACACCTTGAATTCCACCAGGCCGCGGTGACCGGCGACGTCCAGGCCGAAATAGCTGTGAAAATATTTCGCCCCGGCCGGAATCCGGTAACGGGTCTCGCTGCGCGCGTGCACGCCCAGCCCCTTCGCGTAATGGTGTCCGCCAATGCGGATCGGCTGCTGTTCCACACTGCGGTCGCGGCCCATGTGGCCCCACTCCTGCCGGTGGTAGTCCGCGCTCAACTGGCTCAGGTAAAGCTCCCCCTGCCGCGCCATCTGTTCCGCCAGGGCGTAGTGCCGCCAGGCGGAGGTGGCGCCGAAGCACAGCAGCAGGCCGGAGGCGGTCAGCGCGGCCACGGTGGGCATATGCGCGGAATTCCTTTCGCCTTTCTCCGCCCCGCTTTCCTCCTCCCTTCTGCGCCGCGCGGCCAGCAGCAGGGCCGCCTGGGCGAACAGCAAGCCCTCGCCGGGTTTGCGGTAGCGCCCCTCGTTGACCGCGATGGGCAGCAGGCCCTGCACCACTATCCAGGTCAACAGCAGCGACGGCAGCAGGCGCTCGCCCTTCAGCCGGCGCCAGTAAAAGGCGGTGCCCGCGAGCAACAGCAGGGTCAGCGGTGCCCACAGCCAGCGGGCGTGAATATTCAGCTGGTCCAGCTGGCGGTCGCGGTTCTGGTCCGGCCAGGAGCGGCCGAAAAACAGGAACAGCAGGTTTTCTTTCGCGATCCACAGGGCGTTGGAAAACGTCAGCGGGTATTTCGCCAGTGCCCCTTGCCAGTCCTCAGAGCCTTTATCGATATCGATGGTGACGTCGGCGGTGCCGCTGCGCGCGGTCTGCCAGTCGGAGAGCGGCTCCAGGGGCTTTTCGCCGGTGGAGGGGGAGGCGAACCAGTAGTTCCAGCGGGCGCCTTCGCGGCGGTAGTGCATGTTGATCTGCTTGTTGCCGGAGCGGGTGTAGATCGCCACCAGCTGGCCGACGCCGTGGGGGGCGAAAATATGCATCTTCTGGTAGGCACGGTAGGCCAGCGGGCCGAGGATTAGGGCGAGCAGCAGCAGCGAGTAGACCGCCTTGCGCAGCTTGTCGTCCTGCAGCAGCCACAGCCAGGTGCAGGTCACCGCGGCCAGCGGTATCGCAATGCCGCGGGTCAGCCCCGCCAGCGCCCACACCAGCGCCATCAGCAGGAAACTCCGCAGGTTCTGTTTGCGCTTGCAGCGCCAACTGCTCCAGAGCGCGGCGCCGAGCAGGGGCAGCAGCAGCGTCTCCTGCATGAAATAGCCGTAGATGGCGATCCACGACGGCAGCAGCGACAGTGCCGCCCAGCCGCCGAGCGCGATGGCTCTGCTCGGCTGCAGTTCGCGCAGGAATCGGTACCAGAACCAGGGGGTGAGCAGGGACAGCAGCGCAGTGTAGAAGGCCACCAGCAGCGGCTCGCCCAGGGTGAGTTTGCCCAGGGCGCCGATATACAGCTGGTAGAGGACCGGGTCGGTCATCGCCATGGGGTCGTCGCGCAGGGCCTCGATGCCCTGTTCCCAGTGGCGCTGGGGGTCGCTCCAGATATGGTCCAGGGGATTGAACTGCAGGATGTAGTCCACCCGCAGCCAGGCGCCGAGAAAGATCAATGCATAGAGCAACGCATAGAGGCAGTTGCGGCGGGTCAACTGCAGTTGGAAATGCGGCAGGCGGCCGGCGAGGAAGCCAGTCCAGCGGTTTGGTGTGGCGGCGATCTCCGCCGGGTGGCTGTGCATGGACGCGGCCCGTAGTTCTTCAGATTGGCGTTTATTTAACCATATGAACTTGGTGGTGGTACAGAATTGAGCGCAACCGTAAGTACTGTGACAGTACTGGCTGCCTTGGGGCTTATCGGGGGCTCCCCGAGTCCCGAATCAAACCGCCACCACCCGGTTGCGCCCGCGATCCTTGGCCCGGTACATGCGCGCGTCCGCCTCCGCCAGCAGTTGGCCGTGAGTGGCGCTGGACGGGTCGCCCTCGGCGACGCCGAAACTGATGGAGATCTTGACCGGCGGATCGTATTTCTGACTGAGCGCCTCCACCCGGTCGCGCAATTTTTCAGCCAATATGCCGCCGCCGTCGAGATCGGTATTGGGCAGCAGAATCAGGAATTCCTCGCCACCCCAGCGGGCCACTATGTCGTCGGTGCGGGTGTTCTTCCGCAGCACTTCCGCCACGTCCTGCAGCACCCTGTCGCCGAAGGCGTGGCCATAGTTGTCGTTGAGGGTCTTGAAGTTGTCCAGGTCGCCGATCAGCACCGTGTAGCGGCCCGACAGATGGCGATTGCGGCGCTCCAGCTCGTGCATGGCGCGGTAGGCCTCGCGCCGGTTGGCCAGCCCGGTGAGGGCGTCGGTGCTGGCGCTGTTCTCCAGCTCCTGGGTCAGGGTGTGCAGCATCTGTTGGGTCTGGTGGCGGCTGCTGTCGAGAATCGCGGTGAGCGCGGTGAGGGCTCCGAACACGGCGATAAAGCGCGCGCGGTAGGCGGTGTCGTATTCCGCGGTCATGCCGGGAAAGTCCGGGTAAAACAGCACCAGTGCGGTGGCGCCGCCGATGGCCACCAGGGTCGCGGTGCCCGCCTTGTAGCCGTACAAATTGATAAAGCCGGGTACCAGCATCACCGCCCACATCAGCCCGGTGTTGTTCACCCCGCCGGAGAGCAGCAGGTAGAAATACAGTACCAACAGCAGGGTGCCCACCAGCAGCGGCGTCTTGCTACTCGGGCCCACCAGGTTGACGGTGATATAGGCCCCGAGGATCAGCGTTGCCACGCCGAACAGGGTGGAGGCCTGGAGGAGATCGCCATTGGTGAGGGCGATCACGCCCATGGCACCGGTGATCGCCAGGGAGAAAATCAGCATATAGCCGGAGGCCTGCACGCGCCGGCGCAGCTCCAACTGGAGCGCTTCGCGAACCGGGTCCCGGTAGTTATTGTTATGTGCGGTGTTCATGGGTTCCTATTGTTGTGCGGGCCTGTTCCCATCCGGCTGTCACCAGCCCGGCACTGCTGCGGCACTTTGAGTGCTTTTGTTAACCCTTCGATGTTTCCCGGCCGCCGATGGCAAAGAGCTTGTCGCGGCCATCCCCAAGACACATAACAAGGTGGCCCCGCGATCGGGGGCGCCCAGTATATTGCGATTCGCCTTTGCGCCAAAGAGCGGGACTATAGTATCAGCAGGATAAATAAGAACGGTGTGGCAGATTGTGACGAACTTGCAGTTGACTTGTGGCGATATCCTGACCATGAGTGCAGACGCACTGGTGTGCCCGGCGCACAAGCACCTGATCCCCGGGCGCGGCCTCTCGGCGCAGATCTACGATCGCGGTGGCGAGGCGCTGGCGGCGGCCTGCGCTCAGCAGCCGGAATGCGCCGTGGGCGAGGCGCGCCTGACCCGCGCCTACGGCTTGCCGGCAAAGTATCTTTTGCATACCGTGACACCCCAATGGAGCAGCGGCGACCAGTGGGGCGTGCAGGCGCTGGTACAGTTGCGCCGCTGTTACCAGAGCGTGCTGGCCCTGGCGCGGCAGAAAGGTCTCGGCAGCCTGTTGTTCCCCGCCCTGGGAGCAGGTACCAACCGCTTTCCCCACTCCATTGCCGCGCACCAGGCGCTTACTGTATTAACCGCTGAGGCGGGGGATTTTGAGCGGGTGACCGTGTGCCTGCACACACCTGCGGCGCTTGGGGAATGGCGGCGGGTTCAGCGGCGATTTTTCGGTGAAGAATAAGAATAGCGTTAGGTTAGAAATCAACCAAAGCTGTAATGACGTGTGATCGACCTGTTATCGGGCGGCGTGTTATAAGTCTTCTCTCTTGTTTTTTGAAAAAACAATAAATTGACGTTATTTGCGAGTTGAGAAGGGAGTTTGCCATGCGAGTTTTGGGGGTGGGGTCTACGTTTTGGGGAAAGGCTGCCTTATTGCTGTGTGTTTATTGCGGCATGGCCATTCCGGCGCTGGCCGCAGCTACCCTATCTATCAGCGATGGCTCTCGAAGTGTTGATGGAAACTACACCATTAAGGTCACAACTTCACAGTTATGTGATGGCTATAACTATGATTATCAAGATTATTATTATTGTGAATTCCATATTTACGAGAGAAAAAATGGTGGTGAATGGAAAGGGTTAGTCGGGGGTGTGCCAAGTCAGAGTAGCTATTCTCTGACCGTAAACAGGGGTTCGGCTGGTTATGAATATTATGCAACTCTTTTTTACCGTTACTACGGGACCTATCCCTACGATAGCCCGACAATGAGGAGCGAAAAATCAGCGGTAAAAAGCATTGCCGTTACCCTAAAACCCAACCCCACCGGCACCGTAACCCCATATGTAGAAAGTGGCACCACCGACACCAACGGCCAATTCACCGTCAAATGGGGCGCCGCCAGCGAGCCGCCCAAGAAAACCGGCTACCAGGTCCAGCAGAATTTCCGCCTGGAGGGTGGCGTTTGGCAGGGATGGAAGCCGTCGCCTTCCTTCGAAACCACCAACCTCAGCGTCGCCGCGGAGAACCTGCACGAAGAAAGCCGGCTGCCGGACGGCGACTACCGGCACCGGGTGCGCAGCTATGTCACCGTGGGAAGCTATTCCAACTGGAGCGACTGGAAATATTCGAGCATTGCTACGGTGCGCAACAAACCGGACCAAGTAAAAAACCTCCACTCCACTGTGGCCGCACCCAAAAGTACCTTCTATATGAAATGGGACGCGGTTTCCTATTCCGGCGACGGCGATTACGAGGATCTGGTCTACCAGCTCCAGTGCAAGGAGCCGGACGACACCAACTATGGATTCGACACCTGCGGCTCCAACAACCTGAGCGGCACCTCCAAGCAGGTCGATCTGCCCGAGGGCAGCAAGGGGACCTACCTGTTCCGGGCCCGCGCCTGCAACGGCCCCATACCCGCGGGCTGCCCCGCGTGGAGCGGCGCGCAAACCGTGTCTGTACCCGTGGATATCCCGGTTCCCGTGCCGTTGACACCCAAGTGGGTCACCGCACCGCTGGATCGCAATTACGGCCAGATCGCCATGAGCTGGGAGCAGCCGGACGACTCCTGGCCGGTGGCGGACTACAAGCTGGAGCAACGATGCCGTGCCGGTAAGGATGGCTGTGGCATCGACGGCTGGGACGATATCACTCCGGACGCGGAAAATCCGGATAGCGGCAGCTACAGTGCCCAGGTAGAGCTGAACGATCAATATCAGTACCGGGTGACTGCTTGCAACGAGGTTGGGGAATGCTCCGGTTGGCGGACCTCCGGTTGGGTCAAGATTCACAATCCGGAGGGTATCGTCGACGTGCTGGCTACCTCCACGAATACCGTACCCGGCAGCACGCCCTACAGCACCGATGTCACCAGCACCGGCGATGCAATGATCCGCATTCCCGTAAAAGCTGCCCCCGGGGTCAACGGCCTGGTGCCGAATATTTCCTTGAACTACTCCGGCCTGCGCTACCACGAGCGGGAAAGAGAGCAGTTGCCCGAAGATATCCTCGGTTACGGCTGGCGCCTGACCGGCTTTTCCCAGATTCGCCGCTGCATCACCGGCCAGGATGGCAGTGCAGTGGAAATCGGACTGAACGACAGCGACTCCCTCTGCCTGAACGGCGAACCACTGGTACTGGTGGACGGGACGCACTGGCAGGCGGGCGCCGTGTACCGCACCCTGCGCGACAGCGCCAGGCTGATCGAACTCAAGAAAACCGCCGAGGGCAAGCCCTGGTTCCAGGTAAAGGCCGCGGATGGTCGCATCCTGGAATTCGGCAGCACCCCGGAGAGCCGCCTCAAGGTGGGACAATCGCCCTACTTCGCCTGGAGCATCAGCAAGGTCACCGACGCTTTCGGCAACAATATGGAGTACCGCTACCACCGCGACCTGTCCGAGGGCATCAACTACCCGCTGGAAATTGTCTACGGCAACGGTGGCGACGCGAGTATCCAGTTCGAATACGGCCTGCGCACCGACGCCCCGCCCCAGCCGCTCTCGGAGGCCATCGACCAGGGGCAACTGGTGCTGCTCTACCGTATCCTGGTTCGGATCAACAACAACGACCTGCGCGAATACCGCCTGATCTCCGAAGACGAAGGGCAGATCGATGGCTACCGTCGCCTCAAGGAAGTGCAACTGTGCGGCTTCACCGAAATTGGTGTAGCGGATCACTGTCTGGAACCGCTGAAGTTCAACTGGGAGGAACGCGAGCCCGGCCAGTTCGAATACAACATCGACTTCCAGACCGGTGTCAAAGACATCACCGACAGCCTCGGTGCCGTTACCGGATTCCATTACCGGGTGCTGGCCAAGAACGAGACCGAGGGCTTTATCGTCAGCAGCCCCTTCGGTTCGGAGAGCGGCATTTCCGTGCCCGGTGCCTATCCTCTGCCACCCAGCTACCCCGATCCCCAACTGCCGGACAGGGGCATCTATCGACTGGTGGTAAGCAAGGTCAAGCGTTCCAACGGCCTCACCGGCGGCGTACACGAAACCCAGTACCGCTACCAGGGCACCGGCCTGATGAGCAGCAACAACTGGGGCTTCCTCGGCTTCCACGCGCAGAAGATCCACGACCTGGAGAGCGGCATCATC
Source organism: Microbulbifer rhizosphaerae (assembly GCF_014191725.1). Classification (GTDB taxonomy): domain Bacteria; phylum Pseudomonadota; class Gammaproteobacteria; order Pseudomonadales; family Cellvibrionaceae; genus Microbulbifer; species Microbulbifer rhizosphaerae. The sequence continues at coordinate 35,961 of NZ_JACHWZ010000005.1, forward strand.
ACCTACCGCCAGTTCCGCCAGGACTTCCCCCACTTCGGCGCCACCGCCCGCCTGCTGCAGTGCGACGGCGACTGCGCCTCCGGAGAAGTGCTTACCAGCCAGCGCTTTCACTACGATTCCGTCGAGCTGGCTGCCGGCGGCAATACTTTGCAAGCGCCCTATCTCAAGCAGTCCCTCCAGACCCAACTCGAAGGCAAGCAGTTGCTGGGCTATCGCGAGCGAACAGCCTCTCTGGGGACGGAAACCCCGGATGCCAGCCTCGGCGCACTGGTCAAGCGCCGCACCACCACCGAGCGCATCGTCAAATCCGCTACTGTGGATGACAGCGACCCGGCTTTCTGGGGCGAGGTCAAGCCGGCGCAGATCGACGGTGCCGACGTGCTGCGCTCGAGTAAAACTTCCACAGACTTCTTCAATCGCACCAGCCCCTGGCTGATCGGTTTCACCGAGTTCGAAACAGTGCGCCATTACCGTGGAGACACCAGCGGAGACCTGGATCGGGAGAAACGCGTGATCGCGACCCCTTGGCCCGGCACCAACAGGCCTGCAAGCATTGTGCAATATCCCGGAGACTCGGAGTACGAACTCGAGGTCGATTACACCTACGACGGCAACGGCAACCTCGAGAGCGAGGGGGTCTTCGGCGTCGATATTGCGACCCACACCACCCGGGTACTGGAATTCCTCGACAACCGCTATCCCACCAAAATCGAAAACCCGCTTGCACAGCAGATTACCGTGGGTTACGACGAGCGGTTCGGCAGCGTAAGCTCGGTCACCGATGCCAACACCCGCACGACCACGATCACCTACGACGCCTTCGGCCGCGAGGAGACGCGCGATAATCCCGATCTGGTGCACTTTACTAGCACCTACGAAGCCTGCAGTGGCTGCGAATCCGTCAAGGGTGTCAATCCCCGGTATAAGCTCACCACCGACTCCCCCATCACGCCGGAGGTCATCCGCTACTACGACACCCTCGGCCGCCTGTTGCGCGAGGATATCGAGGGCTTCGACGGCAGTACCTCCCGGCGGGATTTCGGCTACGACGCCCAGGGCCGCCTCGATTACCAGACGGAACCCTACCCTTCTACCGAAAGCCTGCCGCCCTTTACCGCAGTCGAACTGTTCGACAACCGCGGCCGGGTGCGCACACTGAAGAAGCCGGATAGCGCGCGGGTCACCACCAGCTACTCGGTAGACAACGGCCGCGTCAAGGTGGAGGTCAAAGAACAAGTGCTGGACGCGGATGGAAATCTCGAAGAAACCCAGGTCAAGGAAAGCTACTATCTGGTCACCGGCGACCTGGATAAAACCATCGACGCGGCAGGTACTGCCGATCAGGTCACTACCAGCTACACCTACTACGGCAGCGGATTTCCGGAAACAGTCACGGTAACCGGCGACAACGGCAACTTCGTCTCCAGCTTCGACTACGATCTGGCCGGCTATCGCACCGAACTGACAGATCCCAACCTGGGCACTGTGAAGAGCACCTACAACGCACTGGGCCAGCTGGACGATCAAACCGACAACAAGGGCCAGCTCATCAGCTACACCTATGACAAACTTGGCCGCCTCCTCACCCAGACGGATGCGGACGGCGCCGCTCGATGGACCTACGACCCGGCCAACGGCGTGGGTGCACTCGGCAGCCGCAGCTATACCCAGGGCGGTGTCACCATCTTCTCGGAAAGCTATAGCTACATCGACGCCAAGCTGCAGTCTGTCAGCACAGTCCTTAAGGCCGGTAGTCTAAGCCGTACCTATACCCACCAATATGACTATGACGATCAAGGGCGCCTCAAGAAGGTTGTCTATCCCAGCTACGACGACGGGCACCAGCAATCGGTCAATGGTGCGAGCGCGACCTACGACTACGGCACCGACGGGCGGGGATACCTGCACGAAATCCGCGACCAGGACGACAATCCTCTCAAAACCTTCAACCAGCTCAACGCCCGCGGCCAGGTGGAGCAGGAGGTTTACGGCAACGGTCTGGTCACCACCCGGACCTACGATCCCGTTACCGGCCGCCTGTCCACCATCAAGACCGGCGGAGGCAGCATTCAGAACAACGAATACAACTGGCGCAGCAACGGCACCCTGGAAAGCCGCCTGACCCGCACTGCCGGAGGCACCATCGACAAAGACGAGAGCTTCACCTACGACGACCTCAATCGCCTGTTCGACACCACCGTCACCGCCGGTGGCGGCGTCAGGACTCTAAGCACCCGTTACAACAAGTTGGGCAATATCACCAGCAAGACCAGCAGCCACCCGGGCGATACCCAGGTTACCGGCTACCAGTACGAGCAGACCCAGAACGCCGGCCCCAACGCCGTCAGCAAGGTCGATATCGACGGGGTGGCCCACATACTGCACTACGATTTGAACGGTGCCATCACCCACTACGACGCCGCCAGTGGCGACGACAAGTGGGTCACCTGGAATGCCCGGCAACTGCCCACCGAGATCGTTCTCGGCGACAGCAAAACCACCACAACACCCACCGCCAGGGACCGGTTCCAATACGGCCCCAACGGCAACCGCTTCTACCGGGAAACCAGCTGGTGGGATACCACCGCGGAGCAACTGCGCACGGAAAAGGCCTTTATCCTCGGCAACTTCGAGGAACAGCTTCCCGCCAACGATCCGGACTACCAGCGCATCGAGAAAACCACGCTGGATGCTAACGTGGTGCATATTGCCGCCTACCGCCACGACGGCGTGCAGGAGATATTCCGGGAATACCTGCACCGGGACCACCTAGGCTCCGTCGAAAAGGTCACCGATGAAACCGGCTTGGTTATCCTGGACACCGCTTTCGAACCCTTTGGGGCGAGAAGGGGCGCGGACTGGCAGAGCGAGCTAAGCGAAGAGGAAATCCAGGACCTGCTCGCTGCCCAGGGCATCACTACCAGGAGAGGCTTCACCGGGCACGAGCATCTGGACAGGACCGGGTTGATTCATATGAACGGACGTGTCTATGATCCCACACTGGGTCGCTTCCTGAGCCCGGACCCGATTGTGCAGGCGCCCGGTTACAGCCAGAGTTGGAATCGGTATAGTTATGTGATGAATGATCCGCTGAGTTTGATTGATCCCAGTGGTTATGAGTGGGTGCCATGTGATGACAGTGACACTTGGACCGGAACCGGTGACAACGTAATAGTTAATCATTGTGATGATAACTCGGACTGGAATCTCTTTCCGTATGAGCCGAGATGCAACTATTGGGGCTGTGAGACTAGTGCACCTTCCACTCCGGCAGACTCCACGCCAGATGACGATGGGGCTACCGAACAGAAGAAAAAGGATACGGAGAAGGCGAAGGAGAATGCACAAGAGGGGCAGGATCATCGTTACACTTTAGGGCCAACTCGACTCTGCAAAGTATCAGCAAGTTGCACTATGAACGGAGCTCTAGATGTTGTTAACGAGGAGTCTGTTCCAATTGTCGGAATTTTTGCCGGGCAGCCAAAAGATGGAAGGATGGTCCTGCTCGGTAACAACCCAATAACACATGTGATTGATCGAGAGAATTTTACTGTTTGGAATATTACGCAGGAGGGGCATGATTTTCATCCGGGTACAGTCAGGCATCAACTAAGCATCGAAAATGGATATATTGTGCTATTCACGGAAGGGCTTGGTACGGGTAATTATCCGGATCTAAATAACTTCATTGGAGACAGGCTTTTTTCGCATACACATGTAAATTCCCAGCGACGGCTGAGCCCGGTGTATAGGCCGATAGGTTATTGATATGACAGTAAAGAAAAGTGTGCTGGCGGTATTAGTAGTCATGTTGGCAATTTTATGTGCTCTTGGAGCGATGGCGTTGAGAAGTGTAGATGTGAAGGACCCAGAATGGGTAGAAGATATTAAGTTAGACAAGGAGAGCAAAGACCAAGTTGTCGAGCTTATTGATCAAATTGCTAATAGTCATTCCTTGCGCAAAGAAATTTTACAGGAGCCTAGCGAGCTAGAGCGTCGGCCTGTTCACTTCTATGAATATAAGCATGGCGAGATTATTGTGTTTACTGTCCATGATTTAAAAGGAGGTGGGGATACGCTAACTATCTATTATTACGGATTGGCCGACAGCAAAGTTAGCGAGACCATTTCCTCAGAAATTAAGACCCTGCTTGGTGAAATTGCAGTGCGCTGAGCGAGGGCGCCGGTGTCAGGCCTTATAATTTACACCAAGAGGACCAAAAAGGGACAGATCTATTTTTGACATCTCCTTAAACAGAACCCCGGCAGGGTAACCTGCCGGGGCTTTTGCTTTTATCGGCTCCCCGCCGGCTTCAAATCATCTGCAAAGGCGCGCCGGGCGTTGTGCTTGAGAATCAGGCTTTCCAGCAATGCCTTGGCGATCTTCCGTTCCTCCTCGTCAAACTGGCTCAGAGCCTCGAACTGCAAGCGCAGGTCGTCGCTGGGGCTGCGGTGATCCTCGCCGAACACCAAATCATCCAGGGTGGTGTGCAGCTCCTTGGCGAGCCTGACCAAGGTCTCCAGGGTAGGCTGGGCTGTCCCTGCTTCGTACCGCTTAATCTGGTTGACGTGTAAGTCGATGGCGTTGGCCAGGGCTTGCTGGGTTAGGCCGCGCTCTTTGCGCAGAGTAGTCAGGCGTTTGACAAATTCCATGGGGAGCAACCAAAAGACCGTGGTGCCCATACTGTACCCCCTGGGTAGCTTCTGCTGTTGACACATGGACACTATAGTGTGTCAAAATAAACAGATCAAGATACTTGACGGGGTTTTGCTATGGCGCGCATCGCGGACGAGGTCATCGAGCGGATCAAGGCGGAGGTGTCCCTGGAGCGGCTGGTGGAGACCTTCGGCGTGGAGCTGAAGAAGCACGGCAAGGACAGGGTGGGTCGCTGCCCCTTCCACGACGACCGCACCCCGTCGCTGGTGGTCAGTCCGCAATCCAACCTGTGGCACTGCCTGGGGGCCTGCAACACTGGCGGCAGCGTGATCGACTGGATAATGAAAACCCAGGGCATTAGCTTCCGCCACGCGGTGGAGATACTGCGGGACGATATCCCGGCGCTGGCCGCCCCGGCTGGCAGGCCGGTCAAGCACAGCACCGCGCAAAAAATGGAAGTGCTGCTGTCGGAGGACGACGAAGCCCAGCAGTTGCTGAACCAGGTGGCGGACTTCTACCACGAGACCCTGTTGCAGAGCCCCGAGGCGCTGGACTATCTGCAAAGCCGGGGCCTCGGCGACCGGGAACTGATCGAGCGCTTCAAGCTGGGCTTTGCCAACCGTACCCTGGGCTACCGATTGCCGGCCAAGAGCCGCAAGGCGGGTGCCGAGGTGCGCAGCAAGCTGCAACAGACCGGCATACTGCGGGACAGCGGCCACGAGCACTTCAATGGCTCGATTGTGGTGCCGGTCTTCGACGCTGCCGGCCAGGTGGTGGAGGCCTACGGCCGCAAGATCCGCGACGACTTGCGCAAGGGCACGCCGAAACACCTGTACCTGCCGGGTTCGCACGCTGGCGTGTGGAATGCGGATAGTCTTGTCGGCCAAAAGGAAGTCATCCTGTGCGAAGCCTTGATCGACGCCCTGAGCTTCTGGGCGGCGGGATACCGGAACGTCACCGCCAGCTACGGCACCGCTGGCTTCACTTCCGATCACTTGGCCTTGTTCAAAGAAGCCGGTATCCAGCGGGTACTGATCGCCTACGACCGCGACCAGGCCGGCGACAACGCCGCCGCCAAGCTGGCGGAACAGTTGCGGGCGGAAGGCTTCGACTGCTTCCGGCTGCTGTTCCCCAAGGGCATGGACGCTAACCAGTACGCGCGGGAAGTGACCCCGGCCAGCAAGAGCCTGGGCGTGGTGATCCGCTCGGCGGAATGGATGGGACAGGGCAAGCCGCCGGAGCGCCAGTTGGAGCTGGAGCAGCAGGCACCTTCCGCTTTAGCCGCCGATCCCGCCCGGGAGCGCTTCGAGCAGCAGGCCAAAAGCCTGGCCGGGCAGATAGATACCCTCAATCAGAACGCCCGGGAGCCGGCGCCGATCCCCAGGCCCGCGCCGCCGCAACCAGAACCTGAGCCCGACCCCCTGCCGCCGGCCGCCGCAGTGCCGGAGGCACCTGCCGACCCGGTACCGGATGCCGAAGTCTCGGAGCGGGAAGTGCACTTCACCTTCGGCGACCGGAAGTACCGGGTGCGCGGCCTGGAAAAAAACAAAAACTACGAAGTGCTCAAGATCAACCTGCTGGCCAGTTGCGGGGACAATCTGCACGTGGACAGCTTCGACTTCTACGCCGCCAAGGCGCGGGCTGGCTTTATCAAGCTAGCGGCGCTGGAGCTGGCCCAAGAGGAGAGAACGCTTAAAACCGACCTGGGCAAAATCCTGCTCAAGCTGGAAGACCTTCAAGAGCGGATGATCCAGGGCAACCTGCAAAAGCAGCCGGAGAACCTGGCCCCGGAGCTGAGCGAGAGGGAACAGCGCGAAACCCTGGAACTCTTGCAATCCCCCGACCTGCTCGACCGCATCCTCACCGACTTCGACCGCTGCGGCGTGGTGGGCGAGGAGAGCAACAAACTGGTGGGCTATCTGGCCTGCGCCTCTCGAAAGCTGGAGCGGCCGCTGGCGGTGATTATCCAGTCCACCAGCGCCGCCGGCAAAAGCTCGCTGATGGATGCGGTCTTGAACCTGATGCCGGAAGAAGAGCGGGTGCACTACTCGGCCATGACCGGGCAATCGTTGTTCTACATGGGCGAAACCAATCTCAAACATAAGATACTGGCCATCGCCGAAGAGGAAGGCGCGAGCAACGCCAGCTACGCTCTAAAGCTCCTGCAATCGGAAGGCGAGATCACCATCGCCAGCACCGGCAAAGACGAAACCACCGGCGAGCTGGTAACGCGGGAATACCGCGTGGAAGGCCCGGTGATGCTGTTCCTGACCACCACCGCCATCGACATCGATGAAGAACTGTTGAATCGCTGTCTGGTGCTCACAGTGAATGAATCCAGGGAACAGACCCAAGCGATACACCAGGCGCAAAGAAAGCGCCGAACGCTCGACGGCCTCACCGCCAAGCTGGAGAAAACCCAGCTCACCCAGTTGCACCGCAACGCCCAGCGTCTACTCAGGCCGCTGCCCGTGATCAACCCCTACGCCGACCGTCTCACCTTCCTGGACGACAAAACCCGCACCCGCCGCGACCATGAAAAGTACCTCACCCTGATCGACAGCATCGCCCTGCTGCATCAGCACCAGCGCGAGATAAAAACCGTGCACCACGCGGGCCGACAGATCGAGTACATCGAGGTCACCCTGTCGGACATTGAAACCGCCAACAAACTTGCCCACGAAGTGCTGGGCCGCACCCTGGACGAGTTGCCGGCGCAGACTCGTAAGCTGTTGCGCCTGATCCAGCAGATGGTGACGGAGGAATGCCGGCGCCAGCAGGTCGAGCAAAAGGACTACCGCTTTAGCCGCCGCCAGGTGCGCGAGTGTACCGGCTGGGGCAACACCCAGCTCAAGGTGCACTTGCACCGCCTGGAGGAAATGGAATACCTGCTGGTGCACCGCGGCGGCCGTGGCCAGAGCTACGAATACGAACTGCTGTTCGACGGCCAAGACGAAGAAGAATGCCGCCTGATGGGGCTGATCGATCCGCAAAAACTCAGCTACGACAAAAAGAAGTCGGGGCTAAAAGCCGAGAAGTCGGCCCCTGGTCGGGGCCAAGTCGGGGGGATGTCGGAGCCACAAAAACCACCGCAGCCCAGTAGCGGCACGGCTTCCACAGAAACCAGTCAGGAAAAGCCAAAAAGCACTTCTACAACAAAAAACACCGACGGCCGTACCGTCGTTGAAGCCCTCGCACACTGACCGCCGCCCACACTCACCACCGACCACTTCCGACACCGCCATGGACAATCAGAGCCTCACCTACCTTAGCCGCCTCTACCTCGACTACCTGCAAAGCCTGAATTACTCCCCGCGCACCATGGGCCACCGGAAAACCACGCTCAGGCAGTTCGACGACTGGTGCCAGGAGCGCGGTATCGTCAAGGCCAGCAGCGTCACCAAACCAATCCTGGAGCGCTACAGAAGACACCTGCACCACAGCCGCGACAAACGCGGCAACCCCATCAGCGCCCACAACCAACTGGCCCGGCTAATCCCCCTGCGCGGCTTCTTCAAATGGGCCACGCAACAGAACTACTTGCTGTACAACCCGGCGAGTGAACTGCAACTGCCCCGGGTGGAAAAGCGATTGCCCAAAGCCACCCTCAGCCCCGAGGAAGCCGAGCTGATCCTCTCGCTGCCGGACACCGACACCGGCGAAGGCATCCGCGACCGCGCCATGCTGGAAATACTCTACTCGACGGGCATCCGGCGCATGGAAGTGGTCAACCTCACCAAGGTGGATCTGCACATGGACAGGGGCGTGCTGGCGGTTCGGCAGGGCAAAGGCAAAAAGGACCGCTTCGTACCCATAGCCGCAAGGGCCGTGGAATGGATACAGCACTATCTCCACGACGTGCGCCTGTTCTGGGCCGTGGAACCGGACCCCGAGAACCTGTTCCTGGAACCCAATGGCCAACCGATTACCGACGACCGGCTCAGCCGCATCGTGGCCAAATACATCAAGCAGGCCGACATCGGCAAGACCGGCGCCTGCCACCTGTTCCGGCACACAGTGGCCACTCTAATGCTGGAGAACGGCGCCGACATCCGCTACATCCAGCAACTGCTCGGCCACGCCAGCATCGGCACCACGGAGATTTACACCCAGGTGTCGATAGTGAAGCTCAAGCAGGTGCACGAGTTGACACACCCGAGTCTCCACCGGCGACAAAAACAAACTGCCGGGGCAGAACCGGAGGCGACCGAGGAAGCATTGCTGGCCCAGTTGGACGCGGAAAGCGCGGAGGAGCAGGACGGGACCGGCTGAGCCCTTATCCGCCTGTCACATGGCTTGCAAAAAACAGCGCAAGCCAAGGTGCCAGGCTCGCCCCGTGCCGGCGGATAATCCCTACCGTTCGTTCCAACCGCCGCAAACGACGCGGCGGGCCGCGCTACGCACGGCACAGGCAAAAAGGTGGCTGCAAAAGCGGGCTGGGGTCTGTCACGGCCCTTGCAGAAAAAGCGCAAGGCCCGCGCCAGCCCCCATCCCACTTTAGCGGCCGCTTCCCAGCCATGCCTCCCCCGGCCTCGCAAAAAGCGCTCGTCCTCCCCGCCCGAACAACGCCTGCCCGCCGTGTAGAGCAACCCCTGTGGTGCCCGTAGTCTCCTGCCGCCACTGAACGCCGTGCCCGCGTAAAGTCTTTAAGCGGGCAGGCCGGGCTGGTCGCATGGCTGGTTTTTTACCCCCCTAGCCCCCCAAGGGGGAACACAAAAAGCCTGCCGCAAAAAGCGCGGCAGAAAGCGTTTATCTCTCCCCCCTAAATCCCCCCGCTGGGGGGACTTCAAGGCCGCGGCAAGCCGCGAAAGCTTTTTACCTTGGGGTCCGTGCCACCTGGAAACCCCGTGTCTGCTGTGTGTCCCCTCAGCATAACCCCGTGCTCAACCAGTCAAGGCCAAGCCCTTCGGGTGCTCCGCTGAACAGCGCTCCGCAGCCTTGACAGGCCTGCGCGCGAGGTTCTGCCAAGTGGCCACACAACAGCCACTAAGGAGGCAAAGCATGGCCATACCAAAGCCAATCCAAGATGAAATAAACCAGCTGCCGTATCCGCTGGACAAAATCCTCAACACCGCGAACAGCCTGCGCCAAACCGGCACCACCGGCGCCAGCACCGGCGAGCTAATCGCCGCCGCCTTCGCCCTGGAGCGCATCGAGTACCTGCCGCAAGGCTGGGGCGTCATCGAGGCCTGGGAACGCCTGGACGGCGAATGGCAGATGTACGTCAAGCACCTGCGGCAGGAGTGCCGGCACCTGATCGAAGCCATCGAAGAAGCCGCGCCACCGTTCTAGCGGCCGGCCGGGAGGGGCAAACGCCCCTCCGCTTTAGCCGCTTCTTTAGCCGCTTGCAGCGGCCGAACCGGCCGCCTGTCGGCGGCCCTTCGGGCGCTGCCGCGCCCGGAGGGCGGCTAAGCGGAAAAGCGCATTGCCACCGTTCGCGCATCCCGCTAAGGTAAAACCCGCGTCGGGGCCAAAAAGTGGTAAGGGGCCGGCGGCGCCGGGGAACGCGGGCGGTAAGCCGTTGATTGCACTGGAGAAAACCGGAAGCTAAGGTAGGACCGGCCTCGGGGTGATGTCTCTGCACAAGAGGGGCAGGATCATCGTTACACTTTAGGGCCAACTCGACTCTGCAAAGTATCAGCAAGTTGCACTATGAACGGAGCTCTAGATGTTGTTAACGAGGAGTCTGTTCCAATTGTCGGAATTTTTGCCGGGCAGCCAAAAGATGGAAGGATGGTCCTGCTCGGTAACAACCCAATAACACATGTGATTGATCGAGAGAATTTTACTGTTTGGAATATTACGCAGGAGGGGCATGATTTTCATCCGGGTACAGTCAGGCATCAACTAAGCATCGAAAATGGATATATTGTGCTATTCACGGAAGGGCTTGGTACGGGTAATTATCCGGATCTAAATAACTTCATTGGAGACAGGCTTTTTTCGCATACACATGTAAATTCCCAGCGACGGCTGAGCCCGGTGTATAGGCCGATAGGTTATTGATATGACAGTAAAGAAAAGTGTGCTGGCGGTATTAGTAGTCATGTTGGCAATTTTATGTGCTCTTGGAGCGATGGCGTTGAGAAGTGTAGATGTGAAGGACCCAGAATGGGTAGAAGATATTAAGTTAGACAAGGAGAGCAAAGACCAAGTTGTCGAGCTTATTGATCAAATTGCTAATAGTCATTCCTTGCGCAAAGAAATTTTACAGGAGCCTAGCGAGCTAGAGCGTCGGCCTGTTCACTTCTATGAATATAAGCATGGCGAGATTATTGTGTTTACTGTCCATGATTTAAAAGGAGGTGGGGATACGCTAACTATCTATTATTACGGATTGGCCGACAGCAAAGTTAGCGAGACCATTTCCTCAGAAATTAAGACCCTGCTTGGTGAAATTGCAGTGCGCTGAGCGAGGGCGCCGGTGTCAGGCCTTATAATTTACACCAAGAGGACCAAAAAGGGACAGATCTATTTTTGACATCTCCTTAAACAGAACCCCGGCAGGGTAACCTGCCGGGGCTTTTGCTTTTATCGGCTCCCCGCCGGCTTCAAATCATCTGCAAAGGCGCGCCGGGCGTTGTGCTTGAGAATCAGGCTTTCCAGCAATGCCTTGGCGATCTTCCGTTCCTCCTCGTCAAACTGGCTCAGAGCCTCGAACTGCAAGCGCAGGTCGTCGCTGGGGCTGCGGTGATCCTCGCCGAACACCAAATCATCCAGGGTGGTGTGCAGCTCCTTGGCGAGCCTGACCAAGGTCTCCAGGGTAGGCTGGGCTGTCCCTGCTTCGTACCGCTTAATCTGGTTGACGTGTAAGTCGATGGCGTTGGCCAGGGCTTGCTGGGTTAGGCCGCGCTCTTTGCGCAGAGTAGTCAGGCGTTTGACAAATTCCATGGGGAGCAACCAAAAGACCGTGGTGCCCATACTGTACCCCCTGGGTAGCTTCTGCTGTTGACACATGGACACTATAGTGTGTCAAAATAAACAGATCAAGATACTTGACGGGGTTTTGCTATGGCGCGCATCGCGGACGAGGTCATCGAGCGGATCAAGGCGGAGGTGTCCCTGGAGCGGCTGGTGGAGACCTTCGGCGTGGAGCTGAAGAAGCACGGCAAGGACAGGGTGGGTCGCTGCCCCTTCCACGACGACCGCACCCCGTCGCTGGTGGTCAGTCCGCAATCCAACCTGTGGCACTGCCTGGGGGCCTGCAACACTGGCGGCAGCGTGATCGACTGGATAATGAAAACCCAGGGCATTAGCTTCCGCCACGCGGTGGAGATACTGCGGGACGATATCCCGGCGCTGGCCGCCCCGGCTGGCAGGCCGGTCAAGCACAGCACCGCGCAAAAAATGGAAGTGCTGCTGTCGGAGGACGACGAAGCCCAGCAGTTGCTGAACCAGGTGGCGGACTTCTACCACGAGACCCTGTTGCAGAGCCCCGAGGCGCTGGACTATCTGCAAAGCCGGGGCCTCGGCGACCGGGAACTGATCGAGCGCTTCAAGCTGGGCTTTGCCAACCGTACCCTGGGCTACCGATTGCCGGCCAAGAGCCGCAAGGCGGGTGCCGAGGTGCGCAGCAAGCTGCAACAGACCGGCATACTGCGGGACAGCGGCCACGAGCACTTCAATGGCTCGATTGTGGTGCCGGTCTTCGACGCTGCCGGCCAGGTGGTGGAGGCCTACGGCCGCAAGATCCGCGACGACTTGCGCAAGGGCACGCCGAAACACCTGTACCTGCCGGGTTCGCACGCTGGCGTGTGGAATGCGGATAGTCTTGTCGGCCAAAAGGAAGTCATCCTGTGCGAAGCCTTGATCGACGCCCTGAGCTTCTGGGCGGCGGGATACCGGAACGTCACCGCCAGCTACGGCACCGCTGGCTTCACTTCCGATCACTTGGCCTTGTTCAAAGAAGCCGGTATCCAGCGGGTACTGATCGCCTACGACCGCGACCAGGCCGGCGACAACGCCGCCGCCAAGCTGGCGGAACAGTTGCGGGCGGAAGGCTTCGACTGCTTCCGGCTGCTGTTCCCCAAGGGCATGGACGCTAACCAGTACGCGCGGGAAGTGACCCCGGCCAGCAAGAGCCTGGGCGTGGTGATCCGCTCGGCGGAATGGATGGGACAGGGCAAGCCGCCGGAGCGCCAGTTGGAGCTGGAGCAGCAGGCACCTTCCGCTTTAGCCGCCGATCCCGCCCGGGAGCGCTTCGAGCAGCAGGCCAAAAGCCTGGCCGGGCAGATAGATACCCTCAATCAGAACGCCCGGGAGCCGGCGCCGATCCCCAGGCCCGCGCCGCCGCAACCAGAACCTGAGCCCGACCCCCTGCCGCCGGCCGCCGCAGTGCCGGAGGCACCTGCCGACCCGGTACCGGATGCCGAAGTCTCGGAGCGGGAAGTGCACTTCACCTTCGGCGACCGGAAGTACCGGGTGCGCGGCCTGGAAAAAAACAAAAACTACGAAGTGCTCAAGATCAACCTGCTGGCCAGTTGCGGGGACAATCTGCACGTGGACAGCTTCGACTTCTACGCCGCCAAGGCGCGGGCTGGCTTTATCAAGCTAGCGGCGCTGGAGCTGGCCCAAGAGGAGAGAACGCTTAAAACCGACCTGGGCAAAATCCTGCTCAAGCTGGAAGACCTTCAAGAGCGGATGATCCAGGGCAACCTGCAAAAGCAGCCGGAGAACCTGGCCCCGGAGCTGAGCGAGAGGGAACAGCGCGAAACCCTGGAACTCTTGCAATCCCCCGACCTGCTCGACCGCATCCTCACCGACTTCGACCGCTGCGGCGTGGTGGGCGAGGAGAGCAACAAACTGGTGGGCTATCTGGCCTGCGCCTCTCGAAAGCTGGAGCGGCCGCTGGCGGTGATTATCCAGTCCACCAGCGCCGCCGGCAAAAGCTCGCTGATGGATGCGGTCTTGAACCTGATGCCGGAAGAAGAGCGGGTGCACTACTCGGCCATGACCGGGCAATCGTTGTTCTACATGGGCGAAACCAATCTCAAACATAAGATACTGGCCATCGCCGAAGAGGAAGGCGCGAGCAACGCCAGCTACGCTCTAAAGCTCCTGCAATCGGAAGGCGAGATCACCATCGCCAGCACCGGCAAAGACGAAACCACCGGCGAGCTGGTAACGCGGGAATACCGCGTGGAAGGCCCGGTGATGCTGTTCCTGACCACCACCGCCATCGACATCGATGAAGAACTGTTGAATCGCTGTCTGGTGCTCACAGTGAATGAATCCAGGGAACAGACCCAAGCGATACACCAGGCGCAAAGAAAGCGCCGAACGCTCGACGGCCTCACCGCCAAGCTGGAGAAAACCCAGCTCACCCAGTTGCACCGCAACGCCCAGCGTCTACTCAGGCCGCTGCCCGTGATCAACCCCTACGCCGACCGTCTCACCTTCCTGGACGACAAAACCCGCACCCGCCGCGACCATGAAAAGTACCTCACCCTGATCGACAGCATCGCCCTGCTGCATCAGCACCAGCGCGAGATAAAAACCGTGCACCACGCGGGCCGACAGATCGAGTACATCGAGGTCACCCTGTCGGACATTGAAACCGCCAACAAACTTGCCCACGAAGTGCTGGGCCGCACCCTGGACGAGTTGCCGGCGCAGACTCGTAAGCTGTTGCGCCTGATCCAGCAGATGGTGACGGAGGAATGCCGGCGCCAGCAGGTCGAGCAAAAGGACTACCGCTTTAGCCGCCGCCAGGTGCGCGAGTGTACCGGCTGGGGCAACACCCAGCTCAAGGTGCACTTGCACCGCCTGGAGGAAATGGAATACCTGCTGGTGCACCGCGGCGGCCGTGGCCAGAGCTACGAATACGAACTGCTGTTCGACGGCCAAGACGAAGAAGAATGCCGCCTGATGGGGCTGATCGATCCGCAAAAACTCAGCTACGACAAAAAGAAGTCGGGGCTAAAAGCCGAGAAGTCGGCCCCTGGTCGGGGCCAAGTCGGGGGGATGTCGGAGCCACAAAAACCACCGCAGCCCAGTAGCGGCACGGCTTCCACAGAAACCAGTCAGGAAAAGCCAAAAAGCACTTCTACAACAAAAAACACCGACGGCCGTACCGTCGTTGAAGCCCTCGCACACTGACCGCCGCCCACACTCACCACCGACCACTTCCGACACCGCCATGGACAATCAGAGCCTCACCTACCTTAGCCGCCTCTACCTCGACTACCTGCAAAGCCTGAATTACTCCCCGCGCACCATGGGCCACCGGAAAACCACGCTCAGGCAGTTCGACGACTGGTGCCAGGAGCGCGGTATCGTCAAGGCCAGCAGCGTCACCAAACCAATCCTGGAGCGCTACAGAAGACACCTGCACCACAGCCGCGACAAACGCGGCAACCCCATCAGCGCCCACAACCAACTGGCCCGGCTAATCCCCCTGCGCGGCTTCTTCAAATGGGCCACGCAACAGAACTACTTGCTGTACAACCCGGCGAGTGAACTGCAACTGCCCCGGGTGGAAAAGCGATTGCCCAAAGCCACCCTCAGCCCCGAGGAAGCCGAGCTGATCCTCTCGCTGCCGGACACCGACACCGGCGAAGGCATCCGCGACCGCGCCATGCTGGAAATACTCTACTCGACGGGCATCCGGCGCATGGAAGTGGTCAACCTCACCAAGGTGGATCTGCACATGGACAGGGGCGTGCTGGCGGTTCGGCAGGGCAAAGGCAAAAAGGACCGCTTCGTACCCATAGCCGCAAGGGCCGTGGAATGGATACAGCACTATCTCCACGACGTGCGCCTGTTCTGGGCCGTGGAACCGGACCCCGAGAACCTGTTCCTGGAACCCAATGGCCAACCGATTACCGACGACCGGCTCAGCCGCATCGTGGCCAAATACATCAAGCAGGCCGACATCGGCAAGACCGGCGCCTGCCACCTGTTCCGGCACACAGTGGCCACTCTAATGCTGGAGAACGGCGCCGACATCCGCTACATCCAGCAACTGCTCGGCCACGCCAGCATCGGCACCACGGAGATTTACACCCAGGTGTCGATAGTGAAGCTCAAGCAGGTGCACGAGTTGACACACCCGAGTCTCCACCGGCGACAAAAACAAACTGCCGGGGCAGAACCGGAGGCGACCGAGGAAGCATTGCTGGCCCAGTTGGACGCGGAAAGCGCGGAGGAGCAGGACGGGACCGGCTGAGCCCTTATCCGCCTGTCACATGGCTTGCAAAAAACAGCGCAAGCCAAGGTGCCAGGCTCGCCCCGTGCCGGCGGATAATCCCTACCGTTCGTTCCAACCGCCGCAAACGACGCGGCGGGCCGCGCTACGCACGGCACAGGCAAAAAGGTGGCTGCAAAAGCGGGCTGGGGTCTGTCACGGCCCTTGCAGAAAAAGCGCAAGGCCCGCGCCAGCCCCCATCCCACTTTAGCGGCCGCTTCCCAGCCATGCCTCCCCCGGCCTCGCAAAAAGCGCTCGTCCTCCCCGCCCGAACAACGCCTGCCCGCCGTGTAGAGCAACCCCTGTGGTGCCCGTAGTCTCCTGCCGCCACTGAACGCCGTGCCCGCGTAAAGTCTTTAAGCGGGCAGGCCGGGCTGGTCGCATGGCTGGTTTTTTACCCCCCTAGCCCCCCAAGGGGGAACACAAAAAGCCTGCCGCAAAAAGCGCGGCAGAAAGCGTTTATCTCTCCCCCCTAAATCCCCCCGCTGGGGGGACTTCAAGGCCGCGGCAAGCCGCGAAAGCTTTTTACCTTGGGGTCCGTGCCACCTGGAAACCCCGTGTCTGCTGTGTGTCCCCTCAGCATAACCCCGTGCTCAACCAGTCAAGGCCAAGCCCTTCGGGTGCTCCGCTGAACAGCGCTCCGCAGCCTTGACAGGCCTGCGCGCGAGGTTCTGCCAAGTGGCCACACAACAGCCACTAAGGAGGCAAAGCATGGCCATACCAAAGCCAATCCAAGATGAAATAAACCAGCTGCCGTATCCGCTGGACAAAATCCTCAACACCGCGAACAGCCTGCGCCAAACCGGCACCACCGGCGCCAGCACCGGCGAGCTAATCGCCGCCGCCTTCGCCCTGGAGCGCATCGAGTACCTGCCGCAAGGCTGGGGCGTCATCGAGGCCTGGGAACGCCTGGACGGCGAATGGCAGATGTACGTCAAGCACCTGCGGCAGGAGTGCCGGCACCTGATCGAAGCCATCGAAGAAGCCGCGCCACCGTTCTAGCGGCCGGCCGGGAGGGGCAAACGCCCCTCCGCTTTAGCCGCTTCTTTAGCCGCTTGCAGCGGCCGAACCGGCCGCCTGTCGGCGGCCCTTCGGGCGCTGCCGCGCCCGGAGGGCGGCTAAGCGGAAAAGCGCATTGCCACCGTTCGCGCATCCCGCTAAGGTAAAACCCGCGTCGGGGCCAAAAAGTGGTAAGGGGCCGGCGGCGCCGGGGAACGCGGGCGGTAAGCCGTTGATTGCACTGGAGAAAACCGGAAGCTAAGGTAGGACCGGCCTCGGGGTGATGTCTCTGCACAAGAGGGGGGATGTCGTGCGCCAATGGCATGCGCTGGGGTTTATATGGAGTCAGTAAATGACTATTTTGGTCCTGTAGATCAATTAACGGGTGGTGCTGCCTATCTTTGGGCTGGTTATTTAAAGCACTCTTTACGAAATGTAAATGGTAGGGTTGATATACAAAATGGCAGATGGACCCCGTTCCCTATTACAAATGCAATGTCAAATTCTAAATTAATGAAATCATTAAACGTGGCGTCGAAGCCCTTTTTTGTGGTGGGCACTACATTAAGTGTTGGTAAGGGAATTAATGCTGGCATCAATGGCGATATTCCTGGTGTAGGGAAAGCTTCTACTGATGCGGCAATGGGTACGATATCATTTTTTGGTGGTCCCCCGGGATGGGTTGCCGGTGCTAGTTATTTTATTTTTGACGCTACTGTTGGTGTCGAGTCTTTAAGCGGGCCTTTAGCTGATAAGATGTGTGCAGTGTCTGGCAATTGTTAGGTTTTTTATGCTTAGTATTAAAAAAAGTTATATAGGCTTATTTTTGGCTTGCTACACTTGGATTTCTCAGCGAAATCCAAGTGATGAGTATAATAAAGTAAATGCTGTTTACCTTATGTCATTTTTAATGAGCTTAAACCTTGCGTGTTTCCCAGCTCTTGCATCTCTGTTATTTGAGATAGATGTAATTCATATATATTCGAATTGGACTGCACCTGCAATCGTAATTGCACTTTCTTCAATGCTGCTCAATTTTATATGCATATATTTTTTGTGTGGTGATGATATTCAGAAGTATATGGAATCAAATGCAATAGGTATGGGCAATGAAAAAAGAATGTTTGTCGGCTATGTGATTTCCTCAGTACTTTTACCTACAGTTTTGGCGTTGTATTTTTTGCTTTAAAATGCAGGCCAATGGGGCAGGCTCACCCCCCCCTAGCTTCTTGACGGAACAATCAATGTTGGGAGAATTCACGGTGTACCGTAAACCGACTAGGGATGAGCAGCGCTTAATTAAACATTTAGTATCAGAGGCTAAAGACTTTACTCTTCCGGATGACTGGGCGGAGAAACTTGCCGTAGAGGACATGGATGACGGCGGGATGGGAAGTTTGAAATTAGTTGTTCAAGGGTTAGCTGAATATGATCGAGAGTTTGGTCGGCAAGTAAGTGAATGTCAGTTTGCGGACGCTGATGACATTAATGTTATTGCCTCACTCTATGTAGACCAAAAAGGGAATTTATTTGAGCTTGATATTTGGAAAACCAATTTCGATAAGCTGATAAAAATACCTGCTTGTTTTTTACCTGTCCAAGTAGAGCAAAGTCAGGCGAAGTGATTTTTGGGTATCCCACCAATGCCCCGGCAGGGCCCCCATAGTAGGGCCTCGTGTTCTGGATGCCGCGATAAAAATAGGGCCGCAACCATCAATTTCTCCTCCAGGTCGGTATGACGATCTTCACCGAGCCATCGAATATATGTATTCAGATTGATTTTTTGTTCTTGATGGCTTGGGGTGTTGAAAAATGAAAAATAAGGGCTCTGTTATTAGCTACCCATTTTTGTTTTATAGTTTGTATCGCTTTAGCTCAACAAAGTGGGGGGGGAATAGAGGTGCTCCGCATGTTTGGGCCGTTTCTATACTTTGTGTGCTAGTTTCTTTTGCGTTTATGACGGTGGAAATTGCTCTCAGGAAAAATGGCATCTCTACGTTGTCTGAGATTAATCTATTTCCTTTTTTGCCTGAATCCATCAGTTCATTTTGGCCATTTGTAGCCATAGTGATTTTCAATTTCTTTTTTTTTCTTTAAATCAAGCAGGTGGTCGAATTACGTTGCACGATATGACTGTATGGAAAAGTCGGATAAAAATAAGGGATATGTGTTTGCGGCCTGTTTAGTATTTGTTCTGTTTGCTACCCATATCATTCAGATTTTGAATTTTAGTTAGGATGCGTCAAACAAGTGGACGCCCACAAAAGCCCCGGCAGGTTGTCCTACCGGGGCTTTGTCGTTGTAGAGCTGGTGTGACGATTACCGCTCCAGCGGCGGGGAAGAAAGAAGAATAGGAAAGAAGAATAGGACACCCACTAATTGAAAGATGAAACAGGCGTGACTTCAAATCGGTTACAAGGCTCAATGAACTCAGCCGGTAGATGATATTTCTCGGCAGGCGGTGAATGGCGTGCCAAGCGGCGTTTTGGAAATGTAGAAAACCCTCGCAAAGCCTGCGATGGTGCTCTTTAAGAGAAAAACAAGTGGTCAGGAAGCAGCGGGTGGCGAGAAATAGCGCTCGCAGTCGCGGATGCCCTGCGCCCAGCGCTTGCCGAGCCGCTCGCAGGCACTGCGCATCGAATGCGCGGCGCCCACCAGGGATTTGAAGCGGCTCTCGAAGTTCCGGTTGAGATAGAAAGAAGAATAGAGAAGAATAGGACACCCACTAATTGAAAGATGAAACAGGCGTGACTTCAAATCGGTTACAAGGCTCAATGAACTCAGCCGGTAGATGATATTTCTCGGCAGGCGGTGAATGGCGTGCCAAGCGGCGTTTTGGAAATGTAGAAAACCCTCGCAAAGCCTGCGATGGTGCTCTTTAAGAGACAAACAAGTGGTCAGGAGGCAGCGGGTGGAGAGAAATAGCGCTCGCAGTCTCGGATGCCCTGCGCCCAGCGCTTGCCGAGCCGCTCGCAAGCACTGCGCATCGAGTGCGCGGCGCCCACCAGGGATTTGAAGCGGCTCTCGAAGTTCCGGTTGAGGTAGAGCCAGTGCTGTGGATCAATCTGCAATCTGTCGAGAATCGGTGGCAGTTTTTCGTCGATGGCGCCGCGCTTGCCCTCACGCAGAATGCGTCCGCTCCAGTCCACCAGTTCCAGATAGCCGTCCAGGGACAGGGGAATGCCTTCAGGCATGGATTCGCGGGGGTTACCGGCAAAGGGGAACAGGTTTCGCGGCTGCCTGGCTTCCCGGGCAGCCTCGATACGCCGCTTGATGGAAGTATGGTCCGATGCCTCCGGCGTCTGCGCCATCTTCGCGCGGATCGGATTTAATTTATACTGACCCCGGAACCGCACTCAACTGGTGACCGAAACAAGGCCTATTTATTGCAGCGCTTTCAATTGTAAATGAGGAGATAAAGAATGTTCAGCCATATAATGATCGGCGCCAATGACGTCGAGGAATCCAAAATATTCTACGACGCCATTCTGGGAGCCCTGGGCCACGAGCCGGGCGTTATGGATGAGAAGGGCCGCTGCTTCTACTTCACCAAAAACGGCGCCTTTGCAATCACCAAACCCATCAATAACGAACCGGCATGCCACGGCAACGGTAGCACCATTGGCTTCGCGGCAGGGAGTCCCGAGATGGCCGATGGCTGGCACGCAGCGGGGCTGGCCAATGGCGGTACCGAGTGCGAAGATCCCCCGGGTGCGCGCGAAGCCGTTATGGGCAAGCTTTACCTGGCTTACCTGCGCGACCCGTCCGGCAACAAGATTTGTGCTCTCCACCGGATGGGCTGACGATTAAACGATCGCTGAAGGCGCACCGTTAAAGCCATATTTTTCGAGCGCTCTCAGCGATTACTTTGTGTTCGGGATTGACAACGAAGTAAGGTCTTTAAATTCGTATCTATTAAAAACCAACAAAGCCCCGGCAGAGTGATCTGCCGGGGCTTTTTCATCGAACGCCGCCATCCAGTAACCCGTCGCTATTACAAGTTAACCGGATTGGCGAACAGCAACAGTCAAGGCGTCGCCAAAGTGCCAATCTCACTGGCGGACAAGGCACCGCTATAGATTCTGAAATCGTCAATCTTGCCGGCCAGGAAGGCATCGGCAGAATATTGCGAGCGGCCCAGCCAATTTTGGTTGGTGCTGTTCAGCCGGAAGGGCGCCAGTGCCATTGTCTCGTGGCGGGCGGCTTCCGCCCCGTTCACATACAAAATCCCAACGCCGTTTTTAAGCGTTACCGCCAGGTGCACCCAGCTTCCGGTTTCCAGGGGATCATTTGCGGTGATGACTTCATCCGCATGGTAACTGACTTTGGTGATTGCGAATCGGGCAACGCCGTCAGCAGTGGCTGGAAGCAGAGTCATATAGCGCTGGTCGCTGACACCGAAATCAAACAGGCGCGCATTGGTTTTGGCTTCGTCCAGGTGGAGCCAGGCAGCCACAGTGAAGTCAGACAGCTCCTCAACCACCCCTTCATCGAGCTGCACAAAATCGTCCACGCCATCCAGCGATACAGCCTGGCCAGTGACTCCCGGTACCAGTTCGGCGCCGTTCATCAGGGTGCCGATGTCGCTGTCATTCACGCTGTTCTTCAGTGTGTCGGATTCGCTCTCGTCAAAAGTGAGATGCACTTTCAGGCGCGTGCCCACTTCCGCCAGGGCGGTTTTGGATGGCTCGCTTAGACCGTCGGCGGACAGGGCGGTTACCCGGTAATGGTAATCCTGTCCGGTCTGGACATCGGTATCGGTATGGGTCAGATACTCGCCAGGGTAAATCGTGGCAATGGTGGCAAACTCACCGTCCACGTCGTCGGCACGCTGCAATTGATAACTCTCCGCGCCATATGCACCCCACCACGACAGGACAACAGTATCGCCTTCGATACGCGCTGTCAGGCCGCGCGGAGCGCCGCCGATTTCAGGTTCATCCAACGCTTCGGTCAGGGAGCCCCAGCCCAATTCATCGTTGCTCCAGCGCCAGACTTCACGGCCAACATCCGCGTGTTTGGCTTCCATCCACGGAGTCGCAATGCCGAGTCGGTTCCGGTAGTGGTTCAACGGCAACATCCAGGAACGGCGTTTGTGTCCGCGCGAGTGGCTGGAAATAGATTCATTGTACCTGTCAACACAGTTGGGTCCGTAGGGTGTGAAAGGCACTTCTTCATTGACGTTATAGCGGGCGATGTACTCCATCGCCGACAGCAAACGATAGTTCTCCCAGGCAAAAAGGTCGTCGCCCTGATTCCAGGCCTGTTTGGCAATCACACCCATCAGGGTGACGCCGAGATTGGAATGACCTTGGTCGCGTCCGCTTTCCTGATATTGCCCCATGTTGCCATCGTGCAGGTAGTACACCAGGTTATCCAGGGCACCGGTGCCCTGGCCGTGGTAGAGATAATCCAGGGCTTCCAGGTAAATGTCCTCGCGGTCGGCAAAAATGCCGATGGCCATCATCCCGGTGATGTTGGCCAGGTCCCAGTTGGCCCAAAAGTGGGACAGGCAGGAACCATCGTGTCTGGCCAGCCAATCGCTGTTTAAGGGGTAGAACAGCTCCAGTAGCATGGTTTGAAAGCGCTCGATATCGGCCTCTGCCCACCCCTCATAGCTGCGCATGATTTCCCCGATGTTGGCAAGTTGGTAACCGTAAAGACCGGCAGCAAGGTATTTGTCGGTATTGCCAGTCACTTCTTCCAGGGTGGACGACCAATCGTTCAGGAAGGTGACGGCCAGATCGCCATAGGCATCCTCTTTGGTGATATTCCAGGCCAGGGCGAGGCCGTACATAGCGCGCAGATCTTCGATCAGGGTCAGGTAATTTTCGTCCGATCCGCCTCTAATGAGAGTGGTGAACGCCTGGGGTTCCTGATCCAATTTGGTGTCTTCATAGTTGATCAGAGTATTCCAGGTTTCGGCCCAAGGGTTCTCGCCTGCGGCGATCTTGGTGCGCATACGCTCGAAATCCGCCTCGGTGTGCAAGAGGCCGGGATGAGTGAAGGGTGACTCTACTGGCTGGGATACATCCCCGCTCGTATCGGCGGTATCATTGTTGTTGTCATTATTGCCGGACGAGTCTGCCCCGTTATTATTGTTGGTCGAGGTTGTCTCATCATTATTATCGGACGAGGTTGTCCCGCTGCCCCCTCCGCCGCAAGCCGTCAATAGCATTACCAACAAACTGCCCACCAAAATCCTGTGCATAAATCCCCCCCTGAAGATAACGGCATTTGAACGCATTGGGTTTGGCGGAGAACCCGGCTTCGCGAGCCTATGGAGCCGACCAATCCACCAACAAATACCGGGCTAAAAAGAAGTGGGACACTCTATCAGAGAATGTTTTATCGAGCTGTTTGCACAACAGACATTTAATCCGGTTATGCGAACCAGTTAGCAGATCTAACGGGAGCTGGTGATTCTTGCTTCCAGTGGCATCGCGTACGTTTTGCCTTCAGCGCGTCAGCACATCCGCCAAGGTCAGCATTAACAGCAATGCAATCCACAGCAACCCGCCCAATGCGAACAGCCGCAGCAGTCCGCTGGCGGCCCGCAGTTGCATAAATACCACCATCACCAGCGCGGCCATGGCGATCGCACAAAGAAAGTGCACCGTGTAGCGCAAGGCTGTGGAAGCCATTGCGGTCGCCAGCAGGCTGATCCCGAGCAGGATGAGCAGTGCCAGCCAGGTAATTACGGCGGGGCGATAGTTCAATTCAGCCTCTCAGCAAATAAAACAGGGTAAAAATAAAAACCCACACCACATCGATAAAGGCCCAGTAGAGGCCGGCGATATGCAGCTGGCGGTCGAGGCGGTCCGGCCTGCGCCAGCGCCGTACCAGCGCCAGCATCACCACCAGTATCGCGATGCCCACCAGCATATGCACCGCGTGCAGGCCGGTAGCGATGAAATATAAGTTGAAAAACAGCTCGGCAATCGCGGGCTGTTCGCCGGGATAGCGGAACGGTAAGACCAGCACCGGCATCAATTGGTGCCGGAATTCGCTGTACCACTCGAAGCCCTTGATCGCCAGGAACGCCAGGCCGAGGAGGATGGTGGCCAGCAGCCAGTACACCGCGACTTTTCGCAGCCGCGCGCCCGCCGCCAGCTCGGCCAGCATCATGGTGAGGCCGCTGCTCAACAGCAGCGCGGTATTGATCGCGGCCAGTTTCAAATCCAGGTGATGCGCCGCTTCCGCGAAGACGTTCGCGTATTGCAGGCGCAGAATCGCGAAGGCGGCAAAGAGCCCGCCGAACAGCAGTAGTTCGGTGAGCAGGAACACCCACATGCCCAGCAGCCCGGCGTGGCGCTGCTGGTCCATATCGTCGAACTGGGTTTCCGGCGGCGTTTCGTCCTCCGGCCTTGTGCCGGCCTGTCCGCTACTTGTAGGCATAGGGTTCCTCGGTAACCACCGGGGTTTCCGCAAAATTGTGCACCGGCGGCGGTGACGGGGTCTGCCACTCCAGCCCTGTTGCGTCCCAAGGATTGGGTCCGGATTTTTCGCCGTGGCGCAGGGACCAGGACAGGTAGATCAGCGGCAGCAGGTAGCCCAGGGCCAGCACACCGGCCCCCAGGCTGGACAGCACTTGTAATATCTCGAACTCCTCCGGGTAGGAGTGGTAGCGCCGGGGCATGCCCGCGTAGCCGAGCAGGAACTGCGGATAGAAAGTGAGGTTGAGCCCGATCAGCAATGCCAGTGCGGCCACTGTGGCCCAGGGCCTGGAGTACATGCGCCCGGTGAGTTTGGGCCACCAAAAATGCAGCCCGCCCATATAGCCGGTCACCGCGCCGCCCACCATGATGTAGTGAAAGTGCGCGGTGATGAAATAGGTATCGTGCAGGTGCACATCCAACGCCAGGGCGGCGAGGAAAACCCCGGTCAGTCCGCCGACGGTAAACAGTTCGAGAAAAGACAGTGCATAGATCATCGGCACAGAAAAACTGATCTGTCCGCGAAACAGGGTCGCAGTCCAGTTCAGGGTTTTGATCGCCGAGGGCACCGCCACCAGGAAAGTAAAAAAAGAAAACAAAATCCCCGCGTACATGCTCTGACCGGACACGAACATATGGTGGCCCCAGACTACAAAGCCGAACAGTGCGATCGCCATTATCGACAGCACCATACCCATATAGCCGAAGATCGGGTTGCGCGAGAAGCAGGCGACGATTTCAGACACCACCCCCATCGCCGGCAGGATCATGATGTACACCGCCGGGTGCGAGTAGAACCAGAACAGATGCTGGAACAGCAGCGGATCGCCGCCCAGAGCCGGATCGAAAATACCGATGCCCAGCACACGTTCCAGCGCAATCAACAGCAGGGTAACCGCCAGCACTGGGGTGGCCAGCACCATAACCAAGCCGGTGGCATAGTTGGCCCACACAAACAGCGGCAGGCGCAACCAGCTGAGCCCCGGGGCGCGCATGGTGTGAGTGGTGACGATAAAATTGATCCCCGTGAGAATCGAGGAAAAGCCGACGATAAAAACCCCGGTGGCCGCGGCCAGTACCGCGGAGTTGGAAAACAGGGTGGAATACGGGGTGTAAAAGGTCCAGCCGGTATCCACGCCGCCGGCGATCACCGCCGCGAGCGTAAACAGACCGCCGAGTGTATAGATATACCAAGACAATAAATTCAGTTTGGGAAATGCCATATCCCGCGCGCCGATCATCATCGGCAGCAGGAAATTGCCCAGGGTGGCGGGTATCGAGGGGATCAGGAAAAACCACACCATCACGATACCGTGCAGGGAAAAAAGTTTGTTGTAGCTCTCCGCGCTGAGCAGGTCGCCGGCCGGGCTGATCAATTCCAGGCGGATCAGCAGCGCGGCGGCGCTGCCGAAGAAGAAAAAGCCGGTGATGGACACCGCGTACAGCCAGGCGATGCGCTTGTGGTCGACGGTGAGCAGCCAGGAGCGGATGCTCCAGCCGCCGCTCAGGTAGTCCCGAGGCGTCGCGTGGCGGTCTTCGTTTTCACTGTAAACAACGCTAGTCATTTTGCTCGCCGGGTGTCAGTGACTGGATATAGGAAATGATCTGCAGGATTTCCTCTTCAGAAATTTGCCCGGAATAGCTGGGCATGATTGGCTGGTAGCCGGACACCAGTTGTTTCTGCGGCTGCAAAATGGAGTCGCGGATGTAGGCCTCGTCCGCGACGACGGTCTCGCCGCTGGCGAGCGGCACTGGCTTGCCGAAAATGCCCGCCAGCTCCGGCGCCAGTGTGGCGTCGCCGGGCTTGTGGCAGCCGCTACAGCCGTAGCTCTGGAAAAGCTGCTCGCCGGCGTCCGCCGGGCTGGGTGCGTCGCCCTGCCCCGCCAGCCACCGCTGGTAGCCGGTCTGGCTCATCACCACCACTTTGCCGCGCATGCGCGAGTGGTCGGTGCCGCAGTACTCGGCGCAGAACAGGTGGGATTCGCCGGTGCGGATCGGGGTGAACTGGGCGGTGGTATACATGCCCGGCACTGCGTCGCGCTTGAGCCGGAACGCCGGAAACGACAGGCTGTGGACCACGTCCTGGGAGGTGATGCGCAGCTGCACCGTCTCCCCCACCGGCAGGTGCAGGGTATTGATCTCGCGGGTGCCGTCCGGGTGTTGGAATTTCCACATCCACTGTTTGGCCACCACGTCGATGGTGATGTCCGTCGCCGGTTTGCCATAGAGTTCCAGGTACAAATGGCTGGCCCAGAAGAAGAGCCCGATAAAGGCTGCGCACAGCGACAGCGCAAAGCCGATTTCCACGCGGCGGCCGCTGCGGTCGGACAATAGTTTTCCCCGCCCGCGACCCAGGGTGCGCCGGTAGCGCGCCGCGAACACCACCACCAAGCCGGCGAGAATCGCCATCAACAGCCCGGAAATACCCAGCAGGGCGTAATACAGGTGGTCCACCTGGGCCGCGTATTCGGAGCCCTGCTGGGGGATCAGTTGCAGCCCGATCTGTGGATCTTCGATCGCCTGCTCGCTCACGGCGACCTCCTCCGCTGTAGGCCGACGATCAGACCGCCCAGTGCGAGCAGGGACAGTCCGCCGGCGACCTGCAGCAGGCGCATCACCGCGACACTGTAGCGGCCCGTATCCGGATCGAAGTGATAGCAGCGCAGCAGCAACTGGTCCACCGGGCTGCCAAGTTTGCCGCGGCCGGCGTCCACCAGCGCCAGGTGCAGGTCCGGCTGTCCGCGCTCGATGCGCAGCAGGTAGCGGCTGACCAGGCCGCCGGTGGCGACCACCACCAACCCCGCCGGGTGCGCGAAGCTGTCGCGCTCTGCGTCGTAGGCATATTGAAAACCCACCGCATCGGCCAGGGTATCGATGGCTGCGGCGCCGCCGGTCAACAGCTGCCAGTTGGAGACGATTTGTCCGTGCCGCTCGCGCAGGCGCCGAGCCAGTTGCGCGGCCTGCGCCGGCGTCTCCCGGGGATCGATACTCACCACCGCCACGCGGTAATCCCCCGCGGCGAACGGCAGATCGGCCGCGGCCCCGGCGAGTTGGTCCAGCACCATGGGACAGAGATGCGGGCACTCGAACCAGGACAGCACCAATATTAGCGGGCCCTGTTCAACCAGCGCGGTGAGTGTCACGGCGTCGCCATTTGCATTGCGAAACCCCGTCGCCGGCAGCGGCGCGCCGATGCGCTGATTGAATGCCACCGCATCCAGGGTTTTCTCCGCTGTCGGCTTCGCTTCGACAGCCAGCGTGAGCAGCAGAAGCAGCGGGCAGGCGCGGGTGAGCCAGTTCACTGAGGTGCCTCCGCATCTGGCAGGCCGCGCTCGAGCAGGAGGTCCATCGCGCGCTCGATCGGCATATGCACCACCCCGGCCTCCCGGTCCACCCAGCCCACGCTGTGCAGCCGCTGTTGCTCGCGCTCTTGGTAGCCGGCCAGATCCGCGAGAGGGTTGCGCTGCAGGCGCACCTGCCCCGGCGGCACCGGCAGCGGTTCGAACACCGGGGCGGGGGGACGCGGCAGCCAGTAGAGATAGAGCGGCCACATGGCCAGGCCGCCCAGCAGCACCAGCGCCAGGGTGAACAGCAGGATGTAGACGATCGGGCGCACCCGGGAAAGGTCGGCCTCGTGTTTAATCATCTTCAGCCCCGCGGTTTATTCGCTGGCCGGCGTTGTAACCAGCCCCGTAGATGGCGCCGACGACCAATACCAGTGCCGGCACCAACCAGACCTGTGGTGCACTCCAGCCGCCGAACGCCGGCAGTATCAGCCAGCAGATTTGCAGAATATGTCCGGCCAGGCAGGACGCCGCCGCAAACATCAGCCAGTCCGCGCGTCCCTTGGCGGCGCTGGACAGCAGAACGATAAACGGCAGCAGGAAGAAGAGCACAAAGGAGATCACACTGATCGGCCGCCAGGCGCCTTGGCTGCGGTGGATATACCAGCCGATCTCGTCGGGCAGGTTTGCCGACCAGATCACGATGTACTGGGAAAAGGCGGTGAATGCCCAGCCCAGCAGTATCGCCAGCCACAGATTGGCGATATCCCGGCGCGCGCCCGGGTCCATGTGCTGAGCGCCCAGTAGCAGCGCGCAGGCGATGGCGGCGGCCACCATACCGGTACCCAGCATCAGCCCGTAGATATCCGAATAGAACTCCGGCTCCAGGGACATAAACCAGTCGAAGGCGAAAAACGTCAGCGCCAGCAGCCACAGGATCAGTCCCGGCGCCTGTACCGGCGCGGTGCGCCGCCGCCACACGCCCAGCGCCCAGGCGAGCCCCAGCCAGATCGCGAAATAGCCCAGGCTGCGAACGACAAAAAAAGGCCGGTTCAGGTAGGCGAGCTTGTTGCGCACCACCTCCGGCAGTTCCTGCGCGGGCAGGGTCCAGGAAAACAGCGTGTGCAGGCCGAACAGCAGCGGCAGCATGGCCGCGGCGAACAGCGGCAGGGTCGCCGCCAGCGCCAGCCACAGCGGGCGGCTCTGTTCGCCCCAGCGCCCGCCGGTGAGGCCCTGGGTCATCAACATCGCCAGCGCGCCCAGCGGCAGCGAGCCCCAGATCAGCGCCGCCGCCAGCCAGCTGGAGGCAAATGCCGCGCCGCCGAGCGCGGCGCCGAGCGCGCCCAGTGCCAGCAGTGCAATTCCACCGGGCAGTATCGCGCGCGGAGTCACGGCGCTTTTCCTCCCTGGTTTTGCCGCTCCAGTTCCCGGCGCTGCTGCGGGGTGAGGTCCTCCAGCGAGCCGTGCTGCGAGAGTTGCAGCGCGCGAATATAGGCGGCGATGGCCCAGCGCTCATCCGGCGGCACCCGCGCGGCGTAGGAATACATCACGCCGAAGCCGTCGCTGATCACATCGTAGAAATGGCCGAGCGGCGCGTTGCGCAGGCGTGCGCTGTGCAGTGACGGCGGCGCGGGAAAACCGCGCTGTACGATGGCGCCGTCGCCGTTGCCGGTACCGCCGTGGCAGGGGCTGCAAAAAATATCGAAACGCTCGCGGCCGAGTTCCAGCAGTTCGCGGCTCAGGGGTTCGGGCAGGGTGGTCGGGCGCGTCTCCACTGCCTGGTTGCGGGATACCGTGCCCTCCACCGGCATTCGGGCGGACTGGTCGTTCGGCCAGCCGGGCGCGGCCTGGTAGGGATCGTAGCGGGGCTGGTTGCGCATATCCTGGCCGCAGGCGCAGAGCAGGAATATTGCGGTGAATATCAGCACAGGTCCCCGGTGTGGGGCTGGGTTCCGAAGCTCCTGTAGGAGCGGTCCGGCCGGGAGCGGCCCATGGCCGCGATCGGACTTTCCGCCGGCCGCGGGCGCTGATTGCCGGCTCCCGCAACGCAGGATTACTTCGAACTCCCGGGGCGGGCCTGCGGCCCGCAAGCGGAGCTGGAGCTCCGCGTTCCCGGGCTGGGCCGCCACCACCCTGGATTCTGTGCGTGAACTTCTCACAACATCAGCTCCCGCACATTTTCGGCCCCCTGCGCGCGCAGGAAATCCTCCACCTCTGCGGGATCGCCGCCGCGAACACTCAGGAAAAATCCGTCCGCGGACGCGCGCGCAAAGTCGTCGCAGTTGAATATCGGGTGGTAGTAATGGGGCAGGCGGTCTTTGGCCAACATAGTGATGGTCGCGGCCATCACCGTGGAGAAGATGCCCACTTGAAAGGTGACCGGCAGAAACGCGGGCCAGCTGTTGAGTGGCTTGCCGCCCACCACAAACGGATAGTCGATCACCGCGGTGTACCACTGCAGGAAAAAAGCCGCAGCCGCGGCGGTTGCGCCCAGCGACAGCGCAATCAGCGGAATACCCCGTTCGCGAAAGGTCAGCGCCTCGGCCAGCCCCGGCACGGGAAAAGGCGCGTGGGCCTCCAGCCGCCGGTAGCCGGCCTCGCGCGCGCTTAGGGTGGCGGCTACAAGCGCCTCCGGGCCGGCGAAGCGGGCGATCAGGCCATAGTGGTCTTGCTCGGAGTGGTTTTGCTCAGTCACCGCTTTTCTCCTTGTGAACCGCGCGGTAGATCGACACCCGCATATCGTGCATCGACACCACCGGAGCCAGGCGCACGAACGCCAGCAGCAGGAATGCAAACAGTCCCAGCGAACCCAGTGCCACCAACAGGTCCCACAGGGTGGGCCCGGAGAGGCCCCAGGCGGAGGGCATATAGCTCGCATAGGTGCTGGTGAACACTATCTGGAAGCGCTCGAGCCACATGCCGATATTGCTGGTGATCGCCAGCGCAAGCAGCATCGCCGGCGAGCGCCGCACCCGCCTGAACCACAGCAGTTGCACCAGCAGCGAATTGCACACAAACATAGCCCACCAGGCGGGCGCGTAGGGGCCGGTCCAGCGGTTGATATACACCGCGCGCTGGTACGGATCGCCGGAGTACCAGGCGGTAAAAACTTCCTGGATATAGGCGTAGTTCACCACCAGCGCGAACAGCAGCATCATGCGCCCCAGGTAATCCAGGTGGCGGCGGGTAATCAGGTCTTTGAGGCCGAACATCGCGCGGGTGACCACCGCCAGGAAAGACACGGTGGCAAATCCGGAAAAAAGCGCACCGGCGACGAAATACGGCGGGAAGATGGTGAAGTGGAACCCCGGCACCAGCGACACCGCCAGGTCCAGGGAGATGATGCCGGTCACCGACACCACGATCGGCGCCGCCACCGCCGCCAGCACCCGGTTGACCTGCTCGTAGCGCGCCCAGTGCAGCGCCGAGCCGCGCCAGCCCAGCGCCATAACCCCGTAAAAAATCTGCAGTCCGCGGGAGTGCGCGCGGTCGCGCAGGGTGGCGAAATCCGGCAGCAGGCTGAAGTACAGAAAGCCCAGGGTGAACACGAAATAGGTGGAGATGGCGAAGAAATCCCACACCAGCGGGCTGCGCCACTGGGGCCACAGGTCCATGGTATTCGGATAAGGTATCAGGAACTGCATAAACTGCGGTCGACCCAGGTGGACGATGGCGTAGATGCCGGCGCAGACGATCGCGAACAGGGCCATCGCCTCCGCCAGCCGCGCCACCGGCGCGCGCCAGGGCTGGCGCGTGAGCAGCAGCACCGCGGAGATCAGGGTGCCCGCGTGGGCGATACCGATCCACCAGATGGTATTCACGATGGGGAAACCCCAGGCCACCGGAATATTGACCCCGAACAGCCCGACGCCGACGGTGAACACCGTGCCCAGACACACCACAAACATCAGCGCCAGCGCCGCGGACACCGCAAATGCCAGCCGCCACCGGCCTCGCGCGCGCGGCTCCAGCACCAGGCCGGCGATGCGCTCGGTCATCGTTGTGTGTGTCAGGCCCTCGGGCAGCAGGGTTTCCGGTGTTGTCTGCGGCATTTCCTGTTTCCGGCATTCCAGAGCGATGGTGCCCGCGCCTTCTCCCCTCTCCCGCACGCGGGAGAGGGGCCGGGGGAGAGGGTGGGCAGCTCACCCTGTGATTCGAAAATTGAAGATTTCAAGCGGGCTTGAAGCACCATTCAATTTCCGGAATTGTCGTCTTCCTTTAACTCGGGATTCGGATTATGCACCGCCGCCAAATAGGTGGTGCGGGGCCGGGTGTTCAGCTCTTCCAGCATGGCATAGTTCAGCGGAAGTGCTTTCAGCCGGTTGAGTTCACCGCCGGCATCGGCCAGGTCGCCGAACACGATCGCCTGCGTGGGGCAGGCCTGCTGACAGGCGGTCTGCAGTGGTGTGTCCGGGTCCCAGCGCGCGGCGGCGATGCGCTGTACGCAATAGGTGCACTTTTCCATCACTCCCCGCGCGCGCACCGTCACATCCGGATTCTGCAGCGCCGGCTGTGCCGGATAGGCGGCATTGCTGTCCGTGTAGTTGAACCAGTTGAAACGGCGCACTTTGTAGGGGCAGTTCTGGGAGCAGTAGCGGGTGCCGATACAGCGCTGGTAGATCATCTGGTTGAGCCCATCCGCGGAGTGCAGGGTGGCCTCCACCGGGCACACGTATTCGCAGGGGGCGTTTTCGCAATGCATGCAGGGTACCGGCTGGAAGGTGGTGCGCGGCTGCGGTTCTGTTTCGGGAAAATAGCGGTCCACGCGCAGCCAGTGCATATGGTGGCCGCGGATCACCTCCTCGGCGCCCACCACCGGGATATTGTTCTCCGCCTGGCAGGCGGTGACGCAGGCGTTGCAGCCGATACAGGCGGACAGGTCGATGGCCATGCCCCAGGCGTGCTCGCTCTCTTCTCCCTTTATTGGCCAGTCCTCCGGATAGAGCGACAGCTCCGGCGGATGGTGCCGGGCGAAGGCGGGGTTGCGGCGGTAGCTGTCCAGGTCTGTTGCGCGGATCAGATCCCGCCCCTCGATCCTGTCGTGGATTTGTATCAGCGCCAGTTTTTGCCGCCCGCCGGTGGGCGCCAGGGTCGCCGGCTGTGCCCAGGGGCTGGCGCTGCTGCGCAGTTGGTAGGCGCTCACTCCCACGCCGTCGCCGACCCGGCCGGCGGCGGTGCGCCCGTAACCGAGATACAGGGTGACCGCGTTTACCGGTTGCCCCGGCAGCGCCAGCACCGGCACCGGTAGTTTTCTGCCGCCGCTCTCCAGCTCGACCAGATCGCCGTCGCGCAGGTCCCGATCCGCGGCCAGTTGCGGGCTGATCAGCAGCGCGTTGTCCCAGGTCAGGGTGGTGAGGGGGCGGGGCATTTCTTGCAGCCAGCCGTTGTTGGCGTAGCGGCCGTCCCACAGCGCCGGGTCCGGGCGCAGTTGCAGGACCAGGTCTGTCGCTGTGGACGAAGGTTCCGGGAGCCGCCCGGTCCAGCCGGCGGTGGGCTCGGCGGCTACAGCTCCGGCCGCGGTGTCCGGCACCAGCCCGTCGTGCAGGCTGCGGCGCCAGAAAACCTCGAAGTCGTCGCCCCGGTGGCGGCTTTGCCAGTACTCCTGTAGCAGCTTCAGCGCTTCCTCGTCCACGCCCCGCTCCAGCGCGGCGAACAGCTGCAATGCGGATTTGCCGCCGTGCAGGGGCTGGATCAGCGGCTGCAGCAGGGTGACGCTGCCGTCGAAGGCGCGGGCATCGGCCCAGGTTTCCAGCGGGTGCGCTGCGGGGATATGCCATTGGGAGAGGCGCGCGGTCTCGTCAAAATATTCGCTCCAGTGCAGCCGCCAGGGCACTTTCCGGAAGGCCTCGGCAAAGGCGAGATCGGCGGCTGCGCTGTACACCGGGTTGCTGTCCAGCACCACCAGGTCCCGCACCGCGCCGGTGTTTATTGCCGCGGTTAGCTCCACAAGCGATTCCGCATCGGTGTCGAAGGCCACCGGCGGTATCCATTCCAGTGTTTTCCCGAAAGCGTCGAGTTTGTGGTTGATAGCGTGGGCCAGAGCGTGCACCGCGGCCGGTTGCTGGTCGCCGGGGACTACCAGCGCCGCGCCGGGATGGCGCTGCAGGTCCTTCGCCAGCGCGTCGATCCAGGGTTCGGGGAGCGGATTTTGCCGCGGCGGCGCCACCGGGATGCCCAGGGCGATGGCGAGCTGGCGCGCCGCGTCCTCTATCTGCGGGTAGGCCAGGCCGTAACGCTGGTCGGCGTTGGCGCCGGTGACGCTGGGGGTGGATTCGACGGCGTAAAGCCGTGCGAGGTTTTCATTGCCGTCCCGGGGCCGGCGGCGCGCGGTGAAATCCCGCGCGTAGCGCAGGAAGCCGGGCTGGGACTGCATAAAGTCCGCGTCCAGCGCCAGCGCCACCTGCACCCGGTCGAAGCGGTAACGCGGCTCCAGGGCCTGGCCCAGCAGTAGGCGGCTGCCGGCGTAGACACCGTCGCGGTCCACCGGATCATGGAAGAACCAGCGCGCTTCGGGCCAGCGTCGGCGCAGCACTTCGATGCGGGCCTGAACGCTCGGCGAGGTGATTCTGCCGCTGACGAAGCACAGGCCCTGGCCCCTGTTCGCATTCCACTGTGCCTGCCGTTTCTGCAGTGCGCGCAGGCATTCGGTGTAGCTGGCGATGGCGCCGCGGTGGCGCACCGAGGCGGAGCGTTCCGGGTCGTAGAGGGACAGCACCGAGGCCTGGGCGATGGCATCGCAGGCGCCGAGGGTCGCGGGGTGCTGCGGATTGCCCTCGAGTTTGATCGGCCGGCCCAAGTCGCTTTCCACCAGCACCCCCTGGGCGTAGCCGGCGACGATCGACGCGCTGGCGTAGTAGTTGGGGCGCCCCGGCACCAGGTGTTCCGGCATGCGCACATAGGGCACCAGGTGTTCCCGCGGCTCGCGGCTGCAGCCCGGCAGCCCGGCCAGGGCCAGGCTGGCGCCGAGCAATTTCAGCAGGCCGCGGCGGCTCAGGGGCCGGTCCGCCTGCGCCAGCTCCGCCAGGCTGCGCCAGTAGCCGGCGCCGCGCTTGCCGGCGAGCTGCTCTCGCAACGCTTCCGGGTCGCCGGGTTCTTTTTTGTCGCCAGGCTTTAGCGGTGGCATATCACGCACTCGGTTATTCGATCCGTGTGAATCCGGTATTGGTGCAGCAGGGCGTCGCCGTTGCCGGCGGGTGCATAGCCCATGGCGGTGATCCGATCCTTCGGGCGCAGTGCGGTTGCGGGGTGGCGGTGGCAGTCCAGGCACCACTGCATGGTCATCGGCTTCGCCTGTCTCATCAGCGGCATCCGGTCCACCCGTCCATGGCAGGACTCGCAGCCGATGCCGCGGGTTACATGGGCCTGATGGTTAAAGTAGACAAAATCCGGCAGCTTGTGCACGCGGACCCACACCAGCGGCCGGTCCTGCTTCAGGCTTTCGCGCACCGGCGCGAGCATCTGCGCATTGGTCCACAGCTGGGAATGGCAGCTCATGCAGGTGTAGGTGTCCGGCAGCCCGGCAAAGGTCGAGCGGTCCACGGAGGTGTGGCAATAGCGGCAGTCGATGCCCAGGCCGCCCACGTGATGCTCATGGCTGAAAGGCACCGGCTGTTCCGGCACCGCGCCCTGGCCGGTGAGGTAGGGGGAGCGGTCCACGAAATAGGCGACACAGGCGACGGCCAGCAGCGCCAGCGCGCCGCCGACGAGCAGAAT
Source organism: Microbulbifer rhizosphaerae (assembly GCF_014191725.1). Lineage (GTDB taxonomy): Bacteria > Pseudomonadota > Gammaproteobacteria > Pseudomonadales > Cellvibrionaceae > Microbulbifer > Microbulbifer rhizosphaerae. The sequence goes on from NZ_JACHWZ010000005.1 coordinate 71,235, forward strand.
ACGTGTCAGCCCATTGATCCTGGGGTGAAAGATCTGCGGCATGGGCACCTTCCGTGGGGTGAATGCCTCGCTGGCTACAGCCTAGCGCATTTGGGCCCGTGCAGAGTCGGATTCGGAGCGCCGCCGGGCGGTGAACTGCGGCGGAAAAATTCACTCTAAACTCTCGTTATGGAATACCAATCCCTTTATCTTCTTGCCGCGGATGTCATCCTGTTGCTGCACACGCTGTTCGTGGCGTTTGTCGTGCTCGGGGTGTTGTTGATCTTTGTCGGCAAATTCCTGCGCTGGCACTGGGTTCGCAACCCCTGGTTCAGGCTGGCGCACCTGGCGGCGATCGGCGTCGTTGTTGCGGAGTCCTGGGCGGGCGTGATCTGTCCGTTCACCGTTTGGGAAATGGCGTTGCGCGCGAAGGCCGGGGAAACGGTCTATACGGGTTCCTTTATCTCCCATTGGCTGGAGATGCTGCTGTACTACCAGGCGCCGGCCTGGGTGTTCAGGCTTGTGTACAGTGCGTTTGGATTGCTTGTTCTCGCCAGCTGGTATTGGGTGCGTCCGCGGTCGTTCGGTAGGCGCCGAGTATGATCAGTCGTCTAACGCAACCTAAACCCAGAGCATGGCACCTGCTGGAGGCATCGCCCAACTTCCGCTAAAGTGCTTTGCATGAAAACCGCCGCCGCCCCTCGTATCACCTTCTACCGCCACAAAGTCCTGCTGGCCCTACTGCAGGCCTTCGGCGGCCGGCTGTCCAATATCGACCTGCAGAAATATCTGTTCCTGTTCACCGAGCAGTGCCAGCGGGACAAGAGTTATGAGTTCGTCCCCTACCGCTATGGTTGCTTTTCCTTCCAGTCCTATGCGGATCGCAGCAAGCTCGCCGAGTTGGGGGCCATCAGCGCCGATCTGGAGCGCTGGGAGCTGGCTCCCCGCGCCAACTATCTGGCCATGCTGACGGACAGCGATCGCGAGAAGATGAAGCGTTTTCAGGATAAGTACGCCGGCCTTTCCGGTGATGCTCTGGTGCGCGAGATGTATGCCCGTTACCCCTATTACGCCATCCGCAGTGAGATTGCCGGGCGGCTGATGTCGAAGGCGCAATTGGCCGCCATCGAGGCGGAGCGCCCTAAGCAGAAGCGCGCTTGCTTCTTCACCATCGGCTATGAGGGCAAGAGCTTCGAGTACTACCTGAACCAGCTGATCCGCAACAATGTGCGGGTGCTGTGCGATGTGCGAAAGAACCCACTCAGCCGAAAATATGGCTTTTCCAAGAGAGTGCTGTCGGCCACGTTGGAAAGCCTGGATATCCTTTATATCCACATGCCTGAGCTGGGCATTGTCTCAGAAAAGCGGCAGTCACTAGCTACGGTGACGGACTATCAGCGCCTATTTGACGATTACGAGGCCACTACCCTGCGCGACAGCGGGGAGGCGCTACAGCGTCTGGCCGAGGTCGTTAAACAGCACAAGCGGGTGGCCATTACCTGCTTCGAGGCGGAGGAGTGTATGTGCCATCGGGGCCGTGTCGCCAAGGCCCTTCAGCAATTGCCGGACTGGAAGTACCCGATCAAGCATTTATAAAAAGGAAAAAATGGATGGCCAGAGAAAGGATTCTTATAGCGGTCAAAACCTACCCCACCCTCTCCACCACCTATATCGAGCTGGTTCGCACCGCAGGTTTCCGCGAGGACGGCTCCTGGATACGGATTTATCCGTCGCCGTTCCGTTTTCTCGAGCGGGATAAGCAGTATGGCAAGTACCACTGGGTGGAGATGGATCTGAAAAAGAACACCAAGGACCCGCGCCCGGAAAGCTATAGCCCAACTAACATCGATGAAATCCAGGTGCTGGAGAAGGTGCCGACCGATAGGAACTGGGAGGCGAGGAGCCGGCTGATTCTCGACCGCAACACCATCTACACCAACCTGGACATGATCAATCAGGGAGCGAAGCACAATGACTTCTCACTGGCTATCTTCAAGCCAACGGAAATCCTTGATCTGGTGGCGGAGCGGTGTGAGCCGGAGTGGGAACTGACTCGCAAGGAGGCGGCACAGGCTGCGCTGCGCCAGGGCTCCCTGTTCGACGACACGGATCACTCGGATTTTGAACTGGTGCGCAAGCTGCCGTGGAAGTTCTCTTACCGCTTTCGGGACGATACGGGCAAGATCACCAGGATGATGATCGAGGATTGGGAAATAGGCCAGCTCTATTGGAATTGTTTAAAAAAATCCAATGAGACAACGGCGGTTGAAAAGGTTCGAGCCAAGTATCTGGACGATTTCGCCAGAACGAAGGACTTATACCTGTTTCTCGGTACGACATACCAGCAGCATGTGCGCAGGCTCGACAACCCCTATGTGATCATCGGGACCTTTCACCCCCCTTATGCACCTCAGCAGAGTTTGTTCTGAGAGTTTATCGCGGAGAAAATGTGGCGATCACTCCACTGCTCGAGAAACTTGACTAGTTACTACAGCAGGTTGTGGAATCGCAATATCGTTGATCAGCCAAAGTTGGCGCAGACCGGCCCGTTCATCTAGATAGACGCCGCATCATGGCACTGCTCAAGACGGGACTCCGCCAGGGCGGGCCTGCGGCCCGCTTGCCGAGCTGGAGCTCGGCGTTCCCGGGGTCGTCACCGCAAATAGATAGTTCCCTATTTTCCTCCCACCAACCCAAAAGCCGCCCCTTCGGGATCGACGGCGGTGAGGCAGTATTCCTCGCTTTGGGGAATCTGCGCGGGCGGCATGAGCAGTGTGCCGCCCAAGCGGCTAATGCTGGAGGCCGCCGCGTCTATGTCCGCCACCCGGAAAAAGTAGAGCCAGTTGGGTGCTGCGGCGTCCGGGGGGCAGGTCATAACGGCGCCGATGTCGGTCCCGTGGTTGAGGAACTCGTAGCTGCCCATTTTCCCCATATCCATTTCACCGCTTTTGCGCCAGCCGAAATGCCTGCCGTAGAAGAGCAGTGCGGTCGCCTGACCGGTGGTCATAAGCTGGTTCCAGGCGCAGTGGCCGATGGCCGAGGTATTCGTGCTAAAGGCCCGGCTTTCTTCCCCTCGGGCGGGGTGCATTATGTAGAAAGGAACGCCCTGGGGATCGCCGACCATCGCCAGGGTGCCCGCACCGGGAATCGCCATGGCCGGCATCATCACAGTGCCCCCGTCGGCGCCGATGGCCGCCAGGCTTTTCTCCACATCGTCCACGCAGATATAGCCCATCCAGTTGGGCTGCGCGCCGTGTTCCCGCTGTTCCCGGGTGAGCTGCAGCAGCCCGCCCACCGGTTCCTCCCCCGCATTCACGATGCGGTAGTCGCGGCCGGGCTGGCCGCTGTCGGAAAACCGCCAGCCCGTCAGTTCGCCGTAAAAGGCCTGGGCCCTGTCGGCGTCTGCGCTCATCAGTTCGTACCAGATAAAATCGCCGTGTCTGTTTGCCATGTCAGCCCCCTACTGCTTTCCCTCGCCCAGAACCACTACCGGCTCAAAGCCGCCGTAAATCAGGCGCATGCCGTCGAAAGGCATGGGATTCTTCTCCGGATTCATGCGCGGGTCCGTCTTCATCAACTCTTCCATCTTGCCCATGCCCGCATCGCGGGTCGCCTTGTCCGGCCATTCGATCCAGGAAAACACCACAGTCTCCCCGTCTTTGGCCTGGACGGCGCCGTAGAAGTCGTTGACCTTGCCTTTGGGCACGTCATTCCCCCAGCACTCCATCACGCGCAGCGCGCCCTGCTCAATAAACACACTGTTCGCGGTTTTGGCGTGCTCGATAAAGCGCTGTTTGTTGTCGGTGGGTACCGCCAGTACGAAGCCGTCGATATAGGACATGGGGTGATTCCTCCACTTGCCTGGTTGATTGTCCAATCCTAGTCGAACGGGCGCGGGAGATTTCGACAACTGGAGTGACGGCGAGCGGTGTTGTGTGTCGCAGCCATATCGCTCGCGGAGCCCCGGGCTCGGAAACACCGGGAAGGTGAGGGCTGAAGGGCAGACGGCGCACTCTGTTGCGCCGTCTTTCTGCTGGTCTGTTGTAGGGTTTAACCGGCTTTCTTTTGCAAGCTGTCGCGCACGCTCAGCGCATCGTAGCTGTCTCCATTGGAAGGCCTTACTCCCTTGCCCATGCGGATTTCCAGAACCGATTCCGCGCGGCTGCGCCCGCCGGCACTGACACCCGCCGAATAAGTGGGTGGGGTCGAGTAGGATCTGGTGGTGCAGCCGAGCAGGCCGCAGTCCCGGGTAATCACCCGGTCGCCGCTGCTGAACCCGCTTTGCATTTCGGTTTCCTTGCGGTCCACCAGGCTTTCGCGGTTCACGACCACGAACCAGTCATAGCCCTTGAGCAGGGTCAGCTCCGCGGCGCGCAGCAGCGCGTAGTCCATGGCCCGGTCCCGGTCGTCGCCCCGGGCTTTGAAGGTCACCCGGTAGCGATTGTCCGAAATCCGGCTCTCTTTATAGCCGTACCCGGAGCCGTTGGCCGGCTTGTAGGCCGACTGGGAAGCGCAGCCGGTGGCGAGGAGAATGGCAAATGCGATCAAAGCATGGATTTTCATGGGTCACCCCCAACAGTTTGTTTGTGTAATGGCGTCTTTATTGAGCTGACGGACGGGCCGGCGTTTTATTCCAATCTTCGGCGATAATTTTTGCCTCGGTTCCCGGGTCGATGTCCGTTGCGACCATGGCGTCCAGGGCGCTGTCCAGCAGCGAGCCGCCGCTGGCGGTCCGGTAGGTGCCGGGTTCCTGTATGGCATCCTGTTGAACCGACGCGGTCAACTGCCACTCGCCGTCCCCGCTTCGGCAGGCAATGTTTTCGGACCCTCGCGTGCCGCTTACCACCTGATACTGCCGACAGTAGTCGCCCTGTCGACTGATGAAGGTGAGCCGCGGTGTCAGTTGGCGGCCGTCGGCCAATTCCTGGGTCTTGCCGCTGGGTGCGTGCTCCAGGGTTGTGGCGACGGCCTGCCAAGCGTTATCGGCGCTTTGCCGCTGGTCCGGCAGCAGCCAGCCCGCGCCCAGGCCGATGGCCAAGGTAACCGCGGCGGCGAGGCCGGCGTGGCGCTGCAGCTGTTCGTGCGCCCGCCGCCAGAGCGGGAATTGGATCACCTGCGCCGGCCGGGGCGGGCTCTCCTCGGCGAGCATGGCGGTCACCGCCTCCGGCAGGGGGCGCTCGTCGATGGACGAGTAGGTGACGGCCAGCAGCTGGTCGACGCCGGCCAGCTCGGCGAGGCGGTCGCTGAGCGTCTCGTCATCGCACAGTCGCTGGCGAACGCGTTCCATCTCCACCTGCGGTAGTTCCGCGTCGAGAAAGGCGGACAGGATCTCGTCGCTCAGTTTGTTTTCGTTGCTGCTGTTCATGTTGCCCTCGCCGGGGATGCGTTCAGGATCTCGCACAGGGCCGCGCGGGCGCGGGCCAGACGGCTCATCACTGTGCCCATGGGAATCTCCAGAGTCGCCGCCACTTCCTTGTAGGACATACCCTGGAGGGCGACCAGGGCGAGAATGGACCGCTGGTCGTTCGGCAGCCGATCCATGGCCCGATTTACCCGTTCCAGCTCCATCTCGCCGGCAATGGCCCGCTCTCCGTCGACTATCTGACCTTCGCTCAACTCCGGCTGCTGGGCCGCCTCCTGGCGGACCTTGCGCGAGCGGTACTCATCGATCCACAGATTGCGGCACACGCGAAACACCCATTTGTTCAAATCCACGTCCTTTGGAATTTTTTTGCTCAGCACCCGCTCGACGGTGCTCTGCAACAAGTCGTCGGCGTCCGCCATGGAGCCTGTCAACGAGTAGGCAAAGCGCCGTATCATGGGCACCAGAGACGTCAGTTCTTGTTTCATATTTGAGGTCTCACAATATCTTCACCCGGAAGACGGCCGGGCCCCCGAATCTATTCCCCGGATTTTATGTCAAATCGGGGAATTTTATTGAGCCAGAAACGTGATTAGAGTATTGAGTCATAGTTAGCGGAACCGGTGATATGAAATACCACAGGCAAAAAAAGAGAAACCCTCTGATTGTGGGTGGGCTGGGACTGCTCCTGTGTCTTCCGCCTGCGGCCCAGGCCCAGGTGCTGGACTCCGGATCGATTCTGAACCAGGTGGAGAGCGTGACCAGTGAAGCGGAGCGGGTGACCCAGGACCTCGAATCCAGCGCCGCGGATGCCGTGCGGGAAACACAAGATGCGGTGGATACCGGAGAATTGACAGACGCGGTGAACGCCGGCGAATTGATAGACACAGTGAACGTCGACGAATTGACAGATGCGCTGAATGTCGACGAATTGACAGACGCAGTGAACGCCGGCGAATTGATAAACGCAGGCGAATCCACTTTGGATCCATTGACCGGTCTGCCGGAGCGATTGCCAATCGTCAATGCCGGCGGGGCCACGGTTTTTGTCGACGTCGAGGTGGAAAACGGCTGGCGTGCGGTGGAGCGCCAATGGCTGGTGATGCTCAAACCCGGTGAACTGGCTGTCTTGCGACAACTGGATATCGAAATCCTCGAGCAAACCGATTTCGGTGGACTGGGCCTCAGTTTATTGCGCTTCCGCGTGCCTAAGGAAATAGATTCCCGCGACGCACTGCGGCGGCTACTGCCGGCCGCGCTGGTGGACCGCTTCGATCGCAACCATATTTACAACCCCCAAATTTACAACCCCCAAAAAGCCGACGGCGAGACGGTTTCCCAGGAGGCGGCACAGGGGGCGTCGTCGTCGATTTGCGGGCAGTCGCTGAATATCGGCATGGTGGACACCGCCATTCAACTGGACCACCCCGCCTTTGCTCACAGCCGCATCCGGGAGAAAAGCTTTCTCGAACAGGATATCGACCAGCCCGATGCCCACGGTACCGCGGTAGCCGGATTATTCGTGGGCGCCATCGAGCAAATGCCGCCGCGCCTGCCCGGTGCGACGCTGTACAACGCCTCGGTGTTTTACTCGCGCAATCAATATGCCCAGGGCGCGACCATGATGCACCTGGTCGAGGCACTGAACTGGTTGATGAGCAAAGATATCAAGGTGATCAATATGAGCCTGTCGGGACCGGACAACCGGATCCTGGCGGCAGCCGTCGATCAGGTGATCGGGCGCGGCAAAGCCATTGTGGCCGCGGCCGGCAATGCCGGACCGGCAGCACCGCCGCTGTATCCTGCGGCTTATCCCGGTGTGATTTCCGCCACTGCCGTGGACAGTGAGCAGCGCATCTACCGCTGGGCCAACCGTGGCGGACACGTGGATTTTGCCGCGGTCGGCGTGTCCGTAGTTACCGCGCGCAGTGGCAGTGAATTCGGCCGTGAGAGCGGCACTTCCATGGCCGCGCCCATTGTTTCCGCATTCGTGGCCTGTGAACTGGCCGACAACCCCGGCGGTGCTGACGAGGTGATTGATCGCCTGGCCAACAGGGCTCTGGATCTGGGCGACCCGGGCCGAGACCCGGTATTCGGGTATGGATTGTTGCAGTGAATTCGCAGGTGGCAATGAATTAAGACGCCCTGGGAGCTGCCGTGCTCATTTGCTTCGTTTTACGGGGTTGCAATTATTCGCCCCTGTAGGAGCGGCCGCTCCTACAGTCGAACCAGGGAGACGGTTTCCCCGGTTAAAAACTGGCCTTCAGCATCAGGGAGGCGAGGGTTTCGCTGTAGTCGGCACTTTCCAGGTCGGAATCGTGGTTGCCGTATTCCACCTTTCCAACCGCGGAGATTGCCGGGCTGAGTTCTATCTCCCAACGGGTTTCCAGGGTGCTGCGCACGTCGTTGCGAGGGCCGTCAATGGCGGGGTTGAACGCGGAATAATCCCGCTCCGTACGACGCCAGGCCAGTTGAAACGTGTTATCCCTGCCCCACAGGGAAAACCGGTTGGAGTAACGGCCGCGAAAACCGAAACCCCGGTAGTCGAACAGATTTGAGTCGGCGTCCTCGTCCTCGAAGCTCAGGCCCAGGGAGAAAAAGCTCGCGGCTTCGTTAAAAAACACGAACAAGTCCGTATCCACACTATCGGCGGCGGCATCGCGTGCCGGGTTGTCGGAAAACGTTTTATCGCGCTGATTGAGTGCGGCGCGCAGATAAAATCGGTCGTTCAGCAACTTTCCCGCATACAGGCTGCGCTGTTCCAACTCCAGAAAAGGCTCGCCGGCCAGATCCGCGTTGGCGCGGTGATAACTGCTGCCCAGGGTTAGCAGGCTGAAATCGTAACTCGCCTCGAAGGACAGGTTGCCCACTGTCTGGTCGAATTCGTCAAACTCCCGGTAGGCTTTGCGGGTGTGTCGATAGCCGCCTTTCAGGGTAAGTTTTTCCGTGGGATTGAAGCGACCTTCCACGCGAGCGTTCAGGAGGGTGGCCGTATCGGCGACGTTTGCCACGCGGTCCAGTTCCTGAACCGTAAGATTGTTGTCGTATTCCAGGCCGGCGCTGGCTTCGAAATTGATGTCCGCCTTATCGTCGGCCGCGGCGGTTGTGGCGAGAGCGCAGCAGCACAGAGCCAACAACGGGTTTGAAAGTCGAATATTCATGATTCTGGCTCCTTCTATCTAATGGTTGGGGCCGTCTTGAAAAGGTCACTTTGGAGTGGGGCCACACTGCGGCCCCACGTCCGGGTTGGTGATTACAGGTCGCCCAGCAGACCGGCATCCAGACTTTCCTCGATGCTGCCATTCACGGTTTCCTGCACGGCAGCGGTGATTTCCCCATCCACCGCGGATTCCACTTGTTCGGCCACCTCGACGTCCACTGCCGCCGCGGTAGTGGCTTCCACGGTTTCGTCGATGCTGCTGGTAACCGCCGCACTAACGTCCGCGGCGATATCGGTATTTATTTGGCTCGCCAGATCCCCGACAGCCTCGGCCGAGGCGTCCATCGCGGCAGCGGCTGCTCCTTCGGTTCGGGCCCGGGCGAGATTGACATTGCTGTTGGCTTTTTCCTTTGTCTCGCCCGCTGCGTTCCTTGTCCTGTCCGCTCCGGCGCGCGCCTTAGTGCCGACAGCCACCGCCGCGGAATGGGCGTGATTGGCTCCGGCGCGAAGACCGCTTTGTGCCTTGCTGCCCGCTTCCTCCGACTGCCCGGCCGCGGTATCGGCCGACTTCCTGGCTCCCGTGCCGATTTGGAAAACCGAGTCGCCGCTTCCGCGGAGGGAGCTGCCGTTGGACAGCGATGCATTGCCGCCCGAACTTTGCCCATTGGCATTTGCTTCGGTGGACATCTGTGCGCGGGCCTGAGAGTTTTGATTCATTTGAACCTGCGACTCTTCCCCGGTACCCGTGGACACCTCCGACTGCATTTGCGCGTCGGCACTGACCTCCGCACTGACACTCGTTCCGCTTTGTGCATAAGTGTTCGCAACCAGGACAAGGCTGGCGGCGGTGATAAGGCTTGCTTCTAGAATTGATCGATAGAGTTGCATAGCTGAGTCCTCTTGTTGGTTTCACTGAGACGACGGGCGAGTGGGCGATTTATTCCATCGCCGGGTCGATTGTTGCCAACAAGGGCTCAGACAACTTGAAAGAGCACTGGTAGTTTGCTGAATGGCAGGTTGCCCGGGAGCAAAACTTCTGGACAATAAATCGGCCCGGTTCTCTGATTCCTTCTCAGCGAGTACCCGATACCATGCTCCGTCCCGATTACCTGGGCGCCTCCCGTCCGCGACTGATACTGTACCTGCCCCATCGCCCGGATGGCCTGATGCAGCTCCTGGACGCTCCCACCGCCCAGGTGTTGGTTACAGCCAACTCCAACCACTGGCGCAAGATAGTGACCCTGCTGGCCAAGATCGGGAGCCCGGTCGCCGATGACTGGCGCCGCTTCCGAGATGAAGATTTGTTCCGGCAGACGGCGCTTTGCTTTGCGCCCAGGCTGAGCGGCATTCCCACCTGGCACTGGATCGGTGGCAGGGACAACCTGCAGCGTTTTGAAGGCCTTCACCACCGTGCTCGGCCCTTTGCCGACAGCCCCGATGTTTCCATCGACCCCGACAAACGCCTGTTGCTGACGCCCTATCCGGACTATCGGCAGCTCAGCAATGCGCTGGTGAACCATATCCGCTCTGCCCTGGATAGCTGCGGCTTCTACGGCAACTGAGTCGCCGTCACCAAGGTCGATCGATGCTGACAACTCGGTAGAATGGCGCCCTGGCTCTTACTCATCGCAATGTTCAAACAATGACCCGAACCTATTTCCTCGGATGCCCGCAGTGGCAACACCCCGCCTGGAATGCAAGACTTCCGTCTGGCAGGAACCCGCTTGAGCGATACAGCAAGGTGCTTAACTGCGTCGAGGGCAACACCACCTTTTATGCCACTCCCAGCCGCGAGCAGTGCCGGCAGTGGCGTTCACAGGTGCCCGACGATTTCCGCTTCCTGTTCAAGTTTCCGCGCCAGGTCACCCACGATCGGTTACTGGCCGGGGCCGGTTCCGAGGTGCAGGCCTTTCTGGAGATTCTCGCCCCGCTCGAGGATGTGTTCGGACCTTTTCTCCTGCAGCTTCCCGCAGCATTTGGGCCCCAACACCTGGATAACCTGTGGCGATTTATCGATGCGCTGCCCGCGGCCCTGTCCTGCACTGTCGAGATGCGCCACAGCGCTTTTTTCAGCAAAGGCGAAGCGGAGAGAGCCCTGAACCGCGGCCTGCGGCAGCGGAATATCGCCCGTGTGTGCTTTGACAGCCGCGCCCTCTTCACCGCAGCGCCGGACAGCGAGGCAACCCGTGACGCCCAGCGCAAAAAGCCCAGGGTCCCGGTACACCTGCTCCCCGTCGACGCGTCCCCGGTGATCCGCTATATCGGCCATCCCGACCTGGAGGCTAACCGTCCCTTTCTGGCGCCCTGGGTAGAGCGGGTCGGCACCTGGATCGAGGAGGGGCGGCGCCCCTTCGTCTTTATGCATATGCCGGATAAAGGCGATGCCCTCTCCCTGGCTGTGCTCTGGAGCAAGTTGCTGAGCGAGCGTGTGCCGCAGGCGGCTGCCCTGTGCTTCAACGAAAAACAGCCCCAGATGGGGCTGTTTTAGAGTCTGTTCAAGTCAGATCAAATCTGAATCTCTACGCTTTATCTCTGATCAGCAAGCTTGTCCAAGCCAGAGGGTCATGAGCGCGGCCCGGCTGCTGACATTGAACTTGCGGTATATGCTCATTACATGTTTGTGCACAGTGTCGGGCTTCAGCTCAAGCTTCTCAGCCACCTCTTTTTCCGCCAAACCTGTCAACAGCAAGTGCAGGACTTTCTTTTCTGACGGTGTCAGCGGGCTGTCTGCAATCAGAAGGCCATGGGCCAGCAATACTTTTCGATGAAACCAGGCTAGTGGACGCAGAATGTCCATGGCGATGCTCAGTTCTGTCTGCCCGAAAGGCTGTTGTCCACGCATGCGATTGAAACAGAAATAGACTTCCGCATCGCGACCGGCCGGCGCCACCACAAAGAGCGTATCGCTGATCTGCTTGTCTGTATATAAGACGTGGTAATGGGCGGTGTCGAAAAATGTCTCGGACACATGGTCTCGCATTAACGTGCCGCGGAACTGCCCGGCCTGGCGGATATGATTCAGGGTGCTTTCATCAACCTCATATTTCCCCGCCACCACTTCCTTGGTGTAGAAATCGTGCTTCGGCCTGTCAGTCGGCAGCTCTTTATAGAAAAAAATGGGCCCGGGCCGCCAGCCGAGCATATAGTCCCGCTCGGGACACAGGTGCTCCAGGCACACCGCACTCAGCCAGTAACCGTGATCGGCACCGATCAGCGCACTGATTGATTCGAGGAGAAAGTACAGTCCTTCCGAGGACAGCCGAGAGGCGGGAATTTCGGCCAGATGATCCCAGATCTGCTGTTTGCCATCTTCTGTGGATAAGGTGGATGTCACAGTCCTGCCCCCTGTGTAGATGTTGGTCATTCGGTTAGTGGAACCGGCTAATCTATCACAGGGAGCAGGTGGGGACTTACCAATACATTTCGACAGTCATCCGGATTGCGGCATTGGTGATTTCCGCCTGGACGCGATTACTGTGTTCGGTATCGATAAAGGTCTCCAGGGACTCAAAGCGGGCACTATTTTCTTCGATAAAGTGGTTGTAAGCGCTCTGGTTCTCGCCGGCTTCCACCAGATTGGAAACGGATACCACCGTGGCAACTACACCGCCCACAACGATTGCTACAGGTAGCGCCGCCAGGCTGGAGGCGGTACCAACAGCTGCTGCGATACCCCCGGTGACGGCCACGGCGTGGGGAAGCGCTACGCTCAGTACGGCGGTGGAAGTCACTGCCAGATAAACGTATACCCCCGAAATGACAGCCGCGCCTCCTGCTGCGGCCCAGGTGGCGAGATCGGCATCGGTTTCAGCAATCGCGCCAGCAAGCACATCGGGAAAGCCCTGCTGCATAAACAGGCAGGCAGTGCCAACGCAGCTATCCCCAAGCTGTTGGTAGTATTCCTCGACTTTGCGCTCGGCAGTGGCCACGAGTGTTTCACGGCGATCATTGATATGCGCCATGGTAATGGTGAGCAACCAGAGTTCAGCATGATTCAGGGTGGCCTGTTCTTTCCTGGTCAGTTCCGAAATCAGTTTTTTCATCGCGGTAAACAGCAAGGCACCGGCCTCCTCATTGCCGTTGCCGGTATCGTGTGCGATTTGCGCCATTATTTCAGGCACCGGCATGCCCGAATCCAGCTGTATGTTGAGGTAATCCCGCAAGGGAGCAAGTGCTGCATCTTGCGCAGTGTCTGTTTCCAGGGCAACGCTGAAGGCCTGCAGAAATTCGTCCAGGATCTGTTGGCTTGCATTCCCTCTGACGGCGTCAAGAAACAACTGCTGACTCAGGTTGACCCCGTAGGCGGGTCCAGTGGGAACCTCAATGGTCACGCTGGGCGTATTGTAGGTCAGCTCAATAGGGTTGGGTTCAAACAGCTGCTCGAGAGGGATTGACAACAATGACGACCAGTCCGGAATTGTAATTGTGGTGCATATGGCTGGCGGCGGGCATATTTCAGCCAGTATCTCTCCGGTTGATGCCACCAGTTCCCAGCAGCGCATCAGATGATCGATATCAACCAGTGCAGACTGGTCTGCGCAGACATACTTGCGGTCGACTTCCGGAGCGGGGTTGATTGAAACACAGGTGTCATCATTGCACTCAACTTCCCACCCGGCTGGCGGGGAGCACAGTGCGGAAGGTACGCCGGTTGCGAAGATACTCTGGTCGCAAAAATAGGAGAGGAGGTTTTGTTGCGAGGTTTTACTGCCATGCAATTCCAGGTAAACGAATGCGTCTGCATTATTACTGGTCTGAATCGTCAGGTAGACAGTTCTCGCGTTATTGTTTAAAGCTCGGATCTTGACTCCTGAGGATGCAATCCCCTGCGCTTCTGGACTACCTGTGAAGTCTCCTTCCTCATATAGTTCGAGTGAATAGCGCGCTGCCTGCTCCGAGCGAATATTTTGCGCGGCAACAAAATAGTGTAGGTCCTGCATGATATCTGTTTGGGCAGGCACGGTAAGCGCTAGGTAGCCCCTGACCTCGCCACCGCCGGAAGTGGTCTCATCAAGCAGGAAAGGGCGAGCTTCGTCTGCGGCAAGCTCCTCTAGAGAAATCGGTGTGGGTGTTGCGGGATTGGTGCTGATCAACGGGGCAATACCAATACTGACCGTGGCCGGCTCTGAGGTGTAACTGCCGTCATTGACCGTGAAAGTGAAACTGTCTTCGCCACGATAATCAGGATCTGGAACATACACGAGATTTGGAGCCTTGCTCAGCAGCTTGCCGTGCTGTGGCATTGTCACCAGGGCGTAGGTCAGATTGTCTTCATCGGGATCTTCACCCGCGAGAATCACTTCGATAGGCCCCTGGTCGGGGTCCATACCAATTCGCTGAGGTATTGCCGTCGGTGCCAGGTTAGCGCTCACCAGACGCACTCTCAGGGCTTCATGGGGTTCCCTGAGCACGGCCTCACCAGACGGAACATCCAGCGCCCAGGCATGCCATTTGTCGCCGCCGTCATTGCTCCAGTACTGCAAACCCGGAGACCCGTCTATTCCGGGGAAAACCGTACTGCCGATATGGTGGACAGCGCCATTGTCGTCTTGGAATACGAGTGTTGCGAGTTCTGCTCTGCTGGGGACACGCCAATTGCTCTGGCCGCAGAGGGTGTGCATCCGTATGCGCTCGACAGAGGTGCGAGTATTGCAGTCGGAACCAGTGCTCAAGGTGCCGTCCACATAACATTGCCCCATGCCTTCAGCCTTGTTCAGGGTTTCGCTATCCGGTTGATGCCAGCTAAAACTACTATCCGCGGAATGCCGGCCTCGGTTGTCGCCAGGCTGTTTGACTTCCCAGGTCAGGCCGGTGGAGGTGTCTTGTACACAGGCCCACTGGCTGCCCTCGGTCTCACTGCCGCTGTCACTCCAGGCTACAGACTGTATTGCCAGGGGGGCTCCGTCGCTGCCAAGTTTGACCAGGGTGGATGGCTCGGAAGGTGGGGTTTCCTCGTCAACAGGTTCTTCAATCGGCTCTTCAATGGGATCCTCAACCGGGTCTTCAACCGGGTCGTCAATGGGATCTTCAGCGGGATCGCCGGTCGAGTTGTGTGGTGTTTCATTCGATGCAAAAGCTCTGGTATCGAGTTCAACCCCGTTGCCGCAGGCAGTCAGAGCCAACACAGATAGCAGCACAACGAAACTGTTGCGAATGAACATGGTTCCCCCCAAGCGTAATAGTCAGTTCTAATTATTCGCCGGGATACTATCTGAATTGAAAATTATTGGTATTCCCCAATCAGGGGGGGGCCGGCTTTCTGGCGCATAAAAAAGGCCCTTGCGGGCCCTTGATAACGTGGTTGGAGAATTACTTCTTCGCCCGCTTGCGCATATTCTCCTGCAGAACCTTCTTACGCAGGCGGATATGGTTCGGCGTCACCTCCACCAGCTCATCGTCTTCGATAAACTCCAGCGCCTGTTCCAGGGTGTGGCGGATCGGCGGGGTCAGGGTGAGGGCCTCGTCGGTGCCGGCGGCGCGGATGTTGGTGAGCTGCTTGGCCTTGGTGGGGTTTACCACCAGGTCGTTGCCGCGGGAGTGAATGCCCACTATCTGGCCCTCGTAGATATCCTCACCGTGGCCCAGGAACAGGCGGCCGCGGTCCTGCAGCGCGTAGAGGGCATAGGCCAGGGTTTTGCCCTTGACCATGGATACCAGCACACCGTTGATGCGCTTGCCCACCTCGCCCATTTTCACCGGGCCGTAGTGGTCGAAGATACTGGTCATGATGCCGGAGCCGCTGGTCATGGTCAGGAATTGGGAGCGGAAACCGATCATGCCGCGGGAGGGCACCACAAACGTCAGCCGCACGCGACCCTTGCCGTCCGGTTCCATATTGGTCAGGTCCGCCTTGCGCAGGCCCAACTCTTCCATGATCGCGCCCTGGTGCTGTTCCTCGACGTCGATGACCACCTGCTCGTAGGGCTCGTGGATTTCGCCATCGACTTCCTTCTGCACCACCTCTGGACGGGATACACCGAGTTCGAAACCTTCCCGACGCATGTTTTCGATTAATACGGAGAGATGCAGCTCGCCGCGCCCGGAAACCTTGAATTTGTCCGGGGAGTCCCCCTGCTCAACCCGCAACGCCACGTTGTGGATCAGTTCCTGGTCCAGGCGCTCCTTGATATTGCGCGAGGTGACGAACTTGCCGTCCTGGCCGGCGAAGGGAGAGTCGTTGACCTGGAAGGTCATGCTCACGGTGGGTTCGTCCACGGTGAGCGCCGGCAGCATCTCCGGTTTGTCCGGGTCGCACAAGGTGTCGGAGATATTCAGTTCGCCCATACCGGTGATGCATACGATATCGCCGGCGCTGGCCTGTTCCACTTCCATCCGCTCCAGGCCCAGGTAGCCCATTACCTGGAGTACCTTGGCCTTGCGGGATTTGCCCTCGCGGTCCAGTACCACCACCTGCTGGTTGGGCTTGAGAGCGCCGCGGGTGATGCGGCCAACGCCGATCACGCCCACATAGCTGGAGTAGTCCAGCGCGGAGATCTGCATCTGGAAGGGGCCGTTCAGGTCCACCTGCGGCGGCGCCACCTTGTCCACGATCATCTGGAACAGCGGGGTCATGTCGTCGGCCAGGTCGGTGTCGTCGAGGCCGGCGATGCCGTTCAGGGCCGAGGCGTAGATCACCGGGAAATCCAGCTGCTCGTCGCTGGCGCCGAGACTGTCGAAGAGGTCGAACACCTGGTCCATCACCCAGTCCGGGCGCGCGCCGGGGCGATCGATTTTGTTGATCACTACGATCGGGTTCAGGCCCTGCTCGAAGGCCTTCTGGGTCACGAAGCGGGTCTGGGGCATGGGGCCATCCACCGCGTCCACCAGCAGCAGCACCGAGTCCACCATGGACAGTACCCGCTCCACCTCGCCGCCGAAGTCCGCGTGTCCGGGGGTGTCGACGATATTGATGCGGTATTCGTTCCAGCGGATGGCGGTGTTCTTGGCCAGGATGGTGATGCCGCGCTCGCGCTCCTGGTCGTTGGAATCCATCACCCGCTCGGCGTTCTGGTCGCGGCGGTCCAGGGTTCCGGACTGCTGCAGCAGCTTGTCCACCAGGGTGGTCTTGCCGTGGTCTACGTGGGCGATGATCGCAATATTGCGCAACTTCTGTATCACTAGGGGCCTCTGGGGTTTAAGCGTGAAATGGTTTGAGCGGGGGGCCTGCGGGGTTTTTACAGCGGCTGTCCGGCCAAAGGCGGCGATTATAGGGCCGCAGCGCCACAATTGGGAGCGGGATTTGCGTAATATTTAACCTGCGACCCGCGTGCGGAGCTTGAGTCACCTGCACTCCAGGGTAAATAGCTCCGCGGCCCCGGGGTTACTTCTCCGGTTTCTGCGGCCGGAAAACCCCCACATTGCGATAACCCTCGTCCATCAGGTGCGCGGCGTGCAGCTGGCTCATCACCCCGCGGGCGCAGTAGAGAAGGTAGTGGCGGTCCCGGTCCAGGTTCCCGAAGGCGCTGCTCAGGCGGTAGAAGGGAATGGTCTCCACCTGGGTGCCGGGCAGTTCCAGCGGGTCCATTTCCTCCTCGGTGGGGTGGCGAATGTCGATCACCACCGCGTCGCCGGGCTCGGTGGCAATTTCCACCGGCGGGGTTTCACCCTGCAGGTCCTCCATCACCCGGTCGATGTTCTGTACCGTGCGGCTGGCGACGGCGCGATCGAGGATGGAGAAGTCGAATCGGGCCTCTTCTTTTTCCACCTTGTCCCTTTTTGCTCGGGTGGTGGGTTTTACCGAGATGACCCCGCAGTATTCGGGCATATTCGCCGCAAATTCCTCGGTGCCGATCTCCCGCGCGGTGCGGATGATATCGTTCTTGTCGCTGGCGATCAGCGGGCGCAGCACCAGGGTGTCGGTGACGCTGTCGATCACCGAGAGGTTCTTCAGGGTCTGGCTGGAGACCTGGGCGATGGCCTCGCCGGTAACCAGCGCGTCCACTTCCAGTTCTTCAGCGACGGTGCTGGCGGCGCGCAGCATCATGCGCTTGAGGATCACCCCCATATAGGAGTCGTCCACCCTTTCCAGGATCTCCGCCACCACCTCGTCGAAGGGCACGGTGATAAAGCGCACCCGGTGGGAGGCGCCGTACTTGTTCCACAGGTAGAAGGCCACCTCCTTCACGCCCAGCTCGTGCTGGCGCCCGCCCAGGTTGAAGAACAGGAAGTGGGTGCGGATGCCGCGTTTGATGGTCAGGTAGCTGGCCACGGTGGAGTCGAAGCCGCCGGACACCAGGGACAGCACCGGGTCCTGGGTCCCCAGGGGAAAGCCGCCGAGCCCCGGGGTCTGGGCCTCCACCACATTGAGTTTGTCGTGGCGAATCTCCAGTTTCACGGTGATATCCGGGTTCTTCAGCTTCACGCCGGCGGCGCCAGTGTGCTGGTTCAGGCCGCCGCCCACATACTGCTCCACATCCAGGGACTTGAAGTCGTGGTTGCCGGTGCGCTTGGCGCGCACGCAGAAGGTCTTGCCGGCCAGCTTGTCGCCCCACACCGACAGGGTCTTTTCATAGATGTCGTGCAGGTCGCCCAGGGGGAACTGGCGCACGCTGGAGAAGTTGGCGATCCCGGGGGTATGGGCCAGTACCTCCTGGATGCGGCCGGCCAGGTGGGCCACCGCGTCCGGGGCGATCACATCGATCTTTTCCCAGTCCTGGCGCACGCGGATGCGGTCGTCCAGCGGCTTCAGCTGGCGCTGCAGGTTGTCCCTGAGCTGGCGCGACATGCGCTTGCGCACCGGGTTGCTTTTGATGGTGATTTCGGGAAAGAACTTGACGACGAAGTGCATGGAGATCCGGCCGGGTACCGCAGTTGGATGAAAGCCGGGCATTATAAACCAGGTGGCGTCCTGATGGTGTGCACCGAAAATGTGCGTAACGCGACAGTTATGCGCAAATTTGGTGCGCCATTCGGTGGCCGTCCGGACACTTTGCATCTATTCTGCTCAGGTTGATCCCGCGCGCACGGCCACGGCTGTGGCGGCGTCAGCTGCGGCGCCATTGCCCCAATTTGGCACACTCTTTGCTTCACTTGATGCCACAAGAAGGGCTTAGCGACAAATAACTTTTCAAGACCTGGAGGACTGTAATGTCAGCGAAAACGCTCGGTTTGATTCAAGAGAGTGAAGCAAAATGGATAGACCTGCGCTTCACCGATTCCAAGGGGAAGGAACAACACGTATCGATTCCGGCGTCGGAAGTTAACGGCGAATTCTTCGAAGAAGGCAAGATGTTCGACGGTTCCTCCATCGCCGGCTGGAAAGGCATCAACGAATCCGACATGATCCTGATGCCGGATGACGAGACTGCTTTCCTCGACCCCTTCACCGACGAGAGCACCGTGATCGTGCGTTGCAACATCGTCGAGCCGTCCACCGGCCAGGGCTACGAGCGCGACCCGCGCTCCATCGCGCTGCGCGCCGAGGAATACCTCAAGTCCACCGGCCTGGGCGACACCGCGCTGTTCGGACCGGAGCCCGAGTTCTTCGTGTTCGACGACATCACCTGGGGTGCGGAAATGGGCGGCGCTTTCTACAAGATCAACTCCGAGGAGGCCGCATGGTCTTCCGGCCAGATCTACCCCGAGGGCAACATCGGCCACCGCCCGGGCGTAAAGGGCGGCTACTTCCCGGTTCCGCCGGTGGACTCCCTGCACGACGTGCGCGCCGCCATGTGTTCCGCCATGGAGCAGATGGGCCTGAGAGTGGAAGTGCACCACCACGAAGTGGGCACTGCCGGCCAGTGTGAGATCGGCGTGGCCGCCAACACCCTGACCAAGAAAGCGGACGAGGTGCAGATCCTCAAGTACGCGGTGCACAACGTGGCCCACGCCTACGGTAAGACCGCCACTTTCATGCCCAAGCCGCTGGTGGGTGACAACGGTTCCGGCATGCACGTGCACCAGTCTTTCAGCAAGGACGGCGTGAACCAGTTCGCCGGTGACGCCTACGCGGGCCTGTCCGAGACCGCCCTGTACTACATCGGCGGTATCATCAAGCACGCCCGTTCGCTGAACGCCTTCACCAACGCCTCCACCAACTCCTACAAGCGCCTGGTACCGGGCTTCGAGGCGCCGGTGATCCTGGCTTACTCCGCGCGCAACCGTTCCGCGTCCATCCGCATTCCATATGTGCCCAGCCCGAAAGGCAAGCGCATCGAAGCGCGCTTCCCGGACCCCACCGCCAACCCCTACCTGGCCTTCGCGGCCATGCTGATGGCGGGTCTCGACGGCATCAAAAACAAAATCCACCCCGGCGACCCGGCGGACAAGGATCTGTACGACCTGCCTCCGGAAGAAGTGGCCGAGTTCCCCACCGTGGCCTCCAGCCTGGAAATGGCCCTGAATGCCCTGGATGAAGACCGCGCCTTCCTCACCGAGGGGGGAGTCTTCTCCGATGACGCCATCGACGCCTACATCGGGTTGAAGCGCGAAGAGGTGGAGCGCCTGCAGATGACCACTCACCCGGTCGAGTTCGAGCTGTACTACTCCGTGTAAGATGGTGCGGCATCCCTGGATGCCGTCTCTCTTACAAAAGCCCGCACTGTAACCAGTGCGGGCTTTTTTATTCGGGGTACACTAGTTTGTAGAATCCCGGATAAGCCCTGTAGGAGCGGCCCATGGCCGCGATCGATATCGCTATGAAAAAATTTTCCCTGTTCCTGGCACTACTGCTGATCACCCCGCTACTGGCCCTCGCCGGCGACGACGGCACCGACGTCCCCACCCCCGGCAACACCATCTACAAGACCGTCGGCCCCGACGGCCAGGTAATCTTCAGCGACACCCCACCGTCGGGCAGCAAGGCGGAAAGAGTGGAGGTAGGCCCCACCAACGTGCAGCCGATCGTCGCGCCCCGCCCGTTGCCGACCCGCAAACTGTCGCCCAGGGACCGCGACCGACAGGACGACCAGGGGCCGATCAATTTTGCCATCGTCAGCCCACAGAGCGGCACCACCATCACCCCCGGGCAGCGCTTTATCGTGCTGCAAGTGGCGGTGAACCCGGTGCCGCGGCACGGCTACCGGTTTTTCGCGGTGGTGGACGGCCAGCCCTGGGTGGGCAGCTCCTCCGGTACCAGCCTGGACCTTTCCGCCCTGGAGCGGGGTACCCACCATATCCAGGCGGTGCTCACCGACCTCAGCGGCAACCCGCTGGCCCAGTCGCAGACCATCACCCTCTACGTCAAACGCGCCAGCCTGGACGTGCCCGACAACCCCGCGCCCCAGGCACCCCAGGCCCCCAGGGCCCAGCCCGCCCCGACCCCCTGACCCTTATCTGTAGGAGCGGCGGGGCGGCCATCCGCCGTTGGCCGCGATCGATACAGCTACGAAGCGAGATCGATCGCGGCCAACGGCGGCTCCTACGGGTGCGAAGACCTTGTCCCCTCCCTCCGCCCTTTTCTGTAGCACCAAGTCTGGCTATTTTTTAATCAATGCACAATAATGGTGCATTCGCCTGCGTGCAGATTCGCTCTGGCCCCAGCCTTTGCCCCCCTGCGCCATTTTGGTTTGCTTTTTGCACTGTCGTAGACATAGAGAGGGGAAAGTTTTTTACATGCTCAACGATCGCCAGTTGCGCCAGTTGTTGGACAACCTGACCTCCGCGGTGGTGGTGCTGGATGGCAGCCTGTTGCTCTGCTATCTCAACTCCGCCGCCGAGGACCTGCTCGCCGCCTCCAGCGCGCGGGTCAGCGGGCTGCCGCTGGAAGAAATAGTGCGCGAATCCGCCGCCTCCCAGCGGGCCATGCGCGAGGCCCTGGCCAGCGGCCAGAAATACACGGTGCGCCGCGCCAGCTGGCGCCTGCACAACCTGGAGCAGCGCACCGTGGACTACTCGGTGAGCCCGGTGCCCGAGCTGGGCCTGCTGCTGATGGAAGTGCAGTCCATGGACCGCCTGTTGCGCATCGCCCGGGAGGATGCGCTGATCTCCGCCCAGGAGACCACCCGCAACCTGGTGCGCGGCCTGGCCCACGAGGTGAAAAATCCCCTCGGCGGCATCCGCGGCGCCGCGCAGCTGTTGCAGCGCGAACTGCCGGACCGGGACCTGGCCGAGTACACGCAGATCATCATCGACGAGGCGGATCGCCTGCGGGATCTGGTCGACCGGCTGCTGGGCCCGCGCAGGCCGGCGCAGCTGAAACCGGTCAACGTGCACGAAATTGTCGAGCGGGTGGCCCAACTGATCGACGCGGAGTGCGAGGGCACACTGGACATCCGCCGCGACTACGACCCCTCGATCCCGGACATTCCCGCGGACAGTGGACAGCTGATCCAGGCACTGCTGAATATCGCCCGCAACGCCATGCAGGCCATCGACGAGAGCATCGGCCTCGCGGCCGGGGAAATCGTGCTGCGCACCCGCATCCAGCGCCAGTTCACCATCGGCCGGCGCCACTGCCCGCTGGTGTGCCGCATCGAGATCGAGGACAACGGCCCGGGCATCGCCGAGGAAATCCGCGAGCGGATTTTCTACCCGATGATCTCCGGGCGCGCCGAGGGCTCCGGGCTGGGGCTGTCCATCTCGCAGAACATCATCAATCAGCACCGGGGGCTGATCAAATGCGACAGCCGCCCCGGGCAGAGCGTCTTCCAGATCTACCTGCCCTTAGCTGGCGAATAGAGAGCCAACGAATAATTGATTACCGGAAATGTGAGTATGAGCAATCGCGTTTGGATTATTGATGACGACCGATCGATCCGCTGGGTGCTGGAGCGCGCCCTGACCCGGGCCGGTATCGAGACCAAGTGCTTTGAAAACGGCGACCGCGCCCTGGACGATTTCTACAGCGACTCGCCGGATGTGGTGATCAGCGATATCCGCATGCCCGGCGCCGACGGTTTCAAACTATTGCAGCGCTTCCAGGCGGAGCGGCCCGCGCTGCCGATTATCATCATGACCGCCCACTCGGACCTGGACAGCGCCGTGGCCGCCTACCAGGGCGGCGCCTTCGAGTACCTGCCCAAACCCTTCGACGTGGACGAAGCGGTGGCGGTCACCCGCCGCGCCCTGGCCCACGCCAGCGAGCAGCAGGGTGCCGGACAGGTGGCGCTGGAGAGCGGCAACGGCAGCAAGGAAATTATCGGCGAGGCGCCGGCCATGCAGGAGGTGTTCCGCGCGATCGGCCGCCTGTCCCACTCCAATATCACCGTGCTGATCAACGGCGAATCCGGCACCGGCAAGGAACTGGTGGCCCAGGCGCTGCACAACCACAGCCCGCGCAAAAGCCGCCCGTTTATCGCCCTGAATATGGCCGCGATTCCCCGGGACCTGATGGAATCCGAACTGTTCGGCCACGAAAAGGGCGCTTTCACCGGCGCCAGCGCCCAGCGCACCGGGCGCTTCGAACAGGCGGACGGCGGCACCCTGTTCCTGGACGAGATTGGCGATATGCCCGCGGAGACCCAGACCCGTCTTCTGCGGGTACTGGCGGACGGCGAATTCTATCGCGTCGGTGGCCACACCCCGGTGAAAGTGGACGTGCGCATTATCGCCGCGACGCACCAGGACCTGGAAAGGCTGGTGGAAGAACACAAATTCCGCGAGGACCTGTTCCACCGCCTCAACGTCATCCGCATCCATATCCCGCGCCTGGCCGACCGCCGCGAGGATATCCCGCGCCTGGTGCGCTTCTTCTTCAACAGCGCCGCCAAGGACCTGGGGGTGGAGCCGAAAATCCTCACCCGCGAGACCGAGGAATACCTCGCCGGCCTGGACTGGCCCGGCAACGTGCGCCAGTTGGAAAACACCTGCCGCTGGATCACCGTGATGGCCTCCGGCCGCGAAGTGCACGTCGAGGACCTGCCCCAGGAACTGCACCAGCAGACAGCCGCCGGCGAGACATCGCAGGACTGGCAAAAAGCCCTGCGCCTCTGGGCCGACCGCGCCCTGGCCACCGGTCGCCGGGAAATTCTCAGCGAGGCGGTGCCGGCATTCGAAAAGGCGCTGATCGAAATTGCCCTCAAGCACACCGCGGGGCGAAAAAGGGATGCGGCGGAGCTGCTGGGCTGGGGCCGAAATACCCTGACGCGAAAGCTGAAGGAGCTGGGAATGAACGGGGAGGAGGAGAGTGGTTAATCATTGCGCATGTCTCGCGTCCGATACTGACAGTCGGCACTGGCAAGGGGTGATTCATAGCGCCATTTTCGTGGATCTTCCTCCGGCGGCTTCGAAATTGGACTAGATTCACGCGAAAGTAAATAATTTACCGACGACTAACTCCATAAGGAGTCGAAGTGACCACGTGCAAAGGATTGGCACTGGCCCTATCTCTCTTTTTGCTCTTCCCCACGCCGCTGCTGGCGCAAACCTCCAGTACTACTTTTTGATGTTTCGATTACTGTCGAGAACGACTGCACAATTTCCGTCAATGACCTCAGTTTCGGTACGGTCAACGACCTGACCCCACCCATCTCCTCTTCCACTACCGGCTCGGTGACCTGCACCGGGATATCACCAGTGGAGGTGTCCTTTGATGCAGGCACCGGCGGTACCAGCACCTTTGCCACCCGACAGATGGACAATGGTACCAATACCATTGACTACAACCTCTACCGGGATGCCGCCCACACCGAGATTCTCGGCGACGGCGACGGCGACGGCGACGGCTCCGGCGGTACCTTTACCATCACTTTCACCAGTACCGGCGGCAACGATGAGTTTGACGTCTTCGGCCGGACCGATCCCGGGCAGAACCCCAAGCCGACGGGCACCTACAGTTCCACGATTACTGCAACAGTCACTTTCTGATATGAAGCTAATACATTGCGTGTTTTTGTTTGCCCTGGCGCTGTTCAGCGCTCCACTCTGCGCCAAGGGCCAGCTGCAGGCGGGGCCGATACTGCTGCAGATAGTGCCCGGAGACAGCGCCTCCCGGCTGCGGCTGTCCAACACCGGCGACAGCCCCCTGGCGGCACAGGTGCGGGTGTTTGCCTGGAGCCAGGAGGGGGGCGAGGACAAGCTGGTAGCCAGCGATGCGGTGGTGGCCAGTCCGCCGATCGTAGAATTGCCCCCCGGCGGCAAGCAGTTGGTTCGCCTGGTTCGCCTGGGGCCGGAGGCCCGGGACAGCGATGACAGCTATCGCCTGGTGGTGGATGAATTGCCGGAGGGAATCACTGGCGGGGAGGCGAAGGTCAGAGTGCGCATGCGTTACCTGTTGCCGCTGTTTGTGCGCGCCGCGGATGCGGCGGAACCTAACCTCTCCTGTTCGCTGCAGGTGGATAAGCTGAGTTGCTTCAACGCCGGCGGGCGGGCCGCGCAGTTGGGGGCCAGCCGGCTGGTGGGCGATTCCGGTGACGCGATTCAGCTGAGCGGCGGGCTTTTCGGCTACGTGCTGCCCGGCAGCCGCAGGGTATGGGCGCTGCCGGAAGAGATCGGTGCCCTCGCTCCCGGGGAAGTGCGACTGCAAACGGTGCTCAATGGCCAGCCCGCAACCATTCCGCTGCGGCAGTAAAGCCAGCGGCTACTACCTGCTCGGTTTCCTGCTCGCCTGGGCACCGGCGCCCGCCCGGGCCGCGGTCCCCATTCCCGACAGCCAGCCGCTCGCCACCAGCGGCGCCAAATTTTATCTGCGCGAGGTGCGGCGCGAACAGGAACTCTACCTGGAGATTTTTCTGGACGATGAATCCACCGGACTGATCGCGCCGGTGCTGTTGCGGGAGGGCCGGCTCTGGATTTCCTCCGCGGATTTGCGCGAAATCGGCCTGCGGATTCCGCGGGGTAGCGCGGAGCACTGAGTGCCACTGGACAGCCTCCCCGGCCTCTCCCACCACTACGATATTCCCACCCAGTCCCTGGCGCTTCACGTGCCCCCGGGCCTGCGTCGCGAGCAGCACCTGGGTTACCGGCCACCGCCGTCGGTGGAAGTGCGCCGCGATCACGGCCTGCTGTTCAATTACGATTTTTACGCGCGCGAATGGGCAGACCGTGAAAGTTACTCCCTGGGCACTTCCCTCGACTGGTTTGGCCGCTACGGCAGTGTGCAGATCTCCGGCGTCAGCCGCGGCGGCGACGAGGATGTAGGCTACCGCCGCCTGGACAGCTTCTGGACCTACAGCGACCCGCGGAACCTGTGGACCTGGACCGCCGGCGACCTGATCAGCGGCGGCCACAGCTGGAACCGCCCGGTGCGCATGGCCGGATTCCAGTGGCGGCGCAATTTCGGTGTGCGCCCGGACCTGATCACCCTGCCGGTGCCGCGCTTCGGCGGCAGCGCCGCCCTGCCCTCCACGGTGGAACTCTACGCAAACAATATCCTGCAGTACGGCGACGAAGTGGACCCGGGTCCTTTTGTACTGGACACCCTGCCCAGGATTGGCGGCGCCGGTGTGGCCACCCTGGTGGTGACCGACGCGCTGGGGCGCACCACCACCGCCAGCGCGCCGCTGTACGTGGACCACCGCCGCCTGGCGCCTGGCCTCAGCGATTTCAGTTTCGAGGCGGGCGTGCTGCGCACGGGTTTCGAGGGTGGCTGGGACGACTACGGGGAAAAACCGGTGGCCAGCGCCAGTTGGCTGCAGGGGATCACCGACACCTTTACCTTCGAGGCGCACGCCTCCGGCGCGGAGGGCCTGGGGTTGGCGGGGATCGGCGGTGTCTGGTCGCCGGATAACCGCTGGGGCCTGCTCTCCGCCTCTATCGCCTATAGCAATGGCGGCGCACCCGGCCAGCGCGACCGCTCCGGCCGCCAGTACAGCCTCGGCTATCAGTGGAACGGCCCCACCTATGGTTTTGACCTGCACAGCCTGCGGCGCAGCCGCGGCTACCGCGACCTGGCGGACCTGGACACGGACAGGACCCTGACGGAGCGCTGGCTCAATGCCCGGGATCGCGCCACCGTCTGGCTGCAGACCGGCCGCGGCAGCCTGGCCTATAGCCACGTTCGCTGGCGCGATCACCGCGATCGCCTGCTGCCGCGGGAATTTTCCAGTACCCACAGTGTGAGCTGGACGCAGAACTTCGGCTCGCGCCTGTCGGTTTCCGCAACGGTTTTCCAGGACGACGACAGCGGTTCCGGCGGCAGCCTGACCTTCAGCATCCCGCTGGACAACCTGCTCTATGCCGCGATCAGCGCCCAGCGGGGGGATGACGACATCGAGCCCAGGGCACTGCTGCGCCGCACCGCGCCCTATCACGGCGGCTGGGGCTGGTCGCTGCAGGGCGGCGATACCGACGGCGACTACGCCCAGGCGATGGTGGAAGTGCGCGGCCGCTACGGATCGGCCCGCGCGGGTATCGACAGGGACGACGGCGGGCACGGGCACTTTTTCGAAGCCAGCGGCAGCGCCGTGTTGATGGACGGCCAGCTGAAGTTCAGCCGCCGCATTCACGACGCCTTTGCCCTGGTGTACACCGGTGTCGAGGATATGCCTGTGCTCAGCGAAAACCGCGTCTACGGGCGCACCGACGACCAGGGCTACCTGCTGATTCCGGAACTGCGGGGCTGGCAGCGCAACCGCATCGGCATAGACCCGGATGGGCTGGGCCCCAAGTTTTACGTGGCGGAACTGGAGCAGTTCGCCGTGCCCGCGGATCACGCCGGGCAGCTGGTGCGTTTTCCGGTGGAGGAGCTGCGGCCGGCCATCGTCACCCTGCTCGACCCGTCCGGAACACCGCTGCCCGCCGGCAGCCGCGCGACCCTTTATCGCAACGGCGGCAGCCGAATGTTGCCGGTGGGTTTCGGCGGTGAAGTCTATATCGAGGATCTGGGTGACGGTGCGCAAATAGAGGTGGAGCGGGATGGCGGCCTGTGCAGTTATCATCTCCAACCGGAAGGGGCGACGGAAGCGCCGCTGTTGAGAATGCGCGTGCGGCCCACGATCTGCGGAGGGGAGCGGTGAAGGCGCAGTGGCTGTTATTTTTTCTGCTTTTTTCCTGCGCCGGAACGGCGTGGGGGCAGACCTGCACTTACACCGTGGAACCGACGGTGGATTTCGGCAGCATTACCGGCCTGCCCACGCCGCAGATTGATGTGAGCGCCGATATCACCGTGACCTGCCCCGCGATGGATCCGCCGGGGGAGCGCCGGGTCTGTATCAGCCTGCCGGTGGGCAGTGGCGGCGTCTCCTTCGCCGACCGTCGTATGGTCAACGGCGGTTTCGACGTGCAATATCAGCTCTACCGCAATGCCGGGCGCACCCTGGTGTGGGGCAATGTGGCCGGTGGGCAGGAGCGCATACTGCTTTTCCCCTTGGTCGGCGGTACCCGAGTGGCCACGGTGTTCGGCCGGGTATTTTCCGGGCAGACGGGAAAGTCAGTGGGGCTCTACCAGTCGGTGCTGAGCGGTATCGAAGTCCGCGAGGGAACCCCCATGCAACTCTGCAGCGCCATCACCAATATCTTCATTCTGCCCGACACCATCACTGCGCAGCTGGATATCCAGCCGGACTGCACCATTTCCGCCAATCCGTTGAATTTTGGTACCGTAAACAGCGTCGGCGTGCAGGACGCGAGCAGCAATCTCTCGGTCACCTGCACTTTGAACGGCGCTTACACTATTGCGCTGGACGGTGGCACCACCACCGGCGACGTCAACGACCGCAAAATGCAATTGGGAACCGACACCATCGACTACCAGCTCTACAGCGATGCCGCCCGCACCCAGGTCTGGGGCGACACCGCGGGCACCACCGTTGACGGCACCGGCAGCGGCGATCCCCAGTCCATCCCGGTATTCGGCCGTGTGCCGGCTCAGGGACCCAAGCCGGAGGGCACCTACCAGGATACGATTACCGCGACGGTGACTTTTTAGTGAAGTCGGGCTAGCCACCGGCCGCCGGGAAATTCTCAGCGAGGCAGTGCCCGCATTCGAAAAGGCGCTGATCGAAATCGCCCTCAAGCACACCGCGGAGCGGAAAAGGGATGCGGCGGAGCTACTGGGCTGGGGCCGAAATACCCTGACCAGGAAATTAAAAGAGTTGGGAATGAACGGAGAGGAAGAGCATTAAAATATTGTGCTTATTTCCCGATAATTCAGCGCATTAATGCCGCTGCTGAATTCGAATCTTTCCCCTGCATAAATGAGGTGGGAGGCTGAAACCCTGGGCGCAATAGCATTGATGCGTTTCAAGCCTTTGAGTAGTTCGGCGCGATAGGTGGTGCTGGACTTTATTTCGATCGCAACAAGCTCTCTGCCCTGTTGGCAAATAAGATCTACTTCATTGCCGGTGCTGTCCCGAAAGAAGTACAAGTTCGGGATCTTACCCTGGTTGGTTCTGTATTTCAGGCACTCCATAACCACCAGGTTTTCAAACATCTGGCCGACCAGTGGATCTCGTGTAACCTGCTCGGGTCTTTCGATGCCCAACAGGAAGGCGAGCAGACCGGTATCCATGAAATAGTACTTTGGAGACTTCACTACGCGCTTGCCGAAATTCTCAAAATAGGGTGGCAGTTTGTAAACGATAAAAGAGGCTTCCAATATGGAAAGCCAGTGCTTGACGGTGTTTGCGCTGACCCCTACGTCATTGGCGAGTGAACTGTAGTCCATCAACTGGCCGGTTCTGCCGGCCAGCAGTTTTATGAATTTTTCGAAATGGGAAACATCTTTCAGGTGGATAAGCTGCCTGACATCCCGCTCTACATAGGTCTGGTAATAGTTGGAGTAGGCCGGAGTTGGTCTTTGCCCCTGATCGTAAATTCTCGGCAGAAAGCCGTTGAAAATGTACTCTTCAGGTTTGTCGAAGGTAATCTTCGCCTTTGCGAGCTCTTCGATTGAAAACGGATACAGATTCAGAATACTGGTGCGACCGGCCAGGGACTGGGTAATGGCCTGTCTTAATTCCTGATGCGAACCGGTGAGCAGGAACTGCCCATTGCCCGGCTTCTCGTCGACAATGACCTGGATATAGCTGAGCAGCTCCGGCACCCTCTGTATCTCGTCGAGAATGACCTTTCCTTTAAATCTGGTCAGAAATGCCTTGGGGTCGTCCTCGGCCAGTTGGCGGGTTTCAGGGCTTTCCAGGTTGCTGTATTCATAGTCGTCCAGCAGCCCTCTGGCGAGGGTGGTCTTGCCCGCCTGTCGGGGGCCTAGTAGCGTGACCACTGGGTATTCCGCCAGTAATCTGCGCAGTTCCACACCGATTTGCCTGACAATCATTAGCCCCTCTATATATGTAAAAATGAAGTTCAACTGCATTTTTGCATGAAACTTGGGGGAGCTCAACGGCATGTCGAGGGATATTCCGTCGTACGGGTGCACTCAGTCGAACGCACGCTGATCGAAATTGCCTTGGCAGGAGTTGGCATCGGAAGAGCACTGCTCTGTCAGGCTGGGCGAGCACCTGCGCGCCTTGGGAAGCCCGAAGCCGGGTGACCGCGTAGTTATCGAAAAAGCGAAAGGAATCCGGTATGCAGCGCCTGGAAGTTGGTGCTGGCACTTTCGGTTACCAGTTGACCTTCTACCAGCGGCAGGGCTTTAGGGTTGAACGCATTGACAAGAATTTCTTCTTGAAGAGCTATCCAGAACCAATTGTTGAAAATGGGATTCAGCACGGAGATATGCTTAGGCTGACATTTGAATTCCGGGGCAAAAATTCTTGTCAACGAGCGGTTTGACGCAGGTTTTATAGTTGTTTATATCCCTATCTTATTGCAGCTCGAACTATTGTAGAATGACGCCGTTTGGGTGGCTACCGGCAGATGGAAAGCAGTCCTAGAGCCGGAAATTACAGATAACAAGCAGCGGAGCGAGCTGCACTGCGCATACCCCCCCTTTGCAGAAAATTTGATAAAAACATTGAACCCACACCGAATCGGTTGCGACTCATCGGTGACAGAGGTTCTTGCAGAGTGACCGCTGGATGGCTGTGTCCCCATTTCGACTACCGAAAACACTGGCGTTGCCGCTGCTGATCAGCAGTTGGCCGGCACTGTCTGTGCCTGTGGTACTGGCGCAGCCCGAAGCGCGGCTGAGCGCTCCGGAGGTCGACGATTTTTATCGGCCCCGCGAAAGACTGCGCCTTTCCCTGTCTGACGATACGGGAGCGGATGGCCCTGGCCAACTGAGCTTGGAATTGGATGGCATGGATGTTTCGGCACTGGTCCAGTGGCGCGGCGCGGAGCTGGTTTACGTGCCGGTGAGGCCGCTTACCCCCGGTGCCCATGAATTGAGGGTGATGTTTTACGGCGAGCGCGGCCGCGTTCAGGAGCTGGGCTACTGGACCTTTGAGGTTCGTCACTCGGCGACGCTTCGGGAGCTTCAGGCCAATGGTCAGTTGAATCTGGCGTTCAGTCAGCGTGTCACCGAGCGCGATCGGAGCGGGGGGAGCGACCTCCAAGGGGGCGGCAACCTGGAGTCCGGCCTGAGCGGCGACAACTGGCGGTTGGATAGTAGCCTGGACTTGATTGCGGTGAACAATAAGGATCTGGCCATTGCCGGGCGGAAAGTGGATCTGGCTCGTTTCAACCTGCGCGGTGAGTACGGCCGCTATCGGCTGGCCCTCGGTGATCAGCAGTTGGGCTCCGCAAGCCTGATCCAGGATGGCTTCGAGCGGCGCGGCCTGTCCACCGGTGCCCGGCTGCCCCTGTGGGACGGCACTCTGTCACTGTATCGAGCCGGCAGCCGGCAGCAGGTGGGCGTCGATGCCGGGCTGGGCACGGATGATGCCGACAATCGCCTGAGCGGCGGTCGCCTGGAGTTCTGGCCCCTGCGCGGGGACGGCGCGCAACTTATGGTGGCGGGAGGGCGCCTGTCCGGTCGAGTCGGCGAGCCGGACTACGGCAGTCTCTACCCGCAGGACGGCCCAGACAGCGATTCGGTGGTGCACGAGGGCGATGCCTGGAACCTGATAGTGGATGGCCAGTTCTTCCAGCGGCAGCTGCGTGTGCGGTTGGAGAAAGCCGGCAGTGAGTATGACTTTGACGGTATCGACAGCGGCTTTGAATCCGAGCGGGACAACGCCTGGTCCGCGCTGCTGGTATTGAACCCCACGCCGGGAGGTGAACTCGACTGGCGCCTCGGCCTGGAATCAAAAAAACTGGGCACCTGGTACAGAAGCCTGGCCAACCGGTACGCGCCCGCCGACAAACAGATGGAGCGGGTTTTCTTCGATATCACCAGGGATAAATGGACCTGGGATGGTGGCTACGCCGTAGAGGACAACAACCTCTCCGAGGACGCCGACTACGCCATATCCAGAACCCGGCAATGGCATCTCAGCACCCGCTATATGGATTACGATCTCCCCGAGTGGTCGCCGCTTGCGGCTTTGGGGCAGCCGAGTTACACCCTGTCGGCGGAGGGCGCCAGGTTGCGGGACCGATACACGCCGCAGGGCTATCTGGCGAACGATCTGGAGACCAGGCGCTACGCGCTGACGGCGGCCTTTACCCGGGAGCAGCTGCAGTGGTCGGCGGGGTACCACTACGACAGCCTGGAGGATGCCACCGGCTGGCAACCGGAGACCCGCACCCAGGCGACCCGGCTGGATGCGGGCTGGTACCCGAGTGGCCGGTACAGCCTCTTTGTCGGCTGGGAACTGCAGCACACCACCTATCCCGATCAGGGCGTCAGTACCGATCGGCATATTTACTCTGTGGATGCGAAGGCGGAATTTATCCCCGAACGGTTAACGGGCGGTCTCAATATGGGTCTGAATCAGACCAGTGCGAGAGACGACCCTTTCTTCGCCCAATGGGACGAAACCACCTATATCAGTGCCCAGCTGAACTGGCGGATTCGGCAGCCGGCCCCCCTGAGTTCGGGCCTGGAGCTGATTGTATCCCTCACCCGCAACGACTACCGGGATCGCTTGTTTGCGGTCGATTCGCCGGTCGGTTCACCGATTGATTCACCGGTCGATGGATATCAGGCATTTATTGAACTGCGCTCCAGTCTGCCGGTGGCGTATCCGGGGGTGCGACCATGAGCGTCTGTCGTCTTGCCATTGTCTTCATTCTTGCGGTCGGGTTCGCCGTCCCCGCATCCGCCCAGGAGTTGGAACTCTGCTCTTCCATGCAGCCCTGCCCGGCGCCCCGTCCGGTCACGGTGGGGGTGGAATCCACCCAGCCCATTGTCTGGCGGGGCAGGACTTATTTCGCCGGCGACATTGCCTCTGATGTGGGCTTTTTTACCCTCGACGAGACGGCTTCGGGAGAACGCCTGGGCGCTGTGCAGCGCCCCCTGGTGGGGCGGCTGGCCGGGTCGGCAGATGGCCGGTTAGTGAGTTTCACCCTCAATGAAACCGTGACGGTTCCCGCGGAGGTGAGCCAGCGCGCAGCCGCTCTGGGCGCCCGCCAGCTGTTATACGTCCGCCAGTTCAGCATCAACGGTATGTCGGTCACCGGTGTGCAAACCATTCGGCTGTCCGCTTCATTGCCCAATGCGGCGCGCTCCCTGCCTGAAGGGCAGGCGGTCACCGCCAGTGGTCTGATCGTCCGGCGGGTGGCGTTGCGATTCGATGACGGTGCCGCCGTGGCATCGGTGGGGCGTAGCGAACGACTGCGGGCGTTGGCCGCCATCCGTTACGACCGCGCCGGTTTGCTGGAGGCGGTGTGGGAGGTGGCGACCCCGGCGACCACCCGCGGCCAACCGGTATTCCGCCGGCTGGATACGGTGCGCCAGTATCTGGGGGGCGGCCAGGAGGCTTCCCTGCAAAGCCCGGTGTTACCGACCGACGAAGCCGGGCTGTATTTGCTGCGCTTACGCCTGCTGCAGCCTTCACTCGAGAGTGACAGTATCGAATTGCGCTACCAGGTGAGTGGCAAGCCGGCGGCGCCGGTGTTCGTGCCGGTGTTGCCCGTGACCAGTCCGCAGGCGGGAACTGCCCTCGACGCCGCGACGGAATTTCGTTGGCGGCCGGCCGCCGGTACACGGGCCTATCAATTGGAACTGTACGACCAGCCCCCGTCGGCAGCGACGTCGGTCACCTCGTCGGAACCCGGCACCGTCCCGGCGGAAATGACCGCGGCACCCGCTACGGGCGTTCTGCTGCAGGGCAATACGGACCGCACCCGGTTATCTCCCACCGTGTTACACCGGTTGCTGCCCGGGCGAATTTATTACTGGCGAGTGAGCGCGGTGAATGCCGAGGGAGCCATTGTGGCCGCCAGTCCGATTCAGTCGATTCGCACCGAGGAGTAAGCCGGGCCAATCTATGGAATATTCAGTACAGGATAGCGACGAACAGTTATTACGCACCATGGCGGTCGGCGATACGGAGGCGATGACCGCGTTTTATCGCCGGCACGAAACGCGTGTCTACCGTTACCTGTTGTCCAAGTTGAACGATTCATTCGTCGCCGCCGACCTATTGAATGAAGTGATGCTCGAGGTCTGGCGCTCGGCGGCACGATTTGCCGGGCGCGCCAAAGTCACCACCTGGATGCTCGGAATTGCGCACAACAAAGTGATGACCCACTGGCGCAAGCAGGGCGCGCGCGAATTTACCGACCTGGACGATAACCTGACCGACGATACGCCGGCCGCGGATCTGGAACAGGCACTGGCTGCGGTGAAGGACGGCCAGGTATTGCGCGCCTGTATGCAAACCCTGTCGCCACCCCACCGGGAAATCCTGCATCTGGTGTTTTTTGAAGAGCTGGATTACGCGGAAATTGCCAGTATTCTGCAAATTCCCGAAGGCACGGTGAAATCCCGGGTGTATCACGCCAAAAACCTGTTGAAGAAACAACTGGCCAGAGCCATGAGGTCGTCATGAACAAAATTGATGAGCAATTGAATCTGTGGGCCAACGGCAGATTGCCGGAAGCGGAACGCCAGGCGCTCGAGAAAAAAATGGCCGAGGACCCGGCCCTGGCCCGGGAAGCTGAATTTTTGAAGGCGCTTCGGCAGACGGTTCAGAATGAACCGGTGACGCCGCCGGGAGAACTCGGCCTGGCCCGTTTACAGAAAGCGATGCGGGAGGAGCCGGATGAAGCCCCGGAAATGCCGCCCCGTAAAAATTTCTGGAAACCCGTGGCGATTGCGGCCTGCCTCATGGTGGCGGTCCAGGCGGCACTGCTGCTGGGACCGACGCTCTGGAAGGGAGATACAGCGGTCGATATAAGCCCGGCATCGGGAGAGGGCATACCGGCGGGACCGCGGCTGCAAATCGCCTTCGCTCCCGAGACGACCGCGGCGGATATCCAGGCGGCCGTGCTGAGTGTGAACGGCAGCATCGTCGCCGGGCCCAGCGCCCTGGGCGTCTTTCGGTTGGGATTGCCGGAAGGCGTTTCGACCGAGGCGGCGGTGGAAACCCTGCAGGCGTTTGAGTTTGTGGATGAGGTTATTGCGCCGTGATGCCGGGGGCTGACAGGCGGTGCATTTTACTCCTGTCGATCTCGCTGTTGTCGATTTGGTCGGGTCTCCCGATGGCGCAGACGACGGAGGACGATCCGGCCACTGAAGTGCGCCGGGATGTGGAGCTTGCGGAGCGTGAAACGGCGGAGCAGGCGGTGAACTCGCGGGAAACCGGGACCGAACCAGCGGATGCCGGAACTGAACAGCCGCGCCGGCCGACGCGCGAACGAGAAGAGAATCAGGATTCCACTCCGGCTCAACCGGGCGAGGCGGAACCGCGGCCTGAAGCGGTTGCCGATCAGAAGCCCGAGCCCCAGCGCGAACCCCAACCCAAGCCCGAACCTGAGCCCGAACGCGAACCCCAACACGAGCCCGAACCCAAACCCGAGTCGAGCGCAGCGGACGTCGCCGAAACGAAAACGCCGGAAGAGGTCGAACCGGAATCCGCCGCACCCGCGCCGAGTCGCCCGCAGATTCAACGGGGCGGCAGCCTGCTGGGGCGTTCGGCCCCGCCGCCCCCACCGGTACCGCCACCGCGGCAAATCGCAGCCGCCGACCCGGCACCCGACCGGGATGCACAGAATTACGAACCGGGTGAAATATTACTGGTGAGTGCCGATATGGCCGAAGCGCAATCGGCGGCCCGCCAGCTTCAGGCTTATCAGCTGCGAGTGAAGTCCCGGCAGCGCCTTGGCAATCTGGGTTTGGTACTCAGCGTCTTCCGCCTGCCCCCGGGCGTCAGTCCGCCCACCCTGATGGCCCGGCTGCGCACGGAGTTGCCGGACCTGGACCTGGACACCAATCAGCGCTATCAGACGCTCAATGCCCGGCGGCGATACGCCCATCGGTTGATTGCCTGGCCCGATCCCATCGGCTCTTGCCATCGCGACTTCCGTATCGGCATGTTGGATACCCCGGTGGCGGACAAGCATCCGGCGCTGGCCGATGCGGCGCTGGTGCGACGCAACTTTGTGCGCGGCGAAGCGGCTTCTCCGGTACACGGGACGGCGGTGGCCAGTCTGTTGATCGGCGAGCCCGGCTCGCCAGCGCCGGGCCTGCTGCCGGGCAGCCAGCTATTCGCGGCGGAAGTCTTCCGCCAGCGGGGCGAGACCACCGACACCACTACGGATACCCTGCTGGCCGCCCTGGACTGGCTGGCCGGGCAGGACGTGCAGGCCATAAACCTGAGTCTGGGCGGGGAGCACAATCGGGTGTTTGAACTGGCACTGGAGCGACTGCTCGAGCGCGACATCCGGCTGGTGGCGGCGGCCGGCAATCGCGGGCCGGAGGCACCACCGGTGTTTCCCGCGGCGCAGCCGGGAGTGATCGCGGTCACTGCCGTGGATGCCTTGGAGCGACTGTACCCGGACGCCAACCTGGGCGATTACATCGACTTGGCGGCGCCGGGTGTGGATATCTGGGCGGCCGACGGCGAGGCTGTGGGCCGCTACCACACCGGGACATCCTTCGCCGCGCCTTTTGTGACCGCCGCGCTGCTGTTGGCGGATCACCGGGGTGTGGACCTGACCGGGACGGTGAAAGATTTGGGCCCCGAGGGGCGTGACGAGCGTTTTGGTTGGGGGTTGGTGCAGGTGGTTGCGGGGTGTCGATAAGTCGACCCTTCCCGGTTCTCTCCAGGTTGCATGCATCTATGCGAATTCAAGGCTACCTCCCCGGGATTCGGGAAAAACTCCGGGGCTTGCTGCGAAGGTCCTGGCCGCCACCGGCTCCGATTCAATGCTGTTGGGATCAGACCTTGAGAAAATAAAAGCCGGCTACTGGGAGCCGGCTTTGGCGGGTCAATCAGTGATGTCGACTAGGGGCAGGCACTGCCGCCGTTCGCATCCGAACACTGCAGTTCCAGCTCAACACTCTCACCATCGTTCAATGACCCGTAGGCAGAGAAGCTGTAGGCGACAGAACCATCATCCCCGGTGGCCATGACCTGAACCCAGTCGTTTTGAGCGGCCATACCATCCGGAAACTCCAGGGTGACCGCATCGCCCACGGGCACGTCGTCAAAGCTGTCCACTGGCCCATAGCCGGCCCCATTGCCTTCCCGGTTGATTTCGATATCGCAGGTAGTGGCCGCGGTGTCCTGACTGTTGCTGCAGTAGAGTTGAATGCTCTGCGCCGCGGGGCCCTGCACGGATTCTTCATCCAGGATTATTGCCACGCTGCTGACCAGGCCGGTTTCCTGGGTGCCGGACAGTTCGACAAACTGACCGTTCTGGCTGTAGGCACCGTTGGAGGTGGCGGACCATTGAATCAGGGTGGCCTCCGAGGGAACGTTGATGCTGAGACTGTCAGTGATCGACACCTCGGGCTGTGTAAATTGCTCACCGTTGGGCAGCGAGGCTACCAGTTCCACGACGCACGGAATGGTGGTCCCCATCGAGGACAGGCATTGAACATCCACGGCTTCAACCGGTGTTGTGGTGAGTGTGAGCAGCACGTCTTCGGCAATGCCGGAGTTGACGCTGCCCTCCCCCAACACCTGTTGTCCAGCGAAATCCACCGGGTTTGGGGTTACAGCCACCCAGCTGAACTCGGTGAACTCATCCAGGGCCGGCCAGCCGGTGAAGATGGTGGCGCCCTGCGCCGGAACGGTTTGAGTCAGATCGTGGGTGCCATCCGTCAGGGTGACCGAGCAATTTACCCCAGTGCCATCGGGCAGCTCGCAGCGTACAAAGTTCTCACTGGTGGGTGCGTCCAGCGCAATGACCACGTCGGCGGACATATCGCTGGTCAAGTCGCCCATAAAACCGCCAAAGGAAGTGGCATGCCAGTCGATGGTTGCGCTGGTGGGCATGTTGATAATGGTGGAACCGCCTTCCGGCAATTGCCCGTTGCGGGTAAAGACGGAACCGTCATCCAGCGTTACCTCGGCACTGATACCGCAGGGTACTGGGCTGTTATCGAACAGCCGACACTCCACATTGATGCTGCCCCCGTTTTCGAATTTGAAATCCCAGTTCCAGGTGGAAAAGTGGCTGACTTCCGCGTGCACCGCCAGGCCGACCGGGGAAGTGGCCGAGGCAACCACGGTACCGATGATGGAGTCGTCCTCTACCCATATGCCCTGGGTTTCGTCGAAGTGCCACATGGGCACAGTGCTGCCAACCGTGAGCGCCGCATTGTTGATACTGCCCTGCGGCAAATCCATCTGAATTTCCGCGGTGGTGCCGGGAGCCAACTGCAGGTAGTCACCGGCCTCGTTGTGCACGGAGAGCGTCAGCATCCCGGCGCTGATCAGCTCCGTTGGCGCACCCGCGGCGTCCACTGCCTGGCCGTTTCCGGGCATGGCATTGAGCTCGCCATTGGTGATATCCCAGGGGGTGATCTGCACCCTAGCAGAGCCGGTGGCTGGTTCGCCATCGGGAGTAACAAAAGCACCGGCGGGAAA
Source organism: Microbulbifer rhizosphaerae (assembly GCF_014191725.1). Lineage (GTDB taxonomy): Bacteria > Pseudomonadota > Gammaproteobacteria > Pseudomonadales > Cellvibrionaceae > Microbulbifer > Microbulbifer rhizosphaerae. The sequence continues at coordinate 109,375 of NZ_JACHWZ010000005.1, forward strand.
GGTAATCCGCGCACCCAGGTCTGCCGCGCTCAGGGTCCGGGCCGATTCGATATCGTCCAGGCTGAGGGTCTGCTTTACCGGTGTCAGCCGGATGGGCATGACGCTCTCATTTTCGCCGTTGACTTTCATTGCCTGGGAGACAAAGCCCTCCGCTTCGGCGCGTACTACATAGAACTCCTGGTCGGGCAGGTTGAAATGAGCCCAACCGGTTTCATCGCTCTGGATGGTCGAATCATCGAGGGTAACTGACACACCGGATAACCGGGCGCCGTCGTGGGTTTGCACCACAAAGCTGAGATCGACACTGGCCGGCGGGGGATCAGTAACGTCGTTGTCGCTATCCGGTAAGGAGCTGCCGCCGTTACCACCACAGGCGAACAGGGTGGTGGTCAACAGCGCGAAAGATAACGTCTTCAGGTAGGTTTTAGGTTTGGCGAACAGTAGTTGGCCCATGGTGATTGCCTCTTCGGTTGCTTGGGTAAACAGCGTTTCCGTAGAGGTAGTCGCAGCGGCGGGCAGTGAGGTTCAAAAAAATGGTTCTGCTTTTCAGGAAATTCGGATAGGGGCTTCCGCCCAGCCTCTCCGCAACGGGCCGAACAGCAGCGCATCTTGGACCTCGCCCATATGAAAATAGCATTCGCGCAGCAGGGAGTGGCACTTACAGCTCGCTCGTATTGTCGGCCAGGTAGGGGGCGAGATCGACGGCGGTCAGGAATGGTGTGTCCTCTACCAGCTGCGACAGAATCGGGATGTGCCCCTGGCCGTAGATGACGACGATGCGCTTGGCCTGTCCCTCACTCTCCTCCACTTCCCGCAAAATGTTCTGGAAGATCAGGATATTGCGCTTGTACCAGTTGGCGATGGTGTGCGCGCCACCCTGGTTTTCTCCCTGCCACTGGCGGATCTGGTGGTTGAGGTAGAAGTCCTGGTTAGCGGTGAGGGCCTCGGGGGAGTTGTACCAGGCGAGAATATCCCCGATGCTGCGGGAAGCCATAACCTCATCACTGGCGGCAACAAAAGCCTTGCCGTAGCGCTGTAATTCTTCGGACAATCCCCGGTAGCGCCCCTTGGGGGCCTTATCCAGCGCGGCCTGCTGTTCGGAATAGAAACGGTGCTCCACATCCACCGCCGCTATGCGTTCATGGCCCAGAATATCCGCGAGACGGAAACCCAGCTGATAGGCTTCGTTGCGCTTGCCCCGGTGCATACCCTCGCGATACTCCGCGTAGCGGGCATTTACCTGTTCGCTCTCATCACGTGAATATTCAAGTAGCACCAGATCCGGTTTCCACTCCGCGAGCCGTGCCACCAGATCCCGGATTTCGCGCTGGCGCCGCTCGCTCAGAACATCGTCCGCCTTTGAATTAAACATATCCCGGCCTGGATTGGCGAAGTGGTAAGTGCCCACCAACATAACTTCCGCCCAGGGGTCGGGGCGCTGCAGGATCTCACTGTCGACGGAATTTTCGTCCGCGTCGGCAAAGGCAGGCGCTACCACCAGCAGGGCGACGGCCATCACGAATCGTTTCATTTGCGCATCTCCGTTTATTGATTTTTTTGATTATCGGAGGCTTGGACGCAGCAGGGAGGGATTTGGATGCAGAGCCGGGGGCGGGCATTGTGCCCGCCTCCGGCCGATTTGCAGATCAGCGGTTGGCGCAGTGCTCAATCAGTTCTTCCACCACCGAGGAATCGGCGAGAGTGGAGGCATCGCCGAGGGAGTCCAGCGCCAGGCATCTACCGGTGGCGCACTCGCTGCAACTGCTCGCAAAGCATTTCGGCACCATCGAGTATGCGCATGGTGTGCCGCTGAATAATATCCGGAGGCACAAAAAACAAGTTCTTCTCCCTTACCGCGGTAAGCGCTGGATATTCCAGCCAATCACCCAGCCACTCGGGGCGCTGCTCGCCCATGCCACTGGCAACGATGGCGTCCGGATTGCGGGCGAGGACAGATTCGATATTGACCTTGGGCGCCAGGGATACGGCATCGGCGAAGGCGTTGCGACCTCCGCACAGGCGAATCACATCACTCACCAGATGCTCACCGTTCAGGGTTTGCAAGGGGTCGTTCCATACCTGGTAGAAAACACTCACCGGAGCGGCGCCCCGATACTGCTGCTTTAGTTCACGCAGGCGCGCAAGCCACTGATCCCCTCGCTGGTTGGCCACCTCGCTGGTTCCGGCGAGTAACCCGAAGGTACGCACTTCACCAACAATATCTTCGAGGCTGCGCAGCTCGTCCACATACACCGTGAGCCCCAGCCGCTCGAGCTGGCGCGCCACTTCCGGGCCGTTGCCCGAAGACCAGGCGAGTACCAGATCGGGCTTGAGCGCGAGCACGGTTTCGTAGTTGACCAGCTTGTAGCTGCCCACCTGAGGCAGCTCCGCAGCTTCAGGTGGGTAGTCGCTGTAGCTGACCGCCGCTACCAGTTTATCGCCAGCGCCGGCGGAATAGGCGTTTTCCACGATATGCGGTGCCAGTGCAACAATCCGGCTGGCCGGCTCCTGCAGGCGAATTACCTTGCCCCGCGCGTCGGATACTTCAATAGGTGCCGCTCCGGTCGCTGCCGGGAGCAGAATACAAAAGAGTATGAAAAGCAAAACCTTCTTCATCACCTAACCCTTGACTTCGCAAGCATGGTCCAGAGCCAGCCCCAGGCGCCGACCACCATCGTCAGCCAGCCCCAGCCGCAACCAGGCCTGTTGTTCATCCCCGGGCATTTTATAGCCCCAGCGTGAATAAACACCGGTTCGCCCCAGGCGGTGGTACAAGCCATACAAGCTTTGCGGTTCGCCACGAAGCGAAATAAACAATCCGGCATTCGTGGCAACGGCGGCCTCAGGCAGACGCCCTTCAAGCAATTCCATAAGGCGCTGACTTGTATCTGCGATGCGTCGTCGCTGCACCCCGTGCCAGGCGGAATCCGCAAGCGCCCGGGTAGCAGCCCAGAGCGCGGGGGCGCTCACTGCCCAGGGGTCCATGGCATCCCGCAGTTGCTGGACACAGAAACCTGAGCCCAGCAGAAAACCCAAACGCACTCCCGCCAGGCCAAAAAACTTGCCCAGCGAGCGCAGAACGTAGAGTCGGGGGTTTTCCGCCACCCTCCCCGCCAACGAAAGCTCTGGATTCACATCGGCAAAGGCTTCATCAACCAGCATGATGCCCGGGAGTTCCCGATAAAGGTCGAGCAGCGCTTGCGGAGAGATGCGTTCACCGGTGGGGTTGTTCGGATTGATAACAACCGCGTGACGCACGCGCCCGGCGAGAATCAGCTCGGACAACTCCTCACGGGAGCGGTAGTACAAAAGCTGGTGCCCTGCGTTTTTCCAGCAGCGGGCGTGCTCCGCATACCCAGGCGCAGGCACTGCCACCGCTGCGCCATCTACCAGGCCCGGGAATCGCGATATCGCATATTGGCTGCCCGGTACCGGCAACAGGTGTTCTCGCCCCGCACCGTAATATTCACTGGCTGTATCCATCAGCGGAGACTGATCCGCGGGCAGCGAGCGCCAGACGTATTCGGGAGCCTCTCCCAGCGGGTAGCTCCAGGGGCTGACACCGGTGGACAGGTCCTGCCAGCCGCCATCCGGTTCGCCGAACAATTCCGTGGCATGGGCGAGATCACCGCCGTGAAATGTCTTACTCAATTGCGACTCCCAAAGAGAAACCAAGAAGCATCAGCAACACCAGTGTTGCGGCAACTGCACGGGCAGCCAGAGCCTGCGCGCGGGGAATGTCCGCCGCCGTTGCCACTCGCCCGGCAGTAGCCGGTTTTTCCTGCCACTGACCGTGATAACTGGCACCGCCGCCGAGACGAAGTTCGAGAGCCCCGGCGCCGGCGGCGATAACCGGGCCGGCATTGGGGCTGGCCCAGTGGCCCGCACAGCTGCGCCACTGCTGAAGCGCCTCCGGCCTGTTTCCAAACAGGGTGAAGGCGGCGGCAGTGATACGTGCGGGAATAAAATTAAGCAGGTCGTCGAGGCGCGCGGCGGCCCAGCCGAAGGCGCGATAGCGCCGGTTGCGATAACCCCACATGGCATCCAGGGTATTGCTCAAACGGTAAACCAGCACTCCGGGCAGGCCGGCAACGGCAAACCAGAAGAGCGGGGCTACTACCGCATCGGAGGTATTTTCCAGCAGGGATTCTATAGCCGCGCGCGCCGTTTGCTCTTCGTCCAGGTTATCGCAGTCGCGGCTGACAATACGTCCCACCGCTGTGCGCGCACCGGCCAGGTCTTCCCGCTCCAATGTCCGGGCAACTGGTGCTATGTGCTCATTCAAAGCCTTCCAGCCAACCGCAAAATACACGGAGCCAGCTCCGAGAATCAGTGCCCAGGGCCCCTGCGCCTGCTGCGCCCGCTCCCAGAGCAGGCTGCCGACCAACCACACCGGCACCAGCAGCAGCGCCACGGCCAGTATTCCGTACACCTTTGGGTATTTGGCATCGGTGCAATTGAGTTTGCGCTCGAGCCCGCTGGCCAGCCGCCCGAACCCCACCAGCGGGTGAAATTGCCGGGGCTCACCCAGCAACCTGTCGAGCAGCATCCCGAGCAGCAGTGCGGCGGCGATTACCACAGCGCCACCAGGAGAATCAGGACCAGCAACTCACTCAGTTCCACCAGCGCACCCAGGCAATCCCCGGTGTAGCCGCCGATCTGTTCATGCCAGAAGCGCCACCAGTAGAGCACCAGCAGCGCAAGCGCCGAAAATAACACGCCGGCGACCAGGGGGCCGAGCAGTAAACTGACCAGGGCACAGGTGACCAGGGCCACCAGCCAGAGTGTCTGCACACCAGCCGTTTGCGCAGGTGCCACCACACCCTCGCTGCGGGCATAGTCGGCCAGGGCCATAAAGGGCAGTACCACCGTGCGCGCGAGCAGCGGAGCCAGCAATACCGCCAGCAGCGAGCCCTCTTGCCCCCCATCCTGCTCCCACAGGCTGGCCACCGCCACCACCTTGAGCAGCAGCACCAACAACAGTGCTACCAGCGCTACGGCGCCACAGGCGGGATCACGCATTACCTGCAGAATGCGTTCGCGCCTTGCCGATTTGTCGGCCATCTTGTGGCCGGCGTAGTAGCCGTCCATGCAATCCGCCAGGCCATCGAGATGCAGGGCGCCAGTGAGGAGAACCCACAGGGTCACCACCAGCGCCGCCGCCAGCCAGGTGCCCAGGGGTGCAAGGATAATAGCGGAGAGCAGCAGCAGGCTTCCCATCAGCGCTCCCACCAATGGATAGAAATACACTGCCCTGGCGGCGACTTCGGTATCTGCACTCCGCACAAACCTCTCCACCGGCAGGCGGGTGAGAAACATCAGTGCATAAAAAAATGCCTCGGTACCCCGGCGCAGTTGATCCCTCACATAGGGTTTGTCCCCGGCACGCAGCTTACCCCTGATATACATAGGCGGATTCCTGCGGATAGAGAATATTCAGATTGCGACTATCGAAATTAAGCGAAGCGGCAAAACCGTACCCGACCGTCAACTGCATCATGTCCGACGGCGGCATCCCGCGCGCCACCGAGAGCAGCAGCCTGATCACACCGCCATGGGTGACCAGCAGTGTCCTGTCACCAGCCCCCGCGCGCGCTATCTCCTCCACCGCTGCCAATACCCGCTGGCGAAAATCCCCGTAGGGCTCACCGCCGGGTGGGCCGAATTTGTCCGGCTCCCGCGACCAGGCCAGGCAGAGGCTTTCCTGCTCCCGCCAGATTTTCTCGATGCTCTGCCCTTCCCACAGGCCGAAACCGAATTCCCTGACACCCGGTTCTATACTCAGGGGCAGATTCAATTTTTTCGCCTGCTGCTCGGCGAAGGTGCGGCACCGCTGCAGCGGCGAGCTGACAATGTGCGCCCAGGGTCCGGCGAGCTGTGCCAGGCCTTCGCGCATCTGCCGCCACCCCTCTCCCGTCAAAGGCACATCGGTATCCCCGCGAAAGATATGCCCACCCTCGCAGGCTCCGTGCCGCAACAGATCAATCTGCACCGGCCACTCCGGCCTCGGCAAAAGTGGCCATTTGGTTGTGCAGCGCCAGGGCCTGGCGAATCACACCCGCCGCCATGGCCGCACCGCTGCCCTCGCCAAGGCGCATATCCAGGGATAGCAGCGGTTCTGCCCGCAATTTGTCCAGCGCCAGCTTGTGCCCGGATTCATTGGATAAATGGGAGTACACCAACCAGGGCTCTATGCCGGGATTGATTGCCAGGGCAACGGCGGCAGCGGCGGTGGTGATAAATCCGTCCACCAGTACAGGTACGCCTCGCTGGGCGCAGCTGATATAGGCGCCCACCAGGGCGGCAATTTCAAAACCGCCCAGGGTCTGCAGCAGTTGCAACGGGCTCTGGCGTTTGAGGTTGTGCAGGACCAGCGCTTTTTCGATCACCGCGACTTTGTGTTCCAGGACCCGGTCATCAATGCCGGTGCCGCGGCCGGTGATGGCTGCCACAGGCAGCTGATACAGCGCGGCCAATATTGCGGCGGCGGCGGTGGTGTTGCCGATTCCCATTTCACCACCGAGGAACACATCCGCCCCGGCGACCTGATCGCGGCCGGCATTGAGTGCCATTGCCAGCTGCTCTCTGCTCATGGCAGGCCCCCGGGTAAAATCGCCGGATGCAGGCGCGATGCGCGCGTCGATCAGGTCGGGATGCTCGGGTGTCTCGCCGGTACAACCGAGGTTGACCACCTTGAAATCCGCCTCCAGTTTCCTTGCCAGCACACAAATCGCCGCACCGCCGCGACAGAAATTCGCCACCATTTGCGCGGTTACCGACTGGGGAAATGCCGACACACCCTGTGCGGCCACACCGTGATCGGCGGCAAAAACGCGAATGGCAATGCGCTCGAGCTGCGGCTCGGCGGTTTGTTGCAACCCGGCAAAACGCACCGCCAGACTTTCGAGCTGCCCCAGGGAGCCCGGCGGTTTGGTCAGATTTTGCTGGCGCGCGAGTGCCGCCTGGATAAATGTTTCGTCCGGTACCCGGGCGGGTACCGTCAGCCAGTCCAGATCCATAATTAAACCTCAACCCTTCAGTTGCAGTGGCAGGCCAGCTACCACCAGTGTCACCTGATCACAGCGTTCGGCCAACGCCTGGTGCAGCCAGCCGCTGGCATCCACGAATTCCCGGGACAGCTGCCCCAGCGGCACGACGCCCGAGCCGACCTCGTTGCTCACGAACAGCCAGTTAGGAGCAGTGCCGGTTGCCAGGCGCCGGTCCACTTCCGCCAGCAATTGCCCGCGCTCCTTTTCCCAGCAGCCGGCGTGCAGGCAATTGCTGATCCACAGAGTCAGGCAATCCACCAACACCCAAGTATCCGGCGCGCTGATCCGCGCCAATGCCCGCGCGAGATGGAGGGGCTCTTCACAGGTTTGCCAGCGCTGACCGCGGTCGTCTCGGTGTTTGACTATACGCTTCTGCATCTCGCCATCTCGGGCTTCCGCAGTGGCGAGAAAAATCAGTTTTTTATCGCCCTCTTCCCCCAGAGCTTCAACGCGCTCCTGCGCATACCGGCTTTTACCGCTCCTGGCACCGCCCAAAATCAATTGCATCGCGCACTATCCTCCGAGAACAACCGGCTTGCCCGATTCCGGGTGAGGGATAATCAGTACCTGTGTATCGAACACATCGCTCACCACGGTATCCGTCAATACGGTTTCCGGTTCACCCTGGGCGACGCAGTGGCCATTTTTTATCAGCGCCAGCCGGTCGCTGTAGCTGGCGGCGAGGGTGATATCGTGCACGGTCATCAGGACCCCCACCCCGGTTGCGGCAAATTCCCGCACGGCGCGCATCAGCTGATGCTGGTGGCCTATATCCAGGCTGGTCGCCGGCTCGTCCAGCAACAGCAGGCGGTACTGGCCCCCGGCATCCTCCGCCCGCCAGATTTGCGCCAGTACCCGCGCCAGTTGCAGGCGCTGCTGCTCGCCGCCGGAAAGCGTTGGATACAGCCGCCCGGCCAAGTGCCCCACATCCATCGCCTCCATGGCTTCGCGACAGATGCGCAGATCCAGGGCCGCGCCGGTGCTGTGCGGGCCCCGCGCCAGTGACACCACCTCCAGGCCGGTAAAGGCAAACTCCAGCGAATTGTGCTGGGTAAGCACCGCCACCTGTCGCGCGCGCTCGCGCGCGCCTATGCCGGCGATATCCCGGCCGCCGAGCTCTATCACACCGCTGGCCGGCTGCAGGTCATTGGCAATGGCGCGCAGCAATGTGGTTTTACCTGCGCCATTGGGACCGATAACCGATACCACCTCACCGGCGCCCACGGACAGTTCGGCGGCATGCGCCAGGCGCTTGCCCGCCACATCCACGGAGACCCCCGATACTTTCAGTACTTTCTGTAGCTTCAGCGAGCTCACCGGATCAGCTCCCGGTGGCGAACCAGCAGAAAGACAAAAAAGGGCGCGCCAATCAGGGCTGTCACCAACCCCACCGGCAGTTCGGTGGGCGCTATTACCGTGCGGGCAAGGGTATCGGCCAGCAACAACAGACTGGCGCCACCCAGCGCCGACAGCGGCACCAGCATGCGGTGGTCCGGCCCCACGCACAGGCGAATCATATGGGGCACCACCAGCCCGACGAAGGCAATACTCCCCGCTACCGCGACGGATACGCCCACCCCCAGTGCCACCAGCACGATCAAGTGGGATTTCAACCGCTCCACATCCACCCCCAGGTGCCGCGCCTGGGATTCACCCAGCAGCAGGGTATTCAGCCCGCGCACCGTGGATTTCATACTGAGCAAAAGCACAGCCAGTGTCGCCAGCACCAGCAGAGCCCGCGCACCGGTGGCACCATCCAGCCCACCCATGCGCCACAGGCTCATGCGCCGCAGGTTGGCGCTATCGGCGAAGTAATCCATCAATCCGGTCAGGCTGGCGGCCAGCGCCGTAACGGCGATGCCCATCAGCAGCATGGTGGCCACCGAGGTGCCCTGTACGCCCGTGGCAACCCGGTACACCAGCCACACGGCAACCAGGCCGCCGGCAAAGGCACCCAGAGATACGACTCCCAGCATAGCGCCTCCGAACATGATCGCCGCACTGGCACCCACGGAGGCACCGGCGGTTACACCGATCAGCGAGGGGTCCGCCAGTGGATTGCGAAACATTCCCTGTAGGTAGGCGCCACACACCGCCAGCACGGCGCCCACGGAAGCCGCCAGCAGCGCCCGCGGCAGGCGAATGGCTCGCACGATATCGCCGCCAAACCCCTCCAGTTCACCACCGGCCAGGGCCCGCAATACATCGGCAAAAGGCAGAGCCACCGAGCCCAGGGCTATGGCGACCACCAGGCTTGTGGCCAGCAGTGTCGCCAACACGATGGACGTCCACAGGCGGCGCTGTATACGGTTGGCGGCTAGGTTCATTGGGCGACAAGGTTCATTGGGCGGCCAGGCTGGCGAGCCAGCTTTTATCCAGATGCTGTTCGAACACTTCCGCCAGGCGTTCCAGCTGTGCCTCGCGGTGGGTGTTCAGGTCGAACTGTGCCGGGGATTGGGATGCAAAGCCGGCCCAGAGCAACAACTGTTCCAGTGTCTCGGGGTGATCGAAGAGACCGTGCATATAGGTGGCGAGAATATTGCCGTCTTCGCTCAGGGAACCATCACGGGTTTCCCCCTCTTCTCCATGTACTTTGAAAACACCCGAGGCCATGGCGGGGCCATTGGTTGCGCCGCAATGAATTTCGTAACCGGTGAAGGGCACGCTGAGATTATTCAGGGTGAGTTGCCCTTGCCGATTGTGCAGTTTTTTATCTTCCAGGAGTTCGGTGGAATAATTCAGATAGCCCAGACCGGTGATGTGCCCGGGAGTACCTTCCATGCCATTGGGGTCGTCAATAAACTCTCCCAGCATCTGTAGGCCGCCACAGATACCCAGGACTTTGCCTCCATAGCGCAGGTGCCGGTCGAGCTTGTTCCGCCAGCTGTTGTCGAGCAGGTGCTGTAAATCCGCGCGCACGTTTTTGCTGCCGGGCAGTATCACCAGGTCACAGGGCGGCAGTTCATCCGCCGCGGACAGATACTGGAAATCCACTTGCGGGTGCAGCCTCAACGGGTCGAAATCCGTGTGGTTGCTGATGCGCGGCAATACCGGCACGATAACTTTTAGCAGCTTTGCCCCGCCCTGCCGCTGGGCGTTGTGAATGGCATCTTCCGCGTCCAGGAAGAAATCGGCCAGGTAGGGCAGCACGCCCAGTACCGGTTTGCCGGTTTTCTGCTCCAGCCAGTCCAGCCCAGGCTGCAGGAGTGAGAGATCTCCGCGAAAGCGGTTGATGACAAAGCCTTTCACCCGTGCCCGTTCGCTGGGTGATAGCAGCTCCAGTGTACCTACCAGGTGGGCGAAGACGCCGCCCCGGTCAATATCGGCTACTAGTATGACCGGACAATCCACCGCCTCGGCAAAACCCATATTGGCGATATCGTTTTCTCGCAGGTTGATTTCGGCGGGGCTGCCCGCGCCTTCCACCAGTATGCAATCGTACTGCTGGCGGAGGCGATCAAAGGAAGCCAGCACGGCATTTTTCGCTGTGGCCTTGTAGGCGTGATAATCCAGCGCCTGCATATTGCCCAGGGCCCTGCCGTGAATAATCACCTGGGCGCTGGTATCGGAAGCGGGCTTTAGCAACACCGGGTTCATGTCGGTATGGGAATCGAGGCCGCAGGCCTGTGCCTGCAGGGCCTGGGAGCGGCCTATCTCGCCGCCATCGGCGGTCACGGCACTGTTGAGTGCCATATTCTGGGGTTTGAAGGGGGCGACCCTGACACCGCGTTTTTTCAGCAGCCGCGCCAACCCTGCCACCAGTGTACTTTTACCGGCATCCGAGGTTGTGCCTTGTACCATCAGGCAGTTCATGCTGCGCGTGCCCTGTTAATAATCTACGCCCTTCCTGGCTTTGACGCCGGCTTTATAGGCGTGCTTTATATCCTTGACCTCCGAGACGGTATCGACCAGTTCCTGCAGCGCGCTGCCGCCGCCGCGGCCGGTGATCACCACGCTCTGCTCGCGCGGGCGGCCGGCTATGGCTTGCAGCACCCGGGTTTCATCCAGATACTTATAGGCGATCATATAGGTCAATTCATCGAGTACCACCAGGTCGACGCTGTCGTCGGCGAGCAGTTTTTCCGCCTCGGCCCAGGTTTTTTCCGCCGCCCGGATATCGCCGCTGCGGTCCTGGGTATTCCAGGTGAAACCGGTACCCATTTGATAGAGGTACACTTGCGGGCAGTGGCTCTTGAGGTAAAGCTCTTCACCGGAGAGCTGCGCGCCCTTGATAAACTGCACCACGCCTACCTTCTGGCCGTAGCCCAGGGCGCGCATCACCATCCCGAAAGCAGAGCTGGATTTTCCCTTGCCGTTACCGGTGAGCAAAACGGCCACGCCCCGTTCGATATTCGCGGCGGCGATGCCGGCATCCACCTTGGCTTTCTGCTTTTCCATCGCCGCCTTGTGGCGTTCGTTCTTTCTTTTTTCCTGCTCGCTCATAGTCTCCTCACAGTCGCCTCGATGGGCGCCCGCATCGCGAGCGCCCTTTCCCCTTTCCGTAGATTAAAAGCAGTTTAAAAAGTGACCTCGACACCCGCGTAACCGGAAGCGCCGGCGGTGCGGTAACCCGGCACTTCCACGTAGGACTTGTCAGTGAGGTTTTCACCGCGCAGGTATACCGTTACCGAGGGGTTCAGTGTATATCGCAGGCTGGCATCCAGTACTTGATAGTTGTCCTGTGCTTCGCCGCTGGTATCCACGGCACCCCGGGCAGCACGCAGGTTCAGGGAGGCGCTGAGCGCATCCACCGGTACGTAGGTGAGGCCGATGTTGGCCATGTGCTCGGGCATGCGCGCGCGCGGCGCGTCGGCGGCATCCTCGGCATCGGTGTAGGTGTAGTTGGTGTTCAGTACCAGGGTGTCGGTCAGGGGCGCATCGGCAATCAGTTCTACCCCGCGCGAGCGGCTTTCGCCCTCACTCTGGATGTACCCGGTGAAGCCCACCAGGTCAAAACCGATCTCGTGTTCGATGCTCTGATCGAACAGCACGGCCTCCAGGTGCAGGCCGTCGTCACCAAAATATTCCACGCCCACGTCAATGCCTTCACTTTCTTCCGGCGAGAGGGCGGCCAGTTCTATACCGTACAGTTCCAGTGCCTGGTTGTTGTAGTCGGTTTCGAACAGGCTCGGCGCGCGGAAACCCGTGCCATAGCTGGTTTTCAATTTGAGTGAGCCGGCGGCAACGGCGTCGATCAGGTAGGCGCCGCTGAGGCGCAGGCTGTCGTGACGGCCGAAATCGTCGTTATCATCCCGGCGCACGCCGGCGGTGAAATAAAAAGTATCGGCGTAGTTGCCCTGGTATTCGGCGTAAAGGGCCCACTGGTCCCGCTCCAGTTCTCCTACCGAGTCCTCGCGCTGCTCCAGGCCATAGACCAGGGCATGCACATCACTCAGGTCGGCGCGACCGGTGAGGTTGAGCTTTTCAATCTCGCCTTCGGTATCGTAGGAGACTGCCCCCCCGGCGAAGTTTTTGCGGGCAATTTCCGTGCGCGAGTAGGCCAGTTGGTTTTCCAGTATCCCGGTTTTGTAGGTCATGCTTACGCGGGCGTTGGTCTGGTCGAAATCGCCGGTGCAGTCATCCACCGTCACGGGGAAGCCGCAGCGGTCGAACTCGTTGGATGCATCCGTATCCCGCGCCACTGCTTCCAGGCGTAGCGAGTCGCTGATGTTCCAGCCGCCGCGCGCATGCAGGGTGGTATTTTTGTAACCGTCGTCATCGCGCAGCTCCTTATCGCCCAGGCTGGTATTAAAGCCATCGGTGTCGGCGCGGGTGGCGGAGACAAAATAGTCGGCGGCTTCCCCGCCACCGCCAAGGCTGACGCTGTAACGTTGCGAGCCGAAACTGCCGCCCTCGGCGGCAATGTTGACTTCCGTATCCTCCCCGGTGCTCCGGGTGCTGATATTGAGTACGCCGCCGGCATCGGCGCCGTACATCATGCCCTGCGGGCCGCGCAACAGTTCCACCCGCGACACATTGCTGCTCAGAATATGCTGGATGGGTGCGCTGGCCTGGAGGTCCGTGGGGTCGGAGACGTCCACACCGTCAATTCGCACCAGGGTGCGGAAGCGGGCCTCGCCCCGCACTCGCAGGGAGCTGGCCTTGCCCATGCCGCCGGAGTTGCTCACGGAGACGGAGGGCATGGTCCGCAGCACATCCGCCAGGGCGGTATAACCGCGCGCCTCGATCTGCGCTTCATCCATCGCCGCCACAGAGGTGGCCACTTGGCGCAACGGCATCTCCCGGCGGGAGCTGACCACCACGACGGTTTCCAGGTTTGGGGTTTCCAGGCTGGGCACGAGCTGGGTATTATCGGTCGTCTGCGCCGCAACAGGCGCACTGGAAGCGGCAGCCACTGCCGCAGTGAGAATGGATTTTTTCAAGGTTCAATCCCTAAGTTAGAAAAGCTTGGGACCGAGGGAGGAATAGCAATGCGGACGCCGGGCGCGGTGATTCGTATTGCCAGATGGTAGCCCTCCGCTCCATCACGGTTTGATATTGGGCCGGTATCGGGCTGACAGCACCTTGTGGGAGGGCTGATCACCGTTGCGGGGGCAGCGCCGGATTTCCGGACTTCCCGTTTAACCTACTCAGCTATAACACCGCCAATTAAAGACGGGCCATGCAGCAGGCACCTGATATCGTGGCGCGCAATTTACGGGGCGCCAGACAAATTGTCAATTTGGTGGACAGGAGTTCAAGTCCCCAGGCCGCTTTCCCGGGCAACGCCCGCGGTTCTGGCGGCCAGCCTCTGCCGGTAGCCCATCCACACGAAGCAGACCGCCAGCAACAGCGCAGTCACATTCACCGCAGCCACTTCCCTCACGCCGGCATCACCCCCGCGAGCCAGTCGAACATGCGCTGGTCATAGAGGCCGCGCGCCTTGGGTTCGCAGTGCCAGTTGGCGCCTTCCGCGGCGGTGAATTTGGCGATGGTTTTCGGGCAGGTGAGTGCGTTGTAGACCTCTACGGACTGCCCGGGCCAGAACTGTTCGTCCTCCGGATCGGCGACAAACATCGGGCACTGAATCCGCGCGATCACGTCGCGGACGCTGTACTGGCGCACCGCCCTGTACAGTTGGTAGTAGCTCTGCACGCCGTAGGGCTTCATTCGCCAGAGGAGGTTCTGGCGCAAATCCGCGCTCTCCTCTTCGAGTCCGGTATCCATGGCCTCGTTGAAATCCTTTTCCCTGCCCGCATCGAGAAGTTCGATCATTTCCGGCGGCGTATAGCGGAAAAAGGGCGTGAACACATCCATCACACCCGGATCGGCGATGCCCGCGGCGATCCGGTGTTCGAATGCCAGCGCGCGCAGTATCCAATAGCCTCCCTGGCTCAAACCGGAGAGAGCGATCCGCCTCGGGTCCACGTCCGGCCGTTCTTCCAGGAAATCCACCACCGGCGTGATGACTTTTTCCCAGTCGTGGCGGAAGGGTATGCCGTGCAGCCACAGCATCGCATTTTGGCCGGGGCCGTCGAACACCAGCGCGGCGTAGCCCCGCTCCAGCGCCGCCGCCACTCCGAATTGCCACATGGCACTGGTGGCGCCGTCGCTGCCGTTGTTGAAGATAATTGTGGCTCTGCGCCCACCGCTCCTGTCGGGGTGGAAGAAATAGCCGGGCAATGAAGCGCCTTCATAGGGGATGTAAACTTTCTCCGCCGGCGGGCTCAGCCCGGCGCAGAACTGCTCCCAACAATCCAGGTGCCGCTTCCAGGCGGGTACGCCCCGGGACGGATCTTCGGTGCCGTCGATAAAAATGGCGGAAACGGAGAAATAACCGGCGGCACGCAGAAAGGCCCGCCGCGCACTCACCGGGTTGCCGGTCGCGGCACAGTCTTCCGCAATTTCCTGTATCCGTTCCGCGAGCGCATGCCACTCCCGATACCATTGCTCAAAATCGCCAGACCGGATGCGCCCTATTGTGGAAAGAATTTCTCCCGCGTCCGCCGCGCCATAGTAACAGCCGCCGAGGAGGGCCTGGGTTTCAAAGTCCATTTGCTCGTGCTGCATAAAATACTGCTTGCGCTGGGTTGCACTCATTGGCACAGCTTCCCCTCAAGGTGTTTTGATGTCCCTAAGTTTAGACCGGGGGATCGGATAGAAAGCTCGGGAGGAGGATGGCGGGCGGAGGCGGGGCGCTCTTTGCCTGCAAGTCACGACGAGGTTCCCGCCCGGAGCCTGGATTCGCTGCGGGCGGTTTCGCTGGATTTTGGCGCCGGTGGGCTACTGGTCCGGAACGTCGCTTTGCTCTGGACCGGCGCTCAATGGGGTGCTGTCGGAGGGGCTGACGAACTCGCGGATAAAAATCTCCCAGAAGGCCATAAACAGCGCTGCCAGCAGCGGCCCGATGGCGAAGCCGCTGATACCGAACATCATCAGCCCGCCCACGGTGGAGAAGAGCACGATATAGTCCGGCAGTTTGGTGTCGCGGCCGACCAGGATGGGGCGCAACAGGTTGTCCACCAGCCCGACCACCGTGATGCCGTAGACGATCAGCACCGTGGCCTTGACCGGCTCGCCGGTGGCATAGAGGTAGAGGGCGGCGGGAAACCAGATAAGTGCCGCGCCCACTGCCGGCAGCAGCGAAAGCAGGGTCATGACTACGCCCCACAACAGTGGTGCCGGCAGACCCAGGATCCAGAAGATCAGCCCGCCCAGGGTACCCTGGGTGACCGCGACCACCAGGTTGCCTTTGATGGTGGCGCGGGTGACCTCGGCGAACTTGGCCAGCAGCAGATGTTCGCGTTCATCCCCCAGGGGCAGGGCGCGGATCAGCAGGGTCACCAGCTTGTCGCCGTCGCGGAGCAGGAAAAAAGTGAGGTAGAGCATCAGCCCCAGCATTATGAAAAAGTTGAGGGTGTTCTGCCCCAGGGCGAGGGCGTTTTTGGCCAGGAAGCCGCCGGCGCTCATCACCCCGCTCAGCAGGCGCTCTTTCAACTGGTCCAGGTCTATGCCGATCCGCTCCAGCATGATGTTGATGCCGGGAAAGGCGCTGTGCACCTTCTCCAGTTGCTGGGACAGGTCTATCTCCCCGCTCTGGATTTTCTGGTACAGATTGACCCCTTCGTTGATAAAGGAGCTGGCCACCGCCAGCACCGGGATCACCACCGCTACGACGCACAGCAACAGGGTGAGCAGCGCCATCGCATTGCGCCAGTTTGGATAACGCATCAGCAGGCGGCGGTAGACAGGATAAAAAATCAGGGTGATGGCGCAGGCCCAGAATATCGGAGTGAAGAACGGCTTGAGCAGCAGCGCGAAGGCCAGGGTGACCAGCAGCAAGGCAAATAAAAACGAGCGCCGTTCCAGCTTTTCCTGCACTTGAGTTTCCCCTCGGTGGTTTTTATGTGTCGACGCTATTTCAAAGCGCTGAATGCGCTTTGCGGGCTTAATCGCGGGCCAATGAAAGCAGATCGGCGCAGTTTTTACCAGCGCCGGTAGCCGCAGGTGTCCACATGAAAGCGGATGCCGCTGTAGATGCCCAGCCCCATGTTCCACTGCTTGCCGGATTTCTTATGGATATCGCGCAGTACGGGCAGCAGCTGTTTGCGGGTGAATCTGTGCTGCGGCACCAGGTCCACGCCGCAGAAATGCAGGTGCTTGCTGGCATTGGCACCGCCGGCCTTGCCGTTGTAGTGGGGAGTGCGCCAACCGGAGAGCACCACGACCGGGCCGATGCGCGGAATGATTTCCCGCTGTATCACGCGCAGGGTGTCCACCATGGTCCCCCATTGTTCCATGGGCGGAATGGCGAAGGGGGGCTCGCCTACCAGCAGCCAGTCGCTGCCTTGGCGCAGCAATTCGTAGGGGGGCACCACCTTGTCCACCCTGTGGAGCTGCAGAAACTTCTCCAGCAAGGCGAAGCGCAAGCGGTTGTCGCCGCGGCCCAGGAATTCTTCGAACAATTTTTCCGAGGCGGCGGGATAGCCCTGGATGTCGTAGACCTCCGGGGTGGGTCTGTACTCCTCCGGGGTGACGACGCGTTCGGCCAGATCCCGAATTTTGTTCACGGTGAGCACCACCAGTGTGAGCAGACCGATAAGCACCAGTACACTGATCCAGATAAACCGGCGGCGCTCGATATGGATGTCGACGTACTCTTCGTCTTTCCTCTCATGTATATCCATAGGGAGAACCCATCACTCACCAGCTCCGGTAGCCGCAGGTGTCCACGTGGAAGCGCACATCGCTGTAGACCCCCAGGCCGAAATTGCTCTCGGGTCCCAGGCGCGCGTGCAGGCTGCGCAGCTCCTCTATCAGTTCCTTGCGGCTGATATTGGATTGAGGCACCAGGTCCAGGGCACAAAAGGTCTGGTGTGCCCGCCCGTTGGCTCCGCCGGCCTTTTGGTTGTAGCTGTCGCTGCGGTAGGCCGAGACGATCTCCACCGGGCCCACAGCCGGCTGCACCCGGTCGCGCACCATGGCCAGGGTGGCAACCATATTGCGCCACTGGTCCTGGGGTGGCAGGGCAAACGGCGGCTCCTCGATATCCAGCCAGTCGGGACCCTGGCGCAGCAGGTTTGCCGCCGGGGTTACGTCGCCCACTCCCGCGCGTTCGAGGAAATCCGCGAGTTGGGCCAGCTGTGTGCGGTTGTGCTCCCGGCGCAGGAAGGCCGTGAGGCTGCGCTGGTCGGCCACGCGGTAGCCTTTGAGTTCGTAATAGGGTCTTTCCAGGGATTTCAGGTAGACGTACAGCCACAGGGCCACGAGCACAAACAGCAGCAGCGCCATAAGCGCAAACAGTACTCCCCAGTTGGTCTTCTCCCCCCGGGACAGCCGGCGGAAGCGGGAGAGCAGCGGCGTTATGGGGTTGATTGGTAGTGGCATGGGTGTAGTGGCATGAGCCTGGTGTATCGCGATATTTCTTCACTCACTATAGCTACCAACAACAAAAAGCCGCCGCAGATTGCTCTGCGGCGGCTTTACTATTAACCCGGCAACCAAATAGGTTGCCGGGTTAATTAGAGGCTGGACTGGGCTCAGGTCTGGGGGACGATGGACGCGGTCCGCCACTGATTGATTTCCCGTGCCAGCAGCGCCGGGGCCTCCAGTGGCAACATATGGCCCGCTCCGGGCAGCTCGCATACGGGAGCGTGGCGGCCGATGGCGGCCATCCAGTCGCGGTTCACCAGCCGATCCTGCTCGCCGTAGCAGTAAGTCACCTTTGCGCCCAGCGCCGCCAGCGGCCTGTACAGGTCCCGCCGATCGCTGGTGGCCGACAACTGGGACACCAGGACGGCCTGTCCCATACGCTGGTCCATGGCCTTCATGCAGCCGGTGATGGTGTGGTTGGCCAGATTGGCTGGCGCCACCATCTGCGCGATCTTGCGGTCGCTCAGGCCGCCGTACCCCTGGCACTGAACCCAGGCTAAAAGTTGGCGCCGTTGCTTCACTTCATCGGCGGGCAGGGCGCAGGGACTGTTGGCACAGACCATGACCCGCGCGAAGCGGTCCGGCGCCGCCACTACCAGGGCCGCGGCAAGATATCCGCCCAGGGAAAAACCCAGCAGATCCACCGGCGTGTCGGGCAACTGTGCCAACAGCGCCCGCACCAGTCCGGGCACCGAGTCCGCATTGGGAATCGGGATGTGAACGAGCGGCTGCTCCAACTGCGGACCCAGAAACTGCCACAGCTGCTGGTCGCACATGGTGCCGGGGATGGCGTAGAGAGGCGATGAGTCGATCATGGTCGAACCGGGCCGGCGCCTGTCGACGGCCAACCTGTTATATGAAACCCGCAAAGGCGGACAGGAACACCGAGGGAGTTCGGTTGGGCAAACCCGGGGCCCGCTTGGGGACTCCCGGGTTCCAGGACTTAAGCTTGTGGCCCCGCGGCCCTGACCCCGTCACTTACCTGGAACTTTTCGATGTTCTCGGCGAAGAGTCCGGCCAGTTTGCGCGCCTGCTGGTCGTAGGCCGCGGTGTCGGCCCAGGCGCTGCGCGGGTTCAGGAAGCCCTTGTCCACGCCCGGCACCTCCAGCGGGATATCCAGGTTGAGGATATCCAGGTGCTCGGTCTCGGCATCTTCCAGCGCGCCGCTCTGGATGGCGGCGACCACCGCGCGGGTCACCGGGATCGGGAAGCGCTTGCCCTGGTTTTGAGAAGAGCCGCCGGCGCCGCCGGTCCAGCCGGTGTTGACCAGGTAGACCCTGGAGCCGAAGTCCTCGATGCGTTTCATCAGCAGGTCGGCGTACTCCCGCGGCGGGCGCGGCATGAAGGGTGCGCCGAAACAGGTGGAAAAGGTGGGGTGGATGCCCGCCTCCGCGCCCAGTTCGGTGGAGCCCACGCGGGCGGTGTAGCCGGACAGGAAGTGGTAGGCGGCGGCTTCCTTGGACAGGATGGACACCGGCGGCAGTACGCCGGACACGTCGCAGGTCAGGAATATCACGTTCTTCGGCTCGCCTGCGCGGTTTTCCGGCTGGCGCATCTCCACGTGTTCCAGCGGATAGGAGCAGCGGCCGTTCTCGGAGAGGCTGGTGTCGTCGTAGTCCGGCACGCCGCTTTCGTCGGTGACCACGTTCTCGACGATGGCGCCGAAGCGGATGGCCTCCCAGATTACCGGCTCGTTCTCGCGGCTCAGGTTGATGGTCTTGGCGTAGCAGCCGCCCTCGATATTGAACACCGCGCCCTTGGCCCAGCCGTGCTCGTCGTCGCCGATCAGGTAGCGCTCCGGGTCGGCGGACAGGGTGGTCTTGCCGGTGCCGGAGAGGCCGAAGAACAGGCAGGTATCGCCGTCTCTGCCCACGTTGGCGGCGCAGTGCATCGACATCACGTCCTTTTCCGGCAGCAGGAAATTCTGCACGGAGAACATGGCCTTTTTCATCTCTCCGGCGTAGCGCATGCCCGCCAGCAGCACTTTGCGCGCGGCGAAGTTGATAATCACGCAGCCGTCGGAGTTGGTGCCGTCGCGCTCGGGCTCACAGACGAAATTGGCCGCGTGCAATATACGCCACTCCTCCTTGCCCTTGGGATTGTACTTGTCGGTGCGGATGAACATGTTGTGCGCGAACAGGCTGTGCCAAGCGGTCTGCGCGGTAACAACGACGGGGAGGTAGTGGTCTTCGTCCTGGCCCACGTGCAGCAATTGCACGAAGCTGTCGCCGCCGGCGACGAACTCTTCCACCCGCTTCCACAGGACGTCGAACCTGTCCTGCGGGAAGGGGCGGTTAACGCTGCCCCAGTCGATGCTGTCGGCAGTGGAGGGCTCTTCCACGATAAAGCGATCCGCCGGAGAGCGGCCGGTGCGGGCGCCGGTTTCCGTCACCAGCGCGCCGGTTTCGGAGAGCCCGCCCTCGCCGCGCGCCAGCGCCTGTTCCACCAATTGCGCTGGCGCCAGGTTCCTGAAAACCTGCGCCGTGTCGTCGATCTGTGCCATTCGTCGATTACCCGTCAGTTGTATCTAAAGAAAATAGTCGGGTCGGCGCAGAAAGCGGCGACCGGGCAAATTCGGGGGCGCATTATGGCAAACTTCAAATTACCCGGATAGCAAGTCTGGTCATTTTCTGAGCGATGTTAGCGCTATCAGAGAAAATTTTGCGTTGTTTTATCTGTTGTATTTATGTATGTTTTTTGTTGTATAAATTTAGTGAATGTTTGTCCGCTCGTCGGCGTCAGTGCATCGTATGCGGCGGGGCGCTGAACAGGGCCTCTATCTGCTCCCGGTCAAAGCGGTACTGCCTGTTGCAGAATTGGCAGTCGGCGGCGATCTCTCCACCCTGCTCTTCCAGCAGCTTGTAGACCTCCTCCGGCCCCAGGGCAACCAGTGCGCGGGCGCTGCGCTCGCGGGAGCAGCTGCATTTGAAGCGGATGTTGGCGGTGCCGAGATGCGCCGGCGCCAGTTGGTGGAACAGGCGGTGCAGCAGCTGGTCGTGCGGCAGGTTGTGCAGTTCCTCCGCGGTGACGGTTTCCGCGAGGTGCTGGGCGGTCTCCCAGGCGTCGTGATTTTCCGACTCGGCGGCGGCGTTGTTGCCCGGCAGTACCTGTAGCATGATGCCGCCCACGGTGTCGGGGCCGGATTCGATCCAGAAGCGGGTGGCCAGCTGCTCCGACTGAGTGAAGTAGTCCTCCAGGCACTCGGCCAGGGTGTCCTTCTCCAGCGGCACTATGCCCTGGTAGCGCTCGCCTTTCCGGGGGTCCAGGGTGATGGACAGCACGCCCCGGCGGCCGATCAACTCGCGCAGGGTGCTGCCCCCGGCGATCTCCGCGCCCTCGGCCACGCGGGCGATACCGCGCAGGTCGCTGTGGTGAGTGCACTCGGCGAGGATCAGCGGCACGTCGCCCTCACCGCGGGCCTGCAATATCAGCAGGCCCTCGAACTTGAGGGTGGTGGAGAGCAGGCAGGCGGCGGCGAGGAATTCCCCCAGCAGTTGGGCGACCGGTTGCGGCAACCGGTTGTTCTCCAGTACGGCGTGGTAGGCTTTGGTGAGGGTCACCACCTGGCCACGGATATCGTGGTGGGAAAAGATAAAGCGTTCCAATTGGTCGGACATGGATTGGCCTCGGCGGAAAAAACCGCGGGATTCTAGGGGTTGGCGCCTGTAAATGGTAGCTGTCCGCGAAATTATAAGGAAGGTAATCCTTAATTTCCTGGCGATACCCTCAGAGCTGGCCTGCTTTGGCTGAGTTCACTTTTTGAAATTCGCTCGGTGTCACACCTGTACAAGCTTTAAATGCTTTGTAAAATGACGAGCGTGCATTAAAGCCAACTCCCATAGCAATATTGAGGACACTATCTTCTTTATTTAACAATTTTGTCTTGGCGGCTTCGATACGCGCTGCATTAACATATTCGAAAAATGACATATTTATGGTTTGGTTCAGTGTTTGCGATAAATAGTTGGCTGAAACTCCAAGATGGTTCGCGAGCTTATACAGAGTTAGGTCCGGGTCAAGATATAATTGCTCTTCATAAAGTGCCTGTTTCAGCTTGTTGGCGATCCGTCTGGATTGTTCGTCACCCAGTGCAGAGCGTTGATATTTGTTCTTACTCTCTTCTTGAATGACTACATTTAATGGCTCGCTTATATTGTTGTAGAGTTTCATAAATCCTGGCTGCTGTTGCAGCCCGTGATAAGCAAGTACCCAGGCGACCAGCAGGGTCAACATCATCCCGATCTCTTCATTCAATAAAAACGGAGCTCGGCTATCATCACTAAGCAAAGCCAAAACAGACCAAATCCAGGCGAGGGCGATCAGGTAAGTCAGGAAATTCAACCAAGTAAGCGTTTTACTCTTATTTTCTGCAAACACCTGATTCAATTGTTTGTTATACAAAATTATGCAGCGAACTATTTTATAGAGATAGACGCTACTTTGTGTTAACCAGAGTACAACGGCAACAAACAGGCTGACAACAACGAACAAGGTATATCCTGGATCCACTTCCTTGTTGGAAAAGAAAATAGCGTGCTTGGCCTGATCAGGTAAAAGCAGGATCAATACTGTGACTATCAAAGCAAAGAAACCAGGCAGATAATGTATAAAGTATTTTTGTCGGAAGTGCCACGGTAAATGTGAGGTTAATGCCTGGGAGTAAAGCCACAAACTCGGGGCTAATATAAAAAATGTCGGTGGTATTGCGGCAATATAGTAGTAAGTTAGTGATGGTATTGCAGAGAATACTAGTGCTCCGCTCGATATTGCCGCCAGGGACAGAAGAGCGACAATGAGCGGGGCCAGATAAGGGGCCGTTTTGACTTTTATAAGCAATAGGTGCAGAGAAAAGCCAATTATGCCCAATGTCATCATCGACAATGAAAGTGCCGCCATATTGTCCAGTATCTCTCACATTTAAACTAACCAGGGAGCTGAATAGCATACCTGATCCATTTGATATCTCTAATGCAGATGTCTGGCTTTACTGCCAACTCGCAAGCTCGGGCCAGTCTACTGCTGTTGGCTCATACCCCTGTGTAGTTACTGGCTTGGTAATCTTCACGCATTGAATTGTATTTGATCAAATCCAGGAACGATATAAAATCTGTCCGCGCTTATAGTCTGGGACATCCAAATAATTCAATAACCTTAATATATTTCCATGTTGCTGGACAAATATTTAACTGAAGGAGCTACGCATGGAAATACACACTGTATTGATCATCCATATTGTTACCGGGGCAATCGCCGTAATCGCCGGTTTTATCGGTTTATTAGTTAAAAAAGGAAGTCTACTCCATAAACGGCTCGGCAAAGGTTTTGTTGTTGCCATGCTCATTATGGCTGGATCCGGCGCTATCATTGCGATTGTAAAGCCTATGGCTATTTCTACAATAGCAGCTGCCTTTACGGCTTATCTGGTGATCACTTCATTATGGATAGTGCAGAATAAGTCCAAACAGCTAAGTGGGCGCCATTACATAACTCCAGTCGTGTCTGCCGCGATTGCTTTGGCCGGTGGTTACTGTGCTTTCCTCGCTGCAGGGGATGAGTATGGAGTAATGGATGGATTTGGCGCTGAACCTTATTTGTTCTTTGCTGTGCTCGCGCTGATATGCTGTATATTGGATATCCGACTTTTGGCGTCAAAAGGCTTAACTGCTACGCACCGTTTGGCGCGACATTTGTGGCGAATGTGTTTTGCGCTATTTATTGCCATCGGATCTTTTATTGAGCGGGGTGCGAAAATTCTGCCTGAGAGCATTCAACAGTCACTATGGCTTGAACTGCTGGACAAGCTCGTTCTGCTGGTCGTGCTCTTTTGGTTCATCAAACTTTTTATATCGCCGCGATT
Source organism: Microbulbifer rhizosphaerae (assembly GCF_014191725.1). Classification (GTDB taxonomy): domain Bacteria; phylum Pseudomonadota; class Gammaproteobacteria; order Pseudomonadales; family Cellvibrionaceae; genus Microbulbifer; species Microbulbifer rhizosphaerae. The sequence continues at coordinate 133,153 of NZ_JACHWZ010000005.1, forward strand.
AAAATCCGGTGTGCCCTCCCCGGTAACAGGGCCGCCCAAGTCTTAACTTAGTGCCATTGACGTTAGATGGCAGTTCGGGGAAAAGTCTCAGCTGCAAACCCGCGCTATCTCCCGCTTCAACTGCTCCGCTTGTCGCTGCCGCTCGCGCTCGGTCATTTTCACTTCTTTGCCGTCCCCGCCCACGAAGGTTACGCGGCCCTGGAGAATGCGCAGTTGCCTGCGTGCGTTGTGGCAGGCTCGGGCCATCTGTTGCTGGCGCTGCTGCGCGTCCCGCTGCCGGCGGCTTTCGTATTCCTGTTGCAGTTTGGCCTGCTGTCGGGGGGCATTTCGCGCGGTGCCGCCATCGGCGCTATTGATGGGGCGAAGTTCGCCCTCGATATTCTTCGCCGCGGCTTGCGCCGGTGGGCGGTCGCCGAAGTGGACCTTGCCCTCGTCATCGACCCAGCGATAGACCTCTTCGGCGGTGGCTGCGGCGGCCGACAACAACAATGCGATAATTCCAATCCCTGCTCTTATCACGATTTCTTCTCCTCTGATCACCGGCCGCCGATCACTCGCCACCTTCCTCCTGCGCCAGGGTGCTGAACAGTCCCTGGGAGTGGCGGTTGGGGATGTGGTAGGTCTGTAGTATGAAGGGTTGTTGCTCGCGCGCGGCGGCGGCGTCCAGCACCATGCGATAGCCGCCCTGGTCCCGTAACTCGACGAAGGTCTGCTCGTTGCTTTCCATCAACTGGGCGAATTCCTCGAAGTCCGTTACCGGCGAGCCGTTGACCGAATCGATAATCCAGTTTTTCCAGTCGTGGTAGCCCAGATTCACCGCCGCCGGCAGCACCTTCAGCGCCACCACCAGTTCGCGGCGTTGGGCGTCCCCCCACTGGTTGCGCGCATGGAGGTAATCGATGGGCGCCTTGGAGTGCCAGTTGTTCCCCCAGCGCTTGATCAGGTTCATGTTCAGCGGCACGAACACCACGCCGCCGTAGATGTAATAGCGGGGACGCTGGTCGTACTGTTCGCTCAATACCAGCGAGCGTGACAGCGGCGCCGCCGCCAGTTCGACCTTCGCGCTGTGCACCTCGCCGTCGCGGGAGAAGCGCACCGGCAGTTTGTCGCCCACATGATACTGATCCACCGCGTAGTGGTAGTTGGTGCGCTGGTTTTCCCTCCACTCAACGGTGCGGTCTGCGGCCACCGCGTAGCCGTCCACCTCCAGCAGCACGTCGCCCGGGCGCAGTACCTGGGCTGCGGGCGAATCTTCGAAGACCTTCACGATCAGCGCGCCCTCCTGGCCGTCGTCGAGATCCGCCGCCTGCTTCATGGCCGGGCTCTCCATGCTCTGGGTGACCGCCCCCAGTTCTGGAAAGCCCTGGTGCACGCCGTCTTCGGCGTCCTCGAGCACGTGCTCGATCACGCTGGGGGGGACGAAATAGCCCAGGTTCTCGGCGCCCTGGCTCTGGTTGGTCTGCATGGCCACGCCGACGATACGGCCGTTGGAAATCACCGGTCCGCCGCTGTTGCCGGGGTTGATGGCGGCGTCTATCTGCCCGGCCATCAGGTAGCTCTCGGCGTGGGCGTAGTACTGGTGCTCAACCCGCGAGAGCACGCCGCGGGTGATGGACAGGGACTTGCCGCCGATGGGGTAGCCGTACACCGTGACTTCCTCCTGCAGGTCCGGCAGTTCGCCCATGGCCAGGGGGCGGGTGCCCTCGAAGAAGCTGTCGTCCTCCACGGTGAGCAGGGCCAGGTCTGCATCGTGGGACACGAACTGCACCCGGGCGCGGAATTTCTCCGCGTCTCCGTGGCGCTGTACCTGGATAAAGCTGCCATTGGCTATTACATGCGCGTTGGTGAGGATGCGCTTGTCATCGATCACCGCGCCGGAGCCGGACAGTTGCTGGGCGTTGAGCAGCGCCCAGGGATTGAAGTAGTCCGGCGCTGCGGCGGTAGTGTAGATCTTGATAATGGAGCGCTTGAGCTGCTCCCGTTCGCGGCTGTCGGCGGCGGCGGGCTGGGTGAATATCAGCAGCAGGAGGGCGAGGGGGGCTAGTCGTTTCATCATGGGCGGCGAAATTATTGCTTAGTGTGGCGAGTGTAGCAGTTGGTGCAGTACCCCTGTAGGAGTCTGTCTGCGGGCGAAAATTCCCTGGTGCCGTATCACGGCTAGTCCTGTTCGCGCAGAAAGCGGTGAATCTGCCGGCGCTGTTTCTTGTTGGGGCGCTCGCTGTGGACGCCGGCGTTGCCGGCCCGTCGCTCGGCGCTAGCCTGCTCGCGCCTGGCGATACTGGCCTCGGTTTCCCGGTACAGGGTGCGGGCGACGTCGGCGCCGCGGCGCTGATCGGACAGGGCCAGCACCTCCACTTCCACCAGATCCCATCCCTGGCGGATGCCCAGGGTGATGCCGGTGGTGATCTCCTTGCTGGCTTTGATCCGCTGGCCGTCGGCGTGCACCTTGCCGCCCTCGATGGCCTGCTTGGCGATGCTGCGGGTCTTGTAGAAGCGCGCGGCCCAGAGCCATTTGTCGATACGTACTTTGTCCATTGACGGCTTGGATTGGTTAATCAACTTTTGGGGTAACTACTTACCCCCCCTAGTAGGAGCGGCCGCTGGCCGCGATCGGTCTTGCTACGTAGCTGATGCCGATCGCGGCCAGCGGCCGCTCCTACAGCGCATAATCATTCCGAGTCCCGAATTAGATCGCCATTATCTCATCGAACTGGTGAATCGTCGGGAAATCCGCGATCTCCCGCATGGGGCCGCGGCTGTCCGGCTGGCGGATGCACAGCAACTGGCCGATGCCGTAGGCGCGGGCGGCGGCGAGTACGCTCTCGTTGTCGTCCACGAACAGGGTGCGGGAGGGCTCGAAGTCGATATGCTCCCGCAGCGCCGGCCAGAAGTGTTCGCTCTCCTTGGCGTGGCCCAGGTCGTGGGAGGAGACGATGCCGTCCAGCCAACGGTCTATGCCGGTGATTTCCAGCTTGTGGGCGAGGCCGGCCGGGTGGGCATTGGTGACCAGTTGTACCTGCTTGTCCAACCGGCGCAGCCCGTCGAGAAAGGATTCTGTCTGCGGGCGCAGGGCAATGCGGTCCTCAATCTCTCGCAGGATGGCGGCGATATCCAGTTTCAGTTCCCGGGACCAGAAGTTAAGGCAGTACCACTCCAGGGAGCCGCGGCGGGCATCGATCTGCGCGCCCAACTGCTCTTCCGCCTGCGCCAGCGGGATATCGTGGATTTCCGCGTAGCGCCTGGGCAGGTGGGTGAGCCAGAAGTGGTTATCGTAGTGCAGGTCGAGCAGGGTGCCGTCCATATCCAACAGCACCGTGTCGACGTTTTGCCAGTCGAGCATGGGATTCAGTTTACCTCTCGTTTAAGGGCGATGGAGCAGAGCATAGGCCATGTTCTTGTCGCCCTTATGAATTCCCATTATGCCCGCGCGCGAGCCAGCCCGTACAGCAGCGCCAGCTGCGCCCCGTAGTAGGTGACCATGATCGCGGTGCCGGCCATTGGCAGCGGGATCACGAATTTATTCAGCGCGATCAGGGTATCGGAAACCATAAAGCTGACAGCGCCGGCGAACAGCAGCGCAGAGTCGCTCCGGTGGGCGGCGGCGCAGAGGGCCATGATCACGATCGCCAGCAGGTAGACCAGCACTGCTGGCGCCAGTTCCCCCGCCGCCGGCAGCAGCGTCCGCGCCAGCAGGATGGCGGCGATCAGCACCGGTACGCCGCGCAGCGCGGTGCGCCGGCTGCGGAAGTCCGCCGCGCGCAGGAAGTTGCCGGCGTAGATCAGCTGCGCGAGCAGGAAGGCGCCCAGGCCATAGACAAAGCCATGGGAAAACTCCAGGGCCAGCAACAGGTCCCCCAGCGCGGAGAAAGTCAGTGCGCAGAGGGTCAGGGTGCGGGTGAGGCCGCTCAGGCTGCGCAGGGCGAGCAGCGCGAGTATGGCGATGGGCACGATTTTCATGGACGCCATCCAGGGGCCGCGCAGGCCGTAGGCGTCGAGCACCATATAAATCGCCGCACACGCCGTGAAGGCCAGGAGCGGGCGCGACAGGGACCGTGACAGCGGACTCGCGACGGTTGCGGGGAACTCGGTCATGGCTTTTCTCGCGTTTTTCTTGTATTTGTGTGGGGCAGTATTTGGCAAGAATATTCGACAGGCAAATCAGGAGAGCGTCGCGCATGAAGGCAGCCAATATTCTCGAAACCATCGGCAACACACCCCACGTTCGCATCAATCACCTGTTTCGCCCGGATATCGAGGTGTGGATGAAGGTGGAGCGCTTCAATCCCGGCAGCAGTATCAAGGACCGCATCGCACTGTCGATGGTGGAGGAGGCGGAGGCCAGCGGCGAACTCAAACCCGGTGGTGTGATTGTCGAACCCACTTCCGGCAACACCGGCGTCGGTCTGGCGATGGTGGCCGCGGTGCGCGGCTACCGGCTGATTCTCACCATGCCGGAATCCATGTCGGTGGAGCGGTGCAAGATCATGAAGGCGATGGGTGCGGAAATCGTGCTGACGCCCAGGGAGCGCGGCATGGGCGGCGCCATCGAGCGGGCCCAGGAGCTGCTGGAGGAGAACGACAACAGCTGGATGCCGCAGCAGTTCAACAACCCCGCCAACGTCAAGGCGCACCGGGAGAGGACCGCACAGGAAATCCTCGCGGATTTTCCCGAGGGGCTGGACTACCTGATTACCGGCGTCGGCACCGGCGGCCATATCAGCGGCTGCAGCGAGGTGCTGAAAGAGCATTTCCCCAAACTGAAGACTTTCGCGGTGGAGCCGGAGAAATCGCCGGTGATCACCGGTGGCGAGAAAGGCCTGCACCGGCTGCAGGGAATCGGCGCGGGCTTTATACCGAAGATCCTCAATATCGACGTCCTCGACGACGTTATCCTGGTCAGCGAGGAGGACAGCTTTGAGATGGCCCAACAGTGTGCCCTGAGGGAGGGGATCTTCGTCGGCATCTCCTCCGGCGCCACTCTGGCGGCGGTAAAACAGCGCCAGGACCAGCTCCCTGCCGGCAGCCGGGTGCTGATATTCAGCTACGACACTGGCGAGCGGTACCTGTCTATCGAGGGGTTCTTTCCCGCCTAGCATTAAAGTTACCTCCTGTGGGAGCCTGCCTCGCAGGTGATTAAATCGGTGCTATCTGGCACGCCCTATTCATCAGCGGGGCTGGCTCCCACAGAGCTGAGCCCTGGACAGCAAGGCTGATCGCCCGATGGCACGGCAGCCGGTGGGATCACCGCAGCCGATGCGTATAATGCCCCACTCATACAAGCTGGAGGGATTATGGACAAGGCGCTGGATATGAAGGTATTGGTGGAGCAGGTGATCGACATCTGCGCCCGCGCAGGCGATGCGATCCTCAAGGTGTACAACAGCAGCGCCGAACTGGAAGTGGACACCAAGGCGGACGATTCCCCGGTCACCGCCGCAGACCTGGCCGCCCACCGGTTGCTGGAGCCGGCGCTGGCGGCGCTGATCGAAGGTGTCCCGGTGCTCTCCGAGGAACAGGAAATCCTGCCCTATAGTGAGCGCCGCCAGTGGAAGCGCTACTGGATTGTCGACCCACTGGACGGCACCAAGGAATTTATCCGCCGCACCGGCGAGTTCACCGTGAACGTGGCGCTGATCGAGGACGGCGAGCCAGTGCTGGGGGTGGTGCACGTACCGGTGCTGGATATCACCTACGCCGGCTGCAAAAACAACGGCGCCTTCAAACGCAGCGCCGGGACCGAACAGTCGATTCGCGTGCGCAGCCTGGCGCCGCGCCTTGAGGCCGGCGAGCCGGTGGAGCTGGTGGCCAGCCGCAGCCACGGCGCCGGCGCCGTGGACCGTCTGGTGGAACGCATCGAATCCGATCTGGGCAGTGTGGCCTGCAAGAATATGGGCAGTTCGCTCAAGTTGTGCCTGGTGGCCGAGGGCGCTGCGGACCTCTACCCGCGCCTGGCGCCCACCTGCGAGTGGGATACCGCCGCGGCCCAGGCGGTGGTGGAGGCCGCGGGAGGCGTGGTGGTGGACGACAAGTTCCGGCTGTTGCGCTACAACACCAAGGATTCCCTGCTCAATCCCCACTTCTATGTCATCGGCGACTCCGGATTCCCCTGGCGAGAATTGCTCACAAAATAACCAATTTCAACTAAGCTTTACTGTAAGCCAAGTTTTCGGGCGACCCGGCTCGCCCGGCTGTCTGTATTGGTAGAGGTAAAGCCATGACCCGCCCCCGCAGCGCTCACGTCAACATCAGCGAGAGCGAGACCCGCAAGCTGCGCCAGCAGTTGGAAGTGGAAATCACCTGGCTGAACCGGCAACTGGAGGAGCTGCAGGGTGCGGAGACCGACCTGGATATCTCCCTGCTGCAGACCTATCGGGAGATGATCTTCTCCCGTCGCGCGCTGCTCGGCCGCATTCCCCGCTGAGGCGGAAATTTTTTCAAGGACCTGCATAGGTCTTGAAAAGGCGCGCAATTTTATTTTGGGAAAACTCCCAGGCCGGAGTTTTTTCGCGCGCAAATTTGCCACGGAAAACTGAAAGCCGTCTACGCTTGGTACGTTAATGTAATAAGAGTAACGTCCGATGCGTTATCCGGTTGTGGTTCACAATATTGAATACGCCGGCTTCGGCGCCATAGCGCCGGACCTGCCCCATTGCCATTGCCACGCCGACACCCTCGACGCCACGCTGCAGAAAATGGCGGAAACCATTTTGCAGCGCCTGGAAGAAGTGCGTGCCGTCGGAAAGGCGCCGCCGACGCCGGGCAATATAGAAACCCTGCGCAACAACCCGGCTTTTGCCGGCGGCATCTGGGCCATTATCGACGTGGCACATTCCCACTCGTCCCCCAGCGCCGAACCCTGAATATCTGTCGGTAAATCGTTTGCACCAAGGAAGGTTGTGATGAAAAAAATCCTGTTTGTCCTCGCTTTTCTCACCTCATCTACAGCCGGCGCGATAGGGTGGAACAACCCCATCGAAGGTATCTGCGCCGGCGAGTACCGGGTGATTACCACCCTAGGCTCTGGGCAGGGAGAGCTGCAGATCGAGAACGACCAGGATTTTTTCGGCCTCGCCAGTATCGGCATCACGCCCACGGTGGGAGTTTGGCAGGTGGAACTGCGCTACTCCCATTTCGACGGCAGCGGTGTCACCGTCGACCAGTACGGCATCAATTTCAAGGTGGATTTCAGCCTCGCCTGCGACGTGCAGTGCCTCTATTGGATGGCGGGCTGGAACTATGGCGAATTCGACGTGGACACCGTGGAGCAGCACGGCTTTGTGTTCCTGGTGGACGATCACGACGAGCAGGGCTACTGGAACGCCGGGGTCGGCTACCGCTACAACTGGACGGACGATCTCGACACCTCGCTGGAGTACAACTACAACGATATTGATCGGGTGGCGGGGGTTGACCTTGGGCACCTGCGTACGTGGACGCTCAATCTCAGTTATCGTTTCTAGCGCAAGCCGGCAAGCTTGATCGCGGCCAACGGCGGATGGCCGCCCCGCCGCTCCTACAAAGATTCTTTTCACTGTAGGAGCGGCCGTTGGCCGCGATCAGGTTTCCAGGTTATTTAAAAAGCGTAGGAAAGACTCATATTCACCCCATCCTCCCGCGCCAACTGGTAGCCGTTGTAGTGCGCGGAGATATCCCCCACCCACTCCAGCCCCAAGCGTATACCGGCCAGTGCACCGCCCTGCGCCACCAGGTTGAAACCCAGCCCCAGGTCCAGCATCTCACCGCCGTAGTTGCCCTGCAGATCCGCCGGGCTCGAGTGGTTGTGCGAACCCTTGTAGTGACCGTCGATATCCCCCTCTTTTGAGTACTGCAATCGCGCCGAGAGGCTCAACCAGTCGGCCACGCGGTAGGCACTCCAGGCAGTGGCGCCGTAGCGCTCGCCAAAAGCGAAGTCGGAATCGTTTTCGCTCTCCATCGGCAGGCGCGCGGAGAGCTGGGCGCCCCAGCTCAGCCTGTCCAAGGCGCTTGTGTAAGTGAGGGAGGGCAACAGGTCCCAGGTGCCGGTGCCCAACTGCATACCGTAGTGGACGAAGGTACCGTCGGCATTTTTCTCGTCCACTGAACCGGTGGGCGCGCTCACCGCCAGGGTTGCGTGCAGCCGCTGGGCGCCGGCGCCCGCCAGGCGGAAGAGTCCGCCTACCACCGTGTCGCCGGTGCCGGAAACCCGACCCCTGTGGCTGCCCATCTCGTGGCCGCCGTGCATATCGCCATGGCCGCCGCCGGTCATCGCCATATCCATCTCCATGGACATGACCTGGGGCATCAGCATCAGGGTCAGGTCGTTGGACACCGCGTACATGATGTCCAGCATATGCATTTCCATAGTCATGCCGGTGGGCATCATCGAATAGTCGGCTGCGGCCAGGTCCGTCGCCTCCACCTCGTCCGAACCGCGATAGATCCCGGAATACTCCTCGCGCATGGCGCGGTAGCCGAACATCCACTCACCTTTCGCGTGCAGGTGATCGGCCATCACTCCGGCGGGAGCGTGACCCTCGGGTAGAAAGATCGGTGCCCTGTCCCCGTGGGCGAAAGCGGTTTGCGCTGCGAAGCTAGCCGTTGCGGCCAGCAGAACGGAATTAATTTGTTTCACGGATTTTCTCCTGCAATATACCCGCACACCGCAAAAACTTTGCGGTGCGAAATCAAAAAGTTTTTTCTTTCTAGAGATGCAGGAAATTGGGAGGGGCGCGCTCGGGTGGTAGAAAATAGCGGTGCCTTTGCGCGCTATTCTGAGTGGGGCTGGAAAAGGAAGGGGAAATTCCCGCGATACCCGCGAAAATTTCCGCGGTGCCGGTGACCGCCGCGGCGGCGACGGAGGAAAAACTGCAGTGATTGTCGGCAAAACTCTGCGCCGTGGGGGCGTCGTGCTGGTGGCCGACCGGATGGTGATGGCCGTTGTGGCGCGGAGCGAGCAGTTCGAGCAGCAGCGCGCTACGGTTGTCGCCGTGGCAGTATCCGTAGGGAGCGCCGCCGGCCAGAGGCGCGGGCATAAAGCCCGCGGGCACCAGGCCGCGCACCGCGAGGAATACCGCCAGCAGCAGTGCGGCCTGCCAGCGGTGTAAATTGAAGGGTCTGCGCTGTGCCATTGTTTTTGTCGGGCCCGGCTTCGGCAGCGGGATCGATCGCGGCCAGCGGCGGATGGCCGCCCCGCCGCTCCTACAAAGATTCTTTTCACTGTAGGAGCGGCCGTTGGCCGCGATCAAAGTTTCAGGATAACCACGGGCTCAGATTCTACCGCTGCGCTTAAGGCGCCAGTAACTCTCCACCAGCGCCATATGCAGCTGCGCCGGCTCCGAGTCTACCACCAGTACGTTGCGCGCGCGCAGTTGTTGCAGCAGACGTGCGCGGCGGTGCAGGAAATCCCGCGCGGCGGTCCAGTCGATGGCGCTGTCGAAGTCGCGCACCGGTTCGTGCACCAGGGTATCCAGCGCGGTCTCCCGCAGGCTGGCCACCATCACCAGGTGACGGCGGCTCAGCAGTTGCGCCGCGGCCAGCAATTCGTCGCTGTCCTCGTCGCGCAGGTTGGTCACCAGGATCACCAGGGCGCGGCGCTGGTGCCGGGCCAGCAGCTGCTGCGCGGCGCCGCTGAAGTCGCTGTTGGCGGTGCCGGAGTGCAGGTCGTAGACGTGGTTGAGCAGTAGATTGATACCGCTCTCTCCTTTTACCGGCGGCAGCTCGCTGTCGCCGCTGCCGGTGGCGAAGGCGTGCAGGCCCACCGCGTCCCCCTGCTTGATCGCCACGTAGGCGGACAGCAGCAGCGCGTTGAGGGCGTGGTCGAAATGGCTGAGTTCGCCGTCCTTGGTGCGCATGCGACGGCCGCAGTCGAGCATGTAGACGATTTCCTGGTCGCGCTCGTCCTGGTACTCGCGGCTGATCAGTTTGCGCATGCGCGCGCTGGCCCGCCAGTCCACCTGCCGTTGGCTGTCGCCGCGGCGATATTCGCGCAACTGGCGGAAGTCCATGCCCTCGCCGCGGCGCTGCTGCTGGTGCAGGCCCAGGTAGCGCAGGCTCTGCTCGGTGCTGAGCGCCTGCAGCGAGGAGATGCCGAGGAAATTGGGGTAGACCTTCACCGTCTGCGGCTTGCCCAGCAGCACTTTTTTCTGCCAAAGTCCCCAGGGGGCGTCCGCCAAAACTTCGATGCGGCCGAAGTCGGCGCGGCCGCGATGGTGCGGTACCAGGGGGTAGTCGATCTCCGCTTCCTGGTTGCAATCCAGCTGCGCGCGGCGCGGCAGTGCGCGGCTGCGCAATTGATCGGGAAGCTGGTCGCTCACCAGCAGCGCCAGCGGGCGCGGGCCGAAATTGCGCAGGGTGAGCCGCACCCGGTTCTCAACCCCGAGGGCCAGGTTGCCGGGGAGCTGCCGTTCGCCCTCCGCTCCCCGCACTTTGCGCCCCACCAGCCAGTCCAGCAGCGCGGCCCCCAGCAGCAGGGCGCCGGCGCACCACCAGGCGGTGGCGAGCCCATCGGCGGCGCGGGGCAGCCAGATGCGCGCGGCGCTGACCGCCAGCGCCGCCAGGCACCAGTAGCCGAGCAGTTTTCCCAGGCGGCGGCTCGGTCTCACAGCCGGGGCGCTTCCACGGTGCCGATGATCTGCGCCAGCACCGAATCGGCGGTCTCGCCGTCGATCTCCATATCCGGCGACAGGCCCACGCGGTGGCGCATTACCGGGATGGCCATGGCCTTGACGTCATCCGGCAGCACGAACTCGCGGCCCTGGAGCAGCGCCTGGGCGCGGGCCGCCTGCAACAGGCCGATACTGGCGCGGGGGCCGGCGCTGCGGCGCAGCTGCGCGCTTTCGCGGGTGGCGCGCACCAGGCGCACCGCGTAGTGCAGCACCTGCTGGTCTACCGCGACTTTGGGCACCAGGGCCTGCAACTGTTGCAGCTGTTCGACGGTGAGCAGGCCGACCGGCTGTTGCAGCTGCTGCTCGATGCGCCCGCTGCTCGCCGCCGCGGCCAGTTTCAGTTCCGCCTCCAGGCTGGGGAAATCGATCAGCACCTTGAGCAGAAAACGGTCCAGCTCCGCCTCCGGCAGCGGATAGGTGCCCTCCTGTTCGATGGGGTTCTGGGTGGCCAGCACCATAAACGGGCTCGGGGTGGGCAGGGCTTCGCCGTCGATGGTGACCTGCTTCTCCTGCATCACTTCCAGCAGCGCCGCCTGGGTTTTCGCCGGGGCGCGGTTGATTTCGTCCGCCAGCAACAGGTTGGTGAACACCGGTCCGCGGCGCACCTCGAAGCGGCTCTCGCCCATGTGGTAGATGGCGTGGCCGGTGACGTCCGCGGGCATCAGGTCCGGGGTGAACTGGATACGGCGGAAGTGGCCGCCGAAGCAGTTGGCCAGGGCGCGCACCAGCAGGGTCTTGCCCAGGCCGGGCACCCCTTCGAGCAATACGTGGCCAGAGGCGAGCAGCGCAATCAGCACCTGCTCCACTACCTCCTCCTGGCCGATCAGCAGCCGGTTGATGGTGTTGCGCAGCAGTGTCAGCTGGGCGCCGGCGGCTTGCCATTGTTCGGTTTCCGCGGATTGGTCTGTGGGGGTGTTCAGGATTTCGCTCATAGTGCGGCCTCGATTTGCTGCAGTTTGCGCATCTGTTCGGTAAAGGTCTCTTCGCTCCGGGGCGGGTCGCCCCAGAGGGTCGTGGCGATGGAGGATTCGTCCAGCCCGGTCTGCGCGGCCAGCTGTGTGCAGAGTTTGCGCCGCACCGGCGGGCTGGCCCGCTCCTCGCCCAGCCGCCGGAGCAGCGCCTCCCGCTGCTGACGCACCAGGTTTTCGCAGTGCCCGGCGCGCCAGTAGTAATGGCCGCAGGCGGAGATATGTTCCAGCAGCGAGCGCCGCGCGGTCTCCGGTTCCGGCGCGCGGGGGCCGAAGCGGCGCGAGCGGTACAGCAGCCAGGCGAGCAGGGCCAGGGCGCCGGCGAGGAAGAACTCCCCGGCGTAGCGCCGCGCCAGCTCCCCCAGCGAGTCGAAACGCGGGCGGGTGAGAAAGACGAAGTCGCCGTCGGAGGCGAGCAGGCGCAGCAGGTAGGCGTGGTCGAAATGGCCGATGCGGTCCGATCGCCAGAGGCCGCCGTCCGCGACAATGGTGATCAGCCCCTCACCGCGCTCGAACTGCATAAAGGGCACGCCGGTGTCGTCGCGGTGAATTTTGGCCCAGAACACGGGCCCGTCGCTGGCCTCTTCTTCTTCCAGTGCCGGGTGTTGGAGCAAGTGGCGGCCGGTGAAATGCAATCGGTACTCGCCGCCGTCCTCGGTGGCCAGGGTGACCAGGTCCTCCGGGTCCACATCCGGATTGCGCGGCGGTTTTTCCTCTTCGGCGGGCTCCTCTTTCTCCTCCGGTTCGCCCTCGCGCAGGCGGCGGTTGTGTTCTCGGAGTATTTCGCTGGCGCTCTTGCCCTCGAATTCCCCCGCCTCTTCGCCGAGGAGTTCGCGGAAGGGGTGCTCGAAGTCGATTCCGTCCCGCTCCTCCAGGGAGACCTCCAACCGGTCCAGCAGCCAGTCCCGCTCGCCGTCGCCCGCGATGTGGGCCACCACGATGGCGTGGCCGCCGCTCTCCACCCAGCCGAGCAGTTCGTCCGCGCGCTTGAGGTTATAGGCCTGGCTGGAGCTGGCCAGATAGAGGGTGTCGTCGGGGGCGAGAGTATTCAGTACGGCGATATTGTCTGCGCGCCGGGTTTGCAGGCCGTCGGCGGCGAGGAACTGTTCCGCGGCCAGGTAGGGGTTGCGCCGGGCCTCCGGCCCCCAGCCGAGATCCACCTCCTCGCTGTAACGCTCGAACAAATACAGGAAGGCGGCGGTGGCTGCGGCGGCGATCAACAGCGTTGCAACGAGAAAGACCCTAGTCATGGGCAAACACCTCCTGCCACTGTCCGCACAGGGCCTGCACCCGCGCCGTTTCCGGCGCGCGGTGGGCATAGGCGAGTTGCTGCCAGGCCGTGGTCAGCTGCTGTACGAAGCTGCTCAGCGCCGAACTCACCGGTGGCTGCTCTTGGTTCCCGCCCCGGCGGTGCTCTACCAGCCGCGCGCACTCGCGCTCGGTGAGGTGATCGCCGAACTCAAAGAGGTAGTCCTCGATCAGGTGGGACAGGGTGGCGCGGTACAGCAGCCCCAGTCCGGCCCGCTGCTCGCCCTGTTGCCACAGGCGCAGCACTTCGGCACAGACATCCGCCGGCAGGCTGGACTGGCGAACGTCCAGGCCGAACAGGGTCTCCGGCGCGGCCTTTTTTTCCCGCGGGGGTTTTTTGCGGAATTTCAGCGCCCGGCCGAGCTGTTCGCGGTAGTGCCAGAGCAGGTAGATCGCCAGGCCGATGGCGCCGATCCACAACAGTACTTCCAGCAATCCGGCAACAAGCGGGCCCCAACTGGTTCCGTTCGGCTCCGGTGACTCATCCGCGGACAGGCTCTCCAGCCACTCGAGAAGGGCAATCAGCCATTCGGGAAAGGCCTCGTCCTCCCGCTTGAATTCCTTCAGGCGCCATCCCTTCACGGTCTCCATCCGATGGAAGTTCTCGCCCGCGAGGATTTCGTCTATCTGCTCCCGCGCCTGTTCCGGGGGTCCCCCGGTCTCGGCGCGGGCCTGCAGCGCCGGCGTTGCGGCGAAAATGCCCAGGGCGCACAGCAGCATCAGCTGCGCCGCCAGGGGGGCGGTCTTTTCGCTGCGCCGCTGGCGCTCCACCAGGTTGCGGAACTGTATCTCGATATCCCAGGCCTCCAGCTCGATGCGCCGGCCGATATACAGGGAGAAGCCGCAGACCACATAAAAAGGCGCAACCGCGGCCATCACCAGCAGGTAGAGGCCGTTCAGCGCCCACTGCAACCAGATTGCCCCGCTGCTCAGAAAGGGCATCCAATCGATCTCCACCTGCTCCGGTATCAACAGGTAGATCAGGGCCGCCAGTGCCAGGCCGAGGATCACTTCCAGGTGATACCCGGTGAGCGTCAGCCAGGTGGCGGCGCTGGCATGCTTGCGGTGCAGCACGCCGATGCGCGCCCCGCGTGCGGGGCCGCTGCTCTGCTCCAGCAGGGTCACCGGCATGTCAAAGGAGCGTGTGGGGCTGAGGCGCCGCCAACTGAGCCACGCCAGCCAGTCGCGGCGGTTGACAGAAAAGAACTGTTTCAGTGCCGCGCCGGCGGGCATCTTCTCGCCGAACAGCGCGCGGCTGGCAATCAGCAGCGGCAGGCGGTCGTACACCGGCTTCAGCCACCACACCAGGAATATTGCCCACCCCGGCGAATCCCACAGCAGCAATGCGGTAGCGCCAAACACCAGCGTCGCGGGCAGCAGCCAAACGATAAACAGCGGCCACCACTGGCGTCGCGCCAGCACCACGCCCAGATCGATGGATTCCCAGGGCGAGCGCAGCCGCGCGCGCACCGCCAGCCGGTTAAGGTCCACGGTTCGCCTCCCCGCGCCCGGCGAGGGCGAAGTAGGTGATCACCAACAGCCATAGCGCCGCGCCCACGCCCAGTTTTATTCCAATCCCCAGTTGGGTGCTGGAGGACCAGAAGGCCTCAAGGAAGGCGGCGATCACCAGCATCGCGAAGGTGCCGTACATGATCTTCATCGCCTCGACACTGGCCAGGCGCAGTGCCACCAGGCGACGGTGGCGGCCGGGATCGATCAGCGACTGGCCCAGGCGCAGGCCGGCGGCACCGGCGAAGACGATGGCGGTCAGCTCGAAGGCGCCGTGGCCGATCACGAAGGGATAAAAGGTGGATACGAAGCCCACCCGGGTGATTTGCCCGAATACCGCGCCCAGGTAGACGCCGTTGAACACCAGGAAAAAAATCGAACCCAGGCCGAAGAGGATGCCTCCCGCAAAGGTGCGGAAGGCGATGCCGATATTGTTCTTGATGTAAAAGCCGAACATCATCAGGTCGGAATCGGAGCCGCGCTCGCGGCCCAGCACGCGGTTGGCCGGGTCGTACATGGATTCGAACTGCATCACCTGCTCCGGGGTCATCACCGCGTAGATCAGCGCGTCGTTCCAGTAGCTGCCCAGGCCCAGCACCAGCGCCGGCAGCACGAAGAGCGCGGTGGCCAGCCAGACGTAGCGGGCCTGCTCGCGGATTGCCCGGGGAAAGCCGGCGGAGAGATACCACAGCCAAGTGTTTTTGCGCAGGGTCTGCTGCTGGTAGACCCGGTGGTGCGCGGCCATTACCAGCTGGTTGAGGCGGTCGACTAGGCGGTTGGTGTACTGGCGCTCCACCGCCACCGCGAGCTGCTGGCACAGGCTGCGATAGGCCGCCGGCAGGTCCAGGTCGGTATCGCCGTGCTTGAGCCACTGCTCCAACTGCTGCCAGCTTTCGCCGTATTTGTTCTCGAAATCGTTCTGTTTCATTTATCTGGAACCGAGCAGCCAGCAGCCCACGGCGCGCAGGTACTGTAAACCGGTTTCACCGGATTTGCCGGTCACCGGCTCCAGCAGTCCGGCCAGCTCCCGTTGGCGCGCCTCGCTGAGTTCGCCGTGGCGCTCCGCCAGGCTGATTACCGCCAGCTGGTCCTGCAACTGCAGGCCGCGAGGCGGCGCCAGCGGCGCGACCTTGGGCAGCTCCGGGCGCTGCCCGCCGGCCTGCCGGTAGACCACCAGGGTGCCCGCGGCCATGTCCCCGAGTCGCTGGAAGTTTTTGTTCAGAACCATGGACAGGGTGCCGGCGGCGTAGCCGAACGGCAGGAAGTCGGCGAAGCGCAGCAGGTTGCGCAGAAGGGAAGCGCCCCAGGATACGGGGGTGAGATTATCGTTGACCACGATCAGGCCGAAGGCTTTCTTGCCCGGGGTCTGGCCGTTGCGCACCACTTCAAAAAATACCGGGTAGAACCACTCCAGCAGAAAAGAGCACAGCAGCCATATCCCCATACCTGCGCGATCGGCGAACGCCAGCGCAATGCCGAGCGCGAGCAGGATCAGCGAGCGGTAGAAGACATCCACCGCATAGGCGAGGATGCGCGGCACAGGCCCGGCGGCCTGTGCTTTAAGGTCGATGCCCTCGGGGGTCTCGATACTGTAGGCGGTGTCCAACAAACCACCATCCCCCGCAAATTAAGCGTTTTCCGGCCCGGCACCGAAGACTTTGCGGTACACGACACCGTAGGCCACGGCCACGGTGGGAATCGCCCAGATCAGGCCGATCAACAGCGCCAGGCCGCCCACTATGTAGATCAGCAGGCACAGCAGCAGGAAGCCGAACATGGGGAACCAGTGCTTGGTGACCGCCTTGCGCGAGGTCTCCAGTGCCTGCCAGGGGCCGAGGCCTTTGTCCACGATCAGCGGGATCGCCAGGATGTAGGCCACCATCAGGTAAATGCCGGGGATGATCAGCAACATAAAGCCGATGACAATCAAAATCGACATCAGAATATTGCACACAACCAGCGGCACTATCTTGTCGAAATGGGAGAAGACCTCGGTGCCGGATACCGTTTCATCGCGGGCGATCTTGACGCCGATCATCAGCATCCCGGCCACCAGCGGTGCGGACAGGGCGGTGACAATCAGCTGGTGCAGCAGTGAGGAAGTGAGAGTTACGTTCGCGGCGTCCGCCGGATTGAAGGCGGGATAGCCGGTGATCAGGCTGGAGATAAAGGTAATAACCCCTACGGCGATCGCGTAGAGCAGGATGCCCAGCCACACAGTGCCCTTGTGGCCCTTGATGCGGCCCCAGGCCTCGCTGATGATTTCGCCAACGGAAATCGCGTAGTCCCCCGCCAGTCCTTTTTCCAGAGAGCCGTAGTCCCCGCTCTCTTCCCCCGCGGTCAACTCGGATTCCGGGGCTTTATAGATGTCACTCATTATTTTGATATCCTGTCTCGATTCTTTTTTGTCCAGAGTCACAGAGCCCATCCGACCAATATCTCACAGCCGCACCCCCTGCGACAATCCCACAGTAGGATTAGGCGATCGGTGCGGCAGGCGATAAGATCTGGCGGCGGAAAAAGTGAGAGCGCAAATTATGAAGAAAGGATTGCTGGTCTCGGCTCTGCTGCTGGCACTGTTTGCCGGCGGCTACGCCGCCCTGCCCTGGTACACCGCGAAGCAGATAGTGCAGGCCGCGGAGGCGGAAGACATCGAGCGGCTGCAGGGCTACATAGACTTCCCCACCCTGCGCGAAAACCTTAAGCTGCGCCTGCAGCAGCGACTGCGCGAATCCATGGGCGAGTCGGTGCCGGAAGAACTGAGCGAGCTGCTCACCGCCGGCGCCAACCTGTTTATCGTGCCTATCCTGAACCAGCTGGTAACCCCGGAGGGCATCGGTGACCTGCTGCGCGGCGGCAAAAACCTGCGCGAGTTCGAGCGGGAGCTATACCGGGATTCGCTGCCGAACGGGGAGTCTCCGGAGCCCGCCCCAATAGATCGCGAGGGCGACTGGCGGCTGCTGAGCTGGCATTTCGTGGACATCAACCACGTCGCCGCCGACTGCGGCGACGACAGCGGCGCGCAGCTGCGCCTGATATTGCAGCGGCAGGGACTGCACTGGCGGCTGGTGGATATCGCCCTGCTGGACCGGAAAGAAGAATTAAAGTGGACCGGAATTTGATATGAAAATGGAAGACTCCCTCAACGTATTCGGCGACCCCCTGCTGCCCTGCAGCACGGACCCGCTCACCGGCTTTTTTCGCGACGGCTGCTGCAACACCAACGAGCAGGACGTCGGCTCGCACACCGTGTGCGTGGAAGTCTCCGAGGAATTCCTGAATTTCTCCCGCGCCCGGGGCAACGATCTCAGCACCCCGATGGAGGAATTCGGCTTCCCCGGCCTGGAGCCCGGCGACCGCTGGTGCCTCTGCGCCGCCCGCTGGCTGGAAGCTCAAAAGCACGACATGGCGCCGCGGGTCTATCTGCAGCGGACGCATGTGAAGGCTTTGGAAATAGTGCCGCTGACGGTGTTGCGGCAGTATGCGGCGGATCTCAACTAGTTACTCGCCGAAAGGCACGGACACTTTGTAGGAGCCTGCTTGCAGGGCCAGCCCGCGCACAAAGCGGTGCTTTGTAAGCGCGCGAGCTGGCCAAGTAGGCTCCTACAAGGAAAGATCCGTAGGATGGGCAAAGCGGAGCGTGCCCATCAGGCGGTCGAAGATGGGCACGCTCCGCTTTGCCCATCCTACATAAAATCACCGAGATCAGGACGGCAGAAAGTCAATCGAGTAATTCAGCGTGGCTCGATCCACATTGGCCGCGCCGAAGTTGATCAGGCGGATTCTGGCCAGCAGTTTTCGCTCCAGGTCTGGGCTGTTCAGTTCGCTGCTGACTACCTTGATTGCGGAGACAGTGCCATTGGATTCGATGACCAACTGTACGGTGACCTTGCCCTGTAGCGTGGGGTCGCGGCGCAGGGCGCGGTTGTAGATGGCGTAGATGGCGCTCTTGTTGGCTTCCATTACGCTGCGGATGGATTCCTCGGCGCGGGCGGATTTTTCGCGGCGCGCTTTCTGGCCCGCTTCCCGGGCGGCGCCACTGGCCTGGGTGTTTTCGACCACGGTGGTCTCCCGCGCGGCCAGGGCTCTGCCGCCGGTGTCGCGGCTCAGTTTGCCGGTGTTGACGCCGCCGCTGGCAGTTTTGGAGCGGTCGGAGATCAGTGAGCGGCCTACGGTTTTCGCGCTGGTGGCGGCGCCCGCTGCCAACTGGCCGCTACTCACTTCCGCGATATCGACACTCTCGCGCATCGCCAGCAGGTCGTCCTGCATTTGCAGCAGTCCGCTGTTGGCGGCTTTCTTGCGTGCAAGCTCCACCTTTGCCGCCGGGGGCTTTTCCTGGATTTTGGGTTCTGGCTTCGGTTCGGGCTTTTTCGGTTCCGGTGCTTTTTTCTCCACCGGCTTTGGCTTGGGTTTCGGTTCCGGCTTGGGCAGGGTTTTCTTTTCCAGGATCACCTTGGCCAGTTGCGGCGGAATCCGTTCGGCCTGTTCGCGGGTGAGTTCCGGCACCGGTATCAGCGCCACGACGATGCCCAACAGGAGAAACGCGATCAGGCCGTGCTTGAGAAAGCGGACGAATCGCTTGTCCTCTTCCTCGCTGGCGGACCAGGGCAGTACCGTTTCCTGGAACAGCCAGGGGGCGAATTGGGGATTGATTGCACTGGCCATATCAGCTGCCGACCCCCACTTCCGGCGGGTCTTCCGGCGTTGTCTGGTTGACGGCAAAGGACATATCTCGGAAATCCGCCGCCGCGCAGGTTTGCATAATCTGTTTCAGCAGTTGGTAGGGCACTTTTTCGTCCCCCATGATGGTTACCGCACGGCCGGCTTCCTTTTTTTCCTCCGGCAGGGGGCCCGCGCGTTCGGCGTGGTATTTCAGTTCCGCCAGCAGCGGTGCTATCTGTTCGGCATTGCCGTCGATCTCGTCGACGCGTGCGATCGAGCGCTCGCCCACGAACAAGTGTTCGCCGTTGACGCGCACCAGGGTGGTCAACTCGGGTTTCTGGCTGGCGGTGGAGTCCGGCAGCTTGATGGTCTTGTCGGTCTGCAGCACTTCCACATCCGAGGAGTTCACCAGCAGGAAGAACACCAGGATGGTGAAGATATCCATCAGCGAAACCAGGTTGAGCTTCGACTGCTGTCTTTTCTGCCGCTGTTTGCGCTCTTGCAGCTTGGCGGCCACATTCAAATTCATTTTATTGCCCCGCTGCGGTTTCCAGGGATTGCGCTTGAGCCCGGGGCGCATCGCCCAGGGATACCTGTGGGAAGAGTTCCGCGTCCACCACCGATGCGGCTACCACCGCGCGATAGCTGCGCGCGGTGTCCATGGCGGCCACCAGGGTTTTGTAGGGGGTGTTCACTTCGGAGAGAATCACCAGGTCTTTTTTGTCGATGGATTTTTCGCGCAGCTGTCGTTTCACTTCCTGCAGGACATCCGACACAGTGTCAAAATCCGGATCGCCGTCCCGATGCGGTATGCGCTTGACCCGCATGCCCGCCGGGTAATTGATATCGATATGGGACTGGCGCAGCACCACTTCCAGCTGCCGGTTTTCCTCGCTGCTGGCGCCGCCGTCACTCAGACCGGGAAGGTTCAGCTTGAGCACTGAGATGTGCGAGAACACCATATTGAGTAGCAGCACCGGTACCAGGATGGTCATCAGGCTCATAAAGGAGGTGATGTCCAGTTCCCCTTCCTGCGTGGTGCGCCGGCGGATATTGAGCTTAAGCATGTCAGCTCTTCGCAGCCCGCTGCTCCGCCATTTGCGCGCGGCCCATGGTGAGCAGGTTGAGATACTTGACCCCGGCCATCTGCAGGCTGTCGATAATCTCGTTGGTCTTGTTCTGTAGCATGGAGTAGAAGAGCAGCAGGGGGATCGCGGAGATCAGGCCGAAGGCGGTGGTGTTCATGGCCACGGAAATACTGGAGGAGAGCATGGAGGCCTTTTCCGAGGGATCGGCATTGGCCACGGCGGTAAAGGCGGCGATCAGGCCCATGATGGTACCCAGCAGGCCGAGCAGGGTGGCGATATTGGCCAGGGTAGCGAGGTAGCTGGTGCGCTTTTCCAGGCGCGGCACCGCTTCCAGGATGCCCTCTTCGATGGCCAGGGCGATATTTTCATCCCGCTTGGCGTACTGCATGGTGCCGATGCCGGCGGCGGCGATGCGCCCGATGGCCGCCTTGTTTTCCCGCGCCAGCTGCAGTACGCCGTTGTAGTTGCGCTTTTGCAGCATCGGCAGTACTTGCTGGTAGGCGCGGCGGTTGGACGTCTTGGCGAGGGAGAGGAATATCCAGCGCTCCACCACCATTACCAGGCCGATTACCAGTACCAGCGCAATGGGGTACATGAAGGGGCCACCGTTTTGAAAGAAGCGCAGCAGCGCCTGGGTAAATTCCATGGTCAAAATCTCCGCGAAGATAAGTAATTAGTTATTTGGCAATGCGTAGGATGGGCAAAGCGTAGCGTGCCCATCACTCAGGTTTGATGGGCACGTCGCTGCGCTCCTTTGCCCATCCTACAAGCTGTTCACCCTGTAGGAGCCTGCTTGCAGGCGAACAGCTACGGAGCTCTGCTCTTGTTCGCCTGCAAGCAGGCTCCTACAGGGAGATGCTCCTTTAGTTAGCCTCTTCTTCTTCATTGGATCGCAGCAGTTTGATCTCCCGCTGAAATTCCGAATAATCCCGGTGCGCAAACACATCGCCGATGGTCTGCGGCAGGCCGCCGTCCAGGCGCGCGAGGCTGTCGGCCTGTTTCCAGGGGATGATATACAGCACCTTCGGTTGCTCCTGGTTGCCGATCACGGTGGATTCCAGTTCGATCACGTCCTCGGCGGCCGCGCCGCCGCCGGACAGTGCCGCGAGCAGGGCGCCGTATTGCAGCAGCTTTTTCATTGCAGTCTCCGCTCCAGATCCACTATCCAGCCGGCCAGCTGGCGGTCCTCTTCTTCCTGCAGCGCCTGGGCGGCGCGGTAGTGTTGCAGCGCCTCTTCCGGTTTGTGCAGGTAGAGGTCGAACAGTATGCCCAGGTTTATGTGGGCGTCCGCGTAGTCCGGCCAGCGTTTCAGCGCCTCCCGGTAGTGCTGTTCCGCCTCTTCGAAGCGGCCGGCGTCGCGCAGCAGGGCCGCCAGTTCGTTCCAGGCGAATACGTTGTCGCCGTTGGCGGCGATAGCCTGGCGTAGGCTCTGTTCCGCGGCCTCGGGTTTGTTCAGTTTTCTCTGCACTAAGCCCAGGTTGAGCCAGGGGCCGGAGAGTTTGGGCCAGCTTTCTGTCAGTTTTGTTAATTCGGCTTCCGCCGCGGCCAGGTCGTCGCGTTCAAAGGCCTGTCGTGCAATTTCCATTCCGTCCCGCGCAGCTTGCGGAGCGCGGTCCGCCTGGGACAGGTAGGGATTTGGGGTTCGCTGGCTTTCGCCGCCGGTTTCTCCTGTGCTTTCCTGCGGCCCGCGGGCGGGTGTGCAGGCGACCAGCGCCGTTAAAAATAGCGTGGTGAACAGGCGGATGCCGACGCGAAGGAAGGGGAGGGCAATCTCCTTCCAAGACCGTATGAGGCAGGGATGCCGATTACGAGCGTACAGGGAAGTATTCACAGCGTGTCTTGGAAGGAGGTTGCCCTTCCCTTCCGCCTCGTCAGTAAATTGTCTGTCAGTGCAGTGCATTGCTCCACCCCAGGGTTTTTTCCGGTTTCTGGTAGCGGGCCGGCAGCAGTTTGCCGAGGGAGTCGAAGCTGCGTTTTACCCAGTCGTCGTAGAGTCCGTCGGTGGTGCGCTGAATATTGGCTTCGTGCAGTTCAATGGCTTTTTCCTCGAAGGGATAGGCCTGTTCCTCCAGCAGGATTTCGTACTGCTCCAGCTCCAGCGCATTGAGGCCGTTGGGCCGCTGGGATTCCATCAGGTCGCGGCTCAGCTGGCGGTAGACTTCCGCCAGGCGGAAGTTCGCCTGGGTGGTGAATTCGGCGATATTGAATTTCAGCACCTTGCGGTAGTCGGCCACGGTGGTGTCCAGGGCGCGCTTCTTGTCCGCCAGGCTGGCCTTCAGCGGCAGCCGCAGGGGCAGGCGCGCGAAGGACTGGAAGCTCTGTTCCGCCAGTTCGCTCTGGGCGTAAGCGGCCAGGTAACGGCCCCGCGGGGATTCGACTTTGTTGTACGCCAGACTTTGCAGCCAAGGGTTGCGCTGTTGCCGCTGGGATTTGTCGTGGAGCTGGATCAACTGGTACTGGGCCTCCAGCCGCTGTTCCGCGGGTTGCTGCCACTGTTCGCTGTACTGTCGGTAGGCGGCGATGGCCTTCTCCGTTTCCCCCGCCTGCTGGAATTGTTCCGCGGCCATAAACAACGATTGGCGGCGCACCTCCGCGTCCGGATCGGTCTGCGCCAGCCGCAGCAGTTCGCCGGCAGCGGCGCCCGGCAGTCCCAGTGCCTGGAAAATCACTACCGCCTTCGCGGCCAGGGTCGGCGCCAGGCGGTGGGCGGGGTAGTACTGGCGGAAATCCGCCAGCTCCGCGCTGGCCCGCTGCCAGTCCTGCATGTCGATTAAATAGTTGATCGCGTCGTACTGGGCGGTGGCGGCGATATCCGTGCGCCCGCTGTCGCGAATACGTAGCAGATGGCGCAGCCCTTCTTCGTTGGGGCCCGACCCCATCGCCAGTTCCGCCTGGCGGTAGATGGCCGCCTGCAAACGCTGTTGCGCGGTTTTGTACGCGCTCTCCTCCGGCGCCGCCTCCTGAAGCACCGAGGTGTAGGCCAGCTCCGCCTGGGGATAGTCCTGCAATTCGAAATAGCTGTGCCCGAGCACTAGATAGAGGTTCTGTCTCTGGCGGCGGTCCGGTGGCGGCTGCCATTCACTGGCGCGTTGCGCTGCTGCGATGGCCTCGGGATAGCGGGCCTGGCGGAACAGGTTGTCGGCGGCGTCCAGGAGAACTGGCAGCGCGCGTCTGTCTCCGGGCCAGGCGTCGGCGAATTTCAGGCTGGCTTCGGTCTTGCGGTCCAGCCACAGGGTTTGCTGTTCACCTTCAGTGCGCTGCTGCATCCTGCTCGCGGCGAGAATGGCCCCGTAACCCGCCTCGGCGCCCCGCTGCGGGTCGCGGTATTCCCAGGCCACGGTGCTGTAAGCGATCCAGGCACCCGGGTCGTCGCCGGCGTGTTCCAGGCATTCCGCCATCAGGAAGACCATTTCCGGGGTGCCGCTGTCTTCGGGAAAGGTTTCCGCGTACTGCTGATAGAGGTCCGCCGCGGCCAGGTAGGCGGCGTGCGATTCGCGGGCAATTTTTGCCGCACTTTGTACAGACTTGCCGTTCTGTGTCGCTAGCGTCTGTTGTTTCGCTAGCGCTTGGGCCCGGGCGTGGTCGTACTTCGCCAGTTCCGCCAGCCAGGGGCGCAGCCAGTCGGCCAGTTTTTCCCGCTGGGCGTTGTCCGACTGCTGCCAGTAGTCGCTGCGGATACCGTAGCGTTGCACGAACTCCCGCTTTGCCGGCAGTACTTCTCCGGGCAGTCGGGCGTTCTGCAGTGTCTCGATGGCGCGCAGGTGGAGCGCCGGGGCCTCCGGGCTCTGTGGATGGTTTTCCACATAGGCCAGGTAGGTGTTGGCGCTCTCACGGTAGCGCTCCTTTTCCCCGTACCAGTCTCCCAGCGCGCGGTACAGATGGTGCTGGTAGGGCCGGTTTTCCCCGGCGGGGCTGAAGGATTCGATCGCCTCGGCGCCGCCCTGGTAGCTGAATCCCAGGGCCAGGCCGCGCAGGCTGTCCTCCGTCAGTCGGCGCTGGCCCGCGGGCAGTTCGTCGAAGGAAGCGCGTCCGTGGAGCTGGTCCAGTAGCTGCAAAAAGGTTTCCGCGGAGCGACGGTATTCGGAGGATTTGAATTCGGACCAGCCGAGCATGTAGCGGGCGTTGTCGGCAAAAGGGGTTTCTCCCTGTTGCAGCAGCGCGCGGAAGTCCCGCGCCGCGGCGGAATAGTCCCGGCGGTTGAAGGCGGCCTCGCCGCGGCGGAAGAGCACCTCGGCGATAAACGGGGATTCCGGGGTCTCCGCGGCGATTTTTTCCAGCGCCTGCAGGGATTCCCCCATTTCGCCATCCAGCGCCCGCGCCCGGGCGAGGCGGTAGAGGATATAGTCGTCTCCCGGGGTCCCCGCGGCCAGCGCCTCGTAGCGCTCTACCGCGCTGCGGTAGGAGACGGCGGTCCCGGGGTTGTCCGCCTGCTGCTGTTCCAGACGCTCCATTTCCAGGTCTGCCAGGCGCAGGCGGATCTGCCGCCGGGTGTGGGAATCGGTGTTGCTGGCCAGGGCCTGTTCGTAACTGCGCTGCAGTGTGGCGATATCCGGCTGTGGAATTTCGATCGCCGGTTCCTGCGGTATGGTTGCCGCGGGCAGGTCCGCAAGGGTTTCCGACGGCTGGTTGCCGCAGGCGGAGAGCAGGGTGCAGCCGATGGCGAGGGCGAGAATTTTTTTATTCACCGGCACCGCCTCCGGTGCCGGATTGCTCTCCAGATTGCTCTCCGGATTGAACAGCCGCGTCCTGCAGGCGCGCGATGGCCAGGCGGGTATGGGCGAGATACTGCTGTATCTGCCGCCGCTGCCGCGCCAGCTCGGCAATCACGTCGCGGCGTATGGATGCCTCGATGCTGCGGCTGGCTGCATCGATCTCCCGTCGCTGCGCGCGCAGCTGCGGGTGGGCCGCGTTGACTTTTTCTTGCAACAGGTTGAGTTGCGGCGCGCGCTGGGCGATGCGGTCTGCGCTTCGCCGCCGGCGGTCGGCATTTTCCAGTTGTTCGCCCAGCTCGTGCAGGGCTTTGCGCTTTTGCCAGAGGTTGTGGTGATATTCCTGGCCCGCCTGCCACAGCAGCAGGCCGCGGGCGCGCCGCAGGGTCTGCGCCTGCTGCGGGCGCGCCTTGCCGAGGGCGGCCAGTTTGCGGTAGCGGTCTTCCGCTTCCTCTGTCAGTGCGAGAAATTCCCCGCGCTCTCCATTTTCCTTATCCACCAGCGCGAGCGCGTCGCTGTCTTTTTCGATGCGCGCCAGCGAGGCCTCCAGTTGGCGATACTGCTGCCGGGCGATATCCACCTGCTGGTCGAACTGAGCACTGGTGTAGCTGTCCACGATAGCGCCGCGCCGCCGCTCCCGTTCGACGATCAACTGGTCGAACAGCGGCAGGCGCTGTTGCCAGTTGTCGATCACTCCTGCCAGCTGTCGCAAGTCGCGCAGTTCCGACAGGCGCAGCTGAAAATCGTCGCGCTGCAGAATCGGGCGCAGGTAGCGCAGGTTTTCCCGCATCAGCTGTGGGGCCTCCGCCGCCTCCAGCCAACCATAGCGCTGTGCGGTGCCGCTATTCATTATGGGGGCGGGGGAAAATTCCAGGGATTTCACCAATTGTTGCAGCTGGTGCAATTCGACCAATGCCGAGTGGTACTGCCGCTCGGCCTGTTGATAGGCGGTCAGGGCGGCGCGGGGCCGCTCGAGTTTTTCGTAGCTGTAGGGCAAGGCGGCCAGGGCTTCCTGCACCTCGGTGGACAGCGGCTCGCGCGCGGCCAGGAATTGGAGCGCGTCGATGGCGGATTGGTATTGGCCGCTGTTGATCGAGGACCATCCCAGCCCCAGCAGCGCCCGGTCCGCCCAGGGGGTGCGCAGGCGCACTTGGCGGAATTCGTCCGCGGCCTGCGCGTGGCGCTGCTGCAGGCCGTAGGCGTAGCCGGCGGCGATATGGGCCTTGTCCTTGAGAATGCTCAGTTCCCGCGGAGGTTCATCGACATCCAACACCAGGGCGCTGGCGCGGTGGTAGTGATCGATGGCTTCGGCGTAGCGCTGTGCGCGGGCCAGCGCGGCGCCGAGGTTGGTATGGCCGAGCACGCGGTATTTGAGCGGCAGGGTATCGCCGGCAAGCAGCTGCTGCGCGCGCTGCAGATCGCCGGTGCGCAGTGCCAGGTTCAGGGCCAGGTCGGTATCGTTCGCGCCGGATTTTTCCAGTTGTTGCGCGCTCTGCGGCCAATCCTCTTTCAGGTAGTTCAGTTCCGCCAGTTTCAGCCAGGCCAGCCGCCGGTATTTGGCCGGGGTTTCACCGCCGTTTTTTTCCAGCTGCTGCTCGAAGAGTTCCGCCGCCCGCTGCCGCAGGCCGAACCCCAGGCTGATACCGCCCTCGATCAGCGCCGCGTTGTCCGCGTGCGCGCGGATGCCGCCGCGATGCTCCGCCACCATCAGGGTGCTGAGTGCGTCGAAATAGTTGCCCTGGAAATACTCGTATAGGCCGGCGCCGTAGCGCATATCCTGGGCCTGTTGATATTTTTCTTCCGCCTCTGCGGGTATGGCGGCGCTGATTAGTGCCGCTGCCAGGAAGCGGGAGAGAGGAGGCACCAGAGAGGGCCGGGCGGCTCTGCTACCGGTGGCTTTTTGCGGGCACGGGCTAGGCGCCCCCCCTAAATCCGTCCCTGGAGGCTTGTCGGCGAGGTCCCTCTCGCCAACAAAACGGCAGGAACCGTTTTGGACGCCGAAGGCGCCCGAAGGGCAAGGGCCATGGATGGCCCGAGTCACTGTTCCGCAAAAAGCCACCGGCATCAGAGCCTTCGCATTGCGGTCATCGCATGGATTAGCGCTATTGGGTTTGTACTTCATGGCGAGCTAGGGCGCGGGCCACTGCACCAGCTGGAATTCCGGCTGCTGCTTGCCTTCCGAGTCCGCGATGCGCAGTTCGATCACTGCCGGTTCATCGGTTTTCTCCAGCTCCAGGTTGGCCGCGCGCTTGTACTCGCGGCCTTGGGGACCAATGCCGGTGAAGAAGGCGGAAACGCTGTAATTTCCGGATTTGAGGTTGCCCTTGAACAGCGGCTGGATGCCGCCGCGGATCAGCGCGTGCCGCTGGTGATCCGTGTACAGGTGGCTGGCCGCGAGATTGTTGTCGATATGCAGTTTTACCGCGTCCAGTTGGAAATATTCGCCCACGTCCATGGACACATAGACGGCGATCTGGCTCTGCGCCGGGTAGAGCAGGTCCTCCTCCAGGATCAGCAGGTCGCGGTTGAGCTTCAGCACTTCGCTCTTGAGCGACTCGAGTTTTTCCGCGGGAAAGTCCCCATCGCCGGCTGTCGCCAGCCCCGCGAAAGCGGCGAGGGAGATGATCAGGAGCTGGATACAGCGTCGCATCTGGGAGGTGCCTTTTTGTTTTCTTTTTGTAGGAGCCTGCTTGCAGGCGAACAACGAGGTCAAATCGAAGCTCGGTGGTGTTCGCCTGCAAGCAGGCTCCTACAGGGAATAGTGAACGATGAATTATCTCAGGGGATCATGTTTCCGGTGTGATCTGGTTGGCAGTTTGTGTCGCCGATGGTTGTTCAGTCGACGAATGGCGGGGCATATCCAGGCCGCGGCTGAAAAACAATCGTTTCTGGCTATCGATCACCGCCGCCTCGAAGCCGGGCAGGCGGTCGATCAGTGCTAGCCCTTTCTCTTTGCCCAGCACGAACACACTGGTGGACAGCGGATCGGTGTCGAAACCCCGCAGACCGATAATGCTTACGCTGATCAGTTTGTCGCTATCGGCGTCGCCAGTGTCGGTGGGCATGCCGGTAGTCGGGTTGAAGATATGGTGTACGCGGGCTTCGCCCTCGTCGATAAAGTAGCGTTCGTAGTCGCCAGAGGTGGAGATGGCGGTGTTTTCCAGCGGAATCACCACGGCGTTTTTGCCTTTGTCGCGGGGGTGGCGGATGCCCACCAGCCAGGGCTGGCCGCGTTTGTCACCGAGCATGCGCGCGTCGCCGCCGGCGCTGACACTGGCGCAGCAGACGCCGGCTTTGTGCAGGATATGGATCGCGCGGTCTACGGAATAGCCCTTGGCGATGCCGCCCAGGTCGATGCTGGTGTCCGGATGGGCGAAGCGCAGGGTGTTTTCCCCTTTGTTGAACCGCAGGTGGTGGTAGTCGATGGCCGGGAGCAGTTTTTCGGTAAGCTGGTTGTCCGCCCGCTGGTGCTTGCGGAAATCGTAGTGTTTGCCCAGGCTGGCGAAGGTGATATCGAAGGCGCCGTCGGTCTGTTGGCTGTACCAGAGGGATTTGTCGATCAGCGCGGCGAGTTCGCTGGAAATCTCCACGGTCTGTTTGCCGGCGCTGCGATTGACCCTGGAGAGCTCGCTGTCTTCCTTGAAGGGCGATAGTTCTCCGTCCAGGCGGCGGAATTCCGCCATCACCTGTCCGATCAGCTCCTGCGCCCTTTTTTCATCCTCGTGCCACAGCTGCACTGTGACTTCGGTGCCCATAATGGCCTGTTTTTCGTAGTGCCACTCGCAGAGTGCCGGTGCGGATAGGCAGGATAGGAGCCCGGTCAAAAATAATTTTTTTAGAAAGTTAACCATCAAATAATCGGTGCAAATGCAGTCATACTGTCGATTAGTGCACTGTTGCCCAGCCCGTGGTTGGGAAACAGGTTGGCAAAATTGCCCTGTTCGCCGTGCAGCGCCATATAGTTGAGTACTACGGTTTCCACCAGCAGGTTGACGTTGTTGGCCGCAGGGCTGGAGGTGGTCTCCACGTCGCCGGAGGCGCGCATATAGCCGAGCTGCTGGTGCAGAGCCTGCTGGTCGGTGCTGCCGCCGAGCAGTTGCGGGCGGCCTGCGGGATTGTATACCAGGAAGAAGGAAGCGGCGGTCTGCTGGTTGTCGCCGGTCCACACGCCTTTGCCGCGGCCGTCCACCGAGTCGTCGATCATGCCGTTGCTGAATACCGAGCCGTCGCTGAACACGTAGATCATCAGTGGCTGGTTCATCCGCGCGGCGTATTCCAGGCAGGCGCCGATACAGCGCCCGGCGCGCAGGTCGCGGATCTCGCCGGTGGCGCGGTCTCCGGTGTGGTAGTCATAGCCGCCCATGGTCACGGTGCCGGCGCCGGCGTAGCCGTTGACCACCAGCTTCATGGTGGAGGCGGTTTTCTGGAATTCGCGGTCGTTGTTGAACTCGGCACTGGTGAAGATGCCGGAGGGACCGACGATATCCGGGTCAGCGATCGGGTCAAGCTGAGAGGGATCGCCAAAGCGGTCGGCGAGATCGGCGCTTTTCATATAGCCGCACTTGACCAAGTCCTTGATTACCGCGTCCGCGGTGACTTTGGTATCCACCCTGCCCAGTTTGGCGTTGGAGATGCGGAATATGGATTCCATCACCGCCACTGTGTCCTGCTGGCTGAGCAGGCCCACCAGATCCCCCGAGTCCACCAGCCCGGTGACGTCGCTGGGCCTGTCCACCTTGGTGGGGCGCACTTCCGGATCGATCATCGCCATGGGCGCCATGGAGTTGCCACCGGACTCACTGGAATTGGAACCGATCAGGGCTAGCAGTTCGCCATTGGCGCCGGCGCGGTTGATGCCGTACATGGGATTGTGCGGGTTGTTGCCGGTGTCGTTTTCCGAGCGCGCGGGAATCACCGCGCCGTTGGTGGCGGAGGCGGTGCCCGCGGTGATCTTGTCGAGGATGCCGCGCAGCATGCCGCTGTCGCTGTGGAAGGCGAGGCCCAGGTCGGTGTTGATAAAGGGGCTGCCGGCGGTATCGGTGATGGACGGCACCATATCCCCGGGCAGCCCCTGTTTGCCGTAGCCGGCGGTGCTGAGGAAATCCAGCTGGCCGCCGCGCTGGCCGACCAGCACATTGGAACCGGCGATGTTGGCGCCGCCGGCCAGGTCGAAACAGATAAAGGGAATCTTGCCGGCGCCGCCTGCGGCGCTGACCCCGCAGGGCCCGCGCAGGGCTTCCAGGTCCGACGACAGCGCGGCGTGGGCACGGCGGGGATCGGCGAACAGGCTG
Organism: Microbulbifer rhizosphaerae; assembly: GCF_014191725.1. Taxonomy (GTDB): domain Bacteria; phylum Pseudomonadota; class Gammaproteobacteria; order Pseudomonadales; family Cellvibrionaceae; genus Microbulbifer; species Microbulbifer rhizosphaerae. Next base: position 163,331 of record NZ_JACHWZ010000005.1, read on the forward strand.
AACAAGGAACCACCCAGCACCGTGGCAAGCCCGGTGCGGAATCCCTGGCCGAGAAAATCCCGGCGGCTCACCGGGCGGTGGTGGTCCGGGTGGCGCAGGGGCTGGTCGAGTTCGAAGTGTTTTTTCTTGCTCATGGTTTTTTCCCGATACCGATCGCGGCCAACGGCCGCTCCTACAGCGTGCGAAAACAACTTGTAGGAGCGGCGGGGCGGCCATCCGCCGCTGGCCGCGATCGATGTCGCTATTCCTAGTGAATCAAAATCATCGCACTGCCCATGGCCGCCGCGCAGGTCGCCTTCACCGTGGTCTCGGTACGGTCCGCTTCGCAGCCGCTGCCGCAGGCAGTCATCTTGTCGATCAGGTCCGAGAGCTCGCCTTCCACTTCCGCCCGCTCCGGGGCGGTGGCCAGCTGCGAAACAGTATTGTCGTGCCAGGTTATGTCGTGCCCCAGCAGGTGTTCGATCAGCGGGTCTATCACCAGCGACTTGTTGCTAAAGGCGGTATTTGCCGGTGCACTGAAATTGAAACCGGGGAAATAACTGCTCCGCGACGACGATTCAACCAGCGTGTTGCAGTACTTCACCGCCAACTGGGTGATGCCCATCTGCTGGGCGGCGAGGAAGCCGCGGATATCGCTGTCCACCGGCAGTTGCTGTTTCACCTTTTCCCAGGTTTCCACCACGTCGGGGTGGGTGCGGGGAATGCCGGTGGCGGCGGAGAGCGCCGCGTGTATCTGCTCAAAGCGGCGCAGGCCGATCCGCGGCTGCGGCGCCTGGTCCGCGGGCGCCGCCGGGGGCGCGGGGGTGGGCTCCACCCGCGCGAAGGTCTCGCCGCCCAGGCGCTCGAAGGTGAGGAAGAATTCGTCGAACTGCGGGCCTTTCTCCAGCGAGATAATCGTGCCCAGCGGCGAGAGCAACTGCCCCTCGGCCGGGGTGTAGCTGCCCGAATCCAGGGTGACGGAGAGGTTTGCCCAGGCCTGGCCGGTTTCCGCCTCGCGGCCGTTGATGCCGATACGCATACCTTCAAGGGCGATGCCGTCCGGATCGGCGCTGTCGTCCAGGCTGATAAATGTCGGCCGGTTGAACAGGTAGCCGTAGTTGTCGAACTGCTGCACCTCGAACATCACGTAGCTGTCGGGAATGCCGGTGTGCTCTTCCACCTTGAACAGCAGCAGGAATTTCTGCCCCACGCCCACTTCGTAGTTGGTGGCGATATCCTCCGCGGACAGCGCGCGGGAGTGAATCGCCAGCAGGCGCACCGCGCCCTGCCAGACGTTGTCGTTGGACACTTCGCTGCCCAGGGCCAGGGCGAAGGTGTCGTCCCAGGTGCTGAGGGTGTCCACCTCGGACGGATCGACGTCGCCGGTAAATTCGCCGTTGACGTACAGCTTGCGCCCCTCGACCGAATCGTAGGTGGCCACCACATGCTGCAGTGTGGCTTGGACGCGCTCGGCCATGTCGTCGGTCACCAGTGCCGGCATGCCGTCCGCGTCGGTGCTCTCGCTGCGGTTCTGGAACACGTAGTTGTACATGGCCTGGCCGAGGGTGAAGTTGCGAATATCGTTGCCGCCGGAGTAGGTCACGATGCGTGCCGGCCCCTCTTGGATGACGTTGGCCGGGGCTACCCAGGCCTCGACGGTGTATTCGCCGGTTGCTATCAAAGTGTCGTACAGCTTGCGACTGGTGGCGGTGGCCCCCTGGGCTTTGCCGCCCTTCAGCTGGATGCCCCAGGAGCCGAGCCATTCCACATCGCCGGACAGATTCAGGTCGATGGCCGGGTTGACCCCGGAGGTGTCGAAGGCGGTGGTGCCGGAACCGGTCTTGAACTCGTAGAGCGCGATCGCGTTGCTCTCGATACGCCCGCCGCTGCTGGCCACGATGCCGTCGGTGAGCAGCAGCGCCTTGCTGATCACCCAGTCGGGGTTCACCTCGGCGAGGGAGATGCCGTCGGCGAAGGCCTGGATGGCCGCGGTCATCTCTGCTTCGTTGTCCGCGCAGTCGTCCCAGCAGTTGTGGAATTCACTCCCCAGGCGCACGGAAAAGCGCGAGTCCGCCGGGTTGTCCAGGTTCATTTTGCTTTTCGCGGCCTCGTAGGCCTTGTCCACGTCGGCGCTGGCGAAATAGGGCTGCTGCGCGGTGCCGGCGTCCTCGCTGTGGCAACCTGCGCAGTATGTGCTCAGCAGTGGGTAGACGGTGGTGGAAAAGCCGGAACTGGAGGCGGGGAAGCTTTTACTCGCACCCACGGTGCGCTCCACCGGCGGGGTGAGGGTGATGCTGTTCACCAGGCTGCCGCTCTCCCTGGCCCACTCCTCGATATAGTTGGTGATGATTTCCGCACAGGCATCGGCGCTGGACAGCCAGCAGTTGTGGCCGCCGCCGACCTTGGTCACCAGGCGGGATTCCGCCGGGCGGGCCAAGTCCACCAGGCCGCGGCCGTCGCCGTAGGCCGCGTTGATATCGTCGCCGCGCACGAAGTGCGGGCTCTGGTTGCCCTCGACATGACAACTGCCGCAGCGGTTCTGCGCCGCCAGGTTGTCCCAGATATAGCGTTTGTACTGTTGTACGTCGTCGGTTTCCGGGGGTGGGCCGGAATAGCTGGTGCCGCCGCCGCCGGGATTGGTATTGGGTTGTTCTTCGGTGTCCTGGCCGCTGCCGCCGCTGCAGCCCGTCAGGATTGCCCCAGCCAGAAAAAGGCCCCAGGCAAACGGCGTTGAATGGACCCTGGTGGCGGCCCTGCTGCCGGAAGTTGTTTGCGAGACACGGGCTAGGCGCCCCCCCGGTGAATACATCCCTGTAGGCTTGTCCGCGAGGTCCCTCTCGCAGACAGTCTCGCAAACAACTTCCGGCATCAGGGCCTTAGCATTAAGTTCATAGTTTTTTACAGACGGGGTATTTTGAATTCCCATGGCATCAATCCCCCGCGCAATAAACAGCGGTGTCGGCGTACACCTGCTTGAGGCGGTAACCGCCGGTGGAAAAGCTGTCGGCAATGGTGTCTACCCGCGTGCGGTCCGCGGCGTCCTCCGGTGCGCGCAGGCAGACCTGTTCGAACACCTTGGTGACCTGGCACTGGGCGAAGGCGCGGCTGCTGGCCAGTTCCCGTCCCAGTGACTTGGCGCCGTTGCCGCTGCCGGGCAGGGACTCACTCCATCCCAGGTACATGTTCGGGCCCTGGCGCCAGTAGTTATCCCAGCGGTCGTCCGGCACCACGAAGCCGTAGGGGAAGTTGGCGCTGTTGATATGATTTTTCGCCTTTACCCGGGTGCCGGTTTGCGCATCGGTGTCCCCGGCGCTGTTGTAGTCCAGGCTGCCGTTCTCCCCTTCCGGGTCGTTGTCCGCGTCGTAGACGAAATCGTAATAGGCGAATGCCTGGGCCATGGGGTCCATGCCGCTGTGACAGCCGACGCAGTTGTTCTGGAACACCCGGCTGTCGCCGCCGGGGCTGCGGCTCACGTCCTGGCGGATGCGGTCCGGCGGGCGGCTGGTGTCGTGCACCTGCTCCATATCCCGGCACAGATGATTGAGCAGGGTGAAGCGGAACATCGCGCGGTTGGTGCCGGCGATCAGGAAAGCCCGCGCACCGGCGCGGCTGGTCATCACCCCGGCGGTGGCGTCCGCCGGCAGGCCGGTGAGTGACGACTGGCTGCTGCGCACCAGGTTGTCCTTCAGCGAATAACCGCCGGCCTCCAGTGCCTCGTAGTGGTCGTTGTCAGTGTTTCTGTAGGCAGGTAGGCCCAGGCCGTTGTCGCCCAGGTAGAGAAAATTGCCGTAGAGAATTTCCCGGAAATCCATATCATCGCGCACAGTGCCGATCACGCTCGCTGTGTAATCGTTGAGCGGTGCGAACACATTACTGTCTCGATTGGTCCAGGGCGTGGCGATGTTTTTCAGGGTGACATTGTAGAAAGCGTCGTTTTCCATCGCCGTGTAGGCGGCGGCGGTGGCGTCGCCGTTGGCGATATCCTCGGCCATATCCACCAGTACGCTCTCCTCGGGTTTTACTCCGGTGAGGCGGCTGTGGATCTGCAGTGCCTGCTCCTGGGGACCGGCGGAGGCGTATCCCGCCCAAAGGCAGGTGCCCAGCAGGGCCAGGTGCTGAACAACAGACTGTCGGGGCGATTGATTTTTCATTGAGGGTGGTAACGGTAACTGTAAGCCCCCGATACTAAGGCGTAAAAGTGATTTGACCAGTGTGGAATCTGGGAAGTGTGTCCCAGTCGGCAGTTTCAGAGTGGTTTATCTTAAGTGTCGACGAATCAACAGTGAAAATTTGACCTGCGACAATCTTTGATTTCGCGGAGCCGGCGGAAATAGTGAAAACAAAAATGAAATATTTTGGAGCGCTGTCGGCGCTGTTTCTGCTGGCTGCCTGCAGCGGCGGCGGCAGCGATGGTTCCGGCGGCGGGGACCAGTCGGAAGATCCGGTGGTGGTGGATTACCCGCTCGCCTTCGTGCGCCGCAGCCTGTCGCTCGAGGACGACGGCGGCCTGACACCGGACGACGTCTACTCCCCGGCCGCCTTCAACCCCGGTGCCCAACTGCTGCTGAAAGACCGCGCCACACCCAGCGCGCCGGAGCGGGTGCTCACCGAGGGCCTGTTCGAAGACGACGATTTCGTGGGCGGCTATGACGTAAAGGACCTGAACACCTCCGCCGACGGCACCCGGCTGGTATTCGCCATGCGCGCCCCGGAAATCGAGGACGCGGACGACGACGAACAGCCCACCTGGAACATCTGGCTCTACGACCTGGAAGAGAACGAATTACGCCGGGTGATCCAGTCCGACCTGATCGCCGAGGAGGGGCAGGACATCTCCCCGGCCTTCCTGCCCGACGGCCGCATCGTCTTCACCTCCACCCGCCAGCGCCGCTCCCGCGCGCTGCTGCTGGACGACGACAAACCGCAGTTCTCCTCCCTGACCGAGGAGCTGCAGAACGAGGCCTTCGTGCTCCACGTGATGGAACCGGACGGCACCGACATCCGCCAGATCTCCTACAACCAGAGCCACGACCTGCACCCCACGGTGCTGAACGACGGCCGCATCCTGTTCAACCGCTGGGACAATATGGGCGGAGTGAATAACCTCAGCCTCTATACCCTGCGCCCGGACGGTACCGATCTCTCTTTTCACTACGGCTACCACAGCCAGCAGACCGGTACCGGCCAGACCGACGCCGCCTTCGTAAGGCCGCGGGAAATGCCCGACGGCCGCTTGCTGGTGACACTGCGCGCGCCCGAAGGGCTGACCTTCGGCGGCGACCTGGTGGCTATCGACAGTGTCGAGTACACCGAGGCCTACAGCCAGCCCGAGGGCGAGGGGGAACTGCAGGGCCAGACGTCCATCGCCGTGGAACAGGTGATCACCGACGGCAGCCTCTCTCCCCACGGTCTCTTCGCCTCCGCCTGGCCCTTCCACGACGGCACCAGCCGCCTGCTGGTGTCCTGGAGCGAGTGCCGGGTGCTGGTGGAGGAGGATGATGATGAGGAGGAGGAAACCCTGCTGCCGCGCCCCTGCACCGAAGAATGGCTGGACACAGGGGAGCCGGTGCCGGCGGACCCCATCTACGGCCTGTGGATCTACGACTATCAGGAGGGCACCCAGCGGCCGATCGTGGTGGCGGAAGAAGGGGAAATGATTTCCGAAGGCGTCACCCTGGAGCCGCGCATCGAGCCGGAATTCCTGCCGGAGCCGGTGCCCGGCGTCGACCTGGACCGGGAACTGGTGCAGGCGGGCGCGGGCATCCTGGATATCCGCAGCGTGTACGATTTCGACGGAGTGGACATTCTTGCGGGAGAAGACGGGGCCGGCATCGCCGAGCTGGCGGACCCAGCGATCACCAGCGCGGAATTCCGCCCGGCGCGCTACCTGCGCATCGTCAAAGGAGTGGGCATTCCCGACGACGACGTGCTGGATTTCGATCGCTCGGCATTTGGCCGTAACGGTGCCCACGGTATGCGGGAAATCCTCGGCTACACGCCGATCCAGCCGGACGGTTCGGTGAGGGTTGTGTTGCCGGCGGATACCCCGCTGGCGATTTCCGTAGTGGACGCCGACGGGCGGCGCATCGTCGGTCGTCACCGCAGCTGGTTGCAACTGCGCGCTGGCGAAGTGCGCCAGTGCAATGGCTGCCACACCGCGGACAGTGAAGTCGCCCACGGCCGCGCCGACAAACAGCTCGAGCCCGCCTGGAACGGTGCCGCTACCTCCGGCATTCCCTTCCCCAACACCGAGCCGGCGCTGGTGGCGGAAATGGGCGAGACCATGGCCCAGCTGCTCGCGCGCATCGCCGGCGAGGCAGAGCTGGAAGGGGATATCACCTACGCGGACCTGTGGACCGATCCGGCGGTGCGCGCCAAGGACCCCAGCAGTGTTATTCCCTACGGCGAACTGGCCACGCCACAGCCGATGTCGCTGACCTGCCAGGACAACTGGGAAGGCAACTGCCGCATCGTTATTCACTACCCGGAACATATCCAGCCGCTGTGGGAGCGCACGCGGGAAATTACCGACGGCGCCGGCGCAGTCCTTGAGGATCACACCTGTACCGCCTGCCACTCCGCGCGGGATGCCGACGGCATGGTGCGCGTGCCGGCGGCGCAGCTCAACCTGGTGGACGACCCCTCCCCCGCCAACGCCGACTGGATGACCTCCTACGTGGAATTGCTGTTCGACAATCCGGCCCAGCAACTGGTCGGCGGCGCGCTGCAAAATATTCTGGTGCAGGATACCGACGACAACGGCAACCCGCTGTTCGAGACCGATGAGGACGGCGAACTGATACTGGATAGCGACGGCAATCCGATTCCTGTTATGGTGACCGTCGATATCGAAGGCGTGATGGGCGATTCCGCCAACGGTAGCCGCTTTTTCGAGATGTTCGAGCCGGGTGCCGGCCACGGCGATTACCTGGAGCCGGCGGAACTGAGACTGATTTCCGAATGGCTGGATATCGGTGCGCAGTATTACAACAACCCCTTTGCTGCACCGGTAAACTGATCCGTGATAACTGCTCAATCCGGTCGCGGCCCCGAACGACTCCCCTCTCCCGCTTGCGGGAGAGGGGCTGGGGGAGAGGGCTTCGGCTGGCGCCCCCTCTCCCTAACCCTCTCCCCAAGGAGAGAGGGAACTGTTTTGTGCCTAAATAGAGTCCGGTGGAGTAAGCAGTTGAGTGCCCGCGTCCATTTATATTTTTTCTGCATGGCGTTGCTCTTATGCGGTACCGCCGCGGCACAATCCCCGCCGGAGGATGCCGAGGAGGTCACTCTGCAGGCCCCCTACGTGGACGTCTACACCGGCCCCGGCCGCGGCTACCCGATCTTTCACGCACTGGAATACGGCGAGACCCTTTGGCTGCTCAAACGGCGCACCGACTGGGTGAAGGTGTCGACCCGCAGGGGAATCACCGGTTGGGTGCGCATCGCGGACCTGGGGGAAATCTACGGCGAGGACGACGAGCAGGTGGTGCTGCCGGTACCGGATTACCGCGACTACCGCACCCAGGATTTCCACCTGGGATTCAGCTACGGCGACTTCGACGGCGCCAGTTCCCTGGGAATGACCCTCGGCTACCGCTTTACCGCGAATATTTCCGCGGAAGTGCGCGCGACCCAGGCGGTGGGCGAGTTTTCCGACAGCCAGACCTACCAGGTGGCGGTGGTGCACCAGCCGTTCCCCGATTGGCGGTTGTCGCCCTACTTTATGCTGGGTACCGGGATCAATATCACCTCACCCAATGCCACTATCGTGGCCACCGAGGACCGGCGGGACACGGCGATGCTCACCGGGGTGGGAATAAAAACGCATCTCTCCCGGCGCTTTGCACTGCGCGCCGAGCTGGCCAATCACTACCTGCTCACTTCGCGGGAAAATAATCAGGAGATAGTGGAGTGGAAACTGGGTTTCGACGTTTTTCTGTAATCATCGCCGCGTCCCTGCTGGCTTCCGCCGCCTGGGCGCAGGAGGATGACGATATTCTCGGCGAAATTATCTCCCCGGATCTGGAGCGGCGGGAAATCCGCGAGGCGCAGATCGACAGCGAGAATTTCGAGATCACCGTCTTTGCCGGCGGTGTCATGAATGTGGAGGATTTCGGCTCCAATCCACTGTACGGCGCCGCGCTCGCCTACCATATCAACGAGGATGTTTTTATGGAGGCCGGCTACGGGCAGACGGAGCTGGGGGAATCCAGTTTCGAGCGTCTCAGCGGCTCGGCGCCGCTGCTCACCGACGAGCAGCGGGAACTCAGTTACTACAACCTGTCGCTGGCCTGGAATCTGTTTCCCGGTGAATACTTCCTGTTCGACCGCTGGGCCCTGAACAGCAATCTGTACCTGATCGGCGGTATCGGCAGCACGGACTTTGCCGACGAGGAACATTTCACCTACAACGTCGGTGCCGGCGTACGGGTGCTGGCCAAAGACTGGCTGGCGTTGCGCCTGGATGTCCGCGACCATATTTTCGAGCACGAGATTTTTGGCGAGGCGCAGAACACCAACAATCTGTCCGCCCAACTCGGCATTTCCATTTACTTTTAATGAGAGGGATTTTTCTCCATGATCCGTTTATTGACCACCATTTTACTGGCGCTTTCCACACAACTGGCCGCAGCCGCCGAGCCCTCCCCGGATTTCACCCTGGCCTCCAACAAGGGCGACAACCTGCGCCTGGCGGAACAGCGCGGAAAAGTGATCATGCTGAATTTCTGGGCCTCCTGGTGCGGCCCCTGCCGCCAGGAAATGCCGCTGCTGGACGAACTGAACGCGCGCTACGAAGCCGCCGGTTTCCAGGTCTGGGGCGTGAACGTGGATTCCAAGCGCGCAGACGCGGAGCAGATGCTGGGCAAGATTCCGGTGGAATTCCCCGTTCTGTTCGATAGCAAAGGCGAGGTGAGCAAGCTGTTCGGCGTGGACGCCATGCCCAGCTCGGTATTTATCGACCGCGACGGCAAGATCCGCCATGTGCACCGCGGATTCCGCGACGGCGACGAGGCCGCCTACAAAAAAGTTATCAAGGAACTGATCCGGGAGTAGAGCCATGTCCCGTTCGCTACTGCTGCTATCTGTCGCCGCCGGTCTGCTGTTCCTGCAGGGCTGCACCGTGACGCCCTGGGTGCAACCCTACGAGCGGCACTACCTGGCCGATCCGATCATGGGCTTCGAGCGGGACCCGGTGGCCGCCGGCTATATGAACCATGTGTACGAAGCCCGCGAGGCGGCCCGCGGCGCCGAGGGTGGCAGTGGAGGCGGTTGTGGCTGTAACTGATCAATTTCGACGGAACCTCCTCCTTTGTAGGAGCGGCCGTTGGCCGCGATCTGAGCGGGATAAAACCAGAAACCGATCGCGGCCAACGGCCGCTCCTACATGGGTGTTGTGGGTTTGGGTATTCTTCCCCCTCGCCGCCGGCGCCGCGGTACTGCCGGAAGAGCGCGCCGACACCATGTACCACTCCTACAGCGGCGGCGGGGTAACCATCGACGGCCCCTCAGTGCTGGTGCGCAAGAATGTCGGCAATTCCCTCTCCCTCTCCGCCAATTACTACGTGGACATGATTTCCGGTGCCTCCATCGACGTGGAGGCCACCGCCAGCCGCTATTCCGAACAGCGGGATGAATACTCCCTGGGCGCGGACTACCTGGTGGATAAAACCACCCTCAGCCTGGGTTACACCAACAGCTCGGAAAACGACTACCAGGCTGAGACGGTATCCTTCGGCATCAGCCAGGGTTTTTTCGGCGACCTCAGTACTCTGGGCCTGCGGGTCAGCTACGGCAGCGACGACGTCTTCCGCAACGGCGACGACAATTTCGCCGCACAGGCGGAACACCGGCGCTACTCCCTGAACTGGAACCAGATACTCACCCAAAAGCTGATTGCCGAACTGAGCGTGGAAACCGTCTCCGACGAGGGCTTCCTCAACAATCCCTATCGCAGCGTGCGCTACCAGGACCCGGATTCCGGCACCGGCTTCAGCTACCAGCCGGAACTCTACCCCACCACCCGCAACAGCGACGCCGTCGCCCTGCGCGCTAAATACCGCCTTCCCTATCGAGCGGCGATCAAGGGCGAGTACCGCTACTACGTCGACAGCTGGGGTATCCGCGCCGACAATATTGAATTCCGCTACACCCACCCGCTGGAAGAAAAGGACCAGTGGATACTGGAAGGCAAGCTGCGCTTCTACAAACAGTCCGGGGCGGACTTCTACAGCGACCTCTTTCCCTATATCAACGCCACCAGTTTCCGCGCCCGCGACAAGGAACTGAGCGACTTTAGCAATACCTCCCTGGGTATCGGCGTCTCCTATGTGCTGCCGGACCGCTGGTCACTGCTGGAGCGCAAGAACACCGTCAACCTCTACTGGGACTACATGCTGTTCGACTACGACAATTTCCGCGATGTGACGGTACACGGCGGCGGCAGCGACATAGCGCCGGGGGAGGAACCCACTTACAACTTCGGCGCCAATGTAATTCGGCTATTCTGGTCTATCTGGATCTGATGATCGGCAAACGCGATATCCCGCTGTAGGAGCGGCCGTTGGCCGCGATCGGCCTCACTTCGTTACACAGTCAGATCGCGGCCAACGGCCGCTCCTACAACAGAATCGCGATTTTCAAAGAAATCCTGATGACCTGGAGAAATTTACCATGGCCAAAGTACTGGTCCCCATCGCCGAGGGCTCCGAGGAAATCGAAGCGGTCACCATCATCGACGTGCTGCGCCGCGCCGGCGCCGAGGTCACCGTGGCCTCGGTGATGCCGGAAAAACACATCCGCGCTTCCCGCGGCGTGCACATCGAGGCGGACCGCCTGTTCCGTGACCTCCCGGAAGCCGACTGGGATCTGATCGCCCTACCCGGCGGCGCACCGGGCGCGGAGCACTTCCACGACTGTGAAGCGCTGATACTGCTGGTGGAGGAACAACTGAACAGCGGCCGTTTGTTGGGCGCCATCTGCGCTTCCCCTGCAGTAGCCCTGGGCCGTCACGGCTTGCTGAAGAACTACCGGGCCACCTGTCACAGCGGCTTCCGCGACGAATTGCAGAAGCAGGCCAAATCCGTGAGCGACGAACCGGTGGTCTGCGATCGCAACCTGATTACCAGCCAGGCACCGGGGACGGCGATGGCATTTGCATTGCAACTGGTTTCGAGTCTCTTTGGAGAGGAAAAAGCGCGGGAAGTGGCAGAGCCGATGGCAGTCAGTCTCTAGTCACCTGACCTCCTTCCTTGTAGGAGCGGCCGTTGGCCGCGATCGGCCTTCGATATACATCAAAACCGAATGGCCTTGGCAGACCTACCGCAACACCCAACGAAAAGCCCGTCTGAGCTCCCCAATCCCATCCCTCTCATACCAGCGCCCGTGCGCCAGAATAATACGCTCCGGATTCCAACCGATCATCGTCTCCACCGCAGACCGAAGCGTCTCCTTCGAATAGGTCATCCGCATATCGCGCGGCATGCCTCCGTCGGGATCGAGGGCTCCACCCCACCGGGTAAGCCAGCGCACAAAGCGGCCCCCGAGCTTGTGCCGCTCGAAATTCTCGATAAGGTCGGTGAGGATAAGCGTGCGGCTCGGGCGATGGAAAAAGACCACCTCGGTCATATAGCGCCCGATGATCGGCAGCGTCGTTATCTCCCCATCCCACGGATAGCCGCCGTTGGCATCGAGCGGTCGGCCGTCGAAATCGATGCGCCCGGCCGCCTGCTCCCTGATGCGCGGAGCCAGGTAGACCTCAGCCTCGGGAAAAGCGGCGTGCCAATCCGGAATCCACCAATAATGGATACGGTTCGGCCCAACGATCCAACGAGGCGGCCCGATAGCTGCGATCGCAGCCTTCAACCCGGCGGGCAGCGATGTCGGCGAATGGAGAAAAAGGCCACCCGCAAGCCTGACCACCGTCATCCGCGTGGAAAACGGCATCTTAGGCCACGGCATACCAAAGCGGATCGCCGGTCCATCGATAATCCACACATCCTCCGCGACTGGCTTTAGCGTGTGGAGCGGAGGATAAGTATTACTCGGTTCGTTATGCACAGAGCCAGCCTGCTCGGGGCCGCCGCCATTATTAAACTCTGAGATAACTACTCCCTCCCTGTAGGAGCGGCCCATGGCCGCGATCAGTCCCCACTACGAAGTGAGCCCGGTCCCAGTTCAATCACCAGCCAATGTCACAAGTTAAAAAATTGTAACGCAGGACGACTCCGCGGGCCGCAATAGGGATAGTGCTGAATGCATTTTACTGGATGGGTGTCCAACTTCTCATTATCAAGGTGCCCGGCTTCTCGTTATCCAGTTTCTCACCGGCAACATTGATGAAGTATCAGATCAAAGACTGAAAAAAAGTGTCTGTGTGGTCTTAGAGATAAGCTTATTTTTAGCACAAAACTTAATATTAATTGAAAATTTTATAGCGAATGGATATTTATGACGAAAGATAAATTTTTTCTCGCGAGGTGCAACTTTTTTAAAGCCTGTCACGTATCCCCATTGGTAAGTAACCACCAAAGGGAGGGCTTCTCAATGGAATGCCAATAAGAATAAAAGCGTTATCGACAACAACGACCTCACTTTAGCACCCAGTACAACACTCTGTGGTGGCGAAAGGGGGTCTGCATCATGACCAATGCCATTCAAGCCGGGCCTTGCTCACACCGAATTGGTATTGGCCTTCACAACCTTCCATGAGGAAGTAAATACAATCATAGATTATGGAGTATGAAATGATTAAAGACTATATCATCATTGGCGCCGGCCCTGCCGGGCTGCAGTTAGGCCACCTCATGCAGGAACATGAAGAAGATTATCTGATACTCGAAGGTGGGTCAGGTGTCGGAAGCTTTTTCAAACAATACCCCCGCCACCGCCAGTTGATCTCTATTAACAAAAAATATACGGGAGACACGGATTCAGAGCGCAATCTCAGAATGGACTGGAACTCCCTTTTGTCTGACAACGATGATCTTCTATTTACTAAATACTCGGATAAATTCTTCCCCAGCGCCGACACTTTTGTTAACTACCTGGAAGATTATTATCAAGAACATCAAATCAACGTTCGATTTAACACAAAAGTCAGTAAAATCGAGAAGAACGATACATTTACCATTCACACCACTGGCGGCGAAACCTTTCACTGCCGCCACTTGATTGTGGCTACCGGGGTTTCCAAGGAGAACGTACCGGATGTTCCGGGTATAGAGCTATGCGAACCCTATTCCACCACCAATATCGACCCAATGGATTTTGTTAACCAAAGGGTACTGATTGTGGGGAAAGGCAACTCGGCATTTGAGACAGCCGATAATCTTGTAGAGACAACGGCTTATATCCACGTCGCTGGCCGCAGCTCTATTCGCCTGGCCTGGCAAACCCATTACGTGGGGCACTTGCGCGCAGTGAATAACAACCTCCTGGATACCTACCAGCTTAAGTCCCAAAACGCGGTGCTCGATGGAGATGTGGTCAACATTGAAAAAGTCGACAATGAATACAAGGTTACCTTTAGTTTCTCCCGTTCCAATGAAGTCAAAAAGCTTCTCTGCTATGACCGGGTTATCCTATGTACCGGATTCCGCTTCGACGCCACTATATTTGACGCATCCTGCCGCCCTGCGCTGGCCATCAATGATCGCTTCCCGAAAATGACCAGTAGTTGGGAATCGGTTAATGTGCCCAACTTGTACTTTGCCGGTACGATCATGCAGCAGCGCGACTTCAAAAAATCCACTTGCGGCTTTGTGCATGGTTTCCGCTATGCGGTTCGATCCTTATTCCATATCCTGCGCGCTAGCAACAAACACATCTCTTTACCGACGCACAAGCTACCACTGGATGCCGATGCGCTGGCCAATTACATTGCCTATCGGGTCAACCGAACATCGGCACTATGGCAACAGTTTGACTTTCTGTGTGACACGTTAGTCGTTGACCAGGAACAGGGCTACTACATAGAAGAGCTACCCGTTGCCTATACCCACGACAATTTATCCCGGCAAATGCCCACCTATTTTAATATCACGCTGGAGTATGGCCCTGATCACGACAAAGTTGATCCATTCAATATCGATATCGCCCGGGTTGCCCAGGACGACCACGAAAACGCATTAAATGCGCAATATCTGCATCCCGTTATTCGTTTCTTTCAGGATGGGGAGCATGTCTCGACCCACCACATGGCCGAAAACCTGGAAAATGAATGGAACCGTTATGAATCGCATATCGTTCCATTGCGGGATTACCTGGCTCAGTGCCTGATATTCCTGACAGCCAACGAAACGATGCAGGCCGCAGTAGCGGAAGCCTGAATGGGAGTATCACGATGATTTCCCTGAGTGATCTGGAAAAACAGGCTCTTGCGCTTCTTCCTAAAGCCCATGCTGATTACTTCATCGGTGGCTCCGAAAGGGAAGTGACCGCCAACGCAAACCTGCAATCGTTTGACGGCCTTCAACTCTGGCCTCGCGTGTTGCGGGGCAACTTTGAAGGAGATCTGAACATTGACCTGTTAGGGAGCCAGCTCGATTACCCGATACTGGCCGCCCCTACCGCTTTCCATAAACTGGCGCACCCTGAAGGTGAATTGGCAACGGCGAGAGCCATCGCACGATGCAATAGCCTGATGATCGTCAGCATGGCTTCCAATACGGCCATTGAAACGATCACCGAAGCCGCTTATGAGGTTAACCCAAGGGCCGGAATCTGGTTGCAGATCTATATACAACCCGACAGGGACTTTACCCGCAGACTGATACGTAGAGCGGAAAAATCCGACTGTAAAGGCTTGGTTGTTACCGTGGATTCGCCCGTTTTTGGTGTCCGAGAGCGCGATATTCGCAACAACTTTAGCGAGCTTCCCGAGGGCCTGTACTGTGCGAATATGAAGGACCCAGACGGTATCTTTCGTGATATCGATTTCGATTCCGGACTGAACTGGAATGACATTGCCTGGCTCCGGGACAACACGCAGCTCCCCATCATTCTGAAAGGCATTTTGCACCCTGAAGATATCAGGCTTGCGATTCAGCACAATCTACAGTCTGTCATGATTTCCAACCATGGAGGTCGTCAACTCGATGGCGTACCAGCCACCATTCACGTCCTGCCCCTCCTGGCACAGGCAGCGGATGGTCGCATTCGATTACTTGTCGATGGCGGCATTCGCTCCGGTTCGGACGTGCTGAAAGCACTGGCACTGGGCGCGGATGCGGTTGCCATTGGCCGCCCTGTGATCTGGGGTCTGGCGGTAGATGGAGAGCAAGGCGTACAGGCTGTCTTTCAGCATTTACACAAACAGCTGCTGTCCTCCGTCAGATTATGTGGCTGTAGAAATCGTGACGACATCAATTCAGGTCTGATCTTTACCCCCAACAACCAAGAGGCTAAACCGTATGGATAGTTTCTTATTGATTGCAGTCTTCGCAGTCTTATTATCACTACCTTATTGGCTGCCGCCATTAGTAATACGACTTAGGATGAATATTTTCACCCGAATCAATGGTGAAGAAGCCATCCAGTTACCGGGTAACGGCTTCGACGCCGAAGACTTCAAAGCCCTCTATGCACATCCCGCCATGAAGGGAAGAAGTAAAGGCGCGGCATTGTCCGATCTTTTCTGGTACTGGTTGTCCCCCGGACCGGAAATGCACCCAGAACATCTTGAGCAGAGCGAACGCTACCGGAAGCTTGCGGGCTTCAGCCACAAGATCATGGCCATATCTCGGAAAGACATTGAAAGTCTGATCGACCAGTACCAGGATGACCCACTAAAGCTTGGTCTTGGCCCTAAAAGCAAGTGGACACATATACGTTTAAGAGATGCATTTATGTCTCTCTGGGCGGACTTCTTTTACCAGGTGGTATTTAAAGAAAAGTGTGATGATAAAACACGAAAACTGATCGTCAATCATGCCAAAGACGTCGTCAACGCGCTCAAATGCGTAAAACTACGAAACATGCGCAGGCGCAAGCAGTTGACGAATTTTCTACTGGAAAAGCTGTCACTGGGTGAATTTCCTCACACTTTCCCCGATGGCCTGACGCATCTCGAACAAGCCCATTATCTGCAAGGAACTTTTTTCAATACCGCAATTGTGCAAATGTCCGAGGCGATGGCCCACCTGACACTTGTGGTTGCCCAACACCCGGATTGTCAGGAGCGTTTGTGCGATAATCCGGATAACCATTATCTCGATGACGTGATCAACGAAAGCCTGAGGCTGCACCCCTTGTTTGGCATCGCTCACCGAATTGCCACCGAAACCGTCGAATTTAAAGGTAAAACCATACCCAAACATACGGTTGTTTGCTTTAACTACCCTGAATACCACAAACTGGACTATGACGAACCGACCCGCTTTGATCCGGGAAGGTGGGAAAAATGCCCCATCAAGGAGTCGAATTTTATTCCCTTTGGTGTCACCGCCAATCGTTCCTGCCCCGCGCAGGGCCTGGCGATGGTTTCAATGCGACAATTGACTAAACACCTATTCCGAAATTACCGCTTTTCCAGTCCGATCGTCCATACCCGATCCCTCCCTAATCGCGGTCCCTGCCTGGTCTTCAGCAATCAAAGCACAGTAAATCGGCGCTTGGTTGAATGTATTGTGTTCCCGTTGATGAAAATCAGGGATCGGTGGGAAGACCTATTCCGAAGCATCATGCAATTGTTCTTTGGAACCGCAATGATTCTCCATGCTAAAAAGCTGAGGTTGTGTGATCGCTATTTTGAGAAGCTGGAAAAACCGGCGTTCAGCTCCATTTAACCCAGTTCATAGTATCCCAGAGGCCAAAAATGAAAACCATTAACCTTTCCGTTGATATAACGCAATCCACTGAACTTCTAAAAACCTGCGCCGAGCAATTGGGGTCTTCACTGCCGACAGAGTTTGCGGAAATACTCATACGTTGGCGCCAACAAACGTTCACCGCTCCCTCTCCTTTCTTAAAGGAATTACTCGCTACGAATCCGATTCAGTGGGATAAATCTATTGCGGCTCATCGGGCACACTCCCATCCCTGGTATGATTTTATAAGTAGCACTATCGACATCGACAACATGGCCAGTTTTTTGCTGGAGAACAAGTATTACCCGACATTTATCGCGCTTCTGGAAAAAATTCTGGATATCCAGTTCACTGACGATGCAGTAAGCGCTGTTCAGGAAAATATCGACGATGAATTTGAACCGGAACCACACGCCAACCTGATGCGCAAAATGATGATGGCCGTCAAAAAAAGGGCCGCTGAACCAATCAGGCTCGACGACTACCCGGCACTGAACGACCGTACACTTATCTTCTATTATGGCTACTATCTTGAACCCTGGCACTTGGTCGGCTCCCTGTTCGCCACGGAGCAAATGGGCACGCATCGGGTTATCTGCATGAAAACGGGCCTGGAACGTATGGGCCTTAGCGCTGACGAGCTGGAATTTACCACGGTCCACTCCGAGTGCGATGAACACCACGCAGACGATTGGTTGCAGAGAGTGATTATGCCAAGCATCGAAGCACGGCCAGAGCTATTGAATAGGATTGCAGCCGGTATAGCCGAATGTCTAGATACGTCGGCGCTCTATCTGGACTATGTGCATGAACGCGCTCAACTAAGGATTGCCGGATAGTGGATTCACGAAGTACTAACGGTTTGATTGAAGTCTGAATCCATCCAGCATAAAAAGCGAGCCCGCCTGCTGTCGCAACAGCGTGGGGCAATGGCGGCCATCCGGCGGTGCCGTACAACCGCCACTGGGACCTGCGGTCTGGGCGGTTCTGTGGCTTGCAATAGGGGTAGCGCTGAATACCTCTTATTTTGGTGGGTGTCCGGCTTCTGCTGCCTTCAGCTCCGGAGGCAGCGGTGTCTGGATAAAAAGGCCATCCGTGAGCCTGCCCACTGTCACAGGCGTCGAAAACGGCATTTTCGGCCAGAGCATGCCGAAGCGGATCACGGGCCCGTCGATGAACCATACATTCTCCACGGCCGGCTTTAGTGTCTGGATTGGAGGATAGGCATTGTTTGGTTCGCAATGCATAGAGCCAGCCTGCTCCGAGGTGCCGCTGTCATTATTAAACCCCGAGATAACTACTCCCTCCCTGTAGGAGCGGCCGTTGGCCGCGATCGGCATCTAACCGGTATCGCTTGGCTCCTGGATGTAGGAGCCTGCTTGCAGGCGAATGGGCGAAGCAGGTCCAAGCCAAGAACCGCTCCGAAGCCAATGACGTTCAATCACCAGCCAAAGCCACAAGGTAAAAATTGTAACGCAGCACGGCTCCGCGGGTTACAGTAGGCGTGGTGCCGAATGCTTTTATCTAGTGGACGTCCAACTTCTATCTTGCTACTGACTACCCGTCTCAACGCAGGGTTTGTTTTGCTGGCGTCTAATTCTACCGAGATCAGCAGCGCTTGCTTCTATCTACCTGAAAAATTACGCAAGTGTTTGATTTATATGGGGATGCCGATATGATCAATAGCTGTAGTCGTTGGGGAGATATAGAGCAGCTGCTATCTATTTCTGGGGTGGTAGGCCTGGAGAATCTTCTAACTAATTGATTTTTAAAGGGAATGCCTGCATTTGGAACTATAGTGCTTAATTAGATAGTGAGCACATAGATATAAAGCAGCGTCTTTTGAATTAACTGTTATGCTTTTTAGAAAAGAGAGGAGACAACAGTGAATAAAGTAGTGAATGGAGTTTTTTCGTTGGTCATAGGCGTAGCCCTTAGCGCGTCATTTGTTTGGCTTGTCGGCGTTGGTGCCGCAAGTCCAGTACCGGAATTTCTTTCGGGCAGTGAAAAAATCGTGGTTAATTATTATTCGGGTATCGTTACGGCATTATTGGCCGTAGTAATTTCTGCTGTTTTACTTTTTGTGTCACGCCGTTTTTTCTCTGCTCCCGCGGGCAGGCAAGGAGCTCTTGCTGTTGTACCAGTCGCCCTCTACCTGTCTTATTTGGCTGTAGAAGCGCCTGCGACACTGCCAAGTATAATGTACGCTGCGGTTCCCGTGGTCCTGATTATTGCCGCATTTTTGGTGGTGCGGGCAGAAGCATAACCA
The DNA here is from genome assembly GCF_014191725.1 of Microbulbifer rhizosphaerae. Classification (GTDB taxonomy): domain Bacteria; phylum Pseudomonadota; class Gammaproteobacteria; order Pseudomonadales; family Cellvibrionaceae; genus Microbulbifer; species Microbulbifer rhizosphaerae. Next base: position 182,381 of record NZ_JACHWZ010000005.1, read on the forward strand.
AGCCATTAAATACGCTCCCTTCGGTCGCCGGACGCTCGTTCCTCGCGCCGTTTATGGCGGGCGTTAAATTTCAATCATGATTATATTTTCAGTAACAAGAAAAGGGTTTAAGGAGCTTGAGCCCATAATAAAATCGGGAAAGTATCCGGTATGGATAGGGGGCAACGTTCTTTCAGAGGAGGAAGTAGAGGCAGTTAGAGACGAAAATGTTTCTCTCACAAATTTTTCTTATCAAATCTACCCAACTGATAAAGAGGCTTTGGAGGAGGCGCTTTGCACAATAGCTGAGCACCACCCAAAAGAGAGAGTTTGGTGTGAGTGCCAACCCAAAATTTAACCAGGCCAGGCAGTACGCTCCGGCGCTGCGCGCCTCCGCCGGACGGTCTACGCAATGCGCTTTGCGCAAAAGGCGCTACGGCCGCCGCTGCTGGCAACGTTAATGGTCATTGAGAATATTAGAATAGCAGCCACCATCATTCTATCGCTCACCGGAAGTAAAGCTTTCGCATGTTCTTGCGGTGAGTTTCCAACTATTTCTGAACAATATAAATCGGCTGAAATAGTGGTTTTGGCTAAGTTGAAGGCTATCGGTTCCACTACCTTTAAGTGGAAGGTGACCGAATCAATAAAGGGCGCAAAACCCAAATTTTTAGATGTCGAGCAGGGTCTAACTTCATGTGATCCGCAAATTAAAGACGGCCAAGAATGGTTACTTTTCTTAAAAGAAAATGAGAGCCCGGTACTGGGTTGGTGTAGTTTTAATCGAAATACCGAGTTCCTTGAAAAAGGTTGGCGCCAATAGCTGGAAGGCAGTTATTAATAATGACCATTAACTTCGCGCCTGTCGCCACCGGGCAGCTTACGCTGGGCTCAGGCTGTCAGTTATAGCAACGTTATATCTGTATAGGAACGTTATGAGAAGCCTAGTTTTCCTATTATTTTTACTTTCGCTTTTAGCCTGTAGCGAAAGGCAAGTGGAGGAGTTCACCTTCAGGAAAACTCTGGAGTATGACCTTGTAAAATTGTGTGAAGATGATCAAGAATGTGCCGCTGCTGTTAAAGCTCAGATTAAAGGATGTATGGAAATCAGTGAATGGCGTAACTTTCTCAGCAATCAAAATGATGAAATAGAGCTGAAGCGATTTACAACAGAGTTCTATGCCTGCATCGTTGATTCTGAAGGAAGCCCGTACTTTGAAACCAATCTATAGATATAACCAAAGTATCAACTACGTGTCTGCGGCGCGGGACAGCCAGGGACGTGGCTTCACTACTGGTACCGGTTATAAACGGCATTATGAGCTACAGGCACCATGATTAAGTACCTTCTAAGCTTTGCGTTATTAGGGTCTGGTAGCTGTGCTCTAGCAGTTGGGCTTCCAAAGAACACTGAAGTGACTCCTGAAAATGCTGAGATGCTCTCTATCAAGCTGGCAAAGATGGATTCCGGAAGCTCGGATACCTATCTATATCGACTTGAATTCTCAGACCAACTTGAAGAATGTTCGGCGGGTCGCGTTCAAACTGCACTGATAAGTGGCGGGAATGAAATCTCAGCCTCATCTATGGATTACCAAGTAGGGAGTTCTAAACCCAGCATATTATTTCACATGCCCACGTTGGGTTATGACATGGCGGTTACTTTGCAGTATTGCTGTTCTAGCGGGTTTTCGCCCGGATGTAAGAAATCGCTTTCGATACAGTCAGTTAAGAGTTTGGCACAGGAATGAAAACTGCTCATGATAATCGCAGGTTAAGCCAGAACCCCAGGCCAATATAAGATATTGCCTCGAGAAATTGAGAGAGATGACTAAAGATCGTAGAGCCCAAGAGATCTAACGGACAAGGATAGATCGCGCGAAGCCGCGATCTTATAATGCAATGCGCACAATGTAAGCCCAGTCTGATTGCGAACATTAGGCGCCGGAGGAAGGGTACATCTTGAGAAGCCACCACTTCTATGTCATCACTGGTGCTTCGGGAGCTGGCAAGTCAACTCTCTTAGCGGCTCTGAGTGAGATTGGATATTCAACCGTCCCGGAAGTAGCCCGCGCAGTCATGCGGGAGCAATTGGAATGCAACGGCAGCATCCTTCCTTCGGTTGATCGAACAGTGTTCATGGAAGAAGTCCTAGCTCGCAGCGTCCAAGACTACGAAGCGGCTCAATTTTTGAAACCGCCCGTATTCTTTGACCGCGGCATTCCGGAATGGTTACGGTTACTGGGCCAGGACGCAACGCCCCGCCATATGGCGGCAGCTCAGTGTCGCTATGCCGATACCGTGCTTTTGGTGGAACCTTGGCAAGAAATTTACGTCTGCGACCGCGAGCGTCATGCGAGCTTCGAACGAGCAGCCCGATCTTATGAGCCAACGGTGTCAGCTTATATCGATGCAGGGTATAGGACTTGCGTTATCCCCAAAGTATCTGTCCAAGAGCGAGTAGCATTTGTTCTTGCTCAAGTAGAAGCGGTCGCCTAACAATTCATTCAACCCGCTTCGCGGCTCGACTTAATTCAGACATTTGGCAGCTCAACGAATGGAGGCTACGATGGCGAAGATTACCGGAATCGGTGGAGTCTTCTTAAAGTCTAAGGGCGATAGCGCCGCACTGGCAGCGTGGTATCAGACGCACTTGGGCATGCAACTGGAAGACTTTGGCGGCGCCATACTCAAATGGCCGGACGACAAGGCTGAAGACCGAGGCCTCACTGTGTGGCATCTCGCGGATAAAGACAGTCAATGGTTCAGTCCGAGCGATTCTTCCTTCATGATCAACTACCGCGTCGACAACCTCGATGAAATGCTTGCACAACTGGATGCGGCCGGTGTGGCAGTGATTGGTGGCCCTGAGTCACATGAGAACGGCAAGTTCGCATGGGTCATGGACCCGGATGGAAACAAGATTGAGCTTTGGGAACCGATGCTCTGGGACGACAAGAACAAAGGTGCCTGAAGTCCTTACCCACGCTGCCTAAAAAATCGCTCTAGTACGCCCAACTGACGCCGCCTGCGCCGGACCCTACGCTATGCGCTTTGCGCATAGGCAGTGTAGGCAGCCGCTCAGGCGTTATGTCTCCAAGTTACCCACAAAGGAGTTTCAATGAACTACGTACACATCGTTGCAGTGCTAGCAGTCCTTCAGTTCTTTCTGTTCGGTATTCTGGTTGGACGCGCCAGGGCAACGTATGGAGTTAAGGCTCCCGACACTTCCGGTAACGTCCACTTTGAGCGTGCTTTTCGCGTACAAATGAATACGCTAGAGCAACTAATCGGTTTTCTTCCCGCCTTGCTCATTGCTGGCCTATATTGGCCAAACGCGATAATAGCCAGCATCGGGGTGGTCTATCTGGTTGGCCGATTTCTTTATCGGCAGTTGTATATTTCAGATCCGGCACAACGCGGCGTCGGCTTCCTTCTGACAGTCATCCCTACGTTCGTTCTCTTGGCCGCAGCGCTGGTTGGCGCAGCTACCCGATTCGTGGCCTAACGATTCGTTCAAGACGAAGCCTCGGAGTTCTGCCACGGCATCTACATTGCTCTCCTCGCGAACATGAGTAAGAGACTGGAGCGCTGACAGACGGGTGTGGCCGCCGCTGCCGGCGGCCGCAGCGGGATCAGAAATCCATGCTCAGGGAGAGCGTGGACATGGTGATATCCGCATTGTCGGTGGGGTACAGGGTGTGCTCCAGGGAGTAGGTCCACTGGTCGATCCGCCAGTTGATAAAGGCTCCGTAAAAAGCATCCTGCCCGTCTTCGTCCGTGGACAGCAGCTGTGCGGAATCGTCTGCGAGGGTTCCCGAGACCATGTGGGTATAGTCCACCCGGGTTTTCGTTTTCCACGCGTGGTAGCCGAGCCGGATGCCGCCGGAATACGGCTTGCTGGTGTCGGTGCTCAGCACCGCGGCCAGGATTCCGGTGGAGCCGGAAACCTCTGTGCGAAAGGTTTTCGATTCGGAGCCATTCGCTCCCATGATGTATTCGTGTTTGTCCTTGCTTTTGCCGAAGTTGCTGTAGCCTGCTTCGAAGGCGATATAGTGATTTAGCCGGTAGCCCAGGCTGATGTTTTGCCCTCTCGGGACCTCAAGAGAGACCTCTGCGTCGGTATCCACCTCTTCTTCGATCGTGTCGGCGACGAATTCTTCGACCACAATCGCATCCGGATCGACCATTCCATAGCCGGCTTTTACATACCATTTGGGCTCCAGCACCGATGCATTGGCTGCCGAGGTAAAGATAATGGCCGAGCACAGAATCGCTTTCTTCATTTGTTGTTCCTTCTGGCAGATCCCAGCATAAATAAAAAAGCCCCGACGATAACCGAGGCTCTTCAGAAAATAATGCCCAGAGGCGGAATCGAACCGCAGAGACGGGAATTAACAGTTCTCCAGAATGGGCTGTCGGCTATTTATTGCCAAACTCCCTTAAAAGTCAATAACTTACCAGCCTGATTAAGAACCTGTTCACAAAGCTATAAACATCCATTCCCAATCAGGGGTGCCCTAATCCTCAGATAAAGTAATCCGGGGACAACATTTCACATTGCCCACAGGAGTTAGATATTTTGCGTTGAAACTTGGCGGGAACTTAGCTGCTTTGAAGGACATTAAAAAACCCGCGAAAGCTTACGCTGACGCGGGTTTGAAAATGGTGCCCAGAGGCGGAATCGAACCACCGACACGGGGATTTTCAATCCCCTGCTCTACCGACTGAGCTATCTGGGCCTTGCGCTGTTTCCGGGCTGCCCCGGTGTCGCGAGGCGCGTATTAAACCCGCTCCCCGGGGCCGAGTCAAGCCCTTGATTGCTAAATAGTTTTCTTGGAAGTGAGCGCTTCCTTACTCGCTCTTGCCGCCCTCTTCCGGAGGCACGTAACCCTCGGCCTCGTCGTAGTGTTCGCCGCTCAGGAACTTGCTCATCTGCTCGGCCAAGTAGGCGCGGGCGGAGGGTTCCATCATGTTCAGGCGCTTTTCGTTGATCAGCAGGGTTTGGTGGGCGAGCCACTCTTTCCAGGCCTTTTGGGAGATGTTCTCGAAGACGTCCTGGCCCTTGGGGCCGGGGAAGGGGGGGGCGTCCAGGCCTTCCATTTCCTGTTGGTATTTGCGGCAGAATACGGTTCTGGGCATGGGGTTCTCCGTTTTTGGTGGGCTCTTCTCCTTGTAGGAGCGGCCGTTGGCCGCGATGGTACTGTGGTTCAAACCACCGTTGATCGCGGCCAACGGCCGCTCCTACAAGGAAGGTGCAGGCGAATTGGCGAGCAATGGGGCCTGCAGGGCCAGCAGCTGTTTTGCCAGCTTGACGATCGGGGCCGGCAGGCCCAGTTGCTGCGCCGCCCGGGGGCGGTTGAGTTGGCGCAGTTTATACCAGCCGCCGCCCGCCTCTGCCACCTGCGCGGGCATTTTCTCCAATCGGACCCACACCGGGGTGATGTCCAGGTGGAAGTGGGTGAAGGTGTGGCGCAGCGGCGGCAATGTTTGTGTTTCCGCAGCGCGCCATCCGCGTTCCGCCAGCCACTGCCCCGGCTTCTCCGCCTGCGGCGGGCACCAGAGGCCGCCCCAGATGCCGCTGGGCGGGCGCTGTTCCAGGTAAATCTGTTCCCCGTGTTCGATCAGTAGCATGGTCGACTCGCGCACCGGCTTTTCCGCGCGGGGCTTTTTACCCGGATAGTCCTGGGGGTTGCCCTGGGCGCTGGCGGTGCAGGCACTCGCCAGCGGGCAGTCGCCGCAGCGGGGTTTGCTGCGGGTGCAGAGGGTGGCGCCCAGGTCCATCATCGCCTGGGTGTAGTGGTTGCAGCGCTCCTGTGGCGTGTAGCGCTCCGCCAGTTGCCACAGCCGGTTGGCCGCGGTGCTCTGCCCGGGCCAGCCGTCCACTGCGTGCAGGCGGGCCAGCACCCGTTTGACGTTGCCGTCGAGAATCGGCGCGCGCAGGCCCATGCTGATGCTGGCGATGGCCCCGGCGGTGGAGCGGCCAATGCCGGGCAGCTCCGCCAGTGCATCCGTATCCCGGGGAAGCTGGCCGTCGTGTTCCTCCATCACCACCTGGGCGCATTTGTGCAGGTTGCGCGCGCGGGCGTAGTAGCCGAGGCCGCTCCAGTGGGCGAGCACCTGGTCCAGCGGCGCCGCGGCGAGATCCGCCAGGATGGGGAAGCTGGCCATAAAGCGCTGGAAGTAGGGGATTACTGCGCTGACCTGGGTTTGTTGCAGCATGATTTCCGATACCCAGACCCGGTAGGGGGTGATGTCCTGCTGCCAGGGGAGGTCTTTGCGGCCGTGGTGGTCGAACCAGGTTAGGACGGCTTGTTGGAACTGGTTTGGGGTCATGGGGTTGCTGCTGGTTTGGTGGTGTGGCGGCCTTACGGCCGCTTGCCGAGCTGGAGCTCGGCGTTCCCAGGGGGCGGCCTTAGGGGCGCTTGCCGAGCGGGGGGCTCGGCGCTCCCGGCGTTAGCGGTTGAACAGGCCCTTGAGTTTGTCTTTGAGTTCTTCGACTTTTTTCTCCACTTTTTCGCCGTATTTCTTTTCGGCCTTGTACCTGAGTTCCTCGCGGAGCAGGTCGTCGAGACGGCGGCTGTCGGGTTTGCAGCTGCCGGCACCGGCGTCGGCGAAGCTGTCTTTGCAGCGCAGGGGCAGCGGGCGGTTGCGCCAGCGCTCGTTCTGCACGGTGCAGCCGTCGGCGGAGGTTTTATTACCCATCAGGGACAGGCCCAGGGCGAAGTCGAATTCCTGCTGTTCCAGGTCCACTTCGCCGTCGCCGGTGAGGGCGATATTTTCCACCCCGGCGAGTATTTCCTGAACCCGGACTTTGTCCCCCTCTACGACGATATCGGCGCGCAGGTCCTGCAGGCGGGTGCGGGCGGGCCATTCCCGCTCCGGCAGCGGGGTCTTCTCCGCGTAGCTCACCAGCTGGCACATGCCCTTTTCCAGGTTGAAGGGAGTGATCGCCAGCTGTTCGCTGGAAAGCTGCACCGCGGCGCGAAGCTGTTTCTGCAACTGTTCGGTGTCTTTGCCGGAGGTCTGCGCGGTCCAGTTGATATCGGCCTTGCCGGACAGCTGCACCCGCTCGTTGGGGAACAGGGCCTTCTGCACCTCGAAAATTTCCACTCCGGTGAGGCCGCCGCTCAAATCCGCCTGGGCGGACTGGCCGCGGGCGTTGAACTGGCCGCTGCTGTTTAATTGGCCACCGTAGAGGCCGGCGGAGAGTTTTTGCAGCCGGTATAGGCCGTTGTCCACGGTGAGCTGCAGTTGCGGCCGGTCCACCTGCAGGTCCACTGCGTTCAGCTGTTCCAGGGACAAATTCAGCTTGGCGGTGAAGCCGCGCATGGCGGTGAGTGGCAGCGGGGTGGGTTCGGTGGTTGCCGCGGGCGAGGCCTGCTCTTCCTCCTCGGCGGGGGACGGGGGTGGCAGGTAGTCGTCCAGCACCAGCTTACCGCCGCGCAGAGTCAGGTCCAGGCCGGGGATATTGTCGTTGCGAAACTGGGCGCTGCCGGCAAAGATGGTGTCGTCCAGTTGCAACTGCAGCGGGGTCAGGTCGAGTTTTTTCTCGGTGCCCTGGATATCGGTTTCCAGGCTGAATCTTTTCAGTACCGCGCCGCTCTGGGTCGCCAATTCGGTGCCGGTGAGCGTCAGCCAGGGGCGCAGGGGTTCGGCTTCCGCGCTGAGGTTCAGCTGGATCTGCCAGGGCTGGTCGGCGGCGCTGCGACGCAGGAAGCCGCGCAAGTTGATCTGCGCCGCGGCCTCGCCGCTCTCTGCTTCGATGGTCAACGGCTGCAGGCGCAGGCCGTTCAGGCCCTTGTCCAGGGCCAGGGAGCTGTTGAGCTTCAGCTCCACCGGTTGCTCGAGTGCGTTGCCGCCCACTTCCGCGCTCGCCTGTACTTGCCCGGGCTCGCCGCCGGGTACCAGGTTGTCGGCGCTCACGCGCAGCTTTTCCACGATGTATTCGCTCTCACTGCGGGCGTCGCGATAGCGGATGCGGCCGTCTTCGATGCGCAGTTTTTCCAGGGCGAAGTGCAGGCCTTCCCTGTCCCCGTCCGCGGGGACGTCCAGTTTCGGTGGTTCCTCCGCCTGTTGTTTCTGTTTGGCCTCTATCGCCTCGGTGATCAGTTCCCAGTTGCCGCGGCCCCGTTCGTCCACGCTCAGGTCGATCTGAGGGGCCATCAGGACCACTTCCCGGGCCTCGATACGCTTCTTCAGCAGCGGCATTAGCGCCACGCCGATGGAAATGGCGTCCGCGCGCACCAGCGGCTGTTCCGGCAGGGGCAGGGGCGCCAGTTGTATGCCCTCGAGCTTGAGGGCGATATTGGGCCAGAGCTGCCAGCCGATATCACCATCCAGCTTCAGCGCCACCCCCTGTTTGGCGGCCAGTTGCTCCAGTTGGGGCTTGTACTGGTTGACGTCCAGGCCGGCGAACAGCCAGGTGACGGCGCCGGCGAGAAGCAGGATGAGGACGAGCAGAAAGATCAGACCGCGTGTGATCCAGGCCATTGGAGGGGGTTCCTTGTTCTTACGTACATGTAGGAGCGGCCATTCAGAGGGCAGATGTCAGAGGTCAAACGACAGAAAAGGCATTTTCTGTCCTCTGACTTCTGTTCCGTGACCTCTGAATGGCCAGCTCCTACACATCGAGCTGTCGATCGGGGGCATGGCCCCCAATTGAAGCAGTTGCGGGCTAGAAAATAAACCTCACGCCCGCTTCAACACTTCGGCCCATCTCCGGGGCGTAGTCCCGCAGCAGGGAGGTGGAGTTGCGGATCTCCTCGTCCAGGAGGTTGCGGCCGCTGACAAAGAGCACCGCGTCGGTGTCGCCCAGCTCGAGATTGTAGCGGGCGGTGAGGTCCATGCGCGTGTAGCTGTCGGTGGGCTCCTCGAAGGCGCCGGGCCTGTCCTGCTCGTCGGCCCGGGTGGTGCGCCATTCCCAGCTCCACTGATTGTAGTCGCCGCCCAGGGCCAGGCCGACGCGCAGCGGCGGCATGCGCGGCACGTCGCGGCTATTGTTACCGGCAGCCCCGTCGATACTGTCGTCGAAGCGGGCGCGCACCGCGTCGCCGAACAGGGTCAGGTGGAGGAACTGGTGCAGCGGGACCTTCACCGAGGCCTCGGCGCCGTAGAAGGTGGCGTCGCGGTTGCCGTAGGCATACACGGGGAATCCGCTCTCCTCGTCCTCCTTGTCGGTGTTGCGGGCGTAGATATAGTCGCCCACCCGGTTGTAGAAGACGCTCGCCTCGATTCGCACGGCATGCCAGCCGCTGGCCTCCTGGTTGTGGTGGTGGTAGCCCAGCTCCAGGTTGACGGAGTTCTCCTTGTCCAGATCGGCGTTGCTGACCAGGTAACGGGGCTCGGCCACGTGGGCGCCGACCAGGTAACGGCCCTCGGCCACGTGGGCGCCGTCGGCGAACAGTTCCTCGGCCACCGGCGCGCGCTCGGCGCGGGTCAGTCCCAGGCTGAGGTGCTGGTGTTCGGCGAGGAAGTATTGCAGCGCGGCGCTGGCGCCGATCAGGTTATAGTCCTCGCCCGAGCCGTTTTGCGGGTCCACGCTGACCCGTTCCAGGCGGCCGCCCAGGTCCAGGTGCCAGTCGCCCCAGGCGCGCTCCTTCATTACAAAGGCGCCGGTGCTCTGGGTGTTGGAGGGCTGTACGAAGGCCTCCTCGCCGATGGCCGCGAAGTCCTTGTCGGACAGCTGCAGGCCGTAGGCGCCCCGCCACTCGCCGCCGCCATCGTGGGTCACTTCTATGCGGCTCTCCCAGGCCTCGTTGGTAAAGCGGGTGCCCGGTTTGCCCCCTTCCAGTTCCACGTGCACATAGTCGTTGTAGCCCAGGCGAAACAGCAGCTTGTCCCAGTACTCGCCGCCGAAGCGGTGTTCGCCCTTGAGGTCGTAGCGGGTTTGCTCCTGGTCGATGCGCACGATTTCCGGTTCTCCGCCGTGCTCCTCGTGTTCCTCTTCTTCCCCCTCTTCCTCGTGGTGGGCATGGGCGCCCAGGGGAATGCCGTAGTTGTTCTCCAGGCGGTTGATGGAGAAACCCAGATAGCCGCTGTCGGTGATCCAGGAGGCACCGCCGCTGTAGCTGTGGGCGCGGGCGTTGCTGTTGGCCACGAAGCCGTCGGTGTTGAACTCCTCTTCGTGCTCTTCCCCCTCTTCCTCCGCGTGCTCCTCTTCCTCGTGGTGGATGATCGCGAGGCCGGGGATTTCGGTGTTGTCGCTGTCGCGGTAGACGCCGTCCAGGTACCAAGCTACTTGGCCGGCGCCACCGGACAGGCGGAAGACGCCGGCGTCCTGGCTGTTGCCGGTGTTGTGGCGCATTTCCAGGGCGCCCTCCAGTTCCTCGGGAATCGCCGTGGGAATGCGCCCGTCGATCACGTTCACCACCCCGCCGATGGCGCCGCTACCGTAGCGCAGTGCGGCGGGGCCGCGCAGGATTTCGATACGCTCGGCCAGCAGCGACTCCACGGTGGCGGCGTGGTCGGAGCTGGTGTTGGAGGCGTCGCCCACGTCCAGGTTGTCGTTCAGTACCTTGACCCGATTGGCGCTCTGGCCGCGGATCACCGGCAGGCCCACGCCGCTGCCGAAGGAGGCGTTGGCCAGGCCCAATTCGTTCTGCAGCGTCTGCCCCAAGGTGGCGGAGGCGGCGCTGCGCAGTTCGTCGCCGGACAGTACTGACACCGGCGCGGCCACTGCGTCGGCGGGCTTGTCCAGCGGGGAGACGGTGACATTGATCTCTTCCAGGGTTTCGGCGGCGTAAACAGTGGGTACGGTCAGGGCGCCGGCAATTGCCAGGGCCAGTTTGCTGGTCTTGTTCATCGGTTTTTATACCTGTCACACAGGGCGGCGGGCGAAAGCCGCCACCGGAATTCGAAAACTATTGGTGTTGTGGTTTTTAGAGGTGTGACAGGGAGACGGGCGGCGCGCGGGCACTCTGGCGTTCCGGCTGGCAGTCGCGGGGGGCCGGCGCGCCCTGAGTGGTGTAGAGCACCGCCGGCGCCGGCTGCGAGAACTGCAGATCGCTGCCGTGGGCGGCGGGCATATGGTTGAAACACAGGTCGCACAGCTCCACCTGGCCGTCGTTCAGGTGGATATGCTCCGCCCACAACGGCTGTGCTGCGAGCAGTGCAAGCAGCAGCAACAGGCTGGCCCAAAAGCGGGATTGATGGCGGGGGTACTTAACCATGGCGCCTATGATAGATGTCGGTGGCCGGGAATCAAGTTTCATCTGTCACTACCGGGCCACAGGCCGGGTCTTTCGTCTTATAATTCGCGGCTTCCGCCGCAAACAGAGAAAAGCCATGCGCAGTGCCAGCGTCAACCGCGACACTCTGGAGACCCAAATCAAAGTCAGCGTCAATCTGGACGGGGACGGCAATGGCCGTTTCGACACCGGTGTGCCCTTCCTGGAGCATATGCTGGACCAGATTGCCCGCCACGGCATGATCGACCTGGATATCACCTGCAAGGGCGATGTGCATATCGACGACCACCATACGGTGGAGGACATCGGCATCACCCTGGGCAAAGCGATTACCGAAGCACTGGGGGACAAGAAGGGCATCACCCGTTACGGCCACAGCTATGTGCCGCTGGACGAGGCCCTCTCGCGGGTGGTGGTGGACTTCTCCGGTCGCCCGGGGCTGGTGATGAACGTGCCGTTTACCCAGAAGCGCATCGGCCAGTTCGATACCGAACTCTTCTATGAATTCTTCCAGGGCTTCGTCAACCACGCCCTGGTCTCGCTGCATATCGACTGCCTGCGTGGCCACAACGCCCACCACCAGGTTGAGACGGTATTCAAGGCCTTCGGCCGCGCCCTGCGCATGGCGCTGACCCCGGACCCGCGCATGGCCGGCACCACACCCTCTACCAAGGGAGTGTTGTAGATGGCAATTTTGCTCCCCTCTCCCATTTATGGGAGAGGGGCCGGGGGAGAGGGCAGGCCAGTGTGGGTGCAAAAGTTCAGTATGCGCGCTGCGCGCGCCCCTCTCCCGGCCATTCGGGCCACCCTCTCCCGCAAGCGGGAGAGGGGAAGTTTAGGCGGACCCAGGAGGTAAACTGTGCAGAAAATCGCAGTACTCGACTACGGCATGGGCAACCTGCACTCGGTGGCCAGTGCGCTGCAAAAGGTGGCGCCGGGCGAGGAGGTGGTGCTGGCCACCGAGCCGCATCAGGCCGAGGGGGCCGACCGCTTGCTGGTGCCGGGTGTGGGCGCGATCCGCGACTGTATGGAGGGCTTTGTCCGCCCCGGCTTCGCGCCGCTGTTGCGCAGCGCCATCCAATCCGGCCTGCCGGTGCTGGGCATCTGCGTGGGCATGCAGATCATGATGCGCCGCAGCGAGGAGAACAACGGCGTGGATTGCCTGGATATTTTTCCGCAGCCGGTGAAATTTTTCGGCAGGGATCTGCGCGAGAACAATGAGCGTTTGAAAGTGCCGCATATGGGCTGGAACCGGGTAGAGCAGAAGCGCGACCACCCCCTCTGGCACAATATCGAAAACGGCAGCCGCTTCTATTTCGTGCACAGCTACTATGTGCCCGCCGGGGGTAACGAGGATATTGCCGGGCAGGCCGAGTACGGCGTCTCCCTCGCCGCCGCGGTGGCGAGGGAAAACATTTTCGCCACCCAGTTTCACCCGGAGAAAAGCGCCGATGCCGGCCTGCAGCTGCTGAAAAATTTTGTCGCCTGGAACGGGCGAATTTGATTCATCCCCTGTAGGAGCGGCGGGGCGGCCAGCGGCCGCTCCTACAAAAAAATTTAAATTCATCGCCGATTTAAAGACTGAATATGATTGTAATCCCCGCAATTGATTTAAAAGACGGCCAGTGTGTCCGCCTGCGCCAGGGTGAGATGGAGGACGCCACAGTATTTTCCGACGATCCCCTGGCCACCGCGCAGCACTGGGTCGACGAGGGCGCGCGGCGCCTGCACTTGGTGGATCTGAACGGCGCCTTCGCCGGCAACCCGGTCAACGGCGAGGCGGTCACCGCCATTGCGAAACAGTTTCCCCAACTGCCGGTGCAGATCGGCGGTGGTATCCGCGATCTGGATACCGTTGAAAAATATCTGGATGCGGGTGTCACCTGGGCGATTATCGGCACCGCCGCGGTAAAGAATCCGCAGCTGGTAAAAGAGGCCTGCCGGGAATTCGAGGAGCATATTATCGTCGGCCTGGATGCCAAAGACGGCCTGGTGGCCACCGAGGGCTGGGCCGAGGTATCGGACGTTCAGGCCACCGAACTGGCCAAACGCTTTGCCGACTGCGGTGTGAGTGCCATCGTATACACGGACATCGCCCGCGACGGCATGATGCAGGGAGTGAATATCCCGGCCACCCTGGAAATGGCCCGCGCGGTGCAGATTCCCATTATCGCCTCCGGCGGCGTCAGCAGTATCGAGGATATCCAGAAGTTATTGGAGGCCGGAGAAATCTATGGAGCGATTTCCGGCCGCGCGATTTACGAAGACAAGCTGGATCTGCGCGCCGCGCAGCAGCTCTGCGACGACTGGGAAAAATAAAATGAGTCTCGCCAAACGCATCATTCCCTGCCTGGACGTGGACGCCGGCCGGGTGGTGAAGGGGGTCAATTTCGTCGATATCCGCGATGCCGGCGACCCGGTGGAAATCGCCCGCCGCTACAACGAGGCGGGTGCGGACGAAATCACCTTCCTGGATATCACCGCCACCCATGAGGAGCGGGACACCACCCTGCATACGGTGGAGAAAATGGCCTCGGAAGTGTTTATTCCGCTGACCGTTGGCGGTGGCGTGCGCACTCTCGAAGATATCCGCAACCTGCTCAACGCCGGTGCGGACAAGACCGCGATCAACTCCGCCGCGGTGAAAAATCCCGAATTCGTGCGCGAGGCCGCTGAACGCTTCGGCAGTCAGTGCATCGTCGTCGCCATCGATGCCAAGCAGGTGGGCGAGGGGCGATGGGAAATCTTCACCCATGGCGGGCGCAAGCCCACCGGCATCGATGCGGTGCAGTGGGCGAGACAAATGGCCGACCTGGGCGCCGGGGAAATCCTGCTCACCAGCATGGACCGCGACGGCACCAAGAATGGTTTCGACCTGGCCCTGACCCGCGCGGTGGCGGATGCGGTGCCGGTGCCGGTGATCGCCTCCGGCGGCGTGGGTAATCTGCAGCACTTGGTGGACGGGGTGTTGCAAGGCGGTGCCGACGCGGTGCTGGCGGCGAGTATTTTTCACTTCGGCGAATACACCATTGCCGAGGCTAAGGAGTTTATGCAGCAGGCCGGTATCGAGATGCGTCTGTAAATACTCTGTTTCAAGTCAACCGTTCACGGAATCGTCATACCGACGCAGGTCGGTTCCAGTTTAGTTGGCACCTGGGTTCCGGCCTGCGCCGGAACGACGACAGTGCGCTGTAGGGGGAACACAAGGTTCGCCCCTCCGGATGAACAGGGGTTAATCCGCGCGGGCGAAGCGCGCGGGAGCTTCCCTGTCTCGCTGGGCGTAGAGATTCAGGCCCTTCAGCACATTGAGTGCTTCGAAAATCTGGTTGTCGCGGTCGAGCCAGTTCTCGCGGCCCTCCTTCTCCCGCTTGCGGTCCTCGGCATTGCGCTCCTCGCCGCCGTTGCCGTTGCCCAGGTGGCCGGCCAGGTCCGCCTCGGTGGTGCGCGAGCCGGGTTTGACGCGGGTGACTTTGACCCGCTCCACCACGATATCCGGGGTAATGCCCTGGGCCTGGATGGAGCGGCCCTTGGGGGTGAAATAGAGCGCGGTGGTCAGTTTGATGGCGCGTTCGTTGTTGATGGGGATCACCGTCTGCACCGAGCCCTTGCCGAAGCTGTCGGTGCCCATCACCACCGCGCGGCGGTGGTCCTGCAGGGCGCCGGCGACGATTTCCGCGGCGGAGGCGGAGCCCTCGTTGATCAGCACCACCAGCGGCGCGCCGTCGGTGAGGTCGCCGGGTTCGGCGGAGTACTTCAGGTTGGCGGATTCGTTGCGGCCCTCGGTGTAGACCACCAGGCCTTCATCCAGGAAGGCGTCCGCCACTTCCACTGAGGACTGCAGCACACCGCCGGGGTTGTTGCGCAAGTCGATCACCAGGCCTTTCAACTCGCCTTTTTTCTGCAGCTTTTTGATCTCCCGCGCCATGTCGCCGCCGGTATCCAGCTGGAACTGGCTGATGCGCAGGTAGCCGTAACCTTCGTCCAACAGTTCGCTGCGCACACTGCGCACGCGCACGGTGTCCCGCTTGATGGTGACCTGGAAGGGTTCCTTGTAGCCCTTGCGCGCGATGGTCATGGTCACACTGCTGCCTTTGGGCCCGCGCATGCGCTCCACCGCTTCATCCAGGCTGACGCCCTTCATGGATTTGCCGGACAGGCGCAGGATCACGTCGCCGGCCTTTAGCCCGGCGCGGGCGGCGGGGGTGTCGTCCATGGGGGTGACCACGGTGATGTGTTCGTCCTGGATGCCCACTTCGATCCCCAGGCCGGCGAATTCGCCGGTGGTGTTGGCCTGAAGGTCGTCGAAGGATTCCCGGTCCAGGTAGGAGGAGTGGGGGTCCAACCCCTGCAGCATGCCCTTGATGGCGTACTCCAGCAGGGTGCTGTCATCGACTTCCTCGATATACCCCTGGCGGATCTGTTCGAACACTTTGGCGAAGTTGCGCAGATCTTCCAGCGGCAGGCGCATCTCGGCATCGGGGACGGTTATCGCCGGAGTTTCCCCTTCGCTGAGACCCATCAGCGGCAGTGCGGTTAGGGCGGCTGCGCCGATGAAAGTGGTCAGCGCTTTGGGAGTGAACATACTGTGGAAACCTCTGCCTTATATCTTCGCTTCTTTGCGAAAGTGTAGACCGCGGCGGCTGGCAGAGTTTTCAAGTTGGCGGACATTTTCACCATGTGAAAAGCGGACTGCCTTTCCGGCGCCTGTTTGGTAGGGGCGGATATTCAGGAGCGGCACCATACCGTGGGGTCCTGTGGCTTGCCCCGGTGGCGGATCTCGAAGTAGAGGCCGCTCTGGCTGAGGCCGCCGCTGTCGCCGACACGGGCGATGGTATCGCCGCGCTCCACCCATTCCCCAAGACTGCGGGTGAGCGACTGGTTGTGGCCGTAGAGGCTCATATAGCCGTCGCCGTGATCGAGAATCAGCAACATGCCCTGGCCGCGCAGATAGTCGGAGAATACCACCCGGCCGCGGTGGATGGCGCGCACCGGTTCGCCCTCGGGGGCGCGGATGGTGACCCCGGTCCAGGTGATGCCGTTGGCGCGGCGCTGGCCGTAGGCGTTGGCGCGGCGGCCCTTCGCCGGCCACTGCATGCGCCCGCGGTGTTTGGCGAAGGGCTGCTGGTCCTGCGGGCTCACCAGCGAGGCGATGGCCCGGCCCACTTCGTCCACCAGCCTCTGCAGGCGCGAGCGATCGCCCTTCAACTGCTGCAATTCGCCGCTCTTGTCGGCGAGGCGCGCGGCCAGTTTGTCCAGGGTGGACTGGCGCGCGCGGCGCGCGACCTGCAACTGGTTCTCCCGCTCTTGCAACTGGCGGCGCTCGGCGTCCAGGGTGTCGCGCTCGCGGCGTATGTTGCCGCTGACAGTTTCCAGGCCGGCGAGGGTGTCGAGGTAATCGTCGATAACGCGGCTGCGTTCTTGAAGGAAGTATTCGTGGTAGCGGAGCTGGCGGGCGATGTGTTGCGGATCTTGTTGGTTGAGGAGCAGCTTGATCTGCTCCTGTCTTCCCAGTCGGTAAGCGGCGGCGATCTCCTGCTCGACCCGCCGCTGCATACTTCGCCGCGATTCCTCCAGTTGCTGCTGCTCCTGTTTCAGCTCCCGCAGCTTGTCGGTGCGGCTGCGCATATCGTTTTTGATCTGGTCGACACGCCTGTGCAGCTCGGAGATATCCTTTTCATTCTCCTCCAGGTCCTTGAGCAGCTGGTCGCGCTGGCTCCGCACCTGGTTGAGTTCCTGTTGCAGCGATTCGATGCGCTGCTTGATTTCCCGCAGGCGCGCCTGCTGGTCCTCCTCCGCCCAGGCGGGCAGGACCAGCAACGCGGCGAGAACAGCGGTCAATATTTTCATTGCTCGAGTTGCACCAGGCTTTCGCCGGTCATTTCCTCCGGTTGCGGCAGGCCCATCAGCTCCAGCATGGTGGGAGCCACGTCCGCCAGGCTGCCGCCGTCGCGCAGGTGGAGTTTGCGCTCGCCGACGTAGACGAAGGGCACCGGCAGGGTGGAGTGCTGGGTGCTCACCTGGCCGGATTCGGGATCGTACATCTCTTCCACGTTGCCGTGGTCCGCGGTGATCAGCACTTCGCCGCCGGCGGACAGCGCGGCGTCCACCACGCGGCTGACGCAGGCGTCCAGGGCTTCCACCGCCTTTACCGCCGCCTCGAACACCCCGGTGTGCCCGACCATATCGCCGTTGGCATAGTTGCAGATAATGGTGTCGAAGTCGCCGCTGCCGATGGCCTTCACCAGTTTGTCGGTTACCTCCGGCGCGTTCATCTCCGGCTGCAGGTCGTAGGTGGCCACGTTCGGGGATTTGATCAGCTCGCGGGTCTCGCCGGAATAGGGGTCTTCGCGGCCGCCGCTGAAGAAGAAGGTGACGTGGGCGTACTTCTCAGTCTCGGCGATGCGCAGCTGGGTCTTGCCCAGTCCGGCGAGGTATTCGCCGAGGGAGTTGGTCATCTCCTCCGGCGGGAAGGCACAGCTGGCCTGGATACTGGCGGCGTATTCGGTGGTCATCACGAAGTCCGCCAGCTTGGGCGCAGCCTCGCGCTCGAAGCCGTCGAAGTCACTTTCGGTAAAGGCGCGGGTCAACTGGCGCGCGCGGTCCGGGCGGAAGTTCATATAGATGAGCGCGTCGCCGTCGGCGATCGGCGCCGGCTCGCCCACCAGGGTGGGGGCCACGAACTCGTCGTTCTCGCCGCGCTCATAGGCGGCGTTCAGGCCCGCCAGGGCATCGTTGACCCGGTGCCCGGCCTTGCCCTGGGTGATCAGATCGTACACGGCGCGGGTCCTGTCCCAGCGCTGGTCCCGGTCCATGGCGTAGTAGCGGCCGGCGAGGCTGGCGATGCGCGCAGTGCCCAGGGAGTCGCATACCTGTTGCAGGCGCGCCAGCGAGGATTCGGCGCTGCGCGGGGGGGTGTCGCGGCCGTCCAGGAAGGTGTGCAGGTAGATCTTCTGCGCGCCGCGCTGGGCGGCCAGGGTGGCCATGGCGATGATATGGTCCTCGTGGCTGTGCACCCCGCCTTCGGACAGCAGGCCCATGATATGCACCGCGCCGTTGTTGGCCACGGCCCTGTCCACCGCGCGGGTGTAGGCGGGGTTGCGGAAGAAGTCGCCGTCCTCGATCGCCTTGTTGATGCGGGTGAAGTTCTGGTACACCACGCGGCCGGCGCCCAGGGTCATATGCCCTACTTCCGAATTGCCCATCTGCCCCTCCGGCAGGCCCACGGCCATGCCGGAGGTCTGGATCAGGGTCTTCGGGCGGTTGGCCCAGAGGTCGTCCCACACCGGTGTTTTGGCTGCGTGGATGGCGTTGTGCTCGGGATTGTCGCTGTGGCCGAAGCCGTCCAGGATCAGCAGGATCAGGGGACGTTTTTGCGGGGACTGCGCAGATGCCATAGCGGAAAATTCCTATACCAATGTGAGTTGAACCTGAATCCGTGACTTCCGCCCTGAGTCACGGATTCAGGTTGGAGCCAGCGGCGGATTTTAACCTGTTTGCGCCCTCCAGGTCAGGTGTCCCGGTGGCGGGATGGCGAAATCACTGGTTAAGATTTCGCCACAATCGTGTATACTCCCGCCCCTGCCGACAAGGCAATAACAAGGCTAATCTCTTGGGGGAGCGGTGGATTTTTTCGTTTTTATGAGCGAGCAGTGGCTGCTGGTCAGCCTTCTGGTGGTTTTGCTCTACGCCTTTGCGCTCAGCGAGCGCTATAAAGCCGGCACGCCCGCCTCGGTGCACGAGGTGACGCGGCTGATCAACAGCGAAGGGGGGCGGGTGCTGGATATCCGCGACAAGAGCGAGTATAGCGCCGGGCACATCGTCGACGCCCTGCATATCCCCCACGGCCAGGTGGCGGAGCGGATTGCGGAGCTGGCCAAGGTAAAGGACAAGCCGCTGATCGTGGCGGATAAGATGGGCCAGCACGCCGGCGCCGTGGGCCGTCTGCTCAAGCGCGATGGGTTCCAGGTGCGGCGGCTGCAGGGGGGGATGGTCGAGTGGTCCAACCAGAACCTGCCGCTGGTGAAGGGTTGATATGGTCGCCACACGGTTGTAACGGTGCAGTCATGGCCCAAGTAGTAATTTATACCACCCGCTTCTGTCCCTACTGTATCCACGCCAAGCACCTGCTGGACAGCAAGGGCGTCGAATATCGCGAGATACCAGTGGACGGCGACCCTGAACTGCGCGCGCAGATGGCCGCCAGGGCGGGCAGTCGCACGGTGCCGCAGATCTGGATCGGCGAGCGCCACGTGGGCGGTTGCGACCAACTGGTAGCGCTGGAGCGGAGCGGCCAGCTCGACAATCTGTTGGCCGCCTGAGATGGTATTCAGGCCTTGAAAAGGTGTTCACGGGCCCCATTTGAAGGACTTTACAGGGAGTCTTTCTCACGGAAGGCATAAATCAACTCTATATAATGCACAGGCAGTAACATGGCTGAAGAACAGAACGGCGCAGCGGCAAACGCAGAGGCTTCAAAAGTACAGTTCGCGATGCAGCGCATCTATCTCAAAGATCTCTCCTTCGAGACCCCCATGGGCGCGGAGATCTTCAAGAAGCAGTGGAAGCCCCAGGTCAACCAAGAGCTGAACACCAAAACCGACAAGATCGACGAGGATCTGTACGAAGTCGCCCTGACCCTGACCATCACTATCAAGCTGGAAGACGAGACCGCCTTCCTGGTGGAAGTGAAGCAGGCCGGCCTGTTCGCCATCAAGGGCCTGGAGGGCCAGCAGTTGGCCCAGGCGCTGAACACCGCCTGCCCGCAGATTCTCTTCCCCTACGCCCGCGAAGTGGTGGACAACGTGGTGACCAAGGGTTCCTTCCCGGCCCTGATGCTGCCGCCGATCAACTTCGACGCCCTGTTCGCCGCGGCCCTGGCCCAGGCGCAGCAGCAGGCGGAAGGCGCGAAAGAGGAACAGGCCGACGCCTGATCCCTGTCCGCTGAGCGCAGAAAGGCCCCATTCGGGGCCTTTTTTGTGTCCGGCGTTTCCCGGCTCTGCCTTGTGGCGCAGTGCGACTTGGCATAGGCTCGGGGCATATTCACAAGTGGAGAATTGCCATGGCTCATCAGGGAAGCTGTCACTGCGGGCGCATTGCCTTCGAAGTGGAAGGGGATATCGACCAGGTAATGGAATGCAACTGTTCCCACTGCAGCAGAAAGGGCTACCTGCTGTGGTTCCGTCCCCGGGAGCAACTCCGCCTCGCCACCGGGGAGGGCGACCTGGCCACCTACACCTTCAACAAGCACGCGATAAAACACCATTTTTGCCCCGACTGTGGTTGCGCGCCCTTTGGTTTTGGCAGTATGCCGGACGGGGAGCCGATGGCGGCGGTGAATGTGCGCTGCCTGGAGGGTGTGGAGCCCGGCAAGCTGTCGATCCAGCAGATGGACGGCAAGAGCTTCTGAATGCAGTGGGAGTTGCCTCAGCCCTTCGTCTGGAAAGTCACGGTGCAGCCGGAACATGTGGACGGCCTGCACCACGCCAACAACGCCGAGTATGTGCGCTGGTGCGAGCGCGCCGGGTGGGCCCACAGCGCGGTGCTGGGGCTGGATGTCTCGGGTTACCAGGAGCTCGACCGGGGCATGGCCATCCGCCACGCGGAGTACGACTATATACTGGCGGCGAGAGAGGGCGACGAACTGCTGTTCGGCACCTGGCTTACCAAAGTCGACGGGCGCCTGAACATGACCCGCCGCTTCCAGGTATTCCGCGCCGGTGACCGGGCGCTGATACTGGGTGCCCAGTGGCAGATGGTGTGTATCGAGCTGTCCAGCGGCAGACCCAGGCGGATGCCGGAAGTCTTCAAGGAAATCTACAGCCCGGCAGTCATTGCCCCGGAGGCCGATCGTGAGTGAAGAATTTGCCACCCTGACCGAAAACACCGGTGCCCTCAAAGACAGGACAGTATTTATCACCGGTGCCAGTCGCGGTATCGGCCGCGCCATCGCGCTCAAGTGCGCCGCCGATGGCGCCAACATTGTGATCGCCGCCAAGTCCGCCGAGCCGCATCCCAAGTTGCCCGGTACCATCCACTCGGTGGCGGCCGAGGTGGAGGCGGCCGGTGGTACGGCGCTGCCGCTGCAAGTGGATGTACGCGAGGAAAAGCAGGTGGCGGACGCCATGGCGCGGGCCGCGGAAAAGTTCGGCGGTATCGACGCGGTGGTGAACAACGCCGGTGCCATCAGTCTCGCCAATGTGGAATCCACCCCGCCCAAGCGCTACGACCTGATGCAGAGTGTCAACAGCCGCGCCGTCTATCTCACCGCGCACCTGGCGGCGCCCTATCTCAAGCAGTCGCCCAATGGGCATATTCTCAGCCTTTCGCCCCCCCTTAACCTGAAGCCCGAGTGGCTGGGACCTTGTGCGCCCTATGCGCTGTCAAAGTTCGGCATGACCATCCTGAGCATGGGTTTGGCGGAGGAGCTGCGCGAGGCCGGGGTCAGCGTCACCACCTTGTGGCCGCGCACCCTGGTGGCCACCGCGGCAATCGAGTTCGCCGTGGGCAACCGCGAGATGTTCGAACAGAGCCGCAAACCGGCGATCATGGCGGACGCCGTCTATGAAATCCTGCTCACGGAAAACGGGGCGCTCACCGGCTACCAGCTGATCGACGAGGAACTGCTGGGTGAGCGCGGTGTGAGCGACTTTACCGACTACGCCCACAACCCGGCCAAAGCCGGCGAACTGGCCGTGGACCTGTTTCTCGATCCATAGCGAAACGCGGGGGGAAATGAAGTGACCAGCGACAGCGATCTGTTTCAGGACGCCCTGGGCCAACTGGGGGACGTGCGCCCACTGGCGCGCGAGCGCCGCGAAAAGCGAGTGGCGCTGAAAAAAGACAGCGCAGTGGAGTTGAACCGCCATATGCGCCGCGAGGCGGCCACCCGCGAAACCGCGGCGGAACTGAACCCTCTCGCCGGCGAGTTCGCGGAGCCGGTGGACCCCTGGGACCCGCTGGAATTCAAGCGCGACGGCGTCCAGAACGGCGTCTATCGCAATCTGCGTCTGGGCAAATACCGGGTGGATGCGCGGCTCGACCTGCACCGGCACACGGTGGAAATGGCGCGCCGGGCGGTGTTCGAATTTGTGCGCGATTGCGTGGAGGCGGATGTGCGTTGCGCGCTGATTACCCACGGCAAGGGAGAGGGGCGCGCGCAGCCGGCGCTGCTGAAGAGCTGCGTTAACTGCTGGCTGCCGCAGCTGCACGAGGTGCTCGCCTTCCACAGCGCGCAGAAGCAGCACGGTGGCCTGGGGGCCACTTATATTTTGCTGCGCAAGAGCGAGCGCAAAAGGCAGGATAACCTGGAAAAACACCAGCGCCGCAATCGATAGTAGGAGCGGCCCATGGCCGCGATCGATTTAACTATTCTACATAGGTAACTACTCACCCCTGTGACACTAAGCCTTAACTTAGTGCCATTCAGTTCCGGTATCTTTTCCCGAGTCCCGAGTCCCGAGTCCCGAGTCCCGAGTCCCGAGTCCCGAGGGCGAGTAGTTGCCGGCACAGACTGATCGCGGCCAGCGGCCGCTCCTACACCGAACCGCCACTGTCATCCATTTGTCACACCGCAGCGGTAGGATGTAATCACAACGAAACGCTTGTCTCGTCTCACAGAGTTTGAGGCTTTCGTTGTTCTTCTCTCAATCTTCTTGATGGTCATCGCTGTGGCGGCCAAGTGGTCGCCCTTTTTTAATTCGCCGAATTGATTACTCGATGCTTCCAACGCGCCGGAACTCCAGCCGGGTTTCGCCGCTGTCGCTGCGCAGGATCAGTGAATCCCCCTCCACCTGTGCGCTGTCGGTCCGCGGCAGGGCCTTGAGATAATCCTTTTCCAGTTCGCTGCTCTCGCGGATATCGCTCATGCGGGAAATGGTCGGCGGTTGCGACCAGGAGAGTTCGCCACCGTCGGAGAGAGAAAAGCGGCCGAGATAGGGATTGGAGCCGGCACTGCCGCGCACATAGCCCAGTTTGTCGCAAATGAAGTAGGGGCGATCCCGCCAGAATTTCCGCCAGAGCAGGCGCGAGCGGTGTTCGCGCCCGTCCACCGAGAGGCTTTCCAGCAGCCATTGATGCTCGCAGATGGAACCGTCTTCCGCGGTCTTCTCTGCCAGATCTGTCGCACCCAATTGCTCGCAGCCGCCCAGGACGAGCAGTGCGACAGCGGCGAGGGGAATCAGTGGTCTACGGGCTGGTACCATGGCGCGGGTCTCGTTGTTTTTGTGACATTTAACACTAAAAACAGACCGCGGTCTGTGGAGCCGTTCAGGGTCCCACCTTGATATATTCGATATAGATGTCGCCGGGGGGGTCGCGCAGTATCAGACGCTCGCCGCCGGATTTGGTGAACGCCTGGCGGGTGCCGGCCAGGGCGCGAAGATAGGCGTTTTCCTGCCGCATCAGGGGCTCCGGCCCAGCCTTCTTGGTGGAGGCGAAACTGGCGGAGTCCCACAGCAGCAGGCCGGTGTCGGTCACCTGCAGGGCGCCGCGGTAGGTATTGATGCCGCTCTTTCCCACCACATTGCCGTCCCGGTTGCACAGGAAGGTAAAGCGCTCGTTGTCCTCGATGGCGATGGCCTCGCCGTTGACCCGCAGTCGCTTCAGTTCCCATTTATTGCCGCAAACCGAGTTGGGATCGCCTGCGGATTGGGTGATCTTGGGGCCGGTGGTGCCCATACCGGCACAGCCTACCGCAACCACAATCACCCCCGCCAGCCACAACTGTACAGCCCTGCTCATCTGTGTCTCGCTCCCTGACTGCCTCTCAAAAAAGCCTAGCTGCTCGCTCACGCGCGGAGAGGGGATTGGTGACAAGCTATTCTTATTTCACTGACCACTAAACACCGGCCACTAGATCCCATGCTGAGACGCACCAAAATTGTCGCCACCCTGGGCCCAGCCACCGACAAGGGGGGTATCCTCGCCCGGCTGATCAAATCCGGCGTGGATATGGTGCGCCTGAACTTCTCCCACGGCGTTGCTGCCGACCACCGCCGCCGCGCCGAACAGGTACGCGAGGAGGCGGGCCGGCAGGGTCGGCATGTGGCGATACTGGGGGATCTGCAGGGGCCCAAGATCCGCGTGGGCCAGTTCAGTGAGGGTCGCGCGCAACTGGAGGAAGGCAGCGACTTCACCCTGGCCCCGGACTGGCCCGCCGACGGCGGCAACTCCCGGGGAGTGTCAGTGGACTACGGAAAACTGGCGGACGACTGCACCCGGGGGGATATCCTGCTGTTGGACGATGGCCGCCTGCGCCTCAAAGTGCGGGAGATCAAGGGCCGCACACTGCACACCCGTGTGGTGGTGGGCGGCTGGCTGTCCAACAACAAGGGTATCAACAAGATGGGCGGCGGCCTCACCGCACCGGCGCTGACCGCCAAGGACCGTAGGGATATCGAGACCGCCGCGGAGTTGAAACTCGACTACCTGGCGGTGTCCTTCCCCCGCGACGCCGCCGACGTGGAAAAGGCGCGCAAACTGCTGCGCGACGCCGGCGGCGAAGCGCACATCGTCGCCAAGATCGAGCGCGCGGAAGCGGTGGCGGACGAGGAACACCTGGACCAGTTAATCCTGGCCAGCGACGTGGTCATGGTGGCCCGGGGCGACCTGGCGGTGGAGATTGGCGATGCGGAGCTGATGGGGGTGCAGAAACACCTGATCAAGCGCTCGCGCCACCTCAACCGGGTGGTGATCACCGCCACTCAGATGATGGAGTCGATGATTTCCAGCCCGGTGCCGACCCGCGCCGAAGTGTGCGACGTGGCCAACGCGGTACTGGATGGCAGCGATGCGGTGATGCTATCGGCGGAAACTGCTGCCGGTGACTACCCGGTGGAGACCGTCAAGCACATGGCGGAGGTGATCGTCGGGGCGGAAAAACACCGCACCCGGCAGCGTCCGCCGCGGGTGATGCAGGAAAACTACCCCGCCGGCGACGCCTGCATCGCCATGGCCGCGATGACCATTGCCAACCACTGCCGGGATATCAGGGCGATCATTTGCCAGACGGAGACCGGCAACACCGCGCGGTTGATGTCGCGGGTGCGCTCGGATATCCCCATCTACGCTTTCTGCCGGCATCACTCCACCTGCAACCGGGTGGCGCTCTACCGCGGCGTAGACCCGGTGCATATGGAAATGGAGGGACTGGACGGCGCGGAGCGCGACCAGCTGGCGATCGCGGACCTGAAGCGGCGCAAACTGCTGAAGTCCGGCGACTTCGTGCTGGTGTCCCGCGGCTATCACCAGGATATTGGTGGCAGTACCGATACCCTGCGCATCGTCGAGGTGGAATAACGAGCGCTTTCGTCGTTCCGGCGCAGGCCGGAATCCAGGGACACCGGTACCGGAGCCGCCCTATTTCGACAGAGACAACGACAGCATTGCGGAAAAAGGCAGTGGCGAAAATCTCTCCTGCCCCTGATCAACTACAGGTTTTTTTCCAACACGTTTCCGAAGCATCAAACTTCTTACTATTATCGCGATCCCACTTTTTTTCACCCGCAGAGTTCAATTCCAAGGTGCCATTTTCTTTCTGGGCGCCGATGGGCTGCGCCTGCAAAGTATAGGAAGTCCCATTTGCGTCAGTAATACGCAGGTTATAAAACTTGGCACCGCCATCCAGCGGGGCCTGGGTTGGGAAAATTCCGGGAGCACCAGTATCCTTTTCACTCGCTGCCGCCTTCTCATAGGTGCCATTCTCGGTATAGTGCCGCTCCATCGCCTGCGCCAGCCCCATCAGCGTCCCCTGGGCATCCGCCCTGCGGGTGGTGCGCACATGCTCCTGGTAGGAGGGCCAGGCGATACCGGCGAGTATCCCCACTATCGCCACTACGATCATCAGTTCGATCAGGGTAAATCCGCGCTGCTTTTTCATATTTTTCACTCAATCATTCCATAGCTTACAGGGGGGTGACTTCTTCCCAGGACAGACGGCCCTCGCGTTCGCCACTGCCCGGATCAACTCCTCTCGTGCCAAGGTTTCCAGATGAATCGGGGGTTAACTGCTTGAGACCATTGCCGCCACCAATAAAGCCCGACCTGTTCGGCGATCCACCGGTTACAGGACTTCCAACCAACCCCTGGTCCGCCATGTTGATCATGCCATCACCGTTGGCATCGAATACCCCTCGATCTTCCGGCGCCAGGCCGGTGTGCACATCCACCGACATCAACCAGCCGCGGCCGCCGGCGGAGCATACCTGTCCGGTGGGGATCATGGTGTTGAAGAAGAGGGTATTGCGCAGCAGGTCCGGCGTGGTGATCACCCGCTCTCCGCCATCTACACCGGCGGGAGTATTGCCGCGCAGCAACTGGATATACCAACCGGATTTCTGGCTCCAGTCGAGCTCCTCGCCGCTCAAGGTGCGGTAATCCCGGCTGGTTCCATCCGCCACACCGGTATCGGATACTTGTTCGACTGTCCGGGTGCCGATAGTGCGGGCCGCCAGACTGCCCTTGCCCAACCCGGCAGTACCGTTGTCCGATACCACATAGAAGCCACCCGGCGTATTGTCGGCCGTATCCGTCTCGGCAAGGTACTGGCCGGTACCGAAAGTGACCAGCAGGTTGGGGGAACTGCCATCGATATAGTCGGTATTCCTCGCAACCCGGGGGCCGCCGGTAATCGGCTCGCCAACACTGAGCAGGGGCTGCGGTGTGGTAGTACTTACACCGGCGTCGTCGGTGGTCGTCTCCCCGTAGGCAATCCCCCAACTATCCGCAGAAGCATCGGAAACGTCGAAGACCCACATATTTCCCTTCAGGTCACCGGCATAGACCCGATCAATGGTGCCGTCGGTATTGGCATCGACAATCGCCGGGGTAGACAGGCCATTCTTGTCATCGGCATCGGCGGTGCTGGTGGAGAGATAAACGCCGCCGGAACCATCCAGGTAACGGATAAACAGGCCGGCGTCCCCCGTGTCGCTGTTATAGCCGTTGCCGAATACCGCCGCCCACTTGCCATTGGCCATGCGGCCTATCTGGGCACGGCTGAAGCTGAAGCCGAGATTATTGTTGTCGGAATCGGTAAATTCCCACATAAAAATGGAATCCGCATTATTCTCGCGGAAGCTGCCGGGATCGGTTACATCCAGAGCAAAGTAGCCCTTGCCGCCGCCCCCGAGGTTCCCCACCAGCACGGTTTTCCAACTGCCGCCGATATAGGCGTCGGTCACTGAGGGGGTGCCGTCCACATAATACTTATGGCTATAGAGCTGGGAGCTGAGGGCGTGCAGGCCGGTACTCTGCTGGGTACTGAGCAGCGCCTCCGGCGTATAGGCTATTACCTCTTCGCCGGTGCTGTTGCCGCTGCCGGCGTTGAAGCCGTGCAGGAAGCCGTCATTGGCACCCACGTAGACCACTGGTGTCCGATCGCGCTGCTCGTACTGGAAAGTGGAATAGCTTCCTGCCTCGGGGAAGTCCTTTCCGCCCCAGTTGGCATTGGGAACGCCCACATAAACCGGCGTGGAGTTGACGATATCGCCCAGGCGGCCGCCGCGGCGGCGGAACTCGGTGCTCTCTCTGCCCTCCTTGCTGCGGTCGCCGCGCAGGTAGGCCACGCGTTCGGCAGCCAGGTTATCGACAACAGACTCACCGCTGGAGGTATTGATTTCCAGGTCGCTCTCGTGGTCGCCGCCGTCTATCAGCGCGGAGGTGAAGGCCACGCCCGTGCCATCCTTGGAGGTGATCATTACCCGGTTGTTCGGGGTCCTGGCGTCCAACTTTTCGCTGGCACTCCAGGAGTCCGTCAGTGTGCCATCGGTTCCGAGGGTAAAGGCGGAGAGGTCACCGCTCCAGTCACTGCTGTCGAAACTGGCCGCGTAGAGCGCAGACCCGGCTTGCAGGGAGGCGCTATTGAAAGCGATGGAGCTGGAGCTGCCGTCAATGGCCCGTACTTTGTTGATAATGCGCTTGAAAGTGGTAACCAGGGTTTCGGCGTTGCTCGCCGAATAGACATCCTCCACACCGCCACTCCCCAGATCGGCGGCATTCACCATCAAATCGCTGGCAGACACCTGTTCATCGGCGAAGCCGATCACATAACTGATGATATTGTTCTTTACCGGGGAGCCGTCGGGCTTCGTCAGGTCCGGGCGCAGGTCCAGATCGTAAAGCGCCTTGATCACATCGTCCATGGATGCGTTGTTATTACCACCTTCTTCATCTTTAGTACAACCCTTTTTGCCTTCGCAGGCGTAATCGTAACCGGCCAGGTCATTCGAGACGTCCTCGTCCTCAAGCGGAACACCATCGGTCAGCGCCACCATAAAGTTCTTCTGGCAATAGTATTGAATGGCGCTGTCGGTGTCGGTTCCGGGCTTCGAAACATTCGCCCATTGCGGCTCGCTCTGGAAAATATCCTGCCCCTCTTTTTCTACGGTAACCACCTCGCCACTGTCGTTTTTCTTTTTGAAAGTCAACTTCTCGTTTTCATAGCCGGTGATAAAGTAACGCCCCACATCCTCAAAGCTTTCGCCCAGGGGGGTCCAGCCGCTGGCACTTAGCTCGTCAACGGTGCCCAGCAATCCCGCTCGTGTGTCATCGGTCACACTGGTCAGTCCGCTCAGCATTTTGGCGCCGTCGCCTCCGTCATCTCCGCCGAATTGCATAAGGCCGACGCGAACGTCCTCCAGGTCTGAGATCATGCTGACTGTGGCGCTTTTCATCGCGTCGACGCGGCGCTGGGTGCCATTTTTACTGCGGAGCACGTCATTGCCTTCCCTAAAAACATCTGGCTGCCACCACTCCCATCCACGTCGGGAAAAGTACCAATTCAGGAAATGGCCACTGTAGCGAATATTAGCCGCACCTGGACCGGTTTCGGAGGAGTAATAACTATCACTATTGTTGCACCGCCATCGCCACCGCCTTCGCCGATTATCATAATACCATTCTCCGGAACAGGCCGTATCACCGCCGGCCCACAGATAGGCATCGTAGGTTTTGTTATTGTCAAAACAGTTTGAATCCCACCAATCCCGCCTAATCTTCCATTGCTTCCATACCAGACTTCCATTCTGATCTATTTGACGATCCCTGTTATACCAAACTTCTCCAGTAGTCTTATCAACACGGACATGAACACGTCCATCAGTATCCTCCGGATTATTGCACCAATCGGCGTATCCGTAGGTTGCATTCTCGTCATATTCTTCCGGTATCGCTATATGATTCATAGAGCCGGATGAGTCAAACATCAACATAATATTCGGTTCGGCCCCGCCGAGAGTATAGAGGGGCACATCGGAAATATCTCCCGGTGCCGCCGAAGCGGCAGTGGCCAGCCCCAGGAAAAAAGCTGCGATAAAAGAGCGCAGAGATACGAGGGATATCAATTTAGGGGCAGATTGCATTTTTATAATCATTTTTTCTTCCGCTACATAGACTTGCCATAGAGAGTGACCAGTATACGCTTGGTGCCGCCCGGCCCCTCCCCGCGGGCGACTATTCTGAACACCTCGACATCCTCAAAATCAATGGCCGGCTTGTTCCCGCTGAGGTCCACGTCCGTGGTATCGGAATCGTCGGAGGCGCGGCCGAACATTTCTATAAAGACACGCCCTTTCAGAAGGCCGTCCGGGCCCTCGAGCGTCGAGTTCCGTTTGGGGGCGTAGGTGTCTTTCCAGGTGTCTTCCGAAAAAATATCCGCAGGGCCCTTCCCTTGGGTTCTGCACCAGCCAGTGTCGCCGAAGGTGGAGGTATTATCGAGACCGTCGATATGCTTTTCCGCCTGGCGCACCATGGATTCCGCAACTTCCAGCGCTATCTTCGCGTCGCGGGAGGCGGCAGTCATGCGCTCGCCCAGCAGTACGGCGCGGGCTCCGGAGATGCCCATCATGGTCAGCACCAGCAGGATGATCAGGCTGACGATCAGTACCGCGCCCCGCTGTCGGTTCATCACCATCATATCCCCCGGTTACGTATTTTTGCCGTGGCCGTATAGAGCTTTCTCAGTCGGCCATCGGTGTATTCAGTGCCGTTGATTTTCTGCTTGGAAACACCGACACTGCCGTCGCTGGCCACCAGCAGCTGTACCCGGATCACCGCCACCCCCTCCATCTGCTCGGGGCTGTTGCTGGCATCCTGCCAGGTATCCACCACGCCGTTGCCGGTGCTGTCCCGTCCGTAGCGCACCTGCATATCCTCGATACCCGGTATCAGTTCCTGGGCCGCGCGGCCGTCCTCGCTCATAAAGAGAGAGGGGGTGTCGGTAACGTCACTGTTGGCAATAAAGAAGGTGCGGGAATAGGGCCGTAGTATTGTCGAATCCGTGCCGTAGTCCTCTTGCAAGGGAGGGGAAGGGTTCAGGTTTTTGATCCAGCCCTCATCTTTGTCATCGCGACCATCCCGTCCACCTGTATGTACGAGAGTTCTCTTGCCCGACTCGCCGGTTGTCTGGCTCGCCTGCACATTGGTAATGGTCATCAGTTCGCCGGCTTTACAGTTGGAGATCAGCACTATCTGCCCCGGCTGGATATCGCAAGCGGGAGATACATGCAAAGCTTCGCCGGTGACCATCCTGCCGGTGCCGCCGCAGGCGTTTTCCGCACCACTCAAGGTCAGTGTATCCGTGTTTGCCCGTACGGACTTTCCGCCTTCGGTTCCGCTGGTTATGTTGTTCTTTCCGCGGACACCATTTGCTCCAAACTCGCCGTGGACAGCGGCTTTGTAATCGCTATCGCTCTCATCGAGATGGTTCTGGATACTGTCCTTATTTGGCGCACAGCCCCAAAAATCCGCCATGCGGATTTCCCTGGTCAGAAAATCTATGGCAAAGCGACCGCTCTCCTGCGCCCGGGAATAGGCCATCTGCATGCGCATGGTGTCGCGGTTGCTGTCGAAGACCTGCAACACCCCGAGAAGCAACAGGGAGCTGAGCAGTATGCCGATCATCAATTCGATCAGGGAGAGGCCGCGCTGCCGGGAATTCATTCGCATGATCAAAGCTCCACCGTCATTTCAAACTCGGCGTCTTCAGGCCCGCCGGCGCCGCCGCCGTAGTTTTCCCCGGTGTGCTGTTCCTTCCATTTGACCGTCACTGTAACCTCGCCGCTCTTGCGGGAGATTTCGCCGCTGGCCGAGGGCAGATTCGTTTTGATCAGCTGGCCCCACTCGCGCTTATCCATGGCGGCGAGTTCCGCGGCGGAACAGCCCCCGCTGCAGTCGCTGTTCCCCGCTTCCGAGCCATCTACTGTGCCGTCGTAGCTGCCTGTCTCCACACCTTCGAGGTTGGCCCGCATACGCTCGGCCATATCGTGTGCCGCCAGGGTGGCCATATAGCGCTGCTGGGCACTGTTGCCGTTTTTCATGCTCATCATCTGGGTGGCGGCGAGTCCCAGCAGGCCGACCGCCAGCACCAGCACGGAGATCAGCACTTCGATCAGGGTAGCGCCGCGTTGCCTAAGCATTTTATTTCTCCTGGCTGCCGGTACAGGCGATATCGGTAGTCAAGCGCACTACCCCGGAGGTGAGCAGGGTGAGTTGGCGGCCGTAATTGCCTGCGCGGTCGTCGCACAGCCCAAAAGTAGTCATATCGGTCAGCCCGGAGACGAGGCCGCGGCCATTGAAGGTGAAATCGATATCCTGATTGTCGGTGCCGCCAACGGCGGCAGCCACGGTGATATTCCCTGAGTCGATGGTGAATACTCTCAATACCTCTTCACCGTCCTCGAAGTTGCCGTTGCCGTCGTCGGCCCAGACCCGCAGGCCGTTGTTCACATCACTGTCGATGGCACCGACTCCGACTCTTCCGCCGCGGCGCACAGCCTCGGCACGGGCGTATTGCAGGGTTGCATTGAGGTCGTTGATGGCTGTCACCGCCCGATTGTCTTTAATCATGGTGCTGAAAGACGGAACACCTATGGCGATGACGATAGCCAGGATGGCTATCACACACATCAGCTCTATGAGAGTAAAGCCAGCCGCGGGTCTTGGAACGGTCATTGCTTTCTCCACGCAGGAAGAAAGAGGACCTTTCTCCATGTCTTATCAGTGGCAGGTTTGTGCTTGGAATCTTTTTGGCAATCCGGAGGCGCAATTTGAGAGAGGGGGACGGACCTTGATATTACCGGCCATACGGCCAGTGATAACAACGGAGAAAACAAAATTACAAACAATACTGAGATGTCACTCATATCCCCCCCTTTTATACGGCCAGGCTCATACATAATCCGAACCCGACCCTGTTATTTTTCTGGTGGGTCTGTGGTCATATTAAATCCAAACCGAAAAAATATGCGTGGAATTTAGTTTCAAATGCAGGGAAAATAATTTCAAAGTACAAAAAACGTACCGTATTCAGTCTGCCGCTTGCTTGAACTTTCGTAGAGTTAATTTTCCAGCAGGTGGTGCCAATTTGTTTTCCCCATCAACATTGCCGGTTTCTCCTGAATCTCCAGCCTGGTTATGGACGAGGATAGCCGGCGAGCGTGTGAACCACCGTTTGAATGGGCGTGATATTTTCCCGGAGCAGTCGTGAGAATTGATGGAAAGGGGGTGGCGCCTCATCCGGGGCGGACGGATAAAGCCTTGCTTAAACTTCTGGAAACCGCATCAAGCGGCTTTTTCCGGACCGGTTTTGGGGTGTCCAGCTGCTTGCGCACGGCCTCGCGCTTGTGCCGTATGGATGCGCATTCGCGCGCTGGTTCGATGGGGGCCCTTGCCATCCACATCATCGATCTCGCACAGCACGATATAGCCACAGTCACTTTCGCCGCGAAATGGGTCGCTAGACCCGCACGGGGGATGAGGATGCAATCGGAATCCTGGCCGTTTACCTGGTGGTCGACGAATCGTCAAAGCTTCATGGAGGTGAGTTGGTCACAAGCAGCAGGTCTGGCATGTCGATAATTCACGATTTTGACCGAATTTGTTGTGCTGGTCTCGGTCATCTATCCAGACGTACTCTACAAAGCTGATTTCATTCATGGTGATATTCATTTAATGTGTACCTGCAGGTAAAATTACCTGCATATCGCAGGCTCCGTAAGCCATAGCTCCAAGATAGCACCTCTTCTCGGGTTGCCGGGGGTAAGAAAAGAGCGCGCGAAGATTAGTTTCCAACTTTCTGAGCGAACGTTTGAATAACTGTGGCATTTACGTGGTACTTTTACGAAATATGAATGATCATAGCGGCAGACCGCATCCCGGCACGAACGAAGCCTCCGGCATTAAATCCGGTTTTATCAAACCGTCATACAGCTTTGAAACATCGCAGCTCCCCTTAAACGAGCAGTTCGATGGATATCGGGATGAGCTTCCCGGACATATTGAACGCTCGGACGGAAAGGGAATTTCGGAAAAATTCTTTGTTGACACCAAAGGCTTCAGCCTGGGTGACATCCGTGCAGTCTCATCCAGATCCGATGGGTTTTCCTTTTATAGATCCCCGCAGGATGTCAAATCGTTTGATATGGATGATTGGGTAGTGGCGGTAAGAACAAAAGGTCATGTAGATGCCAATGTGGACGGGAATGCCGTACGCTTCCAGGGAAGTCACCTGGAGCTGAGAAATACGGGGGAGCCATTCAGCGCACACCTCTCCGCCCACGAATCCCTGTATTTTTTCCTGCCTAGGAAAACCTTGACAGGGTTGGAAGGAATACTCGACCACATTTCCGTCAGCGAAAAATCCAAACGCCTGCATCCGCTGCTCGGGCACTATCTGATGGCGCTAGGGGCCAGGCTCTCATATATGACGCCATCGGAATCCCTGATTGCCGCCGAAACCACTCGGGCCATGATCCGGGCCAGCGTTGCGCGGTCGCCGGAATCGATCGCCGCAGCGCAAACCCCTATCCTGGCGACTCAGTTTGAGGTGGCGAGAAAATTCATCGAGCGCAATCTCGGGCGGCCTGACCTGACGGTGGAGAGTGTTCGCGCCGCGCTGTGCGTGTCTCGCCGACAGGTGTACAAGATTTTTGAAAATCTGGGGGGCGTCGAGCGGTATATACGTTCAAGGCGGCTCAGTGCCTGCCTCCGTGAACTCCAGAGTTCCGAAATGCGGTGGACCATCAGCCAGATTGCCGAAAGGTACGGTTTCAAAGACGTGGCGGGTTTCAGTCGGCAGTTCCGTGCCCAGTTCGGAGGCAGCCCCGGCGAATTACGTGAAGCGGCCGGATCGATGCCGAAGCGCTCGAACTATACTGAATGGCTGAATCGTCAATAAAGAGCGGACATCCGCCTATTCATTGTGCGCACATTTTCGAGGCGATCACATCTTGGGAATAACTGGCCGGACAACTGTCGATTGCAGCAGTCGTATCCGCGCTGACCGTTTCACCACGGTTACGCAGCAGCGGCGCGATCAATTCGCATACTGGAAGGAATGGGTCGCCCCCCTGGTCGATATCGAGCGCGATGAGTCCACGGAAGGCGGCTATTTCGCCAGCGCAAGGGGTCATGACCTCGGATCCCTGCACTTCGCTTCCTCCAGCATGGACCCGATGCAATACCGGCATACCGAGGATCATGTTCGTGCCTCCGGCATCGACCATTGGTGTCTTGCTATTCTCAAACGGGGAAATGAAATCAGCCGTGCCGGCGACCGGGTGCTGACGAGTTCGGCCGGTTCCCTTCAAGTCAGATCTTTCGCCTATCCATTCGTCGGACGTTCCGACGGTACCAGCAGCGCGTGCCTTTTCCTCAGCAGGGACAATTTTCCGGACATTTCCGACATGCTGGATGCCGTGCATCATATAGGGGTCACAGGCAGTCTCGTGGAGGTACTAAAGGAATACATTATTACTCTTGAAGATTACATAAAAACACTAAGAGTCTCCGAAATATCCCTCGTAGTAGAGTCACTCACTCTTCTGCTCTCCGCGGCGCTCAAGCCTGCTGCAAATAACATTGGGGTGGCCGAGATGCCGATTGCAGCAGGCCGCTTCAACCTCGCACGAAAATACATTCAGCGATATTTGGCATCGCCAGACCTGGGAGCGAATTCGATCTGTCGGACACTGGGGATTTCGCGCCGGCAGCTCTACTACCTCTTCGAGAGACATGGTGGTGTCGAAAAATTCATCAGGCAACGGCGGCTTGCGGCTTGCTGCAAGGCGATTGCGGACCCGATGGATCACAGGCTTATCAACACCATCGCTTGCAGCTATGGTTTCACAAACCAGGCACTGTTCAGTCGCCAGTTTCGCGCCGCATATGGTTTCAGCCCCACAGAGGCCCGCGCCGCCGGACTGAGCGGGCATAGGCCGGAGCCCTCGCCGCCGAAGACTTTTTCGGAATGGTTGCTTCGGACGCGTGGGAGCTAGTGCCCCTCCCAAACAAGCTTTGCACGGAGAGACAATATTAATGCATCCAGCGCCATTTGGTGGGACCTGGAAGTAGAGGACAATGTGACAGGCCCGTATGATCGCCGCCAATAACCGGAGCGGCCGCCTTCTCTGCCCCAGCACACCCGGCGACAGTACCTATCCGTGAAATAAGCAGAACTTGGTGATCAAAACAATGAGAGTTTCGCTGGAGATGCTCGGGGAGTTAAGCATCTTCCACGACGGTAAGTCTGTAACCTTGCCAGCCTCCAAACGGACACGTGCGTTGCTGGCCTACCTTGCGAGGACCGCCCGGCCCCATCGCCGTGAACGTTTATGTGAAGTGTTTTTCGAAACTCCGAATGATCCTCGTGGGGCATTGCGCTGGTCGTTAAGCAAGATTCGTCCCTTGATTAACGATGCATCAATAGAGCGGCTAGTGGCAGATCGGGAACGCGTAACCATCAGTGCCCTGGATATCGAAATTGACATCAATACGCTGTCAGAAAAGTTAACATCCCCTGATTTGCCCTTCTCGGTATTAACTGACATTGCGGGCCAGTTACAAAAACCGTTTCTGGACGGTATCGACCTGCCTGACCAGGAACTCTTCCAGCAATGGCTGTCCGCCGAACGACAAGAGATAAATCGCTTGCGTGGAAAAGTGCTGGCCCGTTTAGCCACTCACTCTGACATTGCCCCCCACGAACGATTGAGCTGGGCCCGTCAGTGGCAGGCTCTGGAACCGTTCAGTCCCCACGCAGCCACTCAATTGTTGACCCTGCTGGAGCTGCTTGATCACACTTTGGAATTGAACACTTTGTCGCACGAACTGGCTAGGCGTTTCCGGAATGCCGGGATTGCGTGGCCTCCAGATATGCGCACCCAAGGCAGCCGGATCTCCGCCGGTGTCAAGGAGCGTCCCACAGAGCGGGAATTGCTAGCCCGGCAGAAAGTCCAGTTTTGCACCGCAAACGACGGCGTGCGCATCGCCTACGCATCTGTGGGCGAGGGCCCGCCCATCATCAAGGCCGCCAACTGGCTCACCCATATTGAGCACGATTGGGAGGCACCAATCTGGAGCCCTCTGTTTCGCAATCTCGCCGCTGACCATCGCTTTATTCGCTACGATGAACGGGGTAATGGCCTGTCCGACTGGAACGTCGCTAATATTTCTTTTGACACCTTTGTGACCGACCTTGAAGCGGTGGTAGCTGCCACGGGGCTGGATAAGTTTGCCCTGCTTGGCATATCTCAGGGCGCCGCCGTATCCATAGAATACGCCGTGAGGCACCCTGAGCGGGTGACACATCTTATTCTCTTCGGCGGCTATGCGGCAGGCTGGCGAATTGGCGCAACTGACGCAGTGGCCAGGGAACGTGAGGCTGTGATGACTCTGACCGAAACAGGATGGGGAAAGGACAACCCGGCGTATCGACAGATATTCTCATCCACTTTTATGCCCAGCGCCACCGCGGACGAGCTTACTTGGTTCAATGAATTCCAGCGTTTGACGACCTCGCCCGAGAACGCAGTCCGGTTTTTATCCGTATTCGCTGATATCGACGTGCGCGACCGGCTCGCGCAAGTGGCGGTGCCGACCTTGGTAATCCATTCGCTGGAAGACCAGCGCATTCCGGTCGAGGCCGCACGCGATCTCGCCGCCTCCATCCCCAACGCTGAGTTCGTGGAACTGGAGAGCGATGGACATCTGCTGCTCGGCCGCGAGCCCGCTTCAAAAGTTTTTGTGGAGACGGTACGAAATTTCATCTCCCGCAAGCGCTGGAATGCACAGCTTGGCTGAGGTTGTGCATGTCGGGTTTGTCACACGTGTAGCTGATTCATTTACCCTTTTTTACTTTAAGGGTCTGTGATCCATGTGGAATCAGATGCGGAATTTGGTTTCATATTTGTGGAAAATAATTGCAAAGCGCTAAAACAGTACCATCTTCAGTCTCCCACCCCCGTAGAATACCTGTATTGAACTGAAAAAAATGGCCATGATGAACCTGAAAGACCCATATTCGATCCTGATAAATTGGGCGCCATAAAATGGATCAGGCGCCATTACTCGTTGGGCAGTTGGCGTGATTTACCTCACTTGCTTAGTAATTGTTCATAGGCTCTCATCCGGGCCTTTGTCAACTGACTGCAAATGTACTTGATAAAACCTGGTCCGACGTCGCCTTCAAAGGTTCCACGTCCGGATAAAGTGCCTTAAAGTCTTGGAAAAAAATAATCGAATTTTGTTTCAAATCTATGGAAAATAGTTGCAAGGCGCCACAGCAACATCACCCCCGTTTTCCCACTTCGATGGAGGAGCATCATGTTAGTGCCATTGACGTTGTCTACTTGGCCAGGGAACTAAAACGTCACTCGATCGTCGATTTCGCACAGATACAGGCTATAGATCACAGGCTTGCGGACCGTGTTATCGAGTTGGAGGAAGGGCGGGATATCTCGGAGTTGATGGAAGAGCGCTATCCGGAATCCTGGATAATCACTCTGTGGCAGCTGGTGGATGCCAACCCCCTTGCAGTAGATATCGGCGCTCGTATGGGTGCTGCTATCGTTTTGCCGGAAGCTCAAGGGCTGCTCATCAGCTTGGTCCAGCATTGCGAAAACCTGGAGGAGGCGCTGGAAACCTATCTCGCGAATACTGACTTGGACAACCCATCTGAATCCTGGCAGGTTACCCGGACGAATAACTATATCCAACTGGCTTTCCGTTTTGTTTCAGGGAAGCCCTACCCACGCTGTGCTGTGGTGTACAAGATGGTTTCCCTGTGTCACTGGGCTGAACACCTGTTCGGACAGAGGATCCCCACTTGCTGGGCTGAATTTAGTTTCCCAAAGCCACGGTACGTCGACTTGCTGCAGCTGCTGTTACCCTACGAGCTTCGCTTCGATAGCGATAGAAACGCGTTTGTTTTTCCCGAGGAAGCTCTCTCCCTGCCGTTGCGACAGCGCAACCGTCACCTTAAAGGCATATTGGAACAGAGGATTTCGAGACTGGACTTCGTGGGGAAAGGACAGTCTGTCGAGAAACGGGTTCGCCAGTTGCTGAGAGAAAATCTGGCCGCTTACAACAGCATAGACAGCCTGGCGCAGGCCCTCTGTATGAGCCGGGTGACGCTGTACCGCAAGCTAAAGGAGGCGAAAACCAGCTTCTCCCGGCTTCTGGATGAGGAGCGTCGGCAGCTGTTTGCCCGCCACCGGCACCGGTCGGTGGTGCAGTTGTGCGACCTGCTCGGCTTCCGGGATGCCAGTGCCTATTACAAGGCCCGCAAGCGCTGGAATGTAAAGCCTGGCTGAGATTCTTGCGGAGATCGGTCTGAAAGGGGGCTCATGGCCGCACGCAGCGCACCAGTACCTTGCTCTCCAGTTCCTGCTCCATACAGTGAAATTGCTGGCCGTTTACGGTCAGTGTGTCGGGGGCTCCCTTGGGCTCGGTTGTGGCACAACCGGCAACTCCTGTCGCCATGGCCGCTGCAAGCAGAATACAACGCAACTTCTGCACCGCGGATACCTCACAGCTTTTCGGGTGGGCGCGGATTCACTCCGCTCCTTTACTGAGCCTAGAGGAAGCATCTGTCAGGGTGAGGCTTTTGATGCCATTTTGTATAAAGCTGCGACTGGCGGTAATGCTGTTCAGCTATGCAATATCGGTGATCAATACGGGCTGCTTTTGGTACTGTTGCACAGAAAACTCCCGCGGCTGTTAGCTCATTCCTTTGAAAATGCTAACAGCGGCGGAAGGACTGGTCGGTATGACCAAGGTATGAGGTCAACCGGGTTTAGCGGTGGCCTCTGCGAAAGCTCCGGTGACCTCGATGAATGTGATGTCCCCGGTGGATGCGGTGTCCCCGGTGGATGCGGTGTCCCCGGTAGATGCGGTCTCCCCGGTGGAGACGATGTCCCCGATAGAGGCGGTCTCCCCGGTAGTAGTGGTGCCCGCGATAGCCTCGATAGTAGGGACGGCCGTAGCGGTAATAGGACCGGCCTTGGTAGAAACGATAGCGCGGTTGGTAGCGGTAACGGTAATAGCGCGGCGACGAATAGAAGAAATAGGCCCCGGAGGATGGGTACACATAGGGGCGCGCATAGGGATAGGAGTAATAGGAACTGCCGCCGTAGTAACCGTCGGCCACGCAGGCACTCAGACCGAGGCCGGTGCTGACAGTGATGGCGATCAGGCTTGTCTTCAATAGTCTATTCATAGTGCAAACTCCGAAGTGGGGAAAACCCGTTGGTTACGGCTTCCCTGCGACACTGGATGTCGCTCGCCTTGGGATTCGCTGAATGGGCTAGAGCGGTCTCGCCCGCGGGGGTAGGGGTCCGTAGTAGTAGGGACGATAGCGACGGTGCGGTATGGGCTGGTCAAAGCCGCCATGCCGGTAGTAGTTGGGGTGGCGCACACTGTGGCAGACGCCGTTGGGATGGCAGTGGTAGTAGGGGCCGCGGACCTCGTAGTGAGGCCTGCTGGCGCCTCCCCCCACGTAGCCGGTATCGGTACAGGCCGGCAGTGTGGCGGCGGCCAGGACGCAGCCGGCTCCGGTGAGCAGTCGCCTGCTGGACTGGGGCTTCATTGAGACCTCCGCGCCGATTGGCGGGTAAATCGTCTAATTTTCAGCCTAGCAGCATTGGCGCGATTTTCATTTATTTTTTAGCGAGAGAGGGCGAACACAGGGCTCGCCCCAAGGATCAGCTGCTGGGCAGTAGCTCCGCATCGACGAAATCGCGGTAGATAGCGCTGGCCAGCAGCGCCTTGGCCTCGGCGATATCCGGGGCGAAATAGCGGTCCCTGTCATAGAAGGAGACCCGCTCGCGCAGCTTGGTTTTAGCGGCCTCCAGCTTGGCCGAGGTCTTCAGCGGGGCGCGGAAATCCAGGCCCTGGCAGGCGGCCAGCAGTTCCACCGCGAGAATGCCGCAGGTGTTGTCGGCCATCTCCCGCAGGCGACGGCCGGCGAAAGTGGCCATGGACACGTGGTCCTCCTGGTTGGCGGAGGTGGGCAGGGAATCCACGCTGGCCGGGTGGGCCAGGGATTTGTTTTCGCTGGCCAGTGCCGCCGCGGTGACCTGGGCGATCATAAAGCCGGAGTTGACCCCGCCGTTATCCACTAGGAAAGGCGGCAGCCCGGACAGATTTGTGTCGATCAGCAGCGCCGTGCGCCGCTCGGACAGAGCACCGATTTCCGCCAGTGCCAGGGCTAGGTTGTCGGCCACCATGGCCACCGGTTCGGCGTGGAAGTTGCCACCGGAAATAATGTCGGAATTTCCCGGGTTTTCCTCGTCGGTAAATACCAAAGGGTTGTCGGACACGCCGTTGGCCTCGGCCAGAAGGACTTCCGCGGCAAAGCGGATCTGCTGTAGGCAGGCGCCCATCACCTGGGGCTGGCAGCGCAGTGAGTAGGGGTCCTGCACCTTCTCGCAGCCCCGATGTGACTCGCTGATTTCGCTGCTATCGCCGAGCAGCTCGCGGTAGGCGGCCGCCACCTGGCGCTGGGCGCGTTGCCCGCGCGCCGCGTGGATGCGGTCGTCAAAGGGGCGGCGCGAACCTTTCGCCGCCTCCAGCGCCAGGGAGCCGGTGACGATTCCCCCGGCGAACAGGTCCTCGGCGGCGAAGAGGCCGAGCAGCGCGAAGGCGGCGGAGGCCTGGGTGCCGTTGAGCAGTGCCAAGCCCTCTTTGGGCGCCAGGGTGAGCGGTTCCAGGCCGGCCACTTTCAGTCCTTCTTTTGCCGGTTTGCGTTCGCCGTCGACAAACACCTCGCCCTCGCCCAGCAGCACCACGCTCATATGCGCCAGCGGCGCCAGGTCGCCGGAGGCGCCCACGGAACCCTTTTCCGGAATCGCCGGGAAGACGCTGGCGTTGACCAGCTTGATCAGTGCCTCGATCAGCTCTGCGCGCACCCCGGAAAATCCGCGCGCGAGGGAGTTGATCTTCAGTACCATCAGCAGGCGCACTGTGGCCTCGTCCATAAAATTGCCGGTGCCGGCGGCGTGGGACAGAACGATGGCTCGCTGCAGGGTTTCCAGGTCTTTCTGCTCGATACGGGTGTTGGCCAGCAGACCGAATCCGGTGTTGATGCCGTAGACGGTGCGGCCCTCGCTGAGCACCTGGGCCACGGTTTTTTCCGAGGCCGCGATGGCCGGGTAGGCGGCTTTGTTCAGCGACAGTTTCACCGGCTCTCGGGCGACGCGGCGCAGTTGGGCCAGGCTCAGTTGGCCGGGGTTGATTTCCAATTGGTACATAAACTCTCTCACCAAAAATGCCGGTTGTGTGTTGCATTCTGTTGTTTGTGGCGAGCCTGCGGCCCGCGTGCGGAGCTGGAGCCTTCAGCGCTCAAAGGCAAACAGCTCGGCGTTAACTCGCGCCATCCATGGCGCTCGGCCTTCGGCCAGCTAAAGCTGTTCAAATCGGCAGTCCTGCCGATTTGTCCCGGGCTCAGTTCTTCAACATCGGCAGGTCCAGCCCCTGCTCCACCGCGCAGTTTTTCGCGATCTCGTAACCCGCATCCGCATGGCGCATCACGCCGGTGGCCGGGTCGTTCCACAGCACACGGGCGATGCGTTTGGCGGCGGCTTCGGTGCCGTCGCAGACGATCACCACGCCGGCGTGTTGGCTAAAGCCCATGCCCACCCCGCCGCCGTGATGGAGGGAGACCCAGGTGGCGCCGGAGGCGGTGTTGAGCAGCGCGTTCAGGAGCGGCCAGTCGGAGACCGCAGCGGAGCCGTCCATCATGGATTCGGTTTCGCGGTTGGGACTGGCCACGGAGCCGCTGTCCAAGTGGTCGCGCCCGATCACCACTGGCGCTTCCAGTTCGCCGCTGGCCACCATCTCATTGAAGGCCAGCGCCAGGCGCGCGCGGTCCTTCAGTCCCACCCAGCAGATCCGCGCCGGCAGGCCCTGGAACTGGATGCGTTGGCGGGCCATATCCAGCCAGTTGTGCAGCTGCGGGTCGTCCGGGATCAGTTCTTTCACCTTGGCGTCGGTCTTGTAGATATCCTCGGGATTGCCGGACAGTGCCGCCCAGCGGAAGGGGCCGATACCCTCGCAGAACAGCGGACGGATATAAGCGGGCACGAAGCCGGGGAAATTGAAGGCGTTTTTGACCCCTTCCTCGAACGCCATCTGGCGGATGTTGTTGCCGTAGTCCAGGGTGGCGGCGCCGCGCTCTTGCAGTTCCAGCATCGCGGTGACCTGGATAGCCATGGATTTCTTGGCCTCCTTCACCACCAGCGCTGGATCTTTGCGGCGCATTTCCGCGGCCTGCTCCAGGGTCCAGCCCTTCGGCAAATAGCCGTTCAGCGGATCGTGGGCGGAGGTCTGGTCGGTCACCGCGTCGGGCAGGAGTTTGCGCGCAACGATTTCCGGAAAAATATCCGCGCAATTGCCCAACAGGCCCACGGAAACCGCTTCGTCTTGACTCTTTGCGTCTTCGATAATCTGCAGCGCCTCGTCCAGGCTGGTGGCTTTTTTATCGAGGTAGCCGGTGCGCAGGCGGAAGTCGATGCGGGTCTCGTCGCACTCCACCGCGAGCATGCTGAAGCCGGCCATGGTGGCCGCCAGCGGTTGGGCGCCGCCCATGCCGCCGAGGCCGCCGGTCAGTATCCATTTGCCCTTGGCCTCGCCTTGGAAATGCTGGCGGGCCACTGCGGCAAAAGTTTCATAAGTGCCCTGCACAATGCCCTGGGAGCCGATATAGATCCAGGAGCCGGCGGTCATCTGGCCGTACATCATCAGGCCTTTTTTATCCAGCTCGTTGAAGTGCTCCCAGTTGGCCCAGTGGGGCACCAGGTTGGAGTTGGCGATCAGCACCCGCGGCGCGTCGGCGTGGGTTTTGAAAACGCCCACCGGCTTGCCGGATTGCACCAGCAGGGTTTCGTCTTCATCCAGGCGCTTGAGCACTTCGACGATTTTGTCGAAGCACTCCCAGTCCCGCGCGGCGCGGCCGATACCACCATAGACGACCAGATCCTCCGGGCGCTCGGCCACTTCCGGGTCCAGGTTGTTCATCAGCATGCGCAGCGGCGCCTCGGTGAGCCAGCTCTTGGCGCTGAGCTCGGTGCCGCGGGGGGCGATGATTTTGCGGCTGGGGTCATGGCGTTTGTCGGTGGTCATTTTTAACCTCGCAAAAATTTATCCCAAAGCGTTAGATAATTGGCTCTTTTTTTGTAGGAGCGGCGGGGCCGCCCCGCCGCTCCTACAGGTGTATATTCAAAATCGGAGCTGTGCGCCAAGCCGGTAGCGACTGCCCGGATGCACCAGCCGCGCAAAGCTCACGGTGCCGGTACTGCTTTTGGTGCGCCGCCAGACCTGCAGGCAGGCACTGCCGGCTTCCAGTTCCAGCGCCTCGCCCACCGCCGCTTCCGCGACGATCGCTTCCACTGTGGTGTCCACTTCGGTCAGAGGGGCCACCCGGGAAAGATAGGCGTTGGGGGTGGTGCTGGAGAAATCCTGCTGCAGGTAGTCCGGCGCCAGTTGCGGGTTGGTGAATCGCTCTTCCCATTGGATCGGCAGGCCGTTGTCGCAGTGCACGATGACCGAATGGAACACCGGCGCACCCTGCGGCAGGCCCAGGGCGTGGGCCACGTTGGCCTCCGCCGTCGTTTCCCGCAGCAGCAGGATGCGGCTGCTGTAGCTGTGGCCGCGGGCGCTGACCTCGTCGGCGATATTGCGCACTTCCAGTAGGGAGCCCGCGGGTACCGGCTCGGCCACGAAGGTGCCCAGGCCCTGGGAGCGCATCAGTACCCCCTCGTCGGTCAGTTCGCTCAGGGCGCGGCGCGCGGTCATACGGCTGACCCCGAACTCCTGGGCCAACTGATTCTCTGAGGGGACCTGGGAGTGCACCGC
The DNA here is from genome assembly GCF_014191725.1 of Microbulbifer rhizosphaerae. GTDB lineage: Bacteria > Pseudomonadota > Gammaproteobacteria > Pseudomonadales > Cellvibrionaceae > Microbulbifer > Microbulbifer rhizosphaerae. Next base: position 226,672 of record NZ_JACHWZ010000005.1, read on the forward strand.
CCAGCGGCCGGACTCAATCTGCCCGCGGATATGGCGCTTGATGGCGACGTAACGGGGCTCTCCTCGCGCCGAGGGCCTTTTACCCTCCGCTGAGGGCTTTTTGCCCCCCGCTGAGGGCTCTCTTGCAGTATTCATGGACTTCGGTAAAGTGCTCCACATACTTGTATATGGTTGTATATACAAGATTCTGGTTACTATGGTGGCCGCACCGGCCGGTGTCAAGCCTCCCCTGTGGGAGCCAGCGCGGGATACTATTGGGGAGCCTGCTCGTGAGGATACCGAGCGTCTATGGTTAACAAGAGGAAAACCGCGCCTGCGGGAAAGCTATGACAGAACGCTGCGAGCTGCTGATTACCAATGTCCACGCCGCCACCATGGACCCCTCCCTGCCCGGCGCCTACGGCGCGGTGGAGGATGCCGCGGTGGCGGTTACCGGCGGCCGCATCGTGTGGCTGGGTCCGCGCACCGAACTGCCGGACACCACTCCCGACGAGGTGGTGGACGGCGAGGGCCAGTGGCTGACCCCGGGCCTGGTGGACTGCCACACCCACTTGGTCTACGGCGGCCACCGCGCCTCCGAGTACGCCCGCCGCCTGGGAGGCGAGAGTTACGAAGAGGTGGCCCGCGCAGGCGGCGGCATTCTGTCCACGGTGCGAGCCACCCGTGCGGCCAGCGCCGAACAGCTGTACCGCGCCGCCGAACCCCGACTGCGCGCGCTGATGGCCGAGGGCGTGACCACCGTGGAGATCAAATCCGGCTACGGCCTGGACCTGGATACCGAACTGAAACAGTTGCGCACAGCGCGCCGCCTGGCCCAGCACCACCCGGTGAGTATCACCACTACCTGCCTGGCCGCCCACGCGCTACCGCCGGAATACGACGGCCGCGTCGACGAATATATCGATCTGGTGTGCGAGGAAATCCTGCCGGCGGTGTCCAAGGAGCAACTGGCGGATGCGGTGGATATGTTCTGCGAGTCCATCGCCTTTTCCGTCGACCAGTGCCGGCGGGTGATCGACTGCGCGCACAAGCTGGATCTGCCGATCAAGGTACACGCGGAGCAGCTCTCCAGCAGCGGCGCCACCGCCATGGCCGCGGCCGCCGGCGCCCTGTCCGCGGATCATATTGAGTACATTACCGAAATGGATGTGGCCGCCATGGCCGAGAGCGGCACGGTGGCAGTATTGCTGCCCGGGGCCTTTTACACCCTGCGCGAAACCCGGGTGCCGCCGGTGGACAGGCTGCGCGCCGCCGGCGTGCCCATGGCCCTGTCCACCGACCTGAACCCCGGCAGCTGCCCCATCGCCTCGCTGCGGCTGATGATGAATATGGGCTGCAACCTGTTCGGGTTCACCCCTGCCGAGGCACTGGCCGGAGTGACCCGCGCTGCGGCCCGGGCGCTGGGCCTGTGCTGTTCCCGCGGCGTGCTGCGCGCCGGGTTGCGTGCGGACATGGTGCTATGGCCCATGGATACTCCCGATCAACTTGCCTATGAAGTGGGCGCGCTGAAACCGGCACGGATTTTCCTCGCCGGTAGAACAGTAGGAGGCAGAGATGTTACAGCTGGCTGATATGCGCCTGTGGAGCGGGCGCACCGATAGCGAGGACGGCAAGGCCGGCGAGCGCTGGCACCAGCGCATCACACCGCTGCAACTGGACAGTTCTCCGGGTCTGGCGATCCTGGGCTTTGCCTCCGACGAGGGGGTGCGCCGCAACAAAGGCCGCATCGGCGCCGCCAAGGGCCCGCGCATCCTGCGCCTGGCCATGGCCAACCTGCCCGCCACTTTCGACACACCGATGTACGACGCCGGCAATGTGAAGATTGAAAGGGAGGACCTGGAATCCGCCCAGTCCATGCTCGGCGCGCGTATCAAGGAGCTGCTGGATGGCGGCCACTTTCCCCTGGTACTGGGCGGCGGCCACGAGGTCGCGTTCGGCAGCTATCAGGGCATCGCCCGCTGGATGCGCGAGCATCACCGCGACAAGACCCTGGGCATTATCAATTTCGACGCACACCTGGACCTGCGCGTGCCCTCCCCCCGGGGGTCGTCAGGCACGCCCTTCTACCAGATCGCCGAGCAGTGCGAGATCAACGGCCGTCCCTTCAACTACCTATGTATCGGCGCCGCCGACAGCGCCAATACCCCGGCGCTGTATAACCGCGCCCGCGAACTGGGTGCACATGTGATCCGCGACCGCGAGATCACCAGTTGGCAGCTGGACAGAGTGCGGGAACAGATCCGGGAATTTATCGACAGGGTGGACTTCGTCTACCTCACCATCTGTCTGGATTTTTTCCCCGCCGCAGTAATGCCCGCGGTCAGCGCCCCCGCCGGGCGCGGCGTGTCGCTGGAACTGTTCGAGCCGCTGCTGGATACGGTACTGGAATCGAAAAAGGTGTGCCTGGCGGATATGGCGGAGTTCAATCCCTATTTCGATATCGAGGACCACGCCGCGCGCACCGCGGCGCGGATTGCGTTTCAGGTTGTCAATGGCGTGGCAGGAACGGGTTAAAGCCTAGATCTGAGTTGTATTCAGCGGGAAGAAAGAATATCTGGCGGGACATTCGACATCTCTGGCGACGATACTCACATGCGCCGCGGGAGGGCGGTAAGGTGTCAGCTAAAAGGGTTTGCATTGTGTGACTAAAAGAGCATAAAGTTGCTCGACGTGATGTGCGTCACAATAAAAAAAGCAAAATAATTCCGTCAATTGCGAAAACAAAAACAGGCATTTCCCTATCACTGCGTGCCGCAATAACCGCAAAGAGGCTGAAACCACAATGTTTAAAAAAGCTCTCGCTATCGCTCTTGTTGTTACCCTCTCCGGCTGCACCTATCTACGCCAGAAGACCATGCCCAGAGATATGGACCTGCTGAGTGGCCCGGCGAGCCTGTTTGACGAGAAAAAGACCGCCGACGCGATACTGCAGAAATACGGCTATTTCGATGCAAGCGGACAATATACCCCCATTCAGGAAGACGCCGTTCTCGACGGTAACCAGGAAAAGCACCGCAGAAACTCCCTGCAGGATGAACTGATCGCCCTCTCCAACGAGCGCTGCAACCACTACAAGCGGGTGCTTATGTCAGCCAAAAACCAGGCCAGCGTGCTCTGGGGCAGCACCAGCCTGCTGATGTCCGGCGCCGGTGCCATAGTGTCACACGCCCCCACTGCCAACGCCTTTTCCGGTGTCGCCGCTGCCGCCACCGGCATCAATTCGGAATACGATAAAGCTTACTTCAACGAACTGAGCGTGAATGTAATTATTTCCGGAATAGACAAGAAGCGGGGAGCCGTTCTCGATCAGATCCGGGGTGAGCAGGATAAAGGCCTGGTAAAGTACTCCGCCCAAAGAGCCATCTCCGAAGTGCTTGAATACCACGGTGCCTGCAGCGCAGTGGCAGGGCTTTCCGCAGCGGGCACATCGCTGCAGAAGATCTCCAAGGCGCAACTTATCGGCGATTAAAATGGATGAGGGCTGTGGTGTACCTACTGCGGCGCGGCTCGCCTCTAAAGATGCCAATGAGATGGCGGTGGGGCGAACGGCATCCGGCGGTAGTGCCAACAGCTCAATCAACTAATAACTGAGCGCCGCCGGAACAAAGGCATATTAAAGTTCCCGCCACACCGCCAGGCTACCCAACTGTGGCAGCTCGGCCTGCTCCTCAAATTCGCGGCTGCGCAGATAGCGCGCGAAGGCGAACTTCCATTTGCCGTAACTCGCCGCCACGCCGACCCCCAGATCGGCGACAAGGGGATTTCGCTGCACGCTGTGACTGTCTTTCCAGGTGTTGCCGTCGAGGGTGATGTCGTGGAACACTGCTCCGGTGCCTGCAGGAATTTCTGGGTATTTTCCTCCATCCTTGGGGACCGGCCGCAAATACGATGGCAGTATCCAGGGCGAAAAACAGCAGGAAAACCAACCTCGGTAAAACTAGTTTATTCACGACTCTAGCCTCCGATATTTCGGCGTTAGCCTGGATCGTGTTCAGGTGGAGACGTGCAGGCGCACATCCACGTTGTTGCGGGTGGCGTTGGAGTAGGGGCAGACCTCCTCGTGGGCCCGCTTCACCAGCTTTTCCGCGGTTTCCTTATCCAGGCCCGGCAGGCTGACAAACAGGTCGATATCCAGGCCAAAGCCCTTGTCCTGCGGACCGATACCCACCTCCCCGCGCACGCTGGTGTTTTCCGGCACCTTGACTTTCTCTTGACCGGCGACAAATTTGATCGCGCCGATAAAGCAGGCGGAATAGCCCGCGGCAAACAGCTGTTCCGGGTTGGTCGCGTCGCCGCCGGGGCCGCCCAGCTCCTTCGGGGTGGTGAGTTTTACGTCCAGGATGCCGTCGGAAGATTTGGCCTGGCCGTCGCGGCCTCCGGTGGCAGTGGCTACGGCTTTGTAGAGTACTTGCATGACAGTGTCCTCGTTGGCTGGTTTTGAAGTCTAGGTTGCCGTGCCGGGCTCGGAGAGAAAATTATCGCGATAATCATTAGCTGCTGTGGAATCGTTTCGACCCGGTGCTGCATGGACCTGCCGGCGGCAGTGAGCTGCAGATGGACCCGGCGCTCGTCCTTGGTTGGGGGCGCGCCGGCGGTCGATCAGGCCCTGGGCTTCCAGGCGCCTGATCACCGGGCTCAGAGCGCCTTTGCCGTGTATCTGATCGCGTACAGATTCAGCGCCGCCAACGTGTTCTGGGCGCTGGTGTTCTCTGTCAATAACCGCCGGGATACCTGGTTGCCGGCGAATGAGAGCGCGCGGGCCTATCTGGACCTAGGGAAATTACCCGATAGATAAATGGAATGACATCATGAGTTTTGATTTCTCGCAACTAATTAACAAACTTGCCGAGGCCTTCAGCGGTATGAGCTTGGTCCAGGCACTGCTTTTTGTACTGCTTTTTATGGCGGTCTGGTTTCTTCCAACCATTGTGGCGCTGTTTTGCAATCGCAAGCATCTGGGGAAAATTCTCCTGGCAAACGTTCCCGCCGGTTTATCTTGGGTCGCCTGGCTTGCGCTGCTGGCATGGGCGGTGACGGGGAAAGTACGGGGAAAAAACAGGGCAGAAAGTCCGGCGGAGCCGACTGCCTGAAAAACCGTATACTTGCGCGGCACCTTTCAGCTCAGGAGGGCCAGCATCATGCAGCCCTCCCGGGCTGGGACCCGTTTCCTGTTGTTCGGTCCCCTACACATCCGTCTTCGGACTGCCAACTACGACGCCGGGGTTTTTAGCCGGGCCGGGGCCCCTGGCCCGTGTGGCGTGGCGCGGCGGGCGGTCAGGCCTTATCATAGGATCTTCCGCGCGATCTGTATAAAGGCAATTAAATGACGTCTCCTTCCCGCGTCCGTTCTTTTCCGGTGCATATACCCGTATTTTTCATCTTGTTGGCCCTGGTTTCCGTACTGCTGTCTTCGCCGGCTGCGGCCGCGGACTACGAGCTGGCCCCGCGTCCCCAGTGGCTGCAACCGGTGGCCCTGCCGGAGAGTGAAAACCTCTCCAGCGGTGAGAGTCTCCACTATCTGCTGGTGGACACCCAGATCAATGTGTCCGGGGAGGAAAAGGAGCGCTTTTACCGAGTTGCCATGCGGCCCCTGAACCAGCAGGGTTTGCAGCAAATTTCCAGTATCAGCCTCGGCTTCGCTCCCGCCTACGAGAAGCTGGTGATCCACGATATCAGCGTGCTGCGCGACGGCAAGCGCCGGGACCGGCTGAAATCGGCGGAGATAAAAGTCTTCCAGCGGGAAGATGAACTGGATCGGGGCCTCTACGCCGAGCGCTGGACGGCGATGCTGTTGTTGAAGGACCTGCGTGCCAGAGATGTCGTCGAGTACAGCTATACATTGCGCGGCTCCAACCCGGTGCTGGGAGATAAATTCTTCGGCCGTGAGCTGCTGGCCTGGGGTGTGTCCATCGAACGGCTGTATATCAGCGTGCTCAGCCCTCGGGAAAAGGCGCTGCAAGTGCGTATTGCAGATACGAAAAAGGGCCATGAGATAGACATCCAACAGCACACCAAGGGCAATACAGTGCGCTATTTTGCCGACCTGCGGCACACCGAGGCAGTGCGCCAGGAAGACGGCATTCCCGAGTGGCTCTCACCCCTCCCGGTTCTCCAGTACAGCCAGTACGCTGACTGGCGCCAAGTGAACGACTGGGCTCACGCGCTCTACCGTACACCGGGCGAGTTGCCCGAGGAATTTGCCCGCATGGTGGCGGAGATGGAGGGCAGTCCGGCGCAAAAGGCCGCCGTCGCCACCCAGTGGATTCAGAACAACATCCGCTATTTCGGCATAGAGCACGGTGTCAACTCCCACCGTCCCTCGGCGCCGATGGAAACTTTCGAGCGCCGCTTCGGCGATTGCAAAGATAAAACTGTCCTGCTGGTTGCCGCCCTGCGCGAGCTGGGAATAGACGCACACCCGGCGTTGGTGTCTTCCGTAAATAATCTGTATTTGGATGGACGGTTGCCATCCCCGGGAAATTTCGACCATGTCATCACCACTTTTACCCTGGATGGAAAGCGCTATTGGGTGGACCCCACTGCAACCAGTCAGGCCGGGTCCCTGCAGGAAATGTCTCTACCGGATTTCAACTGGGCACTGGTGGTCGATGGAGAGAGAGATTCCCTGACTGCCATCGAGGCGCCGTCGCAGAGTCAACGCCGGGCTCGGGTAGTGGTCAGGGAGATAGTGACTCTGGCGGACAACCGGAAGGCAGCGACTTTTGAAGTGACCAGCCGCTACAGCGGATGGCGCGCGGAGCAAATGCGCTCCTATACCGGATACCGAGACAGGGAAACCCTGGGAGCGGAATTCCTGCAGTACTATTCGCGCTATTTTCCCTCCATCGAAATCCTGGAGCCGATTGAAGTCATCGACTCAGAGCATGGCAACGAGCTGGTGCTGAAAGAGAAGTACCGGCTGCGCAAAGTTGGCGATGACAGCAGCGGAAAAAACATGCTAAAGCTGGTGGCTTCCAATGTGGTGGAAACCCTGCGCCTGCCGAATTCTCTCCAGCGCCAGTACCCCTTCCGCCTGCCGGGAGACCTACAGATAGAGCAGACGCTGGAAGTGGTGGCTCAGAGTGCGGCGGATATCCGCTGGTCAGAAAAAGGGGGCGGGGAGGCGATTGCCAATCCTTGGTTTGAATTCGAGCGCGAGGTGCGGAAGGACGGCAACAGGGTCACCGTGGAGTACCGTTACAATTCCAGGCGCAAATCCGTGTCTGCGGCGGATTTCCCGAAATACCTGGAGCAGATCAATCGCGTGGAAAGCGATCTCAGTTATGTTCTGTGGCTGTCGTCCGCGTCCGCTTCCCGGGAGGAGCGCCGCAACCGCGCCAGGAATCTTGCGCGGGACCTGCTTTCCGGGAAGAAATCCGATAGCGCAAACGGAGGTGTGCAGTGAGGAAATGGCGTTTTCTGCTGCCGCTTGTGGCCGCCACCAGCGGTTGTGCCACCGCGCCCGAAACAATCGACCTGCCGGTTATCGCGCCCGCGGAAATGGCATTCGAAGAAACGGATTTGCGGGCCGTCGACTTGGCCGCTCCCGCCGCCGATAGCGCTATTGAAGCTTTCGCCGACGCCGACACCCGCCTGGCATTCCTGGCGGCGCGTATACTGGAAGATGTGGATGCAGTGCCCTTCGAGGAATTCTGGTCCGCCTATCTGGATAGCTCCAAAGTGCACACCGCCGTGGTGGACCGGGAGCAATTCCAGCAGGCCGTGGAAAAGCTGTCCGATGGCGAGGGGGCGGACTGCGCCGCGGTGGACTGGGACAAGTGGACGGAACAGAACTTCTTCGAGCTGGAACCCCACCTGGCTGCGCAGGACTGCTATGAACAACTGGGCGATACGGACAAGGCGGAACGGCATGCGCGCGCGGTACAGTTTATCCTGCGCGGTGTGCTCGGCGGTGGCGACGGCAAAAACCATGACTCCGCCTATGAAATCGGCATACTGGATCACGCCGAAGACGTACTGGATCTGGCGGGTTACCAGCTCCTGGATGCCTTTCTGTTGCCCTTCAGCCGGGGGCGGGCACTCTACTACGTGGTGCTGGCCGAAGATCCGGACAGCGGTGAGCAGCGCCACATCTATTTCGACAACCAGCAGGCCATACACCGGCTACTGGGGGACAGTTTCCCCTTCGGCAGTCTGGATGGCCTCTATATCGGACAGGTACTTCAACCGCTTTCAGCGCAGAGTACCGCCGCAAAAATCGGTATGGGCCTGTATCTCGAAAGCATCGGTAAGGGCGAAGAGGCCGCGGAGTACTATCTGGATGCCACCGCCCTCGGCAGTCAGGTGGCGCAATTCCGCCTGGGCAAGGCCTGCCTGGAAGAAAAAGTGCCGATGTTTTCCCCGGAAGACTGCGTCGACTTCCTGCTTTCCGCCGCCGAGCAGGGCTACGCGAATGCCATGGTGACACTCGCCCATGTCTATCGGGAAGGCCTCGGCGTGGAGCCTAGCGAAGAACTGTTCCAGCAGTTCATGGAGGCGGCGCAGCGGCGCCTGGAGCCGGGCCTGGGCTGGTACCGGCTCGCGAGTTATTACGGGGGCAGGAAGAGGGCCGTGGAGCCACAGACGGAGCGGAAGTTCCTGCGCCGCGCCGCCGCCGATGGCCTGCAGGATGCGCAGTATCGGCTGATCCGCCGCGAGCAGGGGGAGTGGTCGGAGGTGGAAGCGGCGCAACTGCTGCCGCAGCTGGCCGGGCTCGCCCGTCGGGGGCACAGGGCATCGGGTCTTGCTTATGCGCATCGGGTTTTTGCCAGCGCCTCCGAGCGCACCCCGGAAGAGCTGGCGGCGGCGCGGGAGTTTCTCGATGCCGCCCTGGCGGTGAATTCGCGCGCGGCGCACAGCCTGCAGGGCAGGCTGCTGGCGTCCGGGCTCCTGGGGCAGCGGGATTTTGCCATGGCCGAACGCCACTTCCTGAGGAGCGCCCAGCTAACGGCCTCCCAGGTCGGCCTGGCGCGGCTGCACCAGCAGCAGCGCCTGTCTGAATCATCCCCCGAGATGGCCGCGGCGTGGTACATGATGTGCGCCGACACGGAAGCCTCCGAGTGCCTCTACCAACTCGGTAAAATCTTCCGCAGTGGCGAGGGCATCGAGCGAGACGCGGCGCTGGGGCGGACCTTGATCCTGCAGGCCGCGGAACAGGGCCACAAGCGGGCGATGCTGGAGGTTGGCAAGTGGGAAGGGGATTGAGCGCCTGCGCCACTACCGGCGAGGTGACTCTTCGCCCCTCAGGGTCAGCACCTTGCAGCCGTCACCCGTAACGAGCACGGTGTGCTCCCACTGGGCGGACAGTTTCCTGTCCCGGGTGACCACGGTCCAGCCGTCCTTTTTCACTTTCGTCTGGCGGCCGCCCTGGTTGATCATCGGCTCTATGGTAAAGGTCATGCCCTCCCGCAGCACGGCGCCGGTACCGGGGCGGCCGTAGTGCAGTACCTGGGGTTCCTCATGCATTTCCCGGCCTATTCCGTGGCCGCAGTATTCGCGCACCACGCTGTAACCGCGGCCTTCCGCATGGCGCTGTATCGCGTGGCCGATATCGCCGAGGCGGGCGCCGGGCCTGACAGCTTCGATACCCCGCCACATGGCTTCGTAGGTGGTTCGCACCAGTTGCCTCGCCGCCGGTGAAACGCTGCCGATCAGGTACATCTTGCTGGAATCGGCGATAAAGCCGGATTTCTCCAGGGTGATGTCCACATTGACGATGTCGCCGGATTTCAGCTGCCCGGTTGTCCGCGGCATACCGTGGCAGACCACCTCGTTGACCGAGGTGTTCAGCGCATAGGGGTAGTCGTACTGCCCCTTGCTCGCGGGCCTGGCTTTCAGTTCGTTGACGATATAGTCCTCGACCCTAGCGTTGACCTGCATGGTGGAAACCCCCGGGCCGATAAACCCGTCGAGCATGGCGAAGACGCGGCTCAATAGCTGGCCGGCGTCGCGCATCAGCATCTGTTCTGTGGCGGTTTTGATGGGGGCGCTATTCACGGGTCAGCTCTTCCAGGGTCGGTGCCTGCTCGCGCAACAGCTTTTTGGTGAGCTGGTTATAGCTGAGTTGCGGATTCAGTTCGGCCAGCATGCCTATCCTGATCCAGAATTCCGCCTGGGCGTTGATGGACCTGGCCATGGCCGAGCTGGCCCGGCGGATTTCGTCATGCAGCTCCTCGGAAATTTTCACTATGCCCATATTCTCAGTCTCACAGGTTTATATGAATCGTATATAAAACATATATTAAACTCAAGCCTCCTGCTGGAGTATGCAATTTTTTGCATATGGGACAGTGGGTCGCTATGGTTGGGCAATTAACGGCAAAACTACAGAATGACGAGGTGGCCATGGCGGAAAAGACCCCAGCGAAGCGCCCCCAACCCAGCCGGCTGCGCATAGGCCGGCGCTACCGGGCCAGCCGCCTCCAGGGCCCCTACGATGCACTGGTGATCGGCTCCGGTATTGGCGGCCTTACCACCGCGGCCATGCTGAGCGCGACGGGCAGGAAGGTGCTGGTGCTGGAGCAGCACTACACTGCCGGTGGCTTTACCCACGCCTACGACCGCAACGGCTACGAATGGGATGTGGGTGTGCACTATATCGGCGACGTGGGCGGACACCCGACTGCGACCCGCAAGCTGTTCGATTTCCTGTCCGCCGGCAATTTGCACTGGGCGCCGATGGACGACACCTACGACCGCATCTGCATCGGCGACGAGCAGTACGATCTGCGTGCCGGGCGCGACGAGTTTATCGCCGGGCTGCTGAAACACTTCCCGAATGGCAGAACTGTAATCGAAGCCTACCTGCAAAGAGTATCCGCGGTTGGCCGGGCCATGCGCCTGTTCACCATCGCAAAGCTGCTGCCCGGCTGGTGTGGTCCGCTGCTGGCGCTGTGGAAAAAATTTACCTGGCCGGACTACCTGAACAAAACCACCTATGAGGTGCTGCGCGAACTCACCGACAACGAAAAGCTGATCGCGGTACTGAGCGGTCAGTGGGGTGATAACGGCATGACGCCGAAGACCGGCAGCTTTATTATTCACGCGCTGATCGTTAAGCACTATCTGTACGGCGGCTACTATCCAGTGGGTGGGGCCAGCAAGATAGCGCAGACGATTATTCCGCAGATACAGGCCGCGGGCGGTGAGGTATTCACCTACGCGGAAGTGGAGACCATCCTGCTGGACGGCAACCGGGTGCGCGGCCTGCGTATGGTGGACGGTACGGAAATCGAGGCGTCGTTGGTGATCTCCAATGCCGGGGTATTCAACACTTTCGAAAAACTGCTGCCGGAGAGTGCCAGCCAGCGTGCCGGCTATTGCCGCGATCTGCAAAATGTACAGCCGTCCACGGCGCACCTCTGCCTGTATGTCGGCCTGCGGAAAACCGCAGAGGAGCTGAGGCTGCCGAAAACCAATTACTGGCTGTATCCGAGCACGGATTACGACGGCGATGTACGGAAATTCCTCGCAGACCCTAATGCGGATATCCCCCTCGTTTATATCTCCTTCCCCTCCGCCAAAGACCCCGTTTTCCCGCAGTGCTACCCGGGCCGCGCCACCATCGAGATAGTGGCGCCGGCGAAATACGAGTGGTTTGCAAAATGGAGGGACAAACCCTGGGGGAAGCGCGGCGAGGACTACCAGGCGTTGAAGGGCAGGTTCAGTGAGCGCCTGCTGGAGCATCTGTACAAATACTTTCCACAGCTGCGCGGACAGATAGATTACTTCGAACTGTCCACGCCGCTGTCCACGGATTACTTCTGCCGCTACGCGCGGGGCGAAATCTACGGCCTGGAGCACGGACCGAAGCGCTTCGAGCAGTCCTGGCTGCGCCCCAAGAGCCGTATCAGAGGGCTGTATCTCACGGGCCAGGACATTCTGAGTTGCGGCGTGGCCGGCGCCATGTTCGCCGGCGCGGTGACGGCGCAGAGTATCCTTGGTTGGCGCAGGGGCACTGCACTGCTGAGGCGGGTGTTTGCGGAGAGATTGGTCGCGGCCAGCGGCCGCTCCTACAAAGAGCGGGTGGATACCCTGTAGGAGCGGCGGGGCGGCCATCCGCCGCTGGCCGCGATCGGTTTCGGCGGAGCGATTACTCGGGTTTCTTCACCCGAATCCCCCATAGTGGCTATTGCGATCGCAAGTGGTATCCGGCCAAATCACCAGCCATTTCTCTACGTCTGAGGTCTATTGGGGAGCAATAGTGCGGGAGTACTGTCCACCAACCGAACCATTTCTCTCGATAGTTTACTGTGACGAGGCGCTGCTGGTGCTCGACAAACCCAGCGGGCTTCTCAGTGTGCCCGGGCGGGACCCCGCGCATCGCGACAGTCTCGCCAGTCGTGCCCAGGAGCAGTACCCGGGTTCCCTGACCGTACACAGGCTCGATATGGACACCTCCGGTCTGGTGGTGATGGCGCGCAATCCGGTGGTGCATCGGAAGCTCAGCGCCGGGTTCCAGAACCGGCAGGTTGAGAAAACCTATTGCGCAAAGGTGTGGGGCGAACTGGAGGGCGACGCTGGAGAAATCGACCTGCCGCTGATCTGCGACTGGCCGAACCGGCCGCGCCAGAAGGTGGACCAGGAAGTGGGCAAGCCCTCCCTGACCCGCTGGGAAAAAATCTCCCTGTCCGACGGCTCCAGCCTGGTGAGGCTGAAGCCGGTTACCGGCCGTTCGCACCAGCTGCGGGTGCACCTGCAGGCGACCGGCCATCCGATTCTGGGCGATCCCTTCTATGCCCACCCTCAGGCACGGGCGGCCGCGCCGCGGTTATTGCTGCACGCGACAGAACTCGCGCTCACTCACCCCGAGTCCGGCGAGTGGATGCGATTTACCAGTGCAGCGGATGAGCGGTTTTTCCATTAAGGAAAAAGGGCGATCAAATTGACCGCCCCAGTGCTTTCCCGGCCGACTTAACCTTTGCGTTCAACGCCGAGTTCACCCAGGGTCCTGGCTATATCCTCTGCGCTGGTGGCCGGTTTGATATCCTCGTCGATCTTGAGAATGTTGCCGTCCATCCCGATGTAGATAGTGACGCGTCGCGCGACCTTCACTGCCGGAACAAGTACACCATAGGCCTTGGCCACGGCGCCGTCCGGGTCACTCAGCAGGGGAAAGTCCGCCTCCTGCTTTTCGGCGAACTTGGTGTTGGTCTCGACTTTATCGGTGCTGGCCATGAAATAGGTGGTGTCGTACTGGCGGATCAGGTGGCCGTTTTCGGCCAGTGACTTGCATTCGATGGTGCAGCCGCGGGTAAACGCTTTCGGAAACCAGGCGATCACTACGGCCTGCTTGCCCTTGAAGTCCGCGAGAGAGTAAGTCTTTCCATTGGAGCCCTGCAGCGAAAAGTCCGGGGCGGGATCGCCGACTTCCAGTGCCAATGCAGGAAGGCTGAGAATTGACGCGAGCAATAAGCCGAATAAGCGTTTCATAGTCTGATCCTTGTTGTGATTGCCCATGGTTGACCAAATGCAGGCCTCTATCCTACCCCTCGGAGACGGAAGACACCACGAAATTGGGCGCAGGTAATTTATCCGGTTGAATACCCGCGGCCAAAATAAAAATGGCGACCACAGGGATCGCCATTCTTGACTGCCCGGGTATGCGAGCTACTTCTTGTCTTTGTTCATCGCCGCCGCCAGCAGGTCACCCATACTGCCGCGGCCGCCGCTCTGCTGGCCGCGGCTCTTGTTGTTGTGACGCTGGGCCTGGCGGCTTTCGCGGTGGTCGCCTTTCTTCACGCCGCCGCTGCCCTGCTCGCCCGGTTCGTCGGACAGGCGCATGGACAGGCCGATGCGCTTGCGCGCCACGTCCACTTCCATCACCTTCACTTTGACGATATCGCCGGCCTTGATGACTTCGTGGGGGTCCTTGACGAATTTTTCCGACAGCGCGGAGATATGCACCAGTCCGTCCTGGTGTACGCCAATATCCACGAAGGCACCGAAGTTGGTGACGTTGGTGGCGGTGCCCTCGAGAATCATACCGGGGCGCAGGTCCTTGATCTGCTCCACACCCTCTTCGAATCTGGCGGTGCGGAATTCCGGACGCGGGTCACGGCCGGGTTTTTCCAGTTCGGCGATAATGTCGGTCACTGTGGGCAGGCCGAATTTCTCATCGGTGTAGTCCGCCGGATTGAGTTTGCGCAGAAACGCCGAATCGCCGATCAGGCTGTTGATCTCGCGGCCGTTTTTCTCGGCGATGCGCTTGACCACCACATAGGCCTCCGGGTGTACGCCGGATTTGTCCAGGGGGTTGTCGCCGTTGTTGATGCGCAAAAAGCCCGCGGCCTGCTCGAAGGCTTTCGGGCCCAGGCGCGGCACTTCTTTCAATTGGCTGCGACTTTTGAAGGCGCCGTTCTGGTCGCGGTAGTTGACGATATTGTTGGCGATGGACTGGCTGAGGCCGGACACGCGCGCCAGCAGCGGCGCCGAGGCGGAATTCAGCTCGGCGCCGACGCCGTTTACACAGTCCTCCACCACCGCGTCCAGGGAGCGCGCCAGTTGGGTCTGGCTGACGTCGTGCTGGTACTGGCCCACACCGATGGATTTTGGATCGATCTTCACCAGCTCGGCCAACGGGTCCTGCAGGCGGCGGGCGATGGAGATGGCGCCGCGGATGGTCACGTCCAGGTCGGGGAATTCCCGCGCGGCGAATTCGGAGGCGGAGTAGACCGAGGCGCCGGCCTCGTTGACCATCACCTTCTGCGCGCCGAGTTTGTACTGCTTGATGGTGTCGCCGACGAACTTGTCGGTCTCACGGCTTGCGGTGCCATTGCCGATGGCGATCAGGCCCACGTTGTACTTTTCGCACAGGGCGGCGATCACCGCGGCGGATTCCCGGGTGCGGTTCTGCGGGGGAGTGGGATAGATGGCGGTGTGGTCGAGTATCTTGCCGGTGGCGTCCACCACCGCCACCTTGACCCCGGTGCGCAGGCCCGGGTCCAGGCCGATGGTGGCCTTCTGGCCTGCGGGGGCGGCCAGCAGGAGGTCCTTGAGGTTGCGGGAAAAGACCTTGATCGCCTCTTCCTCGGCCTTTTCGCGCAGCTCGCCCATCAGGTCGGTTTCCAGGGAGGTCAGCAGCTTGATGCGCCAGGTCCAGCGCACCACCTCGCCCAGCCACTTGTCCGCGGGGCGGCCCTGGTCGGAAATCTCGAAGCGTCTGGCGATCATGGTTTCGCAGGGGTGGCCGGCAGTTGGTGCCGTGTCTTCTTCCTCCGGCAGGCCGACGCTGATGGCGAGTATGCCCTCGTTGCGGCCGCGGAAAATTGCCAGGGCGCGGTGGGAGGGGACTTTGGCCCAGTCTTCGGCGTAGTCGAAGTAGTCGCGGAATTTGGCCCCTTCCTCTTCCTTGCCGTCCAGCACTTTGGATTTGACCTGGCCGTCGCGCTTGAGGAAATCCCGCAGTCTGCCCAGCAGTTCCGCATCCTCGGCAAAGCGCTCCATCAGGATAAACTTGGCCCCGTCCAGCGCCGCTTTGATGTCTTTCACCTGCAGAGAGGCGTCTTCATTGTCGGTGTTGAGGTACTTCTGTGCCTCTTCTTCCGGATTCAGGCTCGGGTTGTCGAACAGCGCGTCCGCCAGCGGCTCCAGACCGGCCTCGATGGCGATCTGGCCCTTGGTGCGGCGCTTGGGCTTGTAGGGGAGGTAGAGATCTTCGAGGCGGTTTTTGGTGTCCGCGGCCTCGATCTGCTGCTGCAGCTCCGTGGTCAGCTTGCCCTGCTCGTCGATGCTCTTGAGCACGGTGGCGCGGCGCTCTTCCAGTTCGCGCAGGTAGCGCAGGCGCTCTTCCAGGGTGCGCAGTTGGGTGTCATCCAGGCCACCGGTAACCTCTTTCCGGTAGCGGGAGATAAATGGCACGGTGGCGCCTTCATCCAGCAGTGCTACGGCGGAGGCCACCTGCTGGGAGCGCACATTGAGTTCTTCGGCGATTCGCGAATTGATATCCAGCATCTTTTTCTCTTCTTACCTCTGACCTGTATGGCGCTAAGCTATGGGCTTTCACATTGCGGTTATCGCTTAACTCAGCGCCATTGACCTCTGAACGGCGCGACATTATGCGCGACCCGGGCGCAGGGAGAAAGGTTTGCGGCAGAGTGCAGGGGTTTGCGACAGCCTGCATCCAAAACCGGTACAGGGGACGTCGAACTCCAGTAAAATGCTCAACTAGTTAAAATTTGATCAACGGGGATGGCTGGTGAATCTGTCCAATAAAAACAAACTTCTGATTATTGTCCTTCTCACGGGAGCAGCCCTGACGGCGGCGGTTCTGATGATGGCGCCCAAGCCGAAGGAGAAGGAGACGGAAGCGGCGGTGCCTCCGGTGGCCGATGTGCTCTATGCCGAGCCGGGCCGGCAGACCCTGCTGGTACCCAGCCAGGGCTCGGTACAGGCCCGCCACGAGATAGAGCTGGTGGCCCGGGTCGGCGGGGTGATCCAGAGCGTCAACGATGCCTTCGTCGCCGGTGGCTTCTTTGTTGAGGACGAGCCGCTGGTGCAGATAGAGGCGGCGGACTATGAACACCAGCTCATCCGCGCCGAGGGCCAGGTGGCCAATGCAGCCTCCGCCCTGGCCCAGGAACAGGGGCGCTCCAAGCAGGCCAAGCGCGAGTGGCGCGACCTGGGCAGCGATACCGCCAACAGCCTGTTCCTGCGCAAGCCGCAACTGCGGGCGGCGGAGGCGGAACTGGCATCGGCCCGCGCCGACCGTGACCAGGCGGCGCTGGATTTGGCCCGGACCAAAGTCAGGGCGCCCTTCGCTGGTCGCGTGGTGGAAACTTTCGTGGATCTGGGCCAGTACGTCACCGCCGGCACCCGCCTGGCGCAGATTCACAGTACCGGTATCGCCGAAGTGCGCCTGCCGCTCACCGATCACCAGCTGTCCCTGCTGAACCTGCCGCTGGGCAAGTCCATCGAAAATGGCCCCGCGGTGCGCCTGCGCGCACGGATCGCCGGCCGCGAGCGCGAGTGGCGCGGCCAGTTGGTGCGCACCGAGGCCAGTATCGATCCGAACAGCCGTTTCGTCTATGCGGTGGCCCAGGTGCAGAATCCCTATAAGGGCGAGGTTCCGCTAGTAAACGGCCTCTTCGTGGAGGCGGACATCGCCGGCAAGACTTTCGACAATATCACCCGGCTGCCGCGCCAGGCGCTGCACGAAGGCGACCACGTGCTGGTGCTGGATGCGGAGAACAAGCTGCGCTTCAGGGAAGTGGAATTGTTGCAGGCGGTGGACGAGGATGTCTGGGTGCGCGGCGATATCGTCCCCGGCGAGCGAGTGATCGTGTCCAGTCTCGGCTACTCCCGCGAGGGCATGGCGATCACCGCCAATCCACTGAACGACAAGCCGGCCGGCCTGTTGCTCGGCGATGAGGACGCGGCCGTTGAGCCGGCCGCTGAAGCCGCCTCTTCGGCCGCAGGCGCTGCAAGTGCCGCCACCGTGAGCGAGGGCTGATCATGCAGGGCATCATCGGATGGTTCGTACGCAACAGTAAGGCCGCCAACCTGCTGATGATCATGATCATCATCGGCGGCCTGTTCGGCATTTCCCATATCGGCCGCGAGGTGTTCCCGACCATCAACCCGGGCATAGTGCGGGTGGAAATCAGCTACCCGGGCGCAGGCCCTAAAGAGGTGGAGCAGCAGGTCACCCTGCGGGTGGAACAGGCCATCGCCGACGTCAAGGGCATCAAGGAGGTGAACTCCCGGTCCATGCGCAGCCACAGCTCCGTGCAGGTCCAGGCGGTGGACGGCTACGACGAGCTGCGTCTGCTCAACGATATCAAGGTGCAGGTGGATTCCATCAACACCTTCCCCGCGGATATAGAGCGGCCGGTGATCTCCCTCGCTGAGTGGTCGGCGCAGATGATGCATATCGCCATCGGCGGACCGGTATCGCCGCGACAGCTGAAGGACACGGCGTTGGACCTGCGCGACAAGCTGCTGCTGATCCCCGGCGTGCGCCAGATTGAAGTCTGGGGAGACCGTGCCGACGAGGTCTCCATCGAGGTCTCGGAACTGGACCTGCGTCGCTACAACCTGAGCTTTGACGATGTCGCCAATGCGGTGCGCCGCTCCTCCCTGGACCTGCCCGCGGGCATGGTGCGCTCCGACCGCGGCGATATCCAGGTGCAGACCCGCGGCCAGGCCTATACCGCCGCCGACTTCGCGCGCATTCCGCTGATCAGCCGCGCCGACGGCACTCAACTGCTGCTGGGCGACGTGGCAGACATAGAGGATGGCTTCGAGGAAGAGGGCTCGGTGATCCGCTTCAACGGCAAGCCGGCCATGAACCTGCGTGTCATGCAGGGCGAGCCCCTGGACGTGGTGGCCACCGCGGAGAGCATCAAGCAATTCATGGCCGAGGCCCGCGAGCAGCTGCCGCCGGGCATGGAATTCGAGATCTGGTTCGACTTCTCCAAGGCCTACGAGGGCCGCATGAACCTGCTCGCGGGCAACGCCCTCGGCGGCCTGGTGCTGGTGTTCGTACTGCTGATGCTGTTCCTGCGCCCGCTGCTGGCGGTCTGGGTCACCATCGGCATCGCCACCGCCTTTATGGGCGCCTTCTGGCTGCTGCCGGTGACCGGGGTGACGCTGAACATGCTGTCGCTGTTCGCCTTCCTGCTGATCCTGGGGATCGTGGTGGATGATGCGATCATCGTAGGCGAGGCGGTGCACGCGGCCCACGATCGCGGCGTGACCGGGCTGGCGGCTGCCGAAGAGGGCGTTAAGCAAGTCTCCTCGCCGGTGATTTTCGCCGTGGTGTCCACCATGGTCTTCTTTGTACCCATGCTGTTCCTGCCCGGCTATACGTCGCAGATGATGCTGCCGCTGCCGGTGGTTGTGCTGCTGGCGCTATCCTTCTCTCTGATCGAGTCGCTGTTGATACTGCCGGCGCACTTGGTGAATATGAAGCCGGAAAAAAAGGCTACATCCGGCCTTGGCCTCAAGCTGCAGAAACTGCGCGCCAAGTTCGCCGGCGGCATGACCGTGGCCAGCGAAAAATACTATATGCCGCTGCTGGAGAAATCCCTCGGCAACAGCCGCGTCACGGTGATGGTCTTCCTGATGTCGCTGCTGCTGTCCTTTGCGGTGTTCAAGGGCGGCTATATCGGCTCGGCCTTCTCGCCCAAGGTTCCCTCCGACCTGCTGGAGTTGAGCACCACCATGGCCCCCGGTGAATCCTTTGAGGAAGCCAAGCGGGTCATGGAGCAGTTCGAACGCGCCGGTGACGAACTGGCACAAGACGAGGAAATGCTGGAGCTGAACAGCGGCGAACCATTTGTGAAGAACACCATGGTGTTCCTGTGGCGCGGCAACATCTACGTGATATTGCAGCTCACCGAGGGCGAGCTGCGCGATGTTACCTCCGAACAACTGGCGCTGCGCTGGCGCGAGTATATCGGCGAGTTGCCCGCCAGCGTCGAGGAGATGAACATCACCGCCACCATCAACGAAGACAACGGCGGCATGTCTCTGAACCTGAGCACCGCTTCCGGCGATATGGACGAACTGCGTGAGGCCGCCGATGCGGTGAAAAAGGCGCTGGACGGCTACGCCGGCGTCTACGATGTGCGCGACAACCTGGTCAGTGCCCGCCGAGATATCGAGATCCAACTGAAACCCCACGCCACCAATATGGGCATCGGCCTCGCCGACGTAGCCAAGCAGGTGCGCCAGGGTTTCTACGGCGAAGAGGTACAGCGCATCCCCCGCGGCCGCGAGGACGTGCGCGTAATGGTGCGCTATCCAGAAGAGGAGCGTGCCAGCGAGGAGCAGATGGACCGCATCCGCATCCGCACCAGTGGGGGCGAGATTCCGTTCAGTGCGGTGGCCGATGCGGTCTATGTGCCCGGCTACACCACCATCCGTCGTCACGACCGCGAGCGCACGGTGCAGGTTACCGCGGAGCTGACCCCGGGCGCGGCTTCGGCCCACGAAATCCTGCAGCAGCTGCGCGAGAACAACGTGCCGGAATGGGAAAAGCAGTTCCCGGGTTTCTCGCTGAAAACCGGCGGTGAAATGCAGGAAGAGGAGGAGTTCAGTGGTGCCATCATTGCGTTCTTCGTGCTGTCGCTGTTTACGATCTATGCGTTGCTGGCGATCGCCTTCCGCTCCTATTCGCAGCCGTTGCTGATCCTCACCGCAGTGCCCTTCGGCTTCTTCGGCGCCCTTCTCGGCCACCTGTTGATGGGCCACGATATCAGCATCATGTCCATGCTCGGCTTCCTCGCCGCTGCGGGCGTGGTGGTGAACGACAACCTGGTACTGATGGATCGCATCAACCAGCTGCGTGCCGAGGGCATGGCGGTGATGGACGCTGTAGTGCAGGCCGGGCGCGACCGCTTCCGTCCGATCATCCTGACCTCGCTCACCACCTTTATCGGCCTGGTGCCGATCATGTTCGAGCGTTCGATACAGGCGCAGTTCCTGATCCCCATGGTGATCAGCCTCGCTTTCGGCGTACTCTGCGCCACCGCGGTGACCCTGATCCTGGTACCCAACCTGTACAAAGTGATCGAGGTGCTGCGCGTGAAAATTCGCGGCCGCCGTGGGCTGGAAGAGGAACTGCCTGTGTCGATGGAAAAAGCCTGATACTCTGCCCGGGACCGCGGAGCTCCAGCTCCGCTTGCGGGCCATAGGCCCGCCCCCTGGCCTTTGCAGGTGATAGTACTCCGAGGAAATCCACAAACTCCTACAGGCCTGTGCGTTGCGAAGATCGACCCTAAATGCCTAAACTATCCACGAGCCAAAGCCGACCCGAGTCGGCTTTTTTATATCTATAACCTACTCCTCAAGGAATTCCCGGAAATGCGCATTCCGCGTATCTTTTCCCCCGATCCGCTGGCCGGCCGCGACGAAATTGAACTGGACGAAGCCGCCTCCCGCCACCTGGTGAAGGTGCTGCGCCTCACCCCCGGCCGCCCGCTGGTGCTTTTCGACGGCAGCGGCGGTGAGTACGCTGCAGAACTGATCGATGCCGGCAAGAGAGCGCGGGTGCGCCTGGGAAGTTTTACCGCTGAGGATCGCCAGTCGCCGCTGGCACTGACCCTGGCTATCGGCATCTCCCGCGGCGACCGCTTCGATTGGGTGGTGCAGAAGGCCACCGAACTGGGCGCGACGCAGATACAGCCGCTGTTTACCGAGCGTTGCGAGGTCAAACTGAGCGGCGAACGGCTGCAGAAAAAACTCGGCCACTGGCGCCAGATAGCCGCCAGCGCCTGCGAGCAGTGTGCGCGCAACCGCCTCCCGGCTATTGCCGAACCACTGAAGCTGGCGCAGTATTTCCAGACGGCCGAAAGCGGCCTGAAGCTGGTGCTGCACCATCGTACCAATCTCGATCTGCGCGAGCTGGATCGACAGCGCGGCAGACCGGATTCGGCGCTGCTGCTGGTGGGGCCGGAGGGCGGCCTGTCGCCGGCGGAGATTGATGCGGCGCTGCAGCGGGGATTCCTGCCGCTGCGCCTGGGGCCGCGGGTGTTGCGCACCGAAACGGTACCGGTGGCGGCGCTGTCAGTACTACAATTCCATTGGGGTGATTTTTAATCCAATAAACACAAACGCACGGAGCAGCTCATGACAAAACTCATCCTGTGGTTCCTGGCTCTTTTCATTCTCGTCGGGTCCCTCGCCATCCTTATCAAGCCGGAACTCCAGCGCCAGTGGGTGGATAAACTCACCGGGGCGACCTACCGATTCCTCGCTTGGATGGCCGTGGTCATCGGCTTGATATTGTTGATGCTGGCGGACACACGCAGCTGGGTGATCCTCTTCAAGGTCCTCGGCGTGATCGCGGTGCTGAAGGGCGCCTGGTTGCTGCAGTCGGGTTATCCGCACGGCAGGGATCGATTGCAGCGCCTTGTGGGCGGCAATGACCTTCTGGTACGTATCGTTGGCGGCATCGGTGTGCTGCTCGCGCTGGTACTCTTTTCTGCGAGCTAGTGTGGTGTAAGGTACTAAAGATGTTTGCAACAGAACTGGTGATTTTCGATTGCGACGGTGTGTTGGTGGACAGTGAAAGTATTGTCTGCCGCATCCTCGCCGAGGAGATGAACAAGCTCGGCCTGGAGGCGACCGCCGAGGAGCTGGACGAACAGTTCAGCGGCCGCCCGGCGGGGGACTGCCTGCTGGAAATCGAAACCCTCTATGGCGGCCCGCTGCCGGAACACTATTTCCACAACACTGAGCGTCGCATCCGCGAGGCGTTTCATGCCGAACTGCAGCCGGTTTCCGGCATCGAGGACCTGCTCGATCACCTGCTGCAGGTCAATCTGCAGAGCTGCGTGGCCTCCTCCGGTTCCCACGAGAAAATGCAGCTGACCCTCAACCGCACGGGCCTCTACGAATACTTCGATGGGCGTATCTTCAGCGCCGACGACGTGTCCCGCGGCAAACCCTGGCCGGACCTGTTCCTGCACGCGGCGCAGACCATGGGGGTGGAGCCCCAGCACTGCCTGGTGGTGGAGGACTCCATTCCAGGGGTCAAGGCCGCGGTGGCCGCGGGTATGCCGGTGATCGCGTACAGCGACAACCCCCGGCGCGCGCGGCAGCTGGAAAAAGCGGGCGCGCGGGTAGTGAGCGATGTGGTGGGGGTGCTGAACTTCCTTTGATCTGATCTCTGGAGCAAGGAAGCCCTTTCCCTCCCTCCCGGGCGCTATGGTCTACAATGAATTTAACGCCAGCCGCCGCCAGATGCCGGAGGTTTCCCGCCCATGGCGAACGCCCGTTTTGCCGTTTTCCTGTCGTTGCCCCTGCTCGGTGCCCTGGCGCTGGGCGGCTGTTACGACCCCCACAAGAAATACGCCCTGAACCCCCTTCCAGCGGTGGCGGACAGCGAAGGCGAAAAAGCCGCGCGCAATGCCGCCCCCTTTGCCGATGAACTGGTGCGCTATCTGCGCGGTAAACCACGTGACCAGGGTAGTGAATTTATTCTGAATGTGGAGTTCGAGTACGGTGGCTTTGCCCCCCGTATGGACAGCCTCGGGGATATCGAGGCGCTGCTGGTCATCATGCGTGACTATCCGGACCTGCGCATTGTCATCGAGGGACACACCGACAACGAGGGCAAGGCGGAGAAAAACCTGAAACTGTCCCAGTGGCGCGCGAACTGGGTGCGCAGCTTCCTACTGGAAAGGGGCATTGCCGGGGACCGGGTGCAGGCCGAGGGTTTCGGCGACAGCCGGCCGATCGCCGACAACGACACCCCGGAGGGGCGCAAGCAGAACCGCCGGCTGGTGGTCCGCATTCTCAATTTCGATCAACCGCCGGTATCGGCGGAGTTATAAGAGGAGCTTCCCGATGCCAGGTTGGCGTTTGCTGGCCGCGGTGAGTTTCGCCGCGGTGGCCGGCCCGGGCTTTGCCGACACCTGGTTCAATTAACTGATAACTGACTGTCGATTTCCCCCGCCCCCGCGCGACTAGTTGTGAGGACACAGCGAGTGTGAGGGCATCGTGAAATATCTGGGGCTGGTTTACCCGCCGGAATCCACCGCGCTACATTTGGCGCCACCGCTGGTGGCGGTGGCGCTGATTGCGGCTCGGGACCTGAATCAGGCCGTTCAGCGGGCCCTTGCATTGCTGCGTTTGAAAAATAATATCGCCGTTCTCCGGCGTATAGTACCGACCGCCGGCCAAGGCTTTGCCGGCAACACAATAAACGAGGAGATCGCCATGAAGTATCTGTGTCTGGTTTACAGCGAAGAGGACAAACTGCACTCGATGCCGGACAGTCCGGAGGATCCCGAGTGCCAGGCCTATGCCGAATCCGTGGCCGCGAGCGGCCGCATGCTGGCAGCGGAAGCCCTGAAGCCGGTGAGCAGCGCCACCACAGTGCGTATGCGCGGCGGTGTGGTCAGCATCACCGATGGCCCTTTTGCCGAAACCAAGGAGCAACTGGCCGGCTTCTACCTGCTGGACGCGCAGAACCTGGACGAGGCGCTGGAGATCGCCGCAGGCATACCCGCCGCGCGGGTGGGCAGTGTGGAAGTGCGCCCGGTGCGCCAGTTGGAAGTCTAGGCACCTCAATAATTACCCCCTCTCCCCTCTGGGGAGAGGGCCGGGGAGAGGGGAGCTTCAGGGCCCCCTCTCCCTAACCCTCTCCCCAAGGGGAGAGGGGACTGAATGTAGCAAACCACTCAACAGGGAAAATAGTTATGCAATTCAGCCCCTATTTGAATTTTCAAGGCAACTGCAAAGAGGCATTTGAGTTCTACGCCCAAGTACTCGGCGGAGAGATCATCGCAATGATGTCCTTTGCCGAGGCGCCCCCGGAAGCGGATATTTCTCCGGAAGCGCGCGATCAGGTGATGCACGCGCAGCTGAAAGTCGGCGAGCAGATTTTTATGGCCTCCGATGCCCCGAGCAGCTACAAACCCGCGCAGGGAATGCATATCACCATCGGCGTCGACACGCCGGAAGAGGCGGAGCGCATCTACAAGGCCCTGTCGGAGGGCGGTGAGATCACCATGCCCATGGAGGAGACTTTCTGGGCACAGCGCTTCGCCGTGTTCACCGACCGCTTCGGTACCCCGTGGATGGTCAACTGCGACAAGCCGCAGCAATAGTGCCTGTTATCCGCCGCCATTCGATGGTTGAATAACTGCCTCGGTTTTTTGTAGGAGCGGCCCATGGCCGCGATCGGCCTTGCCAGTGGCAAAGACCGATCGCGGCCATGGGCCGCTCCTACAGAAATTTTCAGGCAGAGAGGCGCGGCGGTGGTACAGGAAAAAGCAATACAGACACAACTCGAGGAAATCTACCGCGCGGAATCGCGCCGGGTGCTGGCCACCCTGATCCGCCTGCTGGGAGATTTCGAACTGGCGGAGGAGGCGCTGCACGAAGCCTTCACCGCCGCCCTCAAACAGTGGCCGGAAGAGGGCGTGCCGGGCAATCCGCGCGCCTGGCTGGTATCCACCGGCCGTTTCAAGGCCATCGACCGGCTGCGCCGTCAGGCTCGCCAGGACCCGCTCACCGAGGAAATGGCGCAGAAGCTGGAGTCCGATACCGGTGATCCCGCCGACTGGGCCGAGGACCGGGTGGAGGACGACCACCTGCGGCTGATCTTCACCTGCTGCCACCCGGCGCTGTCCATGGACGCGCGGGTGGCCCTCACCCTGCGCGAGGTCTGCGGCCTCACCACCGAGGAGATCGCCAGCGCCTTCCTCAGCGCCCCCGCTACCCTGGCTCAGCGCATCGTGCGCGCGAAAAACAAGATCCGCAGCGCCGGCATTCCCTACCAGATCCCGGGGCGGCGCGATCTTCCCGAGCGATTGGACGGCGTACTGCGGGTGATTTACCTCGTCTTTAACGAGGGCTATTCCGCGTCCACCGGTGAAGCGCTGACCCGCGCCGACCTGAGCGGCGAGGCCATCCGCCTAGGCCGCCTGCTCAACCAGCTATTGCCAGACGCGGAAGTCAAGGGCCTGCTGGCACTGATGCTGTTGAACGAATCCCGCCGCAACGCCCGTACCGACGCCGCCGGCGAGCTGGTACTGCTGGAAGACCAGGACCGCAGCCAGTGGGATCGGGAGCTGATCGCCGAGGGCGTGACACTGGTTCAGAGCGCGCTGCGCTCCCAGCGGTTCGGACCCTATTCGCTGCAGGCGGCGATTGCCGCGGTACACGCCGAGGCCCCCAGCGCCGGTGAGACGGACTGGCGGGAGATCGTCGGCCTCTACGACGTGCTGCTGCGACTGGCTCCGGGGCCCGTTGTGGCACTGAACCGCGCGGTGGCGGTGGCCATGCGCGACGGACCCGGAGCGGGCCTGGAGCTGGTGGAGGAAATTCTCGCGAGTGGCGAATTGGCGGACTACCACCTTGCCCACGCTGCGCGGGCGGATCTGTGCCGGCGGGTGGGTAAAATCCGTGAAGCGAGGAATTCCTACGAAAAAGCGCTGCAGCTTGTACGGCAGGAGCCGGAAGTGCGGTTTTTACGAAATCGATTGTTGGCCTTGAAATAAGGTGCAGTTGGCAGTGCGGCTTCCTGTCGGCCGGCTTATTGATGAGGACAACTGGCCGAAAAACCTGCTATTTGTTGTCTATGACTTAATCAAAATGATCCGCAGAAATTCTCCTCCAAAACTTCTCGCTTATATTCTGCGGCAACAAATCGGTGATAAACAGCTCAACGCTTTGTTACAGGCGTAACTATTGTGGCGCTGTATTCATCCTAAAGATGATAAAACTTTTCATTTTTCTCGATCTCTCCGCAAATACTCGAGCGGCTGTTTTGTTCTCGTTATTATCAAAACGTTCTACAGAGCAATGCCCGATAAGTAAAGTAAGCCTGTAGGACGATTTTCATTACAAGTAAAAATAATAATCCTTGGAGGGTTACATGGAGCTTAAGTTCAAAAAGAACTTTCTAAGTGCTGCGATTGTCTTCGCGACTGCAAGTTCTTCAACTGCGTTTGCGCAGGGAAGTGAAGAAAGGACCGATGCTGAATTACTGGAAGAGGTTATTGTTACCGGTTCGCGCATCAAGCGCGCGAATCTGGAAACCGCCAGTCCCATCACTTCGGTAAGCGCCGAAGATATAGAGTTGAGCGGTAACATCAGCCTCGGGGACTATCTGAATGAGCTGCCAGCACTGCGTTCTACTTATTCTAACAACAACGCCGGCCGGTTTATCGGTACCACGGGTCTGAATTTGCTGGACCTCCGCGGTATGGGCACTGTGCGCACGCTAGTACTGCAGGACGGTCGTCGCCATATTGGCTCCTCCAGCGGTACCTCTGCGGTGGATGTGAACACCATTCCTGAGGACCTGCTGGTGCGTGTGGATACGGTGACCGGTGGCCAGTCTGCCATCTACGGTGCCGACGCAGTTACTGGGGTGGTGAACTTTATTACCCGCGATGATTTCGAAGGCCTTAAGGTCAACTTGCACCATATGCAGCCCAGGCTTGACGGTGGTGAAGCGAGCGAATTCAGTGTGACTTGGGGCAGCAACTTTGCCGACGGTCGCGGCAACGTCGCGATGAGTATCCAGCATTCCCAAACTGCAGAGGTGTTTGGTAAAGACAGACCCTGGGTCGCCAGCCAGCCCGGCTACCAGATCAACCCGGAAGACACCGGCGATGACGGCATTCCTGACGAGATCCTGGTATTCAACAGCACCAACAACCTGTTGAGCGAAAACGGCGTTATCTGGGGGCCACATCCCCTGACTACCATCTTTGGCTATCCGGAGGCGGCTGCTCCGCAATTGGGCAGCCTGCTTTCCGGTCCCTATACCTTTACTGACAGTGGCGAGTTCGTCACTTTTAACCCGGGGAACCACCCTCCAGGGGAAACCACTTCCGTGGGTGGCGATGGTCTCAACTTTATCCGCTCCACTCAGTTGTACCCGGACCTGGAATCACAGAACTTCTTCACCAAGGCCCACTATGACCTGACCGACAGCATTCGTTTTTTCGCCGAGGCCAAATACAGTCGTAATCACGGGGAGAGTTATGGTCAGCCCTCTTTCGACTATTTTGGAGATCTGGTTATTTCCGCCGACAATGCTTTTGTACCCGCGGAACTGAAGCAGCAGTTGGATGCGGCCGGCATGGACAGTTTCTGGTACCACCGTTTCCATTCGGACCTGGGCCTGCGCGGCGATGATGCGGAGCGGGAAGTACAGCGCTATGTGTTGGGTGTGGAGGGTGACCTCAGCAGTAGCTGGAGCTACGAGGTGTCCGCGGTTTACGGTCAGTACGACGCTGAGGTGGATTATACGAATAACCGCCACAATGCCCGCTTCTTCGAGGCTATAGAGGCGGTGGTGGACCCTGATAGCGGCGAGGTTGTCTGCCGCAGTGAAAGCGCCCGCGTCAACGGCTGCCAGCCGATCAACCTGTTTGGTTTTGGCCTCAACAGCCAGGAAGCCATCGATTACTTTATGTTGCAGGATACCGGTTCCACCGAGAAGATGACCCAGACTGTCTTCTCCGCCAATGCCACCGGTGATCTGTTTGAGTTGCCCGCGGGTGCTTTGGCCACCGCAATCGGTGTCGAGTACCGCGAGGAGACTTCCGAGGTGGACTACGATCAGGTCATCAAGGACGGCGAGACCTTTATGAACGCTCTCGCCCCTACGTCTGGTGAGTACGATGTGGCCGAGGCATTCTTCGAACTCTCCGCGCCCCTTTTGGGGGACCTGCCGGCGATAGAGAGTCTGACACTGGGCGCCTCCGCGCGCTTCTCGGACTACAGCACCATCGGAGCTACATCCACATGGGGCGCGTCTATCGACTGGGCAGTAATCGAGGATGTTCGCGTCCGAGCCACCAGTTCCGAGGCGGTGCGCGCGCCCAATATCGACGAGCTGTTCGCCCCGCTGGGAGAGAACTTCTTCACTTGGGATGACCCCTGTAGTTTCGATAAGATCGACGACGCGCCCGATCCCGACCAGCGGGCGGCACGCTGTGCGGAACTGGGCGTGCCGGCGGACTTCAACTCGGTACGAGATTCCTCCAGTCTCAACGGGCTCAGCGGTGGCAATCCCGACCTGAAAGAGGAAACTGCGGAGACTATCACCTACGGCCTGGCCATTACCCCGCGTTTTGCGCCGGGGCTCGCGATCACCGTGGACTACTGGGATATGGAGATCACTGATGCGATCGCCGGTATTCCCGCACAGGAGATATTGGAGCGTTGCGTCGACAGCGCCAGCATCAATAATATCTATTGCCCGCTGGTTCCGCGTGATTCCACTAGTGAGGTTATTTCTCTGACTTCCCCGCTGCTCAATATTGCCAGCTTGACTGCTCGCGGTATCGACTATCAGGTGGATTACAGCTTTGACCTGGCTAACATTATTACTACTGAGTCAGACTGGGGATCGCTGAAGTTCAGCCTGCTTGGCACCGAATTGCTGGAGCGCAACGACTATCCGTTCCAGGATAATCCGGATGATCCCGACGAGGAGCGTGGAGAGCTTGGTGACCCGATTCGCAGCTATACCACCAACCTGACCTACAGCCGCGGCGATTTCGAGGTCAACTGGCGCAGCCGTTACATAGACGACATGCTGTTGATTGAAGCGGACGAGCGTAACGATCTTCAGGACCCCTACAAGACGCCGAGCATCCGTTATCACGACCTGCACGGCCGCTATAAGTTCGCGGAGTTCGAGATCTACGGTGGTGTCAACAACATCGATGACGTAGAGCCGCCCGTTGGGCTCTCCGGCACCGGTGGCGATTCAGGTATCTACAATACCTTGGGTCGCAATTTCTACTTGGGAGTCAACTACACGCTGTAGATGACTGATCTTAAATCGCAGGTAGAAAAAAGAAGCCCGGCTACGCCGGGCTTCTTTGCTATTGAGATTACTGATTGAAACCGAGATTCCTAAGTATTGTTGTGTTGGGTTCTACCTGGTTCATAGTGTAAAAATGCAACCCCGGAGCTCCGCCTTCCAGCAGCGTCTCACACAGATCAGTCACCACTTCCATCCCCAGCTTTTTGACATCCTCCAGATCTCGATAGCTTTCCATACGCAGCCGCAGCCAGCGCGGAATTTCCGCACCGCAGTTGCGGGAGAAGCGCGCCAGGTTGGCGAAATTGGTGATTGGCATGATACCCGGGTAAATGGGTGCGTCTATGCCGGCCTTTTCGCATTGATCGATAAAATAGAAATAGGCGTCCGGATTGTAGAAATATTGGGTCAGGGCGCTGTTGGCGCCGGCATCGAACTTGGCTTTCAGGTAGCGGATATCGTCGTCGTAGCTCTCTGACTCCGGGTGGATTTCCGGGTAGGCAGCCACCTCCAGGTGGAATTGGTCGCCGGTGTGGCGGCGGATAAAGGCCACGAGTTCGTTCGCATACACCATCTGCGCCACCGCGCCCATGCCAGAGGGCATATCGCCGCGCAGGGCGACGATACGGTCTACGCCCGCTTCCTTATACTGGTTCAGCAGTCCGAGAATCGTTTCTTCGTTGTCGCCGCCGAAGGACAGGTGCGGCGCGATGGAGATGCCGTCGCGACGCAGGCCGGTAACGATATCCGCGGTGGTCTCGCGGGTGGTGCCGCCGGCGCCGTAGGTGACGGAAAAGAATTCCGGCTGGAATTCCTGCAGTGCCTCGCGGGTCTTGTACAGTTTCTCCCGGCCCTCGGGGGTTTTGGGGGGGAAGAATTCAAAGCTGATGCGAATCGAGTGGGTCATAATGCAATTCTCAGTCCCCAGGTTTCTGGATTCCGGCATGAGCTTCGCTGCTCTAGCGAGTCGCCGGAATGACGACAGCTGAATCGTCATGCCGGCGGAGGCCGGCATCCAGTACCCGGGTAATTAATACTTGTAACTTTCCGGCTTGTAGGGCCCTTCCACGGAGACGCCAATATATTTGGCCTGCTCCTCGGTCATCCGTGTAATCACGCCGCCGAAGCCTTCGACCATATAGCGGGCCACTTCCTCGTCCAGTTCCTTCGGCAATACTTTCACGTAGAGCGCGGAGACCTTCTGGTCCGCCGGCAACTCGGCAAATTTTTCCTTGAACAGGTGGATCTGCGCCAGCACCTGGTTGGCGAAGGAGCCGTCCATAATGCGGCTGGGGTGGCCGGTGGCGTTGCCCAGGTTGACCAGGCGACCCTCGGAGAGCAGCAGCAGGTGGTCGTTGGTTTCGGCGTTGCGCACTATCTTGTGCACCTGCGGCTTCACTTCCTGCCATTCCCAGTGCTTGCGCATATAGGCGGTGTCTATCTCGTTGTCGAAGTGGCCGATATTGCACACCACCGCGCCGCTTTTCAGCGCCTGCAACATATTGGCATCGCACACATTGGTGTTGCCGGTGGTGGTCACGATCAGGTCGGTGTTGGCCAGCAGCTCGCGGTTGATGCCGTCGGCGGTTCCGGTATTGATGCCGTCCTTATAGGGCGACACCAGCTCGAAGCCGTCCATGCACGCCTGCATCGCGCAGATGGGGTCCACTTCGGAAATTTTGACGATCATTCCCTCTTGACGCAGGGAGGCGGCGGAGCCCTTGCCCACGTCGCCGTAGCCGATTACCAGCGCCTTCTTGCCAGCCAGCAAATGGTCGGTGCCGCGCTTGATGGCGTCGTTGAGGCTGTGGCGACAGCCGTATTTGTTGTCGTTCTTGCTCTTGGTGACCGCGTCGTTGACGTTGATCGCCGGCACTTTCAGCGTGCCCTCGCGCAGCATTTCCTGCAGGCGGTGCACACCGGTGGTGGTCTCCTCGCTGATGCCGTGGCAGTTATCGAGAATTTCCGGGTATTTGCGGTGCAGCAGTTCGGTGAGGTCGCCGCCATCGTCGAGAATCATGTTCGGCTGCCAGCCGGCCAC
Organism: Microbulbifer rhizosphaerae; assembly: GCF_014191725.1. Classification (GTDB taxonomy): domain Bacteria; phylum Pseudomonadota; class Gammaproteobacteria; order Pseudomonadales; family Cellvibrionaceae; genus Microbulbifer; species Microbulbifer rhizosphaerae. Next base: position 257,952 of record NZ_JACHWZ010000005.1, read on the forward strand.
GCCCGCGCCCACGGTGTGCTCCAGGCACCATTCGTATTCCTCTTCGGTTTCCCCTTTCCAGGCGAACACCGGAATACCATTGGCGGCGACGGCCGCCGCGGCGTGGTCCTGGGTGGAGAAAATATTGCACGAGGACCAGCGGACTTCCGCGCCCAGCGCAACCAGGGTTTCGATCAGCACCGCGGTCTGGATGGTCATATGGATGCATCCCATGATGCGCGCGCCGGCCAGCGGCTGTTCGGCGCGGTACTTCTCGCGCAGCGCCATCAGTGCGGGCATTTCCCCCTCGGCGATTTCGATCTCGCGGCGGCCCCAGTCCGCCAATGTGATATCGGCCACTTTGAAATCTTTAAATTCGGTGCTCATCTGGTTCATCGTTCTGCCTCAAGTATTTTTCTCTGCTGTAGGAGCGGCCGTTGGCCGCGAACAGAGTCCGATCGCGGCCAACGGCCGCTCCTACATTGATAACTGTTCATTGACTATTGATCACTGAATCAAATCCCCGCCTGCGCGCGCAGCGTCTCCGCCTTGTCGGTCTTCTCCCACGGAAACGCGGTAAAGGTCTCGCTGCGCGCCTCGCCGTCGCTGTCGGTCCAGTTGTAGGTGTGGGTGAAGGGCTCGCGGCCGAAGTGGCCGTAGGCGGCGGTCAATTGGTACATCGGGTGCAGCAGGTCCAGTGCTTTGGAAATCGCATAGGGGCGCAGGTCGAAGTGCTCGCGCACCAGTTCGATCAGTTTGTCCTCACTCACCCTGCCGGTGCCGAAGGTGTTGATGGACACCGAGGTGGGCTCGGCCACGCCGATGGCGTAGGAGACCTGGATTTCACAGCGGCTGGCCAGTCCGGCGGCGACGATATTCTTGGCCACATAGCGGCCGGCGTAGGCCGCGGAGCGGTCCACCTTGGAGGGGTCCTTGCCGGAGAAGGCGCCGCCGCCGTGGCGGGCCATGCCGCCGTAGGTGTCGACGATGATCTTGCGTCCGGTGAGACCGCAGTCGCCCACGGGTCCGCCGATCACGAAGTTGCCGGTGGGGTTGATATGGTATTTGGTGTCCGCGTGCAGCCACTCCGCGGGCAGCGTGTGGTGCACGATCAGCTCCATCACCGCCTCGCGCAGGTCCGCCTGGCTCACCTCCGGATTGTGCTGGGTGGACAGCACCACCGCGTCGATGGCGCAGGGCCTGCCCTGGTCGTCGTAGCGGAAGGTCACCTGGCTCTTGGCGTCCGGGCGCAGCCAGGGCAGCAGGCCGGACTTGCGCGCTTCCGCCTGGCGCTCCACCAGCCGGTGCGCGTAGTAGATGGGGGCGGGCATAAAGGTGGAGGTCTCGTCGGTGGCGAAGCCGAACATCAGCCCCTGGTCGCCGGCGCCCTGGTCGTCAGGCTTGGAGCGGTCCACGCCCTGGGCGATATCCAGGGACTGCTTGCCGATCACGTTGAGCACGCCGCAGGTCGCGCCATCGAAGCCCACATCGGAGGAGGTGTAGCCGATATCGCAGATCACCTTGCGCACCAGTTCCTCCAGGTCCGCCCAGGCGGTGGTGGAGATTTCGCCGGCGATAACCGCGATGCCGGTTTTCACCAGGGTCTCACAGGCCACCCGCGCCTGCTTGTCGCGGGCCAGCAGGGCGTCCAGTAGTGCGTCGGATATCTGGTCGGCAATCTTGTCCGGGTGTCCCTCCGATACGGACTCCGAGGTAAACAGTCTGTATTCACTCATGTGGCAGTCTCCTTGTTTTTGCCTGCGGCAAAAATAAAAAATCTCGCTCGATGTTGCCTGTAGGAGCCTGCTTGCAGGCGAATGCTACGGAGTTGCCGGCAATATTCGCCTGCAAGCAGGCTCCTACAGGGTTATGGTTTGATAAATTCCCGTATTTGAATCTGGAAGCCGTTGCGTAGCGCGCTGTATACGCTGCGGCCGCTCTTCAGGCCGGCGTCTTCCGCCCAGCCCTGTAATTGTTCCGGGGCAAAGCCCAGCCACAGGTCTCCGCAGGCCTCGCGGGCCCAGTCCTGCCGATGGTCCTGCAGTTCGGCCACCAGCAGCTGGCCGCCGCTCTTCAGCGCCGCCTGCAGGTCCCGGAAGATCTGTGCCGGCTCCGGCGTGTGGTGCAGCACCATATTTACCACGACGCTGTCCGCACTCCGCGGCCGATCCGCCGCCTCGCGGGTGTCGCCGCAGATAAATTCGATGTTGTCCAGTCGCCGCCCGGCGGCGAACTGCTGTGCCCGCTCCAGCATGGTGGGGGACAGATCCAGGGCGGTGACTCTCTGGTAGCGCTCGGCCAGTTCGGCGAGAAATTCCCCCTCCCCCGGCCCCACCTCCAGCGCCGCGGCGCCGGGTTTCAGCAGCTGCGCCACCTGCGGGCCGTAGACCTCGTAGCCGGCGATCAGCTCCTGCTGCTCGCGAAAGCGGTTGCCGTAGTCGGCGAAAAAGCGCCGCGAAGCCTCGGCCCGCTCCCGCGCCACCGCTTCCACCACCTCCCCCCGCTCCGCGGACAGCGGCAGCCGGTCCAGGCCGGTGAACAGCTGCTGCAGGGTTTCGCTGTCGCCGGCGCGGCGGTAGAAGAGGTTGTTGCCCTCGCGCCGGTTGTTAACCAGGCCCGCCTGGGCCAGCACCTTCAGGTGGTGGCTGAGCGCCGGCTGGCGCAGGTCGAAAATGCGGCACAGCTCCAGCACGCTGTAGGAGTCCTGGCTTAGCAGGCGCAGTATCTCCAGGCGCAGCGGGTCGCCGGCCGCCTTGAGGCGGGCCGCCAGCCGGGGGATCGCGTCGCTGTCGGAGTGCTGGGATTGAGGCATGGCGAGCAGTCTAGCAGTGCCTGCGATCTATATCAAAATTTTTTGATATAGGTATATTTGCGACAGATTAGCAGGTTGGAGCGGCCAGACAGCCTTTGCGCCGGCGGGACGATTACGGGAAAATACGCCCTCATTTTTGTCGCCGCGACAAATCCGGCCCCACACCGATCCCAGAGAGTTGAGTCCTATGTCTTCCCGCACCCCGTCCCGCACCGAACTGGCCAACGCCGTTCGCGCCCTGTCCATGGATGCCGTCCAGAAAGCCAAGAGTGGCCACCCCGGCGCGCCCATGGGTATGGCGGATATTGCCGAAGTCCTGTGGAACGACTACCTGAAACACAACCCGGCCAACCCGGATTGGGCCGATCGCGACCGCTTTGTGCTCTCCAACGGCCACGGCTCCATGCTGCTCTACTCCCTGCTGCACCTGTCCGGGTACGACCTGCCGATGGAAGAGCTGAAGAATTTCCGCCAGCTGCACTCCAGGACCCCGGGTCACCCGGAGTACGGTTACGCCCCCGGGGTGGAGACCACCACCGGCCCGCTGGGCCAGGGCGTCACCAATGCGGTGGGCATGGCGCTGGCGGAGAAGGTGCTGGCGGCGCAGTTCAACCGCCCCGGCTATGAGCTGGTGGACCACCACACCTACGCCTTTCTGGGCGACGGCTGCCTGATGGAGGGTATTTCCCACGAGGCCTGCTCCCTGGCCGGCACCCTGGGGCTGGGCAAGCTGATCGCCTTCTACGACGACAACGGCATCTCCATCGACGGCGAAGTGCGGGGCTGGTTTACCGACGATACCCCGAAGCGTTTCGAAGCCTACGGCTGGCACGTGATCCCGGGGGTGGACGGCCACGATTCCGCGGCGATCAAGGCCGCGATCGAGGACGCCCGCGCGGAGACCGGCAGGCCCACCCTGATCTGCTGCAAGACCGTGATCGGCTTCGGTTCCCCCAACAAGCAGGGCCGCGAGGAGTGCCACGGTGCGCCCCTGGGTGACGACGAAATCGCCCTGGTGCGGGAGACCATCAACTGGCAACACGCCCCCTTCGAAATTCCCGAGGAGATCCGCGCGGGCTGGGATGCGCGCGGCAAGGGCCAGGCCCAGGAAGACGAGTGGAAGGATATTTTCGCCGACTACCAGGAGGAGTTTCCCGATCTGGCGGCGGAGTTCGAGCGCCGCATTGGCGGCGAGCTGCCGGCGGACTTCCCGGTCAAGGCTGACCAGTACATCCGCGAGTGCCAGGAAAACGCGGAGAAGATCGCCTCGCGCAAAGCCAGCCAGAACACGCTCAACGCCTATGGCCCGCTGTTGCCGGAATTCCTCGGCGGCTCCGCCGACCTGGCCGGCTCCAACCTCACCATCTGGTCCGGTTCCAAGGGCATCAGTGCCGACGACGCCTCCGGCAACTACGTCTACTACGGCGTGCGAGAATTCGGCATGAGCGCGATCATGAACGGCATCGCCCTGCACGGCGGTTTCGTACCCTACGGTGCCACCTTCCTGATGTTTATGGAGTACGCGCGCAATGCCGTGCGCATGGCCGCGCTGATGAAGCAGCGGGTGATCTTCGTCTACACCCACGACTCCATCGGCCTCGGTGAGGACGGTCCCACCCACCAGCCGGTGGAGCAGCTCACCGCCCTGCGCGCGACCCCCAACCTGCACACCTGGCGCCCCTGCGACGCCACCGAATCCGCGGTATGCTGGAAAATGGCTGTGAGCCGCAAGGACGGCCCCAGCGCACTGATATTCAGCCGCCAGGGCCTGTCGCCCCAGGGCCGCGACGAAGCACAGGTCAAACAGATCGAACGCGGCGGCTATGTGCTGGCCGACTGCGAGGGCGCGCCGGAGGCGATCCTCATCGCCACCGGCTCCGAAGTGGAGTTGGCTATCGCCGCCAAGGAGGAACTCTCCGGGCGCAAAATCCGCGTGGTCTCCATGCCCTGCGCCGAAGCCTTTATGGAGCAGGACGAAGCCTACCGTGAATCTGTACTGCCGGCGGCGGTGCGCACCCGCGTCGCAGTGGAAGCCGGGCACGGAGACTACTGGTACAAATTCGTCGGCTTCGACGGCGCCATCGTCGGCATGAAGACCTTCGGCGAATCCGCCCCCGGCGGCGAGCTGATGGAGTACTTCGGCTTTACCGCGGAAAATGTTGTCGCCACAGTGGAAAAACTGCTGGGTTAATTGAAAAAGCTCCCCCCTCTGCTGCTCCCCTCTCCCCTGCGGGGAGAGGGGCTGGGGGAGAGGGGCCAGTGGAGAGGGCTTGAATGCCAGTAAGACTCGCCATCAACGGCTACGGCCGCATCGGCCGCTGCGTACTCCGCGCCCTTTACGAATCCGGCACCCGCGACCGTCTGCAGATCGTCGCCATCAACGAGCTGGCCGACTGCGCTACCATCGCCCACCTTACCAAATACGATTCCGTGCATGGCCGTTTCAGCGGTGTTGTCTCCTGTGAAAAAGACACACTTATTGTTAACGGCGACCATATAGCGGTAACTCACCGCAAAAAACTCGAAGACCTGGACTGGTCCGCCCAACGGGTGGACATAGTGCTCGAGTGCACCGGCAGCTTCAGCGAGCGGGAGCGAGCCGAACTGCATTTAAAAGCCGGCGCAAAAAAAGTACTCTTCTCCCAGCCCGCCAGCCGTGACGTGGACGCCACCATCATCTACGGGGTCAACGACAATATTCTCACCGGCGATGAAAAAATTATTTCCGCCGCCTCCTGCACCACCAACTGCAGCGTACCGGTAATCTCCGCCCTGGACGAAGCCTTCGGCATAGAAGCCGGCGTAATCACCACCATCCACTCGGCGATGAACGACCAGCCGGTAAACGACGCCTACCATCACACAGACCTGAGAAAGACCCGCTCCGCGGTCACCTCGATTATCCCGGTGGACACGGGTCTCGCCCGCGGTATCGAGCGCATACTTCCGCACTTGGCCGGAAAATTCGAAGCCCAGGCCATGCGCGTGCCCACCGTTAACGTTTCCGCCATCGACCTCTCCGCGCAACTGCGCAAACCCGTCACTCAGGGCGAAGTCAACGCCCTGCTCAAATCCGCCGCGGAAAACCAGTTTTCCGGAATCCTCGGCTACACCGAAGAGCCTCTCGCTTCCTGCGATTTCAACCACGATTCCCGGTCCGGCATTGTCGATGCCAGCCAGACGCGGGTGGCTGGTGGCCATCTGGTTAAGGTGTTGATCTGGTTTGATAATGAGTGGGGGTTTGCTAATCGGATGCTCAGCGTCACCCAGGCCCTGGCGGCTAGGCTGTAGGAGTGGCCGCTGGGCGCGACAGATTTATCCGGAACAAATGAGTAGCCGACCCGTACTCTGGGAACGTTGAATTTCCGTTCAGCACACGGACCGGAGACCCGCCCCTCGTAGGGGCCTGCTTGCAGGCGAACAAAAAATCAGAACAGGGCCCTGCCGTATCTATGGGGCATATCTTTCCGTCCAACCTTTCGGCCAGTTTCACCATACTACGCCCGTCAGCCGTCCTTTACGAAACTGATACCGTAGGATGGGCAAAGCAAGACATGTTCGTCACTTCTGCTACTTCTACAAATTATGGTTGTTTATCCACCATTGTGTTTGCTTTCTCAGCCTTCGCGACAGCTTGTGCAGGAAAGACAGTGGTGTAATGGTCGTGTTATCACGAGGCGCTTCACTTTTAGATAAACAGCGGTTAAGCTCCCGCGTTGTTCTTTCCCGCCTAATTTATTAAATGGCGAACAGATAAATAGATTTGGAGTTTTGGGGGGTATAGGGATTATAAGCTGTGTTCGTCAAATGTAATTCTTGGGGTCCTTTTGCTGCTGGCCTCTGTATTTGTGCAAGCCAGTGTTTCTGGCCCCAGTGGTAATACAACCGGACAGTTCACGATATCCTATACCAGTGTGTACTGGAATGAGGTAACGCAGGCTTCAGCGCGGCGCGGGTGGTTGCCGCAGCAATAGTCGGTGGTACGGCTTCGGAAATTTCTGGAGGGAAGTTTGCAAATGGGGCTGTAACCGGGGCATTTTCTAGAGCTTTTAATGACGAGCTGGAAAAGCCAAGCAAAGGTAATGAGTACGATGCCAAAATTGGGGCAATGTGATCAGAGGGGGCCATAGGGGCGGCCTCGATCGATTTTTGAGCTTTTGGAACAGCTGGCTCGCGTCCAAACTTACATTTGACATTTCAATAAAGAAATCAGAGCAGGAGAGAAGTAAATGAAGTTCAAATCCATCACAGCGGCTGCTATCGCAGCCGCGATGCTATCGCCAGTCGCGCTGGCCAAGCCGGAAGGCTTCTACGCTGGCCTCCATGCGGGCGGTGTGGATTCAACACCGTCCGCCAGCGGACCCGGCTTTAATCTCGGCTATCAGGGCAATGGCGGTTGGGGTGTGCATGCGGAATACACCAATGACAATATCGGCGGCTTCGGTGGCGTGTTTGGAACCTACCGGACTTCCGGAAGCGTTTACTTCCTGTTCAAGGGCGGCGTCGCCGGCGGGCGCTATGCCAACGGTCTGGCCGGCGGCCTGGGGGCGGGCTTGAATCTGGGTCCGAGCCTGAACCTGGAGGCGGACGCCAATCGCTACGGTGACGAGAATGTGGCGCACTTGCGTTTGAGCTACAGTTTTTAGCTGAAATTGATGAGGCGGAGTGGAACGCTGGCGCGATATCGCGCCAGTGCTTTCGGCACCCAAGTAGAGTCCAGCAGCATTAGCTGTTTAGCAATTTAGATCTGATAGCTCTTGACTATCATCCGTAGTGAAAAAATCCATTTAACTTGAAAACCACTCCCCGCTACTCTGCCTGTGTTCCAAATAACAGGAGGGGACAATGAAAGCCGTCATAGCTGTCGTAAATAAATCCATAGATATAAAAGCGCCTGGGCAGTCTGGTTCCGTTGAGTGCAACTACTCTGACAACTACTATGGGGATCAGGTGTGTGTGCTGCGCCGGAGTGTGTAGCTCTTCTGATCATCTATACGAAGTAAACCGCAAAGTAATTTTCGCACCGGTTCCTGCCATAGGGTGCGCCCTGCGCACCATTCAGAGTTGATATGGGTTCCAGTGTTCTTTGGTGCGCACGGCGCACCCTACGATGACTAATCTAACCGGTCTTCATGATATCGTAAGGTGCCAGTGCGGGAATGGACCGGTGCAGCTCGCGCTCAAGTTGATCAATACTTTCCAGCTGTTCACACAAGTTCCCGGCACGCTTTTCGAGCAGCTCAGCCCGCTTTTCGACCTTCTGCTCAATCTCCTCAGCCGCCCGCTCCGCCTCGTATTCGATACTGCGGCCGCCGGTAAAGGCGGCTTTTAGCGCATGCCAGGCAATGGTGCCGGCGGATTCCCTGGCCAGTTTCTCGATTCTGGGCTCGAGCTCTTCCGTGATCGCCTGCTCGACAAATTCGTCGATATCCGGGTCGCCCAGGAGATAAATCTCTCCTTCGTGGTTGAGCCGCTCTTCAACGCGTCGCAGTATCTCGTCCGATGTCTGCTGTAGTTCGATATTGTTCGGGTGGTCAGCCCCGGCGAGCGCTGTCACGGCGACAGACAGGCCGTTCAGAGCCACATCCACGGCTTCCAGTGAAAGAAGCAGGATTTCTCTCCCGCTGTTGTGCAGCTGGCTTCGATAATCCTTCAGCAGCTCCTGCTGGCGGTCATCCAAATCCACTGTCTCGCCCGCGACGATCAGCTGTGCCGGAGACTGGTAGCGAACCAGGAGTTCGCTGTCATCGCTATCCGTACGGCTTTCAAAAAAATCCGGTCCAACGCGCACGGCATAGTCCAGTTCTGCGTTGCACTGTTCGTCATCTCCCACAATGAGATTCATACCTCTTGCCTGCGCCGAGGCGCTGAGGGCGATCAGTCCCGAGATTGCCAGTGGCTTCCACATTGAAGTCATCTCCAGGTTATCTGTATTGCCATTGAGACGATCCCTGAGGCGGGATTGGATGCAGTGACGGGTAAAAATTATCGAAAGTCCGGTGCAGGAGGTTCCGGAGAGGGCGGTTCATCGAGGGATAAGGTGGTAATCTAGAGCGCTATCTGCACGCATACCCGCTCCCGGAAGGAGCAAATCCAATAAAGTGGGGGAAGCAAATGTCGATTAGCAGGCTCATCTTTGTGGTATTACTGGCGCTGCTCACTGTGGCGGCGCAAGCCAAAACCATCACCGAATACACCGCGGGCATGGAAAAGCATGCCGGATATCACGACTTCTACTGGGACGACCATAACGGCAGGATCCTGTTGGAGATTGCGGACTTCGATCGCGAGTTCCTGCTGCTGACCGGCCTCGCGCAGGGGCTGGGCTCCAACCCGGTGGGGCTGGATCGCAACCAGGTGGGCGACAACCGGCTGGTAAAGTTCCAGCGGGTGGGGAACAAGGTGCTGCTGCACCAGCTGAACCTGAAGTACCGGGCTGAGTCCGATAACGACGCGGAGCGCCGGGCGGTGGAGGAGGCCTTTGCCTCGTCGATATTGTGGGGCTTCGAGGCGCTGGTGCGGGAAGACGACCGCGCGTTGGTGGATTTCACGCCATTCCTGCTCTCTGACCAGCACGGTATCGCCAAACGGCTGAAGGCCACCGAGCAGGGCAGCTTCAGCATCGATGCGTCCAAATCCGCCGTCTATCTGCCGCGCACTAAAAACTTTCCCAGGAACAGCGAATTCGAGGCACAGCTGACCTTTGCCGGCAGCGAGCCGGGTAACTACCTGCAGGAGGTGGTACCGACGCCGACACTGGTCTCGCTGCGCCAGCATATCTCCTTGGTGGAACTGCCCGACGACAACTACCGGCCGCGCCGTTTCCACAGCCGCAGCGGCTATTTCCCGTTCGAGTACCGCGACTATGCGACGGCCATCGACCAGCCGCTGGACCAGCGCTTTATCTACCGCCACCGCCTGGAAAAGAAAACCGGTAGTGACGAAGTGGTGGAGCCGATCATCTACTACGTGGATTCCGGTGTGCCCGAGCCGGTGCGCAGCGCCCTGATCGAAGGCGCCAGCTGGTGGAACCAGGCTTTCGAGAGCGCCGGCTATAAAAATGCGTTTCAGGTAAAGCTGCTGCCGGAAGACGCGGACCCGCTGGATGTGCGCTACAACGTGATCAACTGGGTGCACCGCTCCACCCGGGGCTGGTCCTACGGTTATTCCATTGCCGATCCGCGCACCGGTGAGATTATCAAGGGCAATGTCACCCTAGGGTCCCTGCGGGTGCGGCAGGACTACCTGATTGCGCAGGGGCTGCTGCAACCCTACGGCAGTGACGGTGCCGACACCGAAGCGCTGAAGGCGATGGCGCTGGCGCGCATCCGCCAGCTGTCCGCCCACGAAGTGGGCCATACCCTGGGCCTTGCGCATAACTTTGCCGCCAGTACCGAGGCGCGCGCCTCGGTGATGGATTACCCGGCGCCACTGGTGACTTTGCAGCAGAGCTCCCTCGACCTGGCGGATGCCTATGCCACGGGAATCGGCGACTGGGATAAATTGGCGATCCGCTATGGCTACGGTGATGGCAATGGAGACGAGCAGCGGCATCTGGATGCGGTTATTGTCGAAGCGCGAACGCGAAACCTGCGTTTTATCTCCGATCCGGATTCCCGTGAAATCAACAATGCCCACGCCGTCTCCCACCTGTGGGACAACGGCCGTGAACCCCTGCAGGAATTTGCGCGAGTGACCGAATTGCGCCGCTTTGCGCTGGACAACTTCTCCCCTGCGGCAAACCCGAAAAGCGCGCCCCGCTCATCCTTGGAGGAAACCCTGGTGCCCGTCTACTACGGCCACCGCTACCAGGCAGAGGCCGTGGGCAAGCTGATCGGCGGCCTCGATTACGATTATCTGTACAACGGTGCCGAGCAGAACAGCTACACGCTGGTGCCTGCGGAACGGCAGCAACAGGCAATCGAGGCACTGCTGTCGACACTGACACCGGAGTTCCTGGCGCTGCCGGAGCGCGTTCTCCAATTACTGCCGCCCAAGTCCTACGGTTATGCGCGCACCGCGGAGAGCTTTCCCTCTTATACTGGCGTCGCTTTCGATGCGGTGGCCCTGAGTGAGGCCGCGGCGGGCCATACACTCGCGATACTGCTGGACCCGCAGCGCGCCGCGCGTATGGAGCAGCAGCACGGCCGCAGCAGTGAAATCCCTAGTTTCGGCACAATGCTTGAGCAGTTGACCGAACAGGCCCTAGATTCCGGCAGCCACAGCGGGCTGCAGGCTGACATTCACCAGCGTGTTAACCACGTCTATATCCACCGGTTGATGATGCTGGCGGGCGACAAGGGCGCGTCGGAATCGGTGCGCGCCAAAGCTCACTTGGAGCTGGCCAGGTTTCAGCACGCCATGGGTGGGATGAAACTGTTCGGCGAGGACCCGGAGGGTTATAACGCGCACTACTTCCATCAGGCGCAGCGCATAGCCGCATTTATGGATGGTGATCTGAAAGTTGAAGCTGGGGATTTGAAAACGATGCCGCCGGGGTCGCCGATTTAATATGGCTGAAGGGATGCTGATGAGTTGAGATTCGGCACCCTGTAGACATCATGGATTGACCTGCCCAGCCTCGACATCGTGGGTTATGTTTGGAGGCTGGAAAGAACCCTAAACACAGAGCCACATCGAGGGGGC
>NZ_JACHWZ010000006.1 GCF_014191725.1 Microbulbifer rhizosphaerae
ACAGTGCTGTCAAATCGGAGTTGTTGCATTATCTCGATGCCATGAAATCTGCGGCCTAGTCGCGGAAGTGTCAAAATTTATGCAATGATTGGGTTAATAAAGCCAATGCTGGAGAGGGCGGTGTCGGCTATGAAAAGATGATTATGACGTCCTCACTAATGAAACAGATAGATAACAATAAAATTATACCAATAATAAGAGAGAATTCAGAAATAAAGCTCCCAACATTTCTTAGTTCAAAACTTTACATAGATTTCTCTAAAGACGAAGATGTTGAATATAGCCTTGATGAGCTACTGAGAACACTTCTCGATTCGCCGCTATTTGAAAAACCTCCTATCGGAGAAAATCCCTTTAAACCATTTCAAGGGGCTAAGCCTGACAGAGTGGCTGACGGCGTAAAGGAAGTTATGCAGGCCATAGCGAAGGCATTTGAAAGAAATCCCGACGAAAGAATATTTTTAAGATCGATTGTAGCCCAAACAGGCATGCATAGGTTGACACTCGATAGGTATTTATTAACAGCGCAAGGAGATGGCCTAATTGATAAGGATGTTTTGGGGCGTTTCGGAGTTACAGAGAAAGGGATTGAATATTTAATATCTCACAATATCATCAATACCTAACTAAGCTAGGCACCACGGCCCGTTTTCTGCCATGTCCCAAATGGTCGTCTGCTAGCGATATTATGTCTCTTAAGGGAGTAAGTATGAGCAACTATGAAATAGTCAAAACCACGCAGATTGATGGGGATTTCGAAGGTTTTGATGATGAGGTTCTGTTCAAACTCATGGATGGATCATATTGGATTCAAGGCCAATACAAATATTGGTACTACTACGCTTACTGCCCGAAGGTCAAGATCTTACAAGCAAATGGAAAGTTCTATTTACAGATCGTTGGTCAGCGAGAAATCGTACTTATTCACCCTATCTCAAATGTAATCGAGTCACAAATAGATGGTGAATTCAACGGTTGGAACGGCGAGACAGTATACGCGCTAACAAATGGCCAAGTTTGGCAACAATCCACCTATCAGTACGATTATACCTATTCATATCGACCGGACGTTTTCATCTATAACGCAGGTGGCGGGTATAAGATAAAAGTGGAAGGAACTACTGCCGATATTCAGCGAATCAAATAGAACATAACCAGGCTTGGATGCCCTTTACGCTGGTTATGGCAACATTATTCCGCGAGGATAAATGAAAGTAACTTCGTCCCTTCACGGCAAGCGGTCTCCGTTTGCGGTCATTGGTCATTGGTCATTGGTTTGCACCTCCAATTTTACCGGAAATAGAGAACGATTTCTTATCTTTGGATAAATTTTTATGAAAAAATCAACTTATCCTGTCGCAAGAGTTCACCGTCGGTGAAGTTCTTCGACAGCGCCTAAATGAAACCCCTGTACTTATAGTGTTATTGGTAACTAAATGAGGGAAATTTACGCAACATAGGTATAGCCTCTCCGCTTCTTCCGCTGCGTGTGATGGCGACCGTTAGAACACCGAATCTCCCGTGAAAGAGTAACAATTATTTATTCCAAGCATTAGCATGAAGATATTGATAGCAGAAGATAGTCCAATTATACAGAAACTCAATTCAGCACTAATGAAAGACTGGGGTTTTGATTTCGAGACGGCTAAAAAAGGACCGGCTAAAAAAGGACAGCCATAAATAGAAAAATCGGAAGGTATTCCGATGATGTTTAGTATTGAAAAATCTTTCGAACGTTAGCAGAACGGTTATTGGCAATATAGGGTTGAAGCGAGCCCCAATCAGCCGCTTCAGGTCAAAGCTCCCCGCAGTTGAGCTGCGACGGTACTTTTTAAGAGGAAGGCAAAGAATCAGGACGTGGGCGACGGAGAGAAAAATCGCTCACACTCGCGAACTCCCTGCGCCCAGCGTTTACCGAGCTGTTCGCAGGCGGTGCGTATCGATTGGGCGGAGCCAACCAGAGACCTAAAGCGGCTTTCGAAATTCCGGCTCAGGTAGAGCCAGTTTCTCGGGTCGATTTTCAACCGCTCCAGGATGGGCGGTAGACGGTCGGAAATGGCTCCACGTTTGTCTTCGCGAAGAGCGCGTCCGGTCCAGTCCACCAGCGTCAGGTAGTCCTCGAGCCGCAGGGGAATGCCCGCGGGCATGGGCTCTCGCGGATTACCGGCGAAGGGGAAGAGTGACAGGGGTTGCTCACCTTGCTTGGCGGCTGCGATGCGCCGCTTGACCGAGGTATGCGCGGATTCTTCCGGAGTTTCCGCCATTTGCGCACGAATCGGGTTCAGGTCCACATAGGCCAGACAAGCCACCAGCGCCCGCTCGTCCAGCAACGCCTGGGACTTGAAGCGGCCTTCCCAGAAACGGCCGGTGCACTGGTCCTCCCGGTTGGCCTCCCGGGCGATGGATTCATTCCGCATGCGCATAAACCAGCTGACATCCGCAAGCCTCGAGCGCCAGGTCTCCGCAACTTCCGCAAGCCGGGCCAGCTCTGCGGAATCCAGAGCTTCACCGCGAACAAAGCGTTGGGAGAGCGCAGAACCCTTACACAGCTGGTGCCAGCGCTCAGTCAGCTCGCGCAAATCCCAGCCTGCTGCCCGCTGTCGATCGATATGCAGCACAACATGGTAGTGGTTGCTCATCACCGCATATCCACAGACATCCAGGGCGAACACCTGGGCCAGTGCCAGCAACCGGTCCTCAATCCACTGGCGGCGATGCTCGAAGCTCTGTCCTGTACGCTCATCCCGGCCACACAGGAAGGCACGTCGCACACAGCGGGAGACACAGTGGTAGTAGGGTGTGGTGTCTGGGCAGATAAGAGCTTTGCGTGGCATGGTCATGTTCTGCTGGCTCGCTGAACTGGATGCATAACCAGTATTTTGCGCAAATGACGATACGATGCAATAGCAGTGGCGCGAAAGTCTTTTTGTTTTGTGGGTGTCCTTGAGTTCCCTCTTGAGTTCCCCTCTTGAGTTCCCCTCTTGAGTTCCTCCTTGAGTTCCTTTTGTGGGTGTCCTTGAGTTCTTTCCTTGAGTTCTTGAGTTCTGCTTGAGTTCTGCTTCTTGAGTTCTGGTTCCACGTTTGTCCTCGCGAAGAGCGTGTCCGGTCCAGTCTACCAGCGCCAGGTAGTCCTCGAGCCGCAGGGAAATGCCCGCGGGCATGGGCTCTCGCGGATTACCGGCGAAAGGGAAGAGTGACTGCGGTTGCTCACCTTGCTTGGCGGCTGTGATGCGCCGCTTGACCGAGGTATGCGCGGATTCTTCCGGAGTCTCCGCCATTTGCGCACGAATCGGGTTCAGGTCCACGTAGGCCAGACAAGCCACCAGCGCCCGCTCGTCCAGCAACGCCTGGGACTTGAAGCGGCCTTCCCAGAAACGGCCGGTGCACTGGTCCTCCCGGTTGGCCTCCCGGGCGATGGACTCGTTCAGCATACGCATAAACCAGCTGACATCCGCAAGCCTCGAGCACCAGGTCTCCGCAACTTCCGCAAGCTGGGCTAATTCTGCGGAATCCAGGGCTTCATCGCGAACAAAGCGTTGGGAGAGCGCAGAACCCTTGCACAGCTGGTGCCAGCGCTCAGTCAGCTCGCGCAAATCCCAGCCTGCTGCCCGCTGTCGATCGACATGCAGCACAACATGGTAGTGGTTGCTCATCACCGCATATCCACAGACATCCAGGGCGAACACCTGGGCCAGTGCCAGCAACCGGTCCTCAATCCACTGGCGGCGATGCTCGAAGCTCTGTCTTGTACGCTCCCCCCGCCCACACAGGAAGGCACGGCGCACATAGCGGGAGACACAGTGGTAGTAGGGTGTGATGTCTAGGCAGATAAGATCTTTGCGTGGCACAGTCATGTTCTTCTGGCTCATGGAGCTGTATGTATAACCAGCACTTTGTGCAAATGGCGATACGATGCAATAGAGGTGGCGCGAAAAGCTTTTTACTTGGTGGATGCCCTAGAGCTGGGCATTCACAAAAGTGAACAAACGTACCACTTAACCTTCAGGCTTGACGGGATGGGGCTTCCGAAGCATTCTTGCCTAAAATTACCAATTGAGATATGAGGCAAGAGATATTGGCCTCTGCGATCACTATATATTATAAATGTTAGCTAACTGTTCTGTTTGAATGCGATTAAAAGGAATAAATTATGCCGAATATGACACAAACTTTTAGAAATCATCCGTTGAATTTTCTTCAGTTTCATCCCCTGTTGATTTCAATCTTTCCTGACGCGACTTTTGATACACAGACTGTACATTTCGATATTAATACCAGCGATTACACATCCAATTCAGTTGAGTCAGTGATAGACAACACTCCCTGCGAATTAAAAAGTACGTCGGACACTGAAAAACTGAAAGCCTATTGGCTACCATATAAACCAGATTTTGCAACTTCACTACAGTTAGGATCAGACGCTAATTTTATGTTTACCGCAAATATGGATGGTTGCACCTTTGCTGCGACTCATAGTCGTACATCTCCTAGAGTTAGTCACTCGAATGCAGCTACTATTGGAGGGATTATCAATCAGTATTTAAATGACCCTCAGAAGTCAGCTCTAGCGCAGAAAGCTATTCAACAGTGTTCTGCTTCGAGAATTTTGGGCTTACAAAAAATTAAATATCAAAACTCTAGATCCAGAGATTGCACAACTATTGTAGGCATTAGAGATATTACAACCGGATCTTGGAGGTTTTGCAAACAAGTGATAGGGATATCTAATTATGGGCAGAGCTGCACAGTAAAATCGGTTACTCCATTTTGAGCTCAATATAATCAGCTAACAAACGGCTCCACGCAGACGCTCAAACCTACGCGGTTTTTGTGGTTTCGCTGTTCTACACTTTAACACAAAAACCGCTCCGGTTCGGGCGCTGGTGAGCCGGGCGTTCAGGCTGTAGAAAAACTCGAGCACTTCTTGAAGTGGAAAATTTTTCTTGCGGAGAGCGCTCTGAAATGCTTTTTGCCATACAAAACAGGTCCAAAATTTACGTAGGAGCGCGATCTTCTGGACGAAATATAACCAGAACAAAAGGCCGGAGTTTTTCTATAGCCTCGTTATGATTTTTCAACCAACCTACCAAAGGAATATATTATCGCAACAATAAACGAACTAACTGAAACTCAATTCAAACAACTTCTAGACGATTACTTCGCGCCACCTGAAAAGCGGCAAAAAATGACAGAGGAAGAAATAAGAGAATTAGCTATTCGACTAAATGACAAAGTAAATGCCCCTCTTATTGGAGAAACTACAGAAGAAAAAATTCTAATCAAAGTCGTATTAAAGGTAGACACATTTCTCTACGACAATATTCCTAACGAAATTTATGATTTAGCCAGAAGTTTGGATAAGAGAATCGATGAAAGTGAAGCTACACGACTAATCAATAGGCTTTCGATCCTTGCTAATGAAAAAATCGACATTCCTTACATTCCAGAATCAGCAGAGTATGTAGCAATTCGATTTGTAATTGGTGTAATTATCAATGCCGCTCGAAAAGAGTGGAACTTTGATATGGCAAAAGATGCCCCTGAATCAGAGTTAGTGACTGCATAGTGTATCATGCAACAAGTCAAATCACTCGGACGCAGCTAAGCTGCGTTCGGTGTTTGAGGTGTTAGATTTTAATCAAGGAGATCAAGCATGGATATTGAAGCGATTTTGAAAACTATTTTAAAGCCAATCTATCTTCGAGTTATTCTTATAATATTGGCTATGATCTTATTATTTCGAAATGTATCGTACTTGCTTTTGGGTGACATCTATTACATTTTTAATGGCCAGCAATCACAGCGTATAATCGAATTTGTATTCGAGAAGGAAATTCCTGCATTGATAATGACCGTTCTATGGCCGGTCGCATTTACATTTTTTAATATAATCCATGAGAAAATTAGGCTTCAGAAAGATTTTTTCATGTCTGTCTTGATGGTGCACACTTTTTCTTGTCTTGCTACCGCCTTTATTCTCCTATATGG
This sequence comes from Microbulbifer rhizosphaerae, assembly GCF_014191725.1. Lineage (GTDB taxonomy): Bacteria > Pseudomonadota > Gammaproteobacteria > Pseudomonadales > Cellvibrionaceae > Microbulbifer > Microbulbifer rhizosphaerae. The sequence continues at coordinate 5,989 of NZ_JACHWZ010000006.1, forward strand.
CGGTTGCGGTGGCGAAAACTGTAATCAGAAACCGTTATATTTAACAGTAATTGGTGGTTCTTTGTTGACAATGCTTAGTGTCGGACTTTCTTACTGGTTGTATAGTAAAAAGGAATGCATATTCGCTGCAGAATTAACAACGTTCGAGGCTGATAAAATCTAACGAATAAATGATATGGTCGCACTGCTTCTGGGTTAGATTTTCCATCGAATCGCCCTTTAGGATGTACAGACGGATCAAGCCATTAGCGTTTTCATTGCTTCCTCGCTCCCATGAGTGGTAGGGGTTGGCGAAGTAAAACTTAACAGAGAAATGAGACTCAATAACTTTGTACTGATGAAACTCGGCGCCGTTGTCAACAGTAATGTTTTGAAGGCCAATGGATTTCGACTGATCAATGTAAAGGATAGCAATAAGATCACTTAGCGTAGTGCCATTCGGTTCCTACCTCTGTGCCCCCCAGGCGATGACTTGATTTTTCCACTGGCGCCCCGAAACAATGAATCTTGCGACACCTGCGCGGTTCTTCCCCGGTCTGAAGGTAAGCTTTGCCCCGCAGTCAGCTCCAATAAGTAAAAGATTGTGTCATCTGCCTCTAAACCTGGTAAAAATATTTGTTCCGGATCAAAGTTGGACGACAGCATTATGCCCCTATCGCAGACAATACCATTCAATTTATATTATAAATAACAGCTTTGCCCTACCTCCAGGGTGAGAATATAAAAAGAGATGATTGAGAGCGATGACAGAGAAGTCAGGTGGCGGCCTCCGCAGGATGGAACTGCTGCCAAATATCCACATTTCACAGCCGCACTCGGAAAGTGATATCCGTCACAATTCAGCGATCACTATTTCCCATCTTGCTTTTCTTTTTCCCCTCTCACCTGTGTCTTACGGGCATTATCTCTGTGCTGCAAGCGGTCCTGTTCCGGACCTCACTGGGTGGCTAAGGCGCTGACAGAGAAATCTAAAAGAGGATTTCCTGGAAACGGTTTTACAGGGTAGCGAATGGTGGCGGCGGTTGATTGAACGCGGCCACCAGAACGTAAGAGTAGTGGATTGGGATGCCGGGTACTGCCGGACCCCAGCGCGGTGTTTTTCAGAGGCATTTATCGGCCAACGCGCCTCCATGCGGAGACAACGGCCGCAGTATCAATACGGAAGTTAACAAGTTACGGCGGGTTCAGAAGGTGCCTCTGCACACTGCTCGAGCCGCTCTGAAGCGAGGGATTATCAAATGACCAGCACAAAAACATACCTGTTGCCGGTACTGTTGTACCTCGTATTTTCACCGGCTTTCGCTGCGCAGGGTTCCATGACAATCGTCAATGACTGGGGCTCGGGATTCCAGGCCGAGGTGACCGTCACCAACGACGGTACTACCACCCTATCCAACTGGACAGCCGAGTTCGACATGGCCGTTGAAATCGGCAGCATCTGGAACGGCGAGCTGCAATCCAGCAGCGGCGGACACTTCGTGATTGGGCCAACGGGCTGGAATGCCGACATCGCGCCGGGCGATTCCACTATCTTTGGGTTCACCGCGACACCGGGCAACCTCTCGGCAGCAAGTGTAACCGTCAGCGGCGACGGTGGAGCCGGCTCCAATTCATCATCGAGCAGCACGTCTTCCAGTTCGTCGTCCACTTCCAGCGGTAGTTCGTCGAGCGGCGGGTGTACCCCGACGGCGATCACACCATATCTCCGTGTGGACGGCGGCGATTGGCAGCAGACTGCCGAGGTTACCATCTCCGCCGGCAGTACCTTGCAATTCGGTCCTCACCCGGTTTCCGGCTCCTGGAGCTGGAGCGGCTGCGGCACGTCCGGTTCCCTGCGGGAGCAAACTGTGTCCCTGGTCTCCTCGTGCACGGCGACGGCAACCTATATCAACAGCTGTGGCGCCCAAAGCACTCTGAATTTCCCCGTGACAGTGGAGAGCGGCGGAAGCACGGAAACCCTAATAGAGGAAAATACTACCGGCTTCTGCGGTGTGGACGGCACGATAGACAACAACCATGCCGGTTTTACCGGCAGTGGATTTGCCAATGCCGACAATTCACTCGGTGCGAGCGTGGATTACAGTGTGGATGCGGACCACGCGACCAGCGCGACGTTGGATGTTCGATTTGCGTCTGCCAGTAATCGCCCGGCCAGCATCGAGGTAAATGGTTCCGTAGCAGGCACCGTCAATTTTAATTCAACCGATTCGTGGACAAGCTGGGCCAATGAAAGCATTACCGTTGAGCTGCAGGTAGGTGAGAACACCATACGTCTGGTGCCGCAAACCGCGGATGGTTTGCCCAACGTCGATTCCCTGTCGATTGTCGGTAGTGGCTTAAATCCCGGGGCGTGTAATGCTGTCCCGGATTCATGTAGCGATATGAATGGAGATGGTGATTCGCTGTTATCCTGCAGCGGCGATCCGGCTGTATGCCTCCTGGGCGGCGGTGTAGGCAGCTACCGTGTGGCCATGAGGTTTGATGCCGGATACAGTGGTGACCTCGAAGTCTTCGCCGAATCCAGGCGGCGAATGTTTACTTCCCCCCAACAAAGCGCTTCCGCCGACCGTTGCGTGGATTTTCTGGTGGATGTCCGTGATCCAGAAGGCGAACCCTACCAGTCGGACCATGGTACATCGGGATTGAATCTGCGCATTACCAAGGGTACCGGAGCCTTGACTGCATTAAGCGCCAGCCCGGTGACCAGCCCGAGAACGTTATTTATTGCCGGGGATTCGACCGTCGCCGATCAGCTACCCCAACTGTGGGCGCCGGCCGAATCCCGATATACCGGATGGGGCCAGTTTATCCCGGCTTATTTTGGAAATGACATATCCATTTCCAATTACGCGGATTCCGGTGAAGGCACCGCGGCATTCAGGACCGACGGGGGCGGCTTGTGGAACAGGATTAATGCCCGGTTGAAATCCGGTGATTGGGTGATGATCCAACTGGGCCATAACGATAAAACCACTTCCGCATCGCTCTATCGGTCGAGGATCACGAATATGGTGACCGCCATTCGCAGCAAAGGCGCAAATCCGATACTGATAACCCCGATGATACGCAACACTGGCGACCCATTATCCGCGCAGCATATCTGGGGTGACCTGAACATCCGCAACGAACTTATCGGCGTGGCAAACGCACAAAACGTCCCCTTGATCGACCTGATGAAGCTTTCCAGTGAATGGGCGGAACGTATCGGCCGCTCCGCGGCACAGGCCTATTTTGTCGATAACGATAGGACTCACTCTAATGAAATGGGAGCGGAACTGTTTTCGCAAATGATCGTTAGTGAAGTTCGCCAACAAAATATTGGCATTACTGATTACTTGCGCAATCCATAACGTGAACTTAGGCGAAAGCGAACCGGGCACATGGCCCACTAGTGGAGAGTTTATCATGATAAACATCAAGCGCAGCTTGGCTGCAGTACTTCTATGCCTTGCGTGGCAGACGGTATACGGTGCCCAGGGTTCCATGACCATCACCAACGATTGGGGCTCGGGTTTTCAGGCCGAGGTCACTGTTACCAACGATGGCACCACCACGCTATCGAACTGGACGGCCGAGTTCGACATGCCCGTTGAAATCGGCAGCATCTGGAACGGCGAGGTGCAATCCAGCGACGGTGAACACTTTGCGATTGGGGCGGCAGGCTGGAACGCCGAGATCGCACCGGGTGGTTCGACTTCCTTTGGATTCACCGCGACACCGGGCAACGTACCGGCGGCGAGCGTGACGGTAAGGGGTGACGGGGGAACGGATTCCAGTTCGTCGAGTTCCAGTTCGTCTAGTTCCAGCTCCTCGTCAAGCAGTTCATCCTCAAGCGGCGGATGCGCTCCAACGGCGATAACACCTTACGCGAGTGTGGATGGCGGCAACTGGCAAGAAACCTCCAGTTTGACCCTCTCAGCCGGCAGCACCGTGGAGCTCGGCCCGCATCCGACTTCGGGCTCCTGGAGTTGGAACGGCTGCGGCACCTCAGGTTCTTCGCGGGAGCAGACGGTATCCCCCAACTCTTCCTGCACCGCGACGGCGACCTACACCAACAGCTGCGGCGCTCAAAGCACGCAAGACTTTTCGCTGACAGTCGAGAGCAGCCAGGCTACGGAAATCGTCATTGAGGAAAACACCACCGGCTTCTGCCGTGTTGACGGCTCGGTCGACAATAACAATGACGGCTTTACCGGCACGGGTTTTGCCAACACCGACAACGCCACAGGCACTGGGGTCAACTGGCAAATCGAGGTCAGCCAGGCGGGCACCTACAGTTTGCAGTGGCGCTATGCCAATGGCGGCGCAAATGGACGCCCTGGCGATGTACTGATTGACGGCCAGACGCAGTTTTACGGTGTGGCGTTTGCGGTGACCAATGGCTGGACAACCTGGGCGAACAGCGAGACGATTGAACTGTGGCTTGAGCAGGGCACGCACACGATCCGCCTGCAAGCCACCACTGCCGATGGTCTGGGTAATATTGACTCCTTGAGCATCACCGGGAACAGCGGCATCAGTGCCAATGAGTGTGGAAGCAGCGACGCCATTACCCTCTGGATGGCTGGCGACTCTACCGTGACGAATGGTGGGTCATCCTGTCCACACGGGTGGGGCCGCGACTTTGCAAGTTACTTTAACGGCAATGTCAGCGTGCAAAACCTGGCAGTCGGTGGGCGTAGTGTTCGCACCTGGCTTTACGACGTGCAATCCAGTTTTGGCAGTGATGGGGAGTGTATTTTAAATACCGACTCCAGTGGGAATCCGATCTTGCAAAACCGCTGGCAAACCACGCTGTCCGGCATGAAAAACGGTGACTATTTATTCATTCAGTTTGGTATTAATGATGGTTCCAGCACCTGTCCGCGACACGTCGGTTCCAATGCCTTCATGGAGGCTTATCAAATGATGGCCGAAGCGGCTCGAGCAAGAGGCGCAACGCCGATATTTATCACACCTGTATCAGCGATCCGTTGTTCTGGCAGTACCGCTGTGGCAACACGCGGATTTTTATCAGAAACCATTAATTTAGGTGCAAGTCTTGGTGTACCCGTCATCGATCTACACCAACGCAGTATTCAGCTGTATAACGAGCGGGGTTTCTGCCCGATTCCGGGTGGTGGTGATGTATCGGAAAGCACTGGCGGAGCGGTCGGCGCGTTCTTCTGTAACGACCATACCCATTTCGACACAAGTGGAGCCTATGATATTGCTGGTCTCGTGGTGCAAGGTCTCCGCGACCTGAATATTCCTTTGGCCCAACACCTGAAAGTTGATACCTCAACCCCGGTAAATGTTTTCCTGGCAGGTGATTCCATCGTTTCAAGTTATACCGACACCTCAAGCCCTAATGATATGGCAGGCTGGGGTCAAATGTTGCCGGAGCAGTATAACGCCAATGTCAATGTTTATAACCACGCAGTTGGAGGGCGTACCGCACGTCGTTTTATTGACGAGGGACGCCTCGATGCCATTTGGGCAGAGGCCAATGCAGGCGATTATTTGCTGGTACAGTTTGGCACCAATGACGGCCACAGAACCGCAACCTATACCATCAATGGACAAACTATTCCCTACTATTTGGATCCGGATACCGATTTTAAATCCTACTTGTCGCAATACATAAGCGGTGCCCGTGCGCGAGGAATCAATCTGGGCTTCGTTACGCCAACACCCAGAAATTCCGCGTATTGTACTGGTGGAAACGGCACCGGCCGGTGGGCGCAAGCAATGCGGGAGCTTGCATCTGCCGAAGGTATACCCCTGATCGATTTGAATCGAAAAACAGTGGACCACTTAACGGCGATTTGTCCGTCACCGACGCCAGAGGACTTCTTTTTTGTGCGTGCTGACGGCTCGATCGACGGCACACATTTCCAGGAGAATGGGGCACGTAATCTCGCGCGCTTTGTCGCAGATGGCATTGGCGAAGCGGGCATGGTTTTGGACAGCTATCGCAAGTAAACATCAGGAGCATAAGCAGCTACCGCTGTTTATGCTTTTGAAATGGGAGCGGAGTTATTTTCCCAAACGATTGCCAAAACTGCTGCATGGACGTCCGGCGGCATGGCATGCCGGCGGACGAAAACCGTTCCGGCTTCAAGATTGGCAGCGGCAGGAGTACAACGAACAGCTCGGGAGACAGCGGATCTACGGGATGTGGCTCAGCCCCCGAGCTATATGAAGAAACCTTGTTGAGGTTCCATATGAACAGCAATCCGAACAAGTACCCCAACCAACGCTTCCATTCGAGTTCCTACTCGCTGCGTTCGGGAGCCATGGATGAGACCAACAGCTAACCGCTATGCGACTGTGGTCATTGCACCCGAAATATCTGGACCGCCAGGGACTGGTAGCGCTGTGGCGGGAAGCCCTCTTGGCACAAGCCGTTCTCAGAGGCGAAACTCGGGGATATCGCAACCACCCGCAACTCGACCGATTCAGAAACCACCGTGCACCACTCACAGCAATGTCGCTCTATTTGAGCGGGATTTGTTCAGAGGCGATGGCGCGCGGCTATCATTTCGATAGGAGCAAGTTCCGGATCGTTCGCAAGCACCTCACCCTTCCGGTTACATCCGGACAACTGGAGTACGAATGGAATCATCTAATGGAGAAGCTTCGCACCCGAAGCCCCGAGACGTTCCAAATGTGGCGTAAGACGGAATTCCCCGAAGCCCACCCGCTGATGGAAGTGTACCCGGGAGACGTTGAGCCATGGGAACGTAAACATGGCATCGCCTAATCTGGCCGTCCAATCAGGCACTAGCCCTTCTGTTTCAGCGCCCCGGCAAAACACAACGGAGTCACACCATATCTGCGATACCGTCGGTATTCCATGAACGGCCGTCCAGTGGCCGTCTAAAAAATCTCTCTCCAAGAACCGCTATCCTTGGCCACGTCTTAATCTCTATGGAACAGGAGTCAACCCCATGCCCCATATCCTCAAGATCATCTTCGGCGTCGCCGCGCTGGCTTTGGGCCTGAGTGCCACCGCTCTGGCGCAATCGGACCGCGAAGTGTACGAATACGCCATCAAGCGCGCAGCCCGGATCTGCCCTGCGTACAGCAAAGAAAATACGCCCCCGGTGATCAAGGCCGCGCCGGTGGGCGCTCTGCGTGTATTGGAGGACCGAGGCTATGTGATCTGTCCCGACCTGCGCCTGGAGGCCGATGTGCCCGCGGTGTGGTACGGCAATGTCGGTGTGTTCGTGTGGAACCCGAAAGTGGACGGCGCCGGCGAGATGATCATCGCCAAGGTCGATGCCATGACCCGGAGCGAGGCGTTCCCGGTGGAGATCGTGGTATGGGATAAGCAAGGCGAGCGGCTGGAAAACCAAACCGTGCCGAAGTTCGAGGCCCGGCCTGGCGCCTCTCTGCCCTCGAAGCGATGATCACTTCGGAGTGACGAAGTCGTTGTTGAGAGATTCTTGAGCACTATGCCCGCTATGTGCGGGCTATAAATTCCACAGGATTTTGTATTTCAACCTCGCAACTTATAGATCACTGGCTTCACCTGCCCTCCCCTACAGCCCTTACAAACGTCCGTACTTGTTGCGATAGTCCTGCGGTGTAACTCCGGTAAGGCGTTTAAAAGTGCTACGAAAGGTTTTACTATCGTTGTAGCCAACTTCGTAGGTCAAGGCCTGGATATTTTTCTTGCCGCTTTCCAGCGCTTTCTTGGCGGCTTCGATCTTCACACGCTGAATATATTCAATCGGCGTAACCTGAACCGCCTGCTTGAAGCGGCGGATAAAATTGCGTTTGCTCATATTCACATGCGAGGCAACCTGCTCGATGCTGATATCCTCTCCGTAGTGTTCTTCAATAAAATGCTGTGCATTCAGGATTGCCTTGTCACCGTGTCGGTTCAGGCCACTGAATACGGAAAAATGCGCTTGGCTCATATGATCGCGATGGATGGAGAAGTTCTTGGCGACCTGCACTCCCACATCGTGCCCGCAGAATTTCTCAACGAGATACAAAATCAAATTCAACGACGAAAATGCACCGCCACCGGTATAGATACCGTTTTGATCGGTGAGTACGGAATCCGGTTGCAGATCCACTTTCGGGAAGCGCTGGCGCATATCGTCGATAACGGCCCAGTGCGAAGTGCAGGCTTTACCTTCGAGCAATCCGGTCTCCGCCAGGAAGTAGCTGCCCTTGCACAAGCTCGCGACTTCCGTTCCCGCCTCATAGTGCCGTTTTAGCCATGCAATCGCCGCGCTGCTTTTTCTCCGTAACAGATCCCATTCGCCCCCGAAAGCGGGAACGAGAATCAGGTTCTGATTATGCCCATCGGACCTTGGCGGCACCTCTTCCAGGCTGCGCTGGCAAGCGAATGACGCGGGACTGCCGAGCTGAATCTCGCTGGCCTGCTGGGCAACCAGGGAGATCTCAAAAGCCGCCGCCCGCCCCATCTGCGTGAGGATGTCGTTGGTGCGCATGAATATATCCAGGGGCGCTGCCGCCGAGGAGAGCACAACATCTTCATAAATCAGGATGTAGACATTCTTCACCGTCGCATGCCTCTCTGTGTCTTTCACTTCGAAAGATCATACGCGCGGATATGGCACAAAACCACCCTCTCCACGTCATTTGACCGCATCGCGCGCAAGGGCGCGAAGAACCATACTGCCCTCCAACACTACAAACGGAGATCGATATGAACCGGATAGTTAATGAACAGGAATGGCAAAGCGCACTGGATGCTTTTCGAATCAAGGAAAAGGAGCACACCCGGCTCCGGGATGCATTAAACGCCGAACGCCGCCGCTTGCCGATGACAGAGATCAGCAAGACTTACAGTTTTACCGGCCCCGAGGGCAAAGTCAGCTTGCTGGACTTATTTGAAGGGCGCAAGCAGCTGATTGTCTACCATTTTATGTTTGCCGAATCGCCCTGCACCGGCTGCTCGATGATGGTCGATAACATGGGGCATATCGCCCATATCCACGCGCGCGATACCTCATTGGCTCTGGTTTCCCTCGCCCCATATCCAAAGCTCGCCGCATTCAAGGAACGTATGGGTTGGCAGTTTCCGTGGTATTCCTCCGAGGGTAGCGATTTCAACAGGGATTTTGGTGCGACCCGCGAGAACGGCGAAATGTTTGGTGTAGGCGTATTTATCCGCGATAACGACACTATTTACCGCAGCTATCACACCTCCCTGCGCGGCGCGGAATACCTGGGTTCCAATTTTTCTTATCTCGATCTCACGCCAATGGGCCGCCAGGAACTCTGGGAGGACAGCCCGGAAGAGGTTCCGCAAACCCCACCCTACCAATGGTGGCGCAAGCACGATGAATATTGAGGAGCTTGACGATGTGTCCGCTATGTGCCGCGACCGGGCTGACGACCTGGATACTTGCCGGAGGTTTAGGCAGTAGCTGCGCCGCCACGGCGGTTATTTACTGGCGCAAACGAAGAGCATCTCCATCTGACGATTCGTTTGGGGAGACCGACGGGAGCGTCGGCACCCCGCCGACACAATCACCTCAACCACCGACGTAAAGCGCACGCAAGAGGGATCAGGAGCGCAATTTCATGATGGAGGGCCAGGACTGATTATTCATGCAGGCTTTTTTCCATTGCCGGACTCGTCGTGGCGCTTGATCACCGGCTTTTCCGGGGGCTCGCGGAGAGGCCCCGAAAAGCCTTTTACGCCGGCAATGATCGGGCGCAGCCCTTGCCACAAATCGCGGTCATGAAGCAGACGGTAGAACCCCATCAGGCCGGGCGCATCCTGCGCTTTGCCGTCACCGGCGGCCTCTTCCATCTTGTTCAGACCCTCGGTGAAGGCCCTGGTCAATACCGCAAAACGTTCTGGCGGAATCCGCCCCAGGGCGATAGCGATCAATAACAGGTTCTGCACGGCATTACGGCTTTCCTCCGTGTTCAGGCCTTTCATCAGGATCTGAGAAACTTCGGGTGAAGTCGATAAAAAGTCGTTAAGAAAACGCAGAATTCCCTGGTCGTGAAGATTCTCCACCAAACAATCCAGCTCCTGACGGGCGGTGTTTCCCTCACGGGGCGGTGGAACTTCGTAATGAATTGCTTCGGCCATCAGAATTTCTCCGGGTGAGGGGCAGGTTTCGGTGGCTGCACATAATCCGGACGCTGCCACTTCAGTTCGGTACGGACCCCTTCGATGGGGGTAGGCTTCCAGAAACGGAAATTTTGCCGGGGAAGGGGCGATTCACCGTCCACTTCCAATACCTCCATTTTCGCTGCGATTTCCTTGTAGGCGGGAGTATCGCTGTCTTTGTCGGCCTCGTCCGAGGTTAATAAATTGATGGCTCGGATATTGTCGGTCGCATTTTCCGGTATGTACAGTTCCTTTCCCTCCACCCGGTCGGTAACCAATACCCTGACCTGGATTTCTCCATGCCGTGAAATCAACTTCACCAGACTGCCGCTTTGAATGCCGCGCTTCCGGGCCAACTGCGGGGAAACTTCGACAAAATTCATCGGGACCTGGCTGCGGAGGGCGGCGGAACGGTGGGTCAGGTTGCCTTCGTGAAAGGTTTCCAGCAGACGGCCGTTGTTGACATGGAGATCAAACTCCTCATCGGTCTGCTCACTGGGAGGCGTGAACTCGAGTGGATATAACTTGGCCTTGCCGTCGGGGAAGGCAAAGCCGTCGAGGTACAGATGAGGCGTATCTGTGCCGTCGGCGGCAATCGGCCATTGCAGCGACTTGTAGCCTTCCAATCTCTCGTAGGTCACCCCGGCGAACATGGGCGCCAGCGAGGCTGCCTCCTCCATGATTTCCCTGGGACTCGGATAGTCCCAGTCGGCCCCCAGAGCCCGGGCTATTTCAGTCTGGATCAGCCAGTCCGGCTTGCTGTTGCCGAGAGGTTCCATCACCTGATAGAGCCGCTGCAGGCGCCTTTCGGTATTGACGAAAGTTCCTTCTTTTTCAAGACTGGGGGCCGCGGGAAGGATCACATCGGCATGCTCACAGGTGCGGCTGAAGAAAATATCCTGGACGACTACAAACTCAAGCTTGTCGAATGCGCTCTGCACATAGTGGGCATCGGCATCCATGATGGCCATCTCCTCCCCCATGATGTACAGGGACTTGATTTTGCCATCGTGGATACCCTCCACCAGGGTGTGGTTGTTGTAGCCCGAATTCGTCGATAACTTGACACCCCAACTATCCTCGTAGCGGGCCCTGACCTCGTCGTCACTGACAAATTCATAACCCGGGAAGCGATCGGGCATAGACCCGAAATCACTGCACCCCTGAACATTGTTGTGGCCCCGCATCGGATAGGCCCCGGTCCCCCGACGGGCGGAATTGCCCGTCACCAGCAGAAGGTTGGCGATGGCGGTGGAGGTGTCCGAACCGGCGACATGCTGGGTGACGCCCATGGCCCAGACCGCGCAGAGAGTCTCGGCAGCGGCAAGCGTCCTCGCCACCTCCTCCAACCGGCTCGCGGCGATTCCGGTCATCTCCTCCGCATATTCCATGGTGAACGGCTCCAGGCTCTTGCGGTACTCTTCGAGATGTTTGACCTTTTCTTTCAGAAACGCTTCATCTTCCAGGCCATGGTCGAGGATGTACTTGCTCACGGCACTCAACCAGATCAGGTCAGTGCCGGGCTTGGGGCGCAGAAAAATATCGGCACGTTCCGCCATTTCATGGCGGCGCAGGTCAAAGACGATATGTTTTTGGCCCCGGTGTTTATGGGCCTGTTTAAGGCGGGTGGCAAGGACCGGATGGCTTTCGGCGGTATTGGAGCCGAGAAACAGGATCACCTCCGCCTGTTCCAGGTCGGAAATCGAACCGCCATCGCCACCGTAACCCATGGTCCGCCAGAGTCCCTGAGTGGCCGGGGCCTGACAATAGCGGGAGCAGTTGTCGATATTGTTGGTACCGATTACGGCCCGCGCCAGCTTCTGCATCAGATAGGATTCTTCATTGGTGCATTTGCTGGAAGCGACGAACATCATGGCATCGGGGCCATGCTGATCCCTGATCTCCGTAAAACGCCGGGCGATCAGGGCGTAGGCCTCATCCCACCCGGCCTCCCGGAAACGACCGTTTTCCCGAATCAGGGGCGTCGTGAGGCGGTCGTCGGAGTTGACGAAATCCCAGCCGAATTTGCCTTTGATGCAAGTGGAAATACCGTTCACCGGTGCCTCCTCCACCGGCTGCACTTTCAGAATCTTGCGCCCGCGGGTCCACAGTTCGAAGGCGCAGCCCACACCACAGAATGTACATACAGTCTTGGTTTTCTTGATTTCGGACTGGCGCCAGGCCTCGTCCATCTCGGACAACGCAAAGATCGGGTGGAATCCCACGGTATGCTCGATCTCCTTCACAAATTCAATCGCGGGGCGCTTGAGCGACCGGGGCATCGCGGTCAGCGGCCCGGCTTCTCCGAGCATGGATTTCTCGATCAGCGCGTTACAGGGGCAAACCGTTACGCAGTGACCACAGGACACGCAGCTGGACTCGCCGGCTTTCTCACCACCGTCCCAGAGCACCCTCGGATCTTCCCGTTTCCAATCGATACTGAGGGTTTCGGTGACCTGCACGTTCTGGCAGGCCTCGACACAACGGCCACAGAGGATGCACTGGTCGGGGTCATAACGGTACATCGGATGGCTGTCGTCAATTGCGTAGGGTTTTGGTCGAAAGGGATAACGCTGGTAGGGAACATCCATTTGCCGGACCACGTTGTGGACGCGGCAATCTCCATTATTGTTCTCGCACACCGAACAGTAGAGTTCGTGGCGGGCCACAATCCGGTCGATCCCCTCTCGACGGGCATTGGACGCGTTGTCACCGTCCAAATCGACCACCAGACCGTCCTCAGCCTTAAGGGTACAACCGCGACGCAGCTCGCCGTTCACTTCGACCCAGCAGGTATCGCAGGTTTGCAAGGCACCGAGAGTCTTGTGGTAGCAGATGTGCGGCAGGTCGATCCCATTGCCGGCGAGGAACTCGACGAGGGGCAGCCCTGGCACTCCGAGCAGTTGCTTGCCATCTACGGTAATGGTGCAGATTCCACTTTCGGGCATGAGACTTGTCTTCCTTGATCTGACGGACAATCCAGACCCCCTGCGTCGTAACGCCGGGCCTCTGAAACTGACGGCTCCATCATGTGAGCATCGCTTGATTCTAGTTCGCTGCCCGAAACCTTTACAAACAACACAGCTGACTTTCACGGGGCGGCGCCCGGTGCTTTCGCAAGCGGGATTGCGCGTCTCCTGGCATCGAAGACCGGAGGATACGCTGCGCGTATCTTGCCAGGCACCGACTGGCGTCGTAATGTGGTGCGCCAGTTGATTGGCGAGCCAAACCGCCGGATAAAAAAGCCTTGGAAGCTTGAGCAGTACACGAGAAAACCCGTACGGGTGGTTCTCAGCCTTCCGGTGCGCGCGGCGCACTCTACCAGCGCTTTATCCCCTGCAGACGAGATACAGCCCGTGCCTGAAATCCTGATCGTAGACGACGAACCCCGTATCGCCGAGCCCTTGATGTTTGCCCTGGAACGCGAGCACTTTGGAGTCGCCCATGTGACACTGGCCGAGCAGGCGCTGGCCGCCCTGCGACAGGAGAATTTTTCGCTGGTGGTCCTGGATGTGGGATTGCCGGATGTGAACGGCTTCGAGGTGCTCAAGGAATTGCGCCGTTTCAGCGAGGTACCGGTGCTGTTCCTGACCGCGCGCCAGGACGAGGTGGACCGCATTCTCGGGCTGGAACTGGGCGGTGACGACTATGTCACCAAGCCGTTCAGTCCCCGCGAGGTGGTGGCGCGGATCCGGGCCATTCTCAAGCGACTGCAGGGCGCGCCGTCAGCACCCACTGGCAAAAAAACGTGGGAGCTGGACGAGACCGGAGCGCGGATATTGTTCCGCGGCCAGCCGTTGGCATTGACCCGCTCCGAGTTCCGCATCCTGGCGGCGCTGGTGCAGCGTCCCGGGCAGGTGTTCAGCCGGGCGCAGTTGCTGGATGTCTGCGACAACGACGAAGACAGCTTCGAGCGCAGCGTGGATAGCCACATCAAAACCCTGCGCGCCAAGTTGCGCCCCCTGGGTGGTGACAGCCTGATCGCCACGCGCCGGGGCCTGGGTTACTACCTGGAAACGGAGTCCCCATGAAACTGGGCCGGCGGTTGCTGCTGTTCTACTTTTTTATTCTCGGCCTGTTGGGCTGGCTGGTGCTGGATCTGGTGTTCGGCCAGGCCAAGCCGCTGGTGCGCCAATCCGCCGAGGAAACCCTGGTGGATGCCGCCAACCTGCTGGCAGAAATCATCGCCAGCGATACCCGACAAGGCCAGGTGGTGATCACATCCGAGCTGCGCGCCGCCCTGAACCGTTACGCCGGCCGCGACCTGGATGCGGATATCTGGGGCCTGAAAAAGGCGGCCATCCATACCCACGTCTATGTCACCGGCCCCACCGGCACGGTGTTGTTCGACTCCCGAGGGCGGGACGAGGGCATGGACTTTTCCCGCTGGAACGACGTATACCTGACCCTGCAGGGCCGCTACGGCGCGCGGACCACCCGCACCGATCCGGGTGATCCCGGCACCTCGGTGATGTACGTGGCCGCCCCGATCCGACATGAAGGAAGCCTGATCGGAGTGGTCAGCCTGGGTAAACCGGGGCGCTCCATCCAGCCCTTTGTGGACCGGGCGGAGCGACAACTGACCCTTTATGGGGGGCTGGTGCTGGGCGCCTGTTTGCTGGTGGGGATGTTGCTGGCCTGGTGGCTGACCCGTCGCCTGCAACAGCTGCGTCACTATGCCCAGGCCGTGGCGGAGGGCGAGCGACCGGCGCCGCCGCGCTTGCGGGGCCGCGATGAAATCAGCGATCTGGCCGAAGCGGTCACCGCTATGCGCCGTCGCCTGGAAGAGCGGGCGCGGCTGGAAGATAACGTCAGCCTGCTCACCCACGAAATGAAGAGCCCGCTGGCGGCGATTCGTGGTGCGGGGGAAATCCTCGCCGAGGAAGTGACGGACCCTGCCCTGCACCGCCTCACCGATAACGTGATCCATGAAAGCCAGCGCCTGAGTGAACTGCTCGACCGGCTGCTGGCCATGGCCCGGCTGGAAAAGCTGGAAAGCCTGCCCGCCCGCAGGCGGCTGGCCTTGGCCCCCCTGCTGGCGGACTGGCAGCAAAGCCGCTATCCACTGCTCGCTGAAAAAAACCTCAGCGTACAGGGGCCGCAGGAGGAAACCCTGTGGGTGGAACCGGAAACCCTGCAATTGGCCCTGTTCAACCTGCTCGACAATGCCCTGCGTTTTGCCGAACCGGGCTCTACCTTGAGTGTCACCGTCACTGATGCCGGCGGGGAACAACGCCTGGCGGTAACCAACCGGGGCCCGACTATTCCCAACTACGCCCTGGCGCGGGTCAGTGAACGCTTCTATTCCCTGCCCGCCCCGGGCCGGGAAAAAAGCTCCGGCCTGGGCCTGGCCATGGTGCGGGAAATCGCCACTCTCCATGGGGGGCACCTGACAGTGAGAAACACCGGTGACGGTGTGTGCGCCAGTCTGGTTCTGCCGGCGGGTTAATATTCAACTCAAGTTTCGGAGTTCGAGATGCCTGCCGGTGGCACAAGCTGGAGCGGGGTGGGCCTTTCTGGGACTGTGACTCGGGCCATCCATGGCCCTCGCCCTTCGGGCGCCTTCGGCGTCCAAAACGGCTGTCCTGCCGTTTTGTCTGCGAGAGGGACCTCGCGGGACGTATTTAGGGGGGGCGCCTAGCCCGTGTCCCAGAAAGGCCCACCCCGCTCCAGCTCCTCGAACTGAACCCCGAAACTTGAGTTAATAGTTTCCCCGACTATCCACCACTTCCCCACACAATCCCCATAAAACCCCCAAACCGACCCGCCATGCTGGGACCTCGCGAACAACCCGTTAGAAGAAGGGAGAGGAACCCCATGCGTCAGACACTGTTTTTTAAACTACTCACCATCGCCGGGCTAATGCTATTGCTGGTGGTGCCCCTGTTGATGATCCAGGGCAAGGTTGCCGAGCGCAGCAACGAGGCCCGGCAGGTGAAATACCAGATCGCCCGGCAGGTCAGCGGCGTACAGACCCTCAGTGGCCCCCTGGTGGTGGTGCCCCGGGTGCGCGAACAATTGGTGGAGCGCGGAGACTGCCGGCGCCAGGAGCGCTGCGCGACGGTGGAACAGCGCTCGGTGCTGGAAAGCCAGATTCCCGACACGCTCAGCGTGGAGGGCCAGTTGCAGACCGAAATGCGCTACCGGGGCATCTACGGCACCCCGGTCTACCGCAGCCTGCTCACTCTGGAAGCCGTGTTTCCCGCCAATTGGCAGGCGGTGGACGAGCCGGAACAGGTGGTATCGTCCCGGCCGCCCCTGCTGATCATGCGCATCAGTGACCTGCGAGGCCTGGTGGAACGGCCCCAGATTCTGGTCAACGACACGCCCCTGCCGCTGGTGGAAACCGAACAACTACCGCAGGCGCTGGGAGACTCCGTGATAGCGGTGCAGTTGCCGGCGGACCTGACCGGCGCCTTTACCGTCAAGGTGCGGCTCAATTTGAACGGCACCGACTCCCTGGCGCTGTTGCCCCTGGCCAAGGAGACCCGCCTGGGACTGCGCGCCGACTGGCCCCATCCCAGCTTTGAAGGACTGGTGCTGCCGGTGGACCGGGAGATCAGTGCCGAAGGCTTTACCAGCCAGTGGCGCACCAACAGCCTTGCCGCCGCCAGCGCCATCCATTGCGCCCGCAACGGCCGGGTCTGCGACGACGCCGGCCAGGCCATGGGGGTGCGGCTGGTGCAGCCGGTCACCGGCCTGTTATCCAGCGAAAGAGCCCTGAAATACAGCTTTCTGATTGTCGGCCTCACCTTCGCCGCCTTCTTCCTGTTCGAGGTGCTGCGTCGCTATCCGCTGCACGCCATGCAGTACCTGCTGGTTGGGCTGGCACTGGCCATGTTTTACCTGCTGCTGGTGGCCCTCAGCGAGCATATCGACTTCGTATTGGCCTACCTGTCGGCGGCATTGGCCTGCTGCGGCCTGATCGGCGTCTACCTGATGGCGGTGCTGCGATCGGCCCGGGCCGGCTGGGGATTTGCCGGCAGCCTGCTGCTGGTGCTCGGGCTGATCTACGGCATCCTGATGGCGGAAGACTATGCATTGTTGTTGGGCGCTTTGCTGTTGTTCGCGGCCCTGGCGGCAGTCATGCTGGTGACCCGAAGACTGGACTGGTACGCCTTCTCGGTACGCAGCACAGGCAAGTCCGCGTCGGACCCTGCCGGATGAAAACCCTTTAGAAACGGCGAACGGGGCGGCCGCCTGCCGCCGCTCCACGCCCGGCCCCGCGGTAAGTCGGTGTACACCGCAGGGCGGGATAAGACTCAAAGAATTTTCCGGATTTTGCAAAAAGTTATGACTAAATTAACAACTGCGATAGCTACGAGTTTTTTCCTATTTATTTTATGGATTATTTACCTTGCCAATAGTGGCAGTGACAGCCTGTTTTTCGATTTCGTTAGGTCAATTCCCTATGGAGACAAGATCGGACATTTTTTCCTCTTTGGCACACTTACTTTGACTGTCGTTGTCGCCACCCGATTTCGCTCATTTACTGTTGGCTGGCTAAATATCTATTATGGTGGAGCTCTGGTTGCGCTATTTGTTCTGGGTGAAGAAATCAGTCAAGTGTTCATACCATTTCGAACTTTCGACCTGGCAGATCTAACCGCAGACTCTTTCGGCATATTAGTGGCAATTGGGGTTGCATATTTAATCAGAAAATATTCAGTGAAAATCTCTGATAAGAGCGCCGAAAACAGCTCTGTTTAGCCTGGCGTTAGAATTAGAGAGAAGCTCGAGTATTTCGCGGGCCAGAAACCTTTCCGGTGGAAAAGTAATCCAACTCGGCCTGCGAGGACGGCATCAGAATAGGGATTGATAACGCCGGCGGGACACGCCGGCGAAATTCCATCGGAGTGCCGGCATTGCGCCGGCACAACCCTCTCAACGGCCGACGTAGAGCGCGCGGGGGCGGATCAGCCGCGGGTCCCTGTTGAACTCGTGGAAGTGTGAGATCCAGCCGAACACGCGGCTGCAGGCAAACAGGGAGGTGAAGTATCGCTCCGGAATGCCCAGCGCCAAGTAGACGGCGCCTTTGTAGAACTCCAGGTTCGCATGGATTTCCTTCCCCTTGGCACTGAAGACATCCTGGCAGGTGTCCTCAACCGCTACCAGGGTTTCCATCAGTGTCTGCCATTCGGTGCCTTCGCAGAACTGGCGGGCCATGGGTTTGAGGATGGCGGCGCGGGGGTCGAGGCGTTTGTATTCGCGGTGCCCCATGCCCATGATCTTGACCTTGTTGGCCAGGGCGTCGCGCACCCATTCATCGGCTTTCTCGGGGCTGCCGATCCGGCGCGCCATCATCACCGCCGCTTCGTCGGCACCGCCGTGGAGCGGGCCGGACAGGGCGCCCAGGCTGCCGGCGACGCTGGCGGACAGGCTGGCGCCGGTGCTGGCGATAACCCGTCCGGCGAAGGTACCGGCGTTGAAGCTGTGGTCCAGTTGCAGGATCTGGGTGGTGTTGATGGCCTGCAGGGCCTGTTCGCCGGGCGCGGCGCCATTGATGCCGTAGAGCAGTTTTTCCAGGAAACCCAGGCCGGCGGGTACGGCGAAGACGTCGCCATTCTGGCTCAAGTTGTGCCAGATCCGGACGGCGGCATTGATGCGGGCGGCCAGGACCATACCGGGCACCCACTGCCCGTCCAGCCAGGCCGGCGGTTGTTGGGCCGGGGTCAGGTCGGCGATGGGCGCCAGGGCCTGCAGCACCGCCATCGGGTGGATGTCGCGGGGCAGTTGTTCCAGCACCCCGGCCTCGACTGCGCTCAGCTCGGATTCGTCAGCCAGCCAGCGGTCCAGTTCCCGGCACTGCTCCGCATCCAGCCACTCACCGGTCATCAGCCAGTTGATCACGGCGGGAAAGTCCCGCCCAACCAGAGCCTCGATGGGTTCGCCGCGATAGGTCAGGCGGCCGATATCGCCTTCCACGTTGGACAGTTCCGTCTCACCTACGACAACGCCTTCCAAACCTGCGTTGATTTCCTCGGTCATGACAATCTCCTCACACTGTGTTTGTGATGGCGCTATTAAAATGCGAGGGTCGCTGTTAATCTAATTAAACTTTATAAACGAACGATTAGCAGGGCTTATCATGCGCCTGGAAAGCAGTGAAATGCGTATCTTTCACTCTGTGGCCCGTTCCGGTGGCTTTCGCGCCGCGGCCCAGGAACTCCACCTCACCCAGTCGGCGGTCAGCCAGGCCGTCAAGCAACTGGAAGTGAAGCTAAACCAGCCGCTGTTGATCCGCGACCGGCCGGTGCGCCTGACCCAGGCCGGCCGCCGCCTCTACCGCTACGTGGACGACCAGTTGCAGCAGGAGCAGGCGGTGCTGGCGGACCTGTCGCGGCTGGCGCGCGGCCTGGACCAGCAATTGAGCGTGGCCATCGACAGCACCAACAACCGATTCGCCGGTGCGAACCTGATCCACACCTTTATCGGCCGCTGGCCGGAGGCCCGGCTGCGGCTGGTCGAACAACCCTCGCGTGCCATCGTGCAGGCGGTGATGAGCGGCGAGGTTGAACTGGGGCTCGGACCCTTCCAGACACGGATGGACCGCTTCAGTAGCGCCCCGCTGTACAACGAACACCGACTGCTGATGATCAGCCCGAAGCACCCGCTCCACCGCGCCGAGATGACCGCCAAGGAGCTGCAACGTATCCCCCTTGTGGTGTCTTCGCTGGACGAGCCGGACCAAAGGCCCTACCAGGAAAAGCTGCGCGATAACTTCCGGATGATCTGGCAGATCAGCAGCCTGAACGTGCGCCTGAATCTTATCGACCGGGGACTGGCCGTGGGCTACATCAGCACGGAAGTGACACGGCAGTTGTCGCACATCCAGCATTTCCGCGCGCTGAATGAATTCGACTTTGCCCGTATCGAACGCCAGGTGGGTTTGTTTTATCGCAAGGACCGGGATTTGAGCCCGGTAGCCCAGGATTTTATTGAGGTATGCCGGCGCTACTGGGTCGACGGGCCCGGTCACTCCAGCCGGAGCGAATGATGAGGCAGAACAGGAAGAGGTCGAAACGTACTACTTTATCTTTAGGCTTGACGGGCTGGGGCTACCAAAGCATTCTTGCCAAAAATATCTATTAGCTATAAGCCTGGAGACCCCGGCCGTCAGGTTCCCTACAACAAAGCCCTGCCAGAGGATGTGATTCACAAGATTGCCAAGTGTCGTCTCCGGGATTTACGTGAGTATAAAGACGACGCTTTTCAACCCCGGCGTAGCATTTTGCGCAGATTTGTGGCGCACAACTTTGTGAGCAAGGAGGAGGCGCCGAATGCAACCTTCCACAATTCAACGCAAGCCGCGAAGTAAAGCTCCGGCGAACCACCGAAAGGCCGAACACAAAGGAAACGCCCCCAATCTTTCCAGGCCAAATAGACTTTGGTCGCACATCGCTATGGACAAGCGGAGCTTAATCGATAGTGGCGATCAGGGCAGGCGACTGCCGGAGAAGGAAAGCGGGCAAATTGCGGAACTCCCAGGTGTTAATCAATCCGCAACTTTCGATCCGGCCGCAGGCGCCCTTGTGCAGGCCAAGCTCTTTGTCGGTGGCGCAAACGACAGCTACGAACAGGAAGCCGATCACGTTGCCGACAGGGTAATGCGAATGCCGGAACCTCAACAAGAGGAGGAGACACCGGACATTCAACGCAAGGCGGAACCATCGACGGTGCAAAGGCTGTGCGCTGAATGCTCGGACGAGCTGCAACAGCAGCCGAATGAAGATGAAGGCAATGTGATACAGCGTCAAACTCCGGAAACGGAGGGCGAAACGCTGCAACTGAAGAAAAAGAACTCGACAGCGACGACCACTGTCTCCAGCAACGTTACCGCACAAATTAACAACATAAAGGGACGGGGTCGCCCGTTATCCGATTCGGTACGAGGCTTTTTTGAACCACGGTTTGGTCGCGATTTCAGTCAAGTTCGGGTTCATACGGATTCCAACGCTGGAAATGTTGCACACTCCCTGCACGCCCGCGCCTTTACCTCAGGGCGGGATGTCGTGTTTGGAGCTGGACAATATTCTCCGGAAACGAGCGATGGAAGACACCTACTCGCCCATGAGCTGACTCACGTAGTGCAACAAAGCACCGGTGCCAGCGGTCCACAACCATTTATTCAGCGACGCCGCTGCACCAGCAGCGATGCGCCCGACACGATTATTGACGACCATACCGTCAACCCGGCCAGCATCAATGCACCGGGAGATGCGGTCGATTTCGGGGTCCGCTTTAACTGTGAAGTTCGCGGGTTTCGGTCCGACCTCGAAGACAGTAGTGGGAACTCACTCAACCTGGCGACCTATCCTCCCCAATCATCATTTCCAAGAGATAGCTATACAAGAAACTGGGACGGAAAGCGGGGCTATTCCCATGTAGGCACTTATATGGTGGATGACGGATCATATCGCCATCGCCTGGATAGCGTTCTTTATGCGTACCGCTACAATTCCACCACACGGAAAAGTGAAAACCTTTACGCGACCGGTAGCGGCCTGGTTTCTCCCAATGTTCAGATATCGACTCGTGCCGGTGCCTTCAGCAATTACCGCAGCAATCACTACAGTAGCGCAAACGTCGAAACCGTGGCCCGAATCATCCGCTCCGAAATGGGCGTCGGCAACGAAGCTGAACAACGCGCTATTGCCTGGGCGGTTCGCAACCAATTGGTGCGCCTCAACACCCGAGATGCAACTGCGGCGCGGGACCATTTTTCTGACGCCCACGGCCAGGCCGCCACTGATGACACTCGCCAGATTGCCCAAGAAGTCCTTGCCGTTGATATGGGGCACGACACCACGAACGGTGCCATCAAATGGTTTTCACCAAGGAGCATGCCATCGGAAGGCGGAAGCTGTAGCGGATACGACTGCGGCGGTGGTTTAATTACGGTTACCGATGACAGTGGAACGAATCATCGAAAGTTTGCCCCAACTTTCCATCGCCATATGGACTCTGTTTCAGTAAGCGGTGCACGTGACTGGTATGTCCGGTTCTACAAACTGCGCGGATAGAGTAGTTCTCATCTTAGTAGTATCGCGTAGGATGATTGATCCTTTGGTTACCCAGATGGAATTTGGCATTTATTTTCTAGTTTACTCCGTCGCTTCACGCCTCCGCGGGACATACAATACTGCGCACTTCGTGCGTAAGTATTTCGGAGAATTTTCAGTAGAAACTAAAGATGGAGATGTCCGCGCGACTATTCACGAACTCGGCCACCTATTCTCAATCGAAATGGGCGAAGTAAGATTTAGTCACGGAATTGAGAAGTTTCAAAGTCCTAGAGCTGAAACTATAAACATCCCTGGAAAATTTTTCGAGTTTTATCGGGACAGCGTGGGAAATCCTCAGTGCGTGATCCTTGTGGATGAGCTAGCGCCCGCATTGGCTATAGAATATGGCCCTGTTATTGAGAACAATGAAAAGTTTTGATAATCGGAAAAACGTGCAGTTTATGAAGGTTATTGATAGAAACAAGATTCAGATTGATATTTGGGAGCGTGGAGCGGGATATACGCTCGCTTCAGGTAGCAGCAGTACAGCTGCAGTAGCCGTTTCTTTCGGGCTTGGTTTATGTGGTTCACAAGTTTCGGTAAACATGCCCGGTGGGGTTATCGAAGCGGCGTTCAGAGAAGGCTTCTCTGCGACAATGAAAGGATCAGTATGTAAAATAGGTGAAGGACACGTAGCCGATGAAGCTCTGCAAGCCTTTGATGAACTCCGTGCACAAAAGACGTGCGCCGGGCGGCGTTGGAGTTTCTGATTGATAAACCGGTCCGAACCCATGATCAGCAGCGACACCGCTCCCGCCATCCTCATTACCATCCCACTCAGCCACTACTGCGAGAAGGCGCGATGGGCGCTCGACCGGGTCGCGCTGCCGTACAGGAAAGAGCCGCACGCGCCCCTGCTTCACCGACTTGCGACGAAACGCAACGACGGCGGCACCGTACCGGTGCTGGTACATGAAAGCAACCGTTTCATTGATTCCACCGATATCCTCGTGCATGCGGATGCGATCTGCGGCGGCGACCTGCTGTACCCGCGCGATGCCGCGCTGCGGCGCGACGTTGAAAGGCTTGAGGAGTATTTCGACATGGAGCTTGGCCCGCATACGCGGCATTGGGCCTACGCCCAGTTGCTCCCGCAAGCGAAGCTGGTTCGCTCGGCATGGTCGCAGGGCGTACCGCGGCTTGAGGCGTGCTTGCTTCCAGTGATCACTCCGCTCGCGCGCCGCCTGGTCCGCACGGCGTATAAGATCACGCCGGAAAGCGCGCAGCACTCACTTGAGCGTGTGCGGGGCGTTTTTCGCCAAGTGAACGAACGCCTGAGTAACGGGCGCTGGTTTCTGGCTGGCGATCGCTTTACCGCCGCCGACCTGACTTTTGCGGCACTCGCGGCGCCGGTGCTGTTTCCTGCCGAATACCGTGCTGTCCATCCCGCACTAGACACTGTACCCGCCGAAATGCGCGAAGAGGTCTTGCGCCTGCGGGACACCGACGCCGGACGGTTTGCGCTACGGATGTTCTCGCAGGAACGTTGCAGTTCATCCGTCGCGTATCAGTCTCAAGTTCTATGAAAGCGAGATCCACCAATGCGCCGCTCTTCGACCCACCCCCGCTTCGCTGCGGCCACACGGCAGGCGAGTTTGAATGTTGTCAGACAGCACGCCAAATACCCTGCTCCGCCCGCGCAAAAGCTTTGTCGGCAATACATACGCGCCATCTGAAAGGGATAACAACGTAATGCCATATAGTTCTCTGAATACACATATGCTCCGGACCTGCCTGTGCACCAGTGCGCTTCTTCTCGCATGTTCCCCAGACTCGCATCGGGAACCTGGAGCGAGGAGCTTCGAGCGACAGGTCGCCCTGGAGGACTCCGCTGCGACCTCGGCCAACGTCAGTGTCGGAGATGTGAACGCCGATGGGCACCAGGACATCGTTCTGGTTAAGGGGCGTCATTGGCCACTTGGGAACCTTGTCCTCTTGGGCGATGGCAGCGGGTCGTTTCAACCAGCGTATCCGGTCAGTGAGCAACCGGATCGTTCGTACTCCGGTGTGCTTGTCGATATGGATAGCGATGAAGATCTCGATCTGGTGGTGCGCAATGACGATCACACCTGCTGACTTCAACAACGATGGCGCTCTCGATTTGGCCGTGCCCCATCGGGACGGAGGACAAAGCTATATCTATCTCAACGACGCGCAGGGTGGTTTTGAGGAACGTCGCCCGTTTGGCCCGCCCGATGCTGAGATTCGGAGTGCCAAGGCAGCGGACCTTGACGGGGATCAGCTGCTGGACCTGGTCGTGATTGATGAACGTACCGGTCCGGCCATCCTCTGGGGCCGGGCTGACGAGACCTACTCCCCGGCAGAGCGGCTCGGAGCCTCTCAGGCGACGCCCTACGCGATAGCCATAGCCGATCTGGATCAAAACGACCGTACGGATGTGATCGTGGGATATGTCGAATCGCGACCGATCGTATACTTCAACGACGGTCCGGAAGCTTTTACGCCGGTACCATTCGGCGATGGCGAGGGCGTCGCGTACGGTTTCGCGGTCGCGGACCTTGATGAGGATGGCTTGCTGGACATCGCCATGGCCCGCTCCGGAGCCAATAACATACTATATTTTGGCGCTTCTCCGAACCGGGACCAGCGCTGGCGCCCCGGAGAACAGGATGAATGGAATAGCGTGTTTCGAGATTCGAGCTGACGCCCCAGCCTCTGCAGTGCAATTTTACCAGGAGGTTTTTGGCTGGGGTTTTACGAAGCAGGTAGAATTACCCATTCCGTATTGGTCCATCGAAACGGACGGAATACGCAGAGGCCTGCTCAAACGCCCCGCGCCAATCCCTTCATCAGGACAAGGCATGAACGCCTATGTTTGTTCCGTTGAGGTCGATGACTTCGATGCCGTGGCAGAGAAAATAATCGAAAATGGCCGCCAGTTGGCTCTGGAGAAATTTGCAGTTCCGGGTGTCTGCTGGCAGGGTTACTTTATAGATCCCGAGGGCAATACATTTGGCCTGTTTCAGCCTGATAGTGGCGCGAAGTAGTCGCACTTATGTGCCAATGACCTCCGACAAGGTAAAGCATCCCCCGCCTCCCAACATGCATCTTCATACCGATGCGCTATCCGCCACCTTTCCTGGTTCTGGCGCTTGTAACCGCATTTCTGTTTAGCAAAATAGTTCTAAAAAAACTGCTCATAGTGTCAAAAGCTCCTCATCTTATGTCAATATTTAGGCCAGTCCCTTATACTGCTGTCAGACTTTACAATATTATTTATATGATTTAATGTTAGCGGTTAAACGTTTATCCATAAAAATCGGCATCACCAGAGCTGAAATAACATGAATAGAAATACCCTTCGCAACCTGTTCGCTGTGCTTCCCCTTCTCTTTATCACCAGCAGTTGTGCAACGCGAAGCCATCAATCTGTGCAACCCATGCCCGCCCCAACGGAAGTGTTGGAACAGCTGACCCGCGTCAACGATTACTGGCAGACCCAAAATCCGGAACCGGGTTGGGCATTCTGGGAGCACGCGGCCTACCACACCGGCAACATGGAGGCATACTTTGTCAGCGGCAATCAAGCCTATCTTGACTATTCCCTGCGTTGGGGTGAGCGCAATCAGTGGACGGGAGCCAAATCGAATAGCCGCGCGGAGTGGAAATACAGCTACGGCGAAACCGATGAACATGTTTTATTCGGCGACTGGCAAATTTGTTTTCAAACCTATATTGATCTTTATCAAATTACCGGCGACAGACAGAAAATCGCCCGCGCATTGGAAGTCATGGAATATCAAATGGCCACCGATGCGGTTGACTACTGGTGGTGGGCCGACGGCCTCTACATGGTAATGCCAGTAATGACAAAGCTGTATCAAGTGACCGGCGACGAAATCTACCTGGAAAAATTACACGAATACTTCACCTACGCCAAAAGCATTATGTACGACGAAGAAACCGGTCTGTTTTTTCGCGATGCTAAATATGTTTACCCCGCGCATAAAAGTTTAAACGGCCGCAAAGACTTTTGGGCTCGGGGAGACGGCTGGGTATTTGCCGGCCTGGCAAAAGTCCTGGCCGACTTACCCAAAGACAACAAACACCGCGACGAATATATTGCCATTTATCAAAAAATGGCCGCTACCCTGTCCGGCGCACAGCAACCTGGCGGCTACTGGACGCGCAGCCTGCTTGATCCGGAACACGCACCCGGCCATGAAACCAGCGGCACTGCATTTTTTACCTACGGATACTTATGGGGCATAAATAACGGCTATCTCGATAAAAAAACTTATCTGCCTGTTGTGTCGAAGTCCTGGGGGTACCTTACCGAAACAGCACTCCAGGAAA
The DNA here is from genome assembly GCF_014191725.1 of Microbulbifer rhizosphaerae. Taxonomy (GTDB): domain Bacteria; phylum Pseudomonadota; class Gammaproteobacteria; order Pseudomonadales; family Cellvibrionaceae; genus Microbulbifer; species Microbulbifer rhizosphaerae. The sequence continues at coordinate 32,461 of NZ_JACHWZ010000006.1, forward strand.
ACGGAAAACTTGGCTACGTTCAGCCAATTGGCGAAAGGGCTATTCCCGGCCAAGTGGTAGATGCAGACTCCTCCGCCAACTTTGGTGTCGGCGCTTTCCTCCTCGCGGCCTCGGAAATGTATCGTTTGGTAAAGGAATAACCAAGTTGAACCATGTAGCTCAGCCATCTTGGAAAAGTAGATGAATAGGATTCTAAAGTTCAGCTTTCACACATTGAGCGCCCTTGTGCTAGTGGCCTTAGTGAGTTTGGCAAAGGCCCAAACCCCTCCTCAAGACAGTATATTCATAATCGACCAACCGAACTACGAACTCAGCCCCCACACGGGCTTGACCAGAAAGCACTGGGAAGATGCTGCGCTATACTTACTGGAAGGCGCTTTTAGCCATATCGAGAATATTGATGACCCAATGTTGTTTCCGGACCATCCCGGCGCTGCCCGCCCTGTAAGAGATCCGGTTTCAGTCACTGCCAAATTGGAAGGTCTCTCGCGTACGCTATTCGGTGCCAGTGTCCTACTCAAGCAGAATCCCGAGCTGCAAATTAATGGTATAAAACTCTCAGATTACTATCGCCACCATCTCGTTGAATTAACCAATCTGAAAAAAAGCAGTACCTACATACCACCGCGCGCCAAAGATGGCGGGGCGAGCCATAACTTGGTGGAGTTTGGAGCGGTAGCGATATCCCTGTTCGTCGCACCGGAAGTACTCTGGAACCCGCTCAGGAAGGCGCAAAAAGATGCACTCGCCGCAACCATGATTAGCTATGGAGACGGGCCGACGGTACCCTCCAATTTTTTAACATCTATGTTCTCAGCTTCTTTAAATCCCAGGGCTATGAGGTCAACGAAGCGCTGCTGATCGAAGTGGCCATGAACTATGTCATCAAAAATAAGAAAGATGAGTGGGAAGCTCTGCGTCTGTTTGAATTCAATCAATATAGCGACGGCGTTTACTACCGCAGCACCGTTCTGGAAACCGACGACAAGGTGCGTCTCCATCTTGCGGACATACCACTACCAAATGGAATTTTACGCGTAGACGAGAACCTCAGTACAACCCCGACGGAGTTTCGCTTGGGGCACTATGCATTGCTGTGATGAGAGTGCGGCAATCAATCTTTCACACAAGCTTGCTAGAGACAAAGAACAACCTGTTATCTACGCCACTCTAATGCTCTGGAAAAAATCCGGTGAGAAATGGACCGATGAAGAACTGGTTCCTGTGAAGCGTATTAGCCGCTCCCCAAAGGATAACAGTATTGTTGTTTCGTTTAATGACGGCGGCCGAAAGATCCGAAAAAATAGATCGCGTCGAGCTATTTGATGGCAGTTTGGCCGCAGTTCCGGTTAAACCGGTAATTCATCACCATAGCTGGCGGCCAGGGCGCAGGGCACAGAGTCCACTTGTTGCAGGAGGGGCCTGATGCGCTCCAGGTGATCGGTAAATCCGGGATAATCCGCCCACTGCCGCTGGCTGGAGCGGCTGGTAAAGAAGGTAACTACGGTAACACTACTGTCATCGAGCGCGCGGTACAGTTGGTTGCCCAGCCAGCCATACTGCTTTGCAGTATCCTGCATTTTCTCCGTCTCCGCCATTTGCAGCGTAATAAAGTGATCCATCATGCCCGCCTTGGGAACAAAGCGGTTAACCAGGATATACGGGCTCTGGGCTGCCGGGGTAGCGCTGCTTGAATCGTGATTTGACATGGATTCAACTCCTTCTGTCTGCTCTGCAGGTGTTTGCAATAGCACTTTCGGCGCTTGATCCCACCGACCGTGATTGCGCCAAAAAACCTTGAAAATGGTCCAAGGAGTATAGCCCCCTAGCCAACATGTTCGCCCCTACGCTTTGCGAAACCTCCCGACCGGCCGTTTCGATAGAGAGGGAAGATCTGTTTATGGCGCGTAATCCTTCTCGCAAGGACGTATGCTTCTGCAACCCTCCCAATACCAGGATCTTGATGCTTTTATCATGGGGAGGACTACCTTCCAGAGCCTTGCGAGCTATTCGTCTACCGCCGCATCGGAAGGCGAACTACTTCGAGAGCAGATGAATTGCATGCAGAAGCTGGTTTGCTCTACAACCCTGAAAGAGACTCAATGGCAAAATTCTCGCGTTCTTCCGACCGATGCAGCAAATGAAGTCAGGCATATCAAAATGCCTGTGCCTGACCGGCAACTGCAGGCACTAAATACGTCAGCGCAAATGCGTCTTGCATCTGGCCGCTACAAACTGCGACTGTAGAATGCAAAAAAATCGGCAGGAAGGCCGATTTGGACGACGAAGGCGCCTGGGAAGCGGGCGAGTGCCAGGGAAGGCGCGAGTCACGGAACGCAGCGAAGCTGCCCATCCTACAGAGACTTGTGCCACGACTACTCTGTTTACACCGCACCAGGAGAGTCCCTATGGCCATTAGCATTAAAAGAGTCTATGAAAAGCCGGAATCCGGAGAGGGAATGAGAATTCTGGTGGACCGCCTGTGGCCCAGGGGCCTGTCGAAAGACAAGGCGGCTGTCGACCTTTGGCTAAAGGATATCGCTCCCTCCGATGAACTCCGGCGCTGGTACCAACACGATCCGGAGAAGTGGCCGGAGTTCAAGAAGCGATATTTTTCCGAACTCGACGATAACCGTGACGCGGTCGATGAACTGGTCGATAACATAAAGTCCCGGAAAGCCGTATTCCTGTTCAGCTCGAAGGAAACGCGCTATAACAATGCCGCCGCGTTGAAAGAGTATATCGAGTCTGTCCTCTAGCACATTTTGATAGAGAAGTTCAGCCTGAATGAAAATCAAAGTAGATGACCTGAACGGCCCGGAAGTGGCCGAGCTATTGAGCGAGCACCTGAGGGGCATGGCCCAGCACTCCCCCCCGGAAAGTATCCACGCACTGGATCTGGAAGCGTTGCGCCGGCCGGAAATCACTTTCTGGAGCGCCTGGGATGGCGCCGAGTTGATGGGCTGCGGGGCACTGAAGACACTGGATACCCGGCATGCGGAAATAAAATCCATGCGCACTGCATCGGCACATCTGAGAAAAGGTGTCGTACGGCGACTGCTGCAACATATACTCGACCAGGCCCGCAGTCGCGGCTACCGGCGCCTGAGCCTGGAAACAGGCTCAATGGCCGCCTTCGAACCGGCGAGAAGGCTCTACGCCAGTTTCGGATTTGAATACTGCGGACCCTTTGTCAATTACCGCGAAGATCCGAACAGTGTGTTTATGACCAGAGAACTGCAAACAACTGACGGCACATTCCGTTGAATCCTGACCGAAACACCGAGGATCGTCGGCATCGGGACGACCAAGGAGTCTGTATACATCTGACCTCCGTCGGGCACATCCATCGCTCCGTTAGGCCACTCTGCCACCTTGCTATAGGAGATCTGCCCTGGCCAAGAAGAAGCGGAAGACTACTCGGGGAGTTCGAGTCACTCAATGAATATGGTCACAACCCTCACGGTGGTCACCGCCATCGAGGGCTATATCTCTTGCTCATTAATAGATTGACTTTCCCCCAAACAGCTATACACTGTCGGACAGCTAGAACACAAGCTACCTGTTTATTCTCTCCTGTTACGAAGTTATACCCATAATCCTCGTCCTTTAGTTAGTAACTCCCGCTTGTTTCCCGCTATACCGCCATTTTCAATGGCACAACATTGTTATTGTTTTTAGGAAATGATTGTGAGTAATACAACTACAGGAACCGTAAAGTGGTTCGACGAATCCAAGGGTTTTGGCTTTCTTGAGCAGGAATCAGGTCCCGACGTCTTTGCACACTTCAGTGCAATCGCCGACACCGGATTCAAGACCCTGATCGAAGGCCAGAGAGTCGAGTTCACCGTAGCCAAGGGCCCCAAAGGCCTGCAGGCGGAAAATATTGTCGCACTCTAATCCATTGTGACATTCTCCCCCAGCTACCACTGGGGGAATTTTCACCCCTGAGGTGAAAATACGGAAAGGGCAAGGCCGGAAGGTCTTGCCCTTTTTTATTCTTCCCGCAGCCCCATCCCTAATAATCCTATGCGATGGCCAGTAAAACCTAGCCACCAATATGTATCGGGAATTCCGCTCCGCTGAGAGGAAGGGTATGATTAACGCGAATAACGATTTTCAGTAACGGAGCATCCCGCTCCGCCCCAATCAGGTCACCCGCCCCACCTCCTTCGCCACATCCGACATATCGCGATAGGTGTGGTCATGGAACTTCTCGATCACCCGCATCTCCTCATCGCTGGCCCTGCCCTGGGCATAGTTTTTCAACTCGTTGCTTGACGCGGGAAAATCCACACCGGAGAAGAGGCTGGCAATCTTGGCAGCGGAGGGCGCGTTCATGGCCTCGGCGCCACCTTTCTTGCTGGGCTGATATTCGGGTTTTTCTTCGTGGCTGCGCATTTTGCCGAAGGCCCGGGCCACCTCGGCGGCGTCTCTATATCGCCTGTCCGGCAGGTCTTTGAGGATACGCTTGATCTCATCCCCTTCGGCCGCTTCCACCAGCTCATCGCGCCGCTTGGGAAAATCCACGTATCCCAAAGCTTTCTCCAGGTCTGCCGCCGTGGGGGCTTGCGGAGGGTGGGAGGTCATTTTATGGCGCTCGTAGCGGGATTTCTGGTCGAATGTTTCCCCACAGGTGTCGCAGCTGAACTGAGCCATTATCTCACCTCCCCGAGCGCTCTCTGGACCTCGGCCATATTGCGGAACGGGCCCTTCGGCAACTCTTCCAGCACCTCGACCACCTCGTCCGGGGCATCGTGGGACTTGGCGTACTTCACCAGTCCGTCATGATCCTTGGGAAAATCCACCCCTTTGAGGGAGCGGGCGATACCTGCGGCCGAACCGGTTTTGGTCGCCTTGGCGCCACCCCGCCTACCACCCTTGCCGCGATCGCCCTCCGGAGATTTTGCTTCCACGTTGAATTGCGGTTTGGCAAATTTTCCCTTTTCCAAGGCATCGGTGGGCCAGTCAGCGGATTTCAAACCCAGTTTTTTGAACAGATTCGGCTTGCCGGTAATCTTTACATCGGCCTTCTCCAAGGTGTCGTGAGCTCCGATCAACACCAGCTGTGCGCTCTCGTAATTCAGCAGCTTGGGATCGTCCACATCGATCCAGCGCTCATCGGCGAACTTTTTCTGCAGTTTCTTGGGATAGCCGGGTTCTGACTCGGGAAAACCACGCACTTTGACTTCGGGATTGCGTACGGAGATCACGAAGCTTGCCTCCGGTAATATACCCAGTTCCTTCTGGGCCTTTCCCGGTTTGGAGGGACGGCTGAGCTTGTAGCCCAACCGGGTGCTATCCTCCCGCTCGAACAGGGCGTAGCGGCCTTCGCCGACCGGGATGGCTTCGCCCTGATCCTGCTTCCCCCGGGTTTTGGTTGTGTATTTGAGCGGCTTGAACTCTTCGCCGATTTTCTCCGGCTTGTCCGTCAGCTCATTCATCATCCATTCCCGGGTAGTGGAACGGGACTTGCCTTTTGCAATCTCGGGAAGGCGCTTCTTGCCCACGATGAATAGCCGGGCCTTCTCCTGTCCCTCGGGTACCAGAACGAGATGGAAGCGCTGGATGTCGCCGATCCCCGTGATCTTCTCTTTATTCACCTTGGGACGATAAAAGAAGTAGATATCGCCTTTTTCAATAGACTGAGCCATGGGCTTTCTCCTCGTATCGCAGGGATTTCTGTTCGAGTTGCCATCCCGTTTACGCTGCCGCACCTGGTTGAACGGGCCGCACTTGGCCTTGTCATCGCTATGACTGTATTTAACCCTAGCTCACTTGTGAATGACTAAACAGTCTATCGATGTGCTTTGAAAGGATCGGTATGAGCTGCTTGCCCTACTGTCGATTCGGTAACTGCCGCTACGTTGCCGGGGCATGGACGACGCGCAACTTTAGAGCAGCCATTGACGCGGAAATAATGGTGGCCCCGCTTCCAGCACCCTAACCTAGACGCTAGCCCGCATAGCACCTATTGGACTAGGTAATCATCCAGTAGACAAAGGCCGGGCAGGAGGTTCAAACATGTTGCGCTGGGCAATCATTTTCTTTGTTGTTGCGATTATCGCCGCCTTTTTCGGCTTTGGCGGTGTCGCAACAGTCGCTACGGACGCGGCAAAAATCCTCTTCTTTATATTTATCATACTTTTTGTGCTGGCACTGATTTTCGGCCGTCGCGGTCCGCCGAAGTAGGATAAGCCAAGGCTCCCGGCGACAACCGGCCAACTGCCTGACTGGGGACTGCGGCTCCGCCGGGAGAGCACCGTCAACCGTAAAACAGGAAGGTCCGGGGCCGTGGTCAGGATTCGCTATGCCAAAGGGCCGGTTGTCTATCTCTACGATATCGACAACCTGAGAACCAGGAAGCGGCAACTGCTGTGGGGAGACTGGCTGCGCATAGTCGACGATATCGACGAAAAGTGGTCCCGGGTGCGCTGGGGCGGAGATATCTTTGCCATCAAAAAAGAGGATTACCAGCAGGAGCGACTGCTGGAGATGATTTTTCTCGATGTCGGTCAGGGAGACGGCTGTATCCTCACCACCCCGCTGATCGGCGCGCGGGAAAAAATCCTGATCATCGATGCCGGCATCAGCGACAACATGAAGGGCTACCTGGAGTACCGATTCCGGGATTTCAAGAACAAATTCCGCTTCCACGCCGCGGTGATCACCCATCCGGACAGCGACCACTACCGGGGTTTTCAGAAGGTTTTTGAAAACCCGCAGATCTCCTTCGAAAACGTCTACCACAACGGCCTGATGGAACGCACCGGTCCCGACCTGCTGGGGCCGCTCGACGGCGGCTTCCTCACCGATATCCGCCCCACTAAACTCTCCGCCCGCGCCTTATACACCGACCCGGCGGTGCGCGGGGGCAAGTGGTATCCGGAACTGATCTGGACTGCACTGGAGAGCGAGCGCTTTGGCGATGTGGCCATGCTGTCCACCGCTCACGGAGAGAAAGAAGACGGGCGCAGTTGGATGCCCGGATTCGCCCCCTCGGACAACCCGGAGCTGACCATCGAGGTGCTGGGCCCGGTGGTGGAGAGAGCCCCCAACGGCAGACCCGGCCTGCGCGCCCTGCCCGCCACCATGGGCGGAACCGCGATGAACACCGCCAAGACCAAGAACGGCCACTCAGTACTGCTGCGCCTGCAATACAGAGGCTTCTCCATCCTGTTCGGCGGAGATCTCAATGTACCCGCAGAACACTTCCTGATGCGTCACTACGGCAACGGTGGCGCGGCCCCCACCACCCTGACCGAGACCCGAGCGATGATCGAGCGGGCCAGAGAGCGCTTTGGCGCGGACCTGATGAAATGCTGCCACCACGGCTCTTCCGATGTCACCGAGGAATTTCTCGAGGCCACGGCGCCCGCCGGCTATGTGGTCTCTTCCGGCGATGAGGAGAGCCACGTGCACCCGCGCCCCGACCTGCTCGGGCTGTTGGGCAAAAAAGGGCGGGGCAAGCGCCCGCTGATTCTCAGCACCGAACTGCAGCGCTCCACCCGCGAACACGAAGACCAGTCCCTGCGCCGGAAATTGGACGGGCTGGTGGAGAAAATCAAAAGAGAAGACGACCCGGCCAGGGAACAGGAATTAAAGAACCAGCGCAACGAGATACTGGACGAGCTGTTCAAACGCAATGTGGGTGTCTACGGCTCCATCAACCTGCGCACTGACGGCCAACGGGCGGTGATTGCATTTCGCCGGGAAAAGTCCAGCCAGACCAAGCGCTGGTTCTACTATGAACTGGAAAAGGATACGGATGGCGTCTTTCAGGTCAAAACGGCTGACAGCTAGGTCATAATGTTTATCCGTTGTCTTACGTCCGCCCCACCAACCTGGAGAATACCATGCAAGCCCATTCCCGGCGGCAAAGCCCACCACGGCGGCAAACGGCCTTCAATCCCGGCGGGGGCGGTCGATCCAGTCACATGCCGGATCCCAGCGACGGCTTGGTGGTACAGCGCATGCTGCAGGCTGCACCGGAGGCGGAAACGGAGGTCCCTGCCATCGAAGCCGCGGATTCAATTAGCTGCCCCCACAGCCTGCCCGTTTTCGGCAAGTTCCACTATGTGTCGACAATCCGCGAATTCACGATTCCCGCAGGCAGCCCCTGCCGTCGGCTGAACCTCGATATCCAGGCACAGTACGAAAGCGACACGCGCTGCGAGCGCTGTCCGCGGGAGTATTATTTCTCGCTGGACGCGACCGGCTACCGCCTTCCCGCTTCACAGCTACGTATGGAGGGGGGCCGGTGCCTGCCCTATGAACAGCATACGAACCCTGCCCAGGGGACCCTGAGCATCCCCATCGGACCGGGCAAACACACTTTCTTCTTTCAATCGGCGGCACCGAACAAAGAAGCCGTAAACCGATGCAAATTGACCCTGGGGGGCCATATCGATATCGATCGCTGACCCTTTCCAGACCCAAAACAACGCCAATCCTCCCCGCCTCCCGGTGCCACTTTGCGCTTCCCCTTTTCGGTTGCCCGTTCCACCCATCCCTGTTACCGTCGGTCCCTACGAGTTTTACCCGGAGGAATGTAATGTGAAACGGTTCGGCTACGCAATCTTCTTACTGCCTTTGTTTCTGATTGGTTGCAACCTGGACGAATTTCCGAAGATCGATTCCGACAGCGACGGGAAGGAGACCGTCGAGTACATGCGGGAGATGCGCCTTTTCGTTCGGGACATCAGCCGGTATGCCAAGCAGATCGATGGGGACTTTATCGTTATCCCCCGGAATGGCGTGGAGCTGATCAGCGATAACGGGGAGGATACCGGTTCCGTCGATACGGATTATGTCAACGCCATAGACGGTATCGGTCAGGAAGCCCTGTTCTACGGCTTCGAGGACATCAACGAACCCACCCCAGCCAGGGACAGGCTGTGGATACGAAGCTTCCTCGACATGGCTACCGACAGCAGCGATACCGTCGTCCTGATCACCGACTACGTCTTCAGCGAAGACCGTGTGGACGACTCCTACCAGAAGAACGCCGACCTCGGCTATATCTCCTTTGCCGCCGACCAGGAGGAACTGGATAATATCCCGGTATATCCCTCCCTCCCCAATAATCGAAACAGCAACGGTATCGAACAGCTTTCCGAAGCGAAGAATTTCCTCCACCTGACCAATACACAGTCCTATTCGACGCCCCAGGAGCTGGTCAACGACATCGGCAACACCGACTACGACCTGGTCATTATCGATTTCTTTTTCAACGGGGTGGAATACACCCGGTCACAGATCGAGCAGCTCAAGGAAAAGAGCGGCGGCGAACGGCGGCTGCTGATCGCCTATATGAACATCGGGCAGGCGGACTCCGACCGCTTTTACTGGCAGAACAGCTGGTCCTCCAACCGGCCGGAGTGGCTGGGAGAAGCGGACCCCGCCAACTCCGGCCATTTCTATGTGGAGTACTGGGAGGAGGGCTGGCAGGAGATTATCTACGGGACAGATAACGCCTACCTGGACAGGATCATCGATGCCGGTTTCGACGGCGTTTACCTGGACAGGGTCAACGCCTTCGAACACTTCGAGTGACCTGAGCGCCCAATACCCGCCAGTGGAAACTCTCAGCTGCTGGCGGCGGGCAGGGAAGCCCTGGTTTCCGAAAACGCCTGGTACTGGGAAAGAAATACCTTGCCGGAAAGCAGGCCCAGAAAACCCGTGCGCTGCAACGCATCCATCACCGGCCCCTTGACTTCAGACAGGTGCAGCCTGATACCCAGCTCCTGCAGCCTTTCGTTCACCGACTCCAGCACTTCCAGCGCACTCCAGTCCACTTCGTTCACGGCGCTGCACATCAGGATCACATGCCGAACCTGCGCATTCCCCGCCAAATCGGCATAAATGCGATCCTCGAGATAGCCGGCATTGGAGAACAGCAGGCTTTCGTCCACGCGGATGGTCAGTATCTGCGGCACCGTCAGCACCTTATGGCGCTTGACGTTTCTGAAATGTTCGGTGCCCTCCACCAGTCCCACTTCGGCGATATGCGGCCTGGAGGTGCGATACAGGAACAGCGTTATCGAAGCGGCGACCCCGCAGGCAACGCCCGCCTCAACTCCCGCGAATAAAGTCACCACGATGGTGACAAGCGCAGCGGCAAAGTCCCGGCGGGAGAAATTCCAGGTCTTTTTCAGTATGGAAAAATCCACCAGCGACAGGACCGCGACGATAATGGTGGCCGCCAGTGTGGCCTTGGGCAGGTAGTACAGGTAGGGAGTGAGGAACATTGATGCCAGGGCGATACCGATAGCGGTAAAGACACTCGCCATCTGCGTCTCCGCCCCCGCGTCGAAATTGACCACCGAGCGGGAGAACCCTCCGGTCACCGGAAAGGCGCCGGAGAAACCGGAAGCCACATTGGCCGCCCCCAGGCCGACCAGTTCGCGGTTCACATCAATTTTCTGGCGGCGCTTGGCAGCCAGAGTCTTGCCCACGGATACGGATTCCACATAGCCGATGACCGAAATCATCACCGCCGGCAGCATCAGCGCCCGGACCAGTTCCCAGGAAAGACCGGGTATTTGCAGCTCTGGCAGCCCGCGGGGAATGGCACCCACAAGCGCCACACCTCTCTCCTCCAGACCCAGTACCAGGCTGAGCAAAACAGTGACCAGCACGCCCACTACCGGGGCCGCTTTTGCCAACAGCGCGGCGCTGTGGGGAGATAACGACAAGCGAGTCAACAAAATTGTGGCACCACCCCGCGACCAGAACAAAAACAGCACGACCAATATGCCGATCGCCAATGTATGAGTATTCATTCCGGGAAGGTTTCTCAGCAGCGATGTACCCAGCTGCAGCAGGTTTTCGCCACCCGCATCAATACCCAGGATATGTTTGAGCTGGCTGAGAGCAATGAGCAGTCCGGAAGCGGTGATAAAACCGGAGATCACCGGGTGCGAAAGGAAGTTGGCAAAAAAGCCCAGGCGCAGAAATCCCATCAATGCCAGAAACAGCCCGCACAGCAGCGCCAGCACCGACGCTGCCAACAGGTATTCCCCGGTGCCCTGAACAGCTACCTGACTCAGGGCGACAGCGGTCATCAGGGAAGTTATCGCCACGGGGCCCACCGACAGGCTGCGACTGCTGCCAAACAGGGCGTAGGCGACCAGCGGCGCGATACTCGCGTAGAGACCAACCTCGGCAGGCAGGCCTGCGAGCAGTGCGTAGGCCAGCGACTGGGGAATCAGCATGATGGTGACGATAACCGCAGCCAGGAGGTCACGCCCCAATTGCTGGCGGTTGTACTGCCTGAGCCAGCCGGGAATGGGCAGGTAGCCCGCCAGTCGATGCACTGCGCCCATCCCGCTAGCGGCCGAAAACAATCAGCGTACCACTGACGTCAAACCCCGCTCCGCGGGCTTTTTCCATCAGGGTTTTCCCATCTGCTCCCGCCCCGCATTTTGCCGCAGCCCACAAATTGCAGGCGCGATTGCCGGTGCGGCAGAAGGCGTGGACCTTTTTGCCGCTGTCCAGGATTTCCGCGAACTCCTTGCAGTGACCAGCTTGCATCTGGCCGCGCGCAAAGGGGATTGCCACAAATTCGATACCGCACCCCGCCGCAGCCCGGGAAAGTTCCGCCAATGAGGCCTGATCATCGACCTCCCCTTGCAGCCGGTTGCACACCACGACCTGTACGCCGAAGTGGGCCAGCTGCTGCAGGTCTGCGCAGGTGATGTCCGCGGATATGGACACCTGGCTGTCCAACTGTTTGATATCCATCGCTCTCTCCAACTGCTGAATTCTGGAATCGGTCCGGGGCACCGACAGGGGCGGTGGTGGGCTCAAAAACCTCATCGGTAAATATTGAGCCCACCCCACCGCCCATATCGGCTTCGTGCCCCAAGGAATCATTCTGCCTTCCGAAACCTGGGTTTAAAGATGGTTGATCGGCACCTTGAGGTAGATAACCCCGTTATCCTCCGCCGGCGGCATCTGCCCCGCGCGGATATTCACCTGGATAGACGGAATAATCAGCCGGGGCATGGGCAGGTTGGCGTCGCGCTTAGTACGCATGGCCACAAACTCGGCTTCGCTCACACTCTGGTGCAGGTGGATATTGTTGCGTTTCTGCTCGCCCACCGTGGTCTCGCAACGGTGCTCGCGGCCGCCCTCGGGCGGGTAATCGTGGCACATGAACATGCGAATACCCTCCGGCAGTGCCAGCAATTTTTGCACCGAGCGGTACAGGCTGCCCGCGTCGCCTCCGGGGAAATCGCAGCGGGCGCTGCCCACATCCGGCATAAAAAGAGTGTCGCCTACAAACAGGGCGTCGCCGATCATCCAGGCCATATCCGCCGGCGTATGGCCCGGCACATAGATGACCCGGGCTTCCAGCTCGCCGACATTGAATACCTCGCCATCGTGGAACAGGTGATCGAACTGACTACCATCCACGAGGAATTGCTTCTCCAGGTTGAACACCTCGCGGAAAATCTTCTGCACCTCGCTGATCTTGTCACCGATAGCGATCTTTCCACCCAGCTGCTTGCGGATAAATGGCGCCGCGGACAGATGGTCCGCGTGGGCGTGAGTCTCCAGTATCCACTCCACCGAGAGCTTTTCTGCGTGGATGAATTCCACCACGCGCTTGGCGCCGGCAGTGTTGGTGTGACCGGACGCGGGGTCGAAGTCCAACACCGGGTCCACCACCGCGGCAGTGCCGCCCGGGTGATCGTAGACCACATAGCTCCAGGTTTCGGTGTCCGGGTCAAGGAACGGCTGGACCTGGGTAAGCGGTTTAGCGGCTGACATAGACTTATCTCCAATCTCAACAGCCAACAATATACTTGCCAATATTATATAAATCAATATAATATTTTCTTGTAAACTTTATGGAGCACACAGGGCAACCATGACCGATACTTCCAACATCAGTCTCGACAGGATGCGCGCCTCCGCCGGCGACGCCTCGCTGATGCTGCGGTCCCTGGCCAACCGGGACCGCCTGCTACTGCTGTGTCAGTTGAGCCAGGAAGAGCTTTGTGTCGGCGACCTGGAGGACAGGCTGGGCATCTACCAGCCCAGCCTGTCCCAGCAACTGGGCGTGCTGCGCAGGGAGGGGCTGGTGGCCACCCGCCGCGAGGGCAAGCATATGTACTACCGGGTGGCCGACGAGCGGGTGCTGGCGTTGCTGCAAACCCTCTACCAACTCTACTGCTCGGAATAACTGTATGACCATAGACTGGAGTGCTTTTACCCCCCTGTCCGCACTGGCGGGCGGGGCCCTGATCGGCTTGGCCAGCGCGCTGCTACTGTCGCTGAACGGGCGTATCGCCGGAATCTCCGGCATCGTCGGCGGGCTGTTCGCGCGCACCGCCGGCGAGACCGGTTGGCGGCTGGCGTTCATTCTTGGTCTGCTCGCCGCACCCGCGCTCTGGGCACTGTTCACTGCCTTGCCCCCGATTCGCATCGAGGCGGGCTACCCGGTGCTGATCGCCGCCGGGCTGCTGGTGGGTGTGGGCACCCGCTATGGCGCGGGCTGCACCAGCGGCCACGGGGTCTGCGGCCTGTCCAGACTATCCCCCCGCTCGCTGGTGGCGACACTGGCATTTATGGGCGGCGGCTTTGCCACGGTTTACGTCGTGCGCCATCTGTTGGGAGTCTAAATGAACAGATCACTATTTTCCGCTTTCCTCGCCGGGCTGATATTCGGCGTCGGCCTGCTACTCTCCGGAATGGCCAATCCGGAAAAGGTGCTGGCCTTCCTCGACCTGTTCGGCGCCTGGGATCCCTCCCTGGGGCTGGTGATGGCCGGCGCCATCTGCGTTGGTATGCCGGCCTTTTATCTGACCGGAAAACGCGGCAAATCGCTCTTTGGCGGCGAACTGAAATTGCCCGAGCGTCGGGATATCGACCGTCGGCTGGTACTGGGTAGTCTGACATTCGGCATTGGCTGGGGCCTGGCAGGCTTCTGCCCGGGCCCCGGTATCGTGGCCACTGGCGCCGGTGAATTCAGGGCGCTGGTGTTCGCCGCCGCCATGGTGGCGGGCATGGGTATTTTTCGGGTAATTGAAAGCCGCCGCGCCACATCGGACGGCTGAGAACCTGCTTGGACTCTTTGCCGCACTGAGGTTCGAATTTTGGAAAACTTCAACCAGGCTCTGAGACAGAGCACGGCAGCGCGCCTCCAGCCTTCGCGCGCACTCCGCACCCTGCGGATCGCCGCTTTCTGATATCTTGATATTCAAGTTTCGAAGTCCAAACCATCGATGTGGCATTGAGGCCGGAGGGACGGCGGGATGGGTTTAATATTTACCGATCAGGTTTGTGAATCTGTACTCCCGAAACCCGGCTTGACCGAAGCAGCGAGGGAAAGCGCGGAACTATGCGGCTAAAGAGGCTGGTCCCGGACTGGTTGAAGGGCTATCAGCGCCAGTGGCTGGCGGGAGACACCACCGCCGCGCTGGTGACCACCATGATGCTGGTGCCCCAGTCGCTCGCCTATGCGCTGCTCGCCGGACTGCCGCCGCATATCGGTCTCTATGCCAGCCTGCTGCCGCTGCTCGGCTATGCGCTCTTCGGCTCCAGCATGGTGCTATCGGTGGGGCCGATGGCGGTGCTGTCGCTGATGACCGCTTCCGCCCTCACCCCCCTGGCCGCTCCCGGCAGCCCGGAGTACATCGCCGCCGCCGCACTGCTCGCTGGGCTCAGCGGACTGTTTTCCTTTGCCCTGGGGATGCTGCGCCTGGGCATTCTCGCAAACCTGCTCAGCCATCCGGTGATCACCGGCTTTATCGCCGCCACCGCGGTGCTGATCATTGTCGGCCAGGTAGACACCCTGCTCGGCGTGCCGGCGACCGAGGTCACCGCGCTGCAGTTACTCCTCGCCACCCTGCGCAACCTGCCGGACGCCATCCCCCTCTCCACATGGGCGGGGCTGGCGGCCCTGCTGGTGCTGATCGCCGCCCGCCTGTGGCTGCCGCTGTTGTTGTGCCGGTTTGGAATGGGAAAAAACACAGCACGGCTGCTCGCCTCGCTCGTCCCCATGGCGGTGGTACTTGCCGCCACTGCTCTGGTGGTGGTGTTGGACCTGGAGCAATTCCTGCCGGTTGTGGGTCCCCTGCCCCCCGGCCTGCCGCAAATCCGCCCGCCCCCCTTCGACTGGAATACCAGCTACCAGCTGTTACTGCCCGCACTGATCATCGCCCTGCTCAATTTCATCGGCAGCTTGTCCGTGGCCCAGGCCATGGCGGCCAGGCGCGGCGAACGCTTGAATGCGGACGCGGAACTGCGGGGGCTGGGCGCCGCCAATATCGCCAGCGCCCTGTCCGGCGGCATGCCGGTGACCGGCAGCCTGTCGCGCACCATCATCAGCGAAGAGGCCGGCGCGGTATCCCCGATGGTGGGCGTGCTCACCGCCCTGATGATCGGGCTGGTACTGCTGTTTCTCACCGGGATCTTTGCCCACCTGCCGATTGCCGTGCTGGCCGCCACCATCATCGTGGCCGCCGCCAGCTCCATCGATATGCGGGGATTCGCACGTATCTGGCGCTACGATCGCGCCGACGGCCTGGCGATGCTCGGCACCTTTCTCGGCGTAATGCTATTCGGGATCGAGGCGGGCATCGGCCTGGGTGTAGGCTTCTCCTTCGCCTCCCTGATCTGGCACAGCAGCCGCCCGCACATCGCGGTGATGGGGAGGCTGCCGGGCACCGAGCATTTCCGCAACGTGTTGCGCCACACGGTGGAGACGTCGCCGGAGATACTCTTCCTGCGTATCGACGAGAGCCTGTTTTTCAACAATATCAGCGCGGTGGAAGACCGCCTGCTGAGCGAGCTGAAAAGGCATTCACAGGCGCGCGAGCTGGTGCTGATCCTGTCTTCGGTAAACCGAATCGACGGCACCGCGCTGGAACGGCTGCAGCAGGTGAACCGGGACCTGAAGGATCGGAATATCCGCCTGCACCTGTCGGAGGTAAAGGGTCCGGTGCTCGACCGCCTGGGGCGCTCGCGCCTGCTGGAGGAGCTGAGCGGCCGGGTATTCTTGTCCTCCTATATCGCCGAGCTGGCGCTGCGCAGGGGGGAGGCCGGTGGGGAGTGATCACTAGGCACTAAGTTGAGAGTCGTGCACTTGTATCCGGAGCCGGGGTGGCATGTAGCCGATCCCGTGGCGGCCCTGCTACCGGGGGCTGTTTGCGGGACACGGGCTAGGCGCCCCCCCGTGAATACATCCCGTACGCTCGTAATCGACATCCCTGTCTCACAAATCTGCTGGAGCAGATTTGGACGCCGAAGGCGCCCGCAGGGCGAGCGCCAGGGATGGCGCGAGTCATACGGTCCCGCAAACAGCCCCCGGCATCAGGGCCTTCGCATTAAATTCCGGTATTCTTTCCCAACTCCCCGCTTGTATCCGCTCCGCGAGTACTGGCAGAATATCCAGTATTTGACCGGCAGCTCCCATGCAGCACCCACTCACGGAAGAACAACAGGCCGTCGCCGACCATCCCGGCGGCCACGCGAAGATCATCGCCGTGGCCGGCTCCGGTAAGACCACCGCCCTGCTGCACTATATCAAGAACCGCCTGCGGGCCGGCGTGGCGGCAGAGCGCATGCTGGTGCTGATGTACAACCGCAACGCGCGGGAGGATTTCGAGCGGCGCCTGCAGCAGCTGGATTGCACGCCCGCGCCGGCGGTGCACACCTTCCACAGCCTCGGCTACCGCCTCTACCAGCGCATGATCGCCAATGGCCATATCGCCCCGGCCAGACTCACTCCCCTGCCCCAGCCCACGGTGCAACTGCAGATCTGGAAAGCCATCGAAAAGTGCGCGGCCCCCTACGAGTTGGAGGACATCCGCGCGCGCAAGCAGTCGGAAATCGAGGCCGCGGAATTTTTTATCGACTACACCAAGTCCATTCTCACCGGCGACCTGAGCGCCTTCCAGGAATTGAAACTCGGCGACGAGTACATGTATTTCCTGAAAGTGTTCCGCAGCTTCGAACAGTGGCGGCGCAGCCAGGGCGCGGTGACCTACGCGGACCTGATCTACGACCCGGCGATACTGCTGAGCCTGTGCCCGGAAATCGCCGAGGAGTACGGCAGTTACTACGAGGATATCCTGGTGGACGAGTACCAGGATATCAACGAGGTACAGCACTTCCTTTTGCGCGTGCTCTATGGCCGCCCCAGTAACAAGAGCTGCAATGTGATCGCCATCGGCGACCCGGACCAGACCATTTACGAGTGGCGCGGCTCCAAACCCAGCTTTCTGCTGAAATTTTTCGACGGGGATTTCCCCCCGTCCAACGTCTACCGCCTGAGCCGCACCTTCCGCTACGGCCACGCACTTTCCCTGGCCGCCAACCACTTTATCGGCAACAACCGCGAGCGCGCGGATATTTTCTGCGTGTCCGCCATCGGCGAACAGCGGACAGAGATTGAAACCGTGGCCACCGGCAACGAGAGCCGCTGGCTGGTGGACCATTTGCGCGGCTGCCGCAAACGCGGCGAATCGCTGAAGGGAATCGCCATCCTGGTGCGCCTCTGGTCCGTGGCCGCGCCCATCGAGCTGGCGCTGCTCGCCGGCAATATCCCCTACCGTTCCGGCAATCGCAACACAGTGCTGTCCCGCCGGGAGTTGCGCCCGCTGTTCTGGAGTTTGAATATCGCCGCCGGCCGCTTTGCCGAGCTGCCTGCGGAACGGCGCCAGCGGGGACTCTACGAATGGCTGACCGCACCGCATATCCGCATCCCCCGGGCGCAGCTGGAGCCCCTGTGTGCCGAGCTGGCCCGCTGCGACAGCGACTGGGGAAAAAACCTGCTGCGCCTGCTGCCGGAATCTCTGAGCAAAGCGCAGACCAGGCGCCTGTGCCAACGCGCCGAACTGCTCACTGAGATCGAACAGTGGCGCGGCCAGGCGGGCGAGCTGCTGCGCCGGCAGTTGACGGCACTGGACTACCTCGACGGTATCGGCGACGACAGCTTTACCCGCCAGCAGGGGGAGGAAAAACAACAGACCGTGCTGGCCTTCTGCCAGTACCTGGATCAGTTGCGCCGCCCTCCCACCGAGGCGCTGGCGCACTTGCGTGAGCTGCAGCGCCAGCACCGCGAGGGCGAACAGACCGCCGCCGAAGCAGTGCAGATCACCACCATGCACCAGGCCAAGGGATTGGAGTGGGATCAGGTGATCATCCCCTCCCTCACCCGACACCATATGCCCTACCAGCCACAGCGGGATTTCTCCACGCCGGCGTCGGTGGAAAGCGAGCGGCGGCTCATGTATGTGGCTGTGACCCGCGCGCGCCAAAAACTCTACCTTCTGACCCCGGAAAATCCCCGGCCGGGGGAAAACAGCGAGGCGCAGCAGTGCCCCTCGCTGTTCCTCGAGGAAATGCAGCTGCCGCTGTGCCGACTCGTAGATAAAGCCTTGCGCGAGCGCCCGCAGGCGCTGCACAGTCCGGTGCCGGTCACCCGGCTGGCATTGCGCTACCTGGAGGCCTGCGATTACAACCCGGAGATCGAGGCCCCGCGCGCGGCCATGCGCAAGCCGGCCCTGGGCGAGGGCATCCGCCACCGCAAGCTCGGTTACGGGCGGGTGGTCAAGTGGGAGGAGGAACGGGTGGAAATTCTGTTCAGCGACCGGAAGACGCGGCGCTTCGACTGGGAAAAACTCTCGCAGTTCCTGATGTAGGAGCGGCGGGGCGGCCATCCGCCCATGCCGCCATCCCTCTCTCAGAACCTGTTCATAATCTCCTGACGAGGTTGGCAGACTGGGTTACTCCTTGCGATTATCCATCTCGCGCGCAAACTGCCGGCTGACATCGAAAAACAGCGGATACTCCTCTCCGGACTCCGGATCGCGCACGCGCATCTTGTCGTAGATACCCTCTCTGTCGTAGACGATATCCTGGTCGAGCACCTGCAATCCCTTGAGGCGCACAAAGCCGCGCAGCTCCGACGTACTGATAGTCTGGTAGGCGCTGTCCTGGGTCCTACCGTCGCCGCTGCTTTCAATGGAAGACATGAGGCCCTCCACCATATAGCGGTGGCGGTCCTCCCGCTCGAAGTCGCCGGCCTGGCCGCTGCACACCACGCCGATCATATGCGCCTCAAGGCTCATGTAGTTGCTGTCCAGCACCCGGTCCACATACTCCAGGCAGTCCCCGAACTCGGCACTCTCCACCGCGCCGTAGGCCTCCGGCAATCCCGCCAGTTTTACGCCCCCATGGGGGTTGTATTCCGCCGACGCCACGAAGGCGCGGCGCAGCTGGTTGAAATCCAGGGTGAAGGACAGTTGCTGTGCCTCAGCCAGCAGGCGGCGATACTCGCTCTCCTCCGCGGTGCGGAGGCGGGACGGCTCCTGCCGGCTTCCCGGTGCACTGCAGCCGGAAACGACCGCGGTCAGCAACAGGATGGAAAGGGAGATCCCGAAATTACGATTGCGTATTGCCATTTTCTGCTTCCGTTGCCGGTTTTACTCGAATTCCAAACAGGCCCTTGCGCTCTTCCTGCACCGACTCGGTCTCCGGCTGCAGAAAGGCGCGCAACTTGTCCTGTTCCCACATGGCGTCCTGGTAGCCCAGTTCGATCAACTCGCCGATAAAAGGCTTTTCAAACAACAGGTAGCTGGCCGCCGAGGCGCCGCCGCCGGAGGTGGTCGCACCGGTGGAGCGAAACAGCCAGCGTACCGCCGGAGGCAGGTAGCGGACCTTGCGCCCCGCCAGGCGGTCGAGGCTCTGGGAGGGCTCGATCACCGCCGATTCCACCGGGCGCAGCGGCGCTAGGTCGCCGAGCTTCGATTCCGACACCGAACCGAGCAAATGGTTGACCCGGTCCAGGTGCTCGATATCCCCCTCGAGGCTGTCGATAAAGGCGGCGTTGAACAACTGTCCGGCAATCTGCGCCATGGAGGGAGAATGCCGCGGCGGCTTGTGGCGCTTCTTGCCCCAGTGCACCGGGGAGCGATTGTCCGACACCCCCACCACAAACACCCGGTTGGCTCCCAGGTGCAACGCCGGGCTGATGGGCGCCAGTTGGCGCACAGCGCCATCGCCATAATAGTCGTCGCCGATTTTGACCGTGGAAAACAGGGTGGGAATCGCCGCCGACGCCAGCAGGTGGTCGGCAGTCAGGCGTGTGCGCAGCCCGTAGCGCCGGAACCGGCGCCACTCCTCCAGTTCCTCGGCACCCTGGAAGAAGCTGACCGACTCCCCCTCGCTATAGGACAGGGCATTGACGCACACGGCGCGCAGGTGGCCGGCATCGATATGCTTCTGGATATTGTCGAAGTAGATGATCTCATCCACCAGCTCCCGCAGCGGCGTATTGTCCAGCAGCGCCAGCGGTCTCTGCCGCGCCACCCCCTGGTTGAACAGCGAGCAGGTGATGGAAAGCATATTGCCCAGCAGGCTGCGCCAGCTGCTGCGGTAGATATTGTCTACGGTAAGATCCATCCACAGCGCGCAGAGGCGATCCACCGATTCCCTGAAACTGCCCGGATGAGAGGCGAGCCACAGCGCATTCACCGCCCCGGCGGAAGTGCCGCAGATAATCTGGAAGGGATGGGGCTCGCTCTCCGGTACCAGTTCCGCCAGCGCCTTGAGCACCCCCGCCTGGTAGGCGGCACGGGCGCCGCCGCCGGACAGCACTAGGGCATTGGATTTGTAGGGGAGTTTGGGCAATTCGTTATTTGAGGACAATTTTGTTTTACCGATACCTAGCGGAGATAAACTTCAGCCAAAGTAAGACCTTTGCGGACAACAGAGTTCCCCGGGGTTGCCGTAAAACGGACCTGCTCGGCGCTCCCGGGTCCCGATATGATCCCATCATAGGGCCATATCCACCACATAGCGCCCGATACCGTGCCCACGGTGCAGCCGCGCGAGAAACTCCGGCGCCTGTTCCAGGGAGATGTCTTCGGCGATGCTCTGCAGCTTCTCACCGATATTCCAGTCGCCCGCCAGTTTTTCCCAGGTGGCGGCCTTCTTCTCCAGTGGCAGTTCCACGCTGTCCACCCCCAGCAGGCTGATACCACGCAGGATAAACGGGAATACATTGGCCTGGAACTGAGCACCGGAGGCCATGCCGCAGGCGGCCACACCGCCGCCGTAGGCGAGGGATTTGATGACATTGAACAGGGTCTCACCACCCGCGGTATCCACCGCCCAGGCCCACAGCGGCTTGGCCATGGCCTTGCTGGCGAAGGGCGCCAGGGACTCGCGATCGAGCACCTTCCAGGCCCCCAAACCGGTAAGGAATCCCGAGGATTCCAGCTTGCCGGTCACCGCGGCGACGCGAAAACCCAGCTTGGCAAGCAACGCCACGGCGATAGAGCCCACGCCGCCGGTGGCGCCGGTCACCAGTACCTCGCCGTCTTCCGGACGGGCTCCGGCCTCCAGCAGCTTGTCCACGCAGAGACCGGCGGTGAGGCCGGCGGTGCCCAGGATCATCGATTCGCGCGCAGTCAGGCCTTCGGGCAGCGGCAGAGCCCAATCCGGGGGGATGGCGATGCGCTCGGCGAGGCCGCCGGGGGTGTTCATCCCCAGATCGTAGCCGGTGACCAACAGCCGCTCACCGGGGGCATAGGTGTCGCTTCTGTCCTCCAGCACCTCTCCCACCGCGTCGATACCCGGAGTGTGCGGATACTCCCGGGTGATGGCGCGATTGCCGAAGGCGGACAGCGCATCCTTGTAGTTCAGCGAAGAGTGGGAGACCGCCAGCAACAGCGGGTGGTCCGGCAGGTCGTCCAGCCGGCGCCGCACCACCCGCTGGTCGTACTTGCCGGGAGCCACCTCTTCAACCCAGATTGCGCGAAAGGTCTTGTCCATAAAGTTTGTTCCGATCCCGGCCAGCCACCACTTCCGCGTCTGATTCGCCAATTACCGGCCACTATACAAATTATTGCGCCTGGTGGCGCCAGGCCGCCAGACGGGAAAACAGCCGCATCAGCGCCGACTCCACGCCCGCCTGCGCCGCCAGACCCATCTTGCGGGCGATATTGCGCTTTTCCTTGTACTCCACCTGGTAGAGTTCCGAATCCTGCGCGCAGCGGGTGAGATATTCATCCGAGGTTTTCAGTTCATCCACCAGACCCAGGTCCAGCGCGCGCTGGCCGAACCAGACCTCACCGGTGGCTACCTTGGCGATATCCAGTTTCGGCCGGTACTCGGCGATAAAGTGCTGGAACAGCTGGTGGATATCCTCGAGGTCGCTCTGGAATTTCTCGCGCCCTTCCCGGGTGTTCTCTCCGAACATGGTCACGGTGCGCTTGTACTCCCCGGCGGTGAACAGCTCGAAGTCCACATCGTGGCGCTTGAGCAGGCGGTTGAAGTTGGGCAATTGCGCCAGCACACCGATGGACCCCAGCATGGCGAAGGGCGCGGCCAGTATGCGATCCGCCACGCAGGCCATCATGTAGCCGCCGCTGGCCGCCACCTTGTCCACGGCAATCGTGAGCCGCACACCGGCGCCGCGCACCCGCGCGAGCTGGCTGGCGGCGAGCCCGTAGTTGGCCACCATACCGCCGGGGCTCTCCAGGCACACCACCACTTCATCGCCGCGCTCCGCCACCTGCAGGATTGCGGTAATTTCCTCGCGCAACTGGGACAGCGCACTGGCCTTGATGTCGCCGTCGAAGTGCATCACGAAAATACGCCGGCGACCTTTTCTCTCAGGCGCCGCAGATACTGCAGCGGGATGCTGCTCCCCGGCTTCGGCGTCCGCTTCCGCCTGCTCCGGTACCGGGGTATCGGTGCTCTCCAGCGCAGAACTATCGGTTTTCTTTGCGGACTTTTCTGCTTTTTGCCGTTCTTTTCTCGCCTTGGCCAGCGCTTTTTCCCGCGCTTTTTTCTCCTTCGCCAGTTCTTTCTTGCGGTGGCTGAATTCGCCTTTGTCCAACACTGCTTCCAGCAGTATCTCTTTCATCTCCTCGTAGCGGTCATTGAGGTGAGTGACACTGATATGCCCCTGCATACGTTCTTTCAGGTGCTCCCGATTGGCCACCGCAAAACCGATAATCACCAACAGTGCGGCAACAATGGTCACCACCTTGGCCAGGAACAGGCCATACTCACTGAGAAATTCCACTAAACCTCCATATTCGTATTTATTACTTTGATTTCGGAGTTCAAATCCAACTCACTGCCACTCGTCAAGTGCCGAAGTGGCCTGCTTGTTCAGCGGTCGCGCCAGCAGGCCGGTGTGGCTGATCCGCACCTCGTAGACAGCGCCGTCTCCCATGGGCAGAAAAGTCGCGCTGCCGTAGACCGCATCCACAAACGGCAATTGGTTATCGACGCCCCGCAGTGTGCGCCAGATGTCGACACCGTAATCGCTCTCCTGCAACTGATATACGGAGCGCTGCTTGTCACGCTCGTCCTGCAGGGTGAGATAGCGGCCACTGAGACGGTCCAGGCGATAGGCCGGCTGGATGCCCCAGCGCGCCAGCGGGCCTTTCCACTTTAGCATTCGCGCATCCAGCTGCCACTGGTCGCCGCGCAGCTCGAAGTGCTGGGCCATTCCATCCTCGTCGGCAAACTTGGCCCGGAAGTGCTGGTCGCCGAGTTTCTCGAAGGACACCGTGCCCACGCTGTGTTCCTTCGCCAGGTTTCTGTAGCTGTAGATATCCGCCGCCACCAGCACGATCAACAGGGCACCACCGAGCAGCAGGATGCCGATACTGCCGCGAATAAAGCCGAGCAGCCAGTTGCCGCCGAACAGTACCTTGCCGCCCCAAAAAATCAACAGCAGCGCCAGCAGCGCGAACAGGAAAGTTATCGCGATATACATATTGTTATTGGACTCTTGTTAATGGACTTACGCCGCCTCTTCCGCGAACCGCCGAATCAACTGCCCGGAAAGGGTCTGCGGCGGTGGGATGGCTGAGGGCAGTTCGCTGTGGTGAAACCACGCCGCCTCAGCAATTTCCAGCCCGTCCGGTTTCAGTTCACCACCGGCCCACTCGGCGATATACCCCAGCATCAACTGGCCGGGGAAGGGCCACGGCTGGCTGCCGATGTAGTGACAGGCACCCACCTCCAGACCCACCTCCTCGCGCACCTCCCTCGCCAGGGCCTGCTCCGCATTCTCCCCCGGCTCGATAAAACCCGCCAGTGCGGTCAGCAGGCCGTGGGGGTGCCCCCGGTGGCGGGCGAGCAGACACTCCCCTCCACGGGTAACCAGCATGATGACACAGGGGGAGATTCGGGGGTACACCGCCAATTGGCAACGGGGGCAGACCCGCGCACGGTCGCAGGGGTGGTATTCGGTAACGACACCGCAGCGGCCGCAAAAACGGTGATCGGTGTCCCAGTTGGCCACCTGCAGCGCCCGCCCGGCCAGGGAAAAATGCAGTTCATCCACTTCCCCGAGCAAACTGCGCAGGCCTCGCCAGTCGCAGCCCCCCGCTGGCAGGCGCCCCGACAGCAGATGCACGCCGCACGTCCTTCCGCCCAGTTCTCCCAGGTAGTGGCTGGACACAACAGCGCTGCCGGGAAAGGGAAAATCGCTGTGCAGGAACTCTGTTCCAGAGCACAGCAACTGCCCCTCCGCCACAGCGATGTGCAGGGAAAACTGCGGCTGTGGCCGGGCGCTGGCAGCGGGAATGAAATCCAATCCGGCCACCGGCTCAGGCTACCTCAACGGGATACCCGAGGGCCTCCAGGCTTTCCACCGCCAGGTTGAGTGACTGCATGTCCGCGTCGCGGTGCAGTTTCACCTCGCCCAGGTAGTACTCCAGGCTGATGATGGCGTCGGCGAAAATATCCAGGGACTGCTCCAGGCCGGGAGCCGCCTCCCGCTGGTCCATCACCGCCTCGACGAAGTCCACAAGGCGCTCCACCACCGCCGCGGCGCGGCGCAGGTTGAGTACCACCAGGCCGCCGCGCACGCTGTTGAGAGTGGTGGATACATTGCGTATATGGCCGTGATCGAACCCGGACTCCGCGTAGGAGCCCAGTGCGCGCTTGATCAGCGACAGGCCCGCCTCCGCTTCCTTGAGCACCGCCACTTCCGCCTCTGCCAGTTGGCTGTGCTCCAGGGCGATGTCCGCGTGGCCGTACTCGTCCACGTCGATACTGGAGCTCTGGCGCAGGGCGCGGATGGTGCTATCCACCATCAGCACCTGGCCGGTGAGTTTCTGCAGCGCCGACTCCGCCGTCGCGCCGCCGGCCGGTGCGGCGCTGCGATACTCCTCAACCGCCTCGCTCAGGCCGTCACCGATCCGCCTGAAATTGAGCAGTTTCAGAGTGCTGGCAATGCGCTGCAGGGTACCCACCAGTCCGCCCTCGTCATCCAGGCCGGTGAGTCCGATCATCTCGATATCGTCCAGCATGCGGCGCACGCCGGAGAGTTCCTCGTCCAGGGCGCCGGCCACCGCGGTGATTGCGGTGGCCCCCGGACCGCCCAGGCTGGCCCGCTCCCGCTCCAACTCAGCCTCGCTGTAGCCCAGGGGCGCCACCGAGAAGGCCTCCAGCACCTGGGCGCCCTGCCCACCGGGCACGGACAGGGCCAGCCAGTAGAGGCACTCCTTCAGCAGCACTGGCGGCGCCGGCTGGTCCAGGGCGGAATCCCCCTGCTTCTGCAGGGTGCGCAGGCGGCGGTCGAACATGCTGAACACCATCACCCGAGCTCGGTTGATGTGCATCTCCCGCGAGGCCATTCCCCCCAAGGCTGCTCCCGCCACCGCCCACAACCTGCCGTTGGGACGCCCGGCGGAAACGCTGGCGATGCGTTGCAGCGCGCGCGCCATCATGGTGTAGGCGGGTTTGCAGGGTTTGCCCTGCAATAGCGCCAGCAACCCCACCTGATACATGTGGCGGAAGCGGCGCACGAAGTTGCCCAGGTCCTCGGACATTACCGCCGAGGACACGGCACCGGGCACATTGGCATCCAGGCGGCAGCGAAAGAAATGGCTCTCCGGTACCGGTGGTTGCGAGCGCGCCGCCCGCAGGTTGTTGATATAGGGAATCAGTAGCTCCGGACGCGCGCTGCTTCGGTTCTGCACAAAATCGAGATAGCGTGTAATCACGTAAAACCCGGTACCCAGAGCCTCCATCAGGTCGCTGGTGGCCTCCTGGCGGTCCTCCTGCAGGTCTGCCAGTGCGCTGAGCATCTCCTGGGCCAACAGCTCCGCTGCGTGCAGTTGTACCATCTGCAGAACGCCACTGATCTGACGCAATGCCGCCATACACTGTGTTAGGGACTGCTTGTTGTTATGGTCCACCGCAAACTGGTCCAGATGACTGGCAGCACCGTCCACAGTCGCCACCAGCTCTTCCTTCACCAGGTTCACGGAAGTTATGTTGATATCGCGCACTTCAGTCACTACTTACACCGCTGTATTATTATTTTGCACAAAATTCGACCAGAACAGGGGGTTTCGGTCAACTACAAAGCAATTTATACCAAACCCATCAAGAGTCCACCTCTAAGCGGATAAATTCTATCGAATAATCGACAAATCGAGTGGCATAGAGGCAAGGACTGGCGAAACTACTTGAATTTTCCCCCAAACTGGGTAGCGTTCCCCTCCGTACCCGCGGGTCTCCCCGCCCACGATGCGTATCCAGGCCAGCAGTTAACCAAGAAAGTTAAAATGAACACATACAATAACGCCCTCACAGCTTCCGGCAACGGCTTCGGCCGGGCTTTTACAGAGAACTTCCTGGGCGAAGCGCCCGACTGGTACAAGCTGACCATTACCCTGTTCCTGATCGCCAATCCGGTCCTGCTGTACGCCACCGGTCCTTTTATTACCGGGTGGGTGCTGATCGGCGAGTTCATCTTCACCCTCGCCATGGCCCTGAAATGCTACCCGCTGCAACCCGGCGGCCTGCTGGCGATGGAGGCGGTGCTGCTGGGAATGACCAGCACCGACGCCGTGTACCACGAGGTTACGGAAAATTTCGAAGTAATCCTGCTGCTGATGTTTATGGTGGCCGGAATCTACTTCATGAAGAGCCTGCTGCTATTCGTATTCACCAAAATACTGATCAATGTAAAGTCCAAGACACTGCTCTCGGTGCTGTTCTGCTCTGTGGCCGCAGTGCTTTCCGCCTTTCTCGACGCACTCACCGTCACCGCCGTATTGATCGCCGTCGCGGTGGGGTTCTACTCGGTATACCACCGGGTGGCCTCCAACCAGCCTCACCACCATCACGACCACGACCATTCCAACGATGACCACGTGGTGGAATACCATCGGGAAGACCTGGACCAGTTCCGCGCCTACCTGCGCAGCCTGATTATGCATGGTGCCGTAGGCACCGCCCTGGGCGGTGTGACCACTCTGGTGGGCGAGCCGCAAAACCTGCTGATCGCGGAAAAGGCGGGCTGGGAATTCCTGCAGTTCTTCCTGAATATGGCCCCGGTCACCATCCCCTCGTTCTTCGCCGGCCTACTGACCTGCGTGCTGCTGGAAAAGACCGGCATCTGCGGCTACGGCGCCAAGCTGCCCGGCGCAGTGCGCGAAGTGCTGATGAATTTTTCCCAGGAAGAAGAGAAAAAGCGCAGCTCCACTGACGTGGCCGAACTCTGGATACAGGGCATAGTCGCGGTCATCCTGGTGCTGTCGCTGGCCTTTCATGTGGCGGAAGTGGGCATCATCGGCCTGATGATCATCGTACTGCTGACCGCTTTCAACGGCGTGGTACAGGAGGCCCGCATCGGCCACGCGTTTGAAGAGGCCCTGCCCTTTACCGCGCTGCTGGTGGTGTTTTTTGCCATTGTTGCAGTAATCCACGAACAGCATCTGTTCGAACCGGTGACCCAGTTCGTGCTCGGGCTGGAGCCGGAACAGCAACCGGGTATGCTGTTCCTGGCCAACGGCATACTGTCGATGATCAGCGACAATGTGTTTGTGGCCACCGTGTATATCAACGAAGTGAAGGCGGCGCTGACGGCTGGGGAAATCACCCGCGAGCATTTCGACAAGCTGGCCATCGCCATCAACACCGGCACCAATCTGCCCAGCGTGGCAACGCCCAACGGCCAGGCGGCTTTCCTGTTCCTGCTGACCTCCGCATTGGCACCGCTGATCCGACTGTCTTATGGGCGCATGGTGATTATGGCCCTGCCCTATACCGTAGTGCTCAGTGTAGTGGCGCTGGTTTGCGTAATTTATATGGTCTGAAAAAACTCGGGACAAAGATGCGAAGATCCTGCTGTCGGAGGCTTTCTGCGGGATCTTATGAGGCAGGGATGCCGATTAGAGCGTACGACCGCCAGGGATGACGGGGTGCCGCCCAACGGAAGGGTAGAAAACGCATGGAGCAGTTTTCTGCCAGGGATGTATTTACGTATGCCCCGCAAAAAAAAGCCCCCGACAGCAGGGCCGCCACCGTGCCAATTTCAGGGGAGCCACGGCTCCCCCATTCCTCACTGCCAAAAATGCTTGCCGGCCGATTTCTCCAGCAACGCCAGCATCTCCTGATGTGCCCTCTCCTCTTCTGCGCTGGCCGGAAGCACTGCCAATTGCGGCCTGTCCGCTGACAGCCGGCGGATAGCGCCGGGAGTGGAGTCACGCTGCTCGCCCTCGTCGTTCTCGTCATCGGATTTGCGCTCACCGCTCGCCAGCATAAGATCTGTCTGCCCGCCAGTCATGGTCAGGTAAACGTCGGCGAGGATCTCGGCATCGAGCAGGGCGCCGTGCAGATCCCGCTGGGAATTGTCGACAAAATAGCGCTTGCACAGGGCATCCAGGCTGTTCTTCTGCCCCGGGTGCTTTTCCCTGGCCAACGCCAGGGTGTCCAACACCCCACAGTGGGCGATAACGCTCTTCCAGCGCGGGCTGCCCAGCCGTTTCAGCTCCCAATTGATAAAGCCCACATCGAAAGGCGCATTGTGAATCACCAACTCCGCACCTTCGCAGAAGGTCATAAACTCATCGGCGATCTGTGCGAAGACCGGCTTGTCCTCCAGAAACTCATTGGTGATGCCGTGCACTTCGATAGCGCCGTCGTCCACCTGCCGCTCGGGATTGACGTACTGGTGGTAGTGACGCCCGGTGAGCTTCCGATTCACCACTTCCACGCAGCCGATTTCGATAATGCGATGACCGCTCTTCGGGTCCAGGCCCGTGGTTTCGGTATCCAGAACAACCTGACGCATTGCTACCCTCCCAATTCATCGATGCCGCGATTGGCGAGTTGGTCCGCGCGCTCGTTACCGGGGTGCCCGGAGTGGCCCTTGACCCAGTGCCAGTGCACCTCGTGGTGGGCTATGCCCTCTTCCAGTTGGCGCCAGAGGTCAGCGTTTTTTACCGGCTTTTTATTCGCGGTCTTCCAGCCATTGCGTTTCCAGTTGTGTATCCAACTGGTAATGCCCTGGCGTAGATACTGGGAGTCGGTGTGCAAATCCACGCGGCACGGCTGCTTGAGCGCCCCCAGGGCCCTGATCGCCGCCATCAGTTCCATTCGATTATTGGTGGTGTGTTTCTCACCGCCGAACAGCTCGCGCTCCGCATCGCCGTGGACCAGCAGAGCTCCCCAGCCGCCCGGCCCGGGATTGCCGCGGCAGGCGCCATCTGTGTAAATAGTGACTTGTTTCAAGATGAGTGCTTTTTGTATTGCAATAAAAAGCCGGCGATGCCGGCTCTCAGTAGTTTTCAGTTGTCCCTAATGTTTCTGATGGCGCCGTCGCGCCGCAATCCGCGAACTCGAAGGGACCACATTGATCGCGGGCTTGCGCTCCCCGCGCCAGTCGATTTTGATAGTGCGCATACGCGCGACTTCTTTGCGCGCGACTATGATGTAAAAGCCTCCCCAAGGCAAGTGCCAGCGGGTCCCCAAGCGCTCCATCCAGGCGGTCTTGGCCAGCAGTTCGCCCTGCTGCAGCGGCAGCCGGAAAAACCCCCTCTCCACATTCCCTGCCTGCAGGTCGAGCAGGTTCATCCAGTCTGCCACCCGCGCCGCACGCAACTGGTTGCCCCGCTGGTGTGCACTGCCGGAGAACAGTAATCGCGACAGCCCCAACAGGGAAAAGGGGTTGAAGCCGATCAGCACCATATGGCCGCCGGGGATCAGCACCCGCGCCGCCTCCCGCAATACCTGGTGGGGCTGGGGGGAAAAATCCAGCAGGTGGTGCAGCAGGGCCACATCGATCGATTCCGAGGGGAGTGGCAATTGCTCGAACTCCACCTGGGCTGCACCCTTCTGCCCGCGGCAGGCACTGAAGCGGAAGCGGTGGTTGATACGGCTACACGAGGCAAAGTCCACCGCACTGGTCACCCCCGCCTGCATCAAGTGGTAGCCGAACAGGCGCTCCACCAGCGGCTGGGCCAGGGCGAGCTGCTGTGACAGTATCTCTTCTCCCAACCGGCTGGCAAACCAGCTGGCGAGGGCAGGGCAGGACTGTGCAAGGGATGGTTGCTCGCCCCGCCGCCGGCCCAGAATGGATTTCTGCTCCATAGATTCCCTCATTTGTCCCTGTCTCTGAAAGTCGGTTTTGCCCGATCTGCTGGGACAGTATGAATTTTTTACTTTCCCGGAAAAAGCCGCAATATTCGACCAATATCTGCAGCCCCTCCCGGCAAATACCCTTCACCCTATGATACTGTTATTCATCCAAGAGTAACGGGCCGCAGAAATGCTCACAATCTCCCCGATAGCAGCCTTCAGTGACAACTATATCTGGCACCTGCAGCGAGATGAGCAGGACTGGGTGGTAGACCCCGGCGATGCGGGCCCGGTTTTGAACGCCCTGGGGGAGCGCAAACTCGACGGTATCCTGATCACCCATCATCACTGGGACCATACCGGGGGCATCGCTGAACTGGCGGCAGAGTATCGCTGCCCGGTATACGGCCCCGGCTCCGTAGGGGGAGTCACCCACCCGCTAGCCGCCGGCGACCACTGCGAAGTGCTCGGATTCCCGGTTTCGGTGATCGACGTACCCGGCCACACCCTGGACCATCTGGCGCTGCTGCTGCGTGAAAATGACGGGCGGGTCGAGCAGAACCACCTTTTCTGTGGCGACACCCTGTTCGCTTCGGGCTGCGGCCGGCTGTTCGAGGGCACTCCTGCGCAGATGTACAACTCCCTGGCCAAACTCAGCGCCCTGCCGCCGGAAACCCGCGTCTACTGCGCCCACGAATATACTCTCGCCAACCTGCGTTTTGCCGCTGCGGCGGAACCCGGCAATCAGGCGGTGCACACCCGCCTCGCGCAGGTAGAGGCGCTGCGCGCCAGCGGTAAGACCACTCTCCCCTCCACCATCGGTGAGGAGCTGGCTACCAACCCCTTCCTGCGTTGCCACATCCCCGCCCTGGCCCGCCAGGCAGCCAACCACGGGGCCGCAGAAAACCCGGATGAAGTGGAGGTCTTCGCGTATCTGCGCCGCTGGAAGGACAATTTTTAGTCAATTATCATTGACCGAAACTTCTTCCCATCTTTAGAATCAGATAATTACAACGAAAAGCTCAGGTATATCTCGAATAAGAGCCTTGAGCCGCAAGCCATAATAGACACCTGGATATCACATGGTTCACAGAAAGTTTGCCATCGCGCTGCTCGCCGCGGCGGTGGGGGGCTGCGCCCAAGCGCCAAAACCCGATATTGCGCAAGAACGCACAGGCGAAGGGATCGATATAGCGGCCAGCACCGCGGAAAGCTACACCCAGGCCCCGAGAGAGAGAGCCCTGCCACCGGTGGACATCTGGGACCGGCTGCGGCGCGGTTTCCGCTTGCAGCGGCATACCGACCATCCCAAGGTGAAGGACTACATCACCTACTTTTCCCGCAACGAAGGCTATATGGCCCGGGTCACCGAGCGTTCCCGCCGTTATATCTTCCATGTGACGGAACAGCTGGAAGCAGCGGGGCACCCCTTGGAACTGGCGCTGCTGCCCATCGTTGAGAGCGCCTACGATCCCTTCGCCTACTCCCATGCCCGCGCCTCCGGCATGTGGCAGTTCATCCCCGCCACCGGCCGCTCCTTCGGCCTGCACCAGAACTGGTGGTACGACGGCCGCCGGGATGTTCACGAGTCCACCCGCGCCGCGATCCAGTACTTCAGTTATCTTTCCGAGCGCTTCAACGGCGACTGGGAGTTGGCACTGGCCGCCTACAATGCCGGCGAAGGCACCGTAAGCCGCGCCATAGAGAGCAACCGCCGCCGCGGCCTGGGCACCAGTTTCTGGGACCTGAAGCTGCCGCGGGAAACCCAGCGCTACGTGCCCCAGCTACTGGCCCTGGCGGAGGTGGTTTCGCGCCCCGACTACTACCGCGTTCCCCTTCACGATATCGACAACAGGCCTTACTACGCCGCCGCCGACGTGGGCAGCCAGATCGACCTGGCCCAGGCGGCGGACCTGGCGGGGATCGAGATCGAGGAACTCCAACTGCTCAACCCCGGCTACAACCGCTGGGCCACCGACCCGAACGGCAAGCACCAGCTGCTGCTGCCGATAGAAAAGCGGGACACTTTCCTCAGCGCCCTCAGCCAACTGCCCGAAGACCAGAGAGTAAGCTGGCAGCGCTACACGATTGCCCGCGGCGATACCCTGTCCACCATCGCGCGGCGCTACGAGACCACTGTGGCGGCGATCCGCCAGGTCAACAAACTGCGCGGGAATACCATCCGCGCCGGGCACACACTGCTGATTCCCACCGCTTCCGGCGCTGGCGCGCAGTACGCCTACACCCTGGACCAGCGGGTCAGTCGCCAGTCCTCCGGAAGCGGGCGTAAGACCAGCTACACCGTGCGCCCCGGCGACACCCTGTGGGAAATCTCCCGCTCCCTCGGCGTGGAAGTCCGTCAACTGGCCAGTTGGAACAACATGGCCCCCGCTGACACCCTGCGCCCCGGGCAGAAACTGGTCGCCTACGACACCGGCGGCAACAGCCGCACCACCCGCAAGCTCTCCTACCGTGTTCGCAATGGAGACTCCCTGTACCGTATCGCCAGGAAATTCAGTCTCGAAATCAAGGATATCCTGCGTTGGAACAAGATCACCGAGAAGAGCTATCTGCAGCCAGGCCAGCGTCTGACCCTGTTTGTGGACAGCGCCTCGAGCGGATAATCAACGGTTGATTAAGAAACGAGAAAGCAAAAAGCCCGCGCAAGCGGGCTTTTTGCTTTCCGGGTGATCAGCTACGCACAGCACGCACCGACCACTCGCCACTACTATTGAATCTCGATATCCGCCTTGTCGGCCAGGAACTTCTGTACCGCTGCCAGCTCCGCCCTTCCGTTTACCGATGCCAACTGCTGCATCAGCGCACGGCGCTGCTCACTGCTCTGGCGGGCCAGATCTCCAGGCCGCACGTCGCGTAGTTGCAGAACTACCTGGTCTCCGGCGCTAGTCGCAAAACGACTGGTCGCCCTATCGCGGGAATCCGAAGCGGGAAGAGAGAAAGCGTGCTCGATAATCTCACCGCGCTGGCCGAAACCGCCGCGGCGGGTCTTGTCGCTGGTCTCCAGGGTCAACTCCTGTGCCTCCGCTAACTCGGCGAAATCGCCCCCCTGCTCCAGCTGTTGCTCCAATTCCTTCGCGCGGACGGCCAACTGTGCACTGGCCTTATCGCGCTTGAGGCGGTCGACGATCTGCTCCCGCACATCCGCCAGGGGATAGGTCCCGGCTGGCTGATGTTCGGTAACACGCAGCACCAGGGCGTGATCCTCGCTGAGATTGAGCACGTCGGAAGTGTTGCGATCGACCATGACTTCCGGAGCAAAGGCCGCGGCCGCCACTTTTTCGTTGGCGGCGATGCCGCTGCCGCCTTCGCGGCTGAACAGCTCGGTGGTCTGTAGCGGAACACCCAGGTCCTCCGCCGGCCCGGTCAGAGTTTCGGCGTTGTAGGCGAGATCCGCCAGACGCCCGAGGGCGTCGACAAATTCACGCTCGGCTTCCGCATTGCGCAGCTGCGCGGCAATAGCCCCCTTGCGCTCCTCGAAGCTGGGGGGTTCGGCGCCGGCCACTTCCAGCAGCTTGATAAAGTGGGTACCGCTGTCAGTGACCACCGGTGCGGATACCTGCCCTACCTCCAGGCCCACCAAGGCTTTCTCGAAGGGTTTCGGAAAGACGTCGCCAGTGGTAAAGCCCAGATCGCCCCCCTCCTCGCGGGAGACGATGTCGTCGGAGTAAGTTTTCGCCAGTTCGGCAAAATCTTCACCCGCGTCCAGCTTAGCCTGGATTTCGGCAATTTTTTCCTCGTTATCCCCTTCCACCAGGATATGCGCCGCGCGGCGTCGGGTCTGCTCCTGGAAGTTGGCCACCTCCTGCTCGTACTGGGCGCGCACGTCCTCTTCCGACACATCGATATTGTCGGCAAACAGCGACGGCTTCAGTTCAATATATTCAATGGCCACCTGCTCAGGGCGCTGGAACTCGGCTTGGTGGTTTTGATAGTAGGCTTCGATCTCACTGTCCGGAACAGTGGTTTCCGCGAGCAGATCCTGTACCGGGAGCACCACATAGTCAAAATCGCGCTCCTCCATGGAAATGGCCACCACCTGCTCGGCACCCTCGCGAGTGGCAAAGGCGCTTTCCGACACGCTGTCGGCGTACTGCTGCAGGACAATATCCCGCTCCATGATCTGGCGGAAACCAGCCGGGCTATAACCCATACGGCGCAGGCCGTCGCGATAGGTCTGCAAGTCGAACTTGCCGTTTACCTGGAAACCCGGGATCTGCGCGATTTCCTTGTCCACTCCCGCCGGGCTCATCACCATGCCGCTGTCCTGTGCGGCCTGGCGCATAACCGCGCTGTTAACCAGCTGCTGCAAAACCGGCTCGCGCAACTGTTCGTCGCTCAAGAGGTCCGCCGGGACGTTGTCGCCATACTGGCTCATGATCATGTTCCGGCGATTCTGGATCGCGCGCTGCAGATCCAGATTGGTGATCTTCTCCCCGTTGATCTCCGCCACCTTGTCGGCGGACCCACCACTTGCACCGGTGAAAAAATCAATTCCCCCAATGACCATAATAAAACCAAAAAAGCCCGCCACAATAACTGCCGCGGTGCCCTTCAGGTTATCTCGCATGGACTGAAGCATGCTCAGCTCCGACTGTTGACTCTAAAATTATTCTTGAAGCCCAAGTATGGGGTTCCCGTATCAGATACAAAAAAGGCGCATCCGAGTGATACGCCTCTCTGAAGCTTCGTTTTGATTCGAGGCTTCTTAATTTACCGCACCCTTAATTTACCGCATCCTTCAGGGCCTTGCCTGCTTTAAAGCCCGGAACCTTGGCGGCGGGAATCTGGATTTCATCGCCGGTACGCGGGTTGCGGCCGGTACGCGCAGCGCGCTCTTTAACGGCAAAAGTGCCGAAACCTACCAGAGCCACCTGATCGCCTTTTTTCAGGGCACCGGTAATGCTGTCTACCATTGCGTCCAGAGCACGGCCGGCAGCTGCTTTCGGAATATCTGCAGATGCGGCAATCGCTTCAATCAGTTCGGACTTATTCACGCTTAATCCCTCTGTTCTTTTCTTAAGTATGTTTCAGGCGCCCCTTCCGGAACACCTCCTTCCGGAACGCCTTTGCGTTCGAGTCTTCAATGCCGGCCACTTATGTGCCGGTCAATAAGCCACGATTTATACCAACTGCCCGGTAGCGGGTCAAGGAACCACGGGGCTTTCCGGGCAGTTGGACAAAACTCCAACAGGTTTCTGTGACCGGCAGATTATTTTTTAGCCTAGTGGGTGCGCATCGAGCGTTGCGAGCGCTCCTCAGCCTGTTTTTGCAGCGCCGAATACTCCTCGTCGGACAGAGACTCCGGCTTGTGCTCCAGCGCCAGCTCCAACACCTGATCGATCCACTTGACCGGTTTGATTACCAGATCCTGCAGGATATTGTCCGGAATATCCTTTAAGTCGCGCTCATTATCTGCCGGGATCAGCACCGTCTTGATTCCGCCCCGGTGTGCCGCGAGCAGCTTCTCCTTGAGACCACCAATTCGCAGAACTTCTCCCCTCAGGGTGATTTCACCGGTCATGGCCACTTCCGAGCGCACCGGGATTCCAGTGAGCACCGAAGCCAGCGCGGTGCACATGCCGATACCCGCCGAGGGACCGTCCTTGGGCGTCGCTCCCTCCGGCACATGGATATGAATATCGCGGGTCTCGTGAAAGTCCGGGGCAACGCCCAGAGACTGGGCCCGCGCGCGCACCACAGTGAGCGCGGCCTGGATCGATTCCTGCATCACATCGCCGAGGGAGCCGGTTTTTACCACCCGGCCCTTGCCGGGGACCGCAGAAGCCTCAATGGTGAGCAGGTCGCCGCCCACCTCGGTCCAGGCCAAGCCGATCACCTGGCCGATTTTATTTTCCTTTTCCGCGCGGCCGAAATCATACTTGCGCACACCCAGCAGGTCTTCCAGTTGCTCTGGTTTCACGAGCATTTTTTCACTGGTCTCTTCGCGCACATGCTTGGTCACCACTTTGCGGCAGATCTTCGCAATCTCGCGATCCAGGTTGCGCACGCCGGCCTCACGGGTGTAATAGCGCACGATATCACGCACAGTATCATTGCCCAGCGACAGCTCATCGTCCTTCAAACCGGCGGCCTTGCGCTGCTTGGGCACCAGGTAACGCTGCGCGATGTTGAGTTTCTCATCCTCGGTGTAACCGGGTAGGCGAATCACTTCCATCCGGTCCAGCAGCGGGCCGGGAATGTTCATGGAGTTGGAAGTGCACACGAACATCACGTCGGAGAGATCGTAATCCACTTCCAGATAGTGGTCGTTGAACGACTTATTCTGCTCCGGATCGAGCACTTCCAGCAATGCCGAGGCGGGGTCACCACGCTGATCCATGCCCATCTTGTCCACTTCGTCGAGCAGGAAGAGCGGGTTCTTGACCCCTACTTTGGCAATCTTCTGGATCAGCTTGCCGGGCAGCGAGCCGATATAGGTGCGCCGGTGGCCGCGAATTTCCGCTTCGTCGCGCACGCCGCCCAGCGCCATGCGCACATACTTGCGGTTGGTGGCACGGGCTACGGATTCACCCAATGAGGTTTTACCCACCCCGGGCGGCCCCACCAGGCAGAGAATGGGCCCTTTTACCTTCTTCACCCGCTTTTGCACCGCCAGGTATTCGAGAATGCGCTCCTTGACTTCCTCCAGACCGTAATGGTCCTTCTCCAGGATTTCCTCCGCCTTTTTCAGGTCGTGGCGCACGCGGCTGGCTTTTTTCCAGGGTACACTCAGCATCCAGTCGATATAACTGCGCAGCACCGACGCCTCTGCAGACATGGGCGACATCATTTTCAGTTTGCCCAGTTCTGCGCGGGTTTTCTTCTCCGCCTCCGCGGACATACCCGACTCGACAATTTTTTTCTCCAGCTCTTCGACTTCGCTGGGCTCCTCGGTAATTTCACCCAGCTCTTTCTGAATGGCCTTCATCTGCTCATTCAGGTAGTACTCTCGCTGGCTCTTCTCCATTTGTTTCTTGACCCGGCCGCGGATGCGCTTCTCCACCTGAATCAGGTCAATTTCCGAATCCATCAGGCCGAGCAAGTGTTCCAGGCGCTGTTTGACACTGGTGGTCTCCAGCAGCTCCTGCTTCTGCGGCAGCTCCAAAGACATGTGCGCGGCGATGGTATCTGCCAGGCGGCCAGGCTCGTCGATGCCCGACAGGGAGGTGATCACCTCATTGGGGACCTTCTTGCTGACCGATACATACTGTTCAAATTGAGTCATCGCCGAGCGAACCAGAGCTTCGGCTTCAGCCTCTGGCAGCTCTTCGGTCTCCATGGGTTCGACTGTGGCCCGGTAGTGGGTGTCACCGTCAGTGACCTCCAGGATATTGACCCGGCGGCTGCCCTCCACCAGCACCTTGACGGTGCCGTCGGGCAGTTTGAGCAGCTGCAGGACACTGGCTACGGTGCCCACCCGGTAGATATCTTCCGCACCGGGATCGTCTTCGGACGCCTGGCGCTGTGCCACCAGCAGTACCTGTTTGTCGTTGCGCATTGCCGCTTCCAGCGCATCGATGGATTTCTCCCGGCCGACAAACAGCGGAATCACCATGTGCGGGTAGACGACGACGTCACGCAGCGGTAACAGTGGGTATTCAAGTGTGGTATCGGATGGCTGGTCCATGGAACTCCTCTCGGCCCGAACACTGGGGGTTGGCGCGGTATTCAATGGCTGCAGGTCAAAGAACCGTCAGTCTCAAGTGGTCACCGCCAGCTAGTTGCTAAAGATTGGGGGCCGGCGACTGGAATACAAGTCTAATCTAAACCGGAATTTGCGCCGACCTAAAAAACGGCAGGGGCCGAAGATACGACATGGAGAGACCGGTCAAGCCATCTGGTGGGCGGCACGAACAAAAAAAGCCCCTTAGCGGGGCTTTTCTTCGCAGCCTGCGTTTACTCCTCAGGAGCGGCCTTCTGTGACTCGTTGTTCTCGTAGACCAGCAGCGGCGCCGATTCCCCTTTGATGACCGCCTCGTCGATCACCACCTTGGCCACGTTGTCGGTGGACGGGATGTCGTACATGGTCTCCAGCAGCACGGACTCCATGATGGAACGCAGTCCGCGGGCGCCGGTCTTGCGCTCCATAGCCTTGGTCGCCACCGCGTCCAGGGCATCGGGACGGAAATCCAGTTCCACGCTCTCCATCTCGAACAGCTTGGCGTACTGCTTGGTCAGCGCATTGCGAGGCTCGGTGAGGATCTTCACCAATGCGGCGCGATCCAGCTCCTCCAGGGTGGCGGTGACCGGCAGGCGGCCCACAAACTCCGGGATCAAGCCGTAGCGCACCAGGTCTTCCGGCTCCAGATCGCGCAGCACTTCGCCGAAGTTGCTCTTGCTGTCCTTGGACTTCACCTCGGCGCTGAAGCCGATACCACCTTTCTCCGAACGGTCGCGAATCACCTTGTCCAGCCCCGCGAAAGCGCCGCCACAGATGAACAGAATGTTGGATGTGTCCACCTGCAGGAATTCCTGCTGCGGGTGCTTGCGACCGCCCTGAGGCGGCACCGAGGCCACCGTGCCCTCGATCAACTTGAGCAGGGCCTGCTGCACACCCTCGCCGGAGACATCCCGGGTGATGGAGGGGTTGTCGGACTTGCGCGAGATCTTGTCGATCTCATCGATATAGACGATGCCCTGCTGGGCTTTTTCCACGTCGTAGTCGCACTTCTGCAACAGCTTCTGGATAATATTTTCCACGTCCTCGCCGACGTAGCCCGCCTCGGTAAGGGTAGTCGCATCGGCAATGGTAAAGGGCACGTTGAGCAGCCGCGCCAGGGTTTCCGCGAGCAGGGTCTTGCCGCTGCCGGTGGGGCCCACCAGCAGAATGTTCGACTTGCTGAGTTCGACGTCCTCCTTGCCCTTGACGCCACTCTTACTGCGCAGGCGCTTGTAGTGGTTGTACACCGCCACCGCCAGCACCCGCTTCGCGCGCTCCTGGCCGATCACGTATTGGTCGAGGATCTCGGTAATCTCCCGCGGCGTGGGCAGGCGCCCCTCGGGACCCTCGGCACTCTCCTGCACTTCTTCGCGAATGATATCGGTGCAGAGCTCGACACATTCGTCGCAGATAAATACAGACGGGCCCGCAATCAGCTTGCGCACTTCCTGCTGGCTCTTGCCACAGAAGGAACAGTACAGCAGTTTGCCGTTGTCTTCTCCGCTGCTCTGGTCGGTCATCAAAATACTCCGTGGTCTCAGCCAGCCGGCGGCCCGGCTATCATCGGTCTTTGTTCTATAGCAAGATGCTGTGTTTTGGCGGGATTTTCAAGCCCTTTGTGAGGGCTTCCGGGGCTCCGAATGCCAGATTCGGTCAATCGGCGCGTCAGCCGACCAAAAATGACCGAATGGTCTTACTTTTCGGTAACCAAGCGGTGTGCCAGCACATCGTCCACCAGGCCGTATTCCTTCGCCTCATCCGCACCCAGGAAGTGGTCGCGCTCTGTGTCCCGCTCTATTTCCTCAACGTTGCGGCCGCTGTGGTGCGCCAGCAGCTCGTTCAGGCGGTGGCGGATCTTGAGGATTTCCTGGGCGTGAATATGGATATCGCTGGCCTGACCCTGGGCGCCGCCACTGGGCTGGTGGATCATCACCCGGGAGTTTGGAGTCGCATAACGCTTGCCGTTGGCCCCCGAGGCCAGCAGGAAGGCACCCATACTACAGGCCTGACCTATGCACATGGTGCTCACGTCCGGCTTGATAAACTGCATGGTGTCGTAGATCGACATGCCGGCAGTCACCGACCCGCCGGGAGAATTGATATACAGGTGGATGTCCTTGTCGGGGTTTTCCGCCTCGAGGAACAAGAGCTGTGCGACCACAAGATTGGCCATATGGTCTTCAACCTGGCCAACCAGAAAAATTACCCGCTCCTTTAGCAGACGGGAGTAAATGTCGAAGGAGCGCTCGCCTCTGGCAGTCTGCTCCACCACCATGGGCACCAGGCCGGTGGCTGTCGGATCAATAGAGGACTGGGGATAATCGAAACGTGCCATAGGTACCGTTGCTTCCTTTTTTGGCTATTAGGCGAGAACGCCGGGCCGGTGGCGCAAAATTGAAAAAATTGGTCTTTCTGAGCTTAACCGGTCAGGCGCGAGAAAGCCAGCCGGGGAAGGGGAAGGAAAAAATCGGCGTCCACCCTTGCGGACGCCGATCGGCAGGGATCAACCCTGTTGCTGGGGTTTGATCACATCGTCGTAGTTGCTCTCAACGTCGCTGACCTCAGCGGCCTCCAACACGAAATCAACCACCTGATCTTCCAGCACGACGGACTCGACACCGGACAGCAGTTCGCGGTTGCTGTAATAGTACTCCACAACCTCTTCCGGCTGCTGGTAGGTAGAGGCCAGTTCCTCGACCTTGGTCTTGACGCGATCCGCATCCACCGCAATTTTGTTCTGCTTGACGATCTCACCGACCACTAGGCCGAGCACCACGCGACGCTTGGCCTGCTCTTCAAACATGGTATCCGGAAGCATTCTCTCCGCATCTTCCGCCGTGATCTGGCCGCCGAACTGCTGGACCATCTGGCTGCGCAGGGCGCGCACCTCGCCCGCCACCAGTGCCGCCGGCAGCTCCACCTGATGCTTCTCGAACAACTGGTCCATCACCTGGGTTTTGACCTTGTTCGACGCCGCGTTTTTCAATTCGCGCTGCATGTTGCCGCGCACTTCCTCGCGGAATTTCTCTTCACCGCCCTCTTCCACACCGTAGGATTTGAAGAACTCTTCATTCAGCTCAGGCAGCTCGGGCTTTTCGGACGCAGTGACCTTGATATTGAAGGTGACCTCGGCGTCGCGCAGATTTTCCGCCTGATAATCCTCAGGGAAGGTGACCTCGATATCCTTTTCCTCACCGGGCTTCATCCCCACAATGCCGTCTTCGAAACCGGGGATCATCTGGCCGGAACCGAGCACCAGCTTTTGGCCTTCCGCCTTGCCGCCTTCGAACTCCTCGCCGTCCTTGCGGCCGACGAAGTCGATGGTGACACGGTCGCCCTTCTGCGCCTTGCGCTTGGTCTCCTTCCAATCGGACTGCTGCTTGCGCAGCACTTCGATCATATTGTCCACGTCCTTGTCGGTGACCTCCGCCGCGGGACGCTCAACTTTCAGCGCTCCCAGGTCGGTCAGCTCGACTTCCGGGTACACCTCAAAAGTAGCGGTGTATTCCAGGTTTTCGCCAGGAGCGGTCTGTTTGGCCTCGATGCTCGGCTGGCCGGCGGGCTTCACCTGCTCTTTCTGCACCGCTTCGTAG
The DNA here is from genome assembly GCF_014191725.1 of Microbulbifer rhizosphaerae. Classification (GTDB taxonomy): domain Bacteria; phylum Pseudomonadota; class Gammaproteobacteria; order Pseudomonadales; family Cellvibrionaceae; genus Microbulbifer; species Microbulbifer rhizosphaerae. The sequence goes on from NZ_JACHWZ010000006.1 coordinate 74,092, forward strand.
AAAGAGCGGCTCATGACTTCGCCAAGCACTTCCTGACGCACACCGGCACCAAACTTCTGGCGCACCACTTTCAATGGCACCTTGCCTTTGCGAAAGCCGTTGATGCGCACGGTTTTGGCCGCCTGCTGGAGGCGCTTGTCCACTTCCTTGTCGACGATTTCCGCCGGCAAATTAACCGTTAAGCGACGCTCCAGGCCGGAAGTTGTTTCAATGGAAACCTGCATGTTGATCCTCGTGAGACTCTTTCTACTTTTTGCGCCGGGGCGCCAAATACAAACAGCCCGCGCCTACACCCTCAGGCGGCACGGGCTGCGGAATTCGCTTTGGTGGGGACGGGGAGACTTGAACTCCCACACCTTGCGGCACCAGAACCTAAATCTGGCGTGTCTACCAATTCCACCACGTCCCCAAAAACTTCCCCGACGCTAACTCATTGATATCTATGCAATTTACCGCATACACACTGGGGCCCGGCGACGAGGGGAGCAGATTGTGCCACAGGCGGTGGGGGGCTTCAATATATAGGGACCCGGGAAAGAATACCGACAGCTGATGCGAAGGCCCTACTGTCGGGGGCCGCTCGCGAAACATTTGCCGATCAGGCGGTTGAGCGGACGGCCACCGGCAGCGGGGCCGCCATCGAGCTCAACGCTTAGGTTCAGCGACCAGCAGAGCCGCTCCCGCTACAGCCGAAACTACGTCCATTGCCACCCCTGAGGCCAGCAGCCAGGCGGTCTCCGCCTCTGCTGGAATGCCGCCTAACTTCAGTTCGCCACCTACCACCATGGCGATCAGATAACTCTTCCCGCCATCCAGGTGATAGTCGCCGGGAGCAAAGAAGCGGATGCGGTCGACGGTAAAGTCGGCAAAGTCCACAATGCGCTCGCGCACAAAGTGGTCGTCGCTTTCCAGCTCCAGGAAAGGCGCCTGCTCCGGCGTATCCAACTGCACCTTGGCGAGCGCCTCTTCCGTATCCCAATGTCCCTGGGTCAGCACTTTCTGCGCAAAAGAAAGAATCTTGCGCTCGTACACCGGGGTCTGGAACTCCACCGTGCGTACGCCGTGCTGCAGCGAGTGTGGCGTATAGGTGGGGACCGAAATCACATCGCCGACCTCCAGCGGGCGCAGCGCGGTAAAGCTGTCCATGGCCGTGCGCAGTCGCTCCTCTTCTTCGTGCAGCTCCCGCGGAAGCTGGTCCGCCCATGCCTTCAGCAGTTCCGCCGGCAGCGGTTCATTGGCGTCGTAGCCTTCCCTTTCACGCAGGATATCGAAGCGGTGATCCACGTCCTCCCGCACCAGCCGGTACTCGACGACGGCCTTACGGTAGGCGGCGAGAAACGACTCGTCGGGCCCCATCTCGCGGCGCCTGCGCTGGTTGAACCCAAAGCGAATGGCGCCGCGCCCATCGGGCCAGGCCCGCGGGTCCACCCGGGTGACGATATAGATTTCGCGCTTTTCCTCGTGCATCTCGAAATAGAGGTCGCCGTAGACTTCATCCGGCAAGGGGTCGAGGATCTTGAGCAGGTTTATACCCCGCTCATCGCCAGCGGCGAAACGCCGCGGCAGCGCCGCCAACAGCCAGGGCAGCGGAACCTGCCGCCCCAGCTCACCCACCCCCGACTGACCCCGCTGCTCTATGCCGCTGTACCAGATCTCCCGCCCCCAGGGTTTCGGAACGGATACCGGCTGCAGCGGCAACGGCGCACCCAGGTCGAAAACCGGGAGTTGCAGTCGCTCGGCCAGTTGCCACGCGTCCTCCCCCTCGCCCGGTTCGGTCTTCTTCCCCACTGCGGCGTACACCGGGCCGCCCCCGGTCTCACGCCAGAAGAGCGCCAGTAGCGGCAGTTCCGGCTCACCGGGCAGGTAGTACTGGCAATGGACAAAGCGCACCGCCAGGGAGAAGGGAGCTTGATCCCGCACGGCCAGCAGTTGGTCGAGGCAGGTTTCGGGGGACGGGTGATCGACGACTTGCAACAAAACGACCGGTATCCGTAACAGAGTATCCACTAACATAGGAGCGGCCGTTGGCCGCGATCGATCTGTGGATCCAACCACTATCGATCGCGGCCAACGGCCTCTCCTACGGGCTTTTCATGCGACCCGGGGGCCGCAACAAAGCCTACACTCTTTCCACAATCGTGGTAATACCCTGGCCGAGGCCGATGCACATGGTGGACACACCCAGGTCCCCGCCCTCGTTCTGCATCACCGACAGCAGGGTACCGGTGATACGCACGCCGGAGCAGCCAAAGGGGTGACCCAGGGCGATGGCGCCGCCGTAGAGGTTCACCTTCTCGTCCATCTTGTCGAGTAGCTCCAAGTCTTTCAGCACCGGCAGCGCCTGGGCGGCGAAGGCCTCGTTCAACTCCACCTTGTCGATATCCCCGATACTGAGACCGGCGCTCTTCAGTGCCTTCCGGGTGGAAGGCACTGGGCCGTAACCCATAATCGACGGGTCCACACCGGCCACGGCCATCTCGCGCACCCTGGCGATGGGCGTCAGGCCCAGGGACTGGGCGCGCTCGGCGGACATCACCAGCATCACCGAGGCGCCGTCGGTGATCTGTGAGGAGGTGCCGGCGGTCACCTGGCCGTGCTTGGGATCGAACGCCGGCTTCAATTCCGCCAGCTTTTCCACGGTGGTGTCCGGACGGATGGTCTGGTCGCTCTCCACCAAGTAGGGCACGCCGTCGTCGTCGTGGCCTTCGATGGCAATGATCTCTTTGTTGAACTTGCCCTCCTTGGTGGCCGCGGCGGCGCGCTGGTGGGAGCGCGCGCCAAACTCGTCCATCTGCTGGCGCTGGATGCCGTGCATCATCGCCAGATATTCCGCAGTCATGCCCATGGAGCCCGCGGCCTTGGCCATAGTGCGGCCCAGCATCGGGTTGGGGCTCACGTGTTCCATCATGTTCAGGTGACCCATATGCTCGACGCCGCCGACCACGTAGACATCGCCCAGGCCGGCACGGATGCTGGCGGCGGCGGTGTGCAGCGCGGACATGGAGGAGCCGCACAGGCGGTTCACGGTCTGCGCGGGTATGGTGTGCGGCAGGCCGGCGCGCAGCAGGATAAAGCGGGCCACGTTGAAGCCTTGCTCGTCCCGCTGCATCACACAGCCCCAGATCAGGTCATCGATCTCCGCCGGGTCCAGCTTGTCGTTGCGCTCCAGGAATTTCTTCAGCAGCTCCGCGGACATGTCGTCGGCACGGATATGGCGGTAAATACCGTTCTTGGAGCGGCCCATGGCCGTGCGGGCGTAGTCGACGATTACGGCATCTCTGGGATTTAAACTCATTTCAATTCTCCAGTATCGCTGTAGGAGCGGCCGTTGGCCGCGATCAGCGCCTGCGGCGTGGTAGAGAACCTATCGCGGCCAACGGCCGCTCCTACAGGAAAATTATTCGTCTATGAATAGTAAGTTTCGCTCGCGGCGGCCATTTCACGCATGCGCTCGGTGGGCTTGTACAGCTCTCCCAGGTCGGCGTACTTATCGGCGATCTCCACAAAAGTCTTCAGGCCCATATTGTCGAGCCAGGCAAAGATGCCACCGCGGAAGGGCGGGAAGCCCAGACCGTAGATCAGCGCCATATCCGCTTCCGCCGGGGACTCCACAATGCCCTCTTCCAGGCAACGCGACAATTCGGTGGCCATCGGCACCATCATGCGCTCGATAATTTCGTCTTTTTCGAACTCGCGGCGCTCGGACACATGAGGCTTGAGCAGATCGTAGGATTCCTCGGTAGGCACCTTCTTCTGCTTGCCCTTCTTGTCTTCCTCGTAGTTGTAGAAGCCTTTATCGTTTTTCTGGCCGTAGCGCTTGGCTTCGTACATCACGTCGGACGCGGCGGTGAAAGACTTGCCCATACGATCCGGGAAGCCCTCCGCCATTACTTTCTCCGCGTGCACGCCGGTATCGATACCGACCACATCCATCAGGTAAGCAGGGCCCATGGGCCAGCCCCAGCGCTCCATTACCTTGTCGATTTCCTGGAAATCGGCGCCGTCGCGCACCAGCATGGAAAAGCCGGCGAAATATGGGAAGAGCACGCGGTTGACCAGGAATCCGGGGCAGTCCCGCACCACGATGGCCTTCTTTCCCATTTTGTTGGCATAGGCCACCACCCGGGCAATGGCCTTCTCGGAGGTTTTCTCGCCGCGGATCACTTCCACCAGCGGCATTTTGTGTACCGGGTTGAAGAAGTGCATGCCGAGGAAGTTTTCCGGGCGCTCCAGCGGCTCAGCGAGGTGGTCGATGGAGATAGTGGAGGTGTTGGTGGCGATCACCGTGTCTTCGGTGACCTTCCCTTCCACTTCCTTCAACACAGAGTGTTTTACCTTCGGATTTTCCACCACGGCTTCCACCACAACATCGACATCGTCAAAGCCGTCGTAGCTGAGCGTGGGCTCGATGCGGTTCAGCACTTCGCCCATTTTTCCCGCGGTCAGGCGTCCGCGCTCCACCAGTTTGGAAAGCAACTGATTCGCGTGCTTCAGCCCCAGGTCGATCCCGTCCTGGGCGATGTCCTTCATCTTGATGGGCACGCCCTTATAGGCGGATTGGTAGGCGATGCCGCCGCCCATAATGCCCGCACCCAGCACCGCGGCGCGCTCGATTTTCTTGTCGGCTTTCTTTTCCCAGCCCTTTGCCACCTTACCGATCGTCTGGTCGTTGAGGAACAAGCCCACCAGGGACTTGGCGGTGTCGGTCTGCGCGCACTGAATAAACTGCTGCTGCTCTATCTTCAGCGCCTCGTCGCGGTCGACTTTGTAACCCTGCTCGATGGAGGTCACCGCGGCCACCGGCGACGGATAGTTCTTGCCCGCCTGCGCGCCGACGAATGCCTTGGTGGTGAAAAAGGCCATCAGCGCTTCGGTGTCGTTCAGCGGGATGGGGGATTTCTTGATTTCGCGGGCAGCGCGGTAATCCAGTTTGCCGTCGATTGCACGCTGGAGCAGCTTCAGCGCCGCGTCCTTGAGCTTATCCGCGGGCACCACCGCATCCACCGCGTTGGCGGTGAGCGCCGCGCCCGCTTTCTGCTCCTTGCCGGTGGCGATCCACTCGGCGGCCACATCCACGCCGACGATGCGCGGCAAACGCACGGTACCGCCCCAGCCGGGAAGCAGGCCCAGTTTCACTTCCGGCAGGCCCACTTTGGCCTGGTCGCTCATCACGCGGAAGTCGCAGCCGAGACACACTTCGAAACCGCCACCGAGGGCGTAGCCGTTGATTGCCACCACACTGGGCACCGGCAGGTCTTCCAGGCGATTGATATTCTCATTGTTCTTGTTCATCAGCTCGGCGATACCTTCCGGCCCAGCGGAGAAAGCGCCGCCGAACTCGGTGATATCGGCACCGACGATAAACACATCCTTGCCGCTGGTGAGAAGCACACCTTTGACGTCGTCCGCCGCCTCGATGGCGTCCAGCGCCTGGGAGAACTCCGCAACCGCCTGTCGGTTGAACTTGTTGACGGATTCGCCTTGCAGGTCGAAATTGAGTTCGGCGATGCCGTTGTCCAGCATCTGCACCGAGAGTGCCTTGCCATTGAATAACATGAATTGACCTCTTTTTTTCGGGGCTCGGAATCTGCCCGGGGTCGAAAATTGCCTTCGTGACTGTCGGGTTTCCCACTCGCAAAAGCGGTGACGCAATTACCCCTTACAGTCAGCCAGCCCTAGTATAGCCAGATTCAAACGATTGTTTGAATACTATTTCTTACAATTCGGATGGCCCGGCCGTTACACGCCGGGCGGTGAATTGGCACTGACCAGAATGCAGTCGCAATCGCCGGGGTTTCGAAAGCGGTGCGGCCGGCGACTGCTGAAATAGTAGCCGTCGCCCGGGCCGAGCACTGCCACTTCGGCACCCACAGTTACTTCCAATCGCCCGGACACCACGACTCCGCCCTCCTCTCCGTCATGGCTCAACAGCTCCGGTCCGGTGTCCTGGCCCGGTGGATAGACTTCATAAAGGATGGACATGGCGCGCTTGCTGTTACTCGCGCCCAGCAGGCGGTACTGGATGGGGCCGGTGCCGACGTTGGGCATTTCGTCCGCGCGGAAAAAAACATGGGGGTTATCGTCGAACTGCAGGGTGAAGAAGTCCGCCATGGACATGGGGATGCCGTCGAGCACTTTTTTCAGGGAACCCACCGAGGGGCTGACCCGCCCCTGCTCGATCAGGGAGATGGTGGCGTTGGTGACCCCGGCGCGCTTGGCCAGCTCCCGCTGGGACCAACCATGCATCTTGCGCACCGCCTTGAGCCGCGCGCCCACGTCGTCATTGCCCTTGACTTCCGGTGGCTGGATCACCGATTCCGTGCTTGCCATGCTGATTAGCGGCCAGTGGTTGGTGTCGAGTGCTTAGTGTGCCGCAAACCACCGGCCACTGGCCACTATTCAGTGGCCACTTATTTACACCATATCCTCGAAAGGGTTGCTGTCCGGCAGTTCCACGGTTGGCAGACCCGGCAGCGTGATCCGCTCGGCGGACATTTCGATGGCGCTCTCGTCCACCAGCCCCTCGCCGAAACGATAGATGGCACTCAGCTCGCCGCGACTGGCGCGCGCGTCGTAGGCGGCGGACTGTTCACTCACCCCTTCATTGCGCTTGCGGTGGGCGGTCAACGCCTGTTCGCCGTGGCGCTTGGCCAGCATGCGCCGCACCAGGTGCGGTGCCAACACGCTGGCGGTGGCATTATTGCCGCCGAAACCCTTGGAGTTGAGGAACGCCACATCCAGGGATTCCGGGTCCCGCTCGGTGTGCTGCAGGGCAATATCCAGGTGCTTGTGGTGCACGTCGTGGGCCACCCGGTCGATGGTGGTGATGCCCGGCAGGATGCCGCGATCGAAAACCCCGAGGCTGGCAATCAATTGGTCGCCGCTGGCCGCGGCGACGGTGTGCCCCAGGTAGGCCTTGACCGCGCATACCGGCCACGCCTCAATGCCGAAGGCGCCTGCCAGCCGGTCGAAAATCGCCGACTCGGTGACCCGGTTCTGCGGCGTGCTGGAACCGTGTGCCTGCACGAAGCTTCGCCGGCGCAGGCTCTCGTCCCCCACAATGGCCCGGGCCTCGGCCATGGCCCGGGCCACGGTGAGATAGTTACCCGGACCTGGAGCTGAAATGGATTTCTTCGTACCGTCGGCATTGACGAATACATTGGCCACGGCTCCGTGAATGGTCGCGCCCAGCTCCAGTGCCAGCTCGTCGTCCATCAGCACAACCCACTGGGTGCCCTCACCCAGGGTAAAGCCGCAGTTCTCGCCAAACGGGCGGCTGGCACGCCGGTAGTCGACCTGTTCACCGAAGATCTTGCGGAGGCCGTCTGTATTGGCCAACGCGCCCATGGTGGTATAGCCATCCACCACTTCCGGCACCAGCGGGGCCTCCGCAGCACCCACCACCGCCACCCGCGAGCGGCCACAGCGAATATCTTCCACTGCACTGCGCAGGTTGTAGAGGTATGTTGCACAGGCGCCGGCCACGGCGCCGGTGGTGCCCACGCTGCCCAGTACATAGGCATTGACGAAGTCCGCCGGCATACTGGTCAATCCCAGGGCCAGTTGCTTGGAACTGACGCGCCCACCGCGCAGACGCGACTGCAGCAGGCCGCCGTTACCATAGGGGTCCAACTGGCTCATGGCGGAACTGGCGTACACGGAAATTCTGTCCGGGCCCGCCGCCGCGACCACCCTGTCCCAGTCGATACCCAGCGATTGAACCGCATCGGAAGCCCCCAGGATCGCCAACTGCAATCCCCGGGGATGAAAGCGGGAATTGTACTTCTCTCCCGGCTCGAAGCCGGTGGGCAACTGCCCGGCGGAGGCCACGGAGATCTCCCGGTAGCTGTCCAGCATCACCGACAGGCCACCGGCCCGCACGCGCACCCGACCGTCGCCGAGGGATTCCACCTGCCAGTCCGCCGGCAGGGGTTCCGGCAACTGGCGGGCGGCCATTTCAAAGGTAAAGCCCTCGGTACTCTTCAGTTCCGCGGCCTGGTGAAAGTGGCAGTGACGATAATCGTAGAAACGTTGCTCCAGCTCGCGCACCAGGGTCCCATCCAACACCTGTCGCTCCAGCTCCGCATCCACAGGCCCGTCCGCCTCGGCGCCCTTACGCAGGCCCATCAGCGCAGCCAGGTCCGACAGGGTGTCCCGACGCTCGGCGGCGCTCAGGCTGTCCAGTACCAGGCGGCGGTAGCCGCGGTTGAAAGAGCTGCGTCCGGCGGGGTTGAAGCCGCCAAATGCGGTTATTACGGGTAGCCGCTGCATCCTGACCTCCAGCGTGACGCTGAGAAAAATTGACCAATTGCGTATGAAGGGCAGTGTAGGGGCTGGCGATTCGGCCCGGTTATGGGCATACTGGCCAGCAAAATTGATTATCTGGCCAAAAGCGCTGAAGCGCCCGAGATGTAATGCGTACAGTCACCTTCCTGCTGATCGACCAGATGCTGGCAACCGGTACCGTGTTGCCGCTGGAAATGCTGCGCGGTGCCGAGAGCCGCGGTCGGGTGAGCGGCGACGCCACGCCGCTCCGCCTTGTGACCGTCGGCCTGGACGGCGCCCCGGTAAAGACCCGCTCGGGCTTCCCCCTTACGCCGGACCTGGCCCTGGAGGAGGCGCCGGACAGCGATATCGTCTACCTCCCTGCCCTGTGGCGCAACCCGCGCCCGGCACTGAAGCGCAGCGGGCCATTACTGGAATGGCTGCGGCGCCAGGCGGAGCGTGGCGCCGCCATCACCGCCGTGGGCACCGGAGTCTGCTTTATGGCCGCCGCGGGACTGCTGGACGGCAAACCGGCCACAACCCACTGGCACTATTTCGACCGCTTCGCCGCCGATTACCCCACGGTAAAACTGAAGCGCCAATACTTTATCACCCAGGCGGACAAGCTGTTCTGCGCCGCCAGCGTCAACGCCCTGGCCGATGTCACCGTGCACCTGATCCGCCAGCTCTACGGGCCGGCGGTGGCCAGCCATGTGGAGCGCAACTTCTCCCACGAAATCCGCCGCACCTTTGAGGAAATCGCCTACTCCGAGGGCGCCGTGCACCTGCACCCGGACGAAGAAATCGTGCAGGCGCAAACCTGGCTCAAGGAACACTGCAGCGAGGAAGTTCGCCTGAGCGAGGTGGCCGGCCACTTCGATATGAGCGTGCGCTCTTTCAACCGCCGCTTCAAACTGGCCACCGGGCAAACACCCCTGCAATACCTGCAGAATGTGCGAGTGGATATGGCCCGGGAACTACTGCAGTCCAGTAACCTGTCGGTCAACGAGATTGCCGAGAAGGTGGGCTATCAGGACATGGGGCACTTTACCGCGCTGTTCAAGAAGTTTCTGTCCACTACGCCGAGTGAGTATCGCACCACGGTGAGGGCGAAGTTGTTTCGGGTGAATACGTGAAGTCGGGACCCGGGACCCGGGACCCGGGACCCGGGAATTGTGGCCTGTAGGAGCCTGCTTGCGGGCGAATGGTGTCGGCATCTGGCCCTGTGCTCGCCGTCCTTGGCGCTACACCTATGCTTTCTATCTGGCCCCGGCCCCGCCATCCATGGCGGGTCGCCAAACCGCGCACAAAGCGATGCTTTGTATACGCGCGGCCTGGCCCTGCAAGCAGGCTACAAGGTGCTGTGCGTACCCTGAACAAACGGGGACGGAGCGCCGAGTTCCGCTCTGCGGTCCTCAATTATTTTTTCGCAGAAAAATCACATCCTGATCCACAAATTCCAACTCGGCATCCAACAGTTGCGCCAACCAGCGAAAAGTCTCCCAACTGAAAAAGCAGATATGAGTGGGATCGCGAATGTAATGCCAGCTGGCGAAGCGCTCCCGGGAAATCACCAGCTTGGTCATCAGCGACAGCAGGCCGCCGGGGCGCAGGCGCGCCCATAAGCGTTCCAGTTCACCTCGGGGATCGACCAGGTGCTCCACCACTTCAGTGGCCGCGATGAAATCGTACTCCCGCGCAAATACCTGTGGATCTGGTGCATAGAAGATATCGTAAGAGTGCACCCTGTGTCCGCCCTCACGCAGTATTTGCGCGAGCAGCGGTGCCGGACCACAGCCGAAATCCAGCCCTTCGGATGCCGGCGGCAGCTCGGCCAGCAGAGGCTGCGCGCAGCGATCGAGGAAGCGGCGATAGCCACTGTCCTGCAGGGAGTTTTCGTGCAAGTCGTAGAAGGCACGCTCCTCAGCAGGGTTCAGATGGTATTCGGGACAAACGAAAACCAGCGCGCAGTTGGCGCACTGGCGATAGCTGCGAAATTGATCGCAATGGTAGGGCTGTGCCGCCGTCTGGCGGCACAGGGGGCAGTGAGTTGACAAACTCAGGCGGCTTCAGAATCGGCTCTATACGCCTTATCTGCCTGCAGCAGGTTGCTCTCGCTGATGGCGATCTTGCGCGGCTTCATCGCCTCTGGAATTTCCCGCACCAGCTCGATATGCAGCAGGCCGTTGGCCAGGCTGGCATCGGTTACTTTGACATGGTCTGCCAGTTGGAAGCGGCGCTCGAAGTTGCGCGCGGCGATGCCGCGATGCAGGAAATTGCGCTGCTCGCTTTCCGCCGGCTTTTTGCCACTGACCGACAGGCGGTTCTGCTCCACCTGAATATCCAGCTCGGACTGCTCAAAGCCGGCTACCGCCATGGTAATCCGGTAGCTGTCTTCGCCGGTCAACTCGATATTGTATGGTGGATAGGCGGGCTGGCTCTGCTCGCTGGTGGTCAGTGCATCCAGCAGGTTGGCCATGCGATCGAAGCCGATGGCGGTGCGGTACAGGGGAGAAAAATCTAAATTACGCATTGTCATATCCTCAATTCAGAGCAATATTTAAAGTTCGCCCGTCTTTCGCCCGCCCCCGCCTATAGACGGACCGGGCAAGACAGACCGGGCGCTGATTGGGCGACGCCTAACAGGAGCCCGCCGCCTGAAATAATAAATATGGCTGGCAAAAAACGTTTTCAAGGGAGAGGATAAAAATTTATGCGCCTCGGGCAAGACACTGGAGAAACAGCCAGCTCCCGCCTGTTTATCGGCATCAGCCCCGACACAGCCACCCAGCGTTTCCTGGACGGCGTGGTCGACCGCTGCCGGCGGCAGCTGGGCAAAACCGAGCGGGTGCGTTGGACCAGCCATGCAAACCGCCACCTCACCCTGGCGTTCCTTGGGGAAACCCCGGACGAGTTGATCCCGAGGATCGAGGTGGAACTGGCAGCGATCGCCGATCGGCTGCCCGCCTGCCGGGCCCGCATAGTGTCACTGCACCCCTTCCCCAAGAGCCGCTCATCACTGCTCGCTGCAGAGCTGCTGACCAACCCGGAACTGGACAGATTGCACGAGGAGTGTCGTCAACTGATGATGCGCCTGGGTATGACGCCGGAAGGCGCCGTATATCGCCCCCACTTCACCCTGGCGCGCAGTCGCCGCGGATTCGCCCACCTGGACCCACTGGCGCTGGACTTCACCCTGGGCCTGGACAATATCACCCTCTATCGCAGCCACACGGCACCGGGAGGCAGCCAGTATGTACCCCTGTTTGAGGCGCAATTGAAGGGCAATCAGTAAGTTTTCGCGACAGCAAAAAAGAAGGCCCGCGAATGCGGGCCCTGCGGGAATCTCAATCCAGATGCGACAGCACATACTCCGGATACATCACCAAGCGCGGGCGGGACAAGCGCCGGCCATCGAAGATAAACACATAGCGCTCCCCGTCGTCGTCGCTGGGAATGGTGCGGCGGAACTTCCAGGTGTTGATCTTGTATACCTGGCGCCCCGCCTCCACCGTTAAAACCAGGCGGTATTGGTTGTGGCCCAGGAATTCAAACGACAGCGATTCTCCGTGAGAGGGTTCCAGCTCCAGGCTGCGGAAGGTGTGCCTGCCCTTGTCCCCATCCGCCAACAGCTTGTCCAGACGGGTCTTCTCCCGCCGCACATATTCCACCAGTTCCGCATCCACCTCCCGTTGCGGTTCCGCGGCCACCTCTTCTTCCGGTTCAGGCTCCGGTTCTACCTTCATCGCGGCCACCGAGGGGGCCGGGACTTCAGGCTTGACAGGAGCGGCTTTCCTGGCCATCGCCGCAGCGCGCTTCTCCGCATCCGCCTTGGCCAGCATAGCATTGACCATCTGCTCCACTTTGATCCGCTGCTCGGCAATACGGCTCTCGCTGCGCGCAACGGCCTGGCGCGCAACATTCAGCTGGCCGTTCAGATCGTCGTAGTTGGACTGGATAAACTCGACGCGGCGACTGCGGCTGTCCACTCCGCGCTCCGCCATGGAAAAGCCGTGCTTGGCCTTGTTGAACTGGCGCTCACTGTCGGAGCTCTTGCTGAGCTGGTGATCGCGCTCCGCCTGCTGCAGCTCGCGGCGGCTCATCTCGTAGTTCTTGCGGGCATCGGCGAGGGACTCCTTGGCGCGTTTCAGCTTGTATTCGTAGGAAACCAGCTCGTTTTCGATGTCCTCGATTTCCACCATGTGGTTTTCCATCGACTGCTCCATACGCGCCAGTCGATTTTTCTCAGCCGACAGGGATGCCTGGCTCTGCGCCGCGACTTCCACCCCCCAAAATATTGCAAGACCCGCCAGTATCAGCGAGCTGTACCGCATTACCGTCATAGTAAAGAACCCGTTACTCGGTTTTTTTGGAATCAGTAGACAAAAAGCGCGTGCGGTCATTTTTTAGCCACCAATCGCCGATCGTCGGCGAAACCCGCTTCGCGAGGGGATAATTCTACGCAGCTGCCCCGCCGTGGGCAATGACCATCCGACATATAGGCTCCATTACGTGATAAATGGCGAGGTCATATGCCTGTGGCCGCATGGCAACAGCTTTTTGTGACATTTTTACCATCACAACGCTTGATTTTTTTGTTCATGCAAGCATTATGGGTGATAGGGAGAGGATTCCTGAATCCAGTAGGTTTCCGGCCCGGGCGTAAAACATCCCCAGCTGTTCAGTCAGCAAATCTTTAGTTGCGACCCTGGCGATCCGGTTAACTGCTGTCACTCTTGGACATCCCCCTCAAGGGCGCCCTACCTTTATTTCAGCAAACCGCACATGCGGCCTGCAAGGTTTCTCTTAACCGGAGGTAATTGCCCATGAAATCTGCGCCCAACGATAACATTGTGTTCCGCGATATCGACAAGTCCCCCACCCTGGCCAACACGGTATCGAAGAAGTTACATAAACTGGAACGTTATTGTGGCGAAATCATGCGAAGCCGCGTGGTTCTCGAAGCCCCCCATCAACACAAGACCAAAGGCAAGCAGTTCAAGGCTTCGGTGGAACTCGCGCTCAGCGGGAGCCCCCTCACCATCAGCAACGAAAGCGAATCCATTCACCGCGCAGTGAACGGCGCGTTTGAATCCGCCGAACGCTGCCTGAAAGAGCGCAGCGAGCGCCGTAAGACGCTACGTCATCAGAGCCTGGATCCAGTCGTCGACTAGATGGAACATCGGGACAGAAAAGGCGGTGCAGAGCACCGCCTTTTTTTATGAGACCTGGCTCTGGGAGCGATTGAAGACGCCAAACAGGCACTAAGCAACCGGATTGCGCATGGTGACGAACTCCTCGGCCGCCGTCGGGTGTATGCCGATGGTCTGGTCGAAAACCGCCTTGGTGGCGCCGGCCTTCAACGCGACTGCCATCCCCTGGATAATCTCGCCGGCGTCGGGACCCACCATATGTACGCCCACCACCCGGTCGGTGTCGGCGTCCACCACCAGCTTCATCAGGGTGCGCTCATCGCGCCCGCTGACGGTATGCCGCATCGGCTTGAAGTCGGACTTGTAGACCACCACGGAAATACCGGAATCGCGGGCCTCCTCTTCGGAGAGTCCCACAGTGCCGATATTGGGCTGGCAGAACACCGCGGTGGGAATGTTGTTGTAGTCGATCTCCGTCGGCTTTCCGGTTTGGAAGTGCTTGACCAGCGCCATCGCCTCCGCCAACGCCACGGGGGTCAGTTGTGGCTCCCCGGTGACATCGCCGAGGGCGTAAATCGACGGCACACTGGTGCGAAAGTTGTCGTCGACTGAGATAGTGCCATCCCGATGCAGCACCACCCCCAGAGCCTCCAGGCCGAGCCCCCTGGTGTTGGCCACTCGGCCGGTGGCGTAGAGCACCGTGTCCACCGCCAGGGCACCACCGCCGTCCGCTCGCACCAGCAGACTGCCGTCATCCTGCTTATCAATCGCCTCGATGCGGTGGTTGAAATGCAGCTGCACACCCTTCTTGCCGATCTCGTCGCGCACGAATTTGCGAATATCCCGGTCAAAGCCACGCAGGAAGAGGTCGCGCCGGTAGGAGAGATGGGTCTCGGCTCCCAATCCGGCGAAGATCCCGGCGAACTCCACGGCGATATAACCGCCGCCGACCACCAGGATGCGCCGCGGGAATGTCTCCAGGGAAAAAATCTCATTGGAGGTAATGGCGTATTCGCGACCGGGAAACTCCGGCACATACGGCCAACTGCCGGTGGCCACAAGAATGCGTTCGGCAGTGTACACCCGATCGTCCACTGCAACCTGGTGGCGACCTTCAACACGGGCGCGGCCGTCGACGACCTGCACACCGGCATTGGCCAGCAGGTTGCGATAGATGCCGTTGAGTCGGGTGATTTCCGCTGCGTTGTTGTCGCGAAGGATCGGCCAGTCAAAGTCGGCGGTCTTGCCCCGCCAGCCATAAGCAGCGGAATCCTCGAAGGACTCGCTGTAACTGCTGGCATAGACAAATAGTTTCTTCGGCACACAGCCCACATTGACACAGGTACCCCCCATATAACGGTCCTCCGCCACCGCCACCCGCATCCCCGCCGCTGCTGCCATACGGGCTGCGCGAACGCCCCCGGACCCCGCGCCGATCACAAATAAATCAAATTCGAATTCCGACAAGGTGAACTCCCGTTACTCGTGCATCCAAACAACACCGGCAAACTGCCGACGGTCTATCCAATTTAACGTGACGAACGATTTCCCAAAAAGCAATTGGTACAATAATGACTATTTTTACCTTTTAGTCGTTGACTTCAGCTTACACTTTCGCTATTCATGTGATGCTTGTCACAAAAATAAGCTTGGTAGCGAAAAACAACAAAATATAGGCGATTACAGAAATGGACACCTTCACTTTCCCTATCCAGCGAGCTTTCTGGTTTCTCTGCCTTCTGATGGTCAGCGGTATCAGCAACGCCAAAACCCACCCTTCATACCTCACCCCGGAATACTGCGAGAGCCTGGTGGAGCAGTTTGTCGGCTCTGGTATGCGAAGCCTGGACAAGTATGTCAATGAGAATTTCAACCCGGCGTATCGGGGGGGCATTCGCAATACCATTCAGTTCCTGGAGCAGCGCTCGGCATGGCTCAAGGAATGCGACGATTACCTGACCGACACCGCGCAGGTCAACGTTTTCTACAGCAGCGAAATCAGCCGGAAAATATTTACCGCGATGGACGCCCTGGCCAAAGAGCTGCAGCATGTGCGTGAGGGTGTGGAATACCCCGATGACGCTGGCAACAACAACCCCGCGCCCTTTATCAAGCGCCGCTATAAAACGCTGGCGCAACTGGTGGACCGGCATCATACGCGCATGCTGATGAAGAAGCAGTTCCGGTAAACGGTACCCCGGTGGTCCGGGCGATAAATTCTTTAACCGATCTCTTCACCCAGCCGCAGGGCAAGTAAAAAACTGCAAGACTAGCAGGGCTTTTCCAACGCAGCACCGGGGTGTGAGTTAGTTACCGAATCTACCGCCTGAACCTCTAAAGCTTGTTTTGTTCCGGCTGGAGGGCCGCGCCGCTACCGACGAAGCGCTCCTTCAGGCTGCTGGCGATGCGTTTGGTCAGAGCGCCCAGACGCGGGCGCTGTTTTTCCGAAAACGGAATCGGCCGACAGCCGTGGATCGCCGCGAGGCCAATGCGAGCCATAAACAGGCTGGCCCCCATTCCCTGGCCCAGGCGCGCGGAGACACTGCTTAGAACGCTGTCTCCCACCAGTTCCGGCCACAACTCGCTCACCGCATATTCACTGGCGCCGCTGTAGGCCACCAGTGCCAGCACTTTCTTGAACAGCCGCCAGCGGACCACCACCGACGGTCGTACGCCGTAGATTTGCGCCACGTCGTCGATCATGCGCAGGGACTGGCGCAACGCTACCAGTACATCGATCGTGGCAAAGGGGCTCAAACCCACCAGGGCGCCTGTGGTAGTTGCGTGGCGCACGATGCGCCGCAGCGCCTCTTGGTCCAATGCCTCGAAGAAAGTCACCTCCAAGTGCTGCAGCAACTCGCTGCTGTCGTAGTAGTCCGGCGCCTCGTCCAGCACCCGGCTCAACAGCACACCCTGCGGCTCGCCGGCAAAATGCTGCTGCAGTTCCCGACGAAACGGCGGCACTTCCCCGGCACTGCGGCAATCGCGCAATTCCCGGGCCCGCCCCTGGATTTTCTCCAGTTTGCGCAGCGGCCGACCGGCGCGAAAATATTCCCACACGGCACTGACAATAGTGATGCCAAAAACCGCGATTATCGTGCCCGCCAGCACTCCCAGGCTCCAGTGCCTGTCCATCGCCCAGGTAAACAGCTGGCGCAGCTCCCAGGCCACCGCCCCACCGGCGAGCCCCAGCGCCGCCAGCAGCGCCGGCTTCCACAGGCGCAGGCGGAATACCGGCAGACGCAGTTCGGAAAAGGACACCCTGTCCGGCAGGGATTCGCCGGTGGTGATGGAACGTGGCAGTTCCTCCGCCTCCTCCTCCAGCGTCTCCACCCGGGTGGAGGCCCGCTGGGGGGAAACGGATTCCGGTTCATCCAGGGATTCAATACGCGTCCGCCGACGCACGCCGGTCTCTCCATTCATCACACTTTGTCTCCCAGCAGCAGGTTCAGCAACGCGTCGACGCGGATATGGGGAATACCCTGGCCCGCGCCCATCCCCGCCGGCGGGCGCAACTGCGGTGGAGCGGCGCCGGCGTAGTGCCGCCACTCCTCGCCGGCGCGGGGCACATGGGCAAAGATTTCCGCATTTTCGAACCCCAGATAGTGCCCCTCCATATCGTGCCCCACCAGTATGCGGCGGCCTTCCCGTTGATTCTCGTTCGAACAGCGCACCGCAGCGATGGCTTCGCAGAAGAGCGGCAAGCCGCGATGGTGGGCGCCGGCGAATGCCTGCTGCAACTGCTGCCCCAGCAGCTGGCGCAGGGCATCGTGGTCCGCCGCCAGCACCTGGTCCACCTTGGTGGCGGCGAATACCAGGCGGTCCACCCGCGGCCGCCACAGTTTGCTCAGCGGGCCGGAGCGGCCGTAGCGAAAAGTGTCGGCGATATGGCCGAAGGCGAGACGCATGTCGTCCAGTGCCTGCTCGCCGGCATACAGGGTTCCGATCATATCCACCAGGACCAGTTGCCGATCCAGGTGACGGAAATGGCTCTCCGCAAAGGGGGCCACCTGCTCGCGCAAATAATCCCGGTAGCGCTGTGCCAGGTATTGGTAGTTGCTCTCTACCGGCAGCGCCTCCAGTTGCTCTCGGCTGTGCCCACGCAGGTCCAGCAGCGGCAGGACGCCGTAATTTTCACCGTCGAGCAGTGCGCGCCCCGGCTGTAAATAACTGAGCTTGCGCTGGCTGCGGCAGTCGAGTAGGAACTGGCGGTAGTCCCGCCATAGGGCGTCGAGCCGGCCCGGTTCCGCAGTCGCCCGCGGCGCCAGCCCAGCCAGTTGCGAGACCAACTGAGGCGCCAGCCCGGCGCGGGAGTCGGCGCCGATGATATGAGTTTGCTGGCGGCACCAGTCATCGTAGTCCAGTTGCAGCATCGGCAGATCCATCAGCCATTCGCCCGGGTAATCACGCAGCTCCAGGACCAGTGTACGGGTACCGGAGCGACCCAGCCGGTGCCGCCGGCGCAGGTGAATATGCAGCTCCAGAGCGGACAGCTCCCGGGTGGACTCGGGCCAGCGCGGCGGCTGCGCCAGTAGCGCCTGCAGGCATTGCTCGTACTCGAAGAGCGGCAGGCCGCTGTCCAGTGCCGGTTTGATCTCCGCGCCCAGCAGATCGCCGTTCAGCGCCGGGGCGAAGCCGGGCAACTGGGCCTTTTGCGGGTGCATCAACTGGTGGATCAGACTGGTGATCAGGGTGGATTTACCGGCACCACTGAGACCGGTGATGCCGATACAGACGCGCCGGTCAAGCAGCCGCTCGGCGGCCCAGTGGGACTTCTCCCGCGCCTCGCGGTGCCATTGGCGCACTTTGCCTTTCAGGCGCGCACTGCGGCTGTCGCTCATAGGGAGGGGGTCACTCCACCAACGCCACGTCGCCGGAGCCCATCACCGAGAAGGAATCCCTGCCGGGGCGGCGCAGCACCACATCGCCGGAGCCCATGATCGATCCGCCGGCACTCTTTGCCTGCAGGCCGCGGCCGACAAAATCGCCGGACCCCATCAGGCTGATGTCCAATTCACCCACGCGGCCGCCCACCACCATGTCGCCGGAACCCGTAATCTTCGCCGCCAGCGTCTCCCCGGCAAAGCTGTCCAGGCGCATGTCACCGGAGCCCCTGATAGAGGTTTCACCGCGCACTGCCAGGACCGTTCCCAACAGCAAGTCGCCGGAGCCGGTGAGGGATGCAGAGAGGGACTCGGCGGCCACCTTGTTCACTTTCAGTGTGCCGGAACCGGTGACCCGCAGCTCAAGATTTTCACTCTCCAGGGTGTCCGCACGGACCTCCCCGGAACCGGTGACCACGACCGCATCCACCACCGGCAGAGTGACGCGAAAGCGAACGGACGACTCATCGCTGACGCTGATCACGCCGAAAAAAAACTTTCGCTCCGGTTCCACCGACAGTTCCAGGGACTCGCCACGCAATTCGGCCTTCACGTGGGGCATGGCCTCCTCAGAGCCGGTGGCTATCACTTCGAAGCCATCTCCCTGCACCAGTTCCAGACTGGAACTCCCCTCGAGGACGACCCGGGTAAAACCCGACAGAGGGAACTGCCTGCTGGGGGCCTCTTCCGCGCGGATACCGCCGGCCAGGGTTGCCGCCAACAGCAACAGCGCCGCCAGGGGAGCGGCCAGGTAGGATTTTGTGATCATGGATTCCTCTCGATCTGAAGTTGCCGACACTGCCATATAGACGAACCGCCGGGTCATCCTGGATGCAGGCCTGGGACAACTTTACCGGATTCAGCCGCAATTCGCTTCGCTGTGACCCATGTCCACCAGAGCCTCGCGTATCTTGCGCGCCTCCGCTGCGAGCGCCTCGGCGTCGGCGGGCTTTTGCTTGGAGAAATCGAAATCCCCCAGCGCCTCCACCGGAATCAGGTGGATATGGGTGTGCGGCACCTCCAGGCCCGCCACCATCACCCCCACCCGCTTGGGCTGGTAGACCGCCTTGAGACCTTTGGCGACCTTCTGCGACACCCGCATGAGGTGGGCGGCGGTCTCCTCCGGCACATCGTCCCAGTGATTCACCTCCTCCACCGGGATCACCAGGCAGTGACCCGACCTGATGGGCGCGATGGTCATAATCGCCACCGCCTGCTCGTCGCGCCAGATAAAATGCCCGGGCAGATCGCCATTGATAATCTGAGTAAAGATGCTCGCCATGTCAGCCCCTTAATGAACGGGTTGGAAGGGTGACATCCTCCCTTCCGCCCAGATAATGAATTCCGGAGTGCGGGCCACCGACCCGCCAGTCTGCGCAAGTCTATCAGCCTGGAGAAAAAGTGCAGCTGTCCGCTTCACGGCCCCGGAGTCGTCCCTTTCCACTCCGCTGGCAAAGGCCCGCGCGAGTGTCGTCTTTCCGTGGCTATTGGCAGACAATCGCAAATCACTCGTCCTTTGCCCGCTAACCAATTGATGGCAAAGCCAAAAAGAAGCGGCGGGGAAACAATGCGCACCTGTTTCCCAAAACCCCTATTTTAATGCAGTAAAACAACCCGACGAACAAGATGACAATTTTCCGGAGTGCCGTTGGCAGTATTGATGTTATGCCTTAGGCTCCCCCCATAACGTTGTTACGCATGGAGCCCGGCATTCGCCAGCTTGCCCTTGCCGCCTTTTTCAGGCTCCGCGGAAAAATCTGTTCCAGTTATTTTTAGCTTTAACTTCTCTTGGGGGGAAGCGATATGCAAAGCCTGTTAGATCAGGTCGGCGGCTCTCGAATTGTCAACCGTACCGTCAGTGAGTTTTACCAGGCAATCGGCCGACACCTTTCCAGCTTCGAATCCTGCGACCACAAGAAACAACAAAGCCGACAAGCCCGGTTTCTCAACCACGCGCTGTCCGCACAGCCGGAACCAATCCATTCAGCCCGCGCCAGCTTTCTCGCCCAGGGACTCGACTCCCCCCTGTTTGGGGCATTGCTGGAGTTCATCGAGGCCCGGCTTATCGAGCTGGGATTCACCTGCCAGCTGAGCAGGCGCCTGGTGGAAACCGCCGGCGACCTGTATCTCAGCTGTGAGCAGGATCTCTCCATCGCCTGCTGAGGCCTCCCGCCCTCTCCGCGCCCCCTGTCCCGCCTCTAATGGCGCATTCAAAGCACCCCCCAGGTGCCAAGGCAAGGCGCAGTCCGCCGGGAATGGCGTGCCCCAAGGGCTGCAACATAGTATTGGCGCCTAGACGCGGCTCCCTTCGGACAAGCCGATAGGCGGCCATCTGCGTCGTTGCGCTCGCCTGAACTAGCTGGCTAGCCCTGCGCTCACGTGCATATGCCCGCCTTTCGGCTTGCTGAATGCGCCATTAAGGCGGGACAGGACACCGGTTGCGACCGGGCGGGCCGCTCAATACAATGACCACTCACAGCCTTTATCCTCCGTACCGTACGGTAAGCGCTACTCAATCCACCTACCTTTTCTTAGGATTACCCATGAAGATTGCCAACCACTCCGTAGTGGAGATGCACTACACCCTGAAAGATGCCGACGGCACCGTCATCGACTCCTCCGCCGATGGCGAACCGCTGAAATACCTCCAGGGCGTGGGTAACATCATCCCCGGCCTGGAACAGGAGATGCTGGACAAGAGTATCGGGGACAAATTCACCGCGGTGATCCCCCCCGAAGAGGCTTACGGCCCGCAAAACCCCGAACTGATCCAGACCCTGCCGCGCAGCGCCTTTGGAGGCGTTGACAAGCTGGAAGTGGGCATGGCGTTTCGCGCCCAGAGTACCGAGGGCCAGCCCATCGAAGTAGAGATTATCGAAATCGACGGTGACCAGGTGACCATCAACGGCAATCATCCCCTCGCCGGTGTAGAGCTACATTTCGATATCGAGGTGGTTTCCGTGCGCGAAGCCACCCCGGAAGAGATCGACCACGGCCACGTGCACTGATCCCCCTCCCACTGGAATCGGGGAAAGCAGGAGCGGCCGCTGGCCGCGATCGTTGACGGCTTGATCCCGGATCGATCGCGGCCAGCGGCCGCTTCCAGACCGAACATTACCGACGGAAAATGCCAGGGGCCCTCCCGGACAAAATCATCCTCTTCGACAGCCTGTGCAACCTTTGCAACGGCTGGAGCCGCTTCGTTCTTCACCGAGACAAAAACGCCATTTTTACCCTGTGCCGGGTACAATCCCCCGCTGGACAGCAACTGCTGGCCCGCCTGGGCCTTCCGCTGGACACCTATGAAACCATAATCTACCTGGAGCGCCGCGGTGACACCTTTGTGGACTACCACAAGAGCGAGGCCACCCAGCGGATATTGGCGCGACTGCCCGCTCCCTGGTGCTACCTGGCCTGGCTGCGTTTCGTGCCGCGAGCGATCCGGGATCTTGTATACGACGGCATAGCCCGCAACCGCTACCGGCTGTTCGGTAAACGGCAAGAATGCAAATTGCCCAGCCCGGAGGAGCAGCAGAGGTTTTTGGAAGAGATTGATGTTGACTGATCAGTACCTGCAACGTTTCGGCGGCATCGCCCGCCTCTACGGCGAGGACGTCCTGGACAAACTACAGCGGGCCCATTTCGCGGTAATCGGTATCGGCGGTGTGGGCAGTTGGACCGCCGAGGCCCTGGCCCGCTCCGGCGTTGGGCGGATCACCCTGATCGACCTGGACGACGTGTGCATCACCAACAGCAATCGCCAGAGCCACGCGCTGGCCGACACCATCGGCAAAATCAAGGTCGACGTGATGGCCGAGCGGTTGCGGCAAATCAATCCGGAGATCGCCGTGCACACGGAGGAAGACTTTATCGCCGCGGACAACCTGGCCCAACTGCTCGACCCTGAACGGCCCATCGATATCGCAATCGATGCTATCGACTCGGCGCGGGTAAAAGCCGCCCTGATCGCCTACTGCAAGGCCCGCAAGCTGCGCCTGGTCACCGTGGGCTCCGCCGGGGGAAAACGGGACCCCGGCCGGGTGACCTGCGCCGACCTGGGCCGCACGGTCAGCGACCCCATGTTGGCCAAGGTGCGCCAGCACCTCTACCGCTTCCACAATTTCCAGAAATCCCGCAAACGCCAGTTCGGCGTGGACGCCATCTACTCCGACGAACCCATGGTATATCCTCAGCCCGGAGGTGAAGTGTGCCGGCAGAAGAGCGCCATGCAGGACGGAGTCAAACTGGATTGCAGCGGCGGCTTCGGGGCCGCCACCATGGTTACCGGCACCTTCGGTTTTGTGGCCGCGGCGCGGGGTATCGAACGATTGTTGCAAACCCAAAACCGGGATTGATTTGAGGGGCGCTCTGCAATATCCGGCTCAGGCCAGGCAATTTCTCAACGACTCCCGATAGCGCCGGCTGACCGGCACCTGGATCCGGCTGGTCAAATGGATGCGCGCATCACCGGTTTCCAGCGGTTCGATTTCGGCCACCGAGTCCAGGTTGACCAGGTAGGAGCGGTGCACCCGCACAAACTTGTCCGGGTCGAGGCGCCGATAGAGATTGCTCAGCGTATCCCGCAGCGGATAGATGCGGTTACCCACATGCAGGTTGACATAGTTGCCCGCCACCTCCGCCCACTCAATGTCCTTCACATTGACCAGAAACTCCCTGCCGAACTTTTTCACCAGCAGCCGCTCCGGCCTCTCCACCGACTCCACCGGTTCGCCCTCGTCCGGCCGGCCCAGCAGGCTGGCCTCGCCCTGCAGGCGCAGCAGGATAAAGCGGTACAAGTAAATCAAAGACAGATAGCCGGCGTAGGCGCGGAAGTCTTTCAGGTATTCGTAAAACAGTTCGCTGGGCCAGTGGCCGAAGTCGTAGCTACTGCCCTGCAGGCCGTAGGCCAACTCGCGAATCGCCACCATCCCCAGCACGTGTATCAACGACCAGGGAACAGTCAGCAGTGCGTGGATGGCCAAACCGTGTTTCAGATGGCCGGTACGGATCGGAAAGCGACTGTCCCAGTGCAACACCAGGGGGAGTAGCGCCGCCTGCACGGCCAGGCTGCTGCCCTCCCACAGCAACGGCATCCAGGGCGCGAACCCGAGATCCAGGCGGGCGTTCTCCATCAGCACCACGGCGCTCTGCGCCAACCACTGCACCAGAAAGAACAGCCCCCAGAATCCGACCTCGAACACCCTGCGCCGGGAAAGATAGTCCTGCAACGTCATTTCAAACTCCTCTTCCCGGCATTCTACCCAAAACGCTCTGCGAGGATGCCGCCGTCCGCCCCCCTATTCCGCCGTTCGCCCCCAATGCCCCGCGATCCGCCCCTGGGCGCTGGCGAAGGGCCCGATCCGGCGGCAGCATGACGATATATCCAACGGGAGCCATCACGATGCAACCTACTCTGGACACCGGTACCCGCCGCTACGATATCGATGCCATCCGGGTGCTGGCCTTCGCCCTGCTGATTCTCTACCACGTCGGAATGTTCTATGTGGCGGACTGGGGCTGGCATATCAAGAGCCGATATCAAAGCGACACGCTGCAACTGTTGATGCTTCTGGTCAACCAGTGGCGCATGCCCTTACTGTTCCTGATTTCCGGCACGGCCACTTGGTTCATATTCCGTAAATCGGGAGCCGGGGAGTTTACCCGCAACAGACTGGTGCGACTGCTGCTGCCGCTGGCTTTCGGCATGCTGGTGGTGGCCCCACCCCAGGCCTACCTGGAAGCCCTGACCAACGGCGCGACGCAGCCGGGCTATCTGGCCTTCCTGAAACAGTATTTCACTTTCCAGCCGTGGCCGGATGGCGCCTTTGCCGGCAGCGACTTCGCCGGCATCACCTGGAACCATTTGTGGTATCTGCCCTACCTCCTGTGCTACACCCTGGTGCTGATCCCGGCCGCAATTTGGCTGCGCCAGCGCGAAGCGACATTGCAGCGGCTGCTGTCCCGCGTCAACGGCTACGGCCTGATCGCCCTGCCTGTACTGCCGATGCTGGTCTATGGTTTCACCCTGTTCCCGCGCTTCGGCAACTCCAACCACGCACTGCTGGACGACTGGTACGGCCATGCGCAATTCTTCACCTTTTTTGTCTACGGCTACCTGCTGGCCGGCAACACCGCGCTCTGGCGAACCCTGGGGAAATTGCGCGGCTCGCTACTGTGGCTCGCCCCGGCCTGTTTCGCGGTGTTTCTCGCCCTGGAGAGGTTGTCGCCGGAGGACCTGTCGCCGGTGCAAAAGCTGGGGTATGGGACCGCGGTCTACCTGAACCGCTGGTGCTGGATACTGGCGGTACTCGCCTGGGCGCACCACTGCCTGAACCGGCCCTTCCGCTGGCTGCCCTACGCCAACGAGGCGGTGTATCCCTGGTACATACTCCACCAGACGATCACTGTCATCGCCGGATACCAGCTGGCGCGATGGTCGCTGGGCCCGGTGCTGGAGCCAATGCTCGTATTAATAGCGACCATAGCTGGATGCCTGTTGCTGCACGAATTTTTAATTCGCAGGTTCGCCATTCTGCGTCCACTGTTCGGCTTGAAACCCTTACCGACCGGCGCGGCCGTTTCTGATCGCAAAAGAATTGTCTTGAACTAGGGAATAGCAAACCGTCAATTAATAAAAGTTTAACGTTTTTATGTGAAAAATTGCCCGATATCACGCTATTGGTGTAGCCGGCGTGGTGAAATGCAGTTTCAACAACATTAAAAATGAACACGGCAAAGGAAATGACAATGGACAAATGGCTTGTATTCATCAGCGGCATACTCGTGGCAATTTTCAGTTTTCACGCCTCCGCCGACTACTGCCCGGACTATGACCGGGTTCTCAATCCTCCACAACTGCAGAAACCCGAACAGCAACCCTTTCACAACTGGTCGAACCAGCTGCTCTCCTCCCTGCACCGCCCCTTTCATATGGTGCACGACCAGATTGTCAAGGCCGGAACATCTGCAACATTCACCGGCAAGTTCGACTACTCCAGTATCTTCCACAAAGATCTCGAGTTTGAAGATGTCCACGTCTACCTGTACGGCACCGGTATGGAGGACTGGGAATACCTCGGCGAATACCGCACCGACAGCGACGGAAAAATTTATCTGGAGGTGGCGAAACCGGAAGGCGATTACGAGCTGCGCATGGTGGTGGAAGGGGATCAATCTACGGCTTCGGGCTATCTCACTGTTGTCCAACCCAATCGCAAGACTGTGCTGTTCGATATCGACGGCACCCTCACCCTGAACGACTTCGAAGCCGTCGGTGACTACCTGGGCACCGACACCGCGGAGATGCACGGCTACGCCGCCGAAGTGGTGTGGGATTATATTGAAAAGGGCTACCAGATAATCTACCTCACCGGCCGCCAGTACTGGATGGCCAGCACCACCCGCAACTGGTTCAACAGCAAAGGCTTGTTCGACTGGCACCTGCGCACGGACAGCAACGCGGAAAATCCCGCAGCGCCGCAAACCCGGGAATACAAGACAGCCTATATCCGCTATCTGCTGGAGGATGTGGAGCTGGATATTGTCCGTGCCTACGGCAATGCGGCCACCGATATCGCCGCTTATGCCGACGCGGGTCTGCCCAAGGCGGAGACCTATATCATCGGCCCGGAAGCGGGCAGCGAAGAAACGCAGCCGATCGACGGCGACTACGCCTATCACTATGCGACTGTCGTCGCCGGGACACCCGACTCGGGGTGTAGCTGGCGGTAGCGGTCGGTAATTTCGACACCCGCGTCGCGTCATGCCAAAATCCCCGAAAACAACAATACAGGGTAAAAAAGGAATGACCGACGACTTCGTGATGACACCGGAAATCAAGCTGCTCAACGGCATCGCTTTCGGCGACGTCGACCTTATCCACGAAGCCCACACGGAAGGCGTAGATCTCAATGCCTGCTTCGAGAACGGCAACACGCCTCTCACCGAGGCCATTCTCGGCGGCATGGGCGAACCCGAGGCGGTGCGCACCCTGCTGGAGCTGGGTGCCGACCCGAACCGCGTGGACGCCAACGGCGACACGCCGTGGCTGGGCTGTCTCTCGCGACTGGACGACCGCGTGGTCGCCGAGGAGCAGGAGGAAATAAAGGAAATCCTGGAAGAGGCCGGCGCTTCCCGCGAAGGCGAAGAACAATTCACTCTCTACGACACGGCCCGCAAGGGCGACCTGGACGGCGTGCGCCGCCTGCTGGACGAAGGCGTCAGCCCCGTATTCCCGCCGCTCTGCCCGCTGGGGGCGGCCGCCGGCAGCGGCCATCTCGCCGTGGCTGGCCTGCTGCTGGAACGCGGCGCCCCCCCCGAAGGCAGCAATGTGGAAGAGGTAGGTATGAGCTGCCTGATGTACGCCGCGAGCAAAGGCGACTTCGAGATGGCAAAGCTGCTGGTAAAACACGGCGCCGACATCAGCCGCGGCCTACCCTGCTCGCCCTCCTATACCGCTATCGACTACGCCCGCGACGAGGGCCACGACGAACTGGCCGCCTGGCTTGCCGACCAAGCCGGCAAGCCAGGCGCCGGGGGCATGCCCGCGGAGGCGCGCAACGGCGGCGAACACGAAAAGTTCGCCGACCTCTACCGCCAGCGCACCGCCGCGCCCAACTACGACCTGGACACCGGCGCCATCGTCACACGCCTGGCGCAATGGGAAAGCGCCTACGGCATCCACGTGGTTGAGACCGGCCACGACCGCCTTACCGTCCAGTTTGAAAAACTGCCTGCCGACCTCGACGCCTTCGCACAGGAACTCGAAGACTTCTGTCCCGATTTGATCCACCAGCACTTCGGCGCGATGGACGAGATGCTCGAACACTACGAGGAAATGGGCAAACAACCGCCCGACGATATCCGGCAACTCGTCGATGGCGTCGACTTCGAATCCGACGACTTCGGCCGCAAGCTCCTCGCCCGCTGGCTGAAGCAGCACCAGTCCTTGGGGCTTTGGTGGGATTGATACAGGAACAGCTTTAGAAGCAGGGCGGGAAGCGCCGGCCGATTTCCGGATCAGCCAGCGCCCTCAACCTGTGCCGTCACCTGACGCAACAGTGCGTAGAAACCGTTGCTGCGCGACTGGCTGAGGTGCCTGGCCAGGCCCAGCTCGGCAAACAGCTTTTTCAGGTCCAGCGCGCGGATCTCCTCCGCGGTTGCGCCGTCTACCTGAGACAGCAGCAGCGCCCCCAGGCCCTTCACCACACGACTGTCGCTGTCCAGGGCGAAATAGTGTCGTCCCTCCTCCACCCGGTGCACCAGCCAGGCATCGGACTCGCAGCCGCGCACCAGGTTCTGCGACCGACGAATCTCCGGCTTGCTCCCGATGGCCTTTCCCCAGCGCATCAGCTCGCGGTAGCGATTCTGCCAGTTGCGCTGGGACGCCAGCAGTTCGACCTGCAGCGCCGAGAGATCATCCACCTGCCACGCCGGCGCCTCGGGAAATGCGTCGGTCGAATCCTCCAGCGCCAGGTATTCCCGCAGCGCATCGACAAAGGCCAGCACATCCGCCTCGGTATTGTAAGCGGCCAGGGAGGCGCGCACCGTTGCGGTTTCACCGGCGGCGCGCAACAGCGGCTGGGCACAGTGGTGCCCCACTCGCACGGCGATATCCTTTTCATCCAGCCAGTGCATCAGATCGGCGGCGCTGCCGCTTACCGGTGCGAAGGCCAGTATTCCCAGGTTGTGCTGCGGCTGGCTGTACAGGCGCAGGCCCGGCAGCGAGGCAATTTCCCCGTGCAGCTGCTGCAACAGTTGCTGTTCATGTTTCGCCATGGCGTCCCGGTCCCAATCGGCGAGAAAATCCAGCGCGGCACCGAGGCCGGCAATCGCCGCCAGCGGCGAGGTGCCCGCCTCGAATTTGTGCGGTAATTCTGCATAGGTACTCGAGTAGAGATCCACCTCCGCGATCATCTCGCCACCGCCCTGCCAGGGCGGCATGGCTTCCAGCAGCGCCTCGCGGCCCCATAGCAGGCCGATGCCCGAGGGACCATAGAACTTGTGCGCGGAACACACAAGGAAGTCGCAGCCGATCCGCTGTACATCCACCGTTTCGTGCGCCGCCAACTGCGCCGCATCCACGATCCAGAAGAGATCCCGCCCGCGCAATTGTCGGGCGATATCCTCAAGGTCCGGGCGCAGGCCCAGGGCGTTGGAACCGCCGGTCAGGGAGACAATTCTTGTGCGCTCGCCCAACACTTCTTCCAGGCGGTCGAACTGGGGAACACCGGCGGTGTGCGGCACGTAGCGCAGAGTCAGGCCTCTGCGCTGCGCGGCCATTTGCCAGGGCACGATATTGGCGTGGTGCTCGGCGGTGGACAGTACGATCTCGTCTCCCGACTGCAGTTCGTTGCACAGACTGTACGCCAACAGGTTCAGCGCCTCGGTGGCACCGCGGGCAAAGATCACTTCCCGCTCGCTGGCGGCATTCAGGAAACGCGCCGCCCTGCGGCGCGTTTCCTCCACCATTTCTGTGGCTCGACGCGCGAGTCGGTGGCTGGACCTGTGGGTGTTGGCGTTGCTGTGCAGGTAAAAATCCCGCACCGCGTCGATAACCACCTGCGGCTTCTGTGTGGTGGCAGCGTTGTCCAGGTAGACAAG
Organism: Microbulbifer rhizosphaerae; assembly: GCF_014191725.1. GTDB lineage: Bacteria > Pseudomonadota > Gammaproteobacteria > Pseudomonadales > Cellvibrionaceae > Microbulbifer > Microbulbifer rhizosphaerae. The sequence continues at coordinate 102,995 of NZ_JACHWZ010000006.1, forward strand.
CTCCCTGTTTTCCCCCTCGGCAAAAAGCGGAAACTGTTGTTTGAATTCCTCTGCGGAAAAACTCATAGGGAAAACAGATGCTCGGTGTTGCGGCGGGTCTGCGTGGCGATTTCCTCGAGGGATATACCGCGCAGTTTTGCCAGTTCCCCGGCAATCAGCGGCAGATAGGCGGGGCTATTGCGCTGTCCCTGGCGGCCCTGTATGGGCATATCCGGCGCATCCGACTCCAGCAACACAGATTCCAGAGGTAAAGCAGCGAAGGCACGGCGGGTCTTGGCAGCGCGCTCGTAGGTGATGGTGCCGCCCGCACCCAGGTAAAACCCCAATTTCCAGTATTCCCGCGCTATCTCCTCGCTGCCGCTGAAGGCGTGAATCACACCGCCACGTCCGGGGTGATATTCTTTCAGCAGGCGCAGCATCTCGCCATGGCATTGGCAGGCGTGCACGATCAGCGGCAGTTGCAGATCGATGGCCAGTGCCAGCTGGGTCCGGAACAGCGGTTCCTGCTCCTCCAGGGGCGTGACTATCGCCCCGTCCAGGCCGCACTCACCGATCGCCACGCAGCGGTTGGCCTGCAGCTGTTCAGCGATATCTCGCTGCAATTGCGCCGGCTCGGTTTCCGACTCCGCCACCCACCAGGGGTGCAGCCCCACCGCCGCATACCAGGCGGGCTCTTTATTGACCAGATCAAACAGGGCGGGCCAGCGGGGTTTGCTGACACCGGGAATGATCAACCGCTCCACACCGATATCTCGGCACTGGTGCCAGACCTGCATGCGGTCGGTATCGAATACGTCGAAGTCGAAATGGCAGTGGCTGTCGATCAATTGCACTTGTGATTCTCCGGATTTGCCCGCATCTTATCACGGCCAGATTGCACCGATCTCCGAGGTTCCAGTGTTAGAAAGCCTGCTCCCGATAGTGCTGTTTACCTTTTCCACCAGTATCACTCCGGGTCCCAACAACCTGATGATAATGTCCTCCGGGCTCAATTACGGGGTCAGCCGCTCCCTGCCCCATGTGCTGGGTATCTGCCTGGGTTTTCCGGCGATGATCGTGGCCATTGGCCTCGGACTGGGCACCCTGTTCAGCCAGTTCCCGCTGTTACACGAGGTGATTCGCTGGGTGGGCATCGCCTACCTGCTGTACCTGGCCTGGGTGATCGCCAGTACCCGGGAGGTGGGATCGGCCGACACCCAAAAGCCGTTTACCTTTTTGCAGGCGGCGGCTTTCCAGTGGGTAAACCCCAAGGGGTGGATTATGGCTGTCGGGGCACTGGCGGCCTTTACCAGCCCCAACGGGGAGATGTGGGCCGAGATAGCGCGTATCGCGCTGGCGTTTATCGCTATTGGCGGGCCGTGTATCGTGGTGTGGCTGCTGTTCGGTGTGGGACTGAAACGGCTGTTGACGGAGCCAAAGCACCTGCGCCGCTTCAATCTGACCATGGGACTGCTGCTGGCGGCCAGCGTAGTGCCGATGGCGCTGGATTAGGTGAATCCTGGATTTAACCGGGTCCCGACTTCCTACCTGCCCGTGCCGTTGGTGGTAACCGCCGCCAACTTCACGCCACTGTCCACCTCCTGCAGCCAAGCCTCGACCGAAGTGCTCATGATATTTTGCGGGTATCCCCCCTGACCCGGGGTCATGGAAGCCTTGACGATATACACCTTGCCCGCCTCCAACGTGACAGGAGGAAGTGGCTTGAGTGGAATGGCAATCTGGCCCGGTGAGACAAAACGCAGGCGCAGCGCATGCCTGCCTGGCAGCACAGCGATCTCCCGCGGGCCGTCGATCAGGCTATTGTTGGGGATTTGCTGGCCATCGAGGCCGATAAAGTACAGGTAATCCTTTGCGGATTGCGCTGTTACTACCCGTGCCACCTCCTCTGGCGCGCGCGCTTCGCCTTCATACAATTGCAGATTTTTGCTGGGGGCGGTGGATTGAAGAATGGTTTTGCCACTCTCGACCTGTGCGCCGCCACAGGCAGTGAGCAGGATAACCAGTATCGACATCCCGGAAAATTTAATCATTATTCTTCTCCTTGTTGATCGTTGACTTGTTCAGGTAGTAGACGAACAGGCCCATTGTACGGGAAAGGTCACCATATCGACGGGCACTGTGATCGGCAGCAGACCATAGTACAGCGGGTTGCCCTCACGAGTGACGGTCTGAGTACCGGACGAACGCAGGTCAATGCGCGCGGGGCCGGCACCGGAGCGAAATATCGGCTCGGGGCAGGAATAGCCGATTTCAGTTTCAGCAACACGGATCAGGACACAGCCATCGACGCCCGATGCGACAGGCAGGGGCGAGGTGGTTTCCAGCACATCCGGACACTGGAACGAGGGCGAGGTCATATCGACAATGTCCCATCCTTCTCCGGGAGAAAACCTCAGCCTGTCCAGGCAGGATGTAAATTGAAAAGTCCTCTCGGGCATTTCCTCCGCCGAGGCCATTGCCTGAATCAGCAGATAACGCTCTCCCAGCTGGATCTTTTCCAGGCGAACCAATTCCGGACGTACTTCGGTAACCTTGGGTTCCGCCTTCATGCCCGCCGCCATCGACAGACACGCGCTGAGGTTTATCGAGAAAATCAATATCAGAAATATCTTCCCGGTTATCCCCATGCTCACATTCATCCCCTAGTTTTTACTGACGGCAACCGACTATCACCAATCGGCGCGTCCCTATTATGTGCATTGTAATAATAGGGAATTAATTTTCCGCATACACGATAGTTTTATCCCAGCCCTCCTTCCCGATATGCTTTTCAGCGGACTCCAACAGCTTCCGTCTGGTCTCCTCATCCCTGCTCCCGGATTCAAGTTCTGCGCGATAAAACTTGATCCCCGAGGTTATGCCCCGGGACTCCATTTCCGGATCGATCTTCCGTGCATAATGCAATTGCACCTGGTCCGCCCGCTTCATAAACTGCGCGACGCTCGGGGCAAAGGCCATTCGGCCCTCGATGCTGAAATCATACTCCCCCATCACCGCCAGAGTTCCGGGCTTGACCTCCACCTGAGTCTGCCGGACCAATTCGTCGGAAAACAGAATATTCTCCCCGAACATCCTGCCCGTCGTTAAAACTGCGCCCCCACCGAGGTTGGTGTTATTATTCACCCTGCGGGTGTAAGTGGCGGCTACCGCTACATACTGGCCTGGCGTCATATTCAACAAATAATAATGGTCGCCTTTTACCAGCGAGGTGTGGTACAGCTCATCGGAAATCACTCCCCCGTCCGCGTGGAGCCGGGCAAAGGTGAGCGTTTTGTTGGCGCAGGGCGTCAGCGGAAGACAGGTATTTGGAATTTTTATAACGATACCCGCGGCGTCATCTGATGACGGCGGCGGGGCTTTGACATTTCCAGCCATACACCCGGACAAAACAAAAGGCAAAACCAAAGCCGCGAGCAATATTGAAATATTATTCATTTCTCCCCCTTTACGATAACAAGATCGATATGCCTAAAGTTGTGAGCGTCTCTGCAAAACGGGTGCTCACCATACTAAAGCTGACTTTTGGAACAGGCGTGGAATTAGGTTTCAAATTTGTGGAAAATGGTTGCACACCAACACAGTGCTGACTCCAATGCTCACTGACCGAGATCATGTTACCGCCATTGCCGTTGTCGACTTGGCCAGGGAGCTCAAGCGTCATGCGGTTATCAATCTCACACAAATACAGAATATTGACCCAAAACTGGCGGAGTACGTTGTCGCCCTGGAAGAGGACCAGGACATCTCTGAGTTGATGGAGAGGCGGTACCCGGAATCATGGATAATCGCTCTGTGGCAGCTGGCCGACAGTAACCCTCTCGCCACGAGTGTCGGCGCCCGCATAGGAGCGACCGTCTCACCAGAGGCCCGGGGACTGTTGATCAATCTGATCCAGCACTGCGAAAATTTGAAGGAAGTACTCGAAACCTACCTGAACAACATCAGCCTGGCCAACGCCTCCGAATCCTGGAAAATTGGCCACAGGGACAACCGTATTGAGCTGACCTTCAGTTTTACAGCGGGAAAGCTTTATCCGCGCTGCGCCACGGAACGCAGCATGGTTGCCCTGCATAAGTGGGCGGAGTATCTATGCGGGCAGAAAATTCCTGTCTGCTCGGTTGAATTCACCTTCCCCCAGCCGGAATATAAGGATTTTCTACAGAGGCTGTTCCGCTGTGAGATTCACTTCGATTGCAGCCGAAATACACTTATCCTTCATGAGGATGTTTTATTTCTACCGTTGCCACAGCGCAACCGTTATGTAAAAGGCATACTGGAACAGAAGATTTCAAGCCTGTGTTTTCCGGAGGAAAATGGCTCTATCGAGGAACGGGCCCGCCGGCTGCTGCGGGAAAATCTGGCCTCTTACCATAGTATTGAGAACCTGGCGCAGGCACTGTGTATGAGCAGAGCAACGCTTTATCGAAAACTCAAGGAGAAGAAAACCAGTTTTTCCAGGTTGCTTGACGAGGAGCGCCAGCGCCTGTTGTACCTCCACCGGCATCTTCCGGCAGCACAATTGTGCGACCTGCTCGGCTTCCGGGATACCAGCGCCTATTACAAGGCCCGAAAGCGCTGGAACTGAACTCCTCATGGTTGGGCTTTGCCGACTTCCAGTTCGATACGGAATTTTTTTACCATCTGCCTCATAAACAGCCCTGGCGCCAACTTATACAGGTAGGCGCCGAGCAGTGATTTGTCCCGCGCGAACAACCTCTCCCGGCCTGCTTCCAGCGCGCTTACTATCCTCCCCGCCATCCACCCGGCGGAGCGCACCCGCCCGACAGTGCTCCGCTTATGGGGCGCGCGGCCGCCATCGCCGGACAGGGCATTGCTTTCGATATCAGTGGCTATAAAGCTGGGGTAGACCATCAGCACCCGTACGCCTTCATCACGCACCTCTTCGCGGAAAGTTTCGAAATACTGGTGCAGCGCGCTTTTCGCCGCGCAGTAGCCGGCGCGGCCGAGAACCGGCATCCACCCGGCCATGGAACTGATATTTACCACGCAGCCGCCGGCGGCGCGCAGCCGGGTCAGCAGCCCCTGAGCCAGTTCCACCGGCGCGTGGTAGTCCACCGCCATCACCCGCCGGATCACCGTATTGCCGGTTTGGGTGGACAGACTGCGATGGGTGATGCCGGCATTGTTGACCAGAAGATCTATACGCTCGTAGCCAGCGAGCAACTCCGCCACCAGTCCGGCAACCGCCGCCTCGCTGGCCAAGTCGGCGGTAAAAGTGTCCACGGCAATTCCGCGCCCGTGCAGCTGTGCTGCGCGCTCTTCCAGCGCCGGACGGTTTATGTCCACCAGAGCAAAGCGTGCACCGTGCCGTGCAGCCAGCGCTTCCACGATGGCCCAACCCAGACCTCCGGCGGCGCCAGTCACCACAAAGACTTTTTCACTCACGCCGCACCTTCTGCCGCTTGTGCCTGCAATTCAAGCTTTAGCGCCTCGCGGGCGAAATATTCGAAGGCCTCCTGGGAAGTTTTTCTCGGAACAAAACCAAACTCTTCTTTCAGACGGCGATTGCAGAGCACCGGTCGGTACTGCAGGAAAATCACCTGTCCGGGCTGTTTGTCGGTCAGATACAGCAAATAGCCGATCCCCAGAAGCATTTTCACCAGCCATACCGGCGGCCTGCGCAGCGGTTTGCCCAGCAGTGCGGCGATCTGTTCCGGCGTCAGCGCGCCATCGCCGGCCAGGTTATAGATACCACGGGCGCTGCGCCATACCCCGTACCGGATTGCGCGGACCACATCCTCGTCCCAGATAAATACGAACGGCGAGTTGTGCCCGCCGGGATCGAGGATCGCGCGGCCGGAAAACAGCTGGCCGATTTTGTTATCAGTACCGGCGCCGACAATGGAACAAGGGCGAAAAACCAGTTGCTTCAAGCCGGGATATTGCTCGCGGTATTCGGCAAGTATTTCCTCCACCTGGCGCTTGTGGTCGGAATAGGCAAACTCCGGGTTTCCGCGCAACGGATGCTCCTCCCGGAGCCATTCAGGGCTGTCGGCGTGATAGCCGTAGGCGGCGCCGCTGCTGATAACGGTGATGTGTTCCACCCCGGCACGAACACAGGCCTTGAGCAGGTTGCGCGTACCCTGCACGTCGATACGATTCTCCAGCTCCCGATCGCGGGCCGATGCCAGGGCCGAAGCGAGATGCACTACATGGGTGATCTGCTCAGCGCGCAGCAATTCAACCAGTACGGGGTCGCAAATATCCAGGGTGAAAACCGGAAAGGAGGCAGGGCGCTGGACGATATCCACCCCCACTACCGGCATTTCCCTCACCAGCAGTTCTCCCAACTGGTGCCCCACATAACCACAGGCGCCGGTGATCAATACGCGCTTTTCACTCACGGCGATTTGCCCTCCACTGTGGGAGCGGCCGCTGGCCGCGATTGGTCGGTGGGGAAAACCATCGCCGGTTGGGAGCAACGGCCGCTCCTACTGCAAAAATTCCAGTAGCCCGCCAAACTTAACCCGGCCACCAGGTGCCACACGCCCCAGAAACCGGCCACCACCAGCATTTCCCCGGCGGAGGGATAAAAGGTGAACAGAATCGCCAGCGCCAAACCGGAATTCTGGATACCCACTTCCATGGTCACAGATCGCTGGTCGGCAACCGGCAGACGCATCAGGCGGCCACAGAAATGCCCGATGACAAAAGCCAGCGCATTGTGCGCAATCACCAGCGTCAGCACCGCACCGGCCAGCTGTACGGCGGTCTGCCAGTGTTTGGCGACAGAAATCGCCACAAACAGAAAAAATACCAACAGCGAAGCGCCGCGAAACCAGCCCTCGCTGTTGCGGGCGAAAGCGGGAAAACGGGTACCTATCATCATGCCCGAAAGCATGGGCAGCGCCAGGACCAGTACCACCAGCAGCACCATGCTCTCCGCCGGTAGTGCAATCGCCTGCAGAGCCTCCCGGGTATAGGGATTGAGGCTGCCATAGACGGCGAAATTGAGCGGGGTCAGGACCACCGCGGCCAGGCTGGAGACCGCCGTCATGCTTACCGAGGTAGCCACATTGGCGCGGCCCAGCCAGGTCATGACATTGGAGAAGGTGCCGCCGGGACAGCAGGACACCAGAATCATGCCCAACGCCAATCCGGGGTCGATATGCAACAGCCACGTGGCCAGACAGGTGAGCGCCGGCAGAAACAGGAACTGGGCCACCAGCCCGGTGACCGGTGCCAGCGGGCGGCGCAGCACCACGGTGAAATCCGTCAGCCGCAGGCCCAGGGAGACGCCGAACATCATAAATGCCAGCACCCCATTCAACGCCAGCAGTGTGGCGGGTGACATCTGAAAATTAGCAGCCGCCAGCTTATCCACTAGGCTGTCTCCATATTACTGTCGGGCAAACGGGCAGTATCCCGCGAGGCCAGATCCCGCTGCAAGCCCCGGATATGGCCGCGCATTGCCTTCAGGTAGGTCTCCTTGTGCACGTAGTAGGCCATGCGCTCCAGCGGCAGGTAGTTCATACCACCGTCGGCGCGCGTCCCGGCACGTTTACGCTTGAGGGCCTGCAACTGTCTGGCCGATTCCGCTCCCGCCGCCAGTTGATGGATATAAAGCGCAACCAGTTCCGCCTGCCGGTTGCGCCCCTCCCAGCCAAGGCCGGCCGCTTCCACCATGCCCATCACGAACAGGTTGTCGTACTTTGGGTGAAATACGTTGAGATACAGTCGGGGAGCGAAACCCTTTCTGTTCAGATGCTCGCTGTCGATAAACGGATAATGCAGCTTGTAGCCGGTCGCGAGCAGGATCATATCGTAGTTGCCGCGGCCACCGCCCTCGAAGGTCGCGGTGTTGCCGGCAATGGCGGCGATATCGGTCCGCGGGCGGATATCGCCGTGGCCTATATGGTGCAGGATCAGGGAATTGATCACCGGATGGGATTCGAACATTTTGTAATCCGGCTCCGGCAGCCCGTACCGGCCGGGCCTGCCCAGGACAAAGCGGCTGAGCGCGGTGCTCAAGCGCTGCTGGATAAAACGCGGCAACCTGATGCTGCTACCAAGCGCGTCGATGGGTTTGCCGCCGATAAACTTGGGCAGGAAGTAGTAGCCCCGGCGCAGACTGATATCCACGCTCGCGGCCCGGTGCACCGCGTCCACGGCGATATCCGCCCCGCTGTTGCCGCAGCCCACCAGCAGCACCCGTTTGCCGTCGAAAATCTGCGGGTGGCGGTAGTCGCTGGAATGCAGCAGTTCACCGCTGAACTGCCCCGGCAGTTCCGGTACATTTGGATGGTGCAGTGTGCCGTTGGCAATCAACAGCCCGCCAAACAGGCGCGTCTGCTCGCCGCCTTTACAGCGGGTGGTTACCCGCCAGTTTTCTCCATCCCGCTCACAATGCACCACCTCGGTATTGAATTCGTAGTGTTCGTAGAGCCCGAATTCCCGGGCGTAGTCGCGGAAGTACTCACGCAGCTCGCGGTGGTGCGGGAACTGGGCCACCGACTCCGCCATGGGGAATTCAGCGAACTCGGTCATCTTCTTGGAGGAAATCAGGTGCGCTGATTCGTATAGGTTGCTGGTGGGGCTGTCGATGTCCCACAGGCCGCCCACATCCCGATGGATCTCGAAACCCACGCAGGGAATACCGTATTTTTTCAGGTTGCGTACCGTGCAGAGTCCCATCGGGCCCGCGCCGATCACCGCGTAGGGCTTCACTAACTTATTCTTCCGCTATGGTAATTGCGATGTTAAAGATACCGTGACAAGCCCCGGGCAGATCGTCACAATAGGGCAATTATTGGTTAATTTCGGACAGGAGCAGTGAAATCCACCGATTCCAGAAGCGTCACACTTAGCTACACCCGGGCGATCACAGCGGCTTTGCGCAGCCTGGAACTGCCTCTCCCTCCGGCCGCTCAAACTGTTTTGGCCGGGATGGACGCTCATCAGCGAGTGCCCATGGGAATCCAGGAACAGCTGTGGCAGGCCCTCGCGGAGGCCTATCCGGACCCACTGCTCGGCATCAAGCTGGGCGGGGCCATGCAGATCAGCCAGATGGGCCTGGTGGGCTACCTGCTGATGGCCCAGAAAACCCTGGGCGCCGCCATGGAACAGCTGCTGACCTACCACCCGCTGGTGGGGGAAGGCGGACAATTCGAACTGCGCCGCGGCGGCCATCATGTGGATCTCTGCTACCAGCACAACTACCTGCGCTGCGCGCGGCTGCGGGTGGAAACGGCGCTCTCCGCCTGCCTGACCCAGGCCCGCAGTATGACCGGGCGCCGCTTCCGCCCGCAGGGCGTACAACTGGCCCACCCCTCTCCCTCCCTGGCACTGCAGCAGCAGTATCAGCAGTTGCTGCAGTGCCAGGTACAGTTCAATGCGCCGGTCTCCGCCATCCGCCTGCGCCCGCAGGATCTGGAGCTTCCCCTGATGGCCGCGGACCAACAGGTAATGGAGCGTCTCAAGCCGGAGGCGGACGCGCTGCTCAGCACCCTCAATCGCAAAAGTCTGCAACTACAGGTGACCCACCTGCTGCAGCAGGAGCCCCAACTCACACGCGAGCAGGTGGCCAGCCGGCTGTGCATCAGTCCACGCCACCTGGGGCGCAAGCTGCTGGAAGAGAAGGCCAGTTTTCGCAGACTCCAGGATGAAGTGCGCAGCCAATACGCCCGCCAGTGGCTGCGCCGGGGGGATAGGAACAACGCGGAAATCGCTGTGGCGCTGGGATACTGCGACGAGAGCGCCTTCGGAAAAGCATTCCGGCGCTGGACCGGGATGTCACCCAAAGCTTTTAAGGCGAGTGATGAGTAGGAAGAGAGCAATCAGGATTTTTCGGGGGAAAACGCTGTTTGGCGAAATCCCCTGATACTTCTGTAGGAGCGGCCGCTGGCCGCGATCGGCGGTGGTTTGGTCCCACAAACCAATCGCGGCCAACGACCATCCCTGCGAACGCGAACCGATCAGCGCGCAGCGGTGGCACCGGCCTCGGCGGTTACCGCACGCAACGCGGCCAGGTCTTCCAGCCAGACGATGTCCCGCACCGCCACCTGGCGACCGGTGTAGCTGGACAGGGCCGCTCCCAGCTGTTGCAGGTCTTCTCCCCCAGCGGACAGCTCCTCCAGCGGAAGCTGCAGCCAGACTTGGCCGTCCTGATCAATCACCGTCTGCGCCTTGTCGGTATCGATGGCACTCAGGTGGCGGTCGATGGCGGAGCTGCCGCCGGCCGGCAGGTAGATAGTGCCGTTGGTAAAGTCCACCGCAAAGGCCACGATGCCCGGTAGTATGCCGAACAGCAGGGCCGCGCCATCCAGGATCACCACTACCGGGTCCACACGGCCGCCGGTCTGGCCCTTGCGCTCCGGGTAGAGAAAGTAGCCGCAGGCGGTGAGGTTGATGGTCAGGGCCAACAGGCAACTGGCGGCAACGCCACGCTTGAGTGTTCTGTTCATAATATATCTCTTATATAACAACCGTGAATGGCGGGCACGGGCCCGTACAACCGACCTGCTAGCTTACCGGTATATCCCTGAAGTCGGAAGTGGCGTCACTTCCCTTCTATTTGATGTCTCTCACAAAATGCTAACGGATCGCGCCGCCGGCGGCATAGCCCTGTGCCGCGTTATCAACCCAATTTAGATTGGTGACGGGTTAATAATGTAGCCCAGGTCGCAAAGACAGTATTTGTGAGGCGAGGAAACGAACTCTCCCGAATCAAAATGGTCAAAACTTAACCAAATCTGCGCCAACCTCACGCCACACACCACCAAGCCGCCGCGCGGCTGCCTAAACTTTAATCAGCACCTGATGCGGTATGTAAGGGAGCAGTACACAATTTCTGTCGGTGCGATCTTGCGCACTTGTGTTCAGGCCGGGCAGTAAGCAGTCGCCGGGGTCCGACACCGGAAATTTCAGGGAGCAGTAGTCGCAACGGGTGCCGCCATGGAATGGCGAAAGCGGGGTATCGCGTGAGCGGTGCCCCGCTTTTCTTTTTACCTACTTGTCCGGTCTTCGGCCGTGGCGGTACGTCCTGTACCGCTATGCATAAACTGAAAAATTCTTCGCACCGCTGTATCCTGCGCGCGTTACCCAACCCGGAGTGGATTCATGTATATCACCAGCGCCTTTGACAGCGGCAATATCGAAGTCGTCAATATCGACAGCAGCCCCATCGAACTGGCGATCCGTCAGGATAATAACTCCGACTTCTACCAGTGGTTCCATTTCCGCCTGGAGGGCGAAGTGGGCGCGAGCTACCCACTGCGCATCGTCAACGCCGGCAAGGCCGCCTACCCCGAGGGCTGGGAGAACTACCGGGTGTGCGCTTCCTACGATCGCCAGAACTGGTTTCGTATCGGCGCAGAGTACGACGGCAAAACCCTGGATTTCACTGTGGAGCTGGATCGCCCGGCCATCTACCTGGCCTACTTCGCCCCCTTCTCCTGGGAGCGCCACCTGGACCTGCTGGCCTGGGCCCAGGGGGACGACCGGGTGCAGTTGGAGACCCTGGGCCGGACCCTGGACGGCCGTGATATGAGCCTGCTCACCGTGGGCGACCCCGGGACGGCGAAGCATCGGGTATGGATGATCGCCCGCCAGCACCCGGGCGAGACCATGGCGGAGTGGTTTGTGGAGGGCTTCCTGGAGGCACTGCTGGACCCGGCCAACCCCTCGGCGCGGAACCTGCTCGACGACACCGTCTTCTACATCGTCCCCAATATGAATCCGGACGGCAGCGTGCGCGGCCACCTGCGCACCAATGCCGTGGGCGCGAACCTCAACCGCGAGTGGCTGGAGCCCAGTATGGACAGAAGCCCGGAGGTCTACCTGGTGCGGGAGAGAATGCTGGAGGTGGGCGGCGATATCTTCCTGGATATTCACGGGGACGAGGCCCTGCCCTACAACTTCGTGGCCGCCTGCGAGGGCATCCCCGGCTATGACGAGCGCCACGGTAGGCTGGAGGAAACCTTCAAGCGCGCCTTTGTCGCCGCCAGCCCGGACTTCCAGACCGCTCGCGGTTACGAGTTGGACAAACCCGGGAAGGCCAACATGACCGTCGGCACCAACTGGTGCGGCCACCAGTTCCGCACCCTGGCGCTGACCCTGGAAATGCCGTTCAAGGACAACGAGGAACTACCCGACCCCATCGAGGGCTGGTCCCCGGCACGCAGCCAGCAGCTGGCGCGGGATATTCTCTTCCCGATCCGCGAAACCCTGAAGGCACTGTAACCCGGGACCGCGAAGCTCCAGCTCCGCAACGGGCTGCCGGCCCGCACTGTCTCGTGTAGGAGCGGCCGTTGGCCGCGATCAGCATTAGACCAGAGTGATGATCGCTATGCGAAGGCCCTGATGCCGGATGTAATTTGCGAGACGGTGACTCGGGTTATCCCTGGTCCTCGCCCTTCGGGCGCCTTCGGCTTCCAAAATGGCAGTCCTGCCATTTTGTCTGCGGCCATGGATGGCCGCGGAGAGCGTACGACCGCCATGGATGGCGGGGTGCCGCCCAGCGGAGTACCGCCCAGCGGAGTGCCGCCCAGCGGAGTGCCGCCCAGCGGAAGTGCAGATTTTGCAGGAGCAAAAATCTGCCAAGGATGTATTTAAGGGGGACGCCCAGCCCGTGTCCCGCAAATTACCTCCGGCAGCAGGGTCGCCCATTCATAACTACGAAGTAAAGCCGATCGAGGCCAACGGCCGCTCCTACACCCCAGGCTCCCCATAAAACCTGCTGTGTAACACGGAAATTTCAGCACAGAATCCTTCGGCCCCCGGCGCGCTTTTTGCTACCTTAATCCGCTTCAGAATAAGATTCACAGGACAGCACTATGCAGATCCCACAACTCTGGCGCCGCCTGGGCCTGGCCGCAGCCATTGCCGGCGGCCTGGGTGCCTGTGGCAAAGAAGCCGCAACGCCCGCCTCCCAAACTGAGACCGCTGAACAGCAAGAGCAGGCGAAAGCCGGCCAATCACAGATCGCGGAAATGGCCGCGGACCTGCACAAGCACATCGCAATTCTCGCCTCCGACAAATTCGAGGGCCGCGCTCCCGCCACCCGCGGCGAGGAACTGACCGTCAACTACCTAGCGGAACAGTTCGAAGCCCTGGGACTGGAACCCGGTACCGTCGACGCCGAAGGCGACCCCAGTTGGTTCCAGCAGGTGCCGGTGGTGGAAATGCAAATCGAATCCACCCCGCTGACGATCAAAGGCGAGGGCTTCGAGAAACCCCTGCAGCCGCTCACCGATATGGTCGCCTTTACCCAGCGCCAGACAGAGTCCTCCGCGCTGGAGAGCAGCGAACTGGTATTCGTCGGCTACGGCATTGTCGCTCCGGAAAACAACTGGAACGACTACGCCGGTCTGGACATGGAAGGCAAGACCGCGGTGATCCTGGTCAACGACCCCGGCTACGCCACCCAGGATAAGGCCCTGTTCAATGGCAACGCCATGACCTATTACGGCCGCTGGAGCTACAAATTCGAGGAGGCCGCGCGCCAGGGCGCCGATGGCGCCATCATCATTCATGAGACCGGTGCGGCCGGCTATCCCTGGGAAGTGGTCAGCGGCAGTTGGTCCGGCGCGCAGATCAGCCTGGCAGCGGAAAACAAAAATGCCGGCCGCGTGGCGGTGGAGGCCTGGATGACCGGCGAAGCCGCCGGGGAACTCTTCAAGGCCGCGGGCCTGGATCTGGCAGGGGAGATGGAGGCGGCCAAGACCCGAGAATTTGTGGCCAAGCCCCTGGGCCTGAGCGCCAGCGTGCAACTCAGCAACCAGCTGCGCACTTCCGATTCCCGCAATGTGGTGGCCAAACTGCCCGGTGAGAAATTCCCGGACGAAGCCATTATCTACACCGCCCACTGGGACCATCTCGGCATCAATGAAAACGCCGGAGGCGAGGACCATATTTTCAACGGCGCAGTGGACAATGCCACCGGCACCGCCGGCCTGCTGGCCATGGCCCGCCAAGCCGCCGCGCTGGAAGACAGGCCGGACCGCTCACTGCTGTTCGTCGCGGTCACCGCGGAGGAATCCGGATTGCTGGGCTCCAAATACTACGCCGCCAACCCGGTAGTGCCGCTGGCCGAGACGGTTGCCGGTATTAACTTCGATGCCCTGGGCGTACTGGGGCCCATGCGCGATGTGATCGTTGTGGGTTACGGCAACAGTGAACTGGAAAAAATGCTGAAGAAAACCGCCAAGCAACAGGACCGCTACCTGGCGCCGGAAGAGCATCCGGAGCGTGGCTACTTCTACCGCTCCGATCACTTCAGCCTGGCAAAGAAGGGCGTACCCATGCTCTATTTCAAGTCCGGCAGCGACAGCTTCGAGCACGGCCGCGAGTGGGCGCAGCAGCAGTCCGAGCAGTACACCGCCCACGCCTACCACAAGCCAGCGGACGAGTACGACCCCGACTGGAACCTGGAAGGCACCGCCATGGACCTACAACTGGGGCTGGACCTGGGCCTGCAACTGGCCAACAGCCGCGACTGGCCCAACTGGTATGAAGGCAACGAATTCCGCGCGATTCGCGATGCCAGTGCCGAGGCCAGGAAATAAATAACTTCTCCGTTGAAAACGGCCTCGCCCCGGGAATGCGGAGCTTTTTATCCGGCGCTGAAGGCTCCAGCTCCGCAACGGGCCGCAGGCCCGCCCAATGTAGGAGCGGCCGTTGCCGGGAATCATTAAAAACAGAAGTGTAAAACTCCGTGGCCTCTTCGGCGCGGCCGTCAAACCACAGGCATGGCCTAATTTTTTGCATGGCCGCTCCTCAGTCTTTTTTGGCTATCAGCCAGTAGGTAATCCCCAGCGCTAGGACCACGGCGGCGATTCCCAGCACATACATCGGCGTCCAATCCTCCAGGTCCAGCACGATCACTTTCCGCGCTATCGCCATTAGCGCCGTGGCCACCACCAGTTGTATCGGAATCACATTGGAACCGAGATACAGGCGGATATTGATAAATATCTCGATGGCGATCAGCACCAGCATAAAAGCACCGAACACATCAAAAATGTCGTCGGAGTCCAGCAGCAGCATCGGGGGTTCACTCAGGCGCTGGTACATGACGTATACAACATCGCCAACGCCCCAAATAATCACCAGCATCATCAGTATCGCCAGCAGGCGCACCGAGCTGCGGATCACCAGATGCAGCACCCGGATCAGCGGGTCCTCATGCTCCTTGGGCAACTCGTCGTGAATCAACCTGTGCCGCTCATCGCCATCGCTCATCGCCATCGCTCATGGCCTGCCCTGCTCATTGACATGCAGGGTAATATATAGCGCAAAAGCGGGTCGCGGGCCGTTACATCTCCACGATGGTCTCGAAGCCGCCCCAGAACATGCGCTTGCCGTCGAAGGGCAGATTCTGCATATCCATACCGGCGATACGCGGGTCCTTCATCACCTTCTCGTTGACCTCGTCGCGTTTTTCCCGGGACTCGTACACAATCCAGGAGAAGATCACTGTCTCATCATCCTGAAGCTGCACACTCTGGGGGAAGGAAGTGACCTCGCCGGACTGCACATCGTCGGCGACGCACTCGATATATTCCAGCGCACCGTATTCCTTCCACACCTCGCCCGCCTCCTCGGCCATCTTGCGATAGGCCTCCAGGTTCTTCCTGGGTACCGGCAATACAAATCCATCGATATAACGTGCCATGGTATGGGCTCCTTTTATTGAATCGTCAAGATTGTATGGCCTTGAACTCGGCGGCGGCCTCCTGCACATCCTCCGGGAAATCTTCAAACTCCTGCACCTGGCGCAGCTCTATAATCTCGTTATCGGACGCCGGGCAGCGTTTGGCCCACTCGATCGCCTCCTCCTTGGACGCCACGTTGATCATCCAGAAACCACCCAGCACTTCGTTGGTTTCCACAAAAGGGCCGTCGGTAACCGTGGGCACACCGTCGCTGAAGGACACCCGTGCCCCCATGGAGAGTGGATGCAGCCCCTCCAGGCTGAGCAGCACCCCGGCCTCCTGCAACTCGGCGTTATACTTCATCATCGCCTCCACGGCGTCCGTCTCCGGCATAGCGCCCGGCTCGGCCTTCTCGTAACCCTTGGGAATCATCAACATCATGAAACGCATAACCGCTCTCCTGTAGTAATAGTCAAAATTTATTGAATGCAATTCAAATGGCAAATGACCGTCTCCACAATAGTCGAGCAGCGCAATCAGGTTTCGACATTGTCATCATAATTCTTATCGCGCGATCGCAACTACCCGATCAAGTTCTACTACCGCGCCCTGGGAGACAACCCTCGCGCTCTCACCGCAGATCAAGCTCCAGCAGATACTCGCCCCTGCCGATCTTTTCGACCAGTTCATCCCGGTGATTTTCCATCATGTCGAGCAGTGGCTGCGGCAGGAAGGTGCCTTCGATGGTGTGTAGCGCCCACAGGGCGAATTCGATCATGGTGGGCGCCAGGGCCCGGCCGGCGGTGGTGAGTTCGTAAATGAATTTTTTACCGTGGTCGGGGTGGGGGCGTTTGCTGATAATACCGGCGCCTTGCAGGCGCTGTAGCCGGTCGGTGAGGATGTTGGTGGAAATGCCCTCGCTGGACGCGAGGAAATGGCGAAACTCGCGGCGGTTGGTAAACATCAGGTCGCGAATGATCAGCAATGTCCAGCGATCGCCGAGGATTTCGAGGCCATTGGCCAGGGCACAGCGGGAGCGCATGGTAGCGGGGATGGTATCAGGGCAGTTGGGCATAAAATCAGTTTAGGAAATATACTTGCATTTTGCAATTAACCCGTCTACCGTACTTGTGAAATGCAAGTATATCGAAATGAATTCGCGTTCTAACCCAAAAGGAGATAATTGCAGTGAATATTTACAGCTTCCCCACTTTCAACCTGATCAAAGTGCTCCTGACTGCCGAAGAGCTGGGCCTCGACTACCAGTTGCATCTGCTGGATGCCCAAGCCGGCGAACACAAAACACCTGAGCACCTGCAGCGCCACCCGCTGGGCAAAGTGCCTGCGGTGGAACTGGACGGCAACCACTATTTTGAAAGCAACGCCATCTGCCGCCTGTTGGCCGAGCGTAGCGGTAATCGACTCTATGCGGATTCTCCGGAGACTCGGGCCCGGATCAATCAGTGGGTCGATTTAATGGCACTGCATATCGGCCGGCACCTGACCGTGCTGGTATTTGAAGAGGTGGTCAAGCCGAAGGCACTGGGCAGCAGCCCCGATGGTGGCGCCGTTGAGGAGGCCACGCAGTTCCTGACCGCCCAGCTCCCCATCATTGAAAAGCAGCTGTCCGCGCATTCCTTCCTGGCGGGCGATGACCTGACAATCGCCGATCTGATCGGCTTCAGTTACTGCCAAACCCACGAGCTCACCTCGGCCAGCTTCGACGACTATCCCGCTGTACTGGAGTGGTATCACCGCATCAAGGGAAGACCGGCCTTTGAGCAGGCGATGGAACGGCTGCCCGGTGGCAAGCTCTTTGCTTTTCTCTGAGATGAGGTTGCCCGGATCTGAATGCAGCTGGGTCAAAGACTGTGGTTGATTCTCCCACACAAAAGCGCCGGGAGCGCTTTGGGTCGGCTTTAGCTGACCCAAAGGATGAAGCACAGGGATGAGCTTCATCAAAAACCCCGCTGTCTCCAGCGGTTTTTTTATTTGGGAAAACAAAAATCAGGCGCTTACCGGCGTCCCGGATTTTTTCAATTCCTCATCGCGCAGCGCCCGGCGCAGAATTTTGCCCACATTGGTCTTCGGCAGTTCTTCGCGAAACTCTACCTGCTTGGGCACCTTGTAGGCAGTCATGTTTTCCCGGCAGTAGGCGAGCACCTCTTCTTCGGTGAGGGAGGGATCGGCCTTGACAACAAACAGTTTGACCAGTTCGCCACTCTTTTCGTCGGGGATGCCGATGGCCGCGGCCTCGGCGACCTTGTCGTGGGTGCTGACCACATCCTCAATCTCATTGGGATAGACGTTGAAGCCGGAGACGATGATCATGTCTTTCTTGCGATCGACGATTTTGATATAGCCGTCGTCCTGAATCACCGCCATATCGCCGGTCCTCAGCCAGCCGTCACTATCGATGGAATCCGCCGTGGCCTCAGGGCGCTGCCAGTAGCCCTTCATTACCTGCGGGCCGCGCACGCACAGCTCACCCGGGGAGTTGTTGGGCAGGTCGTTGTCGTTTTCGTCGATCACTTTCACTTCGGTACCCGGTACCGGAACACCCACGGTACCCATCTGCACCGCTTCCGTGGGGTTGAAGGAAACCACCGGAGAGGTTTCTGTCAGGCCGTAGCCCTCGGTCACCGGGCAGCCGGTTATTTTTTCCCAGCGGTTGGCGGTATCGCGGGTGAGCGCCATGCCGCCGGAACAGGTGGTGTGCAGCTTGCTGAAATCCAGGTTGGCGAAATCCGGGTTGCGCATCAGGCCATTGAACAGGGTGTTGAGGCCGGCAAAGCCGGTAAAGCGCAGCCCCTTGAGAGTCTTCACGAACGCCGGAATATCCCGCGGGTTGGGGATCAGCAGGGAGTGGTTGCCGGTGGCGAACAGGCACATGCAGTGAATGGTGAAGGCGTAGATATGGTACAGGGGCAGCGGTGCCACATAGAGTTCCGCACCCTCTTTCATGGAATCGCCCAGGGCCTCACGCACCTGTTCCATATTGGCCACCAGATTGCGGTTGGTGAGCATGGCGCCTTTGGCCACACCAGTGGTGCCGCCGGTGTACTGCAGCACGGCGATATCGTCCGGCGTCCGCTGTACGTCGCTGTGGGGTTGCTTGCCACCCAGGGCCACGGCGTCTCGGAAGTTCACCTGGTTGGTGAAGGAGAACTCGGGCACCATTTTCTTGATGTACTTGGCGACGCTGTTGATCAGCATGCGTTTGACCGGGCTGTGCAGGTCGGCGATTTCGCTGACGATCACCTGCTCGACGCCGGTCTCGGGAACCACCTGGGAAGCGGTATCGGCGATATTGGCGAGCACCACCAGCGCCTTGGCACCGGAGTCGTTGAGCTGGTGCTTCAGCTCGCGCTGGGTGTACAGGGGATTGGTATTCACCACCACCAGCCCAGCGCGCAGGGCGCCGAACACGACTACCGGGTACTGCAGCACATTGGGCAGTTGCACGGCGATGCGATCGCCGGGCTCCAGGTCGGTGTGGTTCTGCAGGTAGGAGGCAAACTTTGCGCTCAGTTTGTCAATATCGCCGATGGAGAGCGTCTGCCCCAGGCAGGTAAATGCCGGCCTGTCACTGAACCTGGCGCAGGCGTCTGAAAATACCTCGAGTATGCTGCGTTCGATGTTCAACTGTCTTCTCCCAGTCTATTGTTGTCGTTTGCCCGCACCTTCCGTTTTTATAGACGAAATCGCCCAAACTGCGAGGAATACGGACTATTTATTGTTCTTTAGAGCAGAAAAGGTCTGCCAGTGAGGCTGCCAGTTCCCGGTCTCCGGAATAACGGATTTCCCCCAGCAGGAACGCGTGGCGCGCACTGAGACGGCCATTGATGACCGCGCTGAGTGTGCTCTGGGACATTTCCAGTACCAGCGCTGCCTCCTCCGTCTGGCCCGGTTTCTGCACGGCGGCATTGTCGCCGGATTGGCCCGAAAGGAGAATGTAAAAATCGCTGGCATCCGGTAGCCGGAACTGTACCCGAGTGAGTGGGTGCAAACAAGTTAGGCGCCGCAGGCGGGTGAGTGTTTGGTCCGGCAGTTGCATGGGGCGGTCAATTCCGAAAGTTTTTTATAGTTTGTATTCCCCCTCGTAGGAGCAGCCATTGGCCGCGACAAATGGGTCGGGAACCAATTTGGGCGCCGAAGGCGCCCGTAGGGTGAGCGCCACATGGACAAATCCGCCAGGAGTGGATTTGAACAGCTTTAGCTGGTTGAAGGCCGAGGCACATGGACGTGCCGAGCTATCGCGCGAATCAACGGCTGTGGATTGAATCGCTGTCCGATCGCGGCCAACGGCCGCTCCTACAAGGGGTGCAATAAAAAATTGCCGGGCAGCGGCGGCTTTTTATTGGCAACAGGACTCAGAAAGCGAAGTGCTCCGCATCCAGCTCCATCAGGTTGTCCGCGCCGCTCTGGATCGCCGCGGCGTGGGCAGCGGTGCGCGGCACTATGCGGTCGTAGAAGAAGCTCGCGGTGGCCAGCTTGGCCTTGTAGAAATCCGCCTCGCCGGAGCCCTCGGCCAGTTTGTCATTGGCCACCTTGGCCACACGGGCCCAGAGATAGGCCTGGACGGCATAACCGGAGAACATCAGATAGTCCACGGAGGCAGCTCCCACTTCATCCGGGTTTTCCATCGCCTTGGCGCCCACGTGCAGGGTGAGATCACCCCACTGTTTGTTCAGCTCCTGCAGTTTGCCGATAAACGGGGACAGAGCCTCGTTGTCGACTTCCGCCTGGCAGAACTTGTGCACGACTTTGGTGAAACGGCGCAGCAGTTCGCCCTGGCTCATCAGCACCTTGCGGCCCAGCAGGTCCAGCGCCTGGACCCCGGTGGTGCCCTCGTAGATAGTGGCGATACGCGCGTCGCGCACATTCTGTTCCATGCCCCACTCGGCGATATAGCCATGACCACCGAAGCACTGCAGGCCCAGGTTGGCGGATTCGAAACCGGTTTCGGTGAGGAAGGCCTTGGCGATCGGCGTCAGGAAGGCCAGCAATTCGTCGGCTTCCTTTTTCTCTTCCTCGCTACCTTTGTGGGTGCGATCTACCTGCTGTGCACACAGCAGGATCAGCATGCGGCCGCCCTCGGCGAAGGCCTTCTGGGTCAGCAGCATGCGGCGCACGTCCGGGTGCACGATAATCGGGTCCGCCGGGCCCTGCGGATTTTTCGGGCCGGACAGGGCGCGCATCTGCAAACGGTCCTTGGCATAGGCCAGGGATTTCTGGAAGCCGGCCTCTGCGTGGGCGAGACCCTGCAGGGCAGTGCCCAGGCGCGCGGTGTTCATAAAGGTGAACATGCAGTTCAAACCCTTGTTCGGCGCTCCGATCAAAAAACCTTTGGCGCCGTCGAAGTTGAGCACCGCCGTGGCGTTGCCGTGGATACCCATCTTGTGCTCCAGGGAACCGCAAACCACGCCGTTGCGCTCGCCGATAGTTCCATCCGCGTTGGGCAGGAACTTGGGCACGATAAACAGGGAAATGCCCTTCGTGCCGGGAGGAGCGTCGGGCAGGCGCGCGAGCACGATATGCACGATATTCTCGGCCATGTCGTGTTCGCCAGCTGAGATAAAGATCTTGGTGCCGGTGATGGCATAGGAGCCGTCCGCGTTGGGCTCGGCCTTGGTACGCAGGATGCCCAGGTCAGTGCCACAGTGGGGCTCGGTGAGGCACATGGTGCCGGTCCAGGAACCCTCCACCAGCTTGGTCAGGTAGGCTTCCTTCTGCTCCGGAGTGCCGTGGGCCTCCAGGGTATTCATGGCGCCGTGGGACAGCCCCGGGTACATACCCCAGGACCAGTTGGCGGTGCCCACCATCTCGCTCATCAGGGTGCCCAGGGACGGGGGCAGGCCCTGGCCGCCGTGCTCCACGTCGTGGGCCAGGGAGGGCCAGCCGGCTTCCACGAACTGCTGGTAGGCTTCCTTGAAGCCCTCGGGAGTGATGACTTCGCCATCCTTCCAGGTACAACCCTGCTGGTCGCCGATCTGGTTCAGCGGCGCCAGCACGTTCTCGCAGAACTTGGCGCCCTCCTCCAGGATGGCGTCCACCAGATCCGGAGTGGCTTCCTCGTAGCCCAGGGAGGCGTAGTGCTGATCCCAGTCGAACAATTCGCGCATGGCAAAGCGCATATCGCGCAGTGGAATCTTGATATCGGTCATCCTGCTACCCTCAATTCGCTGTTGTGGCTCCGGTCCCAGGGACCGGACGGTCAATTTTGTGACTCAAATTTACGATTTGTTCATCATAGTAGCAAGCCGGCGGGGGTCACTATGGCGAAATCCGTCCAAAGCGGTGACAAATCTTAGCCGGCCTTGCGGCTGCGGTACTCGCCCGGGGTGGCGCCGGTCCATTTCTTAAAGGCGCGGAAGAAGGCGCTGGGCTCGTCGAAACCGAGCATTTCCGCGATCTGCGCATTGGACAGGTCCGGGCAGCTGAGATAGTGAAACGCAGCCTCCATGCGGCACTCGTCCTTCAGCTTCTGATAGGAAGTGCCCTCCTGCTGCAGGCGTCGGCGCAGAGTGGTTACCGACATATTCAGGCGCTCCGCCACCATTTCCGCCGCGGGCATGGATTCGCTCACATCGCGGTTCAGGATGGTCTTCACCTTGGTCTTGATGCTGTTGGCACTGCCGTCGCTGATCACCAGGTGGTAGGGGGCGGTGCGGATAAAGTCCTCCACCGTCTGCGGATTCTGCACTACCGGGTAATCCAGATAGCGGCTGTCGTACTCCAGGGCGTTGGCCTCCTGCTCGAACAGCAGCTCCCCCGCCTCGCTCTGGGCCAGGGTGCGGAACTCCTCCGGGCAGGGAAAGGAAAAGTGCAGCCGCGCCAGCGGGATCTCGCGCCCCACCAGCCAGCAGTAGAAGCGGTGCCATACCGCCAGGGTCGTGCGGACCACTCCCGGGTCCGTCTGCGCGATCAGTTTTTCAAACTCGCCTTCCGCCAGGGAGCTGATACCGCGGATTACCACCCGCTCGCGACCGGTACCGGCGGGCTCCAGGACCGGTTTCACCTTGAAACCGCGGCAGATCTCCATGAATTCCGCACTCAGCGTGATGGCCTGGCGGACGGTTGCGCAGTTGACAACGGTGAGGCACAGCAGGCGAAAGGAGCCGGAGCGCACCCGGCCGCCGCTGAGCATGCCGAACCATTCGTCCTGCACCTGCCACATCACCCGTTGGTAGAGGCGACCGTATTTCAGCGCGGAAAACGCCGCCCGCCCCTGCAACTCCGACTCCTCGATACCGACCGAAGCCAGCAGCTCCGCGCGGTCACAGCCGCGCCGCGCCGCCTCCTCCAGCAGCCGCTCCAGGTAGGCGATGGGAATGCGGATGTCCTCTTCCGTCACGCT
Source organism: Microbulbifer rhizosphaerae (assembly GCF_014191725.1). Classification (GTDB taxonomy): domain Bacteria; phylum Pseudomonadota; class Gammaproteobacteria; order Pseudomonadales; family Cellvibrionaceae; genus Microbulbifer; species Microbulbifer rhizosphaerae. Next base: position 125,969 of record NZ_JACHWZ010000006.1, read on the forward strand.
CATCCCGGCACCCTTAAAAGCTGTAGCGAGCCGCCACCAGGCGCACCCGCAAGAGATTGTGGGAGGAGTCCACTATTTCCTGCGCCTACGCAACCAGCTCAGCAGAGCACCAAAACCCAGCGCAGCGACGATAATCACCAGCAAAAAAATCAGCAGCAGCACCAGGTAGGAAATCACATCTTCCACCGGCAGGTCCCAGCTCCACACCGCCGCCGCGACAAAGGCGACACAGGCGAGTACGCTGGTGATAAAGGAGCGGCGACTTTTCTTGGCCATGGGATTTCCGCTTTGCAAGTAGTGAACGATGAACGACTGGTCGATGCCCGGTAGCGCACCGGCGCGGCGCGAAATCGTGAAGCATAGCCCTCCCTCTGTCAAACGCCGCGAGCTGCACGGGCGGCAAACTGCTTTATCGGCGGAAAAACAGAAAAACCGTGGGCACCTGTTCACCCCGAACCAATGGCCCTCCGTGCTTTACAGTCTCAGTGGTCACTGTTCGAGGTCATTGATTTTGGATCCAGCAGCCGCTTCAACTCGTCCTCGCCCAGATCGGTCATCTCCCGCGCCACATCCAGAATCGGCCGGCCGCTGCTGTAGGCCTTCTTGGCGATTTCCGCCGCCCGGGCATAGCCGATCACGGGATTCAGTGCCGTTACCAGAATCGGGTTGCGCGCCAGTGTCCGCTCCATATTCTCGCGCTTGACCGCAAAGGTGGCGATGGCCTTGTCCGCCAGCAACCGCGCGCTGTTGGCCATCAGGCGGATACTCTCCAGCAGGTTGTAAGCGATCACCGGCAGCATCACGTTAAGCTGGAAATTGCCGCTCTGCCCGGCCACAGTGATGGTGGTGTCGTTGCCTATCACCTGGGCCGCAGCCATGGCCGCGGACTCGGCAATCACCGGGTTTATCTTGCCGGGCATAATGCTGCTGCCCGGCTGCAACGCCTGCAATTCGATTTCTGCGAAGCCCGCCAGTGGACCGCTGTTCATCCAGCGCAGATCGTTGGCGATTTTCATCAATGCCACCGCCAGTACCTTCAACTGGCCCGACACCTCCACCGCGGTGTCCTGAGTGGCGATCGCCGTAAACAAATTTTCCGCGGGACGAAACTGCTGGGTGCTGTTGGCACTGAGTTTCTGCGCGAACAATTCTGCAAAGCGCGGGTGGGCGTTCAGGCCGGTGCCGATGGCGGTGCCGCCCTGGGCCAACTGCGCCAGCCGCGGCAGGGTGCCGCGTATGCGCTCGCGGCAGGATTCCACTTGATCCGCCCAGGCGGAAATCTCCTGGGCCAGGGTCATGGGCACCGCATCCATTAGATGAGTGCGCCCGGTTTTCACCACATCGGTGACGCTGTCCGCCTTGTCGCACAACTGGCGGTGCAGGTGGCGCAACGCCGGCAGCAAATCGTCCCGAACCGCCAGCAACGCGGATACGTGAATGGCACTGGGAACCACATCGTTGCTGCTCTGGCTCATATTGACGTGGTCGTTGGGGTGCACTTCCACACCGCTGTCCCGCTCGGCAATATGGGCCAGCACCTCGTTCACATTCATATTGGAACTGGTGCCGGAGCCGGTCTGGAAAACATCGAGGGGAAACTGCGCGGCGAAGTCCTCGCCGCTGACGGCATCACAGGCGGCGACAATCGCGGCAGCCAGTTGTTCGTCCAGAAGGCCCAGGTCGCGATTGGCCTCGGCGGCGGACTTTTTGATCAACACCATCGCACGAATGAATTCTTCCGGCATCCGGTAGCCACTCACCGGAAAATTGTCGGCGGCGCGCTGGGTCTGCGCACCATAGAGCGCGCCCTGTGGCACCTGCACGTCACCCAGGCTGTCTTTTTCGGTGCGGAACTTTTTTTTCATGGCTGGCTGTCCCTGCGCAGAGCGCGCCACTCGCGGTGTCTATTGAACCTCTAAGGTGACCTTCTCGGAAACCACCGGCTTCCTGTGGGGAATGTGCAGGTAGTTGCCCAGAACAAGCTGCAGTGTGTGCACGCCCGGCGGCAGGGTAACCTGGGTTTCGGTCTGGCCGCCGCCGAAGTGGATCACCTTGTCCGAAGACGGCAGGGGTTTGCTCAAGTCCGGTATTTCCTCCAGATCGATCAGCAGGTGATGGTGGCCGGTGGCCGCCTTGTTCACACCCGCCGGGGCCACACCCATACCGGAGAGGCCGAAGCGAACCGTGAAAGTTTCGCCGACCTTTTCGCCATCTTTCGGGGAAATAATATAGACCTCTGCACCTTCCGGAGCCTCGGAGATCAGCTCCAGCGGCTTTTGTTCCTGTGCCTGCAACAGAGGGGAAAACAGCAAAGTGCCGGCCAGGAATACGGATTGATAAGCTTTCATAAAAACTCCCTTTGCTGATGCTAATTAATTTAGTAGAAGGATAACCGCAGCGCATCCGCCCTTTGGATTCATATTGCGGTCACACGCTGACCCTGCCCTCCTGGGTCCACTCGCAGCGCACCTGCATTTCGCCGCTGCCGGGCTCGTGGTAGAGCCCCGCGGCCTCCCAGGTAAAGGAGTGGGTACCGGAGAGTTCGGTTTCCAGGTGCACCGTGGCGGACACCCAGTACATGCTCCGCAACAGCTCCTCGAACTTCTCGATCCAGTGGCTCCACTCGTACTCGACCGCGCGATAGGAAGCACCAAAATGGATCACATCAGTCTGGTACTGGGACTGCTTCACCTTGATCGTGGGAATGGAAAACATATCCCGGCACAAAAGGGATCGCTCATCGGCGCTTGGCAGGTTGAGCACGGCCTCCCGGTTGACCCGCCGGCGATCCGAACCGCCGGCGAGACTGTTGCTGTCTTTGATACAGCCGTAGACAATGGATTCCTGATCGCCCTGGACCACTATTCTTTTCCTCAGTGCGGCAGTGCTGGATAAAAATTATCCGGCGCAATCAAATCATAGCATTCCACTTTAACGGCGAAGCCGGGAGAAAGCTATAACCGGGGTCGCAATTGAAAAATCCCGATTATTTTTTTGATCAAAGTCTGACTGGGCCGAGACAGTGGGAGCCAGCCCCGCTGGCGAATGTCCGGGCGCGGCAATTCGCCTGCAAGGCAGGCTCCCACAGAGCCGCGTGGGTCGGGAATTATCGGAGAGCAATCAGATTTCGATTCCGCGCTCCCGCAGCATATCGAGGAATTGTTCTTCATCCAGGATGGGAATATCCAGCTCCCGCGCCTTGTTCAGTTTTGAACCGGCGCCGGGGCCGGCAATCACACTGGCGGTGTTGGCGGACACACTGCCGGCCACCTTGGCGCCGAGGCGCTGCAGATAATCCTTGGCCTCGCTGCGGGACAGGGTCTCCAGTTTGCCGGTGAGCACCCAGGTCTGGCCGGCAAGCGGCTGCTCTTCGCCACCCTGCTCTTCCGGTTCCCAGCGCACTCCGGCCTGCCGCAGCGCCTCTATCTCCTCCTGGGCGTGGGCCTGTTGGAAGAATTCCGCCACAAAGTGCGCCACCACCGGACCCACGTCCTCCACCTGCTGCAATTCCTCCTCGTCCGCCCGCGCCAAGGGTTCCAGGTCTCCGAAGTGCCGCGCCAGGTTGCGCGCGGTGGCCTCGCCCACTTCGCGAATGCCAAGGGCGTAGAGGAATTTGGGCAGGGTGGTGGCCTTGCTGCGCTCCAGGGCGTCGAGCAGGTTCTGCGCGGATTTCTGCCCCATGCGCGGCAGCTCCGCCAGTTGCTCCAGCGACAGGCGGTAGAGGCCCGACACCGAGTGCAGCAGTCCGCCCTCCACCAACTGGTCCACCAGCTTGTCGCCGAGACCGTCGATATCCATGGCCTTGCGCGAGGCGAAGTGCTTGATCGCCTGCTTGCGCTGGGCGCTGCAGATCAGACCGCCGCTGCAGCGGGCCACCGCTTCCCCGGGAGTGGACTCCACCGGTGAATCGCACACCGGGCAGTGGGTGGGAAATTCGATCGCGCGGACATTTTTCGGGCGGCGGCTTTCCACCACGGAAACCACCTGGGGAATCACATCGCCCGCGCGACGGATTACCACCGTGTCGCCGATCATCACGCCCAGGCGCTCTATCTCGTCGCGGTTGTGCAGGGTGGCGTTGGAGACGGTGACACCGCCGACGAATACGGGCTGGAGACGCGCCACCGGGGTTACCGCGCCGGTGCGCCCCACCTGGAATTCCACATCCAGCAGCCCGGTCATTTCCTCCTGGGCAGGAAACTTGTAGGCCATGGCCCAGCGCGGCGCGCGGGCGACGAAGCCGAGGCGCCTTTGCAGGCCGATATCGTTGACTTTGAAGACGATGCCGTCGATGTCGTAGGCCAGTTGCTCGCGCTTTTCGCCGAGCTTCTTGTAGTAGTCGATGCAGCCCTGGATATCCTTCGCCGCAGCCATTTCACTATTGATGCGGAAACCCCAGCGGTTGAGCTGCTGCAATATCTCCGTATGCCGGCCCGGCAGCGCGGCGCCCTCCACCAGGCCCACACCGTAGACGCACAACTCCAGCGGGCGCCTGGCGGTAATGCGCGAGTCCAGTTGTCGCAGGCTGCCGGCGGCGGCGTTGCGCGGGTTGACGAAGGTTTTCTCTCCCGCCTTCGCCGCCTCGGCGTTCAGTTTGGCAAAGCCGTCCCGGGGCAGATAGATCTCGCCGCGCACTTCCAGCAACTCTGGCACCTTGTGGGGCACACCCTCTTCCATCAGACGCAGGGGCACGGAGCCGATGGTGCGCACATTGCGGGTGATGTCCTCGCCGGTGGTGCCGTCGCCGCGGGTGGCCGCGCGTTCCAGCACGCCGTCGCGATACATCAGGCTGACGGCGATGCCGTCCAGCTTGGGCTCGCAGGCGTATTCCACCGGATTCTCGGTGTTCAGGCGATCGCGCACCCGGCGGTCGAATTCGAGCAACTCCTCCTCGTTGAAGGCGTTGTCGAGTGAAAGCATCGGCACCGCGTGGCGCACCTCGGCGAAGGCGGTGAGCGGCTCGGCGCCCACCCGCTGGGTGGGGGAATCCGCGGTGGCCAGTTGCGGGTATTCCCTCTCCAGTTCCTGCAGCTCGCGCAGGCGGCGGTCGTACTCCACGTCCGGCAGTTCCGGATTGTCCAGCACATAATATTGGTAATTGGCGCGCTGGAGGATTTCGCGGAGTTCCTGTGCGCGCTGATGTTTTTCAGTGGGAGGCTGTCTAAGGGTGGCTTTCGTCATTGTAGTTTTGCAAAGATAGGGAATTATTGCCGGAGACGGGATTTTACCTTGTAGGAGCGGCCGCTGGCCGCGATCGTTCGGGCAGTTGGCAGTCCGATCGCGGCCAGCGGCCGCTCCTACACAGGGACGGGCCTGCTGGAACCTTCAGCGCCCCTAGGTTAGGAGCCTTCAACGCACCGAGACAAAGCTCCGCGCTCCCGGGTTATGCCTGCGCTCTGGCCAGCGCCTTGCGGCGCTGGTATTCCATCACCCGCTGGCGGTAGTGCTCGGCGGTCTGGGCGGTGAATACGCTGCGGTTTTCGTCCTTGAGTTCGCCGCCCAACTGCTCGGCAATCTGGCGCGAGGTGGAGAGCAGGATTTCGAACGCCTTGATCGCCTCGCCCTCGATGGGCAGCGCCAGGAACAGGCTGACCCCGGGGCTGATAAATTCCTCCATCTGGGTGAGGTCGAAGGTGCCGGGCACCACCATATTGGCGAGGCTGAAAATCACTGGGCCGTCCGCCCCACCGCCGGCGTGGTAGTGGAAAATATTCATATCGCCGAAGCGCATCCCCGCCGCCAACAGTACCCGCAGCAGGTCGTTGCCCTCGAACAAGTCCCCTTCCTGCGCCATGATGTTGATGATCAGTACTTCTTCCACCGGAGATTTCTCCTGGCGTCTTTTCTTCGGCTTGTCCGGCGCTTTTTCCGTTTTACGCGACCTTTTCGTGGGCAGCGGCGCCTCCCCCGGCGGCGGCATCTCCTCCGCCGCGGGCATGTCGTTCAGCGCTTCCAGGCTCGCGGATTCGTCCAGTGCCGGCTCGCGGCGCGCATCATCGCCCACCGACTCCATCAGTGTGGGCACCTGCTCTTCCAGGTTCAGGGATGCCTGTTCCGGTTCGTCCCTCCCGGGTTCTTCCCTGTGGGGACCGCTGCCGGCCAGGGGTTTGCGCGAGGACTGGAAAGTCTCCTGCACCAGGCGGTTCACCTGCAGGGCCTCCTCCAGGGCGCGGCGCTGCACCACGCGCACCTGGCCCGGCAGCTCCGCGGCGATCTGCCGGCGCCTGGCCTCCTCCTCCGGGTCCAGGTATTCCTCTTCCTCCTCTGCGGAAGCGTCTTTGCCCGCACTGCGCGGCGGCGGCACTTCTTCGTCACCGTCACCATAGGTGTCCCGCTGCATGGCCCGGGACAGGTTGCGGGAAACCTTCATTGCCGCGCGCTGCTTTTTTATCGCCCGCCGCACACCGTCCAGTATTGCGAGCAACAACACCAGTGCGAGAATTGTAATCAGCCAGTTACCCATTGAGCGTCTCTCCTTTACGCCTCCCTACGCGGATGCCAGTTCGGCCGCCTCTTCCACATCCACGGATACCAGGCGGGATACGCCCGGTTCGTGCATGGTGACCCCCAGCAACTGGTGAGCCATCTCCATGGCGATTTTGTTGTGGGTAATATAGATAAATTGCACATGCTCCGACATTTCCTGCACCATGCGCGCGTAGCGGCCCACGTTGGCGTCGTCCAGCGGCGCATCCACCTCGTCCAGCATACAGAAGGGCGCCGGGTTGAGACGGAAGATGGAAAACACCAGCGCAATGGCGGTGAGCGCCTTTTCCCCACCGGAGAGCAGGTGAATGGTGCTGTTGCGCTTGCCCGGGGGGCGCGCCATGATCGCAATGCCTGTATCCAGCAGGTCCTCGCCGGTCAACTCCAGGTAGGCGTGGCCTCCGCCGAACACTTTCGGGAAGAGTTCCTGCAGGCCGCTGTTGACCTGGTCAAAGGTCTCCTTGAAGCGGGTGCGGGTCTCCCGGTCGATTTTCTTGATGGCGTTTTCCAGGGTTTCCAGTGCGTCGGTGAGGTCGCCGTACTGGCGGTCCAGGTAGTTCTTGCGCTCGGATTCCTGTTTGTATTCGTCGATCGCCGCCAGGTTGATCGGTCCCAGACGCGAGATGCGCGCGGCGACCAGTTCCAGTTCCTGTTGTACAGATTCGATGGTCAGGTCGTTCGGGAGTTCCTCCAGCAGTTGCTCCACCTCGAAATCGGTCTCACGCAACTGCTCCACCAGGCCGTTTCGCTGTACCTCTAAAGTCTGCTCGGCCAGGCGCTCCTGTTCCAGCTGTGCGCGCACCCCCTGCAGGGCGGATTCCACCTTGTGGCGCTCCTGTTCCCGCTCGCGAAGGCCGCTCTCCACCTCTTCCAATTTCTTGCGCGCCTCGCCCAGTTCCGCCTCCACTTCCAGGCGCTCGGCCAGTTTTTCCTCCAGCTCGGCCCGAAAGTCCTGGGAAGGGTCCTGGGTCTCCGCCATCTGTTCCTGCAGCAGTTCGCGGCGGCTGCGCAGGCGCTCCAGCTGCTCGCGCATCACCTGCAGGGTGCGCTCCAGGGATATCATCTGGGTGCGCACCGACTGCTCGCGCATAGCCAGTTCGTGGGCGCGGTCCTTGTCCTCGCGGGCGCGCTGGCGCGCCGCATCCAGGGCCTCGCGCAGTTCATCGCGTCTCGCCAATAAAGTTTCGCGGCGGTCGGTGTCGTCGCTCATGGCCTCCACCGCCTCCTGCAACAGCAACCGCGCTTCCGACAGGGATTCGCCCTCCAGTTCCAGCTGCTCGCGCACTTCGGTAATTTCCTGCTCCACGCGGGTGCGGCGCTCGTCCATCTGCTCGGCGCGGGCGCGGCGGGCGGACAGCTGGCTGCGCAGCTCTGCTTCGCGGCGACTGAACTGCTCCACTTCGTTGCGCGATTGCTCGATACCGCTCTCCAGCTCCACCGCCCGGCGGCGCAGCGCCTCGCGCTCTTCCGCCTGCTGCTCGATCTGCTCCTCGCAGGCGGCGATGGAAGCTTCCAGCTCCTCCAGTTCCTGCTTGCGTGCCAGCACGCCGGCCTCGGCGTCGGTGGCGCGGCTGACCCGCAGCCAGTTGGGGCCGAGCCAGAGGCCGTCTTTGGTGACTATGGATTCGTGGGCCTGCAATCGGGCCCGGCTGGAAAGTGCCGCGTTCAGGTCTTCCGCGGTGTAGATACCGGACAGGATACCGGCCAGGGACTGCGGACCTTTTTCAATCTGCACCACATCCGCCAGCGCCGGCAGGCTGCCGCCGGTGGCGGGGTTGACGCCGGCACCGTCGATAAACACTGCCTGGCCGCTCTCCAGGGTGGAGAGGCCGCCACTGAGGCTCTCGAGCTGATCGACACAGACTGCCTGCAGTTGGGCGCCGAGCACCGTTTCCACGGCCTTTTCCCAGCCGGGGCTGGCGCTGATCTGGTCCGCCAGGCGCGGCTTGTCGGCGAGCGCCTGCTGCTGCAGCCAGTTCTCCACCGCTTTGCCCTGCCCCAGCGCCGCCTGTTGCAGCGCTTCCAGGGAGGCCTGGCGGCCGCGGCTGGTCTGCAGTTGCAGGCGCAACTGGTCCAGCTCGGAAGCGATATCGCTCTCGCGGCCGCGCAGCTCGGCGAGGGATTCATTTTTCTCGGCGACCGCTTCGCGGCGCTCGCCCACTTGCAGTTCCAGTTCGGCGAGTTGTTCGTTCAGCTGCTCGAATTCGCCGTCATCGCCGCTGTCCCTGAGGCCCGCCTGCTCCGCCTGCAGCTTGTTGATGCGCTCCTGCAGCCGCTGGCGGGAGGTCTCCAGGTGCTGGATGCGGGACTGCTGTACTTCCGCCTTCTGGCGCGAGCCGGAAGCGCCCTGGTTGAACTGGTCCCATTCGTTCTGCCAGTCGCGCATGGCGTCTTCGGCGCTCAGCAGCGCCTGGGCGGACTCCTCCTCGGCGGCCTGGACCATCTCCAGGTCCGGCACGATCACTTCCAGTTCGGCCTCGAATTGGGCGGCCTTTTCCCGGTCCGCCTCCAGTCCGGTCTCCGCCTCGCGGTATTCCTGTTCGTTCTGCTGGATATCCGACTGCAGGCGGGTGTTGCGCTCGCGGGCGTGGGCGATGCTCTGCTCCAGGCGCGCGATATCCGCGCCCACAGCGTAGAAGCGGCCCTGCACCTCGTTGAAGCTGTCGGACAGCTCGTGATAGCCCACGCGCTTCTGTTCGATATCGGTGTCGCAGCTGACCTGGCGGGTCACCAGCTCTTCCACGGTGAGCTCCAGCTCGCCGATCTGATGCTGCTTGGCCCTGGACTGGTCGTTCAGGTCGCGGTACTTCAGTGCCTGCAGGTGGGCCTTGTGGCTGCGCTCTTCCTCTTTGAAGCGGCTGTATTTTTCCGCCGCTGCAGACTGGCGCTCCAGGCGCGACAACTGGCGGTCCAGTTCGTCGCGGATATCAGTCAGGCGCTCCAGGTTCTCCTTGGTGCGGCGCATGCGGTTTTCGGTGTCGCGGCGGCGCTCCTTGTACTTGGAAATACCGGCGGCCTCCTCGATGAATACGCGCAGCTCTTCCGGCTTGGCCTCGATCAGCTTGGAAATCATGCCCTGTTCGATAATCGCGTAGCTGCGCGGGCCCAGGCCGGTGCCCAGGAACAGGTCGGTCACGTCGCGGCGGCGGCATTTGTCGCCGTTCAGGTAGTAGTTGTTCTGGCCGTCCCGGGTCACCTTGCGCTTGACCGAGATCTCGGCGAAGGCGGCGTAGGCGCCTTGCAGTTTGCCTTGTGAGTTGTCGAACACCAGTTCGATGGAGGCCTGGCCCACCGGCTTGCGACCACTGGAGCCGTTGAAGATCACGTCGGTCATGGAGTCGCCGCGCAGGTTCTTCGCGGACGATTCGCCCATCACCCAGCGCACCGCATCGATGGTGTTGGACTTGCCACAGCCATTGGGGCCGACCACGGCGCTCAGGTTGGACGGAAAATAGACAGTGGTCGGGTCAACAAAGGATTTGAAACCCGCAAGCTTGATGCACTTCAGACGCATGTATTGTTAACTCGGTATTTGTTCTATGCCGGCGAGCGGTGGCCGCACCAAATACGCGATTGTACATGGCGGCGGCAGTGGTTTCAGCGCATATTTCACAAGCTGGGAACGCGGGCTCCAGCTCCGTATACGGGCCGCAGGCCCCGGGATTCGCAGGATTGTGTAGGGCGATCGGCCTTGCTGCCGGGACAGGCACCGATCGCGGCCAACGGCCGCTCCTACAGCTCGTCGTCGATGGTGATGGCCTGCGGCTTGTTCCACTCGGACCTGGGCAGAGATTCCACCGCACCCTGCCAGTCCCCCGGCGCCGGTCTCGCGTCGCCGTTGACGGCCAGCCGCGCCACCAACTGCACTGAATCCGCACCTTTCAGGGAGCGCCCCGGCATCATCGCGCGGGATTCATCCAGCACCACCTCGGCGGGCAGTTGGCCGGCAGTGAGTTTGACGATGGCCAGCGGCATGGGACTGTCGGCGCCGCGGGCGTAAATGAATACCGGGGTGGCGGGCTCGGGGGAAACCCCTTCGCCCAGCTTCACCTCCACGCGAATCGCCGAGCCGTCGGCAGCCGGGGCGTCGGCCTTGGCCGCCACCGGTTCACCCTGTTCCGCCAGCGCAGCCTCGGCCCGGGCCACCCCGGCGGCCAGCGCTTGTGCCGCCATAGAATCAGGCGACAGCCGGTCCAGCGCGCGCCGCCAGTAGTCCCGCGCCGCCCGGTATTCCTCCCGGTCGAAGGCGGCAATGCCCGCCAGGCCAAGCGCGGTGCCGTTACCCGGCTGTACCTGCAGCACCTCGTGTACCAACTCGCGCACCTCTTCGGTGACCCTGGAACCGCCGGCGAAGAACAGCGCCTGCGCCAGTTCCGCCTTGATCCCCACCGCCTGGGGCTCGCTGGCCACTATCGCGCGATACTCAGCCACTGCGCCAAGCGGGTCACCACTTACAAGCAGGCGCTGTGCCAGCACATAGCGGCCGGTAAGGTCTTCCGGGTGGGTTTGTGTGCGCTCGCGCAGCTGGCGGGTGATCCGCGCCTCGGCCTGCTCGTCGGAGCGCCCCTGCTGGCTGGCGACGACATCCCGATACAGCGCCAAGTCGTCGTAGCGGTCAGAGAAGGCGTAGAGCCCCAGCGCCAACAGTGGCACCAGCGCCGCCAGGCCGATCAGCAGACTACGGCCGCCGCCGGACGAGGCCTTCGCACCAGCGGATTCCTCCGCCGCGAGCAGGTTGCGCGCCATCTCCGCTTCCAGTTGCGCATACTGCTGCCGGTCGATCGAACCGCTGTCCAGGGCGGATTGTAGTTCCGCGCGCTGTTCGCGATACAGGGCCGCCAGCGCCGCGCGCTTGTCGGAGGCCTGCCGGGCGCCAACGCCGCGCAGCGCCGGCCACAGAATTACAAAGGCCAGCGGCAGAATCAGCAGCGCCAGGCCCAGCCAGAGTTCAGTCATCTTGTCGCTTCCCGCCGTTCTCGTCTTCCCCCAGCAGCTGCCGCAGCCGCCGGCGCTCGTCCTCGCTCAATTCGCCGCTGGCGTCATCCTGGCGCGCGCCGGAGCCGCTGCGCGAGCGCGCAACGATCACTATCAGCACCACAAGCCCGATAGCCGCAAATACCCCCGGCGCCAGCCACAGGGCCAGCGTATTGCGCTGCAGTGGGGGACGGTAGAGCACAAAATCCCCATAGCGGGCCACCATGTAGTCGGATATTTCCCTATCGGTGAAGCCCTCTTCCAGCAGCCGGCGGATTTCCCGGCGCAGATCCCCCGCCACCGGCGAATCGGAACCCGCCAGGTTCTGGTTCTGGCACTTGGGGCAGCGCATCTCTTCGATCAGCACTTCATAGCGCGCCTGCAGCTCCGGCGTGGACAACTGCTCCACCTCCACTGCCGCCAGCGCGGCAAGGGACAGGCAGGCACACAGTGCAGCGGCAATCAGGGCTCGACAGCTTGTCTGTCTCACGGGGGGCTCCGGCGGAAATTTGCGCGATTATAGCAGCGCCACCAGACGGGGCACACGCCCCGATGTCTCCGGGAAGGTGGCTTAACTTATTGAAAGACAAAAATTTTTTCACCGGAGGCGTTGACGGGCAAAAAAATATCATTAAGATACGCAGCTCCTGACGCGGGGTGGTTAGCTCAGTTGGGAGAGCGGCGGCCTTACAAGCCGTAGGTCACAGGTTCGACCCCTGTACCACCCACCACTTCCCTTTCACCTGCCGAGCAGGTTTTCACAAGGGAAGCAGGGATCGCGGACCGGTAGTTCAGTTGGTTAGAATGCCGGCCTGTCACGCCGGAGGTCGCGGGTTCGAGTCCCGTCCGGTCCGCCATATACGAAAAAGGCTCACACGAAAGTGTGGGCCTTTTTCGTATATGTTTGATCGGCGTGCGACAAAATTGTCTGGAACAATTTTGGACGCCGAAGGCGCCCGTAGGGTGAGCGCCATGGACGGCGCTCATCAGTCCCATCCCGTTCAAGCCAGCAGCAGGGCGACAATCTTTCCAATAAAATTCAATTGGCTCCCTCCTCTTCGTAATCCTTCACCAGGTGGGCCCGATAAGCCATAAGCCCCAAACTTCCGCCACTCCCCAGAACAATCAAAACCCCAGGCAACCCCGCCAAATTCGCCAGCATCTTGATCCCATCGGAACCGAGATAAGTGGCACTGCACCAGCCCACAATCCCAATCACACTGGCCCACAGCAGCTTGACCCCGAATGGCGATCCCATATGCTCGGCGGTGACCGAGCGCATGCAGAGCCCGCCTATCGCATCCGTATTGGAATCCGTTGCAGTAATAAAAGAGATAAAACAGGCGAAGATAAAAAACAGGCTGAGCATAATGCTGCCGGGCAGATAACTGAACAGCTGGTAGGCCATGGCTGCCAGTCCCTCGCTCCGATAGACACCGTACATGGCACCGTCATTCTGGATATCGAAGTACAGCGCGGAGAGTCCGAAGGTGGAAAACCATAAAAAGCCAAAAATGGACGGCAGTAGCAAATTGACCAGAATAAACTGCCGCACTGTGTAACCCCGGGCTATCTTGCCCAGAAACAGGCAGGACAAGGGGGCCCAGGCAAACCAACTGGCGAAGAAAGCGGTGGTCCACCAGCCGGACCAGCGGCTGGATGCGGGCTCATTGAAAAGCAGGTGACGCGGGATAAAGCCGGCCAGGTATTCGGCCAGGGACTGGCTGCCCAGTTTGACGATAAAGATACTGGGCCCCACAACCAGTACATACAGCATCAGCAATACGAACAACACCGTATTGATACGGGCAAGGACCTGTATACCCTGGCGCAGGCCGCTGGCGGCGGAGAGCAGGGCGACGGCGACGATAAACGCCGCCGTCGCGGCGTAAACCTGTGGAGACTTGGGGATGCCGAACAGCACCTGCAAGCCGTCGCCAATCAGCAGCAGGCCGGCACTCAACACCGCGGACATTCCCACCACCACGGCGAACAGTACCAGTGCGTCGATGCCCTGTGCAGTCTTCTCCCCCAAGTGATCTCCCAGCAAGGGCCGCAACAAAGAGCCGACGGAAAAGCTGTGGCCGCAATTGTAGAAAGCCAGGGCGAAGGCCAGAGCGGCGACGGTGTAGATGGCGTAGGGCGCCAGAGTCCAGTGTACGAACACGCTGGACATGGCGAAGCGCATTGCCTCTGCGCCGCCCGGTTCAACGCCGGCAAAGGGCGGTGGTTCATGGAGGTGTACCACCGGTTCCGCCACCGCCCAGAACAGGATGCCCATGGCGATGACTGTGGTGAGGGATACCGAAAACCAGCGAAAAGGAGAATAGATGGGCTCAGCGCCGTCCCCACCGATACGCACTCGGCCGAGGGGTGAGAAGAAAATATAAATACACAGGGCGAGCAGTGCCAGGGCGCCGTAGAGAAACAGGAAGGAAAAGTTTTCGATTATCGCTGCGTTGACAGCGGAAGTGAGCTGGATAAAGTTTTGTTTATCCACCGCGGTGGCTACCAGAACCAGCAGGATGCCGATCAACGCCGGCCAGAAGGTAATGGGCTTTAAGTGCCCCGTCGTTTTGCGAAAATAAACAAGGCCCGCGTGGCTATCCACTGGTCGCTCCGAAGACGAAGCCGTTCAGGTCGCGGGCTCTGCCGCGCTCAAGGAGTTTGAACAGGCTGAGGATTGCGCCTCTGGCGATTAGGGCCTGTAGCATGAGATAGCCCGCGCTTGTTATTGATGTGATTGCCTGCAGTAAAAGTATCGCTATACGGGAGGGCGGGCAAGTTTTGGGATATGGCCCCGCTTTGCGGGGCTTGCGGAGCTGGAGCTCCGCGGTCCCGGGGGGGGGTTAGTCAGTGAGGATTTTGAAGCCTTCCGCTATCAGCTGCTCTTTCAGCGCCGGCCAGTGGTTCTGCGGCAGTTTCAGCTGCATGCTGACCTTTTCGCTGTAATCAGCATCTGAGCAGGTTCCCTGATGTTGGCCGGCGAGAAAGCGCAGGCGCGATTCCTGGGCGAAGTCGCAGGTTACCTGGACCTGCAGCAGGGGAACGAAGGGTTTGAGATCGGCCTGTTGCAGTGCGGCGCCCACTGCGCCGCGGTAGGCGCGCATCAGACCGCCGACGCCCAGTTTGGTGCCGCCGAAATAGCGGGTGACGATGGCACCCACATTGCCCACCCGCTGCTTGAGCAGCAGTTCGAGCATGGGGCGCCCGGCGCTGCCGCCGGGCTCGCCGTCGTCGTCCGCCTGCATCACTTCGGGGTTTGAGGGGTTGCCGATTACCACTGCGGTACAGTGGTGGGTGGCGTCCGGGTATTGTGCGCGAACGGCGTCCAGCTGTTGCTGGAAAGCCGCCTTGTCCTGCACCGGCCCGAGCCAGCAGATAAAACGGCTTTTCTTTTCTTCCGTCTCAGCGACAACGGGCGAGCAGGGAATCTGATAGCTCACCGGCAAATTCGTCCCAGGGTTGTTGTTGCAATTTTTGATACAGCGGTTGCAGCTTGGTCTGCCAGATGCGATCGTCCACCACGCCCACATGTTTGCAGCGAATTACCCCCTCCGCATCCACCAGGAAGGTTTCCGGCGCGCCGAATACGCCCAGATCCAGGGCCAGGCGCCCCTCTTTGTCGGCGATGCTGAACAGGTAGGGATTGTGGAATTTTTCCAGCCATTTCTGCGCTTCCGCGCCGTCGTCTTTCAGGTTGATGCCCACGATGGGCACGCCCTCTTCCGCCAGCTTGTTTAAAAAGGGGTGCTCCACGCGGCAGGCAATGCACCAGGTCGCCCACACGTTCAGCAACAGTGATTTCGCCGGCAAATCGCCACGTTGCATGGTTTTTTCTTTTCCACTCTCGGCCAACTGCGGCAGGGAAAATTGCGGCACCGGCTTGTTGAGCAGGGCGGAAGGCATATCCTGGGGATTGAGGGAGAGGCCGCGCCAAAACAACAGCGCCAGCGCGGCGAAAATTATCAGCGGTAGAAACAGTTTCAATCTGGCCATTATCTCTATTCAGCTCGCCCGATCCGGTTCATGAAGCGCCGAGCGATCCGTGCCGCATGAGGTCGCCAGTAGCGCATCGAAAGGGGGAAATCCGTGCGCCCTCCGCGCAGGAGGTGCATGAAATCATCAACCACGGATTCTTCGACGGCACGCGATATAGATGCGGTCCAAACTGCCTCGAACGCTGCGGAACCAAGGGGTTTCCGACAGAACAGCGTTCCGCGCACATTCTTCAAGGGTTCGAGCAGCCCAAGCTTCACCATTCTTTCAATCAATCGATAGGTCAGCAAATGCTTGCCCAGTAGTCGACCACGTTCGTACGATGACAACCGATCGATCTTCTCCCCAGCCTTATCCACCCCCAGCCGACTGAAACGTTCCAGGTTGGTCACACCGCGAGAATTCACGGAATCGCGGTAATCATCGATGATAATGAGACTGCCATGCTCAAGGTAGTCGAAATACTTCTCCAGATCCCTGTCGACGTAGCCGTCTACATCGATCACCAGCATGTCGAAGGGACCATCGCTTGCCGGATCAATCAGGGCGTCGGTGGTGCGCGATACCTGGGCTTTCACCTTGTCTTTGACATGGAACCGGCTGAGATTGTCGCGGAACGCAGTCAGATTCATATCAACGGTAGCCTCTCCGTACTCCCGGAGACTGGCTGGATGCGGCCCACCGGGAGCATGTTGGAAAAACTGATCGACCGCATGAACGAACCCTTCTCGCCCGGAATCCTTCAACCCGGCTGCAAGCGCGATCGTACTGGCACCTCGCCCAGTACCCAGCTCGACGATCGAGCACCCCGAATGATTGCGTGCAAATTCGTAATAATCCCGATATGTTCGCCATGGCAGCATACCGCCGGCATCACCCGAAAGCTCCATGAAGAACTCCGACTTTCGCATAAGTTCGTTTCTTTTTTTAGTTACAAGAATCAGAGGACATCCACCCGCCCCATAGCCTTTCGTTAGGCCGCAGCCACGGCAGCATTGACTTCTGTCGCCCGCGCCGCTTTCACCTTGCGATAGCGCTTGTCCGCCACCGCGATGCCGCCGCCGATGGCCATCAACAGCGCACCCAGCCAGATCCACACCACAAACGCCTTGTACTGCAGGCGCACCCCCCAGTCGCCGCCGGGATTGTCTTTGTCCAGCGGTTCGCCGAGGGCCGCGTAGAGATCGCGGAACAGGCCGGTGTCGATGGCCGCTTCAGTCATGGTATTGCCACCGGAGAGATAATTGCGTTTCTGCGGCAGCAGTTCTGCCACCGCGTCGCCGTTGCGGCTGACAAAAAGCACGCCCTCGGAGGCGCGATAGTTGGGGCCCTGCACGGAACGCACGCCGTCGAAACGGAAATCGTAGCCGGCCACTTCATAGCTGCTGCCCGGGGACATACGCAGGTCGCGCTCGACACTGTACACACTGGTCAGCGCCACACCGAGCGCCGTCACCGCCAGGCCGGCATGGGCCAGATGCATGCCGTAATAGCTGGCGCGCTGGCGCCTGAGTCCGGCGGCAAAAGAATCGGCGTTGCGGGTTTTGGCAAAAATATCCGCTACGCTGGCCGCGACAATCCAGACGCCGATAAAAATCCCCAGGGCTGCGCCCCAGTGGAACCCACCCAGGGCAAAGGGTAGTGCCAGCGCTGCAATCACCGCAACGGCAAACGGCGGGCCCCAGGCGCGCAGCAGTTTGTCCCAGCGGCTGTCCTTCCAGTTGGCGTGAATACCCAGGCCCAGCAGCAGGCAGAGCAGTGCCATCAGCGGTACGAAGAACATATTGAAAAACGGCGGGCCCACGCTGAGCTTGCCCCAGTTGAGCGCATCCGCCAGCAGCGGGTACAGGGTGCCGGTGAGCACCACACCCATAACCAGCACCAGGAGAACATTGTTGCCGAGCAGGAAGGTCTCCCGCGCACGGAAAGAAAAAACACTCTGTGCACTCACCGCCGGCGCGCGCAGGGCGAAGAGCAGCAGGGAGAGGCCGATCACAATAGCCAGGAAGACGAGAATAAATCCGCCGCGCAGCGGGTCGGTGGCAAAGGCGTGCACCGAGGTGAGCACCCCGGAGCGAACCAGGAAAGTGCCCAGCAGGCTCAGGCTGAAAGCGAAAATGGCCAGCAGGATGGTCCAGCTTTTAAACAGGCCACGTTTTTCGCTCACCGCGAGCGAGTGCAAGAGTGCGGTGCCCACCAGCCAGGGCATAAAGGAGGCGTTCTCCACCGGGTCCCAGAACCACCAGCCGCCCCAGCCCAGTTCGTAGTAGGCCCACCAACTGCCCAGCGCGATGCCCAGGGTGAGAAATGACCAAGCCACCGCGGTCCAGGGGCGCGCCCAGCGGGCCCAGGCACTGTCCAGATGGCCGCCGAGCAATGCGGCGATGGCGAAGGCGAAGGCCACGGAAAAACCCACATAACCCATATACAGCAGCGGGGGGTGAATGATCATCCCCGGGTCCTGCAACAGCGGGTTGAGGTCGGTGCCCTCCACTGGCGGAAACGGCAGGCTGCGGTCGAAAGGGTTGGAGGTGAGCAGGATAAACAGGAAGAAACCCACCAGCACCAGGCCCAGCACCGAAAGTACACGGGCCACCAGCTCCACCGGCAGTTGCCGGCTGAACAGGGCCACCGCCGCGGCCCAGCCGGCCTGCATCAGCAGCCACAGCAGGATCGAGCCCTCGTGGCCGCCCCACACCGCGGTGATCTTATAGTGCAGCGGCAGAATGCTGTTGGAGTTCTGCGCCACGTACAAAACGGAAAAATCGCTCTGTACAAAAGCGACGGTGAGGCACACAAAGGCGATGGCGGTAAACACCAGCACCCCCAGGGCCAGTGAGCGGCCCGCTTCCATCCACAGCGGGCGGGCGGTATAGCTGCCGGCCATGGGCACCGCGGCCAGCGCCACGGAAAGCAGCAGGCCGACAATCAGCGCGAAGTGACCAAATTCCGGGGTCATAGTTTTGCCCCGTCCGCGCAGCTGGCGTTTTCGCCCATCGAATCCGCCACTTCCGGCGGCGTGTAATTTTCATCGTGCTTGGCCAGCACCTGATCGGCGCGCACTGTGCCGTCTCGCATCAGTACGCCGGTAACCACCGCGGCCTCTCCCTCGGCGAAGAGGTCCGGCAACAGCTTGTCATACATCACCTCCAGATCCGCCTCGCCGTCGGTGAGCGCGAAGCGCACCTCCAGGCTGTCCGGTGCGCGCTGCACGCTATCGGGCACCACGCAGCCGCCAGCGCGGATGCGCCTGTCGAAGGGTACATCGCCGGCGGCGAAGGCGCTGGGAGCGTAAAAGTAGTTGATGTTGTTGCGCATGGCGTAGGTGACAAAGCCCACCGCGGCGCTGGAGAGTGCCACCAGGAGTACCAAAAGAATCAGGCGTTGTTTGCGTGCTGGATGCATGGTGTCCGTTTTGCTCCGGATGTCTCAATCAATTTTGGGCCCCGCCGGCCCGGTCTCCTCTCCCCGTGGGGAGAGGGTTAGGGAAAGAGGCCGGCCCTCTCCCATAAGGGGAGAGGGCGAAAGCCGATCGCGGCGCGCAGCCGCTCTTATACGGGTTCGGCCACTCTGTTTTCCGATCTCTGCCTTCTGGCCTCTGAAATGCGCCGCTGCCGCTGCAGCTCCCGCTGCAACCGGCGACGATGAAGTGCCGGCTGGATCGCGAGCCCGACCAAAACCAACAGGGTGACGCCGTAGCAACTCCACACATAGACACCGTGGCCATCCATCGCCAGGAAATCGGCAAGGCCGGAAAACTGGAACTGCATCTTAGCTCCCCTCCCCCAGTGCCTGCTGCACCCACTGGGTGCGCCACTCGCGCTGCAACACCAGGCTGCGGGTGTGCGCGATCAGGGTCCAGGCATAAAAACAGTAAAAACCGGCAATCATGGTGAGCAACGGATAGAACATGCTCGGGTCTATGCTGTTGGACTGTGTCAACTTGATACTGGCCGGCTGGTGCAGGGTAAACCACCAGTCCACCGACTTGTAGATAATCGGAATATTCACCGTACCCACCAGCGCCAGCAGCGCACAGGCCCTGTCCCCCACCTGCTCGCGGCTGAAGGCGCGAGACAGCGCCAGCACGCCGATATACAGGAGCAGCAGGATCAGCATGGAAGTGATGCGCGCATCCCACACCCAGTAGGTGCCCCAGGTGGGTTTGCCCCAGAGGGCGCCGGTGAACAGTGCGATAAAAGTGAGCGCCGCGCCGATGGGCGCCGCTGCGCGCATCACCACGAAGGAGAGTTTCATTTTCCAGATGAGGCCGATGGCACCGCTCACCGCCATGATGTAGTAGCCGGCCAGGGCCAGGAAGGCGGCGGGCACATGGATATAGATAATCCGGTAGCTGTTGCCCTGCTTGGCGTCCTGCGGCGCGAAACCCAGGCCCCAGGCGCTGCCGACGGCCAGCAGTACCAGGCTCGCCAGCGCCAGCCACGGCAGCCAGGCGCCGGTCTTGTGGTAAAACCAGCGCGGTGAACCCAAGCGGTGAAACCATTCCCAAGCCAAACGGGACCTCCCCATCAATTATCCAGGCTGATACGGATCGCACCCGCCGCCGCCAGCGGCGCCAGCGCCGCCGCCGCGGCCAACAGCCCCGCCAGTACCGCCAGCTGCGCGCCGTAGGCGTAGCCGTCGACAGCCGCCTGCACCGCACCGGTGCCGAAGATTAACACGGGCACATAGAGCGGCATAACAATCAGCGCCAGCAACAGCCCGGCGCGCCGAAGCGCCACGGTGAGAGCCGCGCCCACGGCGCCGATCAGGCTCAGGCTGGCGGTCCCCAGCAACAGTGAAATCAACAGGCATAAATAGCCCTCCGCCGGCAGGCTGAGCATCAGCCCCAACAGCGGCGACAGCAGCGCCAGCGGCAAGCCGGTCACCAGCCAATGCACCGCCGCCTTTGCCATCACCGCGAAATACAGTGGTTGCGGGCAAAGCGCCAGTTGCTCCAGGGAGCCGTCCTCGAAATCGCTGCGAAACAGGCTTTCCTGGGACAGCAGCGTCGCCAGCAGGGCTACCACCCAGATCAGCCCCGGCGCCATTCGTGCCAGCAGTTCCGGTTCCGGCCCCACCCCCAGTGGCAGCAGGGCCAGCACGGTAACGAAGAACAGCAGCGGGTTGGCGATATCCGCGCTGCGGCGCAGGGCCAGCAGCAATTCCAGCCGCAGCAGGGCCGCAAAGCCGGGGCCGGCACGAAACACAGTGGGAGCGGTTTC
Source organism: Microbulbifer rhizosphaerae (assembly GCF_014191725.1). Taxonomy (GTDB): domain Bacteria; phylum Pseudomonadota; class Gammaproteobacteria; order Pseudomonadales; family Cellvibrionaceae; genus Microbulbifer; species Microbulbifer rhizosphaerae. The sequence goes on from NZ_JACHWZ010000006.1 coordinate 146,653, forward strand.
AGCCGGCATAAGCACCCCCCGCGAAGGGTTCTTCCGTTTCGGTCGGGACGTAGGCGGCCAGGTCGATTCGCTGCAATTGCGCCAGCGCCACCGCCTGGTGAGAAGTAAACAGAAGGCTACCGCCGCGACTCAAATGGAAGGCCATCTGTCCCTGCAGGCGGGACACACCGGCGGTGTCCAGCGCGGCCAGGGGCTCGTCCAGTATCCACAGTCGCGGGGCCTTGGGCAGGAACAACCGCGCCAGGGCCACACGGCGGTTCTGCCCGGCGGAGAGCCGCTGGCAGAGGGTGTCCTCGAAACCGTAGAGATCCAGCTGTTCCAACGCCAGCAGCGCCTCGCCTCTCCCCGCACCGTACCAGGCGAGGTTTTCCGCCGGGGTCAGGCCGCGGCGCACGCCGGCCTGGTGGCCGATATACAGCAGGGCCTCGCGCAGTTGCGGCAGGGCCCGGGGATACGGCAGCCCGTTCCAGCGTACATCACCGCTGAAATCGCCGGCGCTGCCGATCAGGGTGCGTAACAGGGTGGTCTTGCCGGCGCCGTTGGCGCCCTCGATCTGTAGTGCCGCGCCGGGAACCAGCTCGAAGTCCAGGCCCGCGAACAGGCGGCGGCCGTCCCGCTCGCAGGACAGCTGGCGCACTTCTAGCAGACTGTGGGATTCGGGGGTAACTGACATAGTGCCGAAAACGCCGCAACTGATGAAAAACTGAGCGGCATTATACCGGGGCTGGCGGCAATTGCATGGAATTCCACATTGACCGGAATGGATTAGCCGTACTTCTGATCCCGATGTGGACCGCCCCTAGGGATGGAGAGATTCAGTGGATACAGCTTCGCCCCAGTTGAGTGTCGCCCTCACCCGGCTGCTGCCCGGTTGTATCTCCACCTCCCGACAAATGGCTTTCAGCAGCGGCAGGCCGCGCCCGGAGTAGGCGTTGTCGCTCCCGCTCGCGCCCCGCAGACCGATGCCGCTGTCCTCCACTACCACCTCCAGCTCGCCGCTGGCACCGCGGTCGCGGCAGCGCAGTTGGATACGAATCCAACCCTCGCGCAGCCGACGGCGCCCCTCCTCCAACTGCCGGTAGTATTCGGTGAAGCCCCGGTCCGTCTGCTTGAGCCCGCTGTCCAACCGCAGCAGGCCGTGCTCCAGGGCGTTGCGGAACAGTTCGCCGAGGACGATGGTGAGATGGTCGTGAAAACTGCAGGCACCGGGTACCTGCGCCAGCACGCTGTGCAGCAGCGGCAGCGGGTCGGCGTCGCGCAATTCCTCGGGGCCGAGGGTGAAGTTGAGCGACCAGTCGCCGATCCCCCCTCTCTGCGCAGCGGTATCCACAGCCACCTCTGCCGCGTTCGTGACAGGCGACACTTCGTCCAGGGCCACCTCCACCAGCGAGAGATCATCGTGCTGGTCGGCACTGTAGGCGTTGACCGTATTCAGGAGGTGGTCGAAGCGCCTCCCCTCCGCCAGCGGCTCGATCACGGCCTGCAGCAGCCGCTCTTCGCCGAACAGTTCGCCCCGCTGATTGTGCGCCTCATGGATGCCATCGCTCCACAGATAGAGATGATCTCCCGCTTCCACCGGTATATGTACTATGGCCTCTTCCACCCAGGCCTCTTCCAGCACCCCCAGGGGCAGGTGCCGGGATTCCAGCAGGCGCAGATCACCGGAACGCCGGCGCAGGCAGGCCCGGGGCATACCACCGTTGAACAGGCGGATATGGCGCTTGTGCGGGTCCAGTTCGAACACCACTGCACAGCAGAACATATTGGATGGCAGTATGCGGTGCAGCTTGGCGTTGATCTCCCGCAGGATATGACCGAGGGAAAAGCCCTTGGGCACCATGGAGTAAAAGCTGGCGGTGAGCGGTACCGCCCCTACGGCGGCGGCGAGGCCATGCCCTGTAAAGTCCCCCAACAGCAGCATCAGTTTGCCGCCGGGGGCGTAGGCCGCCGCCAGCACGTCTCCGTTGAGTACTGCGCGCGGGGACAGGTGGTAACGGATGGCGGAAGCCTGGTCCAGGCAGCTCTCGTGCCCCAGCTTGTCGAAAATCTGCCGCGCACTGGCCTGCTCCTGCAGCAGGTCCGCGTGGCTGCGCCGTATGCGGATGCGCTGGGCCTGCAGGGCGCGGTTGAAGTGACTGAAACGTCGCAGGGCCGCGAGCTTCAACTGCACCAGAATCGGGTTGTAGGGGGTGAACAATATGTCGTCACAGCCGGTTTTCAGGCAGGCGGAGGAGAGGGTTTCGCGGTCGGATCTTACAAACAGGATGGGCACCGGATCGGTACCCGCCCTGCCGCGCAATTGCTGCAGGTCCTCGGCTGCCGCATCCCGAGCCGCCGCGGGACCGTAGATTACCAGGTCGGGACGCAGTTGAAGATAATCGGCGAGGGCGGTGGCGGTGTCTGGCCGCACAGCCAGTTCCAGTGCCCCGGCTCCGGGCTCGCCGCCAGCGCAGGTCCGCAGCAGCCGCAGCAGCCGCCCGGCTTCCCGTATGTCGGCCTCGATCACCAGTACACGGTATGGTCCGGGCACGCCGAATCCTCAGCGGACTTTGAAAATCTTGTCGAAATTGGACACCGCGAGGATATTGGCCACATGCTCGTTGGCGTTTTGCAGTTCGATGCAGGGCAGTCCGTCTTCGGCAGTATCCAGGCAGTGATCCCGCAACAGCAGCAGCATTCCGAGAGCGGCGCTGTCCAGATGGAGAGTTTCGGAAAGGTCGATACAGTAGAGTTTGGGCGCTGGAGAGAAGTTCTGGTAGGCGCGCAGGAATTCACGGTGCATATTGAAATCAAAGCTGCCCGAGACCCTGATGGTCAGCACCTCGCCGCTCTCGGATAGTTCAGAGGACACTCGTGCCCTGCTTCTTTCGGATACCATCATCGCGAAATTCCTTTTCAACTCAAACTGAAGTTGCCGCGCTATACCTTGCCAGACCACCATCGGCAGGTACCGGTTCCAAGTCAAAAAGAACTAAACCGCCTACCTACAGGGACGAACAATAGAGCGTTCGCCTCATCAGGTAAAGAGGTGCCGTCCGCGATTCCCGGGCCACCGGAACGACAAAAGACGCCATCCCCGGCGCCTTTTGGTCCGGTGCCTGTCATACCCCTGAATGCGCCATTAGAGGTATGGCAGGATGCTAAAAGTCGTAATCGTAGTCCATCAGTTCCCGCCGCAGCCGCATTTCCTCCAACTTGTCCTCGACCATTCGGCGGGCATCGCGGGGAGCCTGTGACGAGGCTTGCTTGAGTACCTCTGTGGCTATTTGGGGGATGTCCTCGTTATCAAAATCAAGGTCATGTTCGCTAACGTTGCCGCTCATACGAAACTCCACAATCTCGATCTGCGAGCGCAGAAAACACCCTATCTACAGCGCCCCACAAGGGGTTGCCGTACACGTTTCTTGTTGTTGTGCCGCCGAGATTAGCCAGCTTCGCCGACCCCGGTCAAGAAAAACTTTGCCCCCGTAAACAAGTTTTTTTCACGCCTTTTTGGCACCTCGCAACAGGTGAAAAATTGTACTCAACAATCGGCGGCGGCGGCCCCAAAATAGCGGTTAATGGTGACCAACTCGCGACAGTTTTTCGAAAGATCGATGACTGCAAACAGGGGAAACGAGGTGGAAACAGAGTAACCGGAATGTTACCGCGAGTGACATCCGGACTGGAAGACAGAGAAAGGTCCGATGGTTGCGAGGGAGAGGCCTGCAGCCGGGGCGGCCGGAAAAATCAGCCGGCGCGCTTTGCGCGGGGCGCGCTAGCCGTTAGAATACCGCGCTCTTTCGGCGTCCGAGTCGACACGCCCCCGTCGGTTAACAGGATAAACCACGGACCTCCTAAGTCCGGACTGGTGGTTCGAGTCCACCCGGGGGCGCCATTCACTCTTCTCCCGAGGAAACTCAGGCGAGGGCGGTGTACATAAGCACCACCGCAAACAACCCCACCAGCAATACCCAGCCCCAAAAAATCTGCACTGAGCGCTCCAGTTGCCGGCGGTTCTTTTTGGCTCTTTTCATGGCTGAAGGTCCTTTTTACAGGTTTCATCGCGAAATTTAGCACCGAGTCCGTGCCGGGCGCTACTTCTTGAAGATCTCCACCCGGGTGGGCTGCCGGGCGGTGCGGCTGCCCCGGTACATGCCCTTGGTATTGAAGACCATGGCAATATCGCCTCCGGTGTCGAGCACAATCACCCCACCGGTGCCTCCCACAGGCAACAGCACCTGATTGATCACCTCATCCGCCGCCTGCCCCACCGACTTATTCTGGTACTGCACCCGCGCGCAGATATCCGCAGCCACGCCATAGCGGATAAAGTACTCGCCGTGGCCAGTGGCGGATACGGCGCAGGAGCGGTTATCGGCGAAGGTGCCGGCGCCGATCACCGGGGAATCGCCGATACGGCCGTAACGCTTGGCGGTCATGCCGCCGGTGGACGTGCCGGCGGCGAGGTCACCCCGCTTGTCCAGGGCGACGGCACCGACGGTACCCATTTTGAGCGCCGGCGGCAGGCTCCCTACCGCAGCCCGGTAGTCCCCGTCCCGCTGTAATTCTTCTTGCAGCTTTTCCCTGGCTTTGTGCAGTTGCTGCAAGCGCTGCTCGGTATCGAAGGACCGGTTGTCCACCAGCGCCACCCCGCGGGCCTGTGCAAAGTCTTCCGCGCCCTCGCCGGCGAGCATTACAAAGGGCGAATCTTCCATCACCATACGCGCGAGGCTGATCGGATTGGCGATACGCCTGACTCCGGCCACGGCGCCGGCCTGACGGGTCCTGCCGTCCATAATCGACGCGTCGAGCTCGTGCTGACCATCGTAGGTGTAGACCGCGCCCCTGCCTGCGTTGAACAGGGGTGAATTCTCCAGCACCTGGATCGCCGCGGTGACCGCATCCAGGCTGCTGCCGCCTTTATCGAGCACCGCATAGCCGGTATTTACCGCTTCGGTGAGTTTGTCGCGGTAGGCCTGTTCCTGCTTTGGGCTGAGTTTGCTTTTCTCGATGGTGCCGGCGCCGCCGTGGATGACGATGGCAATCGGTGATTCCTCTGCCTGCAGAGACAGGCAAAAGCACAGGGAAAGCAACCAGCAGGTAAACAGGGCTGTCTTGTTCATAGTTGATGCCTTTTTACCAGGACGGAAAGACGACAACTATATCCCTGAGCCGGGGTAGTTGCGAAGAGCGCCGTGCCGTATCAAGGAGTGTCCGCCGCCATTGCCGCGGCAGGGTAAAAATTTGAACCCTTATGCCATCTCTCGCGACCCAAGGGTGAAGTCATCAATAGAGAGGAATAATCATGATTACCCTACCGCAAAAAAAATCACTCACCGCCCTGATTGTTGTGGGCGCCGCCCTGTCTTTTTCCGCTATTGCCGGGCCGCTACCCGTGCAGGAACTACCCGCGGAGCTGGACAGGTGCGGCGGGTTTGCGCCAGTGAATAACGAACCCTATCACTGGGTACAAATGGATATGGATGTCAGCCAGATATTCTCCATTCACGCAACGGCAGCGGGCCATATGCCCGGAGGCAACTACTCTTGGAGCCACACGTATATTCCCGTTAGTTTTGTGGCACAAAAGCAGACCCAGTATTGCGACAGTTTTATCGATCCTGCCGGATTCCCCCACCATATTTCTCAAGCGCGCAGCTGTGCCTTGAGCCTGTCGACCCAGCATGTGGGTGGCGGCAATCAGCAGGTAGTGGCAACACTTGAATATTCTGGCTGCTATCTGAAAAGCAGTATACGTAAGCCCAATAAACTGCTGGTAGACGAACACAACTTCAGAGAGTAGGGGTTAGCGGTGAGGGAGGGATAGCTTCGCTGCGCTCGCTGGTCTCCGCACTCCAGCTCGAACCGGGGCTCTCATTCAACCCCCTCGGCACCATAAAAAAACCCGGCACAAAGCCGGGTTCTTTTAAAGATGGCGGTGAGGGAGGGATTCGAACCCTCGATACCTTTCGGTATACACACTTTCCAGGCGTGCTCCTTCAGCCACTCGGACACCTCACCAAATTCTGATTGTTGCGTTTTGACCGGCTTTTTTAAGAGCTTCCAGTCCGCATGCCTGCGTGTTCGTCACTTCATCCAGTCTCTGTATTCCGGACCATCTGAAGCAAATTGTTCCACCAAATCAGGCACATAGCCTCTTCAGCGAGCGCGCACTCTACACAAAGGAAGTCCGCTGTGCAAGCGTTACTACCCCTCCCAGGTGGCGAAGTAGTCGCTCACTGCCAGCTCCGGCGCCGCGCGAGGCGGTTTCTGGGGGGTGCCGAGGTAGATGAAGCCCTCGATCCTCTCATTTTCCGCCAGACCCAGGCCGCCGGCGACCAGCGGGTTGGCAGCCAGGGCACCGGTGCGCCAGTAGGCCCCTACTCCCTCGGCAAAGGCGGCAGTCAGCATGGCCTGTACGGCGGCGGCGGTGGACATCCTCTGTTCGATAGACGGGACCTTGGGATTCTCCACCAGACGGGTGACCGCCACCACGATCAGCGGTGCACGCAGGGGCATGGCGAGAAAGCGTTCTCTCTGGATTTTCGCCAGAGGCGCGGGTTCCGCTTGCTCGCCGGCTTTCAGGAACAACTCCCCAAGGCGATGGCGGGCCTCTCCCTCCACAAGAAGGAAGCGCCAGGGACGCAGGCAACCGTGGTCCGCGGCGCGCAGCGCTGCGCGAAAAATATTCCTACGCTGCCGATCCCCGGGAGCCGGTTCAGTGAGCAATCCGGTGGATACTCGGTTGTGCAGTGCGAACAGGGCGTCCATAGCGCTCTCCAATAAAACAGCAGAGGGGAATTCTATCCTATTACAGGCCCGTTGTTTCCACGGGCGCCACAGAGAGTCTTCGCAATCCGCCCCCTCCCGGAGTACACTTTAGCGTTACCAGGCGCGAGCATCCGGCCACTCAATAGGAAGAAGCCGATGGATCGGTGCCAACTTTTCTGTTCACTGAATAAAGACAACCACACATGCAGGACCAGCCTGAGGGGACTACCGGGCTCGCGGTCGATTCCCGCTACCCGCTCTATTTCCGTACCCTGATCTGCTTTGCCGCGGTGGGGACTCTGCTCAACGCCGTCAACTGGTCAGCCCCCTGGAACACCGACAAACTGCTGCCCCTGGCCATGGCCGCGCTGTTGCTGGTATACACCGCCATCGCCTATCAAATTGGCCGGCGCGCCCACCCGGAAAATGCCACCACTGTGCGCCGCTGGCTGTCTTTCAGCGACGCTGGGCTGATCGGCGGCGCCATCGCAATGGCGAATTTCAGCCTGCTCCCCAGCCTGCTGTTTGTCACCATGGTGCAATTCAACGCGCTGACCGAGGGAGGAGGCCGCCGCTGGTTCGAGCACAACACCGGGCTGTTGCTCGGAGTGGGCGTCGGCTACCTGATATACCGCCCGGCACTGGTGGTGAACGCGGACCTGAACATCAGCGCCGCCAGCCTGATCGGGGTGTTCACTTACTTCTGCGCCTACGCCTTCTACACCCACAAGCAGATCGCCAATCTCAGAAGCACCAACCGCACCCTCACCACGGACCAGCACGTGAGCAAGATGCGCACCTACAAGCTGTCCAAATACCTGCCCCAGCGCCTGTGGCGCGCGGTGACCACCGGCCAAGAGGGAGAGCTGGTCACCGAACGCAAACTCCTCACAGTGTTTTTTTCGGATATCAAGGATTTCAGCCAGCTCACCGAGGAACTGGAGGCTGAAGTCTTTACCAACCTGCTCAACAGCTACCTCACCGAGATGTCGCGTATCGCCAGCCAGTATGGCGGCACTATCGACAAGTTTATCGGCGACGCGGTGATGGTGGTATTTGGCGACGACGCGAGCAAAGGCCCCAAGTCGGACGCCCTGCGCTGCGTGGCCATGGCCCTGGCCATGCGCAAGCGGGTCCGGGAAATGAAACAGGAGTGGTACAACAAGGGCATAGCCCGGCCTTTGCAAGTGCGCATGGGGATCAATACCGGCTATTGCACCGTGGGCATCTTCGGCACCGCCAGCCACCAGTCCTACACGGTGATGGGCACCCACGTAAACCTGGCCGCCCGCCTGGAGGGCGCCGCGGAACCAGGGGAGATACTGATCAGCCACGAAACCTGGGCGATGATCAAGCACTCGGTCATGTGCCGCGACAAGGGCCATGTCACCGTAAAAGGCTTCAGCACCCCGGTGAAGGTCTACCAGGTCACCGACCTGCGCAAGAATCTCGGCGGCCAGCAAAGCTATATGGAAGATCACGCACCCGGTTTCTCCATGCATCTGGATCTGGACAAGATCCGCAATTACGACAAGGACAAAGTGTTGCAGTCGCTGGAGAAGGCGGCGGCGACTTTGAAAAGCAAGGTCATTATTTAGCGGGCCCTAACCTAAAGCGGTTTTCACAAATGCTGCGCTCCGGCAGCTGCCGTCCACCCTTACAGATCCTGCTCTGCCTATATATACGTGGTCGCCGTCCTTCTGGATGCTTCCTGCATTGACCAATCTATAACTTTTATCAAACATAAGCGCGGCACTGGATTTTGCACCATGTTCCGTCCGGTAGCAGAGCACCGCCCGATTCATTCAGGATATGGCGAATCTTCCGGTTCCAGTCGTCCCGGACCAGAAACCATTCGTGATACCAGGGGTCGCAGACCACGGCATTGGGTCCCCAACCCTGGGGAGTGCCGCCACCGATACTGAAAAAAGCATTGTCCCGCGGCTGCGTGTGCAGCCCCATCACCACAAACATGTGATCCTGGTCCGGCAAGCCCATCCACGCCAGTCCGCGCTCACCGCGACCGCGAAGATACTCGAAGGCGAGAGCCGATTGTTCGGTACAATTACCGCACTTGGAAAATGCTGCCACCTGGGCTCTGATATCCGCCTCGCCGAGACCGGGTTGCAAGTTGCGTTGTGCAAACTGTTGGCGGGCAAACTTTCTGCCTCGGGTGATCCAATCGTTCGTACCGACTCTTTCATCCTGCCTTCGATTGATTCCTTCTGCCCGATTGCCCGCTTTAATACGCACGGTATTTTTAACATGATCGATTGCCCATTCGGCCCGTACCAGGTAAGTGCTCATTTTTCTCTCCTTGTCCTGTAGTTCCAAGATTTACTCAGTCGGCAGCATCCACTTCGAAGGATGCCATTTGTTAAAACCACGTCCGCTCAACCAGATACGACAAACTGATATCAAAGTCTCCACGAGTTGATTGTATTCCTCTCTTTTCACGGTTCATTTTACATCCAGCACCTTGGGCAGCTATTACCGGAACGCACGGTAACCTTCTATCACCTGAAGCTGGCAGCCAGGCAGCACCCAAGGAAACCCTTTGCCGTGGTATTCTTCTGTTCCATTGCCGGACCCCAGGTCTATGCCGCCAGGTAACCGGCCCGGCCAGATCGTCGTAGAAGTTTTCACGCTCTATCTCAATATTCCCGCAGGCGACCAGGCTGAGCTCAGGCAGCAGGGTACCAGCAGGTACAGAACGGCGATTTTTTATACCAATCTTCCCAGGACATAGCCCATTCCTCGTACAGGTTTACATTTTTGTAGAGGCTATCAGGCAAATTTGAGGAAAATTTGAGGATTGGTAATAAGGCGCCTTTTTCATCCGGGTGACAAAAGGCAAAATCACTTCCGTGGCCCGCCGGGACCAGCAGTTCAGGCTGGTGGAAGACGTCACAACCTTATAGTGCTCCACATACTGGCCACCTCCTATGCTCAAGAAAATCTCCCACAAACTGATGGCGACGATAATCGGGGTAACCCTGATTGCCGCCGCGGCCATCTATGCCAGTGGCTACTTTGCGGTGCGCTCCGGTCTCGCCGGTATCACCGAACAGCTCCATCGCCGCCACCTCGACAGTTTCGCCGGCCGGGTCGGCAGCCTCTACGAAATCCACCGGGGATGGGACGCGCTGCTGGCCGACGACCGCTGGCTGCGCAGCCTGTTCCCGGGGCAGCCTCGGGAGGCCTATCGTTTTGCGGGCCCCCCGGAAAGACGCCGGGGGCGGAGGCCACCGCCCTTCCCCAATATCCGCCTGCTGGACGCCGATGAGCGGGTACTGAACCCGGGCGGCCCCTTCCCGCCCGAACTGCAGTTTCCCATGGTGCCGGTGAGAGCCCATGGCGAGGTTGTCGGCTACCTGGGTTTCCCGGCCGGGCGCGAACTGCGCCGCACAGTGGAGGCCGGATTTACCGGCGCCGCCCTCTGGACCATGGTCGCCGGCGCGCTGGTGGCAACACTGCTGGCGCTGGCCGCAGCACTGCTGCTGGCCCGGCGGCTGCTGAAACCGGTGCACCATCTCTCGGAAAAGGTGCACAACCTGGCCGGCGGCGACTTCAGCCAGAGGGCCAGGATCTACGGCGAGGACGAAATCGCCGTGCTCGCGGAGGATGTGAATTTCCTCGCCAACGCCCTGCAGCAGAACCAGCAGGCGCGACAGCGCTGGATCAGCGATATCGCCCACGAGCTGCGCACGCCGCTAACGGTACTGAGCGCCGAGGTGGAGTCGGCCCAATACGGTATCCAGGGCTCCTCCGACGACATGCTCGAGTCCATGGGCGAGGAGATCCATCAGTTGAATACCCTGATCAACGATCTGCGCACGCTGACCCAATCGGACCTGGGTGGCCTCTCTTTCCAGCGCGAACGCATACCGGTGCGGCGCTTCTTCGAGGACTATGCACACAAGGCTAAAAGCAAGTTGGTCCCCCACGGTCTCAGCCTGGAACCGGATATTGAACTCGATGAAAAACTCAGTCTGTTTGCCGACAAAGGCCGTCTCAAGCAACTGCTGGACAACCTGCTGCAGAACAGCCGGCGCTACACGGATGCAGGCGGCAAGGTGCAGCTCTCGCTGCATCAGGACGAACGGGAACTGGTTCTGTGCTGGCAGGACAGCGCCCCCGGCGTGCCGGCGGAGAGCCTGCCGAAACTGTTCGAGCGGCTGTACCGGGTCGAGGGTTCGCGCAACCGTGCAACGGGCGGATCGGGCCTGGGGCTGTCCATCTGCAAAAGTATCGTCGAGGCACAGAACGGCGTCATTGAAGCCGGACATAGCAAGCTGGGCGGCCTGGCGATCACCTGCCGTCTGCCGCTGATGACCTGACAGGGGAGAAGAGTTTATGACTGAAGGCGCACGACTGCTGATCGTCGAGGACGAGGCCAAGGTGGCCCGGCTGCTGAAAAATTTCCTGCAGGCCCAGGGCTACAAGTGCACTCTGCTGGACCGCGGCGACCTGGTGCTGGACTGGCTAAAAAACAACCACGCCGACGTGATGCTGCTGGATGTGATGCTGCCGGGCATGGACGGTATGGAAGTGTGCCGCGCGGTGCGCGAGCGCTCTACCATGCCCATCATCATGCTCACCGCCAGAGTGGAGGAAGTGGACCAGTTGCTGGGGTTGGAGCTGGGCGCAGACGACTATATCTGCAAGCCGTTCAACCTGAAAAACGTCGCCGCCCGGGTGGCGGCACTGCTGCGGCGGATAAAGTTTGAAGGCCAGAGCCCGGAGGTGGGCGAGCCCCCGGCACAGTTGCTGGAAAACGACAATCGCCTACTGCTAATGGGTCGGCCGGTGGAGTTGACCGCTACGGAATACCGCATTCTCCGCCCGCTCTACGACCACAAGGGGCGCATCTACACCCGCAGCCAGTTACTGGACCTGGCCTACAGCGACTACCGCGCCGTGACCGAGCGCAGCATCGATACCCATATCAAGTCCATCCGCAAGAAAATCGCCAGCGTGGTGCCGGAGCTGGAGTTGATTCACTCCATTTATGCGATGGGATACAAGTGGGAAGATTGAGCAGTGGATGATTTCTGCAGGATGCGGCACAGCGGAGCTGTGCCAATTTCCCAACCAGCGTAGGGTGCGCCGTGCGCGCCAACCCGCCCTAGTGCGGGCTCTGGCGGTATCGGTGCGCACGGCGCACCCTACGAAGCGGATTTTAGAGGTGCCTAAAGAACAGAAAAGCTACTGCCCATGCGCCCGACGGCGGTCGCCGGGCGCACGGACAGCCGGCTTTCAGGGTTTATTCCAGTGTGACACTTACCTTTTCACTTACTGACGGCTAAATCTTGGCGGCAGCTTTTTGTCCGGGAGAGTGCTGCGCAACGGGTTGATATCCAGCCCTCCCCTGCGCGTATAGCGCGCACAGACGGTCAACTCCTTGAAACTGGTCAGTCGCTGCAGGTCGCAGAAGATCCGTTCCACGCAGTGCTCGTGGAAGTCCTGGTGCTCGCGGAAGGAAATGATATAGGCCAGCAGCGCTTCCCGGTCCAGGGCGGTGCCTTTGTACTCCACGCAGACCGTTGCCCAGTCCGGCTGGCCGGTAACCGGGCAGTTGCTGCGCAGAAGGTGGCTGTAGAGGGTTTCGCTCACCTGGCCGCGGCTCTCCTCCAGATTCAGCAGCGCCGCGTCGGGCTGGTAGTGGTGAATGGCGATATCCAGTTGGTCGAGACAAAAGCCCTGGGGTTTTTCCACCGCCAGTGCAGTTTCCTCCACCTGGTACAGCGCCACTGACACCTCGGCGCCGGAAACGGCACTCAGGTCCTTTGCCAGAATTTCCTGCACCACATTCCAGGAGTCGAACGGTGTCTGGTTGAACGAGTTCAGGTACAGTTTGAACGACTTGGATTCCACCATCGCCGGGCTCTGCGCGGGGAAGGTAAAGCGTCCGACGGCCACCTGTGGCTTTCCTTTGGGATCGAGCCAGGAGAGTTCGAAGCCCCACCACTCGTCCACGCCGCAGAACGGCAGCTCGCTGTCGCCCAGCCCGAGGTGCGCGCGGGAGATCGAGCGATTGATGGGGTGCAGCAGCTGCGGGTTGTAGGTGGACTCGTAGCGGGTTGCCCGGCCGAGAGGAAGGTCTTTCCAGTCTTCACGGTTCATAGGATTTCTTGAACTCCGTGGTTTTTCGCCTGCAAGCAGGCTCCTACAGAGCACCTTGTAGGAGCCTGCTTGCAGGCGAAAAAGTTAATGTCGCAAGCGCTTGCCATGGGTCATCAGGTGCAGCCCCCAGGCAAACAGCAGGACGATAAATGAGAGTACACCGGCAAAAGCCCAGACCACATTGATGTCGGACACGCCCAGCACGCCGTAGCGAAAAGCGTTGACCATATACAAGATCGGGTTGAGCTTGGACAGCCCCTGCCAGAAAGGTGACAGCAACTCTATGGAATAGAAAACCCCGCCGAGATAGGTCAGCGGCGTCAGCACAAAGGTCGGGATAATGGAGATATCGTCAAAACTGTTGGCGAAGATGGCGTTGATAAACCCCGCCAGGGAAAACAGTACCGCCGTCAGCAGCACGATGGCGATGGTGATACCGATATGCTGCACGCTCAGCGAGGTAAAAGATAGTGCGATCAGTGTTACCACCAGCCCCACGATCAGGCCCCGGGTGACGCTCCCCAGCACATATCCGGCCAGGATCACCCAGTTCGGGGTGGGCGAAACCAGCAGCTCCTCCACGTTGCGCTGGAATTTGGCGCTGTAGAAGGAGGACACCACATTGGCGTAGGAGTTGGTGATCACCGCCATCATGATCAGGCCCGGCACCACAAACTCCATATAGGAATAGCCGCCCATCTCACCGATGCGGCTGCCGATCAACGAGCCGAAGATCACGAAGTAGAGCGACATAGTGATCACCGGCGGCACCAGGGTCTGCGGCCAGATGCGCATAAAGCGGCGCACCTCCCGTCGGATGATGGTCGAAAAGGAAGTCCAGACGGCGTTGCTGTTCACTACTCTTCCCCCTCAAGCTGCTTGTTTTCCGCGAGCAGGGAGACAAACAACTCCTCCAGGCGGTTGGCGCGGTTGCGCATACTGACGATGCTGATGCCCTGCTCCCCGAGTGCGGCGAACAGCTCGGTAAGCGACTGGCCCTTCTCCACCGTCACCTCCAGGCTATGGTCGTCTAGCAGGCGCCCCTCGAAGCCTTTCAGGTCCGGGCACTCATCCAGGGTATCGCGGGAATCGAGAATAAAGACTTCCTTATTCAGGGTTTTCAGCAACGATTTGATCGAGGTGTTCTCCACGATATCGCCCTTGTCGATAATGGCGATATTGCGGCACAGGCTTTCCGCCTCCTCCAGGTAGTGGGTGGTGAGGATAATCGTTGTACCCTCCCGGTTGATCTCCTGTAAAAAAGTCCACATGGAGCGGCGCAGTTCGATATCCACTCCGGCGGTGGGTTCGTCGAGAATCAGCAGTTTGGGCTCGTGAATCAGCGCCCGCGCGATCATCAGCCGGCGCTTCATGCCGCCGGAAAGCATACGCGCCTGGGTGCCGCGTTTGTCCCACAGCCCCAGCTGCTTGAGATATTTTTCCGTGCGCTCCTCCGCCAGCTTGCGCGGCATGCCGTAGAAACCGCCCTGGGTAACGACGATATCGTAGACCTTCTCGAACTGGCTGAAATTGAACTCCTGCGGCACCACGCCCAGCATCTGCTTGGCCGCGGGGAAATTCTCGTCGATATCGATACCGAAGATAGACACCTGGCCCGCGGTCTTGCGCACCAGCGAACAGATAATGCCGATGGTGGTGGACTTGCCGGCGCCATTGGGGCCCAGCAGAGCGAAAAAGTCCCCCGGCTGCACGTCGAAGCTGATGCCGTTCAGCGCCCGAAAGCCATTGTCGTAGGTTTTTTGCAGATTGCGGATGGAGAGCGCGGCTGTCATTACTGCCTCCTGGAAACGAGCGCCTATTCAACGCCCATGGCCGGTATATTTCAACCGGACAAAGTTTGCGGACGAACCGGGACTTCAGCTCCCCTTACTCCGATCGCGGCCAACGGCCGCTCCTACAGGGGGGACACTGCCCAAATCGAGTAAATCGAACACGAAAAAAAAGCCGCTCGATTGAGCGGCTTTTTTATTTGGAGCGGGAAACCGGGCTCGAACCGGCGACCTCAACCTTGGCAAGGTTGCGCTCTACCAACTGAGCTATTCCCGCCTTAAATGGCATCCCCAAGGGGAGTCGAACCCCTGTTACCGCCGTGAAAGGGCGGTGTCCTAGGCCTCTAGACGATGGGGACAGAAAACTTGCACTTGGCCCTTCAGAACCAATGCTGCCACACTGCCGGTGGCATCGCCACTAGATATCTCAGTGGCACCCTGCGGTGCATGGCCGATTTTTGCTCCTGCAAAATCGGCATTTTCGCTGGGCGGCATTCCGCCATCCATGGCGGTCAGATACACCGCCGCCGGCTTGCCGGCGCGAGCAGCGAAAAACCAGCAAAATCACATTTTTGCAAAACCCGTCCTGGGCTTTGCCCTGCGGGTCAGCCTACGGCTGACCAAAATCGCTCCCGGCGATTTTGTGCGCCAGCTTTTTCGCTGCGACGTTTTGTTAAAAACATGGATGTTTTTTAACAAAACGTAGGTAAATGGAGCGGGAAACCGGGTTCGAACCGGCGACCTCAACCTTGGCAAGGTTGCGCTCTACCAACTGAGCTATTCCCGCGTGGCGTCCCCTAGGGGAGTCGAACCCCTGTTACCGCCGTGAAAGGGCGGTGTCCTAGGCCTCTAGACGAAGGGGACCCGGAACTCCTCTGCCGCCCGCTGGCGTCTCAAAGATCAGCACTGCGTCAGAAGTGGGGCGCATTCTATGTAGCACCCCGGGGGCTGTCAACACCCGCGGGATAACTTTTGCTGTATTTTTTTCTTTCTAAGTCAGGCACTTACCCGCTTCACCCGGCCTGGGATTTGCCCCGGGCCTCCACCTCCGAAAGAAACTCCCGAATGCGCCTGGCGTTGGTCCCCAGGTCGCTCTTGCCCACACGGGAGCTGGAGCGCACATCCACCCGGCTGCCCTCTCCTTCCGCCCGTACCCGTACCACTATATCGTCCTTGAATCCCAGCAATGGGGTCCTGTCCACCGCTTCCAGGTGGCCGCGACGGTTGTCCTGTGCCACCACCCGCCAGCCCATATCTCCGGCTACGTCAGCCACCAGCTGGGTGGCCTGTTCCACCGGCAGGGCCAGTTGCAGCGGCTGGATATCTGAATAGATATCCGCCTCGCGCTGCTGGTCCGCCACCGGCTGCCCGGCGTATTCGGCACTGTTGTCGCCCTCCTCGCGCAGGGACGGCACCATTTCATACCGGGGCGGGTCCCTGGTATCGGTGGTGATATCGTGGATGGGCGGCACGTCGAAGTTGTTCTTGCCCACGGTGAGCAGCGGCACCGCCACCGGCAACAGCCCCAGCACCACACCCCAGAGCGCCGCGCGGCGACTCTCCGGGTGGCGCTTTACCAGCCCCCAGATAAACACCGGCATGCACAGCAGCGCCACCGCCAGGGCCGCCAGGCCGGCGTACCTGAATACCTGGAACACCAGGCGGAAGTGCACCAGTTCCAGGCGCAGGGCCAGGCCCGCAAGAAGGATGATCGTCAGCAGCAGCACCTGAATGCCCACCAGCCAGCGGCTCCAGTGTCCCTCTGTCATGTTTCCTCTCCCTGATCGGGGTCGAATTTCACCGATAGCGAGTTCACACAGTAACGCAATCCCGTCTCTGTGGGGCCGTCTGGAAATACATGCCCCAGATGGCAGCCGCAGTTGGCACAGACGATTTCCGTGCGCTGCATTCCCAGGGTGTTGTCCACCCGCTCTTCCACCACGCCCTGGCGGGCTTCCGCGTCGAAACTGGGCCAGCCGCAACCGGCATCGAACTTGGATTCGGACTCGAACAACACCTCGCCGCAACAGCGGCAGCGATAGCTGCCGTCCTCGAAGAGATCCCAGTACTCGCCGGAAAATGGCCGCTCGGTGCCGGCCTCGCGACACACCTGAAATTCTTCCGGTGAAAGCTTGTCGCGCCAGTAGTTATCGCCTTTCTCTTTTGACATACTCCTCCCTCTATTTAACCCCACCTGTAGGAGCGGGGGGGGGGGGGGGGGGGGGGGGGGGGGGGGGGCCCCCCCCCCCCGCCCCCCCCCCCCCCCCCCCCCCCCCCCCCCCCCCCCCCCGCTCCTACAAAGTAGTGCCCAGGAATATCACAGCCACTATGAAGGACATTCTCAAATCGGAAAAGCTGCACGGCGTCTGTTACGAAATCCGCGGCCCGGTCATGGAGGCGGCCTACCGCATGGAGGAGGAGGGCCACCGCATCTTCAAGCTGAATATCGGCAATCCGGCCCCCTTCGGTTTCAACGCCCCGGATGAGATTATCCAGGATGTGATCCACAACCTGTCCCGGGCCCAGGGCTACGTGGAATCCAAGGGCCTGTTCGCCGCGCGCAAGGCCATTATGCAGGAGTGCCAGACCCTGGGCATCGAGGGTGTGGATATCGACGATATCTACCTCGGCAACGGCGTCTCCGAGCTGATCTCCATGGCCACCCAGGCACTGCTCAACAACGGCGACGAACTGCTGCTGCCGATGCCCAACTATCCCCTGTGGATGGCCGCCACCAACCTCACCGGCGCACACCCGGTACTCTACCACTGCGACGAGCAGGCTGACTGGCTGCCGGATATCGACGATATCAAGGCCAAGATCACCCCGCGCACCCGCGGCATCGTGGTCATCAATCCCAACAATCCCACCGGCGCCGTGTATCCCCGCGCGCTGCTGGAGGAAATTGTAGAACTCGCACGGGTGCACGACCTGGTGATCTTCGCCGACGAGATCTACAGCAAGATCCTCTACGACGACGCGGAGTTCACCCCCATGGCCAAACTGGCGGAGGATGTGCTCTGCCTGAGCTTCAACGGTCTCTCCAAGTCCTACCGGCTGGCGGGCTTCCGCTCCGGCTGGATGATTGTCAGCGGCGCCAAGCACCGCGCCCGCGGCTTCGTGGAGGGCATGGATATCCTCTCCTCCATGCGCCTGTGCGGCAATGTACCGGCGATGTTCGCGGTGCAGACGGCCCTCGGCGGCTACCAGAGCATCAGGGACCTGGTGCTCCCCGGCGGCCGCCTGCGAGAGCAGCGGGACCTGGCCTGCCAAATGCTGAACGATATCCCCGGGGTCAGCTGCGTCAAACCCAGCGGGGCCATTTACCTGTTCCCGAAACTGCACCTGGACAGGCACCGCATCGACGACGACGAACACTTCGTGCTGGAATTCCTGCGCCAGGAAAAAATCCTGTTGGTGCAGGGCAGCGCCTTCCACTGGGACGCACCGGACCACCTGCGCATCGTCTTCCTGCCCCGGGTCGACGACCTGTCCCACGCCATCGGCCGCCTGGGGGAATTCCTGGAGCGCTACTCAGCCCGATGATGGACGATCTGCATATCCACGACTTCTACAAGGATGCCGGGCGGATACTGCTGGCGCTGTACAACCAGTTCCCCGCCCCGGCCACCGTCTATGTGGAGGACATCGCCGGCCCGGACGCCCCCGACGAGTTCGGGCTGCACTCCCCCCGTCACCTGGCCTGCCTCGGGGCGCTCAGCTGGCTGAAGCAGTACGGGTATATCCACTTCTCCCAGTTGGTGCGCCAGGAGGCGGTGGAGGAAGCGGTGCTGAGCCACCGGGGATTTTTGCTGCTGGTCAGCCAGGACGGCGGCGGCCAGAGTAATGCACAGTTGCTGCACACTACCGTGCGCAACGGTTCCTCGCCGCAGTTGCAGGAACTGATGGAGCATTTGATGCGGGAGTTTCACACCCTGTAGGAGCGGCCGCTGGCCGCGATCAGCCCAGAATATATAACCACCGCCGATCGCGGCCAGCGGCCGCTCCTACAAAGTAAAGTGCCGGGGAGGGTTATTTGCGGAATTTGACGTGCAGCATCTTCAAAGCCGCATCCGGGTCGCTGTCGGAAAAATCCGGATTCTGCGGCAGGCGCTCCACCACCTCATAGCGGCTGTCCGCCCGCCCGATCAACTCGCGGAAATGCGCTTCGCTGTGGCGGGGCGAGTTGAGCACCACCAGCAGGTCCGCCTCCTGCGCCAGGCAACCAGGCAGTTGCTTCAATAGTTTTTCGTAATTCTCGCTCACGTCGAAGCGGCCCTTCTGCCGTGTGGGCGGATCGACGACCGCCAGTTGGAAGGGACCGCGGCGGTCGAAGCGGTTGAAATCACGCAGGGCATCCAACTGCAGAAATTTGATCCCCTTCAAAGGCAGCTTGTTGAACAGGTGATTTTCCCGGCCGCGCTTGAGCACGCCGCGATTCACGTCGATATTCACCACCTCCACTTCGCCGGCGGCACGCGCCACCGCGGAAAAGGCGCAGGTGAAGGCGAACAGGTTGAGCAGTTTGAGGCCGCCTTCCCCGCCGACGCGCTCCCGTATCCGCTGCTCCAGCCAGCGGCGCCCGGGCTCGATATCGAGGAAAAAGCCCACATTCTGCCGCGCGAAGGTCAGCGGAAATTTGAGATCGCCGCGGCGCGCCACCGGTTCCACCACCGGCTGGCCACAGGGCCAGTCCACCGGTGCGCCCGGCAGGTAGCGTCGCTGCGTTGCCAGGCCGAGATAGCCGCGGGGCTCAGCCAGTTGCCAGAGCTGCTCGCACAGCTCCGCCTCCCTCTCCTGTTCTTCGAAAAAGGTAACCAGCAGCGCCGGGGAAAAGCTGTCCACGCAAACCTGCTCCAGCCCCGGATAACAACGGCCGCGGCCGTGAAACAGGCGCCGGCTGTCCGCGCCCGCCTCCGCCAGCTTTGCTCCCACTTCTTCCAGCAATAGTCCCCAATTCATTACAGCTCCCCATTGCTGAGCGGGTAGAGAATCGCATCCCGGTAACCGGTGATCACGCGGATAAAGCCGCTCCAGCTCTCGTCCAGAGCCGCGTCGCCACTGTCGATCAACAACGGGCGGCCATTCAGTTCGGTAATCTTGGTCTTAGTGGCCACCGCCACCAGATTGTCCCTGCCCACCGCGCGCAGTACCGCGGGGGAGAATTGCTGGTTGCCGCGGCCGATCAGGTGGCCCTGGCCGCCGATGGCGGTGAGGATGATTTTTGCCGGACCACCGTGTTCGGCGAGCGCCTTCTCGATATCCGCCGCGCTCACATCCGCGGCAATCACCTCGCCCCCGCGCAGCAGGTCCACCCCCAGCAGGGTGCCCTCGCAGCCCAGTTCCCCGAGTACCGCCAGGGTCGTGGAGCCGGGACCAACGATAGTGAGGGTGTCCGGATCCAGCTCCTCCACCACCTCCGCGGCGATATCCGCCACCGCCAGCTCCTCCACCTCGCGGCCGGCATTTTTCACCGCCTGCAGGAAATGTCCCTCTTCCGGCGCCAGCAATTCGCCGTAGTAGCGGGTGCTCACCCGGCCCTCGCGGAAGGATTTCTCGTCGATATCGCGCACTTCCCGCTCCTGCAGGTCCACCAGTTCCCCGGCCATCAGCCGCCGCAACACCTCGCCGCCGGCACTCGGGGAAATCGCGAAGCAGGCGGAGTGCATCTTCACCCCGGCGGGAATACCCAGCACCGGAAAATCGCTGCCCAGGGCGTTGACCATATTGCGCGCGGTGCCGTCGCCGCCGGCGAAGATAATCAGGTCCGCACCGGCGTCGCGGATCGCCCGCGCGGCGCGCTCGCTGTCGGTCGCAGTGGAGGGATCGGATTCGGCTCCGCCCAATACGGTGAGCTGAAAGCCCAGGTCCCGGGCTACCGTTTCACCCATGACACCGGAGAAGCAGAGGATTTCCAGTTGACCGCGGAAAGGCTGCAGGGCCTCCAGCGCTGTCGCTGCGCGCTTCTGCGCCTGGGGCTCGGCGCCGGCGTCCAGGGCCTGCTCGACGGTTTCCGCCCCGTCGCTGCCCTTGAGCCCCGCCGGACCGCCGACACCGGCCCAGGGGTTGATGATCAGTCCGAGTCTCTTGAGTTTCACTGCAGCCCCAGTATCGCCAGTTGGCGCCGTTCGTCTTCGCTGAGGGCGGAATCTTCGATTCGGTAGTGGGAGAATTCCAGCCGCTCCGGGTATTCCCGGCGCAGTTGGTCGAAGGCTTTCGCCATCGGCAGATCACCCTGTGCCGCGGCGCGCAGGCGGCGGTCGTCGGCGCGGGGGTCGTAGATTTGCAGCAGGAGGTTCTCGACCCGGGAGTGGATGACTACCCCTGTAGGAGCGGCCGTTGGCCGCGATCGGACTTGCAACTTCTCGCTGCATCGATCGCGGCCAGCGGCCGCTCCTACAGGAGGGAGAGGCTCCCCAACACCGAGGCCAGACCGATCCAACGCCTCCCGCACCATCCGCGTCCCCGCCAGCTTGCCATCCAGGCTGTACCCGGCGATATGCGGCGTGCCGATATCCACCAGCTCCAGCAATTCGGTATGGATATCCGGCTCGTTTTCCCAGACGTCCAGCACCGTCCGGAAGCGCTTGCCGCGCCGCAGTTCCCGCAGCAGTGCGCGATTGTCCACCACCGCGCCGCGGCCGGCGCTGATCAACGCCGCGTCCTGCCCGATTTGCGCCAGCTGTTCGGCGCCGATCAGGTGCAGGCTGGGATGGGGACCGCCTTTGACCAGCGGTGCGTGCAGGCAGATCACCTCCTGGCGCAGTACGGTTTCCAGGTCCGCACTGTCGGGATTGTCCGGCAGCCAGGGATCGTAGACGGCGCAGGGGATGCCCAGCGCGTGCAGGCGCCGCTGCAGCAGGCCACCCACATTGCCGCAGCCGACGATGCCGAAGCGGCGCCCCTCTTTATTATTGAGCCGCGGCGCCCAGTCGACCCCCAGCGCCGCCAGCGCGCAGAAGACGTATTCCACCACCGAATTGGCATTGCACCCGGGGGCGGCGCTCCAGGCGATGCCCTGGGCTTCCAGCCAGTCCGTATCCAGGTGATCGGTGCCGATGGTGCAACTGCCCACGAAGCGCACCGGGGTGCCGGCCAACAGCGCCTCGTCCACCCGGGTGACGGAGCGTACCAGCAGGATATCCGCATCCTTTAACTGCCCGCGCTCCAGGCCGCGCCCGGGGACGCGCACTGTCTCGCCCAGGTCGGAGAAGGTTTCCTCCAGCGCCGGGATATTCTCATCGGCGACTATCTTCAGTCCGCTCACACCGCCTCCATTTCCACTGACGCCAGGCGCCGGATTTTGCCATTCAGGCCGCCGATACCGAATTCCTCCGCCAGGGCGCAGGCCAACCCGATATCCGGCTGCTTCCACACCAGCGCCCCTGCGCCGATATCCAGCGGTACATATTCTTCCAAGCTGGCCAGGCGCCGGGCCAGCCGGATCTGTGCCGCGTGTTCCTCAAGCCGCGCTGCGATACCGGTGGCGCCGCGCAGGGGCAGCGCCGCCACCTCCCGCGGTCGGGCGAGCAGGGATTCCACGTCGCCGAAAGCCTCCAGTAGGCGTGCGGCGGTCTTGCGCCCGATGCCGGGCACGCCGGGAATATCGTCGCTGCTGTCGCCCACCAGGGCCAGGTAGTCGGCGATCTGCCCCGGCCGCACACCGAATTTAGCCAGGATATCGGCCTCCCCCATCTGCTTGTCCGCGGCGAAGTCCCAAAGCGTGGAGGCGCCTCTGGCCAGCAGTTGGCCCAGGTCCTTGTCGCGGCTGACGATCACCGGACGCTGCTCGCGGCAGATCCGGGTCAATGTGGCGAGGATATCGTCCGCTTCAAAGCGCGAACTCGCAAAGCTGGCGATGCCCAGGGCCTCCGCCATCTCCCGGCAGGCCGCCAGTTGGAAAGCCAAAGCCTCGTCCGGCAGGGCCCGGCTGCACTTGTAGTCCGGGTAGAGTTCGTTGCGAAAGCAGCTGCCCAGGGATTCGTCGAAGGCGCAGGCGATTGCCGTCGGACGCCGCGCCACCAGTTCGAGCAGGAAGTTGCTGAAGCCGTAGACCGCCTCGGTGGCATAACCGGAGCGACTCACCCAGTTAGGCGGCAGGGCGAAATAGTAGCGGAAGATATAGACGGAGGCGTCGATCAGATAGGTGGCGCTCATGCCAGCTCCGCCAGTTGGTAGTGCCGCGGGTCCATCGGGTCCGGCCGCCCGAACTCCCGCGCCAGGGCCAGGGCGAATCCCCGGGCCCGGCTGTTCATCCCCTCCTCGCAATACCTCCGCACCTGCCGCCAGATGCTCTCCTTGAAGGCGTCGCTGGGGCCGAGGCCGCTGTGCAGGTTGTCGGCGCTGGCGCGGAACCGCAGGCCGCAGGCGCGGGCGAAGATCCACTCCAGCGCCTGGGGCTTCACTTCCGCCCGCTCGAACTCCCGCTGCTGCTCGGCGCTGCGCCCGTCCGGGGCGTACCAGTAGCCGTAGTCCGGCAACTGGCGCCGCCGCTCCCCGGCCACGCACCAGTGGGCTGCCTCGTGCAGGGCACTGGCCGGGTAGTCCCGGGTGAACTCGATGCGATGGTGCGGGCACGCCGCTCCCGCCGGCCGGTAGTAGGGCTCCTCGAAGCCCCCGCACAGGCGGGTATTGAGCGCAGCGGCAAAACAGCGGTTGAACACCCCGGCAATACGCTCCGTGACTGGGTATTCCGCTTCGGTAATGGATAGGGCTGGCAAGATTCGCTCCGGCGTAGAAATCAGCGCGGGCAAACTATACCAGCGCCACCATTGTGATCAAAAGCTAGGCCAGCGATAACCAACCGATCTAAGAGGCGAGTTGTATTTCGGTAAACCAGCATATACCTTTAGTCACAGGGAACCTGGAACAGGCCCCCACCCGGTCCCGGGTTCCCCAGGGGGGAATAAGCAGTTCAACGCCCTCCTGCACCACAACCGGCCCTGCAAGGAGGTGCTCTATGACCGACCACAGCGTCAGCAACGTGGTTGACCTCTTCACCGGCGAGCCGATCGAAACTTCTGCGAGCAGGCGCTTCATCCGCCTTTCGCCGGAGCTAGACGGCTTGGAAATGCTCTACTCCAACAGCTCCAGCGGCTCAGACCTCTACAGCCTGAAAATCCTGTGCTGGGGCCTCAAAGCGAATGGCGAGGTCGTCGGCCTCGTCCCCTGGTTGAATGCCATCGTCCCCTGCCCGGACATCAAGGATCCCTTGGACGGGCGCTTCGAAGGCTACTACGATCCAGGCATCGAGGAGATCTTCCACGATGCTCCCATCCACAAAATCGTCGAATTGGAGACGGCGGCGGAGTATTTCGAGTTTGAAAACAGCCGGGCCGAGGAAGTGATACAGGAGATCCCCGATACCATCGGCACCCACGGGGTGTTTATGGACGCGCAGCGGGAAAATCTCACGCTCACCGAGGTCGTCAGCTGGCGGTTGTATGCCAACGGCGATATTCACGGCATGCTGATCGACCACGACAATGTGGAAACCACGCCGGTGCTCCCAGGCGATCACTGCCTCTATCCGGCACAGGAGGCGGAGGGTTTTCGCTATTTCTTCCAACACCATATCGCCAACAAGATCAAATCCGAAGACCCGGAAGCGCTGGCGGCCATTGCGGCGCTGGTGACTTCTCCCTGATTAACGCTGTGGGGTGAATACAAGGTTCGCTCCCACATGCTCTTCGTCATACCGGCGCAGGCCGATATCCAGGCGCCACAAGGCTGGATACCGGCCTGCGCCGGTATGACGAGTCAGGGCAAGCCTGCCTGAAACAAAGTATCTAAGGCTCGGCCTTTTTGATCCAGTAGATAAACTCGTCGTTTTCCTCCGCGTGCTGCACCAGTTCGTAGCCGAGGAACTGGCAGAACTTGGGCACGTCCCGCTGGGTGGAGGGATCGGTGGCCATCATTTGCAGCACCTCGCCGGGGCCCACTTTGCGCACCGCTGTGTGCAACATCATGACCGGCTCCGGGCACAGGAGGCCGCGGGCATCCAATATATGATCTGACTTCATGGGGGCCATTGTCCGGGATTTTCCCAACACCGTCATCTTATTTGCCGCTATGCGCGGCCAATTTGCCTATCTGCGGAAGCGGTAGTCCGGCTAAAATTTCCAAATCCAAGCCAAGAAGAGTGGAAAATGATTTACGTCTTGATCGAGCGGGAAATTGCCGAGGATATGGAGAGTACCTACGAGGAGACGGCGCGCCAGCTGCTGACCCGCGCCTACCGCACCGTGGGATTTATCGAGGGGCATACCTATCGCGCGCAGGACAATCCGCTGCGCCGATTTACCCTCTCCAAATGGCAGTCGACACTGCACTGGCAGCACTGGTACACCAGCGAGGAACGCCGCGCCCAGATGACACTGCTGACTCCCCTGCTGGCCGCCGAGGAGCGCATTACGATCCTGGAAAACGCAGAATAAAGTCCGCAGCAGCAGTAGCCGCCGCCCGCCAGTGCTGCTCACGGGTAAAGCCACTGGCACGGCGCGATTTGAAATCGTGATCGCCGTCGGCCAGCCACTCGAAACGGATGGAATCCGGCAACCGGTAAGCGGCCACCTCGTCGAAATTGCCCAGGGGGTCCCGGGTTCCCTGCACAAACAGCGCCGGGCAATCCAGGGAATAGAGATGCTCGGTGCGCAGCTTGTCCGGCTTGCCTCGGGGATGGAAGGGATAGCCCAGGCAGACCAGTCCGCCGATGCGACCCTGCTGATACTCCTCCGCGGCCAGCAGACTCGCCACCCGCCCGCCGAGGGACTTGCCGCCGATAAACAGCGGAAGCCTCTCCCTGCCGGTGGCCAGCTCACGGATCTGTTCCCGATAGCAGTCCAGCAACACTTCCATTTTGTTGGGCGGCCGTTTGCCCCCGCCGTTGCGGCGCTCGGCCATATAGGGGAACTCGAAGCGCAGCACCTCGATACCCCGTGCACAGAGACCGGCAGCAATCGCCTGCATAAATTCGCTGTCCATGGGCGCGCCGGCGCCGTGAGCGAACAGGAAACGCGCCGCGGCCTTCCCTTCCGGCCTGTCGACCAGCATTTCAGTCATCTATGGGAAGGTCCCGCGCCAGCACCAGGTTGACCGATTCCTCCCCCGGCTCGAACCAGATCACCACCTCGCCGGACTGCAACTGCCGGCGCAGGCTGGTCACCTTGTCCTCCAGGCTCGCCTCCCGTTCGCCGTAGTCGGTGCCGTCGCGGGTGGCATATTCCTCGAGGAGGTTCTGCAGGGTGCCGGAGTCCAGTTGTCGGTAGGGAATCTTCATAGTAGTGGGGTGGCAGTGGCTAAAGATGGCTATTCTAACCACTATCCACCAACCACCGGCCACTCACTATTACTCAGCGGCGGGCTTGCGGAAACGCAATGTCATACGATCGCTCTCGCCGATCGACAGGTACTTGTCCTTGTCCTGGTCGCCCAGGCGCAGTGACGGCGGCAGGGTCCACACGCCTTTCGGGTGATCGGCGGTGTCTTTCGGGTTGGCGTTGATCTCGCTGGTGGCTTCCAACTCAAAACCGGCCTTCTTCGCCAGTTCAACCACGTAGTCCTGGGTCATATAGCCGCTCTTCATCATATCCTCGCGGCTGGTGCCCGGCTTGGTCCGGTGCTCCACCACACCCAGCACACCGCCGGGCTTCAGCGCGGCAAAGAAGGTCTCGAAGGCTTTCTGTTCGTTGTCGCCACGCATCCAGTTGTGCACATTGCGGAAGGTGAGCACCGCGTCGGCGCTGCCGGCGGGCGCAATCTCGCTGCCGCCGGCGGGATCGAAGGCGGTCAGCCGGATACTGCCATAGACCTTTTTATCGGCGGCAATTTTCTTCTCGAAGGCGGTGCGGGATTTGCGAAAGTAATCGGAGCTGGTATCCGCGGGGAAGTGAGCGGCGTAGAAGGTGCCCTTTTCCATCAGGTAGGGGGCGAGAATTTCCGTGTACCAGCCGCCGCCGGGCCAGATCTCCACCACTGTCATATTCGGTTCGATACCCAGGAATTCCAACGTCTCCGCAGGGTGGCGGTACTGGTCCCTCTCCGCATAGGCGGGAGTGCGGTGGTCACCGCCGACCGCTGATTTCAGGCTGGCGGCCTGAGCGGTACCGACAATCATTGCGGAGCACAGTAGTGCTCCCAGCCATTTTTGCATTTTCATAGAGTCTCCGTTTTTATTGATTATGAATCCAGCTTCGATTCCACACTGTCGATCTTATCCTGCAGGGACTGCGTGCGGTCGGTACGGGTTCCCAGTTTCAGGCAGCCCGATGGAGTTATCAGGTAAAGCGCCAGTCGCTACAATGCAGCACAGTGTAACCACACCCCGCAGCTAAGGAATACCCCATGCAACAGCATCTCGTAATCTCCCTGATCAGCGATGACAAGCCCGGCGTAGTCGAGAAACTCTCCGCCGCGGTGGCGGAAAACGGCGGCAACTGGGAGGACAGCCGCATGGCGCACTTCGCCGGCAAGTTCGCCGGTATCCTGCGCGTCAGCGTGCCCGCGGACGCCTGTCAGGGGCTGCGGGAAGCCCTGGAAGCTCTCGCCGATGAAGGTTACAGGATTCAGGTCGAGGAGTCGCTGGCGGTGGCAGGTGGCCCCCTCCAGATCCTGAAGCTGAAACTGGTGGGCAACGACCGCCCCGGTATTGTGCGGGAGATCTCCCGCGCCCTGGCCGCGCGCCAGATCAATATGGAGCAGTTGGAAACCGGCTGCAGCAGTGTGCCCGGCAGCGGCGAGCCGCTGTTTACCGCCGAATGCACAATCGGCGTGGCGGAGGATATGGATCTCGACGGCCTGCGCGACGAACTGGACGAGATCGCCGACGAACTGGGGGTGGAGATCGACTGCGAGGAGACTTCGCCCCCGCAACTGTGAAATAATCCGCGCCGATTTACGGGGGGTCCACTCCCCGTCCTGGCCACCAAATCAGAGCCTGTTTGAAGTCTTCAGTCATCGATACTCAGTGCCGGGGCCGGGTACGGTGCCTCTTTCCGGGACACGGGCTGGGCGCCCCCCTTAAATACGTCCCTGTACGCTCTCCACGGCCATCCCTGGCCGCAGACAAAGCGGCAGGATTGCCGTTTTGGACGCCGGAGGAGCCCGCAGGGCGAGGGCCATGGATGGCCCAAGTCAACGTCCCGGAAAAAGGCCCCGCACCCGGCCTGATAACTCAGTGCAAGATTCCAAACAGGCGCTCAGGGCTCCATGTTCAAAATCGTCCTCTATCAACCGGAAATCGCCCCAAACACCGGCAATATCATCCGCCTCTGCGCCAATACCGGCGCCGAGCTGCACCTGATTGAGCCGCTGGGCTTCGCCATGGACGACAAGCGGCTGCGCCGCGCCGGGCTGGATTACCGCGAGTACAGCCGTGTGGAACGCCACCGGGACTGGCAGGCCTTTGTGGATGCGGAGCAACCCGCGCGGGTGCTGGCGCTGTCCACCAAGGGCCGTCGGAACCACGCGGAAATAGATTACCGGCCCGGCGACGTTATCGTCTTCGGCCCCGAGACCCGCGGCCTGCCGGCGGAATTCCTCGCCCGCGTGGGCGCGGAGCACACACTGCGCATCCCCATGCGCGCCGACAGCCGCAGCCTCAACCTCTCCAACGCCGCCGCCGTGGTCGTCTACGAAGCCTGGCGGCAACTGGGATTTCCCGAAGCGCAATAAAGACTGACCATGCACGCACCGATCGGACTCTTTTACGGCTCCAGCACCTGCTACACAGAAATGGCCGCGGAGAAAATCCGCGAGCGCCTCGGCGCCGAGTGGGTGGACCTGCACAATATCGCCGACGGCGATATCGCCGCAGTGGAGAACTACGACTTCCTGATTTTCGGTATCCCCACCTGGGATTACGGCGAACTGCAGGAGGACTGGGAAAACTGCTGGGACGAGCTGGCCCTGCTCGACCTGCACGGCAAGACAGCGGCCCTGTTCGGCCTCGGCGACCAGGAGGGCTATCCGCAGTGGTTCCAGGACGCTCTCGGCTACCTGCATGCGCAGGTGGTGACCCTGGGCGCCCGGGCGGTGGGCTACTGGCCCGCGGAGGGTTACCAGTTCGAGGAATCCAAGGGACTGACGGAGGACGGCAGCCGGTTTGTCGGCCTGGCCCTGGACGAGGAAAACGAGTTCGAGCTCTCCGACGAGCGCATCGACCAGTGGTGTGCCCAGGTGATGCGCGAGTTCGGCTTGAGCCAGTGAGCAAAGACAAACTTCACGCGGATATCGAGTGGCGCGACGACGGCCAGCCCCTTTCCCGCGCCTTTGACGATATCTACTTCTCCAGCAGCTCTTCTCCGCAAGAGGGCCTGGAAGAGAGCCGCTACGTC
Source organism: Microbulbifer rhizosphaerae (assembly GCF_014191725.1). GTDB lineage: Bacteria > Pseudomonadota > Gammaproteobacteria > Pseudomonadales > Cellvibrionaceae > Microbulbifer > Microbulbifer rhizosphaerae. The sequence goes on from NZ_JACHWZ010000006.1 coordinate 175,655, forward strand.
TTCCTGCAACAGAACCGGCTGCCCGAGCGCTGGGCGGAGCTGCCGAAAGGCGCCGTTTTTACCATCGGCGAAACCGGCTTCGGCACCGGCCTGAATTTCCTCGCCGCCTGGCAGCTGTGGCTGGACACAGCGCCAACAAGCGCCCGCCTGCATTTCATCTCGGTGGAAAAATACCCCCTCCACAGCGCAGACCTGCAACGCGCCCTCGATCTCTGGCCGCAGCTTCAGCCGCTGGCCGGGCAGTTGTTGCGGGATTACCCGCCCCTGCTCGCCGCCGGTGTGCACCGGCTGCACTTCGAGCGTATCTGCCTGACCCTGGTGATCGGCGAGGCCAGCGCAGCGCTCCGCTCCCTCTGCCTGGAGGACGAGCGCAGCGACCGGCTTGTCGACGCCTGGTTCCTGGACGGTTTCGCGCCGGCCAAGAATCCGGCCATGTGGACACCGGAACTGTTCGGGAATATGGCCGCGCTCAGCAAACCGGGAGCCACTTTCGCCACCTTTACCTGCGCGGGCCTGGTCAAGCGCGGATTGAAGGACGCCGGTTTTGGGCTGGAGAAGGTACCCGGTTACGGGCGCAAGCGGGAGATGTTGCGGGGTGTACTGGAAAAAACCGGGCCTGCCGAAATTACTTCCACTCCCTGGCATTTGCCAGACAGCGAGTCCGATCGCGGCCAACGGCCGCTCCTACAGCCTGTTCCCCCCCTTGTAGGAGCGGTCCGGCCGGGAGCGGTCCGGCCGGGAGCGGCCGCTGGCCGCGAACCGTCCTCACAGCAGACCATCGCCGTTATCGGCGCCGGCATCTCCGGCGCCACCGCCGCCCGCGCCCTGGCGGAACGCGGCCGGAAGGTCAGGGTTTTCGAGCAGGGCCCGGAGCCCGGCAGCGGGGCCTCCGGCAATGACCAGGGCATCCTCTACGCCAAACTGTCTCCCAAGCCCGGCCCCAACGGCGACTTCAACCTCCACGCGCTGCTGTTCGCGCTGCGCTACTACCGCAATTACTGCGCGGATGCGGCGCATTTCTGCGGCCTGCTGCAACTGGCGCAGAGCGACAAAGAGCGGGAGTTGCAGCGGCAGGTCGCCGCGTGGCTCGACTTTCACCGGGCCGGGGAGCTGGCCCGGGCCGTGGACGCAGTCGAAGCCGGCAGAATCGCCGGCCTGCCACTGGATTTCGGCGGATTGTATTTCCCCTCCGCCGGCTGGCTGGAACCGCAAAAAGTCTGCGCGACGCTGCTGCGGCACGAAAATATCGAACTGCATTGCAATACGGCAATCGAGGAACTGCAGCAACGAGAAAACGGGTGGTTGCTGAAAACCTGTAGGAGCGGCCGCTCCCGGCCGGACCGCTCCCGGCCGGACCGCTCCCGGCCGGACCGCTCCTACATCGATAACGAAGAATTTTCAGCAGACGCGGTGGTTGTCTGCACCGCCAACGGTATGACACAGTTTGCTCAAACCAGTCCCCTGCCCCTCCGCCCCATTCGCGGCCAGGTTTCCAGCGCGGCCGCAGGCCAACAGTCGCAGAAGCTCGAAACCGTGCTCTGCGGCGAGGGTTATCTGGCCCCCGCTTTTCACGGCCGCCACACCTTCGGTGCCACTTTCAAGTTAAAGGAAACACAGACCGAATTGCGCGAATCGGAGCACCGGGAAAACCTGGCCAACCTGGCCGAGCTGCTGCCACAGATAGCCGGGGAGTTTTCCACCGGCCCGATGCAGGGCCGCGCCGCGGTGCGCGCCGCCACCCCCGATTACCTGCCGGTGACCGGGCCTGTGCCCGACTGGGAATCACTAAACAACACCTACGCGGCACTGGGAAAAAACCGCAAACAGCTGATCGCGCAGACCGCCGACTACCAGCGGAACCTGTTCGTCCTCGGCGGACTGGGTTCCCGCGGATTCACCTATGCGCCGCTGACGGCGGAGGTGCTCACCGCCTGGCTGTGCGGGGAAGTGATGCCGGTCAGTTGCGATCTGGTAAAGGCACTGCACCCGGCGCGCTTTGCCATTCGCGCCCTGGGCAAAAAGAAGGGAAATTGAACTTCCCCTGTAGGAGCGGCCGTTGGCCGCGATCAATAGTGGGTCGGAGTGGTGGAAGACCTCCCCCGCACCGTCAAGCCTCCGGTGCGGTCGAGGCCAGCAAACTGCCGCTGCCGGAACCGCAGGCCACAATCGACTTCATCGCCGCCTCCACGGTCACATTGGGCAGGATCTCAACACAGTCCGCCGGCACATGGAACACGAAACCGGAAGTGGGCACCGGCGCTGTGGGCACGTACACGGTGTAGTCGCCATTGGCGTGCCGGGAGGTGACGATGGCGGTGACTGAAAGCGGGTTGTCGGCGCCGTGAATGCGCACCCGCGCCACCGGCCCGGACAGCACCCCCTCGCCACCGCCACCGATAAACTGCAGCACCAGGTCCTTGATGGTACTGTAGCCGGGCGCCAGGCGGCTCAGCCACCGGTCCACTTGATTGTGCATCCAGCGCCCCACCCCAGTCTTGACGACCAGCCCGATCAGGAAGCAGCCGCCGAGAATCAGCCCTATCACCGCCAGCTGGGCGAGGGTATCCTTGATCGTCGTGTGGGTTTCCATCCATTGGGTGGCCGGCGCCACCAGTTCGCTGATCTGGCCAAACAGCCATTGGAACAGCAGAATGAAAATAGCGATGGGCAGCACCACCGCCAGCCCGCCCAAAAGGGTCAAGGTGATAAAGGTTTTTACTCTGGTCATAATTTTCCAATGCGAATACTGAAAGCACTGTTGCTGGCGCTGGCGCCCGTTGCGGCCCTGGCCGCGGCGGCTCCGCTGCCGGAAACCCCGTTCGAACTGCTGGGTGAGCGCAGCCGCCCGGCGGATCGCTTTACCCAGGGTCTCTATTTCGACGGCGAGCGCTGGTGGGAGAGCAGCGGGCTCTACCGGCGCTCCTGGCTGGCCGAGTATACCGACCCCGGCGGCAATCCCCTAAGGCGCAAATGGCTGGCTGAGAACCGCTTCGCAGAGGGCCTGGCGGTGCACGGCGACAAACTGTACCTGCTCACTTACAGGGCCGGCGAACTGCAGGTCTATCGCCGCAAAGACCTCGCCCCCGTGAACAAACTGGGTTACTCGGGCGAAGGCTGGGGGCTCGCCAGCGACGGCGAGCAGCTGATTATGAGCGACGGCTCCGACGAACTCACCTTTCGCAACCCGGACACCTTCGAAGTCGAGCGGCGCTTAAAAGTGCACGGCGGCGGGGAGGAGTGGACGCGCCTGAACGAACTGGAATATGTGCGGGGGCTGATCTGGGCCAACATCTGGCAGGACTCGCGCATCATCGCCATCGATCCCGCCAGCGGCGAAGTGCGCGGGCTGGTCGACCTGCGATCCCTGGCGCCGGAGAGTCGCCACCCGGACGTTGTCGCCAACGGCATCGCCTGGGATGAAAAGCGCAACGGGCTCTGGGTGACGGGGAAATACTGGCCGAAGCTCTACCTGATTCGACCCCAGGGCCTGGGATTTGATGCCCCGGGAACGCGGAGCTCCAGCTCCGCATCAGGGGCGGAGCTGGAGCTCCGCGTTCCCGGCATCAGCCCCGATAAACATCGATAACAGTCAGCACCCCGCCGCCGCGCACCAGTTCGAGTGCCTCCCCGGAGATCTGCAGGCGGAAGCCGTGGCCCTGCGGCTGCAGGCTGACGCCTTCGGGACCATTGGCGCCGTCGTAGAGCTGCTTATTGTCACCGTCGCCCCCCAACCACTGCACTCCTTCCACCCGGCGCATTCCGGGCAGATGCAAAGTCAGGACCTGTAGGTCCGCCGGCAGCGGGCGCAGCTCCACCCGCGCGATACCACTGGCAGTGGCGACAGAGAAAGACAGTTGATTTTTCGGCGCCGGTTGCCAGCCGAGATGGGTGTCCGCCAGGGCGGACTGCACCAGGGAGTGACGGGGCGCCGTGGTCGCGCATCCGGCGAGACCAACTGCCAACAGCAAAGAGAGTGTTATCGGGGCACGCATAGCGTTATCCATGCTATGACTATGGTCCGCCGATTATAGGTGCTCTCTTTTGTTCCAGAAGGAAAACGGCGACAAAATTGTGAAGGGGTTCCATTGCCCTTTCTCTTTGTAGGAGCGGCGGGGCGGCCATCCGCCCATGGCCGCGATCGGCCTCGCTACCTAGTAAATGCCGATCGCGGCCAGCGGCCGCTCCTACAGGGTAATAACCCGCAAACATCGCCAGCTCCCGCCACCAAAACGTTATACTCCACCCCCATGCAAAACATCCCACAAGACCCACAACAAATCCTCGAACACGTCTTCGGCTACAGCGCCTTCCGCGGCCCGCAGCGGGAGATCATCGACACCTTGATGACCGGCGGGGACGCGCTGGTACTGATGCCCACCGGCGGCGGCAAGTCCCTCTGCTACCAGATCCCGGCGCTGGCGCGGCCCGGCTGCGGGGTCGTGATCTCGCCGCTGATCGCGCTGATGCAGGACCAGGTGGAAGCGCTGCGGGCCGCGGGGGTCAACGCGGCATTCCTCAACTCCTCCCTGCCCTTCGACGAGGCCCAGGCCATCGAGGGCGCGCTGCTGCGCAATGAGCTGGACCTGATCTACCTGGCCCCGGAGCGCCTGCTGCAGCCGCGCACTCTGGAACTGCTACAGCGAATTGAACTGTCGCTGTTCGCCATCGACGAGGCCCACTGCGTATCCCAGTGGGGCCACGACTTCCGCGCCGATTACCTGCATCTGAACTGCCTGCACGAGCAGTTCCCCAGCGTACCGCGCATCGCCCTCACCGCCACCGCGGACGCGCGCACCCGGGGGGAAATCGCCCACCGCCTGGACCTGCAGGAACAAAGAGGCGCGCGACATTTTGTCAGCAGCTTCGACCGCCCCAATATCCAGTACCGTATCGCCCAGAAGGACAATCCCCGCCGCCAGCTGCTGCAATTCCTGCGCGCGGAACAGCAGGGCAGCGCCGGTATCGTCTACTGTCTGTCCCGCAACAAAGTCGAGAACACCGCCGACTGGCTGTGCCAGCAGGGCTTTACCGCCCTCCCTTATCACGCCGGCCTGCCCGCGCCGCTACGCGCGGAACACCAGCGGCGCTTTTTGCGCGAAGAAGGCGTGATCATCGTCGCCACCATCGCCTTCGGCATGGGCATCGACAAACCGGACGTGCGCTTCGTGGCCCACCTGGATCTACCCAAGAGTGTCGAGGCCTACTACCAGGAGACCGGCCGCGCCGGGCGCGACGGCGAAGCGGCCACCGCGCTGTTGCTCTACGGCCTGGAGGACGTGGTGAAGCTGGCGCAGATGGCGGAATCCTCCGAGGGCAGCGAGGAACACAAGCGGCAGGAGCGAGCGCGACTGAACGCCATGCTCGGCCTGTGCGAAATCACCAGTTGCCGTCGCCAAGCCCTGCTGCGCTATTTCGGCGAGGAACTTGCGGAGCCCTGTGGCAACTGCGACACCTGCCTGGAACCGCCGCAGACCTGGGACGGTACCCAGGCGGCGGCCAAACTACTGTCCTGCGTCTACCGCACCGGCCAGCGCTTCGGCGCCGCCCACGTGATCGACGTACTGCGCGGCTCGGAAAACGAAAAGGTGCGCAAGTTTGGCCACCAGAACCTCTCCACCTATGGCATAGGCACGGATCTATCCGCTGTCGAGTGGCGAGGTGTTGTCCGTCAACTGGTGGTGCGCGGCTACCTGGAGGTGGAGGGGGAATTCAGCAGCGTCCGGCTGACCGAAGCTTGTCGCCCACTGCTGCGCGGCGAGGAATCCATCCAGTTGCGCAAGCTGCCGCCCAAAGCCGCCCGCGCGGAAACGCGCAGGGCTTCCGCCCCGGCGACGGAACTCACCGCCGCCGACGAACCTCTCTGGGAGGCCCTGCGCGCCTGCCGAAAGCAACTGGCGGAAGAAAACGGCGTGCCGCCCTATGTGGTCTTCCACGATGCAACCTTGCGTGAAATGGCCAGCGCCAAGCCGCAAACTCCGGAGGAACTGCTGGCCATCTCCGGGGTGGGCGACAGCAAGCTGGAGCGGTTTGGCGATGCCTTTCTGGCGGTTTTGCAGGAATATCAGTCCGCAACGGTCGATTAATATATTTAACGCACGGCAAAGCTTCCCGCTTTGGTCCCCCTCTCCCGCTTGCGGGGGAGGGGCTGGGGGAGGGGGCTCCCAGCAACGCCTTCCCCTCTCCCCCAACCCCTCTCCCCGGAGGGGAGAGGGGAGCGAACACATCCCAGTCATTCGAGTCTATAACCGAACAATCATTCGACTATTGTAAACTTTATTAACCGCCCCTAGACTCACCTCAAGCAAACAAAAACAGAGGTTAATCATGGCCCAGATCGACATTCGCGCCGGTTTGAGCAACGAGGAACTCGACGCCCACTGGATGCCGTTTACCGGCAACCGCCACTTCAAGTCCGAACCGCGGCTGTTTGTCAGCGCCGAGGGCATGCACTACACCACGGCGGACGGCCGCTCGGTGCTGGACGGCTTCTCCGGCCTCTGGTGCAGCAACGCCGGCCACGGCCGCAAGGAAATCGCCGACGCGGTAGCCCAGCAGCTCACCGCCCTCGACTACTCTCCCGCCTTCCAATTCGGTCACCCGCTGGCGTTCAAGCTGGCCAGGCGCCTGGCGGACATAGCGCCGGGCGATCTGAACCGGGTCTTCTTTTGCAACTCCGGCTCCGAGGCCGCGGACACCGCGCTGAAAATCGCCCGCGCCTACTGGCGCGTCGCTGGGCGGCCGGAAAAGAACCGCCTGGTGGGCCGCGCCCAGGGCTACCACGGGGTGAACTTCGGTGGCATCTCCGTGGGCGGCATGGTGGGCAACCGCAAAACCTTCGGCCCGGCGCTGGACGTGGATCACCTCCCCCATACCCTCTTACCGGAAAACGCCTTTTCCCGCGGCTTGCCGGAACACGGCGGCACGGACATGGCCGAGCGGCTGATGGATATCATCAATCTCCAGGGGGCGGAAAATATCGCCGCAGTGATGGTGGAACCCTTCGCCGGCTCCGCCGGGGTGATACTGCCGCCGAAAGGCTATCTGCAGCGCCTGCGGGAAATTTGCGACCAGCACCATATCCTGCTGATCTTCGACGAAGTAATCACCGGCTTCGGCCGCACCGGCTCCGCGTTTGCCGCGCAGGAATTCGGCGTACAGCCGGATATCATGACCACCGCCAAGGGTATCTCCAACGGCGCCGTTCCACTCGGCGCGGTGTTTGTCCGCGAGGGCATCTATGACGCTTTTATGCAGGGACCGGAACATATTCCCGAACTGGCCCACGGCTATACCTATTCCGCGCATCCGGTGGCCTGCGCCGCGGCCATGGCGACCCTGGATATCTACGAAAGGGAAAACCTGTTCGCGCGGGTCCGGGAACTGGCGCCGCATTTCGAGGACGCCCTGCACGGCCTGAAAGACGAGCGCCATGTGATCGACATTCGCAACTACGGCCTGGCCGGCGCAGTCCAACTGCAACCCCGCGACGGCGAGCCCGGCAAACGCGCGATGGAAGTGGTGCTGGAGGCCTACCGGCGCGGTGTACTGCTGCGCTGGACCGGAGATACCATCGCCGTGGCACCGCCGTTTATTATTCAACCGGAACAGATAGACCAGATTGCGCAGACCCTGTCAGAAATTCTGCACAGCCTGGATTAAACACCTGTAGGGGCGGCCGCTCCCACGAAAACGAATTCGGAACTGGAAAAATCCGAAGGAGAAAACCATGAACACCATCGGCCATCTGATCAACGGCGAACAGGTCAACCGCGAAGGCGATCGCCATCAGGACATTGCCAATCCCTCCACCAATGAAGTGAGCGCGCGCGTATGCCTGGCGAGCCGGGCCACCGTTGACGAAGCCATCGCCGCGGCCCAGGCCGCCTACCCCGCCTGGCGTAACACACCGCCGATCAAGCGGGCGAGGCTCATGTTCCGCCTCAAGGACCTGCTGGAAGAGAATGCAGAGAAAATCTGCGAACTCATCACCCGCGAACACGGCAAAGTATTCAACGACGCCATGGGCGAACTGCGGCGCGGTATCGAAAATGTGGAGTACGCCTGCAGCATACCGGAGCTATTAAAAGGCGAGCACAGCAAAAACGTCGGCCCCGCAATCGATTCCTGGAGCGAATTCCAGCCCCTGGGCGTCTGTGCCGGCATCACCCCGTTCAACTTCCCAGCCATGGTGCCCCTGTGGATGTGGCCCATGGCCGTCGCCTGCGGCAACACCTTCGTGCTCAAGCCCTCGGAGCGTGACCCCAGCTCCGCGCTGTTTATCGCCCAACTGGGGCTGGAGGCGGGCATACCCGCCGGCGTGCTCAACGTGGTCAACGGCGATAAAGAGGCGGTGGACACACTGCTCACCGATTCCCGCGTACAGGCGGTGAGCTTCGTGGGTTCCACGCCGATTGCCGAATACGTCTATACCACCGGCAACGCCAACGGCAAGCGGGTACAGGCTTTCGGCGGGGCGAAAAACCACGCCGTCGTAATGCCGGATGCGGACCTGGACAATGCGGTCAACGCCCTGATGGGCGCCGCCTACGGCTCCTGCGGCGAACGCTGCATGGCCATCTCCGTCGCCGTCGCCGTGGGCGATGCCACCGCCGATACGCTGATCGAAAAACTCAAAGAGCAGATCGCCAAATTAAAAGTGGGCGACGGCATGGACAACGGCAATGATATGGGCCCGCTGGTCACCCGCGCACACAAGAAAAAAGTCGAAGGCTATATCGCCAAGGGCCTGGAGGAAGGTGCTGAACTGGTGGTGGATGGCCGCGGCCTGACAGTGCCCGGCTTCGAAAGCGGCAACTACCTGGGTGCCTGCCTGTTCGACAAGGTCACCCCGGAAATGACCATTCACTCCGACGAGATCTTCGGCCCGGTGCTGTGTGTGATGCGCGCGAAAACCATGCAGGAGGCGATGGATATTGTCGACGCCCACGAATACGGCAACGGCACCTGCATTTTCACCCGCGACGGCGAGGCCGCACGCTACTTCTCCGACAATATCAAAGTGGGCATGGTGGGCATCAACGTACCCCTGCCGGTACCGGTCGCCTACCACAGCTTCGGCGGCTGGAAACGCTCCCTGTTCGGCGACCTGCACGCCTACGGCCCGGACTCGGTGCGCTTCTACACCAAACGCAAAAGCGTAACCCAGCGCTGGCCGGCGAGTGGGGTGCGGGAGGGAGTGCAGTTTACATTTCCCAGCAACGGCTGATCTCTGGGATGCGCTCCGCACATCCCAACCGCTGTAGGAGCGGCTCATGGCCGCGATCAGATCTCGCCAATCGCACGGGCTTTCGCAGCCGTAGGGCATCCCTCCATTGGGTTCTGTACAGCCTCCAAATCGCAGTGGACAGGGATAACGACTTTCCTGCAGACTACCTCGTCAAATAGAGGTATAAGCCAGAAATACAGACCGGGAGATTCGAGGTCGCAAGATGGCATCAGCCTTTTCCCATGTCGTCATTCCCGCTGTGATTTACGCCGCTTTTAAAAGCGGTTCGATCAATATCCGACTACTCGTCGTCGCAGCCGCGCTCTCCGTACTTCCCGACCTGGACGTTGTTGCCTTTAAGTTTGGCATTCCCTACGAATCGCAATGGGGGCACCGGGGATTCACGCACTCGCTGGTGTTTTCCGCAGCGATCTCCCTGCTGGTAGTCTTCTTTCACCGGAAAATCCGCTCGAAGCCACTGACTGTATTTGCCGTATGCTTTGCGGCGAGCGTCTCCCACGCAATCCTGGACGCGATGACCAATGGCGGACTCGGCGTAGCCCTGTATTGGCCGTTCAGCTCGGAAAGGATTTTCCTTCCCTACCGGCCTATCCAGGTTTCCCCGATTGGGGTTGGCGCCTTCTTTACGGAAAAAGGGCTGCGAGTGATATCTTCAGAACTTTTCTGGGTTCTGATTCCGGGGCTTGTGGTCGGCACTCTCGGCGCACTGACAAGGCGTTATCGTGCGAAAAATAAATAGCGGCCCGCGGGAAATCTGACACCTGATATCGGGTTAGCAAGCTGGCTCCAATTACCCACTTTCGTTGCCACCGAAAAGCTTACCGGTTCCCTTCCTAAAAACAAGCAAGGCAGCCCAAAAGCTGCCTCAAACGTGCCGCGTGGTAGCGCTGTATCAGAAGGAGTAGCGCGCGCCCAGTGCGAAGGTGCGGCTGTAGATGGACGAGCCGAAGTTGTAGATATCCGGGTACTCGTAATAGCTCTGGTAGTAGTCGTCCAACAGGTTGGTTGCGTCGAAGGTGAACGTCAGGTTCTCCATCGGGCTGTAGCTGGCCTGGAAATCCAGGCTGGTTTCCTCGCCATTGTAGACACCCACCGGGTTGGCGAACAGGCGCGCTTCGTGGTGGTGCAGAAAATCATCGCGCCACACGTAGGAAAGACGCATATCCAGGTCGCTCTTGTCATAAGCGAGCACGACACTGTAGGAGCTGTCGGAAACACCGAACATGGGGACTTCCACCTGGCCGGTCTTGTCACCGTTATTGTCGAAGTCATCAACCTTCTGCTCGGAATCCAACGCCGTATAACTCGCCTGTACACCCAGCCCATCAAGGAAGTCCGGCAGATTCTCCGGGAAGTAAACAACACCCAATTCCAGGCCCTGCAAAACGCCGTCGGAGCTGTTTGTGGGCTGGGTGAGCGCGAAACGCCGCTCTTCCGTTTCACCCTCCGGCTGGTGCCAGACCACCCGCCGCGAAGTGACCTCAAAGCCATCAATATTACGGCGGAACAGAGTGCCGTAGAGGGCGCTGGACTCGGCAAAATACCACTCCAGAGAGAGGTCGAAGTTCTGCGACTCGGTGGGCTCGAGATCGGGATTTCCACCGCTGGCTTCAGCGAGCCCAATGTTTGTCACGTCATCACCCCAAGAAATATGGGAATTGAGGGAAGCGAAACCCGGGTGTCGCAAGGTCTGGGTATAGGCAAAACGGGCCATCAAATCGTCGTTGATGTGCCAGCGGGCCACCAGGGTGGGCAGTAGCTTGCCATCGCTGGTAGATGCGGAACTAAAATACCCGTCTTCCCCCGATTCGAACTCCACGTCGTAAAACTCCATGTCCCTTTTTACACGCGTATAGCGCAGGCCGATTTCACCATCGAAGGGGCCTGCCTCATACAGCGCTTTGGCATAGAGAGAAGTCGTCAGCTCATCAATCTCAAAGGTTTCTTCCAGCGGCTGCTTGGTCAGCCCATACATCTCGCGGTAAGTGCCGGCGTTCGAGGCGATATGGTGACCGTCGGGCACCACCCATCTGGTGGCGACGTCTGCACGGCCATCGAAGAAGCCACGGCTGGTATAAGTGAGGCCCGGATCCAAATCTCCTAGTGGAACGCCGAGAATACCGCCGTCTTGGGCCTTACTGGCCTCGTTGGCTGTGCGGTTGTCGGCGCGTACACCGAAGCTGAGCCTGTGGAATGCGCCCAAATCCAGCTCCAAGTCGCCGTCGAATGTCCAGGTGAACGCATCGCCTTTTCTGCTGGCCCCTTGGTCATACAGCTGAGCCGCATTCCACTGGGAGGCATCGGCGAGATTGCTTTCGTCCACTTCCGTGTTCGGGTCGTCGTAGAACTCCACTTCCGGAACACCGTCTCCCGCATTGAAGTCCACCCCCAGGCCATAGGCCACCCGCTCGGCGCGCATAGCGAAGAAGGTTTCTTTGTACTCGCTCTTCTGGTAGTTGAGTTCCGATCTCAGTTGCAGTCTGTCGCCTATGTCCCATTTTCCGCCGACGGCGTAGAGATAGCTGTCGGTTTTGCCCACCAGCAGGTCGCCGCTAGTAAAGCCGTAGGATGCAGCCACGTCGCGGGTTTTGACGATATTGGTACCGTCGAAGACTTCTATCTCACCGCCGCGGGGCAGGTGAGAGCTGTCTTCCCAAGAGTCCACAAAAGTAAAGTTCAGGGAGTTGAATCGCTCGCTGCGATAGCCGTTGTAGAAGGCCTCGAACAGGTATTCGGAGCTATCGTTAGGTGCCCATTGCAGGGAGATATTCGCCGCCGGACGTTCGCGCTCGCCACTGCCATCCACTGCGAACACGGCGTCGCGACCGATCAGGTACTCCACATCTTCACCGTTGATATTCACGGTAGAGCCTGGGGCGAAGGGCATCCCTTTTTCCAGGCCTTCCTGCCAGACCTGTTCGCCGCCAACTTCCGGGCTGCCGTTAAATATTCTCTGGTAAGGCACAAAGCCATCGGGGGCATCGGCACCTACAAAAAGCACCCCTGCGCCGGCGGTCACACTCTGGTCTCGGAAATTGGTCTCTGCGTAGGAAAGGTTTACCAAAGCACCGAATTCACCGGCGGAAGTCTCCCAGCGATTGCTGAATAGTGCGCTCAGGTTCGGATCAGTGGAGTCTGCCTGCTCCTGATAGATACCGCGGCCTGCCAGGGAAACCTTGCTGCCATCGAAGTCGAAGGGACGGTGGGTGTGGATATCGACCTGGCCGGCAATACCGCTTTCAAGTTGACTGGCGGAACGGGTTTTATACACATCTACGCCGCTCAGCAGACTCGCGGGAACATCCTGCAGGGAAACATCTCTGCTAGAAGCGGTAAATATTTGTCGTCCATTGATCGTGGTACCCACATCGGTCAGGCCGCGAATGGATACACCGCTCACTTCGCCCGCACCGCGATCCGTCACCTGCACACCGGTCACCCGCTGCAGCGCCTCCACCACGTTGTTATCCGGGAACTTGCCGATATCCTCGGCGACGATGGAATCCACTATCTGGATTTTTTCCCGCTTGATTTCGATGCCTTTTTCCAAACTGGCGCGCACGCCGGTTACTACGATTTCCTCCACCGGTTCCGCATCCTGCGCCTGGACCACCTGCATGCCGCTCAGGGCGGTTACCGTGGCTATGGACGAACAGAGTAAACGTTGTTTGAACATACTTTCATCTCCATCTGAGTTTTATTATTTTACTGCCGAAACCTTGGGCCCTACCTGCAGCCCCGGAACGCAATCCCGCCAACATCACCCACGCACAGCCCGGCCCTCAAGGGCAAAACAAACGGTGTGGGAGTCTTTGGTGGCTTTCAGGGCCTGAATAGCGCTCGCTGAGCACATAACCCATCTCGGTATTGGGGAGAGCGCCTGTGCACAGCTCAGCGCAGGAGGAATTGCACGGCTCGATGGCAACTGCACGCGGTGTGAGCGCGGCTTCGATCATCGCTTGTTCCTCTCTCGTTATTATCCGGTGCATACTGCGGCCTTGGCCGCTACGCACTTCTTGTGTTGTCGGGTACTCTTCTCCGGCCTGTCCACAGGCCAGACCCTCAACCCCTGTTTGTATTACAATTTATAGCAAATCAATTGCGGCTGCCGATCGCGGCCAGCGGCCGCTCCTACAACAGTAGTGGAAAATGCCTTTCTCGTAGGAGCGGCCGTTGGCCGCGATAGATCTTGCTAAATACTCCTGTCGTCCCGCAGCCACCTCATTCCTACAGGCAAAAAAAAAGCAGCCCCCTTGGGCTGCCATTTTATTTAATACCGGAAACGAACTCCCAGCGAATAGGTGCGCTCGCGAGCGAAGGTGTCCCTTGGGTAAAGAGACTCATCCGCACTGGAGCCGCCACCAAAGTAGTCACTGTAGACCGAATCCGTGAGGTTGGTGGCCTCCGCAGATAGGGTCAAGTTGTCGTTGAGATCGTAGTTCAACGCCAGGTCCAATGAATCCGTATCGGTCACGACCACTGAGTTACCAGGCTGATCACCGGCTTCGTCAAAGCTGGAGTAGTAATCGCTGCGCCAGTTGTAGGCGAGGCGCGCAGAAAAGCCGTTTTTTTCGTACAGTAGAATCAGGTTGTAGGACTCATCCGAAACGTTGGCCAGATTCTGCATCTCGGTATTGCCCTCTGCATCGGGCGGGGACTCGGCTTCGCCATCCATAAAGGTGGCATTGGCCTGGATACCGAAACCGGACCAGAAACCGGGCAGGTTGTCGAAAAACTGGGTATAGGCCAGTTCTACCCCCTCCAGGGAACCGGAACCGGTATTTTGCGGGCGGGTGACCTGGTAGCGTACGCCGTCGCGCATTTCCGGAGAGGAATAGAACTGGATATAGCCGTCGATATCGCGGTAGAAAAGCCCGGCGGTCAGCGAGCTGGAATCGGCAAAATACCACTCCAGGGAGACATCGAGGTTGCCGGACTCGACGGAGTCCAGTTCCGGGTTACCACCGTTGCCAGTACCGAAATCCGGCTGTGTGGGCGTCGGCTGGAAATAGGCGGTTGAAGGGTTCAGATCCGCGAAACCCGGGCGGGTGATGGTCTGACTGATGGCTCCACGCAGATACAGATCATCGCGTATGGCCAGGCGCGCACTCGCATTGGGAAGCAGTTTGGTGGTACTTGTATCGGAATCCACGCTCTGCAGTACCACAGCCCCATCCTCCTGAATGGCACTGGTGCCCCGTAGCGTCGACTCCAGGCGGACCAGGCGCGCGCCTACCTGACCGTCGAGTATCATGCCGCCCAGTGATACATCGTAGTTGGCGCTGACGTAGGCAGCGTAGTTGTTCTCGTCGTTATCGAAAAACAGTTCGGGAATATACTCCGGCCCCCCGGGCAGCGGCTCGTAACCCAGGGCCTCCCGAATCTCGGTGCGATTGGCCAGAAGGTATTCGCGATTTGGCGTCAGCCACTGGGAGGTATTGAGGCTGACCACATCGCTCAGGAATCCCGACGGCGTCATGTCCTCAAGGCCAGGAAAATCACTCAAAAACACGGTGCTACCGGAAATATTCGGGCGGCCACCGGTATCCGCAGACTGATTAAAGGCATTGCGCTGGCTCAGGCGTAGACCGAAATCCAGAGAAGTAATGGCACCCTGATCGAACGCATAGTTGAAATCGGTTTTCCAGGAAATTTCATCCCCCTCTTGGCGACTGCGCTGGTCGAAGAACTGGTTCAGCACATACTGCGAGGGATCGCTCAGGTCATAGGGCGTGCCATCGGCATTTTCGATGGTGACGTCTGATGCTCCGCTACCATTTTTTGAAAAATCGTAAGTGATGCGCGGCGCAAAGAAGGCCAAATCCAGAATAAAGGATTCGTTGTCCGCCTCACTGGTGGTGTAAGCCAGGTCGCTGCTCACTGTCAGGTTGTCAAAGCTCCACTCGCCGCCGAAGGCAATCTGGGTAGTATCGGAACTGTTGAAAAACGCCTGATTACTGGTGATGGTGCCCGGCGCGTCATCACGCACATATTCCTTGGCCACGTTGGTGCCCGGCTTGTATTCGGTCACATAGCCCAACTGCCCACCCCAGGAGGGAATCGGCACCCAGAAATTCAACTGGGAATCCTGTTCGTAACCCACATGGAAGAACTCCGCATAGTACTCGGCGTCCTCGTTCGGGCTCCACTGGAAGGCCCCGTTATAGGAAGTGCGGTTGCGGTCGCCATAGCGGAAATAGGAGCCGATCACATTGGGGATCAGCGTAGGCTCACCGGCAATCGGCGGCTCGACGGAATCGGGGTGGGTGATTTCAGTGGCGAAAGGCGCCGTCACAAAATTCACCTGGTCCATGTAACCACGGTCCTGATAAGACACGCTAAACATCGCGCCAAAATTACTGTTGCCGCTGCTCCAGTTGTTGTTCATGGTTACGCTGCCCACCGGGTCGTTGGACTCGGCCTGCTCGCTGTACACATTGCGCAAGCCACCCGCAATGGTAAAACCGTCATCGAAGTCAAAGGGGCGGCGCAGATGAACGTCTACGACCCCGGCAATGCCGCCTTCTATATCTGCGGCACTGGCAGATTTCTTGACATCTACCCGCTGTAGCAAATCGGCGGGAATGTCGGCCAGGGCGATGCCTCGGCCGGTGGTGGTAAAGATATTGCGGCCATTCACGGTGGTAACCACATCCGGCAGACCGCGCACAAGCACAGTGGACGCTTCGCCGTTCTGGCGGGCAATCTGCACACCAGTGACCCGCTGCAAGGCCTCGGCGACGCTGTTATCGGGTAGCTTGCCGACATCCTCAGCGACGATGGAATCGACGATCTGCTTTTCCTGCTGTTTGATGTCGATCGCCTTATTCACACTGGCGCGAACACCGGTAATCACGATCTCCTCCATCAGTTCCGCATCCTGCGCCTGGGCAGCCTGTAGGCCGCCCAGCGCGGTTACCGTGGCTATGGAGGAACAGAGTAAACGCTGTTTGAACATACAATCATCTCCCATTTGAGTTTATTTTTGTTGCCGAAATTGCAGGGCCCTGGCTAGCTGCAGCCCCGCAAGATCAGCGTGAGATCCTGCCAACATCGCCCATGCGCAACGCCGTTGCCAACTGAACAGCTTTGTCGCACAAAAAAGGTTGGTGGCTTTCAAGGTCGGAATGGCGCTCACTGAGCACACAGTCTGTCTCGGTATCGGGGAGGGCGCCGCCAAACAGCTCGGCGCAGGAGCCTGTCGGGGTGGCGGGTACGACGGCAGGCGTGCGGAATAAACGCGATTCGATCATCGCTTGCTCCTCTCCCATTATTATCCGGTACACACTGAGGCCGCGGCGCGCACCGTCGCTGTCATGGTCAGGTAGCTGGCCACTACCACTGAAACAGCCTGCGTGGTTTTAATTTGTATTACAATTGGGCATATTATCCAGCAAAATTTTTGGCGTCAATGGTTAAAAAACGCTTTTTTGTTATATTTTATGATTATTGAGCAGAACTTTTGTGACTTTCATGACTGCCATCAACTTCCTGCCCACGATCTTGTCAGCACTCCACTGGAATTTATGACCCAATTTTCTTCCTTTGATCAAACTTATCACATTTATATACTATAAAAGGTTTAGACGTCACAAATCGGGACATTTAGTGGTCCGCTAGTCCACAAATTGATCTCATCTAGGTCAATTTCTACTCTTTATTTATCTCTCAATAATATTGTAATACGATATTCTTAATAATAACGAAAGGGTGCCAAGGGAAATAATCATGAAAACACCAGTAATGGCGTTACTGGCGGGCGTTCTCGTCATTGCCGGTTGCGACGGCTCCGGCAAGTCCAATGAAAGTGCAACTCCTGCGGGAGAACCCCCTATCGACCAGCCTCCAGCCGAAGATCTGCCGGGCCCGACCGAAAACGCTGCGGCCATCAGCTACAACGATATGGCGGTTCACGACCCCTCGGTGATCCGCGACCAGGACGGCACCTTCTATGTCTTCGGTTCCCACTTGGCCGCCGCCAAATCCACCGACCTAATGACCTGGAAGAGGGTTGCAGAGGGGGCGAACGATACCAACCCACTGTTCAATACCTACGCCAGCGAGGTATCCGAAGGGATCGAGTGGGTAGGCCACCAGGGCTCCTGGGCCGCGGACGTTATCAGCTTGAATGACGGACGCTACTACTTCTACTACAACCACTGCGCCAACCCCGAAAGCGAAGCCGGTGACTGCAACCTGCCCCGCTCCTACCTGGGCGTGGCGGCGTCCGACAGTATCGAGGGGCCCTATATCGATCTCGGCATCTTCCTTCGTTCCGGCATGACCGCCGGAGAAATCACCGAGGGCTACGGTCCCGAGGGCGTCGAGAGCTACGACCCCACTATTCATCCAAATACCATTGACCCAGATGTCTTCTATGACAATAGCGGCAAACTCTGGATGACCTATGGCTCCTACTCCGGAGGCATCTTTATCCTGGAAATGAACGAGGCCACCGCCATGCCCCAACCCGGCCAGGGTTACGGCAAACACCTGGCCGGAGGCAACCACAGCGCCATTGAAGGGAGTTACATGCTCTACAGCCCGGAGAGCGACTACTACTACCTGTTCATGTCCTTCGGCGGCTACGTTTCCACCGACGGCTACAATATCCGCGTAGCCCGCTCGCGCAACCCCGACGGGCCTTTCCTTGATGCCGAGGGGCGGGATATGGTCGCCGCTCGCGGGGGCTTATCCAGCATCACGCCCTACGGCGTCAAGCTGATGGGTGGTTTTGAGTTTGAATCCGCTCCAGGCGACCCGGAGCCCGGCCGCGGCTATCTGTCCCCAGGTCACAACTCCGCCTACTACGATGCCGATACCGGCCGGCATTTCCTGATTGCCCATACCCGCTTCCCCAACCGGGGCGAGCAGCACGCGATCCGCGTGCACGAAATGTTTATCAACGTCGACGGCTGGCCGGTGGTATCGCCCCACCGTTACGCGCCCATCGACGGCAATAACGTCGTGGACGCCGGAGACCTGCCGGGGAACTACAAGTTCATCAATCACGGCAAGGACATCAACCGCACCGCCAGGGAAAGCCTGTACATCACTCTGGACGAAGACGGCAGCATTACCGGCGAGGCCAGTGGCCGTTACACGCTTTTCGCGGACGATCCGAAGCGCATCGACCTGGAGCTCACCGTCGATGGCGAAAGCAAAAACTATCGCGGCGTAATGCAGTGGCAATGGAACAACGGCGCCGGCGAGCTGGTGCCGATATTCACTGCGCTTAACAGCCAGGGCGAATCCATCTGGGGCAGCCGCATGACACCCCGCAGTACCGGCGAAGTGCTGGCGGATATCGCCGCGGACCTGAAGCAACCCGCCATAGCCAAGGACAGCGCCCTCGATTTGCCCGAACGCGGTAACCTCGCAGCGGAAATAGACTGGAGCAGCAGTGACGAGCTGGTGATCAACAGCGACGGCCGTGTCACCCGCCCGAATGTCGGCAGCGGCGACGCCAGCGCCATCCTCACCGCCATCATCAGCCTGAACGGCGAGACCCTCAGCGAGTCCTTCACCGTACAAGTGCCGCAGCGGCTGCCCTATAACCGCAGCGCCCACTTCACCTTTGAAAATGACCTTGCGGATTCCCTCGGCCGCTTTGGCACCGGGACTGCTACAGCCGACCGTATCTGGAACTCTGGCAATATCACTTACGGCACTGGCCAAAGCGGCCAGGCCCTACAATTGAATGGCACCAATGGCGTACTGTTGCCGCAAAAGTTGATCGACAACTACGAGTACACCGTATCCTTCTGGGCCAATCCCACCAGCATCAGCACCTCCACCACGGCCTTCTTCGGTGCAGTGGACGAGCAGCTGGACAGCGGCAGCATTCCTTACTCCACCCGCTGGATCAGCTTCCTACCCCAGAGCTGGGACGACAACACCATGGTCTGGAGCGGCAGTGAACAGTGGTTCGATGGTTCTGCCGGTGAACGCATTCCCACTGGGGAGTGGACTCATATGGCCTTTGCGGTAAAACAAGGGCAGGTCAATGTTTACCTGAATGGTGTACAGAAATTCTCTGGAGGCACCCTGAATGATTTCTTCACTGGCGCCACCGGCAAATTCGCTCTCGGCGTCAACTACTGGAATACACCCTACAATGGTTTGATCGACGAACTGAAGATCTACGACAGCGCCCTCTCCGCGGAGGAAATCCAGTTTATGGATATAACACCCAAACCCAACAGCGAACTGCTGTCGTCCGCGGTCAACCTGCTGGATCTGGGCGACCTCAGCACTGTACGCGAAGACCTCTTCCTGCCGACGAGTAGCGCCTACGCCAGCGCCATCAGTTGGAGCTCATCAAATCCGTCGATAATCAGTATTCACGGCGAAACCGGCAGGGTCACCCAACCAAGCGTGGATACGGAAGTCACTCTCACCGCCGCCCTGACATTGAATGACGAACAGCAGGTCAAGGAATTCCAGGCCACAGTCAAAGCCAACGCTGTGCCGTAAGTTCGCCAGCTATAGTTTCCAGCCGGGCCTGGCCAGATCCACAGGAAACGTCCCGTCCGGAAACATCGTCGGCCACAATATAGTCACACTACTTGAACCGGGCACTTATCAGTGCCCGGTCCTATCCCTCCAGCAAACATAAAATACCCAGCCGCGCAGCACTTCCTATCGGCTACTTTGTTACCTCTACACCAATACCCATATGATCGGTAACCGCCGCGACATGCCTGCTGCTCTGATCCGATACCGGTGTGCACTGTGACAGGTAGATCATATTGCCAACTCTTACAGTACCGGTGTTGTACACCGCCACATCGTATTTACTCGTACCAGTACTATTAGTGCCGCCAAAGCTTCTTTGATATGAATCGTAGGGCTGTATGGTTGTACCTGGATGCGCATCGGCGAATACCTGCCCTACGGCTTTGCTTGCCGCTCCCTGGGTAAATCCATCCCTGGGCTGGTTGGTATCCCCCATAATAATATCGATCTGGCCAGCCCCCGAATGCATCAGGTGGTTGTTGATCGCCCTGTAGAAATTAACAGTATCCGATTCACTTTTCGCGATGGCATTCGGAACATGCACGAAAACGGCGTTTACATTGTTGCTCTTGATGGCTATCCATCCTGTGCCCTCGCCAAGGAGTTTGTGCATACTCCCATTGCTTTTATGGACGCTGAAACAGTTGCACGACTTGCTGGCCGACGAAGCGGAAAACAATTGGCCGGCATTCTGCTGCATGGAACTCCACTGGCTGTGGCTGCCGTCCAGCTCGCCGTAAACCAACAGGTCGCATCCACCGAGCGCCCGGATAAGGTGTTGGTGGGTCTGCCGCGCTTTGCCCTCTATCATGCTGAGAAAGCCCGCATTGTCGTTCTGGCCTTTATTCATATAGCCCTGCGATGCCGTCGACAGAAGCTCCGCTGGCCCCTGCACCGGCACATCGGGCGATGCCCCCTCAGCGGTGGGCATTCCCAACGCCCAGCGGCCGCCGCTCGATGCCAGATGATTGTGGGTCATCCTGGTGAAATGCTGCGAGTTTGACGCGCTTATACCGTGTTCAGTGCTGGAGTTGGAGTTCAGGGATTGATAGGCAAAAATTGGCACGTCAACTTACCTCACTTTAATATCAGATGATGAACTGAAGATGGAAACCAGAGCATGTCATCTGCCGGTGTCTATCCATTTACGCCGCTAGAGGCCAAGCAACTATCCCCGCTTATACCTTTTAAGTCCAGAGCTTCATTCGAGAGACCCAAGCAAAGTGTCACCAAATTCATCTTTACCACAATCCAAGACTCTTCCATTTCAGACTGCAGCAGCCTTGCATAAATAAATCAATGTATTTGTTCATACTTCCTTTATGTGACTAACAGGGACCTCCAAAAAATGGCCATTCTCGCGACTCGTCAGAGCAGCGAAATTCACGCGAAATCCAGAAATCCCCGATTACTGGACTCCAAGGCGGGGGTGACGAGAGAAAAATTTTTAGCGGTGCCCAACCAAAAGAAGCAATAGTGCTGTGTAGCCTTTAATACTTTTGAATATTGGTGTCAGAGTGAAATTTCGTTCGGCGCAAACATCTCAAGACAGCATTTGTATTACTTTTACGCAGAACTGCCTGACATGGAAACTTGCCAATAATTACAGTGGCCTGTATTTTTATAAACCGAATGCCATCCCCTTCCGTTCAATTCAGACTTAAGGCTACCAACCAAACATAGGTGTACTCTTGTCAATCAAGGCCATCCTCTTCGATCACGACGGAACCCTCGTGGACTCGGAGCCCGAACATTTCAGGATATGGAGAAAGGTGCTTTCGGGCTACGGCGTAGACCTGAGTGAGCAGCAGTACAGGGACCATTACGCAGGTGTTCCAAGCCGGGCGAATGCGGTCGATATGGTTTCCCGCTTTTCCATCGAAGCGGAGCCGGATTCTCTCGTAAGGGAAAAAGTGCTCGCAATGAGCGACTTTATATCCCGGACGTCATTTCCACTGATGCCCGGCGCCCGGGAGACAGTCCGCCGTTTTCACGCGCTGGGCCTGCAGCTGGCCATAGTTACCGGTTCCG
The DNA here is from genome assembly GCF_014191725.1 of Microbulbifer rhizosphaerae. Classification (GTDB taxonomy): domain Bacteria; phylum Pseudomonadota; class Gammaproteobacteria; order Pseudomonadales; family Cellvibrionaceae; genus Microbulbifer; species Microbulbifer rhizosphaerae. The sequence goes on from NZ_JACHWZ010000006.1 coordinate 197,451, forward strand.
GGCAGGAAGTGGTAACCGCCACAACGCGCACCCACTCTCTGCTGTCCCTGTTTGCAACCGTAGTGTCCGGGGACGATGTGCAGCGCAACAAGCCGCACCCGGAAGGCTACCTGCTGGCCATGCAACGTCTCGGCCTGTCCGCGAAGGAATGCCTCGCCGTCGAGGATACGGAAGCCGGCCTGAACGCGGCCGCCGAGGCCGGCATCGATTGCCTGGTGGTTCCGAACGATATGTCCATGCACCACGACTTTTCCAGGGCAAGGGAGAAATTCGCGCGGATGGATGAGGTCGGGGAGTGGGTGGAGAGAAGACTTCTCTGAAACAGCTTCTCGTCATACCAGTGCAGGTGCAGGAAGGTCATGCCGGACCTGATCCGGTCCAGTATCCAGTTCCGCAGCACCTGGGTTCCGGCCTGCGCCGGAATGACGAGAGCGCCTTGTAGGGGCGAACATAAGTTCGCCCCTACGTCGTGGGAATCAGTTCAAGGCAACCACCAGTACCGACTTGGCCGGCACTTCGAGAGTCAGGCTTCCGGTATTCGCCTTGGCCCGATAACCCGCAGGCTTAATAGCTTGTGGTTTTGCGAAGGTATTGTGTGCGTCCATTTGATTGGCGGTCAGCAACTGCCCTTCTGCTTCTTTAACTTCCTCGCCCTTGACGCGCACCGCTACCTGCTGGGCGGAGTCCGGGTTCAGGTTGACCAGGGAGAGGTAGAGGCGCCCATTCTTACCGCGGGCAGCGGAGGCGCTGATGGCGGGGACGATAACGTCACCGTGGCTGTAGCTCAGCGGGTTCTCGATCTCCAGTGGCAGCGCGGTGGCGTCCTGGAAAACCTTGTACATACCGAAAGTATGGTAGGTGGGCGTCAGCACCATTTGTTCGCCTTCCGTGAGAATCATGGCCTGAAGCACATTCACCATCTGTGCGATGTTGGTCATGGTCACCCGGTCGGCGTGGTCGTGGAAAATATTGAAGTTGAGCGCTGCTACCAATGCGTCGCGCAGGGTGTTCTGCTGGTACAGGAAGCCGGGCTCGCGACCCTTTTCCGGGTTGTACCAGGTGCCCCATTCGTCCACATAGAAGTCCAGTTTTTTCTCCGGATCGTTCTTGTCCAGTACCTTTTTGTTCTTGCGAATAAATTCATCCATGCGCAGGGTCTGCCACAGGGTGGAGATCCACATGTCTTCGCCAAAACCGGTGGCTTCGCCCTTGTCGTTCCAATTGCCAGTGGGCAGTGTGTAGAAGTGGTGGCTGATACCGCCCGCATCGCGGATATTCGCACTCAGCACCTCGGTCCAGTCTGTGCGGACATCGGTGCCGCCGCTGGCCACCAGTTTCGGGCGCGTGCCGTGCGGGCTCTTGAGGAAGGTGGCGTAGTGGTTGTAGAGATCGGCGTAGTACTCGGGACGCATATTGCCGCCACAACCCCAGGCCTCGTTGCCGACACCGAAGTAAGTGACTTTCCATGGCTTGTCGCGGCCGTTTTTGCGGCGCTCTTCCACCACAGCCGAATTGCTGTCGCCGGTCATATATTCCAGCCACTCGGCCATTTCCCGCGGGGTGCCGGTGCCCAGGTTGCCGTTGACATAGGCCTCGGCGCCGAGCAGTTCCACCAGTTCGAAAAACTCATGAGTGCCGAAGGCATTGTCTTCGGGTACGCCGCCCCAGTGGGTGTTGACTCGCACGGGGCGCTGGTCCCGCGGACCTATGCCATCGCGCCAGCGGTACTCGTCGGCGAAGCAGCCGCCTGGCCAGCGCACCAATGGCACCTTGATTTCCCGCAGCGCTTCAATCACATCGGTGCGGAAGCCGCGGATGTTTTCGATTTCCGAATCTTCACCCACCCAGATGCCCTCGTAGATACCGCGCCCCAGGTGTTCGGCGAACTGGCCGTAGATATCCCGGTGGATGCGTGGGCCCGGCTGTGTACTATCGATTTCAATCCGGCTGATTTCCGCCGCAGACAGCGGCAGGGACAAACCGCAGGCGGCAAGTGCCAACCATCTTCTTATTGACGCTTTCATGGGTTTCCTCTCTATCATTTATTAGAATTTTGATAAAAAAAAGGTGGTATACATTCATGATGCAACCACCCAAGCCCGATAACAACAGGCGCACGCAATACAATCTTTCCATTCACCTTGTGGGAACGGCCACTGGTCGATAGCCGATAGATGTGGAACCATTTTCCAGGATCTATCGAGGCCATGGGCGGGTGGCCGCCCCGCCGCTCCTACAACCTATTGATCATAACCGTACCGGTATCCGTCGCAGCTGGAATTTTTGGCAGTCATTTTCCTGTCGAGGAGCCTGGGCGAGCTCCGTGCCTTCGGCCAGGCCGCAGTGGGCCAGGTCGAGACTGAGTTTGCTCTCGCGGTTGATGATATTGAGGCTGCCGTCCGCCAGCGGCTCCAGCCGCCACTGGCTGCTGGGGGAATCGCAGCTGCCGAGGACTGCGCCGGCACCCGGCACTACCGCATTGCTTTCTATCGTCATGCATCGATCACCAGCGCGGATACGCAGGAAGCCGTCATCGGCGGCGGTGAAGTCCCAGCGCTGGCAGGCGTCACCGCGCCAGGCTCCCTGGTCTATGGTTTCACCACAACTCTGCAGCATCCGGCCACTCTGTACGCTGGCGATGGCCACGGTTTCCGTCGGACGCAGGGACCAGCGGGTGCAATCACCCTCGCAACCCGGTGCCGCCAGAGGCTCGCCGGTTTGCATATTGGCCACACCTACCCAGCCGTCTTCACCCTGACTCAATTGCCAGCGCTGGGCGCCGCCGTTGATCCAGGGAGCCAGTTCACCCTCGGCGCCGAGGAATTGGCCGCTGGCGGCGTGGGCCAGGCGGTAGGCGCCGTCGGCAGTGTTGTCGAGCACCCAGTAGCTGCTCTCTTCCGCACAGCTGTCCAGCCCGGTGCCAGTGAGACAGCGGCCATCCGCACCGGCGAGCTGCCAGCGGGCGCCCTGCAGTTGGACGGTCAGTGGGCCGTTTTCGCCGGAGGGCAGCAGCTGCGGTTCCCCTTCGGGGACCGGCTCGCCGAAATTCGGGGTGCCGTCCGGGTTCCAGGTGAACTTCTGTGCGCGTACCGAGCGGGTAGCGCTGCAGCCGTCAGTCCCTTTGGAGTTGCCGTGGTAGACGATCCAGTCCTCGCTGCCATCGGGGGACTTGAAGAAACCATTGTGACCGGGACCGAAAACACCGTTGCCGCGCTGGAATACCGGCTCGGGGTTCTTGGTCCAGTGTTCCGGATTCATCGGATCGTCGCCGGTAAGCTCCTTCATGGCCAGCTTATAGTCCGGGGTATTGCAGAAGCTGGCGGAATAGATCAGGAAGGTGCGGCCGTCCTTTTTGAGGATTTCCGCACCTTCGTTTACCTTGCGCCCGCTCTTTTCCCAATCCTCTTCCGGGCGTGTAAGCACCACCCGCGGACCTTCGATGGTCCAGGGATTGGTCATCCTGGAGATCCAGTTGAGCTGCTCGTCTCCCACCCATTCGGACCACAGCAGGTAGAGTTCGCCGTTGTGCTCGAGATAGGAGCCGTCGATGTTCCAGGTATCCGGCATCGGCGAACCCTTGTAGACGTAAGGTCCCATGGGATCGTCGCCGACACTCTCCAATACCGAGAGATGCTGGTGATCCAGGGTGCCGTGCTGGCCGGAAGTGTACATCAGGTACCAACGCGTGCCGGAGGGACCGTTCAAACGATGGAACTCGAACGCCCAGAAATTGCAGCAACGGGATGGATCGGTATCGGACCAGATATTGACAGGCGCCGCGGTGGCCAGTCCATCCAGGGTGGGCGACTTGCGCATCACCAGTTGGGAGGTCCAGGTGGTGGTGGTGAGGTAGTAGTTGCCGTCATAGTACTCCAGCCAGGGATCGGCGCCGTTACTGAACAGGGGGTTGGCGAATGTACCTTCGGGCAGCTGGCTGTTTTCTCCATTGGCCGCAGCGATCGGTGCCTCGGTGGTTTGATCTGAGGGATTGCAAGCCGTCAGTGCCAAGCTGGCTGCGATGGCGCCAAGCCATTTCATATTTTTGGTTCTTTTCATCACTCATTTACCTCGTTCGGCAAGATTCATTTGTCCTGTAGATTTGCCGTTTCGAATCAAGCCTTTATTAATTCGCCGGAATGACGAAAGAGCGCTGTAGGAGCGGCCGTTGGCCGCGATCGTCGTGCGCTACGTAGTAAAATCGATCGCGGCCAACGGCCGCTCCTACAGTGTTAGTTCAGTTCTTGGCCAAACCTGCTGCTGGAAACGTCATTACAAAGCCGCCGCGACCGCGCAGGCTGAGGGAAACGTTGCTGCCGGTTTCCACTTCACTGCGATTGAACGAACGCGGTGTTTCGCCGTCGGTAATCAGTTCACCGGTTCGGGCACCGATAAATGACAGATCCATGGTCAGCGGTCGCTCCTCCGGCTCGCCGTTGATGCCAGCCAGGTACCAGGTGTCGCCGGCGCGGCGGGCAACTACTGCAAATTTGCCCGGGTAGCCGGCCACAAAACGGCTCTCGTCCCAGGAGACAGGCACCCCACGCATATAATCGCGCACGTATTCAGGCACCGCGGCCATACCCTCATCCGTCTCGGCAATATGCTGCAGGCCGGACAGGAAAAGTACCGGCAGCGCCAGCTCGAAACCGTTGCTGGTGCGGCGCTCGATATTGGGAATTTCCGAAAAAGCCGTGGGGGTAAAATCCATCGGATCGAAAGCGTTGCGCGTAAAGGGCAACATGGTCATATGCGTCGCCGCCACATCCGCAGATTCCTGAAAAAAGGTGATCATCTCGAATCCGCGCACCGCCTCGGACGTCATCATGTTGGGAAAGGTGCGGTGCAGACCCCGGGGCAATGTGGAGCCATGAAAATTGACCAGCAGGTCGAAATCCGCCGCGTCCCGGGCCAATTCGCGGTAGTAGGCGAGCATCGACTGGCCGTCGCCGGCAAAGAAATCAATCTTGACTCCGGCGATACCCATTTTTTGCAGACGTGCGAACTCGCTGCGGCGTTGCTCGCGAGTGAGCAGCACACCCTTGGGCGTGAATTCGGTTTTGTTCCAGCTGCCGGAGGAGTTGTACCAGAGCAACAGGCGGACATTTTTCTGCGCGGCGTAGTCCGCCAGTTCAGCGATTTTTTCATAGCCGATATTGCGGTCCCAGTCCGCATCCACCAGGGTATAGGGCCAGCGCATCTCCGCCGCATAGTCTATGAATTTTTTCTGAGTTTCGTAGTTGACTGAAGGGTCCTTGAGCAGCGCCCAACTCCAGCTCACCAGGCCGGGATCTACCCAGTCCATTTCGGCGACGGCCGGCTCCGCCAGGTCGGTGCCCAGGGTGGATTCCACCAGAGTGGACAGCTCGCCTACGGCGATGAAACGCCAAGGGGAGTGAAACGGCAGTGTGGACTGCGCCTTGAGTACGCCGCCGGTAAACACTTCCGCATCCATCGGGTGGTCGATACGGTATTCACCGCCGGGGGATTCCGCCTGCAGGCGGGAGGCGTGGTAGTTTCCATCCATGCCCGCCTCGCTGATCAGCGCCCAACCACCCGGCGTGTGGAAGAGCGCGGGAAAGACCCAGCCGGCGGGGGAAGGTGAAGCCTCGCCGACGTCGATGTCCATCTGGTAGTGCTCCTCGTAGGAGGGATTGGTGTTCGCCCAGCCGGTCTGCGCCTCGGCCATCGGTTGCAGCCAGGCCTTGCTGCCCGGGGGAAAGGCGAAGCTGGTGAGTTCCCCTTCGACCACTTTTATATCGTCGGACTGGCCGGGGAAGCGGTACTGGAAAGCCACACCGTCGTCGGAAACGCGAAAGGCGATTTGCAGTTCCACGCCCCCGGTATTGCGGAAACTGAACACCTGCTCCTTGGCGGTATAGAAAATCTGCCGGCGTTTGCCTTGCAGCATGGTGTAGTTTTCGCTGACTGCATCGGGCTCGCCGACGGACTCCACCGCCAATCCGCGGCTAAGGTCGACGCCGTCCAGTACCACACCCAATTGCGACGGCTTCAGTACCACCTCGCCATTGCGTTCTATTCGATACTGCGGCTGCCCCGCTTCGTTCAACGCCAGGGTGACCGCCAGACTTCCGTCCGGACTGGACAGGGAATATTGCTGTTTCGCACCGCAGGCGGATAACAGCAACAATATGCTGATCAGAAGGATTCTTTTCATCGCTATCCCCGAAATATTATTCTGATATGGCCCTGCCGTCCGTGGCGGTCCGCCAACCTGCATGCAAAGCAATACTTTACATGCATACTTTTGTCCATCCTGTGAGAGAACAAAGAACTTTTATTTCACCGGCTCCACACCCTCGGAGGTCATCACCACCCGCTTGATGGTGCCATCCGGGTTGTAGTGCAGATCGTCGATACACACGGAGCGACGGAAACTTCCGCCCTTAGGGGTGCCGCCGTTGTGATAGATAAAGAAGGAGCGCCCCTTGTAATCGATAATCGACTGGTGGTTGGTGTTGGAGTTGCCTGCCAGCTCGTTGAGGATACCCTTGTATTCCCAGGGGCCCTCAATGGATTTGCTCATGGCGTAGGCGGTCTTTTCCGGGAAGCCGGTGGCATAGCTCAGGTAGTAGTAGTCGCCGTGCTTGTGCACATAAAGCGCCTCGGTAAATTCCGGCAGGTCCAGGCTGTGGGTGGGCCCGTCCAGTTCCACCATATTGCCCTTGAGCCTGGCGTAGCGGGGCTTGGTATTGCCCCAGAACATATAGGCTTGGCCGTCGTCGTCGATAAATACCGCCGGGTCCAGGTCGTCCCAGCTGATTTCGGTATCGGTGGTCATATCGTTGGTGACCAGCGCCTTGCCCAAGGCGTCCTTGAAGGGGCCGGTGGGGCTGTCGGATACCGCAACGCCGATGGCGAAACCGTCGATGGTGGCGTGGCTGACGGTCACATACCAGTAGAACTTGCCATCCTTTTCCACCACGTGGCCGGCCCAGGCATTGTTCTTGGCCCATTTGAAGTCGCCGACGGCAAGCGGTGAGCCATGTTCCTTCCAATTCACCATATCGGTGGAGGAGAACACCAGCCATTTGTTCATCTTGTAGAAGTCTTTGTTGTCCTTCGCCTCGTCGTGGCCGGTGTAGAGATACACGGTGTCGTCGTGCACCAGCGCGGCGGGATCGGCGGTGAGTACGTGGGTGATCGCCGGGTTGGCGGCGTGGACAAAAGCCGAAAGCAGCGCAGAGCCTGCGGCGCTCATTAATTTCGCAAAACTCGTTCTTTTCATCGCGTAATCTCTCTGCTCTTCAACAGGCTCTGTAGGAGCAATATCAATCGCCCTCTGCCTGACGAAAATCCGGCATGCCGTTTTTATCCCAATGCAGCACCCGAACCCGGGTGTGCCGGTTGGGATCGTTCAGGGGGTCGCCCTCTATCTCGCGGTAGTCCCGCGCGTGGTACACCATCAGGTCGGTAACGCCGTCCTCCGCCACAGTAAAACTGTTGTGGCCGGGGCCGAAGCGCTTGACCTCGGGATTGGTGTGGAACACTGGCTGCGGCGACTTGTGCCAAGCATCCGGGTCCATGAGGTCCGCATCCGCGTCGGCCCAGAGCAGGCCCACGGCATAGTTGTGATCGGTGGCACTGGCGGAGTAGGTGACGAACACGCGGTCGTTCTTCTGCAGTACCGCGGCCCCCTCATTGACCTTGTAGCCCACCGTCTCCCAGTCCAGCTCCGGCTTGGTCAGGGTGACCACCGGTTCCTTGATACGGGTGGGGGATTCCATCTCCGCCAGCAGCAGGGCGGAGTTGTAGTTGCTTTCGGGATCAGATTGGGCCCAGAGCAGGTAGCGCTTGCCCTTGTGAGAGAAGCTGGTGGCATCCAGGGAAAAAGTGTCATGCGGTGTGGTGATCCGCCCCAACTCCTCCCAGTTGCCCTCGGTGGGCACGGCGGAGGTGTTGCGCAACGCATACATGCGGATATGCCAGGGGCGCTCCACCTCGCCGGCGGCGAAATAGATATACCAGGCGCCGTCGATCCAGTGCAGCTCCGGGGCCCAGATATGCGCGCCCATCTGTCCGCTGGCATGCTTGCGCCAAATCACCCCGGCCCGGGCACTGGCCAGCCCCTGGACGGTGCGGGAACGGCGCAACTCGATGCGGTCGTATTCCGGCACTGTGGCCACGAAGTAGTAGTAGCCATCCGTATGCCGGACAACCCAAGGGTCGGCCCGCTGGGTTATCAGCGGATTGTCATAGGCCATGGCTTTCCCTGAAACTATTGCCAACAGCAGGCAAAGGAATGCCAATCGGGGAGCGGGGGCGGTTTTTCGCGGGAGTTGAACTGACATTGTCATCGCCTTGATTATTGTTGTGGCAGGTGCGGCAATGCTTGTTGCTGCCTTTTCAACGATATTATTATAATACTATTAGAGTCACAACCCCGGTAGTGGTGACCAAATCGCCTGGAGCGATTTGGCGCAGCGAACCGGACACAGGGAAATGCTTGGCGACCACCAGCGACCGAAAGAGTCTGTATCTATATATAAGAAGAGAGAGTTTCTATGCCCCACTTCCTGTCCTCACTGGTCCGCCCCGGCGCCGGCATGCTGTTGAGCGCCCTGCTCTGCGCCTGCGCCCAGGCCGATATCAGCGCCCGCGCTCCGCAAGTCAGTATTCACGACCCGGTGATGACCGAGGAGGGCGACGATTACTACCTGTTCAGTACTGGACCGGGAATCACCATCTATCGTTCCCCAGACTTTGTGAATTGGACTCACGCAGGCCGCGTTTTCGCCGGCGAGCCGGACTGGGCCAGAGATGCGATTCCCGGCTTCAACGGGCACTTATGGGCACCAGACGTGATCGCCCGGAACGGCCGCTTCTACCTCTACTACTCGGTATCCGCCTTCGGCAAAAACACCTCTGCCATCGGCGTCGCCATCAACAGAACCCTGGACCCCCAATCACCGAATTATCGCTGGGAAGATCAGGGCATCCTGGTGCAGTCGGTACCGGGGCGCGACAACTGGAATGCCATAGATCCCAATATCGTGCTGGACGAAGCAGGCGACGCGTGGATGAGCTTCGGCTCCTTCTGGGACGGGCTCAAGCTGGTAAAGCTCGACAAGAGCTGGACCGCCCTCGCCGAACCCCAGGAGTGGCGCACCATTGCGCGGGCGGAACGCCCCGCCTTTACCCCTGACAACGAAGCGGCCCCGGCGGAACTGGAAGCTCCGTTTATTTTTCCAAAGAACGGCTACTACTATCTGTTCGTCTCCCGCGGCCTCTGCTGTCGCGGCAACGACAGCACTTATCGCCTGGCGGTAGGTCGCTCCAAATCGGTCACCGGCCCCTACCTGGACAAAGAAGGCGTGGATATGGCCCGGGGTGGCGGCACCCCACTGATCGCCGGCAACCAGCGCTGGCCCGGCCTGGGGCACAATAGCGCCTATACCTTCGATGGCAGGGACTATCTGGTACTGCACGCCTATGAGTCCGCAGACAACGGCCTGCAGAAGCTGAAAATTCTCGATCTGGAATGGGATAAGGAACTGTGGCCGGTGGTGGATGCGGCGCAGTTGGACAGTTATCAAAGCCGGTTGGTGGAATAACCCATCAATCAAAGGTATCCACCCCGTAGGATGGGCAAAGCGAAGCGTGCCCATCAAATTCCAGATGATGGGCACGCTTCGCTTTGCCCATCCTACAAATGACTTAACCATGAAAAAAATAATTCTATCCTTCGCACTGTCCACCTTCGCGCTCGCCGGTAATACAGCAGCGCAAGAGCAACAGGTGCAGATGTTCCCACTCTCCGACGTCCGCCTGCTGGACAGCCCCTTCAAGCACGCCCAGGAACAGAACCTGGCCTACATTATGGCCATGGAGCCGGACCGCCTGCTCGCGCCCTTCCTGCGCGAAGCCGGCCTGGAGCCCCGCACGGAAAGCTACGGCAATTGGGAGTCCACTGGGCTGGACGGTCATATCGGCGGCCACTACCTGTCTGCGCTCAGCCTCGCCTATGCGGCCACCGGCGACAGCCAGGCCCGTGAGCGCCTCCAATACATGCTGGACGAACTGAAACGCGCACAGGACAAAAACGGTAATGGCTACCTGGGCGGAATACCTGGCGGCGCGGCGATATGGCAACAGATCGCCGAGGGGGAAATTGACGCGGACCTGTTTACCCTGAACGGAAAATGGGTACCCTTGTATAACATCCACAAGATTTTTTCCGGCCTCCGCGACGCCTACCTGTATACCGACAACCGCCAGGCGCTGGATATGCTGGTGAAACTGTCCGACTGGGGCACCCGCCTGGTCTCGAAACTTTCCGACAGCCAGGTCCAGCAGATACTCAAAAGCGAACACGGCGGCCTGAACGAAGTCTATGCGGATGTGGCGGCGATTACCGGCAAGAGCAAATACCTGGACGTCGCCCGTCGCCTCTCCCACCGGGAAATCCTCCAGCCGCTGGAACAGCGCCGGGACGCACTGACCGGGCTGCACGCCAACACACAGATTCCCAAGGTGATCGGCTACAAACGCGTGGGGGATCTGGCCGGCTACAGCGACTGGCAGGAAGCCGCGGAATATTTCTGGCGGGAGGTGGTGGAGCACCGCACTGTCGCCATCGGCGGTAACAGCGTGCGTGAACACTTCCACGACCGAGGGGATTTTTCCTCAATGGTCAGCGACGTGGAGGGGCCGGAGACCTGCAATACCTACAATATGCTCAAGCTGACCCGCCTGCTCTACCAGACGGACCCGGACACCCGCTATATCCGCTACTACGAGCGGGCGCTGTACAACCATATCCTCTCCTCACAGAACCCGGACACCGGCGGCCTGGTCTACTTTACCCCCATGCGGCCGCAGCACTACCGCGTCTACTCGCAGCCGGACCAGGCCATGTGGTGCTGCGTGGGATCGGGCATCGAGAACCACAGCAAATACGGCGAAATGATTTACGCCCACCGGGGCGGCGAGCTGTTCGTCAATCTCTTTATTCCCTCTACCCTGAATTGGAAAGAGAAAAATCTTTCGCTCTCCCAAACCAATCATTTCCCCGACGAAGACACAACCACCATCACCCTGGACAGCGATGCCAGTTTTACCCTGCAAGTACGCCAGCCGGTCTGGGTATCCGGGGCCAGGTTGTCAATTCATATCAACGGCAAACCCTTTGCGTACAGCGCAAAGCCCAGCGGCTATATTCCCATCAGCCGCGAGTGGAAGGCGGGCGACCGCGTTGAGATAAAACTGCCCATGCACCCGCAACTGGAGCAGTTGCCGGACGGCTCGGACTACTATGCCCTGCTCTACGGCCCGGTGGTGCTGGCGGCAAAGACCCAGCCCTTTGCCGACGAAAAACTCGATTTCTTCGCCGACGACAGCCGCATGGGGCATATCGCCAGCGGGCCGATGTGCTCCCTGGAGGCCGCGCCCCTGTTCGTCAGCGACAGCCACGATTTTCTCGACAAACTACGGCGCCTGCCCGGCTCCCGGCTGCGCTTTGCCGCGCCGAAGGAACTCCACACCCAAAGCGATGACGACCTGGAACTGATTCCCTTTTTCCGCCTGCACGAATCCCGCTATATGCTCTATTGGCCTTTCAGCACGCCGCAGCAGTTGGCGAAACGCCAGCGGAAAAATGCCGAGGCCGATAAGACCCGGCTAGCACTGGAGACAATAACTATCGACAAGGTGGCGCCCGGCGAGCAACAGCCGGAAGCGGACCACTTCTTTGCCGGCGAGAATACCGAGGCGGGCGTGCACAAGGGGCGCCACTGGCGCCACGCCAGCGGCTGGTTCAGCTATCGACTGAAGGACCCGAAAGGCGAGGCGTCGAAAATCCGCATCACCTACTATGGGCTGGACAACAATCGCAACTTCGACATTCTTGCCAATGGTGTCGAATTGGCCCAGGTCTCCCTGAACGGCGGTGAGGGCGACACCTTCTTTACCGTGGATTACCCGATTCCCGACGCGGTGCGAGAGAAGAATCGCGATGGAATCATCGAGCTGAAGTTTGCCGCCCAACCCGGCTCCGTGGCCGGGGGCATCTATGGTGTACGACTGTTGCGGGAGACTGCCCGGGAATAGGCATTCTCCGTATCCCGAGAGGGCAGCCCACTGCCCTCAGCGACCCCCGCTCTCTTGCCGCGAAATTGATAACCAAAAGGCTCGAAATCTGTATTTGTAGTATTTATACTGCGCGCGAGGCCTAAATATTGGTATTTTTTTCTATATTTAGGCCAATTAAAAATACTTTACTACAAACAACACTACTAGTGAGCATAATGAAGCAGATAAAAACATGCCTCCGCGGCCTGTTCGCGCTGGTCGCCCTGGCCTTCGCCTGCAGCGCCGCCGCCATTACCCTCAGCGGCAATACTGACATTCACGATCCCGCCACCATCCAGAAAGAAGGCAATTATTACTGGACCTTCGGCACCGGCGACGGCATTGTCAGCCGCTATTCCACCGACCTGGAGAACTGGACTTACGGCGATACCGTCTTTCCCGCGGGAAGCTGGCCCAGCTGGATCAACGACCAGGTGAGCAATTTCGCCGGCAACTTCTGGGCGCCGGACGTGATCCATATGAACGGCAAATACTACCTCTACTACTCTGCCTTTGCCGAGACCAGCGACAGCTTTGAGTCCGCCATCGGCGTCGCGGTGACCGACTCCCTCAACAATCCCAACTGGCAGGACCTGGGTATGGTGGTGTCCACCAAGACCCAACCCCTTTCCAGCACCGGCTGGAAAATCAATACCATCGACGCGGGCCTGTTTGTCGACGCAGACAACCGGGTGTGGATGGTGTACGGCTCCCACTACGGCGGTATCTACATGGTGGAAGTCAATCCCGACACCGGGCTGCGCATGGATTCCCAACGATATCCGGTAGTGGGCAACAGCGGCAACTGGCAAGAATACGAAGCCGCTCAGGTGAAATACATCAACGGCTACTACTATATGTTCGTCAACCTGGGCGAATGCTGTGCCGGCAACGAAAGCACTTACTATATAGTGACCGGCCGCTCCAGCAGCCCCACCGGGCCCTACTTGGACCAGAACGGCGTGGACCTGTGGAATTACGGCGGTACCACGGTACTGTCCACCGACGGCACCTATATCGGCCCAGGCCACTTCGGTTACTTCAACAACTACGGCCAGGACCTGGCCACCATCCACTACTACGACGGCACCACCGATACCGGCTGGCCCTCGCGCCTGGATCTGCTGCAGCTGGACTTCAGCAGCGGCTGGCCCAGCTTCACCCGCGACTATACCCTCAAGGTCGGCTATGACCGCTTGGCCACAGCAACCGACGGCCGCGTGGCCATCATCTCCCGGCTCAGCAATAAAGCCGTGGACGTGGAAGCCGCCAGCCGCAACGGCGGCGCCAACATTATCCAGTGGGGCTATAAGGACAAACCCAACCAGCACTGGGATCTCACCCACCTGGGCAACGGCTACTACTCACTGCGCCCGGTGCATAGCGGCCAATCCATGGATGTGCACGAGTGGAGCAGTGCCGAGGGCGGAGAGATACGCCAGCATCCCTGGACCGGTGACCTCAACCAGCAGTGGCTGGTCGAAAGCCTCGACAATGGCTATTACCGCATTCTCTCCCGCTTCAGCGAACTATCGCTGGACGTTTACGGACAGAGCATGGAAGACGGCGGCGATATCCGCCAGTGGACCTACTGGGGCGGCGAGGGGCAGCAGTGGGAGTTGCGCTACGTCAATCCGTAGGGCGCTCTCCGATTAAAAACCACCAATGCCGCGCGCGGCCAGTTTGTCACGCAGCGCCAGGACTTCCGGGTGCTGCATAAAATCGACCAGGGCCCGCGCGCGGCCCTGGCCTATATTCGGCAACTGCCGCCAGTCGTCCGCGCCGCGCGCGGACAGGCTGGCAAAATTCTCACCGCGCCAGAAATTCTCACTGAGGCTGCCCGCCGACGGCATGCCCAGCGCCATCATCCAGTCGCGAAAACTGCGCTCTCCGGCGCGCCGGAAATTCCACCGCAGGGTTTCCGCACGTTTATCGCCAATACCGCGAATTTCCCCCAGTGATGCGCGAGACAAATCCATCCAGGCCACCAGATCAGGCAAAAAACCTGCGTCCAACAGCGCGCGCCAGCGCCCCTCCCCGATTCCGCGAAATCCCAGGTTATCGCCCAGCCACTGGGCACGGGCCAGAAACTGGGCCTCGCAGCCCGATGACGGGTGCCAGCAGGTCAGCGGGGTGTAGTCGGCCGGATCGGGAACATCCAGCTCGGTACGCCGGGTAGCCGGCAAAATCACCTCGAGAATTTTCGGTATCGTCTGCCCGGCCAGCGCGATGCGCAATTGGTCGCCGGGCCGGATATCCCACTGTTTCCAGCGGGCGAAGGAACCGCTGCTCACCCGTCGGATTTCCCGGTCGTCCAGCTGGGTGGGGCGTATCTCCACCACCGGCACTATCCGGCCGGTGCGACCCACAGGAAATTCCACGTCCACCACTTCCGCCAGCGCCGTCTCCGCCGGATGCTTCCAGGCCGCGGCCCAAACCGGCGGCTCGGCACGCCAGTGCTCAGCCGCAGGCCGTTGGCCCTGGCGCAACACGATACCGTCGGTGGCAAACGGCAGTGGCTCCCGGTACCAGTGTTTGCGCCAATGGGCGACCTCCTCAACCCCACTCACCCGATGGGTAAAACCCGTGGTGTCGTAGCCCAATGTCTTCAACGCTTGCAATCGCTCCGGCACTGCCGCGGGACCGTCTGGCCAGTCCCAGACAAACACCGCCAGTCTCTGCGCCTGCTCCTCAGACAACTCCTTCGAAGCCATGGCACCACTCGCCAGCCCGCGCGCATTGGCACTGCCGTTTTTCTGGCGGTGCCCGTCAAAGCGCCAATACAACTCTCCCTGCAGGACCAGTTGCGCTCGGGTATCGGAAATCTCGGGTAGGATCGCGGCAATCCTGCGGGCGTGGGATGTCCAGTCCTGCCCGCGGCGGCCGTCGCCGCGGCTGATCATTCGCGCCAGTTTACCGCGCCGGTACACCAACGACACGGCCACGCCGTCGACCTTCGGCTGTATCCAGACCTCCTCGCGTACGGCGAGCCAATTCGCCACCGCATCCTCGTCCGCCAATTTCTCCAGGCCGGTCTGGGAGACGGGATGCGCCACATTCCGCCCCACCACCTGGCTTACCGGTGTTACGCTTCGCGCCTGCTCCGGAAAGCAGCGATTCCAGCGCGCCAGCTTCGCCCGCGCCTGGTCGTAAACCGCGTCGTCGACCAGCGCCTTGTGCCTGAAGTAATAGGCCTCATCCCATTGCACAATTTTCTGCTGAAGCTGACTGATTTCCGCCACCGCCTGCACGCCTGTCCACGACGGGCATTTCGGCGATTCTGTAAACGCAAGGGAAACCGAGGGAAATAAGACATTTGTGCCAATCAGTATTGGCAGGGAGAGACGCGGGAGGAAATTAAGAAAACCTGAATTGAATATTGACCGGGATATTTTCATACCCACTATTGCCGGTTGGTTGCTCTCAGCTAGGCAGAGGCTACCGCAACGGCAGCCGGCGATAAAGGGCAGAAAGGATTTTCTGTCCCTTTATCGCACAGATATCACAAGTGCAGTGCTCCCTGTAGGGCCGGCTTGCAAATGAACAGCGGCGTTTCGTAAATATTCGCCTGCAAGCGGGCTCCTACAGAGCTAGCACCTTAAAGCTTTACGGGATCTAGGGCTTGCGGAAATACCACTCCTGATTGCTCCTGTCTGTCTCAGACCATTGAAGAATATTGGCGCCCTCGGACTGGCTCCTCGCGCTCACGTCCAGCACATGGCCGCTCAGGCGTGAACGGATAAGGAAATAGCCGGCGCCGACTCTTTCCAGCTGCCACTGCTGGCCTTCACCACCCCAATAATCCCACTGAGCGATATTGGCACCGGCATCCATGGAGACCTCCCATACATCCAGGCTTTTGGCGCTGCGGTCATTGATCAGGCTGTAGTAGCCGTTGCCCAGGTCGCTCAGCCGCCAGCGCTGGCCCGCGGAGCCGGCATAGCTGCCCTGCTCAACATTGGCGCCGTTGTCTGAGGAGTTGTTTGCCACCGCGAGCGCCTTGCCGCTGTGCCGCGCCTCAATGATATAGGTGCCGTCGGTGGGGGGGCCGGCGACTGAAGGGCAATTTCCGGGGGTAAAGTCCCGGGACAGGACCGGCCAATCGGAGGAATAGGTCAGGCTGAGGATATCCAGCTTGGCGGCGCCGCCGTCGGTGGCGTCGTAGTAGTGGGTGGACACGTAGCTGCAGCTGCCTTCCTGCAGCAGGCCGATATGCCCTGGCCCGTGATACTTGCCATCATGGTTGGGCAATATGGTGCGCCAGCCGCTGTAAGGCCCGGTAACACTGGTGGAGCGGCCGACTTCTATGTAGTAGGTGCTGTTCAGCCCATCGCAACAGACTCCCCGGTTTACGAAGAGGTAGTAATAGTTACCGTTTTTGGTGATGTAGGGCGCCTCGATACTCTGGTGGCCGCCGCCGTAGAGGTGCGTCACGCTACCGATGGTCTTTCCGGTGGAGGGATTGATTTCGATAATCCCGATGCCGCCGTGCCAGGAGCCGTAGGACATGTAGACCCTGCCGTCGTCATTCCGGAACAGCGCCGGGTCGATGGCGTTTATCTCGTCGATCCCGCCATTGGAGCTGATCACCATGCCCTGGTCCTGCCAGTTGGGGTTGTTCAGCGACGGCGTACGCACTACACCGATCGCCGAACGCGAGGAACCGAAAGTCGACACCGAATAGTAGAGATAGTAATAGCCATTCATGTAAATGACATCCGGCGCCCAGAACTCGCCGTCGAAATCGGGCACCGCGCTGTCGATCCAGGAGGGCCAGCTGTTGAGAGGAAACACTGTCTGGGGACCGGGTGTCCACTGAACCAGGTCCTGGGAAGTGGAGTACCAGATACCGTCACCGGTGGTGAAGTGGTAATAGGTACTGCCATCTTTGACCAGGGCGGCGGGATCGTGGGAGTTGTCCAAGCCGGTGAGCTCCAGCGCCATTGCCTGGAAACTCAGGCAAAGGGGAAGTAACACACGGATTAGAGTGCGTAGCATCATTGCATTTACCTTTCTTTATTTTTGAAGGATGGGTGGGACGTAAGTTTATTTGTATTATTATATGTTCCTGAAAAGCTGAAGCGTAGTAATCCGGACCACGCCAGCGAAAGATTTGAGACTTTTGTCCCAATTGTCTAAGGATGTGCTGTTATGAATGACATCATTGACAGGTATGAAGAGGGGTGCGGCAGTGGACAGGTTTCCCTGCCCACACCGTGGGAGATAAACCGCCGGTTTATCCGATAAGTGATGCCGCGTCGAACCGGCCGTCGGGCAGCCCACGAAATGGTGTCAGAAATACAAACAGGTTGCCCGCCTGCCGCTCCTGGTCCAACGTCCATTCGCTCAGGGAGTCCCGTGCGGAGGTGACAAACAGCAGATTCATATTCTCGCCGCCGAAAGCCGCGCAGGTGGGCTGGCTGACCGGCATGGGAATAGCGCCCGCCGTGCTGCCGTCGGGTGCGTAGCGCTCGACCCTCGCCCCGCGCCACTGGGCCGACCAAAGATATCCATCCGTATCCACTGTAGCGCCGTCGGGATAGCGATTGACCATGGTGCGGGCGAAGAGTTGGCAGTTGCCGATGTCGCCGCTCCGCGCATCGAAATCGTAGCGGTAGATGCTTCTGCGCACCGAATCGGCAAAATAAAAGTGGCTGGAATCCGGGCTCCAACAGCTGCCGTTGGAAATATGGATATCACCGGCCATTTGCGTCACAGTGCCGTCTCCCTCCAGGCGATACAGACTCGCCTTCGCATCCGGGGAGTCGTCTTCGACCATGGTGCCGGCCCAGAAACGGCCCTGGCGATCTATCTTGCCATCGTTAAAACGCATACCGGAATCGGACAGCAGTAATACTTTCTCCCAAAGGGTCTCCCTGTGCCGGTAGTCGTAGAGGGCAAAGCCCCTTTCAAAAGCGGCGACGATACAGTCCTCCCGGTCGGTAAATGCGAAGGCGCAAAGCCGCTCCGGTGTCTCAAAAACTTCCAGCTCCCGGCTCGGCCAGTGCAGACGGTAAAGTCTGCGCTCCTGAATATCCGTCCACCAGACACTCTGGTCCTGACTATTCCATTGAACGCCCTCACCGAGGGTATTCCCCACTTCGAACGCATCGAGCAGCTGTACTTCATGCATGGGCTGTCCCTCCTTTCCCGCTGCCGGTCAGCAGGCGCTGCATGGCAATAAAGGCGAACAACAACAGGCCGATAACGATTTTTGTCCACCAGCTATTGAGGGTGCCATCGAAGGAAATATAGGTCTGGATAACTCCCATGATCAGCACGCCGACCAGGGTACCGATTACGTAACCGGAACCACCGGTAAGCAGGGTGCCACCGATAACCACCGCGGCGATGGCGTCCAGCTCCAGGCCCACCCCGGTCAGGGAGTAGCCGGAGAAGGTGTAAAAAGTATAAACAATGCCGCCGAGTGCCGACAGAAAGCCACTGATGGCATAGATGGTGATAGTGGTTTGCGCCACCGGCACGCCCATCAGCTGTGCCGATTGCGCACTGCCACCGAGGGCGTAGATATACCCTCCCAGCCGGCTGAAATGCGCGAGCAATACCGCGGCGACCAGCACCAACAATAACACCAGCGTGGAGGTTCCCACCCAGGCGTTGCCCGGCAGGAGCAGACCGAAATCCGCCACGGTGTCGTAAAAGGGGTGGTCGATGGGAATGGACTCTTCGCTCAATGTGGTGGCCAATCCGCGTGCCAGGAACATGCCCGCCAGGGTGACAATAAATGGCTGCAGCCGGTAGTAGTGGATCAGCGCCCCCATGCCCGCGCCGAACAGGCCACCGCCGACCAATACCAGGGGGAAAACCTGCAACGGGTGCATTCCGTACTCACCGATCAACAGGGCACTGGCCACCCCGGTAAGCGCGATCACCGCGCCCACTGAAAGGTCGATACCGCCGGAGATAATCACAAAGGTCATGCCGATGGCGGTAATCGCCAGAAAGGCGTTGTCACTGAACAGGTTGGCAAAGACACGGGTACTGCCGAAGCCGGAAAACTGCAGTGACCCAGCCAGGAACAGCAGTACAAACAGGCCCGCAGTGACATAGAGAGTGGTGTACTTCGATTGCATCACGCCCGGCTCCCCTTCGGTTTCATCATCGACAACAATGCCGCCATCTGCGCCTGGAAGCGTGGCGACTGCAACAGCAACACGAAAATCACCACTAGGGCCTTGATCAACAGGTTAAATTTCGGCGGCAGCCCGCTCATGATGATGGTGGTGCTCAGGCACTGGATCACCAGCACGCCCACCAGCGACAACAGCAGTGAAAAACGCCCGCCCATTAGCGAGGCGCCGCCGATCACCACCGCGAGGATCGCATCCAGCTCCAGCCACAGGCCCGCATTGTTGGCATCGGCACCCTGGATATCCGCTGTTGCGATCATTCCCGCCAGCGACGCGCAGAGGCCGGCAATACAGTACACCAGCATTTTTACCGCGCGCGCATTGATGCCCAGATAATGGCTGGCCCCCGAGTTGCAGCCCACCGCCTCCACAAACAGCCCCAGCGCTGTCTTGCGCATCAGCAACTGCACCGCGGCAAAAACAATCAGGACCAGCACAATGGGAAAAGGCACACCGAGAAAATCGCCGGTCCCCAGAAAGGCGAAGCCGGAGTGTTGGAAGGTAACGATCTGCCCGGCATTGATCAGTTGGGCGATACCGCGGCCGGCCACCATCAGGATCAGCGTGGCGACGATCGGCTGAATTCCCAGGTAGCTGACCAGACTGCCATTCACCGCTCCGGCGATCAGCCCGGCGCCGAGACCGGCGGCCAGCACCAGAAACACGCTGTCCACACCACCGACTATCAGGCTGGCGCACACCGCGCCGGCTATGGCCATGGTGGCGCCCACCGACAGGTCGATACCGCCGGTGGCGATCACCAGGGTCATGCCGATAGCCAGCAGCGCCACCGGCGCGCTGCGGTTTAATACGTCGATCAGGCTGCCGTAGAGGCGGCCGTCGTTGATCTCAATATGAAAAAATTCCGGAGCCAGAACCAGGTTGATGGCCAGCAGCAGACCCAATCCCAGCAGTGGCCACAGGTATCGGCCGGAGAGAGAGGGCAGCTTGCCACGCAGGCCGGCCGCGGGAGAAACTGGCTGCTCTCCGACGACAGCGGTTTGTAAATCGCTCACATCACGCCTCTTTTTTATTTAATTCACGATCGCCCGGATGCCACTCCGTAGGAGCCTGCTGTGACCGCCACGGACGGCGGGTGCCGCCCAACGGAAATGCAGATTTTGCAGGAGCAAAAATTTGCCAGGCGAATGGAAAAGGACTTCGTATCTGTTCGCCTGCAAGCAGGCTCCTACAAGGAAAGCGCTTTGTCCAAAATAGGCTAGGCCTCGGCAATCGCTCGCATAATAGTGTTTTCGGAAATATCCTCGCCCTTGATCTCCGCCACCTTGCGACGATCACGCATTACCGCTACGCGATCGGAAAAGGCCACCAGTTCCTCCAGCTCGGAGGAAGTCACCAGCAGCGACATGCCCTCGCTGCAAAGTTTCTTGATCAGTTTGAGAATTTCCGCGTGCGCGCCGATATCGACACCGCGAGTCGGCTCATCCAGAAGCAGCAACTGCGGATCAGTGGCCAGCCAGCGGGCCAGGATCACCTTCTGCTGGTTGCCGCCACTCAACTGCTCGATAGGCTTGTCCGCATCCGGCGTGGCGATCTGAAGCTCTTCGATAAAGCGCTCCGCCAGCTTCTGCTGTTCAGCCCGCCCCATTGGGCGCCACCAGCCACGCCGCGCCTGCACCGCCAGGGCGATATTCTCGCGGATCGACAGCGGGCCGACGATACCACTGGTCTTGCGGTCCTCAGGACAGAGGGCCAGGCCCGCGGCGATAGCGTCGGCGGGCTGCTTGAAACTCCGCTCGCGGCCGTTGAAAACTATCGATCCGCTGGATTTTTTATCCACACCGAATACGGCGCGGCAAACTTCGGTGCGACCGGAGCCGAGCAAACCGGCCAGCCCCACCGCCTCACCGCGGTTCACCGTCAAATCGGTTTCACCCAGGGAACCGCGCACGCTGACCCCCTGCAGGGACAACAACGCCTCACCGCCCTCCCGCTGTTCGCGGGCATCACCGCGGTGCGCCTCACGCTGCAACTCCTTGCCTAGCATATGTGCGACCAGCTCTTCCCGAGGCAGACTGGCGGTTTCGAATTCACCGACAAGCGTGCCGTTGCGCAGCACGGTAATGCGGTCGCAGACGCTGTACACCTGGTCGAGAAAGTGGGTGATAAATACTATCCCGATGCCCCTGGCCTTCAGCTCACGCATCACCCCGAACAGCTGCTCCACCTCGCCGGCATCCAGGCTGGCGGTGGGCTCGTCGAGCACCAGCACTTTGGCCGACATATCCACGCCGCGGGCAATGGCCACCAGTTGCTGTACCGCCACCGAATAGCTCGACAGCGGTCGGGAGACATCGATATCCAGTGCGAAACGCTTCAGCAGTTCCGCGGACTGGCGGTGGATACGCTTCCAGTCGATCAGGCCAAATTTCTTCGGCTCGCGCCCCAGGTAGATGTTCTGCGCCACGCTGAGATTGGGCAGCAGGTTGACCTCCTGATAGACGGTGCTGATGCCCCGCGCCTGGGCCTGGGCGGTGCTCTTCAGCCGCAGGGGCTCGCCCAGATAGGTCATGGAACCGCCGTCGCCCTCCAGGGCGCCGGTCATCACCTTCACCAGGGTGGACTTGCCCGCACCGTTCTCACCGAGCAGCGCGTGGATTTCTCCCGCGCGCAAATGGAAGTCGACACCGTCCAGCGCTTTCACGCCCGGGTAGCGCTTTTCGACTTTACTGAGACTTAACAGTGTCATGGTTACCGCCACTAATTACTTGGCCGCGCGTTTCTTGTACTCCTCGGCCGCAGTCTCCTGCGTGAAGAGATCGCCGGTGGTGGTGATCAGCTTGTCGATCTTGCGATCGCCATTCAGGTAGCGCTCGATGACGTCGAACGCCGGCGCACCCAGATGCGGGTTGAGCTCCACGGTGGCGTTGGCATCGCCGTCGGCCATGGCCTTGAAATAGTCCGGCACGCCGTCGACGGATACAACCAGCATATCCGCGCCGGGCTTCAGGCCGGCTTCCTTGATCGCCTGGATACCGCCCAGGGCCATCTCGTCGTTATGCGCCCAGAGTGCGCAGATGTCCTTGCCGCTGTTCTCCGCCTTGAGCATGGCTTCCATCACTTCCTTGCCCTTGGTGCGAGTGAATTCGCCAGTCTGGCTGCGCACGATTTTAGCGTTCGGATACTTGGCGATGACCTCGTTAAAACCCTTCATGCGGTCGATGGCCGCAGTGGCCCCCACGGTGCCCTGCAGTTCCAAAATACTGCAGTTGCCACCGGTCTCCTCCATCAGCCAGTTGGCCGCGCGACGACCCTCTTCGACAAAGTCGGAGGCGATACGGGTGAGGAAAAGGGAGGCATTCTTGACATCCACATTGCGATCGAGGATCACAACTGGGATACGCGCCCGTTTGGCTTCGCGCAGCACCGGCTTCCAGCCGGTTTCCACCACCGGTGCAATCATAATGGCGTCCACACCCTGGGCGATAAAACTGCGTACCGCCTTGATCTGGTTTTCCTGCTTTTGCTGGGCGTCGGAAAATTTCAGCTCGATACTGCGGCGCTTGGCCTCGGCCTTGACGGATTCGCTGAAACTGGTACGCCAGCCGCTCTCGGAACCCACCTGGGAGAAACCCACGGTAATGGCAGCGGCGCTCTGCACCAGGCAAAACAACAGGGCCAAGCCACCGGTTAGTGATTGGATGATTTTCATGGAAACCTCCTCATCGAAAGGTTCGTTCGTTTATATTTATTTTTTGGGCGCGGCAGTAATCGTAGGGTGCGCCGTGCGCACCAAAAGATCCGAAGCTCGCGCCACCTTCATGGCGGTGCGCACGGCGCACCCTACGGCACTAAATCTTTTGTTACTTTGCAGAAAATTTATAAATGGTCGTTTGCCTGTATTCCTCCCCCGCCTCCAGCATTATGGAAGGAAATTCGCTATGGTTGGGCGCATCCGGAAAACCGTGGGTTTCCAGGCAGAGTCCGCTGCGGTGCGCCATGGGCGAACCGTCCTCGCGGTTGCGGCTGCCGTCGAGAAAGTTACCGCTATAGAACTGCACTCCCGGTTCGCTGGAAATCACATCCAGGCATCGCCCGGAAAGCGGGTCCCGCAGGGATGCGATGGACTTCAGCGCTTTGTCACCCGTCCGCTCCACCACCCAATAGTTATCGTAGCCACCGGGCAGCCGGTCGATATCCCGGCCAATCGGTTTGCGCCGACGGAAATCCAGCGGCGTGCTGTCCAGGTCCAGCAGCTCGCCGGTGGGAATCAGTCCGCTGTCCAATTCCAGGTATTGCGCCGCGTTTATCTGCAACTCGTGATCGAGAATGCTGCCCCCCGCCGCCAGATTCCAGTAGGCGTGGTTAGTAAGACTTATCGGTGTACGGCGATCACTGCGGGCCCGGTATTCGAGAGTCAGTTCGTCCTCTTCGCTCAACCGGTAGGTCAGCTCGGCTTCCACCCGGCCCGGGTAGCCGCCGTCGCCGTCCGCACTCTCACAGCGAAAGGTCACCGCGGCACCGGGCCCCGGGCTGGCAGCCCAGCGCCGGGTGCCCAGGCCTTCGGGACCGCCGTGCAGATGGTTTTCGCCATCGTTGGCCGGCAGCTGTACCTCCCCCTCGCCGAGGGGGAAGCGCGCCCTGCCGATCCGGTTGGCCACCCGGCCCACGGTGACACCGAGAAACCAGTTGTTGTCCAACCAATTGCGCGGTTCGCCGTAAGTCAGCAGGATATTACCGTGGCGGCCATCGCGATCCGCGGTGTGCACCGATAGCAGGCTGGCACCCAGGTCAGCAAGCTGCACCTGGGTGCCGCGGCAGTTGCCCAGGGTAAAAACCTGTAGCGGCTCCTCCAGCCCTTCCACCGCAAGCTGCAACCGGGCAACAGCGGAATTCAGGGAAGTCTCAACCGATGCCATCGCTGGTTTTCCTGCCGTTGACCAGCCGGGAAAGGCCCAGGGGATTGCTGTTTTTCAGCGCATCCGGGAGCAGGTTCTCCGGGTAGTTCTGGAAACAGATCGGGCGTACGAAGCGCGCGATGGCCATGGTACCCACCGAGGTGAAACGGCTGTCTGTCGCCGCAGGGAAGGGGCCGCCGTGCATCATCGCATGGCACACTTCCACGCCGGTGGGGAAACCGTTGACCACTATTCTGCCAACCCGCTGGCGCAGCTGTTGCAGCAGGTCGCCGTAGCTGTCGAGTTCGCCGTCGGCACACTGGAGAGTGCCGGTGAGCTGGCCCTTCAGGGACCCTACAACCGCCAGCAGCTCCTCGCGATCGCGGCACTTCACAACCAGGGATACCGGTCCGAAAACCTCTTCCTGCAGTGCAGGATTGGCGAGGAATTCCGCTCCGCTGACGGTGAACAGGCCAGCCTGGCAGGTGAAACCGCCGTCTTCGCCGGCACTCTCTTCCGTCGCCTGACCTTGCGCCAGCTGCTCCACACCCGCCTGGTCGCGCAGATGGGCCAGGCCGCTGCGGTAGCCGCTGAGGGTATTCTTGTTCAACATTACTCCGGCGCCGACCTTTGACAGGGCTTCCCCCGCCGCCGCGGTAAAGCGGTCCAGACCTTCGCCTTCGACTGACAGTACCAGCCCCGGATTGACGCAGAACTGGCCGGTGCCCATATTCAGGGAGGTGATAAAACCTTCGGCGATAGTCTCCGCAGAATTCTCCAGCGCCTGTGGCAGCAGCACCACCGGGTTTACGCTGCCCATTTCCGCGAACACCGGGATGGGCTCCAGCCGTTCGTTGGCCAGTTTAAAGAGCGCGGTGCCACCGGTGAAGGATCCGGTAAAGCCCACCGCCTTGATGCCCGGCGCCTTCACCAGCTCGGCGCCCACGCGGCTGCCCGCACCCAGGATCAGCGAGAAGACGCCGCCCGGCAGGCCGGATTTCTCCACCGCCCGACCGACCGCCCGGGCCACCAGTTCGCTGGTCCCCGGGTGGGAATTGTGCCCCTTAACAACCACCGGGCATCCAGCGGCAAAGGCCGAGGCGGTGTCGCCGCCGGCCACGGAAAACGCCAGCGGGAAGTTGCTCGCGCCGAATACCGCCACCGGGCCCAGCGCCTGGTTGAAACTGCGCAGATCCGGGCGCGGCAGCGGCTGGCGGTCCGGCAGCGCGGTATCGATACGCGCGTCGAGGTATTCACCGGAGACGATCCACTCGGCGAAAAGTTTCAGCTGGCCACAGGTCCGGCCCCGCTCGCCCTCTGCCCGCGCACGGGGGTAGCCGGTTTCGGCGGTGACCCGCTCCAGCAGTTCGTCACCCAGGGCCATGATTTCGTCGGCACAACGGTTGAGAAACTCCGCCCGTACCGAGGGCGCAGTATTGGCAAACTCCGCGGCGCAGGCACTGGCCGCGGCTACGGCCTCGGCCACCTGCTGTTCATCGGCGCCGATGAATTCCGGCTCCAGGCTCTCCCCGGTGGCGGGGTTCACGGCACGGAAGCTGTCCGCGTTGCCGGCTTTCCACTCGCCGGCGATCAATTGTTTACCAGTAATCGACATTTTTGATTCTCCTCTGCTTAAATCCAGCCGCCGTCGACTATAAAGTTTTGCGCAGTACACATACAGCTGTCGTCGGAGGCGAGGAACAGCACCATTGCACTGATGTTCTCCGGTATCAAGCGTTCCTTGAGACTCTGGTTGCGATCGATCTCCACCGCCGTATTCTCATCCACCCGCTCGCGCAACTGTTTTTCCGTCATCACCCAGCCGGGCACCAGGGTGTTGACGCGGATCTTGTCCGGCCCCATGTCCCGGGCCAGGCCGCGAGTCAGGCCCTCGATCGCGGCTTTGGAGCTGGTATAGCCGGGCATGCCACCCTGCCCCGCGTGCCAGCTCATGGAACCGAAATTGACGATGGAGCCACCGCCCAGCTGCTTCATCTGCGGGTAGACCGCCTGTGCGGCGAAAAACTGGTGGCGCAGGTTGACCGCCGAGCATTTGTCCCACTGTTCCGGCGTTACTTGGCGAAAGTCGTGGCGGTTGTCGTTGGCGGCGTTGTTGATCAGGACGGAAATAGGACCGAGCTCCCCGGCCGCGCGCTCGATGGCGTTCTGCAGCTTTTCAATATCGAGCAGGTCGCAGGGATAGAAATGCACACTGCCCGGGGAGCCCGACTCCTGGCGCAGCCGCTCCACCAGCGCCAGGGACACATCCTCCTGGATGTCCACGAATGCCACTTTGGAGCCCTGGCGAAAGAACGACTCCACCAGGCTGGCGCCGATACCGGAACCGCCGCCGGAGATAAATACGGTTTTGCCTTTCAAGCTGGGATATTGGTTGGTTAGCGTCATTGTGCGTTCACTTTTGTTATCTGTGTCTGTACTCAGTGGGAGTGCGACGGCACTTCGGCGCCGCGGCAACCCACGAGGAAATCAAAGTCACAGCCCTCGTCCGCCTGCAGTACACGCTCCCGATAGATCTCCAGGTAGCCGCCGGTGGAGGCGATGACCTGCTGGGATTTCAGAGTTTCCAGGCGGTCAGCCAGTTCCCCGTCGGAAACCTCCAGGTGTAGGCGGCCGCTCTCCGCATCCAGGTGGATCATATCGCCATCGCGCACCGCCGCCAGAGGGCCCAGCTCCATCGCTTCCGGGGCCACATGCAGAACCACAGTGCCGAAAGCGGTCCCGCTCATGCGCGCGTCGGATATGCGAACCATATCCTTGATACCGCGCTTCAGCAATTTCGGCGGCAGGCCCATATTGCCCACCTCGGCCATACCCGGATAGCCTTTTGGACCACAGTTTTTCAGCACCATCACACAGTTCTCGTCGATATCCAGGTCCGGATCGACGATGCGCTGCTTGTAGTGATCGAAGTTCTCGAATACCACGGCGCGGCCGCGGTGATTCATCAGCTTAGGGCTCGCGGCGGAAGGCTTGAGCACCGCGCCGCGGGGGGCCAGATTGCCCTTGAGAATACAGATACCGCCATTTTCCACCAGCGGATTGTCCAGCGGGCGAATTACATCCTCGTTGTAACAGGGAGCGTCGGCAACATTTTCCCAGATGGTCTTGCCGTTTACGGTCAGCGAGTCCCGGTTCAGGTTGCCGGATTCTCCCAGGCGCCGCAGCACCGCGGGCAGGCCGCCGGCGTAGTAGAAATCCTCCATCAGATACTCACCTGACGGCTGCAGGTTGACCAGTGTGGGCACGCCGCGCCCTTCTTTCCAATCTTCCAGCTCCAGGTCGACGCCGATACGGCCGGCGATGGCTTTCAGGTGAATCACCGCATTGGTGGAACCGCCGATCGCCGCATTGGTGCGGATGGCGTTGTGGAAGGCCTCCTTGGTGAGCACCTTCGACAGGGTGAGGTCCTCGTGTACCATGTCCACGATGCGCATGCCGGAAAGGTGCGCCAGGGTATAGCGGCGCGAGTCCACCGCCGGAATGGCGGCGTTGTGCGGCAGGCTGGTACCCAGGGATTCGGCCATACAGGCCATGGTGGAAGCGGTGCCCATCGTATTGCAGGTACCGGCCGAACGGGACATGCTGCCCTCGGCACTGAGGAATTCGTGCAGGGAGATATTGCCGGCCTTGTACTCCTCGTGCATCTGCCACACCAAGGTGCCGGAACCCACATCCTTACCCTTGTGTTTGCCGTTCAGCATGGGCCCACCGGTGACCACGATCGTGGGCAGGTTGCAGCTGGCGGCACCCATCAGCAGCGCCGGGGTGGTTTTGTCGCAACCCACCAGCAGCACTACGCCATCGATGGGGTTGCCACGAATGGCCTCTTCGGTATCCATCGCCGCCAGGTTGCGGGTCAGCATGGCGCTGGGGCGCAGGTTGGATTCGCCGTTGGAAAATACCGGGAACTCCACCGGTACACCGCCGGCCTCATAGATACCGCGCTTTACATGCTCGGCGACCTTGCGGAAGTGCGCGTTGCACGGGGTCAGTTCAGACCACGTATTGCAGATGCCGATTACCGGCCTACCCTCGAAATGGTGGTCCGGAATGCCCTGGTTCTTCATCCAGCTGCGGTACATGAACCCGTTTTTGTCCCGCGTCCCGAACCAACTGGCCGACCGCAACACTGTCTTTTTCTTGTCATTACTGGCCATAACTTAGCCCCAGCTCTCATTCATAATGATATTATTGTATGACTTAATATTTTGCGAAACAAGCATTCACCGTGACCATCCCGGGCGAGCCAGGCTGGGATCGGGCTAATTGAAATATATCATATAGTATGATATAAGAATTCGCTAGTGCGAGACCATCAAAAAACAGCAAGAGGCAGGAAGGGAGAGAGATGAGACTGATCCAGTTTTTGACTGAAGACGGCCGGCGGGCAGTGGGTGTCGTCGAGAGCGCCGACACTATCTACCAGTTGAACGGGGCCGACAGCATCTACCAGTTGGCACAGCAGGCCCTGGAGACAGGGACAACTTTGGAGAACCGTGCACGCGAGCAACTCTCCGACACCCGCCTCGACTACCAGCGCATTATCGAAGAGGGCCGCCTGCTGGCACCCATTGACCATCAGGACCCCGCCCACCTACTGGTGGCCGGCACCGGGCTGACCCACCTGGGCAGTGCCGACACTCGCGCCGCCATGCATGCGCAAAACCAGAAAGGTACCGAGGAATCCCTCACCGATACCATGAAAATGTTCCGCATGGGCGTCGAGGGCGGCAAACCCACAGCGGGGGAAATCGGCGTACAGCCGGAGTGGTTCTACAAGGGCGACGGCAGCATTATCGCCGCTCCGGAGGCGGACCTGGTGAGCCCGTCCTTCGCCCTCGACGCGGGAGAGGAACCGGAAATCGCCGGGATTTACCTCAACGACAGCGAGGGGGTACCGCACCGCATCGGCTTCGCCCTGGGCAACGAACTCTCCGACCATGTCACTGAGCGGCAGAATTACCTCTATCTGGCCCACTCCAAGCTGCGCCCCTGCGCCATTGGCCCCGAACTGCTGCTCGGCGAGTTGCCCGGAAATATAGAAGGTGTCTCGCGGATTCTGCGCGATGGCGAAGTCCTCTGGGAGAAAGCCTTCCTGAGCGGTGAGGACAACATGTCGCACACCATCGCCAACCTGGAGACGCATCACTTCAAATACGCCGGTTTCTGCCGCCCGGGCCAGGTGCACGTACACTTTTTCGGCACCGCCACCCTGAGTTTCGGCGACGGTATCCAGCCCCGCTCCGGCGACCGCTTCGAAATTGAAGCCGAGGTTTTTGGCCGGCCGCTGCGCAATCAGCTGGTGGTGGACGAGAGAACAATTCCCGAGGTGAAGCCGCTGTAGCGGGATTCAGGTAACGTGTGCTTTTTGTAGGAGCGGCCGCTGGCCGCGATCGATCTCGCTTCGCAGCCCAGATCGATCGCGGCCAGCGGCCGCTCCTACATATAACAGCAAGGGAATCCGAAGGGATGGGTAAATCTATACCGCAACATCCATATTCTGGTTTTCCTGCCCCAGGCTCTCAAGGGCGCCGCGCACAGACTTGGACAGCAGGGACTTCATCTCAAACCGGGCCCGCTCCGGGTCGCGGTCGCGGATACCAAGATAGACCGCTTTGTGCCCGGGCAGCGAGCCGACATACTCCGACTCCTGTGAACTGCTGATGCGGAACAGGCCGGTGAGCGCGGTTTTGATGGACTCGCCGAGGGAAACCATGAATTCATTGTTGGTGGCCCGCAGGATGGCCATATGGAAATCAATATCCGCAAGAATGTGATCTTCGGTCTCGGTTTCCGCCTCTGTCATGGCATTGTAGGCCTTTTCGATCGCAGCTATCTGCTCTTCGCTCGCCCGCTGCGCCGCAATGGCGGCGGCGCTGGGCTCAATGACCTCACGCACCTCAAACAGGGCGCGCAGAAATTCTGGCGAGGGCTGGGATTCAAAACACCACTTGAGCACATCGGAATCGAACATGTTCCAGGACTCTTTCGGGCGCACCCGCGTACCCAGCTTGGGACGCGACTCCAGCAGCCCCTTGGCGGTGAGCAGCTTGAACGCCTCCCGCAGTGCCGTCCGGGAGACCTTCAGCTCTTCACCAATGGTGGCCTCATTGGGAATATACTCGCCCGGAGCATAGACTCCGCTGACTATCCGTGTACCCAATTCGTAAGCCACCCAAGCGTGCACACTCCGCGGCCGCTTGTCTCTCGCTTGTATCGCCATGTTCGTTTCCTTCGACTCAATCGTCGCAATAGTACCCTATTTGAGCCCACCTTATGACCTTTTGACGAATTGCCGAAGGAGGCTGGTAAAAACCGGGGGTTAATGCATCCTAACAGTTTATCGCAGCCCTGTTGCGGATCGCCCTTTCACCCACAGTATCCTTTTGACATTAATACTACAATAATATATATAACTGCAAATATTATAAGAACGCGCAGCCCCCCTGCGGCGATGGGAGAATAAATATGCAGTCCAATAGGCTCTCCGTACTCGAGAAGATCGGCTTCGGTGCCGGGGATATGGCCGTGAATGTGGTCATCTCCTCGATGATGCTGATCATCTCTTTCTTTTATACCGACATTTACGGTTTGAAGCCGGCAGATATGGCCCTGTTGTTCCTGGTTGTGCGGCTGATTGATGCCGTTACCGACCCATTGATGGGCACCATCACCGATCGCTATACCACCCGCTGGGGACGCTACCGGCCCTACTTCCTGTTCCTGGCTGTGCCCTTTGGCATCTCAGTGTTCCTGACCTTCAGCACGCCGGATCTGGACTATAACGGCAAGCTGGTGTGGGCCTACGCCACCTATATCCTGGTGACAATGATGTTCACCGCGGTCACCATTCCCTATATTTCCATTATCGGCGTGCTGACCGACGACCCCAAAGAGCGCCTCTCCGCCAACGGCTACCGGCTGTTCTTTGCCAAGATCGCCGCCTTCCTGGTCACTATCGTAGTGCCGATGCTGGCTGCCTCCTGGGGCGAGGACAGGTTGGCCCTGGGTTATCAGGTGTCCATGGGGCTGATGGCCGCGCTTGCCACCGCGCTGTTTATCTTCTGCTTTTTCACCACCACCGAGCGGGTCCACTACCAGCCGGAACAAACCCCCTTGCTGGCCCAGGCCAGGACGCTGCTGCGCAATGATCAGTGGCTGATCCTCACCGGGGTTTGCCTGGTGGGCACCGTTGGCTATGTGGTGCGCGGCTCCGTCGCTGCCTATTACGCCAAGTACTACCTGGGCGGGGATGCACAGACTCTGTCACTGTTTCTCGCAACCGGCGTGGTGGCGGCGATCCTGGCCATGGTAGCTTCCACCTGGATCACCAAGCGTTATTGCAAGGTGAAGCTGTTCAGCCGCAGCCAGCTGCTGGTTGGCGCTATCAGCCTGGCGATGTATTTTGCCGTGGGGCCCGGGGATCTGGTGCTGGCCTTCGTATTCTATTTCGTGCTGTCGTTCGTGGTCGACCTGCACGCCCCGATATTCTGGTCGGCCATCGCCGAAGCGGTGGACTACGGCGAAGCGAAAACCGGCAAGCGGGTCTCCGGCTTGGCGTTCGGCGGTATCTCCTTCTTCCAGAAAGCGGGCATGGGGGTTGCGGGCGCCATGGTGGGCTCACTGCTGGCTTTCTTCGACTATGTGCCCGACCAGCCGCAGAGTGATTTTTCGCTGATGGGAATTGCGCTGATGTTGACCATCATCCCCGGATTTTTTCATTTTCTGATGGGACTGCTGATGCGCAAATACGTTATTACCAACGACTACTACCAGCGCCTGAAGCGTGGAGAAATCAGCCCGGACAGCGACAGCGAAGTTTCTGCAACTGAATTAAAGCCCTCGGCGCCTTGATGCGAATACCGCCTGCCATTTGCAATTTTCCTGTGGGAGGCGATAGGAATGCCCACAGGCAAGCAGAAATCTGTTACATCGAAGTAATTGTTGGAGTTAATCGTGACGGAATCCGCCCCCCTGATAAAACCGCTGATCGAACAGCGTGCAGACCCCTACATTTATAAACATCACGACGGCTATTACTACTTTATCGCCTCGGTACCGGAGTATGACCGCCTGGAGCTGCGCCGCTCACAGACACTGGCAGGACTCGCGGAGGCTCCCGGGATCACTGTGTGGCGCAAGCCGGAAACCGGCCCCTACTCCGACCTTATCTGGGCACCGGAAATCCATTTTATAGACGGCACCTGGTGTATTTATTTCGCCGCGGCGCCGTCGCGGGAGATTCTCGACAACCTCTTCCAGCACCGCATGTACGCACTGACCACCACCGCAGACAATCCGCAGGAAGGGAACTGGCAGCTGGCACAGGTGGATAGCGGCATCGACGCCTTCTGCCTCGACGCCACAAGTTTTGCCCACAGGGGCGAGCGCTACTATCTATGGGCGCAAAAGGAGCCCGGAATCCCCGGGAATTCGAACCTGTATATAGCGCCGATGGACTCCCCCATCAGTATCGTCGGCAAGCCGATCCGGCTCAGCATACCGGAGTTCGATTGGGAGACCGTGGGTTTTGCGGTAAACGAGGGGCCCGCGGTGATCGCGCGCCACGGCCGGGTGTTTATCAGCTATTCCGCCAGCGCCACCGACCACAACTACTGCATGGGTCTACTCTACGCCGACGAGGATGCAGACCTGCTGGACCCGGCCAGCTGGCACAAGTCACCACAGCCGGTGTTCCAGAGCTGTCACCAGCGGGGCATCTACGGACCGGGACACAACAGCTTTACCGTCTCCGAGGACGGCGAACGGGATATATTGGTCTACCACGCGCGCACCTACACGAAGATCGAAGGAGACCCGCTGTGGGACCCCAACCGCCACACCTATATCAAGGCGTTTGGCTGGTCGGATGATGGAATGCCGGTATTCGGCAGCCCCGCGGAGCCCTGAGCTCCCTTAGGAGCGGCGGGGCGGCCATCCGCCCATGGCCGCTCCTAGAATTTGTAACCCACACCCAGATTCAGGGTCCAGGGATCGTAATCGAAATCGGCAATCAGTCGATTCCCACCAGCAGGGACAGGAAAGGATATGGTGATCTGGTCCACGTCCACGTCGCGGTAGATAATCGAAGCATTTCCCAACCACTGGCTGTCCCGGCCGAACATAAAGTTGATGCCCGCCTGGGCTGCTACCCCCCAGGAATACCCCATTCCCAGCGAACCGAAGTCGATGGCGCTGTGATTATCGATCAGGTACTGACTGGCGACACTACTGAGGTCCTCGTCGTAAAAATCGGTATAGTTGACTCCGATGCCCAGGTAGGGCTGCCCCAGGCAGCTGGGGTCCAGAAAATACCAATTGAGAAACAGATCAGACATCTGCACGTCAAAGCTGCCCAGGTGCATCCGATCAGTAACCGGCAGCAGGCCCCTGAAAGGACGCAGGTCGACGTCGTGGTTCACCCCGCTGGTAAACATCAACTCCAGGCCCCAATGCTCCACAGGCAACCAGACAGCGGAGATATTTCCACCCCACTCCTCGTCGATATCCAGCTCGGCGCCGAAAAAGTCCGGTGCAAGGAGACCGTCGAACACAAAATTGGTATTGTCTTCATCGGGATCTACGTAGGAGACCCCGATACGGACGAGAAAAGTATCGGCGGTATAGCCCGAATTCGCCATTACCTGCTGCGCGCCGGCCATGGCAAGAACCACGAAGGCCAGCGTATGGGTGGCACGGATAATTTTCATTGGCAGCTCCATTCCGCGCTTGAGATCCAAGCGCAATCCCTTCCCTCAGCGTCCAGTCTAGACAGCAAAGAACTGCGTTTCCCGGGAAACGGGAAAATCGGCGCAAATATGGGTATATAGCCGGATTATTCCAACCTGAAAGCCGATCCCTGCGGAGGCCGCATAAGTTCCTAAGCACAATGCAAAAAAAAGGGCGCCGAAGCGCCCTTCCCATCATCCGAAGAAACTCCGAGGAGTTAGAAAGTGAACTTGTAACCGATTGATAGGTTGAAAGTCCACGGGTTGTAGCGATAGTCACCAGAGAAGGATTCGCGCAAGACAGGAAGCGCCCCATCGCCAAGAACGCCAGGGCTGTAGATGTCAAAGCCCATCTCGGTTTCCGAATCCACCCAGATCGCGGCGGCGTTGACTAGCCAGGCGCTCTCGCGGCCGAATACCCAGTCCGCGCCAACCTGCCATGCATAGCCCCACGAATGGCCCAGATCTAAGTCACCGGTCAGAGGACCGAATTCGTCGAAGATCACGCCGTCGAAGAGAGTGAAATCTTCCTCATGGAAATCGGTGTAGTTGATACCGACACCGATATAGGGCTGGAACATACACGAGGGATCGAGAGGAAACCAGTTGATCATCGCCTGGCTCTTCCGCGATTCGAACTCGGCGAAATCGTTGTCGAAGAATAAGGGATCACCCAAGAATACTGGTTCAATACGGGCAAAGGCACCCCTTCCATGCCCACCTTCATGCTCGTTGCCCCAGACGAAGCTGAGCTCCAGGGCAAAGTGGTCGATCGGAAACCACATGCCACTGACATTCCAACCCCACTCGTCGTCGGGGTCCACCCTCGCCCGGAAGGCCTCGTCGTTATCGAGGGGATCGTCGAAAAAAAATCTATCGGCGAAGGTCACTTCGTCTTCCAGCGGGTGTATGTAGGAAATGCCGATACGACCCACAACCGTTCCAGCACCGTAGATCTTGTCCGGTACAGGAGGAGGAGCATATCCGGCAGGTCCGGCTGCTGCTGCTGCGGAAAAAACTGTCAATGCCAAGGGAGGCAGAATGCGCATCATTTTCATAGATGAAAACTCCATTTAGAACATCCGGTAAATCGAAGAGCAACTCATCCGATTAATTTTTAGTCTAGACCGGGTTTTCCTGTTTGTAGAAAAAAATAACTAAAAAAAATGTAAAGACAGAGTTACTGATTTAAAAAAGGGCGCCAAGGCGCCCTTCTTCGTCTGTCATCAGAACTTATAGCCGATACCCAGGTTATAAATCCAGGGATCGAAATCCAAACCGGCGCGCAATCCTGCGATGGCGCCCGGCACCGGAAATTTCAAACGGGTGGAAGTGCTGACATCCATATATTGCACTGCGGCGTTAACCAGCCAGCTGCTGTCGCGTCCCAGCATCACGTCCACGCCAACCTGGCCAGTCCAGCCCCAGTCGTCCTTCACTTCGAGCGTGGCAGGGCCGACAGCGCCAAAAGTGTCGGCGAAGTACGCGTCTGCCACAACACCCGCGTTGTTGTCGTCAAAATCCGTGTAGCCAATGCCCACACCGGCATATGGCTGTACCCACGACTCCTTGCAAACCGGAAACCAGTTCAGATAAAGGCTGGAAGAACGGCGCTCGATGTCACCGAGATGCAGCCTATCTTCAGGGGGAAAGAATCCGAGGAATCCGTCCACATCCGTGTCGTGGTCCGATTCTCCGACATAAACAAACTCCACCGCGAAATGGTCCACCAGAAAATAGGCGGCGGAGAAGTTCCAGGTGGTGTCGCTGTCGATACTGTAGTCGCTGCCTTCGAAGTCTGGCAGGAACACGCCGGCGAAATTCAGCTCATCGGAATCATCGTCGGGGTCCACATGGGAGGCACCGATACGGACCACAGCCGAGCCAGCTTCATAAACCGGTGCCGGTGCAGCAGCAGGCGCAGGAACGTATCCGGAGTCTCCTGCCGATGCCGCTGCTGAAGCAACGGCGAATGCCAAGGGGGTCAGAATGCGCGTCATTTTCATGTTGATAACTCCGTCAATTTTCGGCAAATTGAACAGCAATCATCCCAATCATTTGTCAGTCTAGACGCGAAAAAGAACCACTGGAGAAAGAACACCCGGAAAAGCGCCCGGAATTTGGAACTTTTATATAGAATTGGCAGCCTAATTACTTTTTTGGCATTTAATTTAACAAGAGGGAAGGATTCCAACGCCGCGGCAGGCGTGAAACAAGATGGGAAATAAAGAAAGGAGCGCCAAACCGCCCGCCTTTTGTCCGGAAAATATTCTTTTTAAAGGAAAGACGCGACAACAGGAACGCCGGCTAACTCTGCTTTTTTCCGCCCCCCAGACACTCCGGACTCTGCGGTGCCTGCCCGGCCCACTCCTCCGGACTGAAGGTATGCAGCGCCAGCGCGTGTACCGGCCCCGCCATTTCATCCGCCAGCACCGCGTAAACCCGCTGGTGCCGCTGCACTTTGCGCAGCGAGGCAAAAGCGTCGCTCACCAGCACCACGCGAAAATGCATCTCCGCACCGGCGGGCACATTGTGCAGATGGCTCTCGCACTGCACTTCGATATGCTGTGGCGCAAAGGCCTCGCTTAGTTTCTCTTCAATCTGCTTTGCCAGGCTCATGTCTTATCTCCTTATTATTCCCTTACGCTATTTCCCGCTTGCGCGCGGCAACAATGGTGTCGTAAGCGACGGTGACGCTTTTCATCTGATCTTCCGCGTAGCGCATAAACTCTTCGGGCAATCCCTTGGCGGCGATTTTGTCTGGATGGAATTCCGCCGCCTTGCGCCGGTAGGCCAGTTTCAACTCCTGATCGCTGGCATCCGGGCGGCACTCCAGGATGTCGTAGTGCTGCTGCAGTGAGGCCGTCGAATACTGGGCACTCCGGCCAAATTCCCCATGCATGGCGTTGAAGATGGACTCGTGTAATCCCAGGTGGGAGGGAATACGCCGCAGGATCTCCTCTTCCGCCGCGTGCAGCTCACCATCCGCATAGGCCACGGCAAACAGCAAGCGGTAGACCATTTCCCGCATCGCCTGGTTGTGCACCAGCTGCCGGTACTGCTCGGCGTAATCGTAGATGCTGTAGGTGTCGCTCTTCGCGTTCTGGAAAATCTGAATGGCGTGCTTGCGGTCCTCCACACTCAAGCGCAGGTTGTTCTGAATAAAATCGTCAACCAGGCGAATTTCCGCCTTGGACACCTGGCCATCCGCCTTGGCGATCTTCGCCAGCATGGAAAACAGGGTGACGATAAAGACAGCCTGCGCCCCTTCCCGGTTCAGGGAGCCCGCGCCGCCGGCGGCGCGCTGCAGACCGGAACCGAAAGAGCTGCCAATCCAGGCACCCAGCGCCGCACCGATAGGACCACCGAACATCAAACCGATACCGGCCCCGATTCCCGCGCCCAACCAGGACATACTCTCTCCTTTGGGCGCCCCATTGCGCCCGATCCAAAACTAAAAACGCGCCCATAATACCACGGCTTCGGCAACGTCCAGGCACCATGGGACCAATCGGTCACCCAGTAAAGAGTTCGCCGAAGCGCCGACTCAGATAAAGACGTCGCTGATAGGCCCGCCGCAGTCCTTAGGCGAGCCCTAATAGGCAATAAAAAATTGGATCGAAGCTCGAATTCCCGGGAGCGCGGAGTTCCAGCTCCGCTTGCGGGCCGCAAGGCCCGCCAATATCCACGGACCGGCTGTTGACTACGTCCTTGTTAGCTGGCAGCGGGGCGGCCCTACTGCCGGGGGCTTAGCATCGCGCTCCGCTATCCTTTCCCTGCTCCCATCTGTCGAACCGAATGACACTGAGTTAAGCGGTGACCGCCAAGGTACCGGTTGAGGACTGAGGAAATCATTCGCCACGGCGGGCCTTGGGCCCGCAAGCGGAGCTGGCGTCAGCCGGTCATTGCGCGAACCATGGTGATCATCACCCCGGCGGCCACCGCCGAGCCGATCACCCCGGCCACGTTGGGTCCCATGGCGTGCATCAGCAGGAAGTTGTGCGGATTGGCTTCCAGTCCCAGCTTGTTGGATACCCGCGCCGCCATGGGCACCGCGGAAACGCCGGCGGAGCCGATCAGCGGGTTTATCTTGTGTTTGCTCACCAGATTCAGCAATTTCGCCATCAGTACGCCGGCGGCGGTACCGATGGCGAAAGCGACAATACCCAGGGCGAGGATGCCGAGGGTTTTCGGATCGAGAAATTTGTCCGCCGCCAGCTTCGAGCCCACGGACAGGCCGAGGAAGATGGTGGTGATATTGATCAGCGCGTTCTGCGCGGTATCGGACAGGCGCGACACCACGCCGCACTCGCGCATCAGGTTGCCGAAGCAGAACATCCCCAGCAGCGGCGCCGCGTCCGGCAGGAAGAGCGCCACCAGGATCAGCAGCAGCAGCGGGAAAGTGATCTTCTCCCGCTTGCTCACGTGGCGCAGCTGCACCATCTCGATTTTGCGTTCTTCCGGCGTGGTCAGCGCGCGCATGATCGGCGGCTGGATCAGGGGCACCAGCGCCATATAGGAATAGGCGGCCACGGCGATGGCGCCGAGCAGATCCGGAGCCAGCAGGCTGGATACATAGATGGCGGTTGGGCCATCGGCGCCGCCGATAATACCGATGGCTGCGGCATCGGCGATGGAGAAATCCATAATGCCGGCCACCGAAAGGCCGACCGCGCCGAGTACCGTAGCGAAGATGCCGAACTGTGCCGCGGCGCCCAGGAACAGGGTGCGCGGGTTGCCGAGTAGCGGGCCGAAGTCGGTCATCGCGCCCACGCCCATAAAAATCACCAGCGGCGCCGCTCCCGAGGCGATGGCCACAGAATAGAAGTTATACAGCATGCCGTTGCTGTAGCCCGCATCCAGCGCCACCTGCTCGGCCCGCAATTGCAGCGCCGCCGGTGCATTGCCCAGGGCCTCCTTCAGCGCCGATTCAAACGCATAGGCGGATTCCAGTTGCTCCGCACCCAGCAGTTGTGCCATCTGCAGCAATACACGGGGATCGCCACCCGCCAGCGCCGCCTCCGCGGCGGAGAGGGACAGGTCAGCGCCGGGGATATTCGCCAGGATGCCGCCGAAGCCAATAGGCACCAGCAGCAGCGGCTCGAACTTTTTGTTGATGGCCAGGAACAGCAGCAGCAGGCCTACCACGATCATCACAAACTGGCCCGCCGCCATCTGGTAGGCGCCGGAGGATTGCCAGAGATTGATAAGGTTTTCCACAAGCGACTCCTAACCGGGTTACGCGATGGACAGCAGGGTGTCGCCCACCGCCACGGAATCGCCCTCTTTCACCGCCACCTCGGTGACGCTGCCCGACCGTGGCGCGCTGACCGCGGTCTCCATCTTCATGGCTTCCAGCACGATAATGGTCTGGCCCTCCGTCACCTGATCGCCGGGGTTCACCAGCACCTTGAAGATATTGCCTGCCAGCGGCGCCGCCACCGGATTGCCGCCACCGGCAGCCGGGGCCGCAGCGCTCCCGGCGGAGGCTCCACCGGAGACCGGCACCATACCGCTGACATCCCCGCCGTCGGCCACGGTTACTGTGTAACTCTTGCCCTCAACGGTGACCGTATACACCTCTTCGCCGTTTTCATTGGTGACTGCACTGCCCTCATTGCCGGTGGGCACCGGTTCGAAAGCGTCGGGATTGCCGCGGTTCTTGAGGAACTTGAGGCCGATCTGCGGGAAGAGCGCATAGGTGAGTACATCGTCTATCTCCCCCTCTCCATCGGTCAGCGGAACGCTCTCGTCATTGGCCTTCTGCCGCAGCTCGGCGGTAAGCTTTTCCAGCTCCGGCTCCAGCAGGTCCGCCGGGCGGCAGCTGATTGGCTCGGCGCCGTCCAGCACCTTTGCCTGCAGCTCCTTGTTCATCGCGGCCGGGGTCGCGCCGTACTCGCCCTTGAGTACCGCCGCGGTCTCCTTGGAGATGGATTTGTAGCGCTCGCCGGTGAGCACGTTCAGTACCGCCTGGGTGCCGACGATCTGGGAGGTTGGAGTGACCAGGGGAAGGAAACCCAGGTCCTCGCGCACCCGGGGAATTTCCTCCAGCACCTGGTCCAGCTTGTCCCCGGCGCCCTGCTCCCGCAGCTGGTTTTCCATATTGGTCAGCATACCGCCGGGCACCTGGGCCACCAGGATGCGCGAGTCCACACCGCGCAGGGAACCCTCGAACTTGGCGTATTTCTTGCGCACCTCGCGGAAATAGGCGGCGATCTCTTCCAACAGCTCGATATCCAGCCCGGTGTCGCGATCTGTGCCCTGCAAGATGGCCACGAGAGCTTCGGTGGGGCTATGGCCGTAGGTCATGGACATGGAGGAAATCGCCGTGTCCACATTGTCGATTCCCGCCTCGACGCATTTCAATGCGGTGGCGGTGGAGAGGCCGGTGGTGGCATGGCACTGCATATGAATGGGAATTTCCACCGCAGCCTTCAGGCGCTTCACCAGCTCATAGCCCTCGTAGGGGCGCAGCAGGCCGGCCATATCCTTGATACAGATTGAATCCGCGCCCATGTCCTCAATCTGCCGGCCCAGGTCCACCCACAAATCCAGGGTGTGCACCGGGCTGACGGTATAGGAAATGGTGCCCTGGGCGTGTTTGCCCACACGCTTTACCGCGCGCAAAGCGGTCTGCAGGTTGCGCATATCGTTCATGGCATCGAACACGCGAAAAACGTCCACGCCGTTTTCCGCCGCGCGCTCGACGAATTCCTCCACCACGTCGTCGGCGTAGTGGCGGTAGCCGAGAATGTTCTGGCCGCGGAACAGCATCTGTTGCGGCGTGTTGGGCATGGCTTTTTTCAGCTCACGGATGCGCTCCCAAGGGTCCTCGCCCAGATAGCGGATGCAGGCATCGAAAGTGGCACCGCCCCAGGACTCCAGTGACCAGAAACCAACTTTGTCGAGTTTTTCCGCGACGGGCAGCATATCGTCCAGCCGCATGCGGGTGGCAAACAGTGACTGGTGGGCGTCGCGCAGAACCACGTCGGTGATTCCCAATGGCTTTTTAACCTCAGTCATGGGTCGTCTCTCTCGGCAATTGATTGAAGTTGTTCGGCGAACGATTAGCGTCTTTTATTTTTTCGGTGTTGTTCGATCGCCGCCTGGATCACCGCGCGCAGGTGCGCATCGCCGGCAGCCTGCCCGCCGACGGCGGGAGCCGCCGGCTCCGCCTCGGGGAAATAGCGGGTGATGATGCGGGACATAATGCCGGTGCCGATCACCAGCAAAAGCAGGAAAGTAAAAACAATCCCCATGCCGAACAGCGTAATGTCCAGCCCCTGTTGCAGTAATGTCTCCTGCACTTTTTCCCCCTAGATCTGCTTTGGCGGCCGCTATTATCGTTACAAAAAACCCGCAAAATCAAACGGTTATTGGTTGCAGTAGCAACTATCGAAACGCCCGGAATGACCGCGCGCCGGTAGGAGCGGCCCGTGGCCGCTCCTACCATTTGCCACTGGCGACTCCATGATAGAATCCGCGCCCAGATTCAGTGGTTACCCCAATCAATAATGACCGACAAGACAGGCTCTGTTACTCCCCGGCTCTACCAGGCCCCGATGGAAGGCGTGATCGACCACCATCTGCGCGCCCTGCTCTCCGCCATCGGCGGTATCGATATCTGCGTCACCGAATTCCTGCGGGTGACCCACACCCGCCTGCCGCGGCGGGTATTTGTGCGCCTGTGCCCGGAACTGGAAACCGATGCCGCCACCGCGACCGGCACCCCGGTGCGCCTGCAACTGCTGGGCGGCAATCCCCAGGCCATGGCCTACAACGCCGCCAGGGCGGTGGAAGCGGGTGCCCGTGCCATCGACCTGAATTTCGGCTGCCCGGCCAAATCCGTGAACAACAGCGACGGCGGCGCCTGCCTCCTGCAAAGCCCCAGGCGAGTGGAGGAGATAGTGGCGGCGGTGCGCCGCGCCATTCCCGACGCGATTCCCCTATCCGCGAAAATCCGACTGGGTTACCAGGACAGGTCCAGCTACCTGGACAACGCCCGCGCCGCCGAAGCCGGCGGAGCCGGCGAACTCGCCGTGCACGCCCGCTCCAAGGTGGACGGTTACCGGCCCCCTGCCTACTGGGAATACATCGGTGAGATACGCCAGCAGCTGTATATCCCGGTGATCGCCAATGGCGATATCTGGACACCGGACGAATTCCTCCGCTGCCGCCAAGTGACCGGCTGCGACGCCTTTATGTTTGGCCGCAGCCTGCTGGCGCGCCCGGACTTGGGCCTGCAGATCAAAGCCCTGTGCAGCGGGCGGGACTATACGCCCATGGTCTGGCAGCAAGTAGCCGCACTGCTGTGGGACTACTACCAGATCACCCGCGAGTGCTACCCGACCAAGTACCTGGGCAACCGCATCAAACAGTGGCTGGCCTACCTGAAACTCGCTTACCCGGAGGCCGGGGTCTTTTTCGAAAAGATCAAGCGCCACCGGGAGGCTTCGGTGATCGAGGACGCCTTCGCGCGGGAGCTGGCGGTGAGCGCAGTGGCCTAGGTCGAATACAAAACTCGCCCTCGCACCTCCGTCATTCCGGCGCAAGCCGGAATCCAATCGCCGCGAACCCTCGGCAGGGGAAAACCGGATTCCACTGCTATCTTCATATCCATATGGATTTCAAACGCAATCCCGACACCCATTTCAAGGGCATCGACAAACTCGGCAAAAAAGAAGCCACCGAGGAGATTCGCGCACTGCGCGAAGGCATCAATTACCACGACCATCTCTACTACGTAAAAGACTCGCCCAAAATTTCCGACGCCGTCTACGACAAACTGTTTCAGCGATTGCAGGACCTGGAAGAAGCCTTCCCCGATCTCAAGACCGGGGACTCGCCCACAGTACGCGTTGGCGCCGAACCGGTCAGCCAGTTGAAAAAGATAAAACACAAGGTGCCACTTCTCAGCCTGCAAGCCAGTCTCGACGAGAAAAATATTGAATCCTTCCTGAAAACCGCATGCAAAAAAGCGAACAGCCAATCGGTCAAGTACGTCCTGGAGCCGAAGTTCGACGGCCTGTCTGTGGAAGTGATCTACGAGAAAGGGCGCTTCAAATACGGTACCACCCGCGGCAACGGTGAAGTGGGTGAGGATATCTCCCACAACCTGAAGACGATTCACGCACTGCCACTCTCACTGCAGCACCGGGATGACGCGCCCGCCACCCTGGCAGTCCGCGGTGAAGTCTTTATGCCCAGGGACGGGTTTATGGCCCTGAATAAACGGCGGGTGGAACGCGACGAGGAGCCCTTCGCCAATCCCCGCAACGCCGCCGCCGGGTTGATGCGCCAGTACAAATCGCGCCAGGTTGCCGGCAAGCCACTGAGCCTTTTTTTTTACGAGATACTTGCGCTGGATGGCGAACAACCGCCGAACCACCAAGAGGTGCTGGACCAGCTGTCCCGCTGGGGGCTGAAGACCAGCCCGCTGAATGAATCCGCCTTCTCCCTCAAGCAGATCGAAAACTACCACCGCAAACTCGCCGAACACCGCGACCATCTCGACTACGAAATTGACGGAATCGTGATCAAGGTGGACGACCACAGCCTGCGGGAAGCCCTGGGCACTCGGGACCGCAATCCCCGCTGGGCGATCGCCTGGAAATTCGAACCCCGCAAGGAGGTGACCCAGGTGGAGGATATCGCCGTACAGGTGGGCCGCACCGGCATACTGACTCCGGTCGCACTGCTGCAACCGGTGGATGTCGGCGGCGTCACCGTAAGCCGCGCCACCCTGCACAACGAGGGTGAAGTGCAGCGCAAGGATATCCGCGTGGGCGACCGCGTGCGCATCATCCGTGCCGGCGATGTGATTCCGGAAGTGGAGGAACGGGTCAAACAGCGCGGCAGGAAACGCGGCAAGATCTTTAAAATGCCCAAGCGCTGCCCGGTCTGCAATTCTAAAGTGGTGCGCGAGGGCGCCTACCACCTGTGCACCGCCGGTCTCTCCTGCGCCGCGCAACTGAGTGGCCATATCCAGCACTACGCCGCGCGGGATGCGATGGATATCGATCACCTGGGGGAAAAGGCCGCCGATCAACTGGTGCGGCGGGAGATGGTGCACAACCTCGCCGACCTTTACGCCCTGGATACGAACGATCTCAAATCATTGGATGGCTTCGCTGAGCGCTCCGCCACCCAGCTGTACGTCGCCATTCAGGGCGCTAAAAAGCCGCGCCTCGACCGTTTCCTGTTCGCCCTCGGTATTCCCCGCGTGGGCCGGAAGGTGGCGAAACAGCTCGCCGGGGAATTCCGCTCCCTGGAAAAGCTGGCCGATGCCAGTGAGGGGGAAATAGCAAAGATATCCGGTATCGGCTCGGAAGTGGCCGCCGCCACCGCCAACTTCTTCGCCGATGACAACAACCGCGAAGTGCTGGAGCGGATGCGCAAGAGCGGCGTCCGCGTACAGTCCATGCCCCGGCGCGGAAAACAGCCCTTGAAGGGCAAGACTTTCGTATTCAGC
Source organism: Microbulbifer rhizosphaerae (assembly GCF_014191725.1). Taxonomy (GTDB): domain Bacteria; phylum Pseudomonadota; class Gammaproteobacteria; order Pseudomonadales; family Cellvibrionaceae; genus Microbulbifer; species Microbulbifer rhizosphaerae. Next base: position 241,768 of record NZ_JACHWZ010000006.1, read on the forward strand.
GGGGGACTGGACAAGATGACCCGGGATGAAGCCAAGGAGCGCGTCGAAGCCCTGGGCGCCCGAACCACCTCCAGTATCAGCGGCGAAACGGACTACCTGGTGGTGGGAGAAGATCCCGGCAGCAAACTGGATGAAGCGGAAGAAAAAGGTGTGAAACGTCTTGATAAGAAGGAATTCCTGAAATTGCTCGGGAATTCCTGAGGTGTAGCACTACGTTAAGCGATAAAGCTTGATGCGAAGGGCCTGCTGCCGGGGGTTCTTTGCGGGACTGTCTGCGAGAGGGACCTCGCGGACAAGCCTACAGGGACGTATTCACGGCGTGTCCCGCAAAGAACCCCCGGTAGCAGGCCCACCCAAGGCCTTGACTCAGCGCTATTGATTCCTGAGGAAACTTGCCATGCCGATGCACAACAGCGAAATCGCCGACAGCTTCGAAAGACTGGCCGACCTGTTGGAAATCGAAAGCGCCAACCCTTTTCGCGTGCGCGCCTACCGCAACGCCGCGCGCACGGTGCGCGGCTATCCGAGAGGCATGTCGGATCTGCTGGAGGACGGGGAAGACCTGTCCGAGCTTCCGGACATCGGCAAGGACCTGGCGGAGAAAATCCACGTTATGGTGGAAACCGGCAAGCTGCCACTGCTGGAGGAAGTGGAATCGCGCACGCCCCCGGCGCTGAGCGAGTTGATGAAAATCGAAGGACTGGGCGCCATACGGGTCAAGACCCTGTACAAGAAACTCAAAGTCAAAAGCCTGGACGATCTCAAAACCGCCGCACAGGATGGCAAGATCCGCGAGGTATCCGGCTTTGGGGAGAAGAGCGAGGAGAAAATCCGCAAGCATATCGAGCGCTATGCCGGCGGCCAGGAGCGCACCAAATTGATGGACGCGGAGGACATCGCCAAACCACTGGTCGAATACCTGAAAAAAGCCGAGGGGATCAAGGACATCATCATCGCCGGCAGCTACCGCCGGCGCAAGGAGACAGTTGGCGACCTGGATATACTGGTCACCGCGAAAAGAGGCCTCACCGGAAAAAAAGGCGAATCGTCGATCATGGGCCACTTCACCGACTACGACGAAGTGGACGAAGTGGTATCCAAGGGCAAGACCCGCTCCACCGTCTACCTGCGTTCCGGGATGCAGGTGGACCTGCGGGTGGTGCCCCAGGTGAGCTACGGCGCCGCGCAGCACTATTTTACCGGCTCCAAGTCGCACAATATCGCCGTGCGCACAATGGGCGTCAAGAAGGGCTACAAGATCAACGAGTACGGCGTTTTCAAGGGTGGCAAGCGCATCGCCGGCGAGACCGAAAAATCGGTCTACGAAAAGGTGGGCCTTCCCTATATCCCACCGGAACTACGCGAGAGTCGCGGCGAACTGGATGCGGCAAAAGAAGGCAAGCTGCCGAAACTGATCACCCTGGAAGATATCCGCGGCAATCTGCACACCCATACCAAGGCAACCGACGGCCGCAATACATTGAAGGAAATGGCGCAGGCGGCGTCGGAACTGGGTTACGAATACTTGGGCATCACCGACCATTCAAAACGGCTTACGGTAGCCAAGGGCCTGAACAAAAAGCGCCTGCTGGAGCAGATCGAGGAAATCGACAAGCTCAACGAGAAACTCGACGATATCGTCCTGCTAAAATCCATAGAAGTGGACATCCTGGAAGACGGCTCCCTGGACCTGCCGGATAGCGTATTGAAAAAGCTGGATTACGTCGTCGGCTCGATACACCACAAATTCGACCTGTCGCGGAAGAAACAGACTGAGCGCATACTGAAGGCCATGGACAACGACTACTTCAGTATCCTCGGCCACCCCAGCGGGCGGCTGATCAACGAACGGGACGCCTACGAAATCGACCTGGAAAAAGTTCTGCGGGGCGCCAGGGATTCCGGCTGCTTTATCGAACTCAACGCCCAGCCGGAGCGCCTGGACCTCACCGACGACGGCTGCAAAATGGCCAAGGAAATGGGGGTAAAAATATCCATCGCCACCGATGCCCACAGCAGCTCCAACCTGAACTATATGCGCTTCGGTGTAGACCAGGCCCGACGGGGCTGGCTCGAAGCCAAGGACGTAATCAACTGCCGCTCCCTTAAAGAATTGAAAAAGCTCTTCAAGAAATAGCCATGCCTGAACTACCCGACGTCGAAAACTTCCGCCGTTACTTCAACGCCACATCATTGCACCAGCGCATCTCCCGAGTGCATGTGGAGGAACCCGCGCTGCTGTTCGAGACCTCGCCTCAGGGCCTGGGGCGCGCCCTCAAGCGCCGCGACTTCCAGTCCACCAGGCGTCATGGAAAATACCTGTTCGCGGACACCGGCGAGCGATGGCTGGTGCTGCATTTCGGCATGTCCGGATCGCTGCATTACTCGAAAAAGGATGCGGGCAGGCCCCAATACACGCGGCTATCCATCGAATTTGAAAACGATCATCAACTCGTCTACACGGCACCGCGCAAACTGGGCCGCATCGCCCTGGCGGACTCACCGGAGGAATGGATCGAGGCGAGGGAGCTGGGAGAGGATGCACTGGACATCAGTGAGGAACAATTCCTTCAGAAGCTCTCCAAACGCCGCGGCCAGGTAAAGTCCTGGTTGATGGACCAGCACAGCCTGGCGGGCATCGGCAATATCTATTCCGACGAAATACTGTTCCAGACGGGCCTTCACCCTAAACATTCCCTCCAGGATCTCGACGAAGAGGACCGCAAGCAACTCTACCGCACAATAAGCTCCGTACTGAAAACGGCCATAGAAAAGAAAGCCGAACCGGAGCGGATGCCGGACAAATTTCTCCTGCCACATCGTAAACAGGGCGGGCACTGCCCCGCCTGTGGCACAGCGTTGAAAAGCCTGTCGGCCGCCGGCCGCACCGCCTGGCACTGCCCCCGCTGCCAGGCCGACTGAGTTGCGATCGAAATCATTCTTTCCCTGTAACTGCTCGCCTTCGGGACTCGAGATTCGAGATTCGAGATTCAGAAAAAGATTACCGGACCTTGATGCGAAGGCCCTGATACCGGGAGCCGTTCGAGAAAAGCGCCTGCGGCTAATGAACGAACGGCTACCGCTAGCAGCGGCCGCCCAGGCCTCGGCTCCGTGTCACAGGCGTGAGTAGTTATCTCTTTCCTCAGAAATGGTTTTCACCGGGTACGAATGGATGGCCTGAAACCTCGTGCCGATAGCCAAGAGCACTTCTAGCCCTTGCGTTTTTTTTCCCGCTTGAGAATCGATTGAATCTCTCCGGACTCCAGGGTTTCCTTCTCCAGCAGCGCCTTCGCAAGCATATCCAATTGGTCGCGGTGCTTCTCCAGCAGTTCCCTCACCTCCCCCTCGAGCTTACGAACCAGCTCGCCGATCTCCTCGTCGATAATCTGCGCCGTGTGCTCGCTGAAATCCTTCTGTTGCGCCATTTCCCGTCCAAGGAAGATGTGCTCCTCGCCGCGACGGAATGCCACCGGCCCCAGCTTTTCACTCATACCCCAGTGGGTCACCATATGCCGCGCCAGGGTGGTGGCCTGCTTGAGATCCTCCTCGGCACCGGTGCTGATTTCGTTGAAGACCACCTGTTCCGAGGCGCGGCCGGCGAGCATCACCGCGATACGGTCACGCAGGTAGCTGGGTCTCAGGCTATGGCGCTCCTCCTCGGGAATCTGCTCGGTGGCCCCCAGGCTGCGCCCGCGGGGAATAATGGTGGCCTTGTCCAAGGGGTCGGCGTTGGGCAGCAGGCTGGCGGCCAGGGCGTGGCCGGCCTCGTGGTAAGCGATGATCTCCTTCTCGTCGTCGCCGATCACCATCTCCCGCTCGCCACCCAGCACCACCTTGTCCCGCGCCAGCAGCAGGCAGGCCATATCCACCGCTGGCTTGTCCTCCCGCCCAGCCAGCAGGGCGGCCTCGTTGATCAGGTTTTCCAGGTCCGCGCCGGAAAAACTCACCGTGAGCGCCGCCATCCGGTCCAGGTCGACATCGTCGTCGAGCGGCACCTCCCGCGAGTGTATCTCCAGGATCGAGCGGCGGGCCCGCTTATCCGGCAGGTCCAGGGTGATCTTGCGGTCGAAGCGGCCGGGGCGCATCAGTGCGGCGTCGAGCACGTCCGGGCGGTTAGTAGCCGCCATCACCACCACCGCCTCGTGCGGGTCGAAGCCGTCCATCTCGCCGAGGATTTGGTTCAGGGTCTGCTCGCGCTCGTCGTGGCCGCCGCCGATGCCGGTGCCCCGGGCGCGGCCCACCGAATCGATCTCGTCGATAAAAATAATCGACGGCGACTCCCGCTTGGCGCTCTCGAACATGTCCCGCACCCGCGAGGCACCGACGCCTACAAACATCTCGATAAACTCCGAGCCGCTGATACTGTAGAACGGCACATCGCTCTCGCCGGCCACCGCCTTGGCGAGCAGGGTCTTGCCGGTGCCCGGCGGCCCCATAAGCAGTATGCCCTTGGGAATCTTGGCTCCCAGTTTGCGGTAGTGCTCCGGGTCCCTTAGGTAGCCGGCGATCTCCTGCAGGTCCTTCTTGGCGTTCTCCAGCCCCGCGACATCCTCGAAGGTCACTGTCGATTCGCCCCGCTCGAAGCGCTTGGCCCTGGATTTGCCAAACCCAAAAGCCCCCCCCGCCCCGCCGCCCATACCACCCACGCCGCCCATCCGCTCCTGCATCCGGCGCCCGGCGTACCAGAAGAGGCCGATGATCAGTATCCAGGGGAGCATCAGCACCAGCAGCCGCGCCCCCCAACCCTCGTCGCCGGGTTTGGCCTCGATGTTTACCTTGTGCTCCTCAAGCAGGGGCATCAGCTCCGGATCTTCCACCGGCGGCAGGGTGGTGACAAAGTGCGTGGGGGGTAGGGTTTTGTCCGCCGGCTCCCGCTGGCTCTCCGCCCGCTTTAGTTCTCCCGTCAGCCGGTCGCCCTTCAGGGTCACGCTGGCCACCTCGCCGGCGCGGACCTTTTCCTTGAACTCGCTATAGGAGATCTGCTGCCGCTCTTCCCGCTGTTGAAAGTTCGCCCAGAACTGGGTTATCGCCAGGAAGACAAGAATCCAGACCACGTAGCGCCCCCACGGCATCGGCTGCAGCGGTGGCTTCTGCGGGCGGACATCTTTATCGCCATCCGGCTCATCGGTCATAGGCACCCGGGCACAAAAGCGCGCCCCCGGGACGCATCCAGGCCCCGGGGCGGCGTACACATGAAAATAGTCCTTGTCGCTTGGCCCAGTATAGTTTCCCCGCGGCCCGCCCCCCGCCGGGCCGGGAGTGGCCCCCCGGTCGCCAGGTCTCCGGCGGCCGTAACGGCTATCTTTAACCAGGGGCTTGCAAAGCGCCTCACGCCGGGGCAGAATGCGCGCCCTACCGGCTTCCCCGGCACCTCAAAAGGACCAGGAAAGCCCGTAAGCTGCGGATTTTTAAGGATATTTTTCTTAAAAAAGAGTTGACGAGACAAAGCCAACTCACTATAGTTCGCACCCACAACGCGCTCGTAGCTCAGCTGGATAGAGTACCTGGCTACGAACCAGGCGGTCGGAGGTTCGAATCCTCCCGAGCGCGCCATACAAAAAAGGCCTCATCCTGACGGATGGGGCCTTTTTTGTATGGCGCGAGTTAGCCTCCCCAGGTTCGACAAGCTCGCGAGAGCGAGCTTGGACCGAGCGGCGCCGCCGCGAGCCCGAAGGGTCCAGAAACGCCAAAGCGTTTTTGGAGTCCACCCTCCCCGCCCCCCAACCACTCAGCCCCACCGCACAACGGAACCATCCCCCACCCCAAAACTCATAGTCACTAAATTCAAAATGCCTTCCCGACGGGAAGCCAGCCAAGGAATGTCACAGGCAACCCGTGCACCACTCTGCCCAATCACAACCCGATACCATCTTTTCTCCGCGCTTGGTCCTCTCCCTGCTGATCGCTACTCTCTTGCACATGGCCCTACTGTCACTTCCCCTCGCTCTGCCGTCCAAAACCGAACCAGCCAACGACCCAATCCAAATTACCATTGTTCACAACAACCATAAGGCAACAGGTCTAACAGCCGCCCCTTACAGAAATGACAAAACGGAAACGGCTGCGGATACAACAGCACCCAGAAAAGTCGATTCCAGCACCGAGCCCGCCAAAGAAAACAAGCCAGACAAACTAAACCGCCCGCCGTCGCGACCCGATGCAACAGCAGCCGCACCAGCGACAAGTAACAAAAACGAAGCCATCACAAAAACTATTCAGCAACTCCCAACCACAGACGGCGCCAAAGAGCGCTCCACCGTATTCGATCCCAGGCTCGCCAAAAAACTCGCCCGAGAACGCAATAAGGTGAGAAAATTCAAATCCAGGTATACTGAATTTATGACCGCCAATGGTACCTTTGTTCAAAACGGAGATACCTGTGCTGAAATCCGGGAACTGGTCCCGCTCGATATCGACAGCAATGTCAGCCAGTCCTTTAAAATCAAATGCACCAGACGCAGGCGATCACAGGAGGATATAGACCGGCTCGCACGCAAATACAGAATTCCCTAAAGTCCCCTAAACGAAGAATGGTCATCAAATCCGGATACGCTAATTTAGTTGGCATTTTTGGAAGGCTCGCTTGCTCCGGGTCAATTCACCTCCATGACCCAAGGCTGACATTCGATCGACGAGGCTGTAGGGCCTCGACTAGGCGTATGTCCTTGTTCTGCGAATGAGCTCTCGTTCTGGGCTCCACTCGATGTGGGGGGCAACTATGGTACGAGCTCACCCTCTCCTAGATCCCGATGCCACATGCCCTCCACGTCGTTGCCATGAAAGAGTTTGCCCGAGAACGGCGATACGGATGTATAAACCGCGACGAAGTAGTTTGAGGCAACCGGTTGCCCGAGCCGATATTTGTTAATAAAGGCCCGGTAGTCGAAATTTACGACGGAGGTGCTCAGAGACTCAAACGCGATGCGCCCAGGTTGCTCGAAAACAAACAGGCCGTAGCGATCCGATACGCCCGGAATATGAGGATAACGGTATGGTTCCAGGATCTGCACGCCTTCGGCGTCTGTTTCGCCGTTTTGTTCCCTATACCCACTTGCGAGCACACGTCCTGGGATGTTGCCAACAATCCAATGGCGCACCGGGGCGTTTTTTCCGGGCGGAACGGAATCCGGCCACGACCCATGCGCGTCACCGTCCGGATCGATCATCATAAGGGTGTATAGCTTGTCGGCCTCCGCCGAGTCGAACGAGACGAGGGGCACATCGGGGATGTCGGCCGCCAAAAACAGGTTGCCGCAATTCACACGGCCGCTGTAATGACGGCCAACAATCTCAAACGTAACCTCCAAAGGCTTCAGCGAGCACCGGAAGACCAGCGTATCTGGCATCGCTTGCTGCGCTGTCAGACTATGGGTGGAAGGCATGGGGCCCACACACAGCAAAGCCGCCAGCGCGAGGTTGTGACGCCTACTCCTCATTCGGCAGCTTGTGCTCCTCATAGGGCATCCAGTCCGTGCCAAGGGCTGGATGATGAGGGGTCGCCTTCTTTTCAGTTTCGGCACGGGTTGCCTCGCCTATCAACTCGACATCCATCCGATACTCATCACCAAACACAAGGGTTGCCAGCCCCCGATCGTTGATGATCCGGCCGAGCAGCATGAGCAGTTGATCTTCGCTGACGTCTGGAATCGACTCGGCCAAGATAAGGCGATCATTTACCGCCTCCCGACCCATCATCTGAGCAAGGATCTGAAAGTGCACATTCTCCCGCCGCATGGCCCAGGCGGTGCCGACGATAGCATAAAGTCTCGACCATTCTTCTTCGCCCATCTCCTTTCGCCACTTGGTGATGAGATCCTCAAAATGATCGACCTGCAGCTTGCCTGCAAGCTGGATGTTGGCCGCGATGGAGGGCCAGACCGACTTCGTATAAGCTGAGTAGTCATCAGCTGAGAAGGTGCCAGTCTTGAGCGCATTACCGGTAAACTTGATGCCTCCCTCCAGGATGGTCCGACAATGCTGCTCGACCTCAGATGGCATGCCGACCTGATCCAGGGTTGCGAGGCCATCTTTCAGCATTTGATTGAACTCGGTTAACTTCGGCCGCCAATTTCCGTCTTCCGGGCTATCGAAGTAGGGAGACACGATCTCGTACACGCCGACGATCGTATGCGAGACTGACTTCATCTGCTGATAGAGCTCCGGCACCGGCTCTACAGCGACCTCTCTTCCATGACGACGCAGGATGTACTTGCCGCCGACACCATTGAACATTGCCAGGATTACAGGCGACTGCATTTCCCCGACCATGCGCTGGGTCACGGCATAATTCTGCTGCATCTTATCGTCAAGCGCGAATAACCTCTTTGCGGCCTGTTCCGACTTGCTGACCTGGTCCTCGTCAATCACACTAGCCGCGGGTGCTCCATGGACCCAAGAGACACTTAGTGCGAGGGCGCCAGCACCAACCAAGAATCTGATCATTTTTGCGCTCCTTCTAGTTAGTAGTAGCTAGTAGCATCGACGTAATAAGCCGCCGTCAAAAAATAGCCTATGACCACCTTTCTAGCCATAATCCTCCTGGCCATCCTGATCTGGCTGGTCCCCATCTACTACCACCGCTGGCGCCGCCATCGCCTGCGCGCCAGGCCTCTGGGCGCGGAGCAAATTCGCCTGCTGGAGGAAAACCTCCCCCTCTACCGCCACCTTCCCCCGGAACGGCAAGCGGAACTCCAGGCCAATATGAGCCTGTTCCTGCACGACAAAGAGTTCGTCGGCTGCAACGGGCTGCAGGTGACGGAGCCTATGCGTATCTGCGTGGCCGGTTTTGCCTGCCTGCTGTTGCTGGGCCGGGAGAACCGCTGCTATCCCTATCTGCGCACCGTGCTGCTGTACCCGGGTACTTACGTGGCCCAGGAGACCACTGTGGAGGAGCATATCGAGACCACGGCGCACAGTGCGCGGGAGGGGGAGGCGCACTATCGGGGGCCGGTGGTGCTGTCCTGGGGCGACCTGGAGCAGGATATGCAGCACCCGGAGGAGGGCCGCAACGTGGTGCTGCACGAGTTTGCCCACAAGCTGGACGAGGAGGACGGGAGTTACGACGGGCGGCCGGTGTTTGCCAGTGCCGGCGAGGGGAAAAACTGGGCCCCGGTGCTGAAGCGAGAGTTCGAGCTGCTGCGCCGGAAACGGGACCACTGGGGAGAGGGTGAGGATTCTCCCCCGGTTCTGGACTTCTACGGCGCTGAGTCCCCCGCGGAATTCTTCGCGGTAATTACGGAATCCTTTTTCGTGATACCCGCGGCAATGCGAGCGGCCCATCCGGAACTGTATCGGGAACTCTGTGCGCTCTACCGGATCGATCCCTGCGATCTACTGACTTAAGTTTCACATCGGGGCGCCGGGTGGGGTAGCCCTTTGCGGGACACGCTGTAAATACATCCCTGTACGCTCGTAATCGACATCCCTGTCTCATACGGTCCCGCAAAGGGCTACCCCACCCGGCTTTGTGCCACCTTCGTAGCTTTGAACTCCGAAACTTGAGTTGCTGAGCGAAAGAGCTGTATCGAGCCAGAGCGACTTATTCCCGTGCCCCCAGGTATCCGTGATCCGAAAGCTCCCGGCGTATTTTCGCCACCGCCTCCGCACTCACCTCGGCTTCGGCGCCGCCCCAGGCGCTGCGCATAAAGTTCACCAGCTCCGCCACCCGCGCATCGCCCAGTTCGCGGTGAAAACCGGGCATGCCGGCGCGGGCGCGGGTGCGGCTCAGGCGTTGCTCCGGCAGGCCGCGCAAAATCACTGCAATGTTGTTGTGGGGATTCTGCGCGCGGATGGCGGCGTTGCCGTCCATCGGCGGGGCGAAGTCCAGCAGGATGCCCCCGCCCTCTCGGCCGTGGCAGCCGGCGCAGTAGGCAATAAAATCCCTGCGCCCGGACGGATAGCGCGCGGCTGCTTGTTCCAGGTTGCGAAAATCCACAGGCCGGCTTTCGCCGTCGTCCAGCAGGTAGGTGATTATCGCGTTGAGGTCGTCCTCGGAAAGGTGCCTCAGGCTGTGCTCCACGACCCGGAACATCTCGCCAAACAAAGTGCCGCGCTCGCTGCTGGCGGTGGTAAAAAGCTCCATCAGTTGTTCGCGGGTCCAGCCCTGCCGCTGCAACGCCCGGGGGCGGATATCCACCGCGTCCCAGCCCTCCAGCACGTTGCCGGCGAATCGGTGTTCCATTTCCATCGCCTGGGCGAAGTTGCGCGGGGTGTGGCACTCGCCGCAGTGGCCCAGGGCGTTGACCAGGTAATTGCCCCGCTGCCACTGAGCACTCTTGTCGCCGGGCTGGGGCAACTTTTTCCCGTCGTCAAAATAGAGCCAGTTCCAGGCGCTCAGGCCGACCCGCAGGTTGGCGGGAAAGATCAGCCGGTTTTTCGGCGGCGAATATTCCACCGGCGGCAATTGCATGAAATAGCTGTAGAGCGCGGCGATATCCTCGCCGTCGATCAGGTAGTAGGAGGTGTAGGGCATAGCCGGGTAGAGGTTGCCGTGCGGGCCCTTGCCCCGGCGCATGACCGCGTCGAAATCCTCCAGGGTGTAGTTGCCGATGCCGGTTTTCCTGTCGGGCGTGATATTGGTCGAATAGATGGTGCCGAAGGGCGTTGGCAGGGGCCGCCCGCCCACAAAAGGTCTACCCCCGGTGGCGGTGTGGCAGGCGATGCAGTCGCCGGTGGCGGCCAGGTAGCGGCCTTTTTCCACCGGTGTCTCTGCGGAGGCCGTAGCACCTATTAATAAGAGCGCCAAAAAGCGGTGGATGATGGGCACGTCACTTCGCTCCTTTGCCCATCCTACAATTCCGGCCAAACAGAGTATCGCCATTTTATTCCACCTGTTTCACCAGCCCGGGGGTGGACTCGATCACTTCCTTGATCGCACGGAAGTAACGCACGTAGCCGGTGCAGCGGCAGATATGGTGATGGAGGGCCTCGGTAATGGTGTCCTCCAGTTTGTCCGCGGGCACCGGTTCCCTTTTCAGACGGTCTAGCAGCACGGTGGTGGCGTTGACAAAACCGGGGGTGCACCAGCCGCACTGAAAGGAAAAGTGGCGCAGGAAGGCCCGCTGTATCGGCGACAGCGCCTCGATTCCCCCATCGGCGCTGCGTTTCGCCTGCCCCTCCACAGTGAGGATTTTTTTGCCGTTGAAGCGGCCCACGCCGTTGATACAGGTGCGCACCGATTCCAGGCTGCCGTCCTCCCGTTCCAGCACCACCACGCAGGCGTGGCAGACGCCGATTCCGCAACCCAGCTTGGTGCCGGTGAGATTCAAATACTCCTGCAGGAAATCCAGCATCGAGGTGTACTCGGGAACATCCATGGCCACCGGCTCGCCATTCACTGTCATGGATACGGGGATAGTGGCCATTTACACCTCTGGATTGAGTGCCCGGCGCAGAATTTCCGGGGTGATCGGAGTGTCGTTGAAACGGATTCCGGTAGCCTGGCAAATGGCCTCGCTGAGGGCGGCGACAATGGGAATTGCCACCACTTCGGCGATGCCCTTGTGCGGGTCCGTCTCCGACCCGGGTTCCAGTATCTCGTGCCGCTGGTTCCACACCGCCACATCCCGGGCCAGCGCCACCTGGTAGCGGTTCAGGTTCCAGGTGCCGTTGCCGGCGCCCTCGGCCAGGGGCGGCAGCACTTCGTAGAGCGCGTGCCCCACCCCCATGGCCACGCCGCCCTCGATCTGCCCTTCCACTAGTTGGCGAACTATCAGGCGGCCGCATTCCATATAATTCTGCAGCCCGATAATTTTCACCTCACCGGTGCCCTTGTTCACCGCCACTTCCACCAGCGCAGCGGTGGGGGCATAGTAGGTGACCATGGCGTTATTGAGGGAGGTTTTCGGATAGCGCACCGCGCGGCGTTTGATCACCTGATAATCCGCCGAGCTTATTCCCGTTCCGCCGCTGCCGCTCCTCGGGCCGCGGCGCAGGGCCAAGCCGTCAATCACCCAGGTCCGGTTTTCGCCGTCCAGTTCGAAATCCGCCTCCGCCCACTTCCAGCGATTGAAGGCGTGAACCATGGCTCCGGTGACCAGGCCGCCGCGGTGGGCTTCCCGCGCCAGTTGTTGCAAGGACAGCGACGGCAGTTGTTGATAGTGCAGCCCGCCATTGCGCCACTGCAGCTGGGCAGGATCGATCTCCTCCGCCTGCCACAGGCGCCGGGCCGCCGGCAGCAGGCCGTGGTGAAACAGAATCTCCGCCGCCTGTTCGGTGGCATGGCTCTGAAAATAGGAGGACATGGAGGCGGAGCTGGCCATGGCCACCACCGGCGTCCACAAGGGGTCCGCGGACATCTTGTCCTGGTGCGCCTGGCTCATGGTGTAGGGGCTTTCGGTCTGGAACTGCTGCAACGCATTCCAGGCTTCGATCTCCGCCACATGGCACTCACTGGCCGGTGCGCCCAGGGTCTTTTCCAACAGAAACGCCTGGGAAGTCTGGGTGCCGGTGCCCATTTCCATAAAGCCGATGGCCAGGGACAGCTCGCCGTTTTCGTCGAACTGCACCGCGGCGCTGGGAGCCGCGCCGCCGGTGCCGTAGTCCTTGGTGGCGATGGCGAAGCCGGTACCGAAGAAATAGCCAGGCTCCTTTTCCTCGTAGGCTTGCTTGCGCTTGGCGCGCTCGGCCCAGATGGGGTGGGCGCGGGCTCTCTCCAATATTTCCCGATAGCGCACTTTTACCTGCGGCACCGCGCCCTGGGTGTTGCGCCAGCCGGTTTCAGTGGCGTTGCGCAGGCGCAGTTCGATGGGGTCCACACCCAGTTCCTGCGCGGCGCGGTTCACCATCATTTCCATGGCGTTCATGGTCTGCATGGTGCCGTAACCGCGCATGGAACCGGAGTCCACGTTCACGGAGTAGTTGGCGACCGCGGAAATATCGTTGCGGGGAAAGTAATAGATGCTCTGGATGGCGCTGGCCCCCACCATGGCCACGCTGGGGCTGAAATTCTGCCGGCCGCCGCCGTCCACCTGCATTTCCGACAGCAGGGTCTGAAACTTGCCGGTGTTTTTATCCACCGCCAGGGTATTCCTCATATGGAAGGGGTGGCGCTTGAGCCCCGCCTGGAACTGTTCGAAGCGGTTGTTGGCCAGGCGCACCGGCGCCTCGCCGAACAGCGCGGCCACCAGACCGTAGTAGGGAAAAATCGAGTGGTCCTTGCCTCCGAAACCGCCGCCCACGAAGCCGGAGTGCACCACCAGGTTTTTGATTTTTCCGGCAAAGCTGCTCCGGGCAACCAACTGCGCGGCCATTTCCTGGAAGTCCTGAGGCGACTGGCTGGTGAGCACCATATGCAGGGTTTTGCCGTCGGCGTCCAGCCAGCCGTTGGTGGCCTCCGGTTCCATCATCATCGGCTCGACGATCTGGGTGCGGTACTCACCCTCCACCAGGTGCCAGTTACCCGCGGTGCTCTCCTGTTCAATTTGTTCGCGAATCTGCCCGGCGTAGTAGATACCGCGCTCGCTGACGCTGCCGGCCTGGTCCGCGTGCCTGGGCCACACCGCCTTGTGGTCGCGGTACTGGGGGAAGAAAAGCCCGTCGTCCAGCGGCGAGTAGAGATCCTCGCCGGTGGGCCCACCCGGGCCCTCCACGCGGATAATCCGCCAGCTGGCGTAGGGGTCGCGCTCCAATGGCGGAGTCTGCTCGCCGTAGCGAATAAACTCTTTGCTGAATTGCAGTGCCTGTTTGGCGGTGGCGTACTTCTCGAAGTTGTCGAACAGCAGCATGGCCACGGCGTGGCCGTAGTAGCGCGGGGATTCGCCCTCCGGCAGCAACATCAGGTCGCCGTAGAATTCCGGCAGTTTTATCCCCTGCTGTTGCAGTGTTTGGGCGGTGACGCGGGCGTAGGGCTCGGCGCCGGTGGGAATCTGCGCCCAGTCGAAACCGCTGAAGCGCCGCTCCACCCGGTTGCAGCGCACCACAAAGGCGTAGTGCTGCCGATCTGGCCAGCCGGGCATGTCCACGGCGCGGAAGTCGCGGCCGAAGATTTTATTGCCGGTGACCTTGGCGATGCCGTCGGTGCGGAAGGCGGGCCCGCCGCCCGGGCCCCGCCAATCCGGCTGTTGTTTCCCGACCGGCTGCCCGCGGCTCAGCTGCCACAGCGTCGGCGCGGCGAATATTGAGATGCCGGCGACGGTGCACAACTTGATGAAGTGGCGCCGGTCCGGGCGGAATGTTTCCATCGCTTTCCTTGCGAAGACAGTGCTGCCAGGGTCGATCGCAGCCATGCCGCCGCCCCTCTCCCCCAGCCCCTCTCCCCGCGGGGGAGAGGGGAGCCAAGTCCCGAGTCCCCAGAACTAATAGTCCTTCTTCCACTGCAACTCCACACTGCCGGCGCCACTTTCCCCCTCAGCGGCGGATTTGATCTCCAGGCTGAGATTGCGCCTTAGCTCTATCTCCATTTCCGCCTGCCAGGGGTTGAGGGGGTCGGTGCTGCGCTGCAGTTCGATGTAGATGCGGTTGGTGATGTATTTGCCCAGGCTGAGGGCGTACTGGTCCTGCTCGCCCTCGGCGGCCTCCTCCTGCTGGATATCCAGGGTGTCCACCCCGAGCAGGTCGCGGGTCTTGGCCAGGGGGTCGAAGGTGGGGCCGCCGCTCTGCAGGGTGCGCACCACGCCGACCAGGCGCACCGCCTGCAGCGGTGAAATGTCCGACAGCGACTTGCCGAACAGCAGCTGGGCGAATATTTCGTCCTGGGGCGCGGCGGGGGAGGAGCTGAAGGTCACATCCAGGTCCCGGGTGGTGCCGGTGATTTCCGCGGTAATCTCCCCGTCGCTGTATTCGTGCACCCCCTTCACATAGATGGCCGCCTCGTTGTTTTCGAACTGCACCTGCCCCTCCTGCAGTTCGAAGCGCTTGCCCAGCAAGTCGAAACTGCCGCGCACGATGCGCAGCTCGCCGGCGGCGCGCGGTTTGGCCGCGGTACCGACGATATCCACCTTGCCGCGCAGTTCCGAATCCAGCCCCAGGCCGCGCACGTAGGACTGCTGGTCCAGCACTACCTGTATCGCCAGGGCGATATTCTGCAGCAGCGACGGCGCCCGCTCCGGTTGCGAGCCTTCCAGGTCCAGGTCCACTTCCACCACTTCGATCTCCGGCACGCTACTGCCGATCAACTGCTCGATCTGCACTTCAAGGGGCCGCAGAGTGAGCACGCCCGCCAACTGCGCGTCCCCGGTGTCGCCGGTCAGCGCCAGTTCGCCGGAGATGGCGCCGCGCACTGCCGGAGTGTTGAGCAGGTGCGCCCTGTCAGCGTGCAGCCTGAAATCCAGCACCGGCGGCACGCCCTCCGCAAAGCGCACCGCGCCGGCCAGGCTCACGCTGCCCTTTTCCGTATCCTCCGCTCGGGCCCGCTCGATGCGCCACGCCTCCGGGGTCAGCCGCGCGGCGAAGTCGATGCGGCGCAGGCGGGTGCTGGTGGGGCGGTGTTCATAGGAGCCGTTTTCCAGATCGACGTAGCCGTGCATATTCGGACGCTCACTACTGCCGTCGGCATTCAGTTGGAAACGCAGCTGCCCACTCATGGCGTGGATCTCCGGGTCGATAAATGCCGCTACCACCGCGAGGTCCGCGCTGCCGCTGCTGTCCAGTTTCAGCGGCAACGGCGGCTTCAGCGCGCCGGGTGATGTGTCCGCAAACAGCTGCTCCAGTATCGGCGCCACCGCCAACCGGGCGCGGGCATCGATGGCGCGCCGCGCGCCGTGGCGGGCGTCCAGGGTCATTTGCAGGTTCTCCCCCTCGGTATGCCAGTCGAACACCAGTTCCAGGGACTGGGCGGATTCACCGCGGCCCGGCGCCTGGCTCAGCAGCTTGAACTCGCCTTCCAACTGGGGACGCTGCGGGCTGCCGGCGGCGGTGGCCGACAGAGTCACCTCTCCCCGTTCGGTGATATCCGCCGCCAGCCATTCGTCAAAATCCGCCAGTACCGCCCGGCCGCGCACTTCCAGGTCCAGCCGCTGCCGGTCCAGGCTGCCGTGGGCGGACAGCTGGTTGCGCTCCGCCCACACCAGTTCCACTTCCGACAGCGCCACCCGGCCACCGCCGTAAGCCAGGTCCCCCTGCAACTGCCAGTGCTCGCCGCGAAAAGCTCCCAGCCCCAGGACCTCGGCGTGGGCCTCGGGATTGGCGAAGGGGCCGGAGAACTCGCCGTCGATACTGATTTCGCCCTCCAGGGTTGGGGGCAGTGCCACCCCGGCCAGTTCCGCCAGGGACACCGGGATATTGCGCCCGGCCAGCCGGCCCCGGGCCCGCGCCGCCCTGGGCTCGATAGTGCCGTCCACTTCCAGCCATGCGTTGCCATCGCGGCTCAGTCGCTCTGCGTCCGCGGCCAGGGTGGAAACGCGGCTTTGCTGCGGGCTGGGGTTTTCCTCGGGCTTAGGGCTCCCGGGCTGAGAACGCTCAGAGATCAGCGACTGGGGGCCGCGCAGGGGTTGGGCGCTGACGCGGCGCGCGCCGCTGTCGGCGAACAGGTCCAGGCGCAGCCGGTCCAGGTCGATCTTGTCCAGGTCCCCGGTGGCACCGCCGCGCAATTGGTAGCGGTAGTCGCGATAGCTGCCGTCGGACCGGATACGCGCGGATAGCCGGGGTTTTTTCCAGGGACCGGCGACATCCATCTGCGCGGTCATATCCATGGCGACACCCTCGGCGGCGACCAGGCCCAGTTGTTCGGCCGGGCGAAAATCCGCTGTATTTACCTTCAGGTTCAGGTCCAGGCTCTCACCGGCGATATCCACAGTACCGTCGCCGTCGATATGCAACCGCTCGCTGTCCAGCAGGATCTCGCTGAGGATCACCCGGTTGAGATCACCCCGGGCGCCGGCCCGCAGTTGGGCATCCAATTGTCGGTAGACCAGGGCGGCATCCAATTGTGCGGTCAGTGCCGGGTTTTTCCACGGGCCTTTGGCGGACAGTTGCAGCCGCTGCACGCTGCCGCCCAGGTCGGGCGGAATTTCCACCTCCCCGGTCTGCGGCAGCGCTGCCAGCAGTTCGCGGATACTGTCCAGCGCCAAGCGGTGAATTTCCCCCTTCAGATCGATGGACTCGCCGGTGATATCCACGCTGCCCCGCGCTGCCAGTTTCGCGTCCGCCAGCGTCACTGTGGCGGTGTCGATAACGATTATCTTGTCCCGGGTCTGCACCAGACCCTGCAGGCGCAGCGGCTTGCCGCTGTAGTGGCTGTTGAGGTCCAGGGTGCCGGATACTGCCGGCAGCTTCAGCGACCCCTTGATCTTCAGGTCGGCGGAGAGATAGCCGCCCTCCAAGACATCCTGCCAGGGACGGGAGATCGCCAGCGGCAGTCGGTTGAACTGGATTTCCGCGTCCACCATTTCCCCACTGACGGTGCCGGCAATGTGGTGCCGGCTGTCGTCGACACGCAGCTGCAAACCTTCGGTGGCCAGTTTCCAGGGGGACAGTGTCAGCGCCGCGCGGCCGGAGAGTGAAAAACGATGCTGCACCAGCGGCAGGGAAAAGCTTTCGATATGCAGCAGCAGTTGGTCGTCTCCCGGCTGCCAGAGGGCGATATGCCCCTCGGCGTCCAGGGCCTGCCCCTGCGGCAGTTGCAACAGGGTACCGACAAAGCCCCCGGGATTTTCCTTCGCCGAGAATTCCAGCACGTAGCGCCGGTTCTCGACCTCCCTGCCCTCCAGGATCAGCTGCAGGCCGGCGCCGTTCAGTTCACGCACTTCCAGCTGTATCCCCGCCGGTTCACCCTCCCACAGATAGCGCCCGCTGGACCTGACCGAGACCGCCGGCAACCCGGCCAGGCGCCGGTCGATCACCTGCAGACGGTCGATCTGCAACGAACCGAGGCGCCCGGCGGGCGGGGAAAAAGCTTTCTCCTCGGCTGGCTCGACCGCATCGCGGGCCGCCTGCCTCTGCGCTTCCAGCAACTCCTCGAGCACATCGTCATTGAAAACCAATTCCTCCGCGCCGATCTTCTCGATATCGATACGGTTGCCGATCAATCCGCCGAGGCTGATATCCACCTCCAGCCCGCGCCCCTCCAGCAGAACCTCTGAGCCGTAGTGGATTTTCAAGCGGGAAAAAGTCCAGCCGCCCAGGTGTTCGCTGCCGATTTCCCCCGTCTCGATCCTCAGTTCGGGAACCAGTTTTTCAGTGACGTAAACGGTGCCGTGGGTGAGCAGCACCCGCCCCCATTCGGTGCCCAGTAGCAGTAGCAATGCCAGCGGCAGGGCGAGCAGCAGGCTGAACAGCAGCGAGCGCCGCTCGCCCAGGCCGGGCCACAGGCTGTGCGCCGCCGAGCCCAGGGCGCGGACGACACTGGAGAGATAGGCTGCGAGTGCGCTCCACATATCAGAACGCCTGGCCGAGACTGACGTAGACCTGGAGCCCATCGTCGAGGCCTTCGCGGCGGTCGAGTGGAACGGCGAGATCCAGGCGCAGGGGCGCGAAGGAGGTGAAATAGCGCACCCCTACGCCGGCGCCCCAGAAGAGATCGGAAAAATCCGGACTGGGGTCCGCATAGGCGTTGCCACCGTCGACAAACAGCACCCCGCCCCAGGTGTCGCTGAAGCGGAAGCGGCCCTCCAGGGAAATCTCGCTGAGGCCGCGACCGCCGATGGGATCGGAGAGGGTCGGTTCGCCGCCCGGTTCTTCCGGCGGTATCAGCAGGCGCGGGCCCAGGGCCTGGTAGCCGTAGCCGCGCACCGAGCCGCCGCCACCGGCGTAGAAGCGCTCGTCCGCGGGTATCTCCAGGTTGTCGATACCGGAAATGATCCCCGCCCTGGCACGCACCGCCAGCGTGGGTTCATAGCGCACCTGTTCCGCGGTCTTGTAGCCGGTGACCACCAGGATACTTTTCACGAAGTGGGTGTCGTCGTTGTTCAGGTCCACATAGGGTTTGACTTCCAGCGCCGCGGTGGCGCCGTGGCGCGCGTCCAGCAGGTTGTCGGTGGTGTCCCATTTCAAGCCCAGGGGAAAGGACAGCAGGCGGTAGTTCTCGGTGGTGCCCTCCTCTTCGTCCACCCGGCTGAATTTGAGCTCGGCGCCCACGCCGGCGGTGCGGTGCTTGCTCAATTTGCGGCTGACCGCGGCTCCCACGGTAAGGGATTCGGCGCTGTAGGAATCGCGCTCCTCGTTGGAGAATTCCGTCTTGGCGGAAAAGTTTTGGTCGTCGCGCAGGAAGCGGGGCACCAGCAGCTGGCCTTTCAGGGTCTGCTGCACCGGGTTGATTTTGCTCGCGATCTCGATTTTTTCCCCACGGTGCAGCACATTGCGGTGCTCCCAGCCGGCGGAGACGCCGGCGCCCTCGCTGGAGGTGTAACCCACCCCCAGTTTCACCGTGCGGTGACTGCGCTCCTTCAGCACGAAGGTGATATCCACCCGGCCTCCGTGAGGACTGGACACCTCGCTGTTGACGCCGGCGATCAGGTTGGTGCGCAGCAGGCGCAGGCGCGCGGCATCGATCTTGCTGCGGCTGAAACAGTCGCCACTGTGGATCTGCAGTTTCTTGCGCAGGAAATCCGGCTCCACCGAGGTGAGCCCTTCGATCCTCACCTCACCCACCACCACCTCCGGGCTCGGCGCAACAATATATTCCAGGCGGGCGGCGGCCTCGCTGTGGATTACCGTGGCCCGGTAACCGACATCGATATCCAGCAGGCAGGCATTCTCACCCAGATACTTCTCGATCGTCTCCACACCCTTGAGCACCTTCTTCGCTTCCAGCGGATCGCCCTCGCGCAGGGGCACACCGCCAAAACCGCGGCGCAGGCGTTCCGGCATATCGATGGAGAGACTCTTGATACGGTATTGGGGGCCGGGGTTGACCTGGTAGAGGATCTTGCCGCCGCTCACCGACTGGCGCACGCGGGCGGAGTAATAACCCCGGGAGCGCAGCAACTTTTCCAGGGAGCCGCGTTCGTAGCGGGCCACGTCGTGGGGGTCTTCGTAGGCCTTGAGCTGGCTGCTGCCCTTGCGCAGTTTTTTCAGCTCCTCGCGCAGCCATTCCCTCAGGGCTTCGTTGCCCTGGATGCGCACTTCAAATCCGGGCAGACGGTCGAAGAACGGAACGGCCAGCGCCGGCTGCAGCGGTATCACCAATAACCCCGCCAACAGAATACCAATTAAAACTCGCAATGGATTCGCCTGTTGTTCCGATACTTCCGCCGGTGAGTCGCCGGTTCTTCTGTTACGGCCGGGGGACAGCCTGCTCCATCAGCGGGTTGCAGTTGCGGATAATGACGCGTCCTTCGAGCAGGTTGCCCTTGGAGTATTCGGAAAAGATGCACTCGTTGGTCTTGGGATCGAAATTCTCGATCCACAGATTGTCGTCCTTCCAAGTAGAGCCGAGATGGCGCTGTCCATTCGGCACCTTGATATGCATAACGCCGCCAAAGCGCTTCACGAATACCTGCTGGTAGTGGAAGTAGTAAGCGAGCCAGCCGGCCAGGAAAATAACACCGGCGACAATGGCGCCTTTGCCCAGGTGGCCCAGGCGGCTACCGGCGAAGAGGGCGAGAACGACGAGGGCGATCACCGCCGCCCAGTAGAGATAGGTAACCATAGGCATTCGTCCGTGAGGATTTCGGGATTGATATTGCGCGTTAGGGTAGCGTATTTGGGTGGTTGGTGGCGAGTGGTTGGTGGTCGCCCCTACACCTTCGATCAGGCGCCAGCCCCGATGCGAATGGCGCTAAGTTAAGGCTTTGGGGCGGACCTGCTACCGGGGGCCGGCCGGGAAAAGCGCCTGCGGCTGGTAAACAGACCGATGAGGCTTTTTCCCGGACGGCCACCGGCAGCAGGGCCGCCACAGGATTGGCTGGAGGGAGAAGTCTGGGCGTCACTCCGTCGCCAGCTCGGGCAGGTTTTCGTAGAGCTTCAGCGCTTCCGGATTCGCCAGCGCCTCCACATTCTTCACCGGTTTGCCGTGCACCACATTGCGCACGGCCAGTTCCACGATCTTGCCGCTGATGGTGCGGGGGATATCCGTCACCTGAACCACCTTCGCCGGCACGTGGCGCGGGGTCGTGTTCGCCCGGATGGTGCTGCGGATTTTCTGGATCAGGTCGTCGTCGAGCTGGACGCCCTCGCGCAGGATAATGAACAGCACCACGCGCACGTCGCCGCGCCATTCCTGGCCGATGCAGATGCTCTCCAGCACCTCCTCCACCTTTTCCACCTGGCGGTAGATCTCCGCGGTGCCGATGCGCACGCCGCCGGGGTTGAGCACCGCGTCGGAGCGGCCGTAGATAATCATCCCGCCGTGCCCGGTGATCTCCGCGTAGTCGCCGTGAGCCCAGATTCCGGGCCAGTTCTCGAAGTAGGCACCGCGGTACTTGGCATCATCCGGGTCGTTCCAGAAGCCGGTGGGCATGGAGGGGAAGGATTTGGTGCACACCAGTTCGCCCTTTTCCCCGATCACTGCTTTTCCCTCCTCGTTCCAGACTTCCACCGCCATGCCGAGGCCGCGGCACTGCAGCTCGCCGGCGTACACCGGCAGCACCGGGTTACCCAGCGCGAAGCAGGAGACGATGTCGGTGCCGCCGGAAATGGACGACAGGCACAGGTCCGCCTTGATATCCCGGTACACATAGCGGAAGCCCTCGTGGGCCAGGGGCGAGCCGGTGGAGAGCAGCGCGCGCAGTTTTTCCAGCTTGTGGCTCTCGCGGGGTTTGCGGCCGGACTTTTCCAGCGCGGCGATATATTTGGCGCTGGTGCCGAACACGCTGATGCCCTCCTCGTCCGCCATGTCCCACAGACTCTCCGCTGCGGGATAGAAGGGCGAGCCGTCGAACAGCACCAGGGTAGTGCCGCAGGCGAGACCACTCACCAGCCAGTTCCACATCATCCAGCCGCAGGTTGTGAAATAGAACAGCGCGTCGTCGCGCTTCAGGTCGCAGTGCAGCCGGTGCTCCTTCAAGTGCTGCAGCAATGTGCCACCGGCGCCGTGGACTATGCACTTGGGCACCCCGGTGGTGCCGGAGGAGTACATGATATAGAGGGGGTGGTTGAATTCGGTCTGCGCGAATTCCAGGGCCCGCCCGGGCGCGGCGGCCACAAAATCTTCCAGCGCAACCGCCTTGTCCAGGGATTCAATGGCCGCCGCGGTTTCCCCGGCACTGCGCGCCACCGGTACCACCACCAGTTTTTCCAGCGAATCGATGCGCGCGGCAATTTCCTTCAGGCGCGGCAGCGAGTCGATGATCTTGCCGTTGTAGAAGTAACCCTCGCAGGCGAACAGCACCCTGGGTTCCACCTGGCCGAAGCGGTCCAACACGCCGTTGATACCGAAGTCCGGTGAGCAGGACGTCCAGACGGCGCCGATGCTGGTAGTGGCCAGCATGGCCACCACGGTGTCGATCACATTGGGCATAAAGCCCGCCACCCGGTCGCCCTGCCCCACCCCCTGGTCGCGCAGGGCGGCGGCCAGTTGCTCCACTTTTGCATAGAGATCTGCATAGCTCAGCTGCCGGCGGCTGCCGTTTTCCAGCCGCTCCACCAGGGCGATCCTTTCGTCCCGGTAGCGCAGCAGGTTCTCGGCGAAGTTCAGCCGCGCCTCCGGAAACCACTGGGCACCGGGCATTTCATCACTACCCAGGGTCTGTTCGCCGCGCTCGCTGGCGATCACCCCCGCGAAGTCCCACAGGGTGTTCCAGAAATCCTCGCGCCGGTCCACGGACCACTGATAAAGCGCTGTATAGTCCGCCAGTTCGAGCTGGTAGCGCTCGTTTACCCGGCGGCGGAACAGGTCCATCTGGGTGGCGGCGATGGCTTCGGGCGTGGGCTGCCACAGGGGCTGGGAGTTGTTGCTCATCTCGGCTGACCTTGTCCGTTCATTATTCTCAAGGGTCGCACATTATTGGCGACTGTATTGTCGGGGCAATCATGCCTTGGCCTGACTGTTAAAAACAGTTTAAACTTTTTAACATTCATTAACTTTTATTTAATAGCTTAATCCTCCCTTGTAGGAGCGGCCGTTGGCCGCGATCAAACTCGCTTCGCAGCACCATCGATCGCGGCCAACGGCCGCTCCTACAAAGGGGCAGGGTACCGAAAAGGAGGTTTGCCTGAGCGCCACCGTCAAACAACTGCGCGCTTTCGTCACCGCCGCCAGGACCCGCAGCCTGGCCGAGGCCAGCGCCCAGTTGCATATCTCCCAGCCGGCACTGTCGGTGGCGATCCGCAATCTGGAGTCCGCCGCAGGCGGGCCGCTGTTCAACCGCGACAGCCGCCAGCTGGCACTGACGCCGGAGGGGCGGGAATTCCTCGATCGCGCCGAACAGCTGCTGCGTACCTGGGACCAGTCGCTAGATGCCATCCAGCAGCGATTCCGGTTGCAGCGCGGGCAGCTGTCGCTGGCGGTGATCCCCGCCTTTGCCTTCAACCGACTACCCGACCTGCTGGCGCGGTTTCACAACCTGCACCCGGAAATCAACATCCTGCTCGAGGATATCGTGATGGAGCGGGTGCTGCAGGCGGTGTTGGAAGGGCGTGTGGAACTGGGCATCAGCTTCAGACCGGACGACCTGGCGGGGCTGGAATTTGTGCCCTGCGGTGAGGATCGTTTTGTCGCTGTGCTGCCACCGGGCCACCCGCTGGCACAGCGGAAGTCCCTGCGCTGGGCGGACCTGGCGGCGGAACCCTTTATCGCCATGAACCGCGGCTCCGCGATACGCCGCTGGACTGATCAGGCTTTTGCCAGTAGCGGAAAAGCGGTGCGCCTGCTGTGCGAGGCCAACCAGCTCAGCACTATCGGCCAATTGGTCAGTGTGGGCCTGGGCGTAAGTGCAGTACCCAGTCTGTGCGAAAGCCAGATGCGCGATTGTGGGTTGAAATGCCTGCCGCTGTCGGGGCCGGTGGTGGCGCAGCCGGTCGGTGTACTACTGCGCGGCCGGGGAGACATCTCGGCGCCGGCACAGGCCTTTCTCGAGTTGGTCACAGGCAAGCCGAAGGAGCAACCGCCCTCATCCGCTCAGCCGGGCGAACGCAAATAGAGACGAACATTCTTGAGCAGATCCCAGGCGGTTATCACCAGCGCTATGCCGGTGATGATCCGCCAGTTCTTCAATGGCATTTCCCACTGGTCGGCAGCCGTATCGCCCCACTGAAAAGTGAATACCTGCTCCAGGTTGAACAGCAGCGCGAGCAGCAGCAGCCAGCCGGCATTGAGGAAAGCGTCGGCGACCAGCTTCCCCCGGGTCCAGAAGGGGGAGAACAACTTGCCCAGGGCCATCAGAATGCTGAGCCCCGCAGCAATATTCAACCAGGGCAGCAGCGTCTGCACTCCGGCGCTAAAGACAAACCTTGCACCGCCCTGCAGCGAGGTAAAGACATCGTTCAGCCACGCCATAAAGAGCAGTATCGCGACCAGCTCGGCCGCGCTTTCGAACTGGCTGATGCGATGGTCCGGGTCGGCGATCCGCGGCAGTTTGCGCGGATCCCATTTGCCGAAGAAATCGCTGTAGCTGATGCTTTCGCCGGCCAGGTAAAAGCCGAGGGTCACCCAGGCAAAGCTGTACAACCCGGCGTCGAAAGTGCCGGTCAGCCAATGCACGGCGGCGCGGGTAAAGTCCGGCTCCGGCTGGCTGAACAAGCCGAGCGCGGTGACTACACCGTTGGTGATGATCACCACCAGGAACACCCATTTCAGCACCTGGATGTACAGAGGGAAAAGAGCCTCGCTGACCAGGGTCCTGTGCGGCCGGTAGGCCGCTGCCACCTCCATCGGGTGCCCCCTCCGTTTCAACTGGCTCAGCACCTCCGCTTCCGTCGGTGCGCGCCCCAGGCTGTCGGCCATGTCGTCGCACTGGTCCCGCAGGTCCGAGTAAAGTTCACTGCCGACGTCTTCCCGCATCCCGCCCGGCAGATAGGTTTTCACGTTATCGACATAGCGTTGCAGCCAATCCATCACGTTTTCTCCCCGAGTTGTTCAATGGCGCCGTTGAGCTTCCGCCACTCCGCCGCCATCTGTTGCAGGGCGGTTTCGCCGTCTTCACTGATTCGGTAGAAGCGCCTTTTGCGGCCGTCCTGGAGCTTCCACTCGCTGGTCAGTAGCCCCTGGTCCTCCAACCGCCTGAGCAGCGGATAGAGAGTTCCCTCGTCCATTTCCAGGCCAATGGCGGCCAAGCGTTTGCGCAGGGAATAGCCGTAATGGGAACTGCCCAGCGCCCGCAGCACGGCCAGGATCACCACCCCGCGGCGCATTTCCATAATCAGTTTGTTCAGCCGGTCCGGCGCAAGCGTCACCTCGCCCTCCATACTGTGTATCACACAGTACTTACTGTGCATCACACAGTAATCGAGTGCAAGAGCAATTTTGCACCGCGGAGGAAGAATCGGGGATTGGGTTAGGATTGGGTTATTGGGAGACTATGCAGAAGCAGAGGGGCGAACGCAAAGTTCGCCCCTGGACGGGTGGCGAATACCGCATGCTGAATACCAAAAGTATTATTGCGTCATCGCCCGCAGCATCCAGGCAGTTTTCTCATGCACCCGCATACGGTCGGAGACCAGCGCGATGGTGGATTCATCGTCGCCCGCCTGGGCGGCCTTGAGAGCATCCCGGCAGGTTCTGACTACCTGCTCGTGGTTCTGGGTGAGGATCTCCAGCATCTCCTCCGCCGGTGGTACCTGCTCCACCTCCTTGATCGAACCCAGTTCGGAAAAGGCGCGGTAGGTACCCGGCGCCATTACGCCCAGGGTGCGTATCCGCTCGGCGATATCGTCCACCGCCGTGGCCAATTCCGTGTACTGTTCCTCGAACATCAGGTGAAGCTGGCGGAACATGGGGCCGGTGACATTCCAGTGGAAATTGTGGGTCTGCAGGTAGAGGGTGTAGGTGTCCGCCAACAGCCGCTTCAGCCCCTGGGCGATTTTTTCCCTGTCCTGTGCGCCGATGCCGATATCGATATCGATATTGCTCATGCTCAAACTCTCCGTTTTCGAGGGACAAAATTCATTGGGACCATGGTAATTGGCCGGAAACCTCCTGGAAACTTAATAAATTAAAATTCATTAATAGCTATTAGCTATGGATTGCCTTGCGCCAGATAACCCGCATCCACACCGAACCAGAAGCTGCCATCCGCCTTATTGAACATCATATGGCGCACGTTGCCGCCGCTGGGTACCTCAGTGGCGCTAATAAACTTTTCCGTCGCGGTATCGAAACCGAGAATGTGGTTGGGAATCACCCCGGTATCGGCGATCCACAGCCGGCCCTTGTCGTCCAGTGCGGTGCCGTAAGGGCGCGGCGCGTCTCCGGGAAGGCGCCACTCGGTAAACCCAATCATTGCATAAATTTCATTGCCTTGTGATCAGGCCACATGCTTCAGCCGGTTCATATAATGCAACAACTCGGATTTGACCGTGGGGTT
>NZ_JACHWZ010000007.1 GCF_014191725.1 Microbulbifer rhizosphaerae
ATCAAGAGTAGTGCGGCGGCGGGCGCTTAAGGGCGCCCTGGCTAAGGGCCGCGTTCTTGACTTACCTATCCGGGGATTTGGGGGAATCGTGCAGGAAAATTTTGAATGCTGGTGGATATTTGTGACACAGATCACAAAAAATCACCCCTGCAACCCAGGATTGCGCGAATTTTGAACACCGAGTCATAAAATACCTGCCCATCAAGAGATAGCGAGGGCTGAAGTGACAAGCACCCCCAACCAACCTACTCATCAAGTGGCATTTTAAGAATGCTGGAACCCAGCAGTCCCCAGGGTCAACCCTGAGCGCTAGCCGTTCCGGAGCCGGATATGTAGAATGACTCCCATTGACAGGAGAGCTTTCATGCCCACACAGACAAAAGAAGGCCTGGACGCGGAGGAGCTATTTCATTGCGCCTTAGAGGCCAGTAATCGCAAACAGCACGACCAAGCTATAGAACTTTTAAAGCGCAGTATCGATCTTGAAGATCATCCGGCAAAGCGCTTGGTATTGGCTGCAGAACACGCTGAAATCAAGATGTATGACCGTGCAATTGCAGGGATGAAATCAGCTATCACTATGGCCCCCCAGTTATGGGTTGCTCACTTTCAACTAGGGCAACTCTATCTTATAACCCAACAGCTTGACGAAGCCAAAACTGTGTGGCAACACTTGATGAATACAAATGAAGCTCCCAAATATTTTCAAACCCTTGCACAAGGGCTGCTTGCCATAACTGACAACAAGATAGAGGAAGGTGTGGAATGGTTGAGGCAAGGGATCGGGGAGAATACTGAAAATCCGGCGCTAAATGGAGATATAGAACGCATCATCGAAGTCACCCTGAACCCCTCCAGCTCCGACGAGCAAGAGGATGACAAAGCACAAGACGATGATAGTGCGGTCAATAAAATGCTGCTGTCCCGCTATACCCAACATTAATCGCTATGAAAATCGACGGAAACAACACTTCAACGAAACTACTTCTGGAAAAACTACAAGCTTCAGCCAGGAAGAAAAAATCAAAAAGCGGGGGGCACAGCCACCGCAGCGAAGCAAATACCAAAACCGACGGGGTCAACCATCTAGTAATAAACAATGTTCTTCAGCTACACGAGCAGGGAGCGGATTTAGAAACGCTTAAAAGAGCTTTTATCAGTACCGTATTGACGAATGAGTTTGATCAAAAACTTTCGCCCGAACAATTACTCTCTATGGCGGAATCGGCAATAATAGCTTTCACGTCTGATAAAAATTTGAACAGCAAGCTTGATCAATTGATATTAGACCTCACAGAGGTTAATTCGAAATAGCTTTGTGCAAAATGCTCAAAGATTAACTTTTTCACATCGTCTCTGTCGAACCGCTTCAAACAGGCATACACCGGTAGCTACCGAGACATTCAAACTGCTCACCTCCCCCGCCATGGGGATCCTGATCAGGTGGTCACAGTTTTCCCGCGTCAGCCGGCGCAGGCCGGAACCCTCGGCGCCCATCACCAGTGCCATGGGGCCTGTGAGCTGGCTCTGGTAGATATCCTGCTCTGCCTCGCCGGCGGCGCCGAAAATCCATATTCCCGCCTGCTGCAACTGCTGCAATGTGCGCGCTAAATTGGTGACGGTGACAAAGGGCAGCACTTCCGCGGCGCCGCAGGCGACTTTTCTGGCGGTGGGCGTGAGGCCGGCGGATTTGTCTTTGGGGGCGATTACGGCGTGTACGCCGGCGGCCTCGGCGGTGCGCAGGCAGGCGCCGAGGTTGTGGGGGTCGGTGACGCCGTCGAGGACCAGCAGGAACGGCGCCTCGGATTTCTGTTCCAGTTCCTGCAGCAGTTCTTTCAAAAAACGCTCATCGTGGACTTTTGTTTCGCCGGCGCACAGGGCGATCACGCCCTGGTGATTGCCTTCATCGCCGACCTTTTCATCCAGGGTGCGGCGGTCGACAAAGCGCAGGGGAATATCGTTTTGTTCCGCCTGTTTGAGAATTTTCTGCAGGCGCTGGTCTTTGCGGCCGCGCAGCAGGAATAGCTCCTGTACTTGTTGGGGGGAGCTTTTCAGCAGGGCCTGTACGGCGTGGAGGCCGTAGATGTTTTGTTTGGACATTGGTGTTATTTACTGACGATGTGGCGGGGTGGGAATGCCCTCTCCCCCGGCCCCTCTCCCGCAAGCGGGAGAGGGGAGCTAATCTTTCAGGCTTTGTAGCGCTTATCCACCCTACAGCTTTCCCGAATCCCGATATTACTTTTTCTTCTTGCCCTTAGCGGCTATTTTCTTCTTGCCCTTGCCGTTTTTGGCACCGGCCTTTTCCGCTTTTTGTGCGGCTTTGCGCGCGGCTACCGACGGGCGCTTGCCACCCTTGCGGGTTGGGGTACGTTTGGGACCGCGCTTTTTGCGCGGGGCTTCCCCCTCTTCCGGGGCGGGTGTTTTTTCCGGCTGGGCCACTACCGGTTGCGCTTCGGTGGAGCCGACTTTGCGTTTCCGGAAGGGCGTCGCCTTCCCCGGGATTTCCTCGCGCCTGGCCCAGGGGCTGGTCTTTCCTTCCTTTCCTTTCGGGGTTTTTCCGGCGGCGTCTCTACCTCGCCTTTCGCGCTCTCGCTGGTGCTCCAAGGCCATTTCCATAGCGCGCGCACTAATCTGCGGATTTTGTTCGGTTTGTCCGGCTTGTTCGGTTTTTTTTTAGTCTTGCTCAGCAACTCGCCGAAAGCGAAGTCCACCTTGCGCTCTTCGAGATCCACCCGCGCCACCTGCACGGTGACCAGGTCTCCCAGGTGATACCGGGCGCCGCTGCGCTCGCCGATCAGGCGCTGGTGGGCCTGCTCAAAGCGGTAATAGTCCTTGGGCAGGGCGGTGACATGGACCAGGCCCTCCACGTAGAGGTCCTCCAGTTCCACGAACAGGCCGAAGCCGGTGACGGCGCTGATCACGCCGCGGTAGACCTCGCCGACATGGTCCTGCAGGTATTCGCATTTGAGCCAGCTGACCACGTCGCGGGTGGCGTCGTCGGCGCGGCGCTCGGTCATGGAGCAGTGCTCGCCCAATTGGATCATGGCGGGCATATCGTAAGGGAGGATGCGCTCCCGCGGCAGCGCCTTGGCCCCGGGCTCTACGTGGACCTTTTTCGCCACCATGCGCTCGTTGGCGCTGCCATTGCGGACCAGCCAGCGCAGGGCGCGGTGCAGCAGCAGGTCCGGGTAGCGGCGGATGGGGGAGGTGAAGTGGGCGTAGGCGCGGTAGTCGAGGCCGAAATGGCCGCGGTTTTCCGGCTGGTACACCGCCTGGTTCATGGAGCGCAGCAGCATCATCTGAATGATGTGCGCGTCCGGGCGCCCCTCCACGGATTCCAGCAGTGCCTGGAAGTCCTTGGGCTGAGGTTCGGCGCCGCCGGGAAGGCGCAGGCCCAGTTCGCCCAGGTACTCGCGCAGATTGCTGAGCTTCTCCTCCTTGGGGGTATCGTGCACCCGGTAGAGCATTGGCAGCTCCGACAGCTCCATCAGTTCCGCCGCACACACGTTGGCGGCGAGCATGCACTCCTCGATCAGCTTGTGGGCGTCGTTGCGCTGCACCGGGACTATGCGCTCGATCTTGCGGCTCTCATCGAAAATAATCCGCGTCTCGGTGGTTTCGAAGTCGATGGCGCCGCGGCGGTCGCGGGCCCCGCGCAGGGCTTTGTAGAGGTCGTGCAGGTTATCCAGGTGCGGGGTGAGCGCGGCGAATTGCTTGCGCAGGCCGCTGCTGCGCTTGCCGCGCTCCTCGATCATCTGCCCCACCTGGGAGTAGGTGAGGCGCGCGTGGCTGCGCATCACTCCCTCGAAGAAACGGTAATCGAGGATGCGGCCGTCGACGTCGATGCGCATCTCGCACACCATGCACAGCCGGTCCACGTCGGGATTGAGGGAACAGAGACCATTGGACAACTTCTCCGGCAGCATGGGCACCACGAAGTCCGGGAAGTAAACCGAGTTGCCGCGGCTGTGGGCCTCTTCGTCCAGGGCGCTGCCGGGGCGCACATAGTGGGAGACGTCGGCGATGGCCACCAGCAGTTTCCAACTGTCGTCCTTTAACACCTCGCAGAAGACAGCGTCGTCGAAGTCGCGGGCGTCCTCGCCGTCGATGGTGACCAGCGGCAGCTGGCGCAGGTCGACCCTGTGGACCTTGTCCTCCTCTCTCACCTCGTCGGCAATGGCATCCACTTCGCTCTGCAGTCCCGCCAACCAGGTATGGGGGATACCGTAGTTGCGGATGGCGACGTCGATTTCCATGCCCGGCGCCAAGTGGTCGCCGAGCACTTCCGTTACTTCGCCCTGGGGCAGGCTGGTGCGGCTGGGCTGGGTGACGATACCCACCACCACATACTGACCGTGACTGGCGCCGGCGGTCTTGTCCGCCGCCACCATGATGTCCAGGTTGATGCGCGGGTTGTCCGGACGCACGAAGCAGATGCCGTTCTCGCGAAACAGGCGCCCGGCCAGCTCCCGGGTGTTGTGCTTGATCACCCGCACCACCGCCGCCTCGCGCTTGCCTCGGAAGCCGCCGGGGGTCTCGCGCACCAGCACTTCGTCGCCGTCGAACACCTTCTTCATCTGGCGGTGGGAAAGATAGAGGTCGTCGCCACCATCCCTGGGAGAGACGAAGCCGAAGCCGTCCCGGTGGCCGATGACACGACCGCGCACCAGGCTCATCTTGTCCAGCACGCCGAAGTCGCCGGAGCGGTTGCTGGCGATCTGGCCGTCGCGGGACATGGCGATCAGGCGCCGACGCACCCCCTCGCGGCGGTCTTCGTCCTGGATATCCAGGGCGTCGGCCACCGTCTCCCAGGATACCGGGCCCGGCTGCTGCTCCAGCAGCTGCAGCAGGTACTCGCGGCTGGGGACGGGTTTTTCGTATTTCTCGGCCTCGCGCTCGGCGTGGGGATCGGCCTGGGTGTGGTGTGTGGGTTTCTTTTGAGTCAAAGCAGCATCCGTTGTTCGAGGTGACCGCCGGTCTGCGGCGGCTCCCCGGACAGGGCCCGGGGATTGGTAGATTGCGACACGGGGCTCGGCCGATAACGGCGCCAAGGGCCGCGGCAGAAGGTCGCATTGCTGGCAGTATAAGCCATTTCCCGCCCTATCCCGACTCCTGCGAACGATGACGAAACAAACGCAAATTGGCCGTTGACACCCCTGGGGCAAATCTCTATAGTTCGCGACCTCAACGGGGCACACCGTTGAATTTGCCCAGGTGGCGGAATTGGTAGACGCGCTAGCTTCAGGTGCTAGTGGCCTTACGGTCGTGGAAGTTCAAGTCTTCTCCTGGGCACCATATTCAAAAAGGCCGACTCGCGAGAGTCGGCCTTTTTTATTTGGCCCTCGCCACCACTAAGCCAAAGCCCGGGCGGCCCCGCTGCCGGAGGCCATTCGGGAAAAAGCCTGATCGGCGAACATTTCCCAAACAGCCACCGGGGATCAGGGCCTTCGCATCGAACTCCGGTATTCTTCTCCGCCCCCCGGGTGTAGTCACTGACCCTCACCGAAACCCCGCACATCATCATCCGGTGTTGCGCATCCCCGCAGCGATTCCCGCGATGGTTACCATCAACGCGCTTTCCAGAACCGGATCGGTATCGCGCTCACGCAGGCGGGCCATCAGTTCCGCCTGCAGCAGGTGCAGCGGATCGGTATAGGGATCGCGCACGCGGATCGACCAGCGCATCACCGGGTTGTTGTCGAGGAGGCTGTCGTGGCCGGTGAGGCGGTGCAGCGCTGCCACGGTGTCGGCCAGGTGCTCGCGCAGTGTGTCGCCGAGGCGGATCAGCTCCCCCTCATCAGTAAGCCGCTCCTCGTACCAGGACGCGACCCGGGTGTCGGTCTTGGCGAGCACCATCTCAAGCATATCCACGGCGCCCTGAAAGAAGGGCCACTGCTCGTCCATCGCGCGCAATATTTCCGTTTCCTCGTCGCTGGCCAGTGCGCTTTCCAGCGCCGCGCCGGTGCCCAGCCAGGCGGGCAGCATCAGGCGGATCTGCGTCCAGGCGAACACCCAGGGAATGGCGCGCAGGGTTTCCACCCCGCCGCCGGGTTTGCGCCGCGCCGGGCGGCTGCCCAGGGACAGGCGGCTGAGTTCGGTTTCCGGGGTTACGGTGCGCAGGTAGGCCACCAGTGCCGGGTCGTCGCGCACCACTTGGCGGTAGCCGTCCACCGACACTTCGGTCAGGCGATCCATTTCCGCGCGCCACTCCGGGCGCGGCTCCGCCGGCGGCATCAGCGTGGCTTCGAGGGTGGCGGCCACGTACTGCTCCAGGTTGTAGGCTGCCAGCGAGGGACGGCCGTATTTGACTCGGATCATTTCGCCCTGTTCGGTGACGCGGATGCGGCCGGCCACCGAGCCCGGCGGCTGCGACAGCAGCGCCATACGGGTCGGTGCCCCGCCCCGGGAAATGGAACCGCCGCGGCCGTGAAACAGGGTCAGTGGAATACCGTGCTCGCGGAAAATCGCAGTGAGCTTTTCCTGGGTGCGGAACTGGGCCCAGGCGGCGCCGAGGAAGCCGGCGTCCTTGGCGGAATCGGAATAGCCGATCATCACTTCCTGACCGCCGCTCACACGCTGTTTGTACAGCGGAATATCCAGCAGCGCGCGCATGGTGTCGCCAGCGTTGTTGAGGTCATCGAGGGTTTCGAACAGCGGTACCACGCGCATCGGGTGGTGCACACCAGCGATCTTCTGCAACAGCTTCACAGCGAGTACATCGGAAGACGTCCTCGCCATGGAAATCACATAGGCGCCGAGCCCTTCCGGGCCCTGCTCGGCGATCACCTTGCAGGTGTCCAGCACTTCGCGCACGTCTTCATCACAAAGATCGCTGTGATAGAAGGCCTCATCCACCAGCGGACGCCGGCTCTCCAGTTCGGTGAGCAGGAACTGCTGTTTCTGTGCCTCATCCCAGTCCGCATAACCACCGAGGTCCAGGTAGCGGGTGATGGCGTCCAGCGTGTCGATATGGCGGGTGGACTCCTGGCGGATATCCAGGCGCAGCAGTGTGATGCCGAAACAGTTGAGCCGGCGCAGCGTATCCTTGAGCTGGCCGTCGGCGACGGCGGACAGGCCCACCGCGCGCAGGGAGCGGTCTATCAGGCTCAACTCGTCGAACAGTTGCCGGCCGCTGGTGTAGCCCTCGCCTTCCGGTTCCGGGCGGGCCGCCACCCGGGCTTCCATCCGCGCCCGGGTGATGCGCAGGCGCTCGCGCACCTCGCGCAGTACCAGCCGGTAGGGTTCGTGGCTGGGGCCGGTGCGTTCCAGCAGTTCGTCACTGGCCCGGTGCATGGACAGGTCCGCCAGCAGGTTTTCCACATCCCGCAGGTACAGGTCGGCAGCCATCCACCGGGCCAGCAGCAGCACCTGGCGGGTCACGGCGGCGGTGACATTGGGGTTGCCGTCCCGGTCCCCGCCCATCCAGGAGGCAAAACGGATCGGCACCCAGTCCGCGGGCAGCGGTTCCAGGCCGGCCAGGGCCAGCTCCGCTTCAATCTCGCGCATACCCCGGGGCACCGCCTGCCAGAGGGACTGCTCGATAGTGGCGAAGCCCCATTTGGCCTCGTCCACCGGTGTCGGCCGCTCGCGGCGGATTTCGTCGGTACTCCAGGCGGAGACAATCTGTTCGCGCAGGTGACGGCGCAGATCCTGCTCCTCTTCTTCGGTGAGATCGGGCCGGTCCAGATCGGTGAGCAGGTCGGCGATCCGGTCGTACTTGCGAATCAGGGTGCGGCGGGTGACCTCGGTAGGGTGGGCGGTGAGCACCAGCTCCACGGACAAGTCTTCCAGCACCGACTTGACCTTATCGTCGCCGACGCCGGCTTTTTTCAGCTCCGCCAGCACCTGGCGCAGGCCTCGGTCCGTATCCGGGTCGCCGGGATAGCGCTGGTGATGGCGGTGCAAGCGTTCGCGGTGGCGCTGCTCGGCGATATTGGCCAGATTGAGGAACTGGCTGAATGCCCGCGCCACTTCCAGCAGTGTTTCGTCGTCGAGCGGGTCCAGCAACTGGCGCAGGCGCTTCACCGGCATCTCGCCCTGGCTGCGGCTTTCCACCGCGGCTTGGCGGATGGTTTCAACTGTATCGAAAAGTTTCTCGCCGGCCTGCTCCCGCAGTACCGCGCCGAGCTCCTCGCCGAGCAGGCGGACGTCTTCTCGTAGAGGGGCGTTTTGATCCCGATTCACGGACTTTTTCTCCCGGGTGGAACGATTTGGCGCATTTTCGCATATATCCACGGAGAGGGATCGCTCCAGGTGGCTCAAAAAAATTATGGACGGACCCAACGCCCGCAACCAGCCGGGTTGAGCTTGTGATCACAACCACTACGCGTCGAGCGAAACGAGCACATCCAGATGATCCCGCCTCCTTTTGGTAACAGCACAGCATCACATGCGATTACAGTCGCGACTTAGCGCTGACCACCCCCCCCAATAACTACTCCAATGTTCTGAAGTGAGTAGCAACTGATTTCTCTAGTTCAAAGTGGGATTTACCTCACTAATTGCGGCTGCGTTGGTGGATATGGCATTTGCCAATGGGTAAAATCCGTTTTGAATAGCCACGGGTGTGGCAGGGAAACTGCCAGGGAATTGAGGTATGCCTGCCAGCATAGTGGCCATGCGAACAGCTAGGCTAACTACATCCCCTCCCAGATACGGCCAAGCCGGTTCCCCTGGTTGCGATCGACTGCCGATAGCGGGCACCCTGCCCGCAGTCAGCCCAATTTACTGAGGCTGAAAAATATGCAGTTTAACCATATAAATCGAATAGCTTCCCTGAATTAAAAAAAGCAAATACCGAGCCATCAAAGAATACCGTACAGCAACACTATCGAACGGACCCCATACAATCAGTTGAAAAGGAATAGCAATGATCACAACCAGTAAAAACATCAGCCAGGGGCTTGCGGGCCTTACCGGAAAATTACCCGTGCTACTTTTGACCGCAACGTTGGCGGCCTGCGGGGGCGGGGGTGGCGGCAGTGACAATGGGGGCGGCAGCTCGAGTAGTAGCAGCTCCAGCAGCAGTAGTTCCAGCAGCAGTTCCGGCGGCGACGTCGATACGCAACCTCAAGCAGCCGACGACACTATCACCGGCAACGAAGATACCGACATTGTTATCGATGTACTGCAAAACGACGATCTTGGAAGCGATGGAATCAGCACATTGGTGGTGAAGACATCTCCCCAATACGGCCAGGCGACGGTTAACGACTCCGGCACACCCGATGACGCGAGCGATGACACTATCACCTATGTTCCCAGTGTAGACTTCAACGGTGAGGATAGCTTTACCTATGAAATCTCCGATACAGATGGAGACGTCTCCGAAGCGACGGTGACGGTAACGGTCACACCCATCGCCGAGTTGTCAGCGAGCGCCGAGGCAGGTGGTGACGGCACAAATCCGAAAATGCTGAAGATAAGCTGGACGATCGATGTGCCCGTCGACCACTATCGCGTTGAAGTCAACCCGGATGGGAGTTCCGGTTTCACAGACTCAGGTCTTGAAGTCATTGCAGGCGACCAGACTGAAGTGGAAATCGAGGTTCCGTTGCACCTTACGCTCTGGGATAAGGCTCGCCTGCAGCTTATTGCACTGGACCAGGATGAGCGCATTATTGAGAGCTCGAATGAAATCGCCTTGGATGGCGTGGATACGAGGTCCATGATTGGCTATTTTAAGAGAGCCTTACCCGAAACCGGAGATAACATACCAGAGAACGACGACTTGGTATTTGGCTCAAGTGTTTCACTTTCCGCTGACGGTTCGGTTATGGCTGTAGGGGCGCCCGCATACGGAGAGTGGGATATAGGTGGCGTGTATATGTTCCACAAGACGTCGAACGGCTGGACATCGTATTTAAACGGTGGAACTCTGCCGTTACAGAGCAGTGATTTCACCCGCAGCAATGACAATATCGGCGAGACGCTGTCCCTCAGTGCGGATGGAAAGTTTCTCGCGGTAGGTGTCCGATACTCAAACAGAACGCCCACTGGATCGGATGCAACTGACCACGGCGCAGTTCACTTCTTCGCTTATAACGAAAGCGCAGAGGAAGACATGCGCTGGGAATCTATCTGGGAAGACCCGAACCCCGTCGAAGACGGAGAAGGGTATGGAAAATCGATAGCTTTGTCTGCCGATGGTCACACTTTGGCGGTCAGCGCCGGCGAAAAATCTTCCAGCGATCCTGCAAGAGTAGACGTTTTAAAACTAGACAATGACGGTTACATCTTAACGAGGGAAACTATATACACCGATGAGACTGCATATTATTTGAGTGTCGCTGTTTCTGAAGATGGCAGCACCATAGCGGTTGGCAATCTCTACAAGGGTAGGGCTTATCTTTACAGTTCGGCAGACAATTACTCTACTGCACAAGTTGTTACTTCTGATCTCATAGATAACGCCGATGGTGATGCTTTTGGTGCCGATGTTGTTTTATCCGGTGACGGAAAAACACTGGTGGTAGGAGCCATTGCAGATGACACATCCGGCGCAGGTATTGATATTACCCCTGACGACCTTCTAGAGGATTCTGGGGCTGCATATGTGTTCGAAAGAACTGAGGATGGATGGGAGCAGGCGGCCTATATAAAACCATCACACCCTGAAGCAAACATCTATTTTGGTGAAGTATTGGCACTTTCATCGGATGGAAAAAACTTGGCCATAGGGTCTAGAGAAGGTGCCGATAGCACTGCAGGCACCGGCATCAACCCATCTCATGAGGGAACCGCAGAGTATTCCGGAGCTGTCTATACCTTTTACAAGGACGGCAACACCTGGCATCAAGCAAGCTTTGTCAAAGCGTCAAATACTGGAGTTTGGGATGGTTTCGGATATTCCATAGCACTATCTGAAGATGGTAGCACCATGGCCGTCGGCGCTCCTGGGGAGGCGAGCAATGCCACCGGGATTGGGGGCAATCAGGAAGATGACAACAACCGAGGAAGCGGGGCTGCTTACATTTACTAAAGCGATCTAATCTAATCTGCTTGTGACGTTAGCTTAGCCAACTTGGCAAAGCCGTCTAAAGAAAGGGCCGACTCGAGTGAGTCGGCCCTTTTATTTGCTATGGACTGGACTAAGCCAGAAATATCTCCAGACCGTGAAACTATAAGCCTATAGCGATTAGCCTCCAAATCCGGCGGGCGCCAATGCAGCGCGCTTGCGCTCCCGCTCTGGAGCTTCTTCATTTTCTTCCAGTTCAGCGGATCTATCCAGAAACTCATCCTCGTCATCTGGTGTCGTGGAGTTATCAAGCGGAACCAGCGCCTCACCCGTCAGACGCATCTCCGGAGTATTGACCGCATCCACGCCGGTACTGTAGGGATTAACTGCGTTGAAGATACCCGGGTCCACTTGGGCGAAATCCTCCACCGCATTCTGCACTGCGGACTTGAGGCCCTGAGCAGCCTGGGCCCCGGCTACGGATTGCAGCTCGTCACCGGTACTGGTGAAGGCGGGTATCTGGCCGATAAAGTCCGGCTCGAAGTAGCTAATGGACACGATATCCACTGACTGGGAGACATCCATGCGCAGGGGGTTGATCGCGCTGCCGATTACGGTCCACTGCTGCAACTCGGAGCCCAACTTCACGGTACCCGCTGTCAAGTGGGTATCACCGTAGGTCTCAGCGGTAAGACTGCCGAAGCCCGCGCTGTTGATCGTTATATTGCCGCGACCTGCGTTGATTTCGTCGATAACCAAATCTTTTTGGGCCGTAACTAAAATATCAATATCAGGACCGGAGGTGTGGACATCGAGCGTATTCACGTCGGTCACAATATCCATATCGCCGGCAACAATCAGTTCTGCACGGTCCGCTTGCAAGTCCCCACCAATGGTTCCTGTTCCCGTACTGGTGATAGTGATATCACCGCTGCCGTCGTACCCTAAGCGTACACCGCTGTTTGCGAACAAAATTCCGGCGCCATTACGGTTGAAGCTGGCAGATTTGTCGCCCCCGTTTACAAAATCAAAGTTCTGGTCGGTTTCCAAAGTCAGGCTGTCGGTATTGTTATCCAGCCACTCGAAGCCGGAGAACTGGAAGTTACCTACCTGACTGCTGCTGCCTGTAAACTGCCAGGTCTTGTCAGCGATATTGAATTGGAATTCGTCATCGCCGCTACCGCCGTCGAGCAGTATCCCCTCGCTGCTGTCGGTATCGACCTGTAGTTGGTCATTGCCCTCGCTCAGGGATAGGGTTTCCAGGCTGGTTCCGGCAAGTAGTACCCTGTCATTTCCGGCACCGGTATCAATTGCCGTCAGCTCGCCGCCGGAGAGGGTGAACTGGTCTGCGCCACTGCCGGCAACAATGGACTCCACACCGTCGAACACCAGCGACTGGCCGCCGCTGCTGACAGTTCCCTGTGCGGCCTCCAGGGTCCATTGCGCATCTATATCGGCACCGCGCAGCACGTCGAAACCACTTCCGCCGGCGAAGCTGTCCAGGCCGGCGAAGGTAACCCCGGCGACACTCAGGGTATCCAGGCTGCTAAAGGCGTATTCAGCGTCGATATCCTGGCCCGCGTAGGAACCGGCGTCGTCGACCAGCTCCAGATCCTGGAATAGCACCGTCATACTGTTAACCGTAGCCTGGGCACTGCCGTCGACCAGCGCTTCGCCGCTGCGCACCGAGGTCCAACTGGCACCGCTGGAACTGACCGTATCTGCGCCCTCGCCCGCGGCTACGGTTTCGAGGCCGTTGAAGCTGATACCGGCCACGCTGATATCGCCGGAGCCGGCGAGTTCGAAACTGTCCGCGCCTGCGGTGCCCTGCAACAGATCACTGCCGCCGCCGGCCGCCACCTCCGCGATCCCTTCGAATGCCATACCGGCGACGTCCAGAGCACCCTCGCCCGCGAGGGCAAAAGTCTCGCTATTGGCGGTACCGCGCAAGAGCGCATTGGCGGTAACAACCCGGTCGATACCCGACAGCTCTACGCCGTTGACAGACAGTTCGCCGTCAGCGCCGGTCAACTGCCATTCGCTGGCATTGCTGGTTACGGAGTCTCCCGTATCGGCACCGGCAGAGACACTGCCTGCCGAGGAGAAGTCGATCCCGCGCACACTGAGCGCCTGCCCGGAGTCGCTCAGCACGAAATTGTCACTGGCGTTGTTGGTGGCCGCGTCGACCAGCACATTGCCTCCGGCAACGGTTTCGATATTCGCGAATTCTATACCCGCCGCTGCGGCACTGCCGTCTGCGACTCCCAGCACCCAGGTTTCGCCGTCGGCGGAGGTGACCAGGTCTGTGTCCGCACCGGCATCCACCTGTGTAATGGCGGTGAAGGTAATGCTGTTGGCAGTCACCTGGTTATTGGCGGTAATCGTAAATTGATCAATGGAGCCAGACCCGGTCAATACGCCATTGCCACCGCTGGTGGTCTCCAGGCCGGTAAAGTCGATACTGGCATGGCTCAAGGCATTGTCAGTTCCGCTCAGCTGCCAGGATTCGGTATCCAGCCCGATCAGATTGTCGCTGCCACCCGCTGCAGCCACAGAGTTAACACCCTCAAAGCGCACACCGTAACTATCCAGCTGATTGCTCGCGACCACGGTGAACTGGTCGGCGCCGCCGGTGCCGGTGAGGGCGCCGGTGCCGCTTACCGTATCGATATTGGTAAAGGCAATAGATCCTGCGGTCACCGCCTGGGTGCCACTCAGGGTGACGGACCCCAGGGCGACGAGTACATCAGCTCCGTCTCCCGCATCCACGGCAACGAGGCCGCTGAAGCTGAGATCTGTGGAGTCGATATTCAGGGCATCCACGGCCGTCATGGTAAAACCCTCTGCTCCACTGGTTGCCACCAGGGTCGCATTCTGGCCGACGAAATCTTCCGCACCTGTGAAGACTATGCCGTCGTGGGTAACAGAGGCACCGCTATTCAACTGATAGCCCAGGCCATTGCGTCCCAAGACGCTGTCGTTGCCGCCACCTGCATCCAGGGAATTCACACCGGAAATCGTCAGGCCGTAAATGTCCAGGGCGCTGTCAGCGAGCATCTGGAAGCTGTCGTCGCCGCCGGTAGCAACCAGATCCGCCGCGGTAAGGAGATCGAAACCGCTGAAATTCATACTGCTGGTTGAGAAGGCACCATCAGCACCGCTCAGGGTTACACTGGCGATTGCCTGCAGCGAGTCGGTGCCGGAGCTGCCGCTGATATCGGCCAGGTCACTGAATGTCATGTTGTCGACAGACACAGTGCCAACCCCATCCACGCTGTAGCTGTCACCGCTGGTGTGCCCCGACAGAGTGCCGTTGCCGCCGCTAAAGGATTCCACGGCGCTGAAGGTGATGCCGGCGTGCACGGCCTCGTCGCTGTTTGCAGTCAAGGCCCAGGTATCGGAAGCAGAGCTGCTGACACTGTCACTGCCGGCACCGGCGGCAATGCTGTTGACGCTGCTGAAGTCCATTCCCGCGGCGCTCAATGTGCCTGTGCCGGTAATGCTGAAGGTATCTGCGCCGCTGGTGCCGGTCAGGGCGGCCGTGACGGCGTCGTCGATATTACTGAATACCAGCCCGCCAGCGGCCAGTTGCTGGTCGATGCCAGTCAGCGCCAGTCCGGTGTCAAAGGCGCTGGCATCCAGTGAATCGGTCCCGTCCAGTGCGTCTACGGCATCCAGGTCCAGGAAGGTCATGCCGAGCAGCCCGACAGAGCCATCGGCCAGCAGTGTGAAACTGTCGTTGCCGCTGGTACCGACCAGACCAGCGTTGCTGGCACTCAGCACTTCCACATTGCTGAAGGTGATTCCGCTGTTCTCGGCTACGGTGCTACCGACCGCCGTCCAATCAGAGCCGGTGAACCCGGCGACAGTGTCGATGCCGCCCCTGGTATCCACGCTGCTTATACCGCTAAAGGCAATCTCGTTGGCAGATACCGCGTTGGCGCCAGTAATGACAAAAGCATCGGCACTGTCGGATGCCTCCAGGCTGCCGCCTGTGACGGCTTCAATTCCGGTAAAGTCGATACCGCTGGTGCCAGCTTCGCCATTGCTACCGGTCAAAGTAACCACATTCAGCGCAGCAACAGTGTCGCTGCCCGTACCGGCGTTGACGCTGCCCAGGCCGCTGAAACTGATACCGGCGGCATCGAGACTGTTGGCGGCGGTTACAGTGAACAGGTCTGCGCCGCTACTGCCGGTCAGCACCGAGGCCACTGCACTCTGGATATTGCTGAAGGTGAGGGAGCCTGTGCCCAGCTGGTTATCCGTGCCGGTGAGCGCCACGCCCGCCGCATAGGCGCTGGCATCGAGGGAATTGCTGCCGGCCAAGCCATCCACGGAATCCAGACCGCTGAAGCTCATGTCATAGATATCAACGTCACCACTGGCCTGCAATACAAAACTGTCGTCGCTGGCGGTACCGATCAGCCCCCCGTTGATCGCGTTCAGCACTTCCACGTTGGAGAAGGTGATGCCGTTGTTGACCGCCTCATTATTGGTACCGGTCAGTGTCCAGTCGGCGCCATCGGTGCCGGTAACACTGTCGATGCCCTCTTTGGCATTCACACTGCTGATGTTGCTGAAGGCGATTTCGTTGGCGGTTACCGCGTTAGCGCCGGTAACGACAAAGGTATCGGCATTGTCGGAAGCCTCCAAGCTACCGCCTGTGACGGCTTCAATTCCAGCAAAGTCGATACCGCTGGTGCCAGCTTCGCCATTGCTACCAGTTAGAGTAACCACATTCAGCGCTGCGATGGTATCGCTGCCCGTACCGGCGTTGACGCTGCCCAGGCCGCTGAAACTGATACCGGCGGCATCAAGGCTATTGGCGGCGGTGATAGTG
The DNA here is from genome assembly GCF_014191725.1 of Microbulbifer rhizosphaerae. Lineage (GTDB taxonomy): Bacteria > Pseudomonadota > Gammaproteobacteria > Pseudomonadales > Cellvibrionaceae > Microbulbifer > Microbulbifer rhizosphaerae. The sequence goes on from NZ_JACHWZ010000007.1 coordinate 15,798, forward strand.
AACAGGTCTGCGCCGCTACTGCCGGCCAGCGCCGAGGCCACCGCACTCTGGATATTGCTGAAAGTGAGGGAGCCTGCGCTCAGTTGGTCGTCGGCTCCGGTGAGGGCCACACCCGCAGCATAGGCGCTGGCATCGAGGGAATTGCTACCGGCTAAACCATTCACAGTACCCAGACCGCTGAAGGCCATGCCATAGATACCAACGTCACCACTGGCCTGTAATACAAAACTGTCGTCGCTGGCGGTGCCGATCAGGCCCCCGTTAACCGCGGCCAGCGTTTCCACATTGGAGAAAGTGATGCCGTTGTTGACCGCCTCATAATCGACACCAGTCAGTGTCCAGTCGACACCATCGGCACCGGTGACACTGTCGGCGCCAAGCTTGGCGTCGACGCTGCTGATGTCGCTAAAGGCGATTTCGTTGGCGATTACCGCGTTGGCGCCGGCAACGACAAAGGTATCGGCATTGTCGGAAGCCTCCAGGCTGCCGCCTGTGACGGCTTCAATTCCGGTAAAGTCGATACCGCTGGTGCCAGCTTCACCATTGCTACCAGTCAGAGTAACCACATTCAGCGCTGTAACGGTGTCGCTGCCCGTACCGGCGTTGACGCTGCCCAGGCCGCTGAAGCTGATTTCAGCCGCATCGAGGCTATCGGCGGCGGTAATGGTAAACAGGTCTGCGCCGCTGCTGCCGGCCAGCACCGAGGCCACCGCACTCTGGATATTGCTGAAGGTGAGGGAGTCTGCGCTCAGCTGGTTGTCGGCTCCGGTGAGGGCCACACCCGCTGTATAGGCGCTGGCATCGAGGGAATTGCTGCCGGCCAAGCCATCCACGGAATCCAGACCACTGAAGGTCATGCCGTGGACACCGACTTCGCCGCCGGCCTGTAACACAAAACTGTCGTTGCCGGCAGTACCGATCAGCCCCCCGTTTATTGCGCTCAGAACTTCCACGTTGGAGAAGGTGATGCCGCTATTGACCGCCTCATAGTCGACACCAGTCAATGTCCAGTCGGCGCCGTCGGCACCGGTAACACTGTCATTGCCCAATTTGCCATCGATAGTACCTGTGATGCCGCTAAAGGCAATATCATTGGCGGTTATCGAATCGTTGCCGGTGACAACAAAAGTATCGGCTAAGTCTGAAGCCACCAAGCTGCCGCCCGTGATCGACTCGATATCGCTGAAATTTATACCACTGCTAATGGCCTCCTTACTGCCGCCTGTCAGGGTCACTGTCCCCAAAGCCGCAATCGAGTCGTCGCCGGCGCCGCCGTCGATACTGGATATATTGGAGAAGCGGATACCGATAACATCCAGTACATTGTCAGATACCAGGCTGAAGCTCTCATCGGATAATGAGCCGAATAGTGCGACCGGAGCTGACGCAACAGAGGACTGGATTCCGGAGAACTCAATACCGCTGCTGGTGAATCCGGTTCCAGATTCAGCCAAGTACACATCAGAAATAAGATTAACAGTATCGCCACCGTCGGCCCCATTGAGAGAGGAAAGGCCGGAAAAGCTGATTCCTGCCACATCCAGGCTATTGGAGGACGTTATGGTAAATACTTCAGGAGAGTTGGTGCCGCTGAGAGCACTGGCAACCGCGCTTTCGAAATTGCTAAAGATAAGCCCATCGGCTTCTAATTGACTGTTATTTCCATTCAGGGACAAGGTTTGGGAATAGGCGCTGGCATCGAGAGAATCTAAACCATCGAGTCCATCTATAGAGATCAACCCCTGAAAATCCATTGAGCCTATGCCAACATAACTATCCGTCAGCACAAAGCTATCATTGCTGGAGGTACCCCAAAGGGAAGAGTTTAGTGAAGAGAATATCTCCACATCGGAGAAAAGCATACCGCTAGCTTCGACTTGGTTGACATCAACTATAATCCATACAGTTTCATCCTGGCCAATAACAAAATCTGCACCTGTTTCTCCAGAAACACCTACCAACCCTGAATGTACTTGGCCGCTTTCTTCTCTTACAGATCCATCTCCAACAACTGTAACAACACCAACACCTTCTGTAATCCTAAAAACTGAGTTATTTCCAGTCGTCTCCTCAATGCCAGTAAAATATATACCACTGGTAGTATATTTATTTCCACTACCCTCTATTTCTCCAAGATATATAATCTCATCCCAGCCCCCTCCAGCAAACACATTAAGCAACCCGCTAAAACTAATATTATCCACTGATATACTGTTGTTTCCGGTCACAGTAAATATGTCACTGGAGAACAAACCAGTACCATAAAGCGTCTCTACACTAGCCTCTTCTATGTTATAAATTTCCAGGAAATCTGTTTCTAATTCATTATTGGCGCCGGTCAAGAACAAGCCGTCCGAATATGCAGTCGCATCAATGGAATCAATTCCTTCAGCGGCGTCTACAAATGCAACTCCACTAAAGGTCATGCCCCCCAAAGACACACTGCCGGACGCACTGAGAATAAAGCTATCGTCTCCCGAAGTCCCGATCAGACTCGAATTCGTTGCATTGAAATCTTCCGCATTAACAAACGTAATACCGTTGTTTTCTACTTGATTAGTGCCGAGCAATGCCCACTCTGATCCAGAAGCCCCAGTAACGCTGTCACTGCCCAATCCAGCATCGACATCGCTGATGCCATTAAAGGAAATATCATTCGCCGTTACCGCGTTGGCACCGGTGATGGTAAAGGTATCCGCGCTGTCCGAGCCCTCCAAGCTACCTCCGGTGACGGATTCGATAGCTGAAAAATTAATACCACTGGTGATCGCTTCCTTGCTGTTGCCCGTCAGCGTCACCAGCCCCAACGCCGCCACTGTGTCACTGCCCGCATCGGCATTCACACTACTTAGGCCGGTAAAACTGATAGCCGCCGCATTGAGGGCGTTGTCTGCAGTGATGGTAAATAGGTCCGCGCCGGAGCTACCCACCAGTGCCGCGGCCACCGCATTCTGGATATTACTGAAGAGAATAGAGTCGGCGCCCAGCTCGTTGTCGGTGCCGGTGAGGCTGAGACCCGCTGCATAGGCGCTGGCATCCAGGGTGTTGGTGCCACCCAGAGCATCCACGGAGTCCAGACCATCAAAGGTCATGCCATTGGTAGAAACATCGCCAGAGGCTTGCAGCACAAAGCTCTCATCAGCGCCAGTGCCGATCAGCCCTCCATTTATCGCAGACAATACCTCGATACTGGAGAAAGTAATCCCACTGTTTACCGCTTCGCTAGCGACGCCTGTCAGGGTCCAGTCGGCACCGTCCAAGCCGGTTACGCTATCGCTGCCTAATTTGGCATCGACGCCGTTGATACCACTGAAGGCGATATCATTGGCCGTCAACGCATTGGTACCGGTGACCGCAAAAGAATCCGCGTTATCCGAGCCTTCGAGGCTGCCACCACTGACAGACTCAATGCCCACAAATGAGATACCGCTGGTTTGCGCTTCGCCGCTAACGCCGGTGAGGGATACGATTCCCTGTGCCGCCACGGTATCGCTGCCTATATCGGCATCGACGCTATTCAAGCCGGTAAAACTTATACCTACAGCATCGAGGGCATTAGCGGCGGTTACAGTAAATAGATCGGCACCTGCGCTACCAGCCAGTATCGCCGTTACCGCATTCTGGATATTGCTGAAAACCATTGAGCCGGCGCTCAGCTGATTATCATCGCCGGTCAGAGTCAAGCCCGCCACATAGGTGCTGGCATCCAGAGAGTTGGCGCCTCCCATGCCGTTCACGGCACTCATCCCACTGAAGGTCATACCGTTGACATCTACATCGCCACTAGCTTGCAGCACAAAGCTTTCATCAGCGCTGGTTCCGATCAACCCTCCACTGATCGCGGATAATATCTCTACATTGGTGAAGGTGATATTACTGTTTATTGCCTCATTGTTGAGACTTGTCAGTGTCCAATTGGAGTTCGTGTCATCAGTAACGCTATCGCTACCTAGTTTGGCATCCACACTGCTGATACCATCGAAGGCAATATCATTGGCCGTTAGCGTATTGGTGCCGGTAATCACGAAGATATCGGCATTGTCCGAACCTTCAAGGCTGCCACCACTCACCGACTCTATGCCCGAGAAGCTGATACCACTGGTCAGCGCTTCACCGCTGTTGCCGGTCAGGCTTACCAGTGTTTGAGCAACCACAGTGTCATCACCCAATTTGGTATCGACACTGCTGATACCACTAAAGGCGATATCATTACCCGTCAGCGCATTGGTGCCGGTGACAACGAAAGTATCGGCATTGTCCGAACCCTCAAGGCTGCCACCACTTACCGATTCTATGCCCGAAAAGCTGATACTACTGGTCAGCGCTTCACCGCTGTTGCCGGTCAGGCTAACCAATCCCAGGGCTGCCACCGCGTCACTGCCGGCATCGGCACTGACGCTGCTCAAGCCGGTGAAGTCGATACCTGCAGCACTGAGGGCGTTATCGGCGGTGATGGTGAAAAGATCCACACTGGCGCTGCCTGCCAGCGCTGTGGTTATCGCATTCTGGATGTTGCTGAAAATTACAGACCCGGTGCTCAACTGGTTGTCGGTGTCGGTCAGGGACAGACCGGCGACATAGGCGCTGGCGTCCAGGGCGTTGATGCCGACCAGTCCATCCACGCTGTCCAGGCCGGTAAAGGTCATGCTATTGACATCGACATCGCCGCTGGCCTGCAACGCAAAGTTGTCGTCACCGGCGGTACCGATGAGGCCTCCATTGATCGCGGTCAGAAGCTCGATATTGGAGAAAGTGATACCGCTGTTTTCCGCTTCATTGATGGCGCCCGTCAATGTCCAGTCGGCACCGTCCAGGCCAGTGACACTGTCGGCACCCAGTTTGGCGTCAACGCTGCTGATACCACTAAAGGCAATATCATTGGCGGTTACCCCATTGGTGTCGGTGACAACAAAAGTATCCGCGCTGTCCGATGCTTCCAAACTGCCACCAGTGGCGGACTCGATAGCAGTGAAGAGAATACCGCTGGTACTCGCCTCACCGCTGGTGCCGGTCAGGGTCATTACATTGATAGCCGCGACTGTGTCACTGCCGATATCGGCATTAACAGTGCTTACTCCACTAAAGCTGATACCCGACGCATCAAGGCTGTTAGCGGCGGTGATGGTGAAGGTGTCCGCGCCTGAGCTGCCGGCCAGCGCCGCGGCCACCGCGCTTTGGATATTACTGAAGGTGATGGAGGCCGCGCTCAGCTGGTTGCTATTGCCGGTAAGGGCCACACCCCCCGCATAGACGCTGGCATCGAGCGAGTTGCTAGTGCCACCCGCGCCATCTACAGAGCCCAGGCCACTGAAGGTCATGTTGTAGGTATCGACACTGCCATCAGCATTCATAACAAAGCTGTCGTCGCCAGCGGTGCCAATCAGACCGGCATTAACTGCGGCCAAGGTCTCCACATTGGAAAAGATGATGCCGCTGTTTTCCGCCTCATAGTCGGTGCCGGTCAGTGTCCAGTCGGCACCATCGGCGCCGGTGACGCTATCATTGCCCAACTTGGCATCAATACTGTTGATACCACTAAAGGCAATATCATTCGCAGTTACCACATTGGTGTCGGTGACAACAAAAGTATCCGCGCTGTCCGATGCTTCCAAACTGCCACCAGTGGCGGACTCGATAGCAGTAAAGAGAATACCGCTGGTGCTCGCCTCACCGCTGGTGCCGGTCAGGGTCATTACATTGATGGCCGCGACTGTGTCACTGCCGATATCGGCATTAACAGTGCTTACTCCACTAAAGCTGATACCCGACGCATCAAGGCTGTTAGCGGCGGTGATGGTGAAGGTGTCCGCGCCTGAGCTGCCGGCCAGCGCCGCGGCCACCGCGCTTTGGATATTACTGAAGGTGATGGAGGCCGCGCTCAGCTGGTTGCTATTGCCGGTAAGGGCCACACCCCCCGCATAGACGCTGGCATCGAGAGAGTTGTTAGTGCCACCCGATCCATCTACAGAGCCCAGACCACTGAAGGTCATGTTGTAGGCATTGACATTGCCATCAGCATTCAAAACAAAGCTGTCGTCGCCAGCGGTGCCAATCAAACCGGCATTAACTGCGGCCAAGGTCTCCACATTGGAAAAGGTGATGCCGCTGTTTTCCGCCTCATAGTCGGTGCCGGTCAGTGTCCAGTCGGCGCCGTCCAAGCCGGTGACGCTGTCACTACCCAGCTTGGCATCAATGGCGCTTATGCCTTCAAAAGCGATATCGTTAGCCGTTACCGCACTGCCTCCAGTGATTACAAAGATATCCGCGTTGTCCGAGGCCTCCAGGCTGCCGCCCGTAACAGCGTCGATTCCTGTGAAATTGATGCCGCTGGTGACCGCCTCCCTGCTATTGCCGGTCAACACCACGGCGCCCAGGGCGGCCACTGTGTCGATGCCCGCATCGGCGTCCACGCTGCTCAGGCCGGTAAAACTGATGTTCGCTGCATCTAAGTCGTTGTCACCAGTAACGGTGAACAGATCTGCGCCGGTACTGCCCGCCAGTGCCGAGGCGACTGCATCCTGGATATTGCTGAAGATTATCGAGTTGGCGCTCAGCTGGTTGTCATTGCCGGTCAGGGCCAGGCCCGCTGCATGGGCACTGGCATCCAGGGAGTTGGTGCCGCCCAGCCCGTCCACGGTATCCAGGCTATTAAAGGTCATGCCATTGACTGCAACATCACCACTGGCTTGCAGTGCAAAATTGTCATCGCCGGAAGTTCCGAGCAGACCTCCATTAATTGCAGCCAAAAGTTCTACGTTGGAGAAGGTGATGTCGCTGTTTTCAGCCTCACTGTTGATGCCGGTCAGTGTCCAGTCGGCGCCGTCCAAGCCGGTGACGCTGTCACTACCCAGCTTGGCATCGATAGCGCTTATGCCTTCAAAAGCGATATCGTTAGCCGTTACCGCACTGCCTCCAGTGATTACAAAGATATCCGCGTTGTCCGAGGCCTCCAGGCTGCCGCCTGTAACAGCGTCGATTCCTGTGAAATTGATACCGCTGGTGACCGCCTCCCTGCTATTGCCGGTCAACACCACGGCGCCCAGGGCCTCCACTGTGTCGACGCCCGCATCGGCGTCCACGCTGCTCAGGCCGGTAAAGCTGATGTTCGCTGCATCTAAGTCGTTGTCACCAGTAACGGTGAACAGATCTGCGCCGGTACTGCCCGCCAGTGCCGAGGCAACCGCATTCTGAATATTGCTGAAGATTATAGAACCAGCACTCAGCTCGTTGTCGTTGCCGGTGAGGCTGAGACTCTGTGCATAAGAGCTGGCATCGAGGGAGTTGATCCCAGCCAGACCATTCACAAAATCCAACCCGCTGAAGATCATGCTTTTGACAGCGATATCGCCATCGGCCTGCAGCACAAAACTGTCGTCGCTCGAGGTGCCGATCAACCCCCCATCAGTTGCAGACAGTACTTCTACATTGGAGAAGAAGATACCGCTGTTCTCTGCCTCGTTATTGGCACCGGTCAATATCCAGTCTGCGCCGCTGGCACCGACAACGGTGTCAGAACCATCTCCGGTCTCGACACTGTCAACAGCGGTAAAGGAAATATTTCCCGAAAGAATGAAGGATTTATCGTCATCGACAATCAAGTCATCGTCTGCAGAGGACAGGATGAAGCTATCCAGTCCCGTGCCGCCGATTACACTGCCGTTCCCTGAAACAGCGACATCACCAAGCCTATTCTCAGTATCTGATCCAGTATCACCGACACTCAGAGAAAAGTTTTTGACGGCAATGCCGCCATCGCTTGTGAAGGAGCCATCGGCGATCATGGACAGGTTGCCATTTAGCGCTTCAATTGACACTCCGCTTTCAATATGGATGTCACTAAATGAATCCAGTGTAAGCGTCGTCGCCGCACTCCAATTCAAGCTACTCCGCACCCGAATGCCATCTGCGTAGTCGGTAGCGGGATCACTATCGTCGGGAATAGTTAATCCCGTTCCAGAAGCCGTGTTGGCATCGGCTACTGTAATGGTGACGTTATTCGAAGCAAGGCCACTTTCCAAACTGCTAACAGTGACGCAGTTTGTGCAAGAGCCCGCTCCCGGATCGACAATATCCAGCCAGCCCGGATCCAGCAGCCAGTTCCCGGTTTGCCCCCCGCCCAGGCTCAGCGTGGAGACAAACATGGTGTCTTCGCCCAGGTTCAGATTGACTTTGCCGGAGGTTTCCACGAAGCCGCCATCACCACCCTGCTTACCGGATTCAGCGCGGATACTACCGGCGAAGTAAGTGCTGTCGTCGGCCCATACGACTACCTTGCCACCGTCACTATTACCGATTCCGCTGGCGTCGATATCGGCTTCGGCGGTAACCCTTGTGGCTTCGGCATTGTGGATTTCACTGTTCTTGCCCTGATAGTCTCCGCCGATCAGCACCTCCCCGCCGCCGGCGCGACCACGGGCGTCAATATCGCCGCTGACGGTAACCTCGTCACCCAGAACATAAGCCCGGCCTGCGACACCTGCATTACCGCGCACGGCGATCTCGCCACTGTGAATGGCGCTATCGCCCTCCAAAACCACTTGGCCACCAGTACTGCCCGAGGCGTCCAGGACCCCATCATTGACCACAGAGGAACCGGAACCCGTCAGGCGAATGATGCCGCCACTGGTGTCTATACCCCGGGCACGCACTACGCCTTCGTTGTTTACCGCTGAGGTGAACAGGTCTCCGGAGACACTGGCCTCCATCAGCACCTTGGTACCGTCTATCTGGCCCTGGTTGAGTACGGCAGTATCGATACCCAGCTCGTTCTCCATGACCTCTTTGGTGACCTGTACACCAATAAGGCCATCGGCATCAAAGGTCAGTACCGCCTCATCGGCGGCGACGAGGCTGACCATCTCTGCGCTGATCAGGGAACCCGGTGCATTGGTGATCTGCCTACCCACCAGTACTGCGCTGGCGGCGTTGATTATCCCCCGGTTGATTACCACACCAGCGCTGCCGCTTTTCGCCTTGAAGGCGAAATTGCCGTTCATAAAATCCGCCGGGTCCATATCCAGGCCGGAGGCGGTAATGGCGCCCACATTGATAGTGGCTGTCTCGGTAAACAGCACACCGCGGGGGTTGGCGAGAATCACATGGCCGTTGGACTCGAGACGCCCGCGGATTTCACTGGCATTACTATCCAATATCCGGTTCAGCACCACCGAAGAGGAATCCGGCTGCAGGAACTTGACCAGCTCCTCTTCGCTGATATTGAACGATTCCCAGTCAATGGAAAGCAGATCCGTTTCCTGATTGATAATGGTGGCCAGGTCGTCCACCGTAATATCGCCCTCACCGCCGGTAATCACACCGCCCTTGGGGCCCGCAAACGCCGCCGGGCTGATCACCTGTCCGGCAAGCATACCCGCGCAGGCAAGCTGCCAAACTTTAATGGCTGAAGTCAGTTTTTTCAGTTTACGGGTCATGCTACTTTTTTCCATGTCTGCACCTTACGGTTGCTTCCCTGACGATGCGATTGCCAGGCTTTTAATCTCAGGTTATTCGTTCAAGTTTTCTGGACTGGTAGAAGAATAAATACCGACTTGCACTTCATACCTGAAACCAGATGCCGCGCTGGGCCGATCTGTTTCACTTTCCTTTCAGTTAAAAGAAGAAAGAGAGATCCGCATAAACCGTCGGGTCATCCGCATCGTCTCCGGTGCCTTCAATGGAAGACTTGGAGGTGGTGGGCCAAGCGACGGAGATCTTGCTTGTGAAGGATTCGCGCCAGCTGAATTTGAACAGCATGCCTGCGCCGCCGAAGGCGGCCCAATCGTTGGGAGTTTCTTCACCGAGCTGGTCCTCTTCGTAATTGTTGACCACGCCATAGCCGCCGTCTGCAATCAGGGCGAACTGGAAGATGTTGTTCAGGCGCTCACCGAAAATGCGCGGGTTCAGGGCGTTGGGTAGGTCGAAGTACCATTCGGCGGAGATGAGACCGGCCTGGTCGGCGGAGAAGTCGCGCACGTCGAAGGCCCGCACGCCGTTAGCGCCGCCGAGGGTGAACTGCTCGAAGCCTGGCAGGCTGGTGTCGCTGTACTGCCAGCGGCTCTTCAGGATTAGGCGCGATTTGGCTTCGGTAAACGGCATGGGCAGGAAGAAGAGGGAGCTGGTGTCCATGGCAAATTTGGTGAAGTCTTCGCCGCGCAGCTCGTCCACTTCATTCTGGAATTCGCCGTACTGAATTTTTGTGTTGAGGATGTTGAGCATCGAAACCGCGCCGCTGGAGAGGCCGTCGATGTAGAACCCCAGCTCCCCACCGTAGACGTGATCACCTGGTTCCGGCAGTTCGATGATGGCGTCGAGGTCCGATTTTTTGTCGGTGAGGCTGAAGGAGCCGGTGAGATTGAAGCCCCGGGAGCGGCGAAACTTGTGGTCTACGGTCATCGCGTAGCTTTCATTGGTTCCTTCGATTTCCAGCAGGTTGATGACGTTGGTGCCGTCGTCCAGGTCGCGCAGTTTGAACTGGTTGTAGTCCGCGGAGAACTGCAGCCGGGTGCGCGGGCCGAACAGGGGCAGGCTGTAGCGGATCTGGCCGAGGTCGGAGCCGTAATCCGAGTCCATGTTGTCGACGTTGTTGGATTTGAGATAACCGACGGTCAGGGCGTCGCCGATGCCGGTGGGGTTCAGCCACTCCAGGGAGCTGTAGGAGCGCAGGTCGCCGGTAAAGATAGAGCCGTGGTTGTCCAGGCGGGTTATCATTTTCCAGGTGCTTTCATCCCGCGCTTTTAGATTGAGGCGGGTTTCGCCGGGGTTGTCGCCAGGGCTGAAGTAGCCGGTGATATTGAGGGCCGGCAGGTCATTGAGCAGGTAGAGCCCCTCTTCGATATCTTCGTGGTTGACCAGTTTGCCGCGCTGGCTTTCGAAGGGGACGGCCAGCTGTTCCAGCGAGTAGTTGTTATTGCCTTCGGCGGCAATCTGTCCGAGCAGCCCCTCCTGGACGACAAGGGAGACCACGCCGTTTTGCACTTCCTGTGCAGGTAGCTGTACCTGGGCGAGGAAAAGCCCCTGCTTGCGGTAGAAGCGGGTGAGCTCCGCGGCGATTTCCTCCAGGTCGCCGTAGCTGAGGCCGCGCTCGGCATTCTGCTGGTCGATGATATTGCTGAGGCGGCGCAGCTCCGCAGGGCCCAGGTCTTCGGATTCGTAGCGCAGGTTCATGCCGTCGAGAGTGAGGGCGAGCTCTTCCAGTTCATCGGCGGTGTAGCCGCTGGCGAGGAGCTGGTCTTCCTTCATGAATTTTATCCGCAGCCCTTCGGCAAGCTGCTCCACGGCCTCTTTGGTGATACCGAACTCCGGATATTCCTTCAGGCGATGAAAGCGGAATTCCCTTACGGTGATGCGCGGGCCGCGGTTACGCTGGGAGACTTGGGGAATTTCAGTATTGAGGTTGGGGTCTTCGCTGCGGGTGCGGTGCTCGAAGTCGCGGGTGACGTCCTGCTCGTTGATGGTGGGCGCGTCCTGGTCGAAGGCGGCACGGACGCGGCTGCGAAAGCTGGAGTCCCCTTCCTGGGCGTTGAGATAAGGCGCGACCAGCAGCAGGCTGGCACCGGCGACGGCCAGTCGGGTTTTACCACGGGTATTCATACTCCCCCCTACAAATCCTTGTCACTATTTTTAAGCGCCCGCGGTCTGCTTTTGATTTTGAGCGCAGTATTGGCGTTTTGGAATCACTCGAAATTGCGAACGATACGGAACCCGGTGAGCCCGTCGGCCTCGCCGCTGTGGAAGCGTTTGGTGGTGACCAGGCAGCGGCTCATGGCGTCATCGCGGCTGCCGCCAGCGGCCATCAATTTGCCCTCGGGGCCAAATACCCACTCCTGCACGTTGCCCACGGCGTTGACGATGCCGAAGGCGTTGCCGGTGCCCGCTCTGGCGGCCAACAGTTCGGTCCCCTTCTCAATGCCCCCGTATTTGAGGAAACAGTTGCGGTCGGCGGCCTCGGGGTTGCCGTTGCCGCTGGCGGCGGCAAACCATTCCCGCTCGTTGGGCAGGCGGTAGTCGTAGCCGGTCTGGGCGCTGAGCCAGTCGAGATACTCTTCCGCCTGGGCAATGGAGACGTTATTGACGGGCAGTGTGTCCGGGCCGAGCTCCAGGCCCTCGCAGTGGCTGGTGGCGCTGCAGAAGTGCTTGAAATCCGCGTTGCTGATTTCGTATTTGCTCACCACTAGTGCTTTGCGAGTGTCGCCATTGACGACGACCATGGTGGGGCCTTTGCTGCCATTTTCGAGGCGGTCTGCGCAGGTGTAGCGATCGCCCCGGCCACCGCTGCCCGGTTGCAGGTGGCCGCAGTAGTCCAGCTTGAAGTCCTGCAGCAACTGTTGCTCCGGCAGCAGCGCGCGGGCCTGCTGCAGCAGGGGCTCGGTGCGCAAGGGGTCTTCCGCGGCAAGGCCTTTGATGCAGCCATTCAGCTCTTCGGCCAGTACCGGGCGGATTTTCAGGGCCTTGGCTGCGTCCAGCTGAGCAAGCGCAGTGAGCTGCGGGGAAACGCCGCCGATATTCATATCGAAGCGGCAGCGCAGGGAGTCTTCCATTTCACCGAGGATGGCGTTGAGCTGCCGCTGTTTTTCCTGTTCCGCGCGGCGGCGCTCTTCTGCCAGTTCCTGCTGGCGCAGGCGTTCGGCTTCGCGCTCGGCGGCAAGGCGCTCGGCTTCGAGGCGTGCTCGCAGTTCTTCGCGCTCCTGCTCCAACTGGGATTTGATCGCGGCGGTTTCGCCGGATTCGCCGTACCAGTTGGCGGCGCTGGTAAGCATGGCGTCCGCCTGGTCCAGGTTGCCGAGGTTGAGCTGGCCGGTTGCGGCGGCGACGAAGAGTTCGTAGACCTGCTGGCGTGAGGTGTCGAGGTAGTTCTCATCCTCGGGATTCAGTTGCGCGTATTCATCCAGCTCTACCTGGAGATCTTCTTCCCAGGATGGGGTGAGAGTACTGAGATCGATCAGGCGGCCGATAGTCTGGCGCTTGTCGGCGATCCTCCGCTCTTTCAACTCTTTCTGCAGCTGCTGTTCCAGCTCGATTTTTACCCGCTGCTGCTCGGCTACGTTTTCCCTTTCCAGTTGGTTGTAGGCAACGCCGGCCCCCACCAGCAGAGCGGCAAACGCGCCGCCCAAAAGCCATTTCCAGGTGCTGTTGACATAGAAACGCTGGACAAACTCTTCCACCGTGGCAGTGCGGTCCTGACGCTTGAGGGCCAGCGCGGACTCCAGCGCGCGCCACTGGCGGCGGTTCAGGGATTTAATCCGCTCCGGCTTCAGCTTCTGTTCCCAGGCCTTGTCCGCTGGCGTCTTGCCGAATGGATGCCGGCCGGAAAACAACTCGTAGGCAACGCAGCCCAGCGCGTAGACATCGTCACTGGGTGCGGGCTCTCCGCCCTGCAGCATTTCCATGCTGGCGTAGGCCGGGGTCAGGGCCCCCAGGGTGCTGGCATCGAAGAGGGTTTTCTCGCCGGCCTTGCTGGCGATACTGCCTTCCGAAACCGCGCGGGCGATGCCGAAGTCGAATACCTTCGCACCCTTCTTCTCGGTTACGAAAATATTACCCGGCTTGAAGTCCGAGTGGACGATACTGTGGGAATGTGCGTAGATCAGGGCCTGGGAGATATCTTTCAGAACGCTGCAGGCGAGTTCGAACTCCAGGCCCACACCGGCGTGCTCGCGCAACAGCTTGTCGAGCGGCGCCCCCTCCAGAAACTCCATGGTCATGAAGACCCGCTCGCCCTCGCGGTCGAAGTCATAGACCGTTACGATGTTCGGGTGCGCCAGGGTCTGCGATTTGCGCGCTTCGCGCTGCAATGAGATGAAGGCGTCGGGGTGCTGGCGGAAATCGTCGTTCAGCAGCTTGATGGCGACGTAGGGCTCGCTGTCACTGGCTTCCACTTTCCGCCGATCCAGAGCCTTGTACACCGCTCCCATGCCGCCGACACCGAGCAGCTTGTCCAGCTCGAAGCGGCCCTTGATAACCGTCTTGGTAACGGCACCGACGCGGGAGGAGGAGGGCTCGAAGAATACGGCTTCGCGAGCCGGGGTGGCTATTCGCGTGGTATCCGGGTCCCTGGGATCGGGCTTCAATACGGTAGCGTCAGCGGTAAAATCCGCAGCGGCAGAGGGAATAAGGCCGGGATTGCTCCCCACCGGCGGATGATCGTTAGCCCCGGTGTTGTCGCGGCCGACAAATACGGTCGTATCGCCGTCATCACGCGTCTTGTCAACCGGCTTGGCTATACGAGTCTTGTCGTTCAAATCCACCTCCATGGAAAATGCCCACAGCACGTCCGGATGCCGTAGCTAGCCTGTGAAAGTTCTGGTATCTGACTAAATCTAAAGAAGGAACTGCAGAAGCAGCGGCGGATTATAACGGACGGGGGTCACATCAACAACGATACCTATCACAAATTACATCCGGACCAGCCAGGATGGTACTAAGTATCGATATCAGGCAGCGGCCCCTTGGGGGACGGGTAAGCAGGATGGGCAAAGGAGGGAAGCGAGGTGGTCATTCCGAGACTTGATGGGCACGCTACGCCTTGCCTATCCTATAGTACCTAGTACCCATGGCCCGGATTTTCCGCTTAACTTAATGCTAAAGCCCCCAGCCCTCCCTCTTTCCGACTTTTCGGTCCAGCCAAAGCCTGCCGCGCAGCCGGGTCAAAATTTTTTCACAGAAATTCGGTCCCGAGTGGGGAGCTTGCCCGGACATAGCCTGAGCCCCCTCACCATCACCGCACGAACAGCGCACTCAAGCAACGATGCGGCCCTCAAAAACAGTGCCAGAGTGAATTTTGCGGGAGGTGTCACAACTGCTGCCGGCAAACAAGCTTCGCCAGCTTATGAATTCGTGCCAGAGTCAATTAAATTATTGAAAAACATGGTTTTTTTTTGCAGATCACTCTGATTAAATACTTCCAGTTGCCGTTACGGCAAGCCCTTAACTACTGCGTTTCGCGGTGGTAAAGGAATCACCACCCATGTCACGGACCACATAACCACGAGGGATTTCCCATGGCTATTTACATGAACTTCAACAACAAGGCGCCGAAAGGTAACGTAACCGCTAAAGGTTACGAGGACTGGATCGAAGTGGACAGCTTCAACTTTGGTGTTGGTCGCGGCATCAGCATGGAAGCCGGCGCTATGGCGAACCGCGAGGCTTCACGCCCGAGCATCAGCGAAATCACTGTTACCAAGCGCATCGACGCCGCTTCCGGCGGCCTGTTCAAGGCCTCCGTTTCCGGCGACGAGGGCGTCAAGGCTGAGATCCACGTAGTACAGACCGGGGCCAACTCCGTAGAAAAGTACGCGGTTTACGCCCTGGAGGACTGCATCATCTCTTCCTACAGCATCAGCGCCTCCGCAGGCGGAGCTCCGCAGGAATCCCTGTCCCTGAGCTTCTCCAAGATTGAAGCGGATCTCAACCACGCAGACAAAACCAACAAAAACCCGAAAAATATGCGCGTGGGTTACGATCTCACCACCGCTACCGTGCTGTAAGCAGCTTTTTCGGTTCTCACCGCAGGGGCCGAGTGCCTGCAGCCAAAAGCTGCGGGGGCTGTGGCCCCTCGGTGTTTCTTCCCCTCAGGGAAATACACGGCAGGGCTCCAGGGATTAGCCATGTTTTTGGATGTTGAAAACAAACAGGGCATTCGCTATCGCGTAAGGGAAGGGTGTCCCCTCCCGTTCCTCCCCCAGGCTTTTGCACAGAGCAATGTCGACCTTCAACTGCTCCTGAGCTTTGACGAAACGACCATCGAGCAGATTTACCATAAGTTCCTTTTCTTCGAACAACAGTTCCCCGATCCTACAGATCTGCGTTACCGCGACCGACATGAAGGCCGCCACCCGATGGGCCACTATGCGGGCGCGCTGCCCGGCGTCACCGGCCGACGCAGGGATATCTACCGCGCCCTGGCGGATCAACGGCTGATCATCGCGGAGAATCCCCTCGGTGACGACGTGCTGGAGGAAGAGCAGTCCGCACTGGCGGCGCAGATCCGTCGGGAGTTGCAACAGATCATCGCCCAAGAGCGGGCAGAAGCGGCCCGCATCCAGAGGGAGCACCAACAACGCAGTTTCCTGGGCAAGGCGGGCGCCTACATCAAGCGCGGTGCAGAGGGTTTCGGCCAAGCGACTTGGGCCCTGGGGATTTGGGTCAAGGACGTGCTCGAAGTATCAGCCGTGATCAGCCCCGCCCGCCAGGTATTCGCCGCCGCCAACGCCACAGCCGGCTATTTCCTCCACGGCAATCCCCTGGAGGGATCCGGTCGGAAGTATCTAGCCAACGTCAAAAGAGAAGTAGTTGATCACTGGATCAACAATAAAGTACGACAAGACAGTATTTTGCCAGAAGAATAATTATTGAGCAGCAGGGTTGATTATCCATGCAAAAATGCACTTGACGATATAGAAATTTTCCTAAAAACACATATTAGAGATAAAAGCACACTGGATGAACTTTTAGACCACTTAGACGAATGCAGGACTCGAACAGGGTCGGCTTCAGATATATACATGAAAGATTGATTGAGTATAGAAAAGATTTTTCAGATTATTTTCCTTTTAGTGAAGATGAGAAAGAAATGATTGATGATCTGTTCTATTTTTGGGGGTAATTGAGTTACTTATGGAAGTGGCAGATTATGAAGACCGAGCTTGGCTTTCCTTTTAATCATGAAGGGTCATTGTTCTGGATGTGCGAGGTCACAGAATTTGGTCACAAGATCAGACCTAATATGCCAAGCAGAAATTAATAAGTTGAATTTTGAGAAGATATCAATT
Source organism: Microbulbifer rhizosphaerae (assembly GCF_014191725.1). Classification (GTDB taxonomy): domain Bacteria; phylum Pseudomonadota; class Gammaproteobacteria; order Pseudomonadales; family Cellvibrionaceae; genus Microbulbifer; species Microbulbifer rhizosphaerae. Next base: position 32,567 of record NZ_JACHWZ010000007.1, read on the forward strand.
GCCAAATGTAAGGCCTGCCTCTGATGACCATCACACAGAAATGCAACTTTTGAATTCCGAGCACAAAGCTCAAACTATGACAACCTCTCAGGAATCCGGTGACAAGCATGTCTATTCTTAGCCAAGACAAACGGATGATTAACGTCGATTGCCCGCTCGGCAAGGACGCGCTGATCGTCACATCCATAGACGGCGACGAGCATATCTCAGGGCTGTTCCGCTACACGCTCAAACTGCTCTCCGACAACCACACCGTCACCCAGGACGACATCGTCGGCAAGGTGATGACGGCGACGGTTCACCACGCCAAAACGCCACGCCATATCAGTGGCTATGTGACGCACTTCTCCATGCACGACGTCAATGCCGAGGGCATGCGCAGCTATACCGCGATACTGCGTCCGGGTCTGTGGTTTACCAGCCTCGGCGGTAAAAACCGCGTTTTCGAGAAGAAGTCGGCCAAGCAGATTCTGGAGGAAGTGCTCGGCGAGTACAGCAAGGTCATCAAGCTTTCCACAAAGCTCAACGCGGAATACATAACCCGCGAGTATTGCGTACAGTTTGATGAGAGCGATTTTGAATTCATCAGCCGCCTGATGTCTGAAGAAGGGATTGTCTACTACTTCAAACACAGCGACGGGCAGCACGAGCTGGTACTTTGCGATGATCCGCAGGATTTCTACGACTGTGAATCGGAAAAGGTGGAATACGACGGCGGCGGCAGCCATCCAACCAAGCACACCATCAGCAGCTGGGACCGGGTCTTCAACTATCACGGCGGAGGTTTTGAATTCAAAGACTACAATGAATTCACGGCGACCAAGGACAACAAGCAGCAAGTCAAGACCACCAGCAAGCTCAACGATATTTCCAGCTATATGCGCAGCCTCTACGGCCTGAATCACTTCGAGCAAGACGGCGAACATAAACGCAAATTCAAGGACAGTTATCACAAGGCGCTGGCGGAAAGGGCCATGGAGTCCCAGGAGGCGCAGTTCGATATCGCCCACGGCAGCAGCGACTGCCCTGTCTTCAGTGCCGGCGGCCGCTTTAATTTCGATCACTCGCTGAGCACGGAGAAAGGCAAGTACCTGCTTACCTCCGTCAAGATACACGCGGTCGACAGCAATATCGGCCAAACGCACTTTAAAAACTCCTTCAGCTGCGTGCCCGCTTCGGTAATGCCTCGCCCCGACCCGCTCGTGCGCAACAACAGGGTTCACTCGCCGCAGGTGGCGCAGGTAATGGAGGTAAAAGCCACGGCTTCCGATAGCTCCCAGGACCCCTATACCCAAATCAAGGTAAAGTTTCCCTGGAATTCCGCGCAGAACAGCTGCTGGATACGGGTGATGCAGTCCTTCGCCGGCAAAAACTGGGGCGCCAACTTCGTGCCCCGTATCGGCCAGGAAGTGGTGGTGACTTACATCAACGGCGATCCGGACCGCCCGTTAGTTACCGGTGCAGTCTACAACGGCGACAATCCCGGCCCCAACTACACCGCCACCCAAAGCGGCTGGAAAACCGAGTACGAGGGCAGCGCGTTCAATGAACTGCGCTTCGACGACAAGGGCGGCAAGGAAGAGATCTATATGGAGGCCGGCAGGGACCACAATTTCGTGATCCACCACGACCAGACCGGCAAGATCGAAAACGAGCAGACCTTGGAGATCAAGCAGGATCGCAGCGTGACTGTCACCGATGGCAGTGAGAAAGTCACCATTGCCAAAGGGGACCAGATTGTCAAGATCGACAAGGGTAATCAAAAAACCACCCTGGGTGCGGGAAACCATACCCTCAAAGTCAGCCAGGGGACGCAGACCACCGATGTTATGGGAGCGGTCAAGATTACCTCCAAGGCCTCTATTGAGCTCAAGGTGGGCAGCAGCAGCATTAAGCTGACACCCGCCGGAATTACCATCAAGGGCACCATGCTGTCATTCAAGGGCGACGCCACTGCCGAAGTTAAAGGCGGCGGCATGCTTACCTTGAAAGGCGGCGTGACCATGATCAATTGATGGAGTAAGCAATGACCGACCTGGTAAAAGTAAATGCTCTGACCGCTGCCGAGTTATTGAAAAATTTCGACGTGAGCGAAGAAGCAGAAGAACACCTGGTACCGGATACCGCACCAGAGGTAAGCATCAACCGCCTGATGGAAGTCGGCCTCTACCCGGATGCGATCAAGCTTCTCGCACACGGGTTGCCCAAGCGTGAAGCCGTATGGTGGGCGTGCCTGGCAGCTCGCGATATCCAGAACCCACAAACCGATGAGGACAATATAAACGCCCTTATCGCCGCGGAAAGCTGGACCAAAAAACCCAGTGAAGAGGGCCGTTTGCGCTGCAAACTGCTCGGTGAAAAAACCAAGCACAAGACCCCCGCCAGTTGGGCGGCGACGGCTGCAAGCTGGTGCCACGGCAGTCTGGCCGCTGAGGGCGAACCGGTTATTGAGCCACCTCAACACTTATATGCCCATGCGGTGGCCGGAAGTATAACGCTTGCAGCAGTGCTCTATGACCCAGTGGACCCCAGTGAACGCTTTGTTCGCTATATGAAGCAGGGACTGGATCTGGCAAGAGGCGGCAACGGACGAATCGAGGAATAGAACTATGGGGAAGCCAGCATCGCGTATCACGGATATGCACGTCTGCCCAATGGTGACCGGCACGGTCCCACACGTTGGCGGGCCGATATTAAGCCCCGGCGGCCCAACCGTCATTATCGGCGGGATGCCATCCGCTACTGTAGGTAGCGTCTGCACCTGCGTCGGCCCGCCCGATACCGTGGCCATGGGCAGTACGAGTGTAATGATCCAGGGGAAACCGGCTGCGCGGATGGGGGATTCTACGGCGCATGGAGGAAAGATTGTGGTTGGATATCCTACCGTATTAATTGGAGGATGAAACATGCGATGTATCACATTGTTAATTCTCGCGTTATCTATTTCAAGTACAGGAGTAGCCATGTCAATGTTTGGAGGAAAAGAGGTTTTTTTGTTTTCAAAAGTTTCCGGATATCTGACTTATGAAAACAAACCAGCCTCACACATAACACTTCGTCGCCTTGTGGAATGTGACGGAGAAAATTATGAAGATACTATAGAAACAAATAGTGACGGATTTTTCTCACTTGAAGCTCTGACAAAAAAAGAAAGAGCTATCTTACCCAAAGAGTTTGTTTCCCATCAGAAGCTAATAGCTGAGTACGAAGGTAAGGAGTTTCTTATCTGGGAAACTGTTAAAAGAAGCGAAGAAGAAAACGCAGAACTTGAAGGTAAAACCCTTGATTTCAAATGTGAACTAACCGACGACACTCGATTTATTCACATGATGCTTCACTCAATAGGAACAAACTGCACCTGGAATAATTAGGAGACAGGACATGGGATGTTTAATTTCACACACAGATGCAGCAAGCTTGGCAAGCGCAGTTTACGAAATTCAAAGTGACTCATTCACGCCTGCAACCATCGATAGATTCAGTGAAAAATGGGATCTATCATGCCACAGCAATGTTGTAAATGGCTCATCAGGAACTCTTTGGGTCATAAAAAAACGAACCGGTTTTGGCGTGGTCGCCGAAGGCAGGGGCGATTTTGAGGGAGATATATTAATCCTTCTCCGTGGGACCGATAATAAGTTTGATTGGGCGACCGATGCAACTGTCGGATTCTCTCCGTCAGCTACTGGAAGGTTTGTACATACAGGATTCAACAAATGCTTCAAGACAATTCTTCCAGAGTTAAAACAGCAACTATCCGTAGTAAACCGGCGTTTTATTGACTTAAAAAAGCCGATTAGAACCGTGCATTGCGTGGGCCACAGCCTTGGCGGCGCCTTAGCCACCCTGACCGCAGAATGGCTAAACAAGTCAAAACATATCCATTATACCGACGTAAAGCTTTATACATTTGGGAGTCCGCGCGTCGGGGCGCACAGTTTTGTAAAGCTGGTTACGGAGGAGATGTCTAAAGGTAAAGATATCTACCGCGTATATCACAAAACAGATGTTGTTCCAATGGTGCCATTGTGGCCCTTCTATCACCTTCCAGAGAGTCATGGGGCCTATTGCCTGAAGAGCCCCGGTACCATGCCATCTGGCGAATACCATAAAATGAAGAATTACATTGCAAGTGTTAGTAAAGCTTCTTCTTGGGAAACCATGTGTGAACTTGAGCCCGAAGTGACCCAATCTGCGATAGAGCAGTGGCTGTCTTCAGATGGCCCTCTGAGCTTTACAATGAACACAATGAATATGATAAATAAAGCTATCGCTTATGTGGTAAAGAAGGTTCTAAAGGTCGCCGGAATAAGCCTACAGTTTGGCATGGCATCTGGCATAACGTTACTTGATATGCTCGCTTACGTTCTAAAGAAAGGCTTTGATTTCTCAAAGGATATGTCCTCCTGGGTATACAAGCTCATAAAACGGATAATGATCGCCTTAGGGATGAAAATCAAAAAGGATGTAGATTTGACCACGAGCTTTATAAGGCACATATTCAAGCTACTGAAAGACAAAGTAGATCGACTGGTTGAAGTCGCCGTTCAATCCATATTTGATCATTAAAATGGAAAGTTGTTACGCGATGATCAGGCCGAATCATAACTAATGATTAAAGTATCTACTATTAACCCGACAACAAACGCTGTCGGGTTAATAGCAATCATCAAGGGCGACAGAATACACACAAACGGAGCGAACCTAAGCGAAACCCAAAGAATGCCTAATTTGATGAACATTCTCTGTAGCTGGATTGTGATATCAACAAGGAGTAAAGTATGTATAGTATGGAAAACTTATTACTCTCGATAAAATATCACTGGCATGATGAAATCCATAGTGCTATTTTAGCCGGGCAGATTTCAATCCGCTCTGAACTCTTCAGGCTATCTTAATAACCCTGACCGTCCACAGCAAAAAGCCACCGTAACCATGCCTGAAATAGCAGCACTTAGCAGTTTATTATTTTTTATCGCTTGCGCACTAGTGTTTATCGACTGCTACGCTTTCAGAAAAAAACTCGCCGACATTAAAGAGGTGACCCATCACAATGAGAGACTAAGCGATCTGGTACTTTTTGTGCCATTTGCAGCTCTATTTTATACGGAAAATTTCTGGAGTAATTTAGGCTGCACGCTACCGATCATTCTGGCTGTTGCCGCAACGCAATGGACCTGCTACAAGAAGGGCTGGCTGGATAGCCCGCCGGAATTGATCACGCTGGCACCCGGCAGTTATCTGCTGACTGTGATAGCCTATTTTGTATTCTTCCATGAGGGAGTTCTGGTTGACTCCAGTTCCACACCAGAGGTCATCCCAGCAGAGACATCGAGAACCGGCTCTCTCTTCTGGCTCGATTTCTGGCCTTATGCGGTCTATCTTGTGTGTTTTCTGCTAGCCATTACTCGAAGGAGCATGGATGGCATCTTCTTATCGGCACTGCTTTTGATCTTGGCAATCACCATATTGCCATTTTTCACGGGCTATTACTGGTGGGCCATGCTGGCAGGTCTCTGCGTGCTGCTTCTTACTTCTCACAGGGCGTTTAATGTTATGGAGCCTGGGACTGCAGGTGCTTATTCATTAGTGAGCAGCCTTTTCTACATGATAGCGGCATTCGGCAGCATGTTAACCTACGGGATTCTTTTTTGACTGGATTCAAAGCTGAAAGTTCTTGACCCGGCAATATCCATTGCCGGGTCAACTGGACCAGCTATCTACTATCAATTGATCTGGTAGCAGAAATCACCCTCTTCAGTAGCACCGACGTGGATGGCGGTAACCTCCTCCTCCTTGGCCATCCGATCCAGACACTCACTAGCCAGCGACGGCAACAGCGTCCGATTCAGAATAACCTCAATATTGCGCGCGCCGGTATCGGACTCCTGACAGCGAGCAACGATATTGATCAACACATCTTCATCATAGCTGAAGCTGGCTCCGTAGTGCTCCTTGACCCGCTTTTCAATACGGCGCATATTGATCTTGCAGATTTCCACCATATCCTCGTCATCCAGCGGATAATAAGCGATCACGTTGGCACGACCTAGGAAGGCGGGTTTGAATTTCTGCAGCAGGTGGGGACGGATATTGTCCAATAGAACGTCTGGCTCCGGCTTTTCCTCCACTTGACTGAAGATTGCACGGATAGCGTCCTCTCCGGCATTGGAGGTCATGATAATAACCGTATTCTTGAAGTCGATATCGCGCCCTTCTCCGTCTTTTATGGTTCCCTTGTCGAACAGGTTGTAGAAGATATCCTGGACGCCTGGGTGCGCTTTTTCTATTTCATCCAACAGAATTACCGAGTAGGGCTTGCGGCGGGCCGCCTCGGTCAATACACCGCCCTCTCCGTAGCCGACATAGCCCGGGGGCGAACCCAGTAACATGGAAACCTTATGCTCCTCCTTGAATTCGGCCATGCTAATGGTGGTGATATTCTGTTCGCCGCCAAATAACTCATCAGCTAGGGCCAGGGCTGTCTCGGTTTTGCCGACACCGCTGGTTCCGCAGAACATAAACACGCCCACCGGTTTGCGGGGGTCTGTCAGGCCGGCGCGTGAAGTACGAATCGCCTGTGCGACAGCTTCAAGGACATGGGGCTGTCCGATAACCCGCCGTTCGAGGCGCTCGGCCAGGGTTTGTACGGCGATTATTTCGTCACTGACCATTTTGCCAACCGGGATTCCAGTCCAGTTGGCTACCACTTCGGCAATGGCCTGTTCATCCACTGCGGGCTGCATCAGCGGAGTATCGCCCTGCACCTCCTGGAGCTGTGCATAAAGCGATTGTAACTGCTGCTTGAGATCGGCCATGGTGGCGGCGTCCAGGGTGTTCTCTTCGCCCTGTTGCCGCGGGGCCTGCTGTTGTTGAAAAAGGTCATCGATTTGATCCCGCAGTTTGTGGATCTGTACGATCAGCTCCTGTTCCTGCTGATGCTGAGCCTGCAACCTATTCAGGCGCTCTTCGGCCTCCGCCTGCTGTTCGGATAAAATTTGCAGCTGCTCTTCATGTTCACCACTGGCAGCATTTTCGCGTTGCAGTTTCTGGATGGTGGTTTTAGCGCGCTCTATTATCCGCCTGGCGTCTTCAATCGCCCCGGGGGTTGCCGACTGGCCAAGAGCGACACGGGCACAGGCGGTGTCCAGGAGACTGACGGACTTATCCGGCAATTGGCGTCCCGGAATATACCGGTGGGATAACTTCACGGACGCAACAATGGCCTCGTCTAGGATACGCACGCGGTGGTGCTCCTCCAGTGAAGTGGCTATGCCGCGCATCATGTCGATGGCTTTCTCTTCACTGGGTTCCTCTACCTTCACCACCTGGAACCGCCGGGTGAGCGCCGGATCGCGTTCGAAATATTTTTTGTACTCCGCCCAGGTGGTCGCGGCAATAGTGCGCAGTTCGCCGCGGGCCAGTGCAGGTTTCAACAGGTTGGCGGCATCCCCCTGCCCCTCTTTACCCCCGGCACCGATCATGGTGTGCGCCTCATCGATAAACAGGATGATAGGCGTTGCCGAGGCTCGCACTTCCTCGATAACGGACTTGAGGCGGTTTTCAAACTCCCCCTTTACACTGGCACCGGCCTGGAGCAGCCCGAGGTCCAGGGTGCGCACGGCGACGCCTTTCAGCGGGTCCGGCACGTCGCCGGTGGCGATACGCAGAGCAAACCCCTCGACCACGGCGGTTTTACCCACACCGGCCTCGCCGGTAAGGATCGGGTTGTTTTGCCGGCGGCGGGTCAGGATATCGATACACTGTCGTATTTCCTCATCCCGCCCCAAAACCGGGTCTATCTCCCCTTTCTGGGCGCGCTCGGTGAGATTGATGGTGTATTTATCCAGCGACGGCGCCTTACTCGCGGCAGCTACCACCGCCGCTGCCCCTTCATCTCCGTCGCCGCCACCGGTCATGTGGCTGGATTCGCCACTGCGACCAAACATTGCCCGGGCGGTCTCACGAATGGATTCCGGTGCTATGGATTTCAGCTCGGGGCAGGACTCCAGCAACTGCCGGCGCGATGTTTCTTCCAGCAGCAATGCGGCCAGCAGGTGGCCGGAACTTATGGAGCGGTGCCCATAGTCGATGGATGCGAGCATCCAGGCATTTTTTGCGGCTTCGACTATCGTCGGCGAAAGCGCCGCCGGCCGACTGCTGCCCGATTTAAATCTCGCAATGGTCGTCGCCAGCTGCTTGGCGAGATTCGATGGATTGACATCGTGTTTCTCCAGCAGGTGGTACAGGTCGGTGTCGGACTGATCCAGCAATTTCAGCAGCCAGTGTTCCAGTTCTACATTGTACTGGCTCTGGGCCAGACAGAGCCCCGCTGCCCCTTCCAGGGAATCGCGCATATGGGGGGTCATGGTATCCACGAGGCGCTTCAGGTCGATATTGATCATATTATTCAAAGTTCCTTTTGGGGATTATCAGGCGGCGGGCAGTGCTTCATCGGGAGAAACCCGGTCCGCACTCAGGGCGATCTCCACCCGCTGGTCATATTGGTGTTCACTGGACATATGGGTATTCCAGCCCAATAGCGGCTGGACGTCGGGTTCATCAATCAACTGCACCGGCACTACCTGTCCGGTAAACAGGGTTACAGAGATTTCGAAATCCATTTCCACACCGGCGCTGAACTGAATAAAAGACTTGAGTGCCTCCAGCTTGTCACTGCCTGGTGCTATGGTCATGAACTGGTCGTACGCCATGGGTTCAACCACGACGCGAAACTTATTCTGTGCCTGGAAGCACATGGTGCCCAGCACAGTGTTGACCCCCAGGCAATTATTCACCCCCTGGGGATATTCCGGCCCCGGCAGTCGACAGAGCACATCTTCCGGCAATTCGTCCCATTGCCCCCGGAACTGCTCAATATTGACTTTCAGGCCGAAGTGATGGCGGATCATACTGGCCAGGGCGGCCGCGGAGCACTGTTGCCTGCCCAGGTGTCCCGCCATGCCAAACAAGGCTTCGTCCGGCAGAGGCATTCGGTAACGCATTTCACTGGTACCGAGCCCGGAGAGCGATGCCAGTGCGTGGCTGAACAGATCCAGTTCACGTTCTTTGCGAAGGTGCTGTCGCTCGTAATTGACCGGCAGCTGGTATTTGTGCCAAGCCTGGTAGAACAGTGAGACGTGGCGATGGTTAAACATATCCAGGAAGTCGCGCAGCGCGGTGTTTTTCTCCCGCAACTCCCTGAGAACCAGCTCAGTCAGGTAGTAAGGCATTACACCCTGGCTGCCGATCAGGCCGGTGAACCCGACATCCATCTTCCACTGTCTGAGTTCATCATCGGCCTGCCCGGTACCGCGGCTTTGATGCTGCTCCAGGCGCAGAATATCGGAGCCGATAAATGACAGGTTCGACTGCGCGCTAAAACGCACTACCTCGCGCGATGGAGGGGAGGAGCCGGCAATCGGTTCCCCAGCGTAACCGTCTCCCCCCAGTACCGCCGCATGTTCAAGGAGCCTGACCGCCTGAAAGAAGTCGAAGCAATAGGGCTCGCGGCGCAGGCGCTCTATTACAGTAAAGCTTTGTCGCCGGCGCGAGGTGGCCATCGCTTCAGTTCTCCATCTCTGCCACTCAGTGTGGCAATCAGTCGGGTAAAGGAATTCAGTGAGCAGTATAGGCCGAGAAAGCGCTCTATAATGCTGGCGAATAACAGCGGGCTGGTGCCGGACAACATCATTGAATCCAGCTCGATCTCAGCCTCTGTTCCCCGGCACAATACTACGCTCTGGTCTATCTGTATCGGCGCGGTGATCGGCCTCGTATTTACCTTCAACAGCGATTCGATCAGGTTTCTGGTGCTGGCTGAATCGCGGAAATCATAGAGCCTTAAAATCTCCTTCAGCGCGTCGCAGCCCCCCGAACCGGAAAGGGACAGGTGATTGAGGTTGAGATGTGAAATCAACCGCCAGTAGCCCCGCTCGCGGTGCGGAGGCCTCAAGGTCGCCGTTGGAGATATCACACTGCTGATTCTGCTCGCCGGCGCATCGCCGTCGACCACTTCCAGGTAAGGCTGTGAATTGCCACTGGGCAGCTTTTTCGGCAGGTTGCGGTTGCAACAGGTCAGTTTCAGGTCCAGCGTCTGATCGCTGATACGATGTGGATTGAAATCCAGATCCACCAGGCATATATCCAATTCCGTCGCCTGTTCATTGCGGTGCTCGCCCTCTATTACGTCGCGGCGGCGAACATACCAGAATGCCGACTGCCGGGCGTGGTGGCGGCTGTGCTGAATACCGTAGAAAGGACGATACGGGGTGGTTTGGCCGCTGCCATCCGTTGCACCGACCGCATCGATCGAATAGACCTCAAGGCCGTCACTTCGGCGCGCATCAGGCACCACATGATAGCTGTATTCTGTATGGCTTAGCGGTATCGGGTCCGCCGTTTGTGGAAACAGATTGACAACCGGCGTACAGCCCAGCGCAAACATGCTGGCAGCAATCTGCTTTTCCAATTCATCGTGGTTTTCCGACAGGTAGAAATAGAGATTGAGTGTATCGCCGTAGCTGTCATTAAGGGCTTCCGGGAGATTGCAGATATCGATAAAGAGAAACTTTTCCGGGAAAGCGAAGTACTCTGTAAGCAGGCGATAGCCGATAAATGCCGTGTCCGGGTATGGCAGGAGGCCCTGGTCCGGTTCCAGTCCGACTTGTTGTATGGCGTCCGGCTCTATAAAAGTGGGTTTTGGATCGGTTTCACCGCTGGCCACCACCAGCTTTACACAACGGCTGAGCAGCAGATCGTACAGTGCGTAGACGTGGCTGGGCTGTCCCCGAAGAAAGAAACGCAATTTCCCGGGCTGTATTTCAGAGAAGCTCAGATCCTGGCTGAGGGTTTTCAGCGACAGTTTGAGTACTGCATTCGCCCCCTGGATATCATTGCACCCAGGCGCGATAAAAGGGCGCGGCATCAGGCTGGCGCTGACCACCTGGAAAGGACAGATATCGACCGGGTAGCGGCTGGTAAAGCGGCAGGTCTGCCCGTTAAAGCTGTCGGTTTCCAGCAAGGTATCGGCATCCACACGGGTAATCGCATCCAGGTCCGGTTCCGGCTCGAACTGCACGATGGCACAGGACGGGATCGGCCTCAGGTAATGGGGATACAAGGTCTCCAGCATCGCATCGGTAAGCTCGGGAAAATCGTCGCTTAGCTTCTGCTGGACACGAGCATTCATATAGGCGAAGCCCGACAGCAGGCGGCCTACCAGGGGGTCGTCCACGGTATCGGTATCCAGTTGTAGCCTGGAGGCTGCGGCCGGATGTATTTTTGTGAACTCGGAAGCCGTCTGCTGGATAAACGCCAGTTCCCGCTCGTAGAGATCAATCAGCTTTTCACTCATTACATAATCTCCGATACATCGACCAGCTGAGTTACCGGATTCAAAGCGGAATCGAACACTATGACCTCCGATGCGGGGTTGACATGCAGAACCGCCTCGACACGAAAGCGTATACTGGGGTCCTCGACATCCATCTTGTCCTGGCTCGTCACTTTTACCGAGCGGATTCTGGGCTCGAAATCCAATATCGTTCTCTCGATTTCCCGGCAGAACCGCTTTCGGCTGTCCATCGAGGAAAGATTGATTGTCGATAGGTCCGGCAGGCCGAAATTGATATTGGAACTACTGAGATGGGTATGGGTTTCCGGAGCGGATATACAGCGATAGCGTGTGTTGAACAGGTACTCCAGATCCCTCCGGACGCCCTCCCGAAGCTGCTTCAGTACCTGATGAGGTTGGTGCAGGTCCATATTGCGGGACGATTCCAATAGCCTGTCGAGTACCGGGGCCAGAAGGCGCTTATCTTTTCGCATAATAATGGGGGCCCTTGTTATCGTATCGTGCCTACGCCGATCTGAGCCAGAGCGGTGGTAAGTTTCAATTCGGAAACCAAATGGTCAACTGTGTAGTGACTTTTCAGGTGAATCACACTCTGATAACTGCCAGCTTTTCCCGGCTCGTCCACCACCCGCACCCGGGCCTCCCTGAGAGGGTAGCGGGCCAACATCTCCCAGGACAGGTCATCTCGCCCGGTGGTGTAGCGGTCCAGCCACTTCTGTAACTGGCGCTCACAGTCCTGGGCGTTCATATAGGCACCCACTTTGTCCCTGATCATCACCTTGATGTAATGGGCAAATCTCGATGCGCAGAGAATCTGCTGCAGCATGGCGCTGATACGCGCATTGGCGGTGGCGGACTTGGTGGTGTACTGCTTGGGTCGCTGTAATGACGGAACACTGTTGAATGCGCTGTACGCGGTATCGTAGCAGTGGCACAGACAGGAGAATCCCAACTCACTCAAGTCCCGCTCTACAAAATCCGTCACGAGGATAGAGGTGGACATGCGGACCATATTCGAAGTTGTATCCGGCTTGTACGAGACCACTGGCAGCTGGGATACCAGGCCGCCACCCAGATGATCCCTGGCAACACCCCGGATGTGCGAAAACCAGCCCACGTCATTGAACTCCCGAATCAACACCGCACCCATTGCGAAACAGGCATTGCCCCAGAGATATTTCCGACTGTGGGATGCAGAGACCCGCTCCGCAAACCGCAGGCCGCCGTAACGGGAGAATTGAGTATTGTAGGGCTGGCGCAGAAGCACCTGCGGCAAGGTAACCGCGAGGAACCGGCTGTCCTCGATATCCCTCAAGCCGTTCCAGCGGATATACTCCTTTTGCCGGAACACTTCTGAAAAATCGATCGGCTTGGCAAGGTCATCGTAGTGATCCACACCGAACAGCTGCGGAGTTGCCGCACAGACAAACGGTGCAAAAGCCGCTGCCGAAGTATGGGCAATACCCTGCAAAGTAAAGACGTCGTCGTACGGGTGATCGGCGAAAGGGCGGTGGGATATGTAATAATCGCCGAGAAGAAGGCCAAAGGGCTCCCCACCCGGGGTTCCGAATTCCTCATTGTAAATGAGGTGAAAAAGGCCCGACTGATCAAAGTCCGGGGCCCGTTCCATATCCTTGCTGAGATCCCTCCAGCTCACATCCAGCAACTTGATCTTGATGTTGTCGGAATGCGGGGTGTTGTGGACCAGCATTGACAGGCCGCGCCAGCTGGCTTCAAGCCTCTGGAAGCGCGGATGATGCAGGATGCTGTTGATCTGATCGCAGATCAGCTCATCCAGTTCCGCTACCAAGCGGCTCAACCACTGGCGGACGGTGAACTGTTCCGGCTGCGGGCAGGGATATATTTCTGACAGCCAGTATTCAAAGGCGAACAGGTCATCCGGTTCCCGCAAAAACTTTTGCAAATCCGCCCCCTGACCAGTAAGCAACTGCGAAGGCAGCTCTATTCCGCAATCGCCGGAATTTTGGTCACTAGATGCAGCGGGCAAGGCAGGACTCCCACGGATAATCTGTCAGTCGGAAAGGAGCGGCCCGCCGGGCGGGCCGCCGTTTATTACCCCGCTGTGGGGATATTGGCCACCATGCGCATGGAGGTGGTCAACTCCTCCATCTGCAGCCAGGGCTTAAGGTAGGCAACTGCACTGTAGCAGCCGGGCTGGCCCGGAATTTCCTTCACTTCCACTCTCGCTTCGGCCAGGGGGTACTTGGCTTTCATCTCCGCGCTGGCATCGGGGTTGGAGTTGGTGTACTGGGTGATCCACTTGTTCAGCCAGCGCTCACAGTCGCTCGCCTCCATAAAGGAACCTACTTTATCGCGCGCCATAACCTTCAGGTAATGGGCGATCCGGGCCGTGGCCATCAGGTATGGCAGGCGGGCGGAGATGGCGGCGTTCGAGGTCGCATCCGGATCGTCATAGGCCTTCGGCTTTTGGGTGCTCTGCGAGCCGAAGAAGACCGAGTAATCGGTATTCTTGTAATGGCACAGCGGCAGGAAGCCCTGGCTGCTGAGCTCCGCTTCGCGACGGTCTGTAATACCGATTTCCGTCGGGCACTTCTGGTCCAGATCGCCGTCGTCGCTCTTGAAGATATGCGTCGGCAGTCCCTCTACCTTACCGCCACCCTCTGCACCGCGAATGGCTGTACACCAGGAATTTTCCGCAAATGCCCTGGTCATGGTGGTACCCATCACATAGGCAGCGTTCATCCAGCAGTACTGATCGTGGTCGGCGGGGCGGGACACACCGGACTCATCCACGTCGAACTCTTCGAAATTGAAGGATTCAATCGGCTTGGTGTTGGCTCCGTAGGGCGTGCGCGCGAGGGTCCTGGGCATCACCAGGGTAACGAAGCGGGAGTCTTCGCTGTCCCGGAAACTGCGCCACTTGATGTATTCGCCGGACTCGAAAATCCCACCCAGGTCCCGGGGCTTGGACAGCTCGGTAAAATCGCTGAAACCGAACATTCCGGCTCCGGCAGCGGAGACAAAGGGACAGAAACCGGCGGCGGCCACGTTGGACATCTTGCTCAGCAGTTCGACATCCTCCGGGTGGCTGGTGAATTCGAAGTCGCCGATCATGCAGCCAAAAGGTTCGCCACCCGCAGTACCAAACTCTTCTTCGTAGACTTTCTTGAAGGTCTGGCTCTGGTCGAATTCAACGGCCTTGTCCAGGTCGCGGAACAGTTCCCGCTTGGTGATATTCAGCATGCGGATCTTCAGGGTCGCGCCGGTTTCGCTGTTCATCACCAGGTGATTGAGGCCGCGCCACGAGCCCTCCAGCTTCTGGAATTTCTCGTCGTGCAGAATGGCCGAAAGCTGCTTGGACATGGCCTCATCGATTGCCTGGACAGCCTTTGAGATCGTCTGGGTCAGGTTTCGGTCCCAGGTTACGGTGCCCTTCAGAACCTGCTCTGTCAGGTTGGAAATCAGGTCCTTTGCTTCGTCCGGCGAGGTTTGTTTGGTCGCAGAAATGGCCTGGTCGAGCAGACTGACCGACTGCTCTTCCGCTTCATTTTCTACTGCATTTTCTGCTTCGGTGCTCATTCTGATTCTTCTCCTTTGTTTTCACCAAGGCCCAGCTGTTCAGAGATAGCGCCTACGTTCTCGGTGCTTTTCAGAATGTCTTCCAGAACTTTCTCGAGATCTTCCGATCGGTCCGCCTTGCTCAGCAGGTCGCGCAGTTTGCTGCGGGCCTCGAGCAGCTGCTTCAGCGGCTCTACCTGATCGACTACTCTCTCCGGAGAGAAGTCGTCCATATGCCTGAAATCCAGGTCCACGGCCATCTTGCTTCCATCTCCGGAGAGGGTGTTCTCCACCTGGAGACTCAGCTTTGGATTGACCTTGGTCATTACGTCGTTGAAGTTATCGCGGTCGATCTGGACAAATTTTCTCTCTTTGAGGGCCTTCCGGTTCTCGGCGTTGTCACCGGAGTAATCGCCCATCACACCGGTTACAAAAGGCAGTTCCTTCTTGACTTCGGCGCCATTGGTTTCGACATCGTAGGTAATATGGACGCGCGGCTTACGCACACGCTTCAGCTTGTTGTGAATGCTCTCGGACATCTCTGATCTCCTTTCCTCGATTTAGGAAGTGTAAAAGTTTAATGTTCTACCAGCCTACGCCGGCGTCCGCTGTTTGTGATTCCTCCGACCATTCTGCCTGACCCGAAGACGCTTCCGGAGTCTCTGCACTCGCGGGCGCCGTGGGAGCCTGCGGCGCCCTGGCGGCCGGAGGGGGGGCGACGTAACGCTGGGTATCAGAACCGTCGAGCTTGACGCCGGTCAACTGGGAGTAGATCGACCGGGACTGGTCATCCGGCAACAGTTCGGCCATGAGTTCCGATACCGTCATGCGACCCCAACCGATAAGGCGCTCCAGGCCCGGCGCCAGTGGGGTGTGGGGTTCGTAGGTGCGGAAGTACTTGGCAGCTGCTTCGAGCAGCTTCAGGGCGTCTTCGCGCGAGGCGACCGGCCCGGTCGGCATGGATACGCCTGCTACCGCGGGCGTCGCCCCGCTGGGAGGGCTGCTCTCCCCGCCTTCGGAGGCGCCCGCCTCCGCATCTGGCGGCGCCGAAGCGGCCAGCGCTTCCAACTGGCTCTTGTAGACAAAGCGCGTGGTCCGCAGCACCTCGTCCAGAAGAGTGGTGATATTGGTGAAGGGTGGAGCGTCGTGGCCACAACTGGAGCGCAACTCTTCACTGATGCTTTTATAGTGGACCAACGCCTCTTCGAGGGTTTCCACAAGATCCTGCGCCCACTCGTTGCTTGCGGCGTTTACGCATTGTTCGATTTCATCAAAGCTGTACCCGAGGACTTCCAGCCGGGCGGCTTTGGCATCGTCATCGGCGATGCGGTCCGCGTCCCGGGCCTGCTGATACTGGAAGAATGAATAGGCACCGTAATCACTTTCCGGGGTAATGGGGGCATTGCGGACTGGCATCATCAGGGTGCCGTCGCCGCCGTCGCCGTTCAGGCCCGTCAGCGGCGCCACCTTGGTTTCCAGACCGTCTTCGTCGGGTTCGGGATAAAGGCCGTCCCAGTGGTCTTTCACCAGGCGTTCTATCAACGCAAAACCGTCGCGCAGGCCGGGAAATCCATGCAGCCGGATCAACGCTTCGGTATACCAGGTCGCGACTTCAAGATCCTTGCTCTGGGCCGAGAGAATTTTCTCAGCGCACTTGGCCACATCGTGCCAGGGTGCGAGCAGGTCGGCATCGCTGTCGTCGAACATGGCGGAGCGTTCGGCGGCGCGGGCGCTGTTGCGGGAGTCTTTGATGGTGTAGTAATCGGAGGTCGGCGAGCGATCTTCTCGAATGTCGCTGCCTGTCGGCTGGTCCTCCGAAATCGGAGCAGCCAACTCGTCGATGTTGATTATATTGGGGAATGCCATGGAAGTTCCTTTGACTCAAATAGTTCCTTTGCCTTGATTCTTATTAGAAAGAGTGCCTGCCGTGAATAAGCTGATCAAGGCAACCAGCCTACCGTACAGCATAGGGTTCATACGAAAGCCGCTCCCTTGCAGGTTCCGCGACTAGCCACACCCCGTCCCCTCCCGGGCAGCCTGCACAACAGGTTCCGTTCGAAAACCGGTCACCATTCTCTGGAACAACGGCTTTTGCCGGGGGAACTCCCGCTGGCTGCACCACAGAAACAAGGTATGGAAATACCGCTCACATTGAAAATGGGCCACCAAATATTGTATTGCGGTAGTATCCAGCCGGGCCGACATTTCAGCGGTACACGCCGGTGAAACTTCATGCTCGACCATCTCGGGCCCGGAGAGTAAACGCCCCGACGTCAACCTGGCCAGGCACTGTTGCAGCTGGGCGACACTGTAATCCGGCAGGGCCAGTCCCGACGGCAGCTCCTCCCTCTCCTGCATCAAGACAATCATGTAGTGGTGGGCATTTCGGTCCCCGGCCTGGAGCACGGCATTCGGATTGAGGTCTGTGCACGGCTGCCAGGATTCCGGCACGACGGCGGAAACCGGGGAATCCCGCCCGCGCATCCGCACCAGACTCGGCCCGACCAGGTCCGGCCCGGGATCCTGAAAGCTTGGCTTCTGCGCCTGATTTGTGCGAAAGACAACGCGGTTGTCCAGGTGCAATTCCGTATGCCATCCCCCATCCCATAGAGCCTTGACGATCCTCTCCGCCTGCCGGCGGTCCTCAACACACTTTACCATTCGGTGAGCACCGGACAGTAAATACCTGATCTGGTCAAAATCCAACGCAAACTGCTTGCCAAGCGACTCGATCCCCCGGCGGCGGTTGAATCCGTCACGGAGTGATCCTGTAAAAATAACCCGGAAAGACATTCTGGCGACCTGCGTTCCATGCATATCTAGATTTTATTAGTGGGGGCCAATCCAGCCCTCCGCAGCGTCTTCGGGGTCAGGGACGCCAGAACTCTGACTGTCTGCTTTCCATTCCGGGGATTTTCGCCGAGCGACGCTCCCCCGCCATCCCAAAGCCACTTACACTACTGGCTCTCCCGCCACCAGCACAATCCAGCATCGGCAGATGCACGCTGAAGGCAGATCCATGCCCCAAGCCATGCCTAATTCTACCTAATCTAACTCACAGTTGGATACCGCCTCACAAAAACAAACACTATCGTACTAATTAAAAAGACATTTTTACATGCCCCCATCGGATGCACGCAAAAACAGTACAATCGTACCACTTTCTTCTGGGCCATTTTCTAACCCAAAGCTTGCCGCCGGGGGCTGGTAAGCCCGGCACGCATTTGTGCTTTGCACAGCAGAGTTTGGGGTTCAGCCCCTTCCGCCACCGGACGCATTTGCATAGCCTTCGGTCTGGGACAGCTGGCCATACAGCCTACTCAAGTTATTTACCTGCCGCAAAGAACCCAAGTGCGCATAGATCGCCGAGAGATACCCCCGCTTTCTCAGTGCAAGGAATTCCTGGTCAGGTAGTCGATTGACGGCTCTTTCATTTACGCGGAAGACACCCGTCAGCCGGTGATCCATACCTCCGGGCAGCTTTACCAGCACCACCTGCTCCTCAAGCAGTCCCTTTTCATCCAGGTAGCGGGCAAACTCATTGCTCAGCGAAGTCTGCATGCGCAGTTCCAGGAGAAAATTGCTGATGTTCGACAGATATTCAGTCTGCTCGCCGTTCTTATCAAACAGCGATTCGCCTCTCTCCCGATCACCGGCCATCGAAGGGGAAGACTCATCGATGCAGATGGCAAACTGCCCCTCCTGCCCCTCAATAGCGACCATTGCAAAGGGATGGGCGCGCAGCGCCGACGGTATATAGGCCCCCTGCCACCGATTGTTTTGCCAAAACAGGTTTCTGCCCGGCTTAACCCCGAGCATGGCGACAGAGCGGAGTTCGCCACCCTGCTCTCCGCCCTGCTCAGATTTGACAAATACAATAGGGTATTCCGCAGCCAGCTGCGGAAACTCGCCGATCAATGCGGGGCAGGTATGCTTCCCGACACTGTGACTGAGGTCCGCCACCTTTATGCGATGGCTGCGATGCCGCTTTTTGTCCAATGCCACTATATTGTTCATACATCACTCCTTGAACGGGCTTCTACCAATGCCGGCTCTGCGCGCCGAGCATGGAGCAGTAGAGGCTGGGCTCGGGCAGGCCGGGGCTCAGCAGGGTGGTGGGCGCCAGATGCTGGGAGCCTGAGCACCACCAGAGGCTGTAGCTGGGGTACTGCTGCTTGTACAACTGATTCAGCAAGCCGGGGTAGCTGCCGGCAATGCTCCCGGTTTCACTGGTGGCGGTTACCGCCGCGCCGAAAAACGCTGACTCTCCACCGGCGGCCGCAGCGGCGGGAAAATCCGGAAACCGCTCCATCACCTGGTCGGCCTGCAGGGTGCTCTGCAGCGCATCTATGGCCAGATCCGACAACAGCCGATACCAGCTGTCTGCGCCCGCCTGCACGGCAAAAGGGTTTGCCTGCGCGGATGCGGGAACAGGTACGGCCATGGTCAGGGGAAAATACCGGCCCACACTGTCCACACTGGGTACCAGCACACCGGCCCAGGCGCTCTCGTCGAGAACACCGCAGGACAGCACGAAACGCCAGATGGGGCTGGTAAGGTAATAATCCAGCCAGGACTCCCCCACGAGTTCCCGCGACCCGTGGACGGCTCTCTGCAGCCATTCGTCCCAGGGCGTCACGAAGCTGCCGGGCAACTGGCGCTGGATAAAATCCCCATGCCCGGGCAGCTTTCCGAATAATCCCTTTGCACTCGACACTGTGTAGACCTCTAAGCTACAGGGTTTCCGGACAGCGGTAGCCCTGAAGCAGGCTGCGGTCGAAGGGGTTTTCAACACCGGAGGCCGTCAACCGGAATTCGGCCTTGCGGCCCTGCTTCTCGAAGGTGACAAAGTACTCGGTACTGCTGCGCCCCGGCTGCAGATCGGAGGCGGCGAGCAGGCGGTACCAGGCCCAGTCCCCTTCAAAATGGCTGCGGTGCACGGTTTCGTTGAGATCCTCAAAAATAATACGCGCCCGGTTGCTCTCCCCGCCCCGCCAAGCTAACTGCTTAGGGGTTCTCGGACCGTGTGAATAGGGAACCCGCTGCCCGCCCATTTCCAGGGCAAACAGCCGGACGCCGGAATCCAGCTTGGTGGGTTCGATGCGGAAGGAGTAGCCCGCCTGTTCGCCACTGCTGAAGAAGGTCCTGCGGATGCGGTCGGCCCGGCGGAGCTGCGAGAGCGCTCCCTGGGACAGGCCCAGGCTCTGCCCCTCCAGGGATTTCACGCTCCAGTTCCGCGTGTCGACGAACGGCTCCAGGTATTCGGAGACGAACTTCTGTTCGGTGCCGCCGGGCTTGAAGTACTCATTGAATTCCATGATCGGCACTTCCTGGTCCCGGCCCGCCCGCAGCGGATAGCGGTTGGCCAGGCTACGGCTGTAACTGCTGTACACCTGCTCGCGCCAGACCCGATCGGCGTGCAGCTTGGCCTTGGCCATCACCAGGGCCCAGGTATTGTCGGCGATATCGGTCAGCCACTGGTCGAAGGGCGCCGGGGCGTTGGCGGCCTTTATACGGAGCTGCTTGATGGCCTCTCCGCCGCCCCCCGCGAAGCGCTCTTTGGCGCTGGCAAAAGCGGCCTCGTTGGCATCCGGGGCGCTGTCTATCTCCGTCAGGAATTCCTGTGCCTTGTTAATCGCAGAGAGATATTCCTGCACCCTGGCCGGCCGGCCTTTTTCACTCTGGGTGATTCGCTGCAGCTCCTCGAAGCGGAGATCGACGATGGTCGGTTCGAAACGTTCCTGTAAAGCGGCGGCGGCACCTCCGGCCACTGCGGAACCCGCACGGCGCGCGTTGCTTGAGACCGGAAGCGCAACACCGGAGGCATCCACCGACAGTTCCGGCCGCGGGGTCAGCCGGGTGTTGTCCGCAGTAATTTCCGACACCGCCAGCAGCGGCGAATACACCGGGTCCGACAACTTGGACAGCATATCCAGCGCCTGGCTGGTGGTGCGGAAACCCTGTATCGAAAAGCTGCCGAGGAACCGCTGCCAGCGCTGGTGGTACTCGCTCAGATAAATCCGCTTTACCTCTTCGCCGAGTTTCTCCCGGTCGGCCTCACTGAAATCCTCACCGCTGATATCGCCGCCATAGATCCACCGCTCCTCCGACAGTTTGGTCATAAGCGGGGAATCGGCGCCGAAGTCCTGTTCCTTGTAGCCGGCTTTGGTGTACAGGTAGGGGATGGAAAAGCGCGGATCAGTTGCCTGGAGACCAAACAGCCGCTCTGTGTCCCCACCGATCTCCCCGTAGAGATCCACCGGCATCACGCCCATATCGCTGTTCTTCAGCTGGGCATACAGCCGCTGGGGAACGGGGATGCGTCGCAGCTGCTGGCGCGCGCGGGCCACCACGCGCTCATTGGCCTGCAGATTCTCCGGCAGCGGTTGCGCGAAGAGCTGTTGCAAATGCACCGCCAGTTGCTCCTGCTGCTGCGCCTGGCCGGGCAGTTGGCGCTCCCAGCTGGCGGTGTAGTAACCCTGCAGGACCTCCCCATTCCGTTTGTCGGGATTGAAAAACATCAGATAGGTTCTCAGCGTATCCGTCAGCGCGGAGTCCTCCGCACCCATCCGAGCCAAGTCGCGCTCGATATCCCGCACCAGGGATGGCAGAAATACATTGAGCAACTGGTCCCGGTATAGGCGATCAGCGGCCCTGTCCACGCGATCGTCATAGAGACCCAGGTTGCTCAGCCAGGGGTGATCCTCTTTTTCATAGACCGAGGCGGCGTGGCGCAGCGGTCCCAGCAGTTGCAGGCTCTCGACGGGGGTGGGCTGGCGGCCCGCGAATTCCCTGCTGTTCTCCCGATAACGGGCGATGTGATCGCTGACCTCACTCATGTAGATCTTGTTCTGGGCGACACTGCCCGTCCAAAGAAAAAGGGCTCCGATAAAAACTGCGGCCAGCGAGACATAGACGCCCCTGCGCAACCACAGTGTAGCGGTCTCAATCTTCCGGTTGACGCCCACCAGCTCCGCTTCGGGAAAGACCACATCCTTGAGCAGCCGGTGCAGGAAGTAGCTTTTTCCCACCCCCTGAAACTTGCGGCCCGCGTCGCGCTCAAGGCCGAAGTCCGCGCTTACCGATGCCATCATCCGGTCGATCGGGCTGCCCTCCTGGGTACCGCTGGTGAAATATACCCCCCTGACCATGGGCACTGTGTCGTACCGGTTGGCACTGAAAGTCTGTTTTACGAAATCGCTCAATACCTCCTGCAGGCTTTCCAGCCGAGCGGGAAAGCCCTGCAGCAATGCCCTCTTTTCGACATTCCGCTCATTGTGAACGCGCCACAGGATTCTCTGGTTGAGCCGCTCGATCAACTGCTGGAACTCGGCGACAAAATTTTCCAGGGGCGCACCGGCGGCCGGGCTGCTCTCGGCGGGGAAACTGATACCCCAGACCTGCTCCCGCTCCGCCTGTGACAGGTTGTCAAAGAACTCACTGAAACCCGCCACCAGGTCGCATTTGGTAAAGGTGAGGTAGATGGGAAAGCGGATCCCCAACTGCTGCTGCAATTCATTGATCCGCTGGCGAAGGGTTTTGGCCTGATGCAGGCGCTGCTCGGCAGTTTGCACCATCAGGTCTTGGAGACTGATGGCCACCAGCGCGCCATTGATTGGGCGACGGCGGCGGTAGCGTTTGAGAAGCCCCAGAAATGCCTGCCAGGCACTGTTGTCGTGTACGCGGTGGCTGTCCTGGGTGGTATATCGCCCTGCGGTGTCGATCAGCACCGCATCGTTGGTAAACCACCAGTCGCAGTTGCGCGTGCCGCCGACACCGCCGAGCGCTTCCCTGCCGTGGCTGCTGGCCAGGGGGAACTCAAGACCGGAATTGATCAGCGCCGTTGTCTTGCCGGAACCGGGGGGGCCGATAATGATGTACCAGGGTAGCTGGTACAGGGATACGTTGCCCTTGTGCGACTTGAACCTGGCTTTGCGCAGGACTTCCATGGCCTCCCGGAAACGCTGTGACAGCGCGCCGAGCTCCTCCTGGCTGCGTTCCTCATCCGGATCGACCTCGCTCTCCTGGGATTCTTCAATGCTGTTGATCAACGCCTGATTCTGTCGCCTTTCGACCAGCCACTGGCTGAGATTCCAAACCAGCCAGATTGCAAAGAGAAAAACGATTATGGTGATGCGCACACCGGTCGACAGGGTCGCGTTGTCCTCGCCGAACTTGATGTAATCCGCCCCAAACCAGATCAACAGCGACAGCGCCGCCAGACCGATAAAACCGACCACCCATTTATTGGTAAAAAAATCGCGCAGGCGTCTCATGAATAGCTCCATCCCCCAGGGCCGAGCGGCACTGGAACACTATTAATCCGTTGTCAGCGGGCTGCTTCGGCATTCTCTTTACTTTCGACTTTGCTGTCGACGACCAGCCCGGTTATGTTTTCAGCCACAGGGGTCGCACTTTCGTACAACCACCAGCGGTAGCCGCTGTAGGTCAATACCAGAGCGCCCAGCACGACACTGGCGATCACCCAGAGGGGTATGTATTGAATCAGGCGGTTTTTCCGTTCGACACATCCCTGCCAGTGGGGGGACAAATCCCTTTCCATCGATGGGCGATGGCTCTCTATGGTGTGATACAGATTGTCGCGAATCTGTTCCAGCTGCTCGTGGCCGCGCTGAGCCAGGCGGTATTTCCCCTGAAACCCGAGACTCAGGCAGAGGTAGAACAGCTCCAGGACCTCCAGGTGGGAACCCGGGGTTTCCAGCATCCGCTGCAGGATAACGAAGCACTTCTCACCGCCAAAAGTCTCCTTGTGGAACAGGCTCAGCAGGGAGTGCTGGCTCCACCCGCTCGCCGTTCCCCAAGGGGTTGTAAGAACCACCTCGTCGACCACGGTGCAGAGCAGATAGCGCGCCGTGAGCACGATGTCCGGGGAGATGGAAAGCTGTTTGGCCTCGCGCTCAAAACTCTGAATTTCCCTGGTGAGCCGCTTGTGCAGGTCCGGCACATTATCGTGACTCATTGTCGTGCGCAGCTTGATGATCACCCCCAGCAGCTTCGACGCGGCGGACACCAGCGGGTTGAGGCTGTTTCTTACCCGGATCGCCTGTTGTACATCCGCGCCGGAAAAAGCCGGGGTCTGGGGGCCGGGTCTTCCACCGGAAGCTGCGGCTCCCGGAGTGGGCACCACGACAGTGCGGTCCCCCGTATTGGGAGCGCGTGGCGGTGTAAAATCATCATTGTTCATGATCAATTATTCCTTATTGCCCAGAGCTCCATGGTCAGGCCGGGGAATTCCGCCCCGAGGTGAACCGCAAACCCCCCGGACCTCTGCATTGCCTGCCACAGCTCTCCCGTGCGCTCCAGCTCAAAGTAGGTAAAGCCAGCGTGATAGGGGATCTGGCGGGGCGCCACCGGAAGCGGACGCAGGGCGAGCCCCGGCAGCTGCGCGGAAATCAGCTCGCGAATAGCCTCCACCGGGGCGACCTTGGCCTGGCCCGGGAAACGGCTGCGCAGCAGGTCGCCGGGCATATCGGCTTTCGCGGCCACGATAAAGCTCGCGGTTTTGACAAGCGACGGGTCGGTGACCGGCGCGACAAAAATTCCGAACTTTCTCTGCACCAGCTCCATTGCAATGGCGGTCTGCTCCAGTACCGTCGACAGCGACTGGCGCAGTGCGGAGAACAACCCGGCGTAGCTCTGCTGCAGGTTTTCGTGTGAATAACCGGGAATTGCCGGCGGCCGCTTGTTGGGCGAGGTAAATGTGGACAACTCCCCGGCCAGTTGAAGCAGCTCCAGAAAAAAGCTGTGGGGATGCAGGCGCGGCTGTGCGGTCAGCTGGCCCAACAGCGGCTCAAAACGGTTGATCACCTGCAGAAGCAGGTAATCGGCTATCTCGGCCGAACCGCTCCTGCCGCTGTCGCTCAGGCGGTGTCCCAGCGCCGAACCGCGGTGATCCAGCAGTCCCCTGATTTCCTCTATATAGGCCTTGATGACAGAGGAAGCCTCGGAATTCAGCAATGGCGGTATATAGTCGGAGTCCAGCTCCACCGGTTTTTCCGGCTGCCGCTCGCGGATTCTGGCAATGCCGATTGCCGCATAGCCGCTGAGATCATCGCTGCCCAACTTCAAACAGGCGCGCAGCTTGCCCACCTGGATGCGCGCCGATTCGCCGGATGCCGAGGCACTGCTGCGGACATCAAAGTTACATGTCTGATAACGCGCCTGGGGAAAATCCTCCTGATCGCGCACCGACTCCTGGCTCCCGGGCCTTTTCATCGGCACGCAGAGGTAGACGACTTCGTCCCTGGTATGTACCGGAACTTCGAGAACCTCCGGCAGATATTCGTTCTCCGGAGCGAGCATCGGTGTACCGTCGGGAAAAATGGCGTTGACCCGGGATACCGATATCTTCCCCATGGCCAGCGGCTCACTGTCGATGGCCAGTTCAACGATGCCCCACGTGTAGGGCCCCAGGGCGGCCGTCCGCGCCTGCAGCAATTGTTCCAGGTAGCGGTCCTGCTGCTGGAAATGCTGAGGGCGCAAAAACATGCCCTCCCCCCAAATAACCTTATTATTCGCCGACATGTTTCTTCCTTAACGGAGCTGTAAGCCCTGGTTAGCGGCTCAGACCTTCGATTGCTTTCTTGTCCTTCTCCACTTGCTGGAGTCGCTCGCGCATGCGCTCGTACTCGGCGCTGGAGATGGTCACCGTATCGTCCTTTTCCGGGGAAGAGCTTCCACTCTTTGGCTTCCTGTCGGACAGCCGGCTCCGCCGCGACAACGACGCCGGAGAACCTATCCATTTATCCGCGAGCGTTACCTGATATTCATTTGCCTTGTGATCGGTTATCGGCAACAGCATCAGCGCATCCGCATCCTGGTACTGCACGAACTCCGCCAGCAGGCCGATATATTTGACCTCCGGGGTCAAATTCAGCCTTTCCAGGCGCTGCTCACCGGGGGCAAACTCCTTGAGAATGACCGTATCGAGCAGGTCCTTGCCCAGCCTGGACTCCGCGTTCTCGTAGAGGTTGAGGAAATCCTCCCGGGAAAACTGGCGGTCGTCGGCGAGCATGAAGACACGAACCACAACCGGCGACGCGCGGCCGTCGTAATCGGGATTTACATCATTTCTGGCATCCACGGCCAGCTCGAGACTGGTTTCAAAATTCAATGTGCGGCGAGTGGTTTGGCAGGCGGCAGCGGACAGGACAAGGAGCCCGATCAGCAGCAACCTGAAAACTTTACTAGCAGACATGACAATATCCTTGGACTTTGTTATTTGTATTAATCTTTCAGATGTCGCTGATTTTTCAGCTCCGACAATCTGTACTCGTAAGTGGTGGCAAATTCGTCGCCGAAAAGGCGTCGGTAACAGGCTTCCGGGTCCCTTGCCAGCTCTCCGTACAACTCCTTGAAACCTTCCCAGTTCTTGGCATTTTTACTGCCAAAGACGCCGCCCCGGTTGCTCACGCGGCGCTCGATGTTATCCGGGCTGAAAAACTTCAGCATTGCATCGTAGCCCGCACGCATACCGTCCAGCACCGCCATCTGGTGATCGGAGAGATCATCGAATCCGTCCGCGACCGCCTGCTGGGGCGACATAAAGGCTCCGTTTCCGGAAAACATCACACCGAGTGCATCGGCGGCCGTGGCGCTGAATTTCAGCGGGTTGTTCGCCTCTGTCTGAATCATGGTGCGCTGCACCCGCAGCTCGTTTTTGATACTGCTCCTGGCGCGCAGCAGGTCAATCAGGCGGGCTATGGTTTCCTGCACAATCGCGGACACCTGCTGATCCAGTTGCTGCCTGTGCTCCGGGGGAAGGTTCAGGCCCAGCGCCGCCATCAGCGCACCGGTATCCACGCCTGCCGCCGCCGGCGGGTGAGGAGGAGGCGGCGGCTCCGGGGCCGCAACCGGGCTCACGCCCGCGGGACTGGGCTGAAGCCCGGCATTGTGTGGTGGGATTTGCTGGGGCGGGGGTTGTTGTAATGGGTCCTGCTGCAATGGGTTCTGTTGCAGGGGGCTCTGCTGCTGCGGAGTTTGCTGCGGTGAGGTTTGCTGCAGCGGGGAAAACTGTTGCGAGGCGTGGGAAAAGCCCTCGGGTTGTCCGCCGGCGTTAAAACCGGGTGCTCCATCCACCTGTTGCCCCTGCATGACGGCGAAGGATTCCGCAAAGGGGTTGTCGGCCTCCGCCGGTTGCGGGGCCGGGGGGTGTGGCTGTGGTTGCGGCTGTGGTTGCGGCGGTACCTGCTGCTGCGGTTGCACCTGTTGCTGCGGCTGTGGCGTCTGTACCGACTCCACCACCGGAGGCTGCTGTGCGGTAAAGCTCATCGCATGCTGGTCCGCCGGTGCGTGATCCTGGCTACTGCCGTCTTTCCACCAGTCGTCGTCCTCCCACTGGCCGCCCGACGCCCTGTTCGACCCACTGTCGAAACCGGCCAGGGGGTCCCAGCTTTCATCGGAACCTGAACTTCCGGATGAGCCGAATACCGCCAGTGGATCCACCGGTTCGGCGTTCGGGGAAACCAGGCTGTCGGAAGAGGGGCTGCCCGCACTGGTGCCGACGTATCCCCACTCCCCGGAATGGGACGCTCCTGAGTTCGCGCCCGGTTCCAGCCAGCTGTCCAGTTGTTGCGCCTCCGCCTGGCTCTGCATCTTGGCGGCGGCCGCGGGACTGAAGGTGGTGCGGTCGCCGCTGTCGAGGAAGTCCGCCCCGCCGAGTCCCTTCGGCAGGTCCGATTCGGCCTGTGGCCGGCGGAGGGCCACCTTCAACTGGTAATCCCCGATGCCGATAACGTCGCCTTCGCTCAGCGGAACACGGTTGCCCTTGCCGATGGGGTTCTCCCCCTGGTTGAGGTAAGTTCCGTTGGTGCTGTTGTCCACCAGATAGTACTGGTTGTCGCCGAAAGCGATCATCGCGTGCTTGGAAGACACCACCCGCTCCGGATCGGGCAACACCCAGTCATTGCCGTCTGCGCGGCCGAGATTGCCGCCGGCGGGGGTAAACAGTTTGGTGTGCTTAAGCATGTTGGCACCCTTTGGGTCCGCCAACACGGAGAGGATCAGATCCATTTCACTCTGGCTCGCGCTGTAGTGTTATTTCGCAATTGCGACAGGGCATACTGCCGACACTGCCGCCATGGTGCCATTCTTTTTACTTCGATATCCGCATATTTCCACCGGCGGATACCGATCAGCTCCAGGGCCCTTTGAGGCCGCCGCCGGCAAGCGACTGCAGCCGGGGCAGCAGAATCTGGTCGCGACCCTGCACCGAACGCAATGTGCTGATGCCCGCACTTTCAAACCGCGCCGCCGCCCTGTCGGTGAGCAGGGCTTCGGCACAGGGTGTCATCCACCGCCCCTGGGGCAGGTCGCGCAAATGCAGAGGCAGGTCCTCATAGCTCGCCGACAAAACCGGTGCCGGCCGCCCCGCCTCGGAAAACTGTTGGCATATGGAAAGCGCCAGCAGGTAGGCGCTGTTGCCCCAGAGATAGTAATTGTGGCCGTGCTCTGGTGTCAGCTCCTCGTATTCAAAGCAGTCCGTCGTCGCCGAGTCGGCACCGTAGGGCAGGCGGAGCATAAAGCGCGGGCCCGCCAGCGCCACGTACTCGCTACCGGAATACTCCCTCACCGCCAGCCAGCTCTCGGCGAACTCGCCGGACAGGGGATAGTGCCAGTCGTCCGGGTCCAGGGAGCCCGCCAGACTGGGGCAACCGGCCAGACGGGGGTCTGCTCCAAGGAGGAGCGCACTTCCCGCCGCTTCGGCAATAGTGGAGAGATCGATCAGCCAATGGAGGTCCCGCTCTTCGTCGGCGACAAAGAAATCTCCGACGATCAGGTTGTACGGCCGGCTGCCCGAAATGGTCTCCCCCTCCACGAGGCACTTGAAAATCTGGGATTTTTCGAGATCGCTCTCGGCCTGGGCGAGATCGGCCATCAGCTCTTCCTTGCTGATATCTATCAGGTACAGGTGCAAATTCGGGTGATCCTGCACTCGGCGCAACAACAGGTGCAGGCTCCGCCAACTGGCCTCCAACTGGCGGAAATCACTGTGGTGCATGAGTTTACGCATGGCCTCGGAGGCCGCCTCTTTTACCGCCTGCAGGTAGGTGCCCTGACGCTGGTCCGGCGTTTTCTGCACATAGGGGGCGACTATATCCCGGATCAACCGGTCGATCCGGCCCTGATCGCTATTCCGGTAACTGTCCCGATAGCTGTCGGAGCCGAGGATTGCGTCCAGCATGGATGCCCCACCGAGAGACGCATTCGCCAGGGCGTCGTCGACGCCGCGCAGCTCCGGCTTCCACTGCTGGATTTCCTCCGCAGCCCTGGAGAATTCCGCTGGATTCAGCAGGCGCTTTTCCAGTTCGATAAATTGCCTGAAGAGCGGCACCCGACTGTACAGGTAGTCGGGGTGCAGGTCGTCGTACTCCAGCAGGGACAGAGGTTCATCCATCACCGGCAATTGCAAACGCACGCCGAGCCGCTCGAACAGGGACTCGAAACTGTCCTTACCCAGACGGTGGGCCGGGCGCTGTGACAGGGTTTCCGGCTCGCACAGGCGCCGGCTGGAGCGCCCGCTGAAGTCGCCCAGAATAGCCACCTTCAGCACTTCGCCGGACGTCGGCTGGAGGGCCTCGCCCTGTTCGCTGTGAAAAATGGAGGCGCCGGAATTCATGGTGATTTGATTCAAAATTAAGTTTCCATTGGCGTGGCTTCGAGGTTTTCCGGCTGCTTGGCCACGTTCTGCGCGACACTGACAACCTCTGGAGCCTTCTCGGCCGCAGTTTTTTTCGACTTGCGCGGCCGTCCGCGCTTCAGGGGCCTGACCCGCTGGTTGGCGATCTGCTCAATTTTGTCCTTGAACGCATCCCCTCCCAAAACCTGCCCCACCTTGATCGTTTCCGCGATGTAGTCCAACAGTCGCCGGTCAAAACTGTAGCGGAACAGCGAGCGATACTCCTGCGCACGCGCCCGCGGGGTCTCTCCCAGGGCCAGGTACAGCCGGTGGTCGGTAATCACGGCGTTTTCTACGTTGTCGGCATGGTGATTGAAACTGGACCAGGGGTAGTCCCCCAGGGAGTCGGCCAACCCCAGGTACAGGGGCCGGAGTTCCACATAGCGGTAACAGGTGAGCAGGTAGGCATCGGAATCGATAAGGCTGGACTTGTAGCGGCCCCGCCACAAGGTGCCCGAGCGCTTGTAGCGGTGGTTGACGTACTGCACGTAGCGCCTGCCCAGGGACTGCATCATCGAAGAGACACCGTTGGGCACCCTCGGCGTGGCGATGATCTGCACCATATTGGGCAGGAGTACATAGGCATGGACATCCACACGATACTGATCTGCCGCATTGCGCAAGCTGATGAGGTAGAACTGGTAATCTTCTTCATCGAAGAAGCAGGGCAAGTTGTTATGGCCTACCTGGACGATGTGCTGAGGGATGTCTATCAGGTTCAGTCGTGGTAGACGGGGCATTGGGTAGGCCAATCCTTTTCTTGTACAGGCGTACCGCCTGGTTTCACCATGAAATCTGGCCCATTATCGCAAAACAAGGAAAAAAATTTCAAACTCCCTGTCACACCAAGTTAGAATCATCCGCCTGTGACGGTGGGGTTACAGCCAAATCCGGCCAAACCTGTCGAGAGCGATACAACCAAGAGCGATACAACCAAGGGAGTCCCGGCGGACATGGAGCCCATCAGGCTGGCAGTCAATGGGCGGACAGACGTAGGTCGAGTCCGTGAAGCCAACGAAGACAGTATTCGGTGCCACACCGATCCCGATCACCCCTTCGCCTATGTCATAGTCGCCGACGGCATGGGCGGCTACAGTGGTGGCGCGACTGCGAGCAAAATTGCCGCAGACACCCTCCAACACCACCTGGACAGCCAGCTCGACAGCGCCTTTTTCTCCTGCACTCCCGAGCAGCAGCAGGCCGCTCTCCACACGTCCCTGGCGAATGCGATCCACGCCGCCAACCGGGAAATCCTCAACGCCAAGAGCGCCCACCCCCAATTGGCCCAGATGGGGACCACCCTTGTGCTGGCAGTAATCTGGCACGACTTCCTGATCGTCGCCCACCTTGGCGACTCCCGCGCCTACCTGTGGAACCACTACGGCCTGCAGCGCCTCACCCGGGACCACAGCGTCGTCCAGGAAATGATCGACAGCGGCCAACTGACCCCCGAACAGGCACAGGAGTCGAATATCCGCAATCACATCACTCGTGCGCTCGGGGTCTCGGACCATGTTGAACCCATCATCAACAGCTGGAAGCTCACCGAAAACGCCCTGCTGCTGCTGTGCAGCGACGGGCTCACCGAATACCTCGACGACCGCGCCATAGAACAGGTATTGGCAAGCCACCGACCGGCCCTCGACTGCGTGTGTCGATTTGTCGATGACGCCAATCGGCTCGGGGGCAGGGACAACATCAGCGCCGGCGTCCTGGAGTTCACCAACCGGGCGGAAGCCCGGGCCGAAAACCTTCCCGACGCCATCACGTTGCGACCGAAAAAAGAAGACATTACCGTACGCAGAGAACAGCGCTGAGCCAGCTTCTGCAAAGGGAATCGCTATGACGCCGGAAAGCCTGGTCAACCACATCCCGCAGTTGCTCAAGTCCCTGCGCCCCCCCGATACCGAGCCCGGAAACCCCGCCGCCTTTTGCCGCTGGCTAAACCAGAACCTCCCTGACGATGCCGCAATAAAAAATACAGGGCATCCGCTGGGGCCATTGTGGCCGCAGCCGCCGGAAATTGAAACCAACTTTTACAGCCTGGCCCGCGCACCGCACCGGCGCCGCCTCGCCGGACTCGACGGCGGCCCGATACAAATGTCCAGCGAAGCCGGCGCCAACCCGAACGGCCAGCGCCTGCCCGCCATGGAACATTGCCGACGGGTCTCGGACCACGTGATCGCCTGCAACGGCGAGGTGGCCTTCAGCCGAACCGACGCCGTTATTCCCGGCCCGCTGCCGTTTCACTGGCAGCGTTTCTACCGGCACAGCCATACGGACGACTTCGGGCTGGGTGCGGGCTGGCGGCACAGCCTCAGCGAACAGCTGCATATTCTTGAAGGAAAAGCGGAGCTGCACACCGCGGACGGCCGCATTGTCCCCTTCCCCCTGCCCCCCATCGGGCACAGCAGTTACAACCGTTTTGAACGCCTGCTGCTCCACCGCCAGAGTCTGCACAGCTACCGGCTTACCGGGTTTGCTCCGGCGCAGCGAGTCTTCCGCGCCGACGGCGTCAGCAATGCACTCCCTTTGGTTGAAATACGCGATGACTTCGGCAACTCGCTCACGGTGGACTACCAGCAGGGCCTGCCCGCAAAGATCGTAAGTTCCTGGGGGCGCGTGGTGGAATTCCGCTGCCGGGAACAGCGTATCGAACAGCTGGTCAACAGCCACGCCCCAGGCGACCGGCAAATCCTGAGCGAATACCGCTACGACGAAGGGGGAATATTAATCGAAGCCGCCACCGGGCTTGAGCGCGAGCGCTACCAGTATCGGGACGAATTGCTCACAACTATCGACGGCGGCACCGCGGGAAGCCTGCAATTTCACTACGACAGGCAGCAGCGATGCCATAAACTGCAGTCCGGCCGACTCGTGCAAACCCTGAGCTGGCGCCAGGCCCAGCGGCGTTGCACCCTGCACACCGGCGACCGGCACCCGGTGCACTGGAAATTCAACGGCTCGGGACAACTGATCAACGAACGGCAGGGGGATCGGGAAAAAAGCTTTCTCTACGACCTGTACGGAAACCTGTGCCAGATCACCGCCGCCGACGGCGAACGCAGCATCTATCGCCGCGATGAACTGGGTCACCTGGTCCGCCGCACCCGGGGCGACATCACCGATCGCTATCTCTACGACCAGCGCGGACTGCTCTCTGCCGCGCAGGAGCACTGCGACCAGGTCTGGCAGTACCGGCACAACGACCATGGCCTGCCGCAGCAGATTACCGACCCGGCAAAACAGCAGTGGCAGTTCCACTACAGCGACCGGGGGCAGCTGCTCCAGCTCATCGACCCGGAAGGCGGGCGGGTTGAACTCGGCTGGGACAGCCAGGGGCAGCTCCTGTCGATACAGCGCAACGGCCGCGAGTGGAAGTTCGAGTACAACCACTGGCAGCAGCTGACGGCCCTGATCGTCGACAATGAAACCCGACGGGAGTGGCACTACGGCCCCTCGGGCGAACTCAGGGAGATCTGCATCGGCGAGCATCGCTACACGCTGGATTACGACGAGCGCGGACGCCCCTGCACCATCCGCGCCGGCGCCCGGGAGAGCCTGCAATGGGATTACGACGAATCCGGCAATTGCCGGCACCTGCATTTCGCCGACGGCCGGGAATGGCAGATGCGTTACAACGACTTCGGGCAGCTCGCCGAACTGCAAGGCGATGCCGTTGAAATTGCCTGGCAGTACGACCCTTTCGGCCTGGTATCCTCCTGTACCGATTCGGGTGATCGCCAGTGGCAGTGGTTTTACGATGCCAACGGCGAAGTGCGGGAATTCCGCGACAACGACATCCGCTGGTATTTCCACCGCTCAAAAACCGGCGAACAACAGAAAATCCGCAACAACAACGGCCAGCAGTGCGAGTTTCACTACGACTGCCAACAGCGACTGGTACAGGCCGCCAACGCATTCAGCTCCGTCCGCTTTCAGTACGACCAACGCAACCACCTGGTGGCCGAACACCACGACAGCCGGGAGAGCAGCAGCGTCAGCCTCAGGCACAAATACGACAGCCGCGGTTGGCTGAAAAGTTCGAGCTCCGACAGCCTCGACCTGGCCTATACCTTCGCCCCCAGCGGCGGGCTTTACGGTGTCGATGCCAACGGCGAGGCCGCCCTGCGCAGCGAGGATCAGGATCAGGGCATCAACCGGATACAGGGCGAAACACACAGCCGGCACAGTTACCGGAACGGACAGCTGGCCGCCGTAGAAGCCGGCGGGGGGCGCTGGGAGTTCGCCTCCCCACCCCCGTTGAGCCTGTCGGCTCCGCAACCGGAGCCATCCCACCCTGAGGGAATTGAGCGGGACCTGCGCGGCAATATCACAGTGGAGCGGAGACCGGGAGAGCGGCAGCGGGAATATCGCTACCAGTACGACGGCTGGGGCCTGCTGAGCAGCGCCGAGTGCGGCGATTTCAAAACCTATTTCCGCTACGACCCCTTCGGGCGACGGCTGAGCAAACTCAGTACCCATCGCAAATCCACCCGCCAGCGCCGGGTCGGTAGCTGTTGGTACAGCCTGGGCATATGGAGCGAGACCCACACTCTCAACGGGAAATCACAGCCCACCACCCACTATCTCCACCACCCCGTGGAAAAAACCTTGCTGTGCCGCTGGCGGCAGGAAGATATGGCGCATTACCTGGTGGACCCGGAGGGAACCCCCCTGGCCCTCTTCGACCATCGGGGGGAACAGCTGTGGCGCGCCGACAGGAAGGCCGGGGACAATCAGGAGCCAATTACTGGCCAGAGCGATTGCGGGCCCTGGCGTGGAAGGGGCCGGCTCGCGGACAGCGAAACCGGCCTCTACTACAGCTGGCGGGGATACTGGCACCCGCAGTTGAAAATCTGGCTGAACGCATGCGCCCCCGCCCTGCCCCCGGGAAACCGTCGCCGCGAGGTGCGACGGGAGGTGGAGGTCGCCAAACCGCTACTCCAGCCCGCTTAATCTCGCGCCTTAGGCTTGCGCCGCCGCCCGCACCGCACCGCGCAGGGTCAGCACCGACAGCGCCAGCGCGATCAGCGCGCAGGTGGCGATGGTGGCCAGCAGCGGCAGAGGACTGCCGTCGAACACCCGGCTGACGATCGCGATCGCCAGAGCGCCGAGCACCATCTGCAGTGTACCGCCGAGCGCGGCCGCGGTGCCGGCGATGGGGCCGTGGTCATCGAGAGACAGCACCATCGAAGTGGGAATCACCAGGCCGAGGAAGGAATTGGTCACCAGCAGCATGCCCACCAGCAGCGGAAAACTGTCGAAGCCGGCGGCAAAGAGCGCACAGAGCAGGGAGGCACCGGTGGCAAAACCGCCGACTGCCCATTTGACCACGGCGACGGAACCGAAGCGCTCACCCAGGTTGGCGGCAAACTGGCTGGAGGTGAAAAAACCCAGGGCGTTCAGCGCGAAGGCGAGGCTGAACTGGGTCGGTGTGAGGCCATAGTGACCGGTATAGAGAAAGGACGCGGTGGCGAGGAAGGCGAAAAAGCTCGCCATGCCCATGCCGCCGATTAGCGTGAGCCCCATATAGCCCGGGTCGCGAAACAGCGTGGCGAAGGCGCGCATCATCGCACCGAACTGGAAGGGCACCCGGTCGGCGGGCTTCAGCGTCTCCGGCAGCAGCGTGACAGTCAACACCAGGCTCACGGCAATGGCGACCGCCACCGCGATAAACACCGCCGGCCAGCCGAACGGCGCCATCAGCGCACTGCCCACCAGCGGCGCCAGCATCGGCGATATGGAAATCACCAGCATCACCGTGGTCATCAGTCGCGTGGCCTCGGTGCCGGTGTAGCGGTCGCGGATAATCGCCCGGGGGATGGACATCACCGAGGCGGCGCCGACGCCCTGCACGAAGCGCAGCGCGATCAGCCACTCGATACTGGGCGCAAAGGCGCAGGCCACCGAGGTGATGCCGAACAGCGCCAGCCCGAAATACAGCGGTGGTTTACGCCCGAACATGTCCGAGGCCGGACCGTAAAACAGCTGGCAGACACCGAAGGCGATGAAGAAGGACATCAGTGTCAGCTGGGAAGCGGCGACCGGCACACCGAAACCCTCAGCCATCGCCGGCATGGCCGGCAAATACATATCGATGGCGAAGGGGCCGACACAGCTCAAAAGCCCGAGGATAAGGGCCATCTTGATAAATTCGGGTTTCATACTGACTACTTGCTTCCATTACAAAAATGCCCGGCAAGGCCGGGACAAAACCGATTTTAGTGTGGTGTAAGGTACTAATTGTATATATCAGCGGGCCGCTAAGCGGCCAGCCGCAAGGCGCATTTGCGCCGGCATAGTCATCTATGTCAAGCAAATGCAACGCCGCAGATGGCTGCTTAGCGGCCCGCCCGAAGGGAGCCCCCCAAATCGTCCACAGCTGCGTTGCAGCTCTTGAAAATGGAATGACCATTCCCTGCGAGCTGCGCCTAACTGTGAACAATTTGGGGGGCTCTGATATACACAATTAGTACCTTACACCACACTGACAGGGGCGCGGCCGCTAAACTGATTCCAGCGCGGCCAGCGGCTGCCCTTACAGGACGAGAGGATTTTTCGGGACGACCATGACAGATGAATTCAGGATTGGCGGTGTAACGGTTGCCCCCGGTGAGACCCGGCGCATCGACCTGCCGGTGGTGCGCCTGTACACGGACACCGAAATGGCGATCCCGGTCCATGTGCATCGGGGCGGGAAATCCGGCCCCTGTATGTTTGTGTGCGCAGCGATCCACGGGGATGAACTCAACGGCGTGGAGATTATCAGCCGCCTGATCAACAGCCGCGCACTCAAATCCCTGCGCGGCACCCTGATCGCGGTGCCGGTGGTCAACGTGTACGGCGTGCTGGAACAATCCCGCTATCTGCCGGACCGGCGCGACCTCAACCGCTCATTCCCGGGTTCCGCCAAGGGCTCGCTGGCGGCGCGCATGGCCCACGTGTTTCTCGACGAGGTCGTCTCCAAGTGCGAGTATGGCATCGACCTGCACACCGGCGCTCTGCACCGCAGCAACCTGCCACAGATCCGCGCCAACCTGGACGACGGGGAAACCCGGGCCATGGCCAACGCCTTCGGCGTGCCGGTTCTGCTGAATTCCACCCTGCGCGACGGCTCCCTGCGCCACGCGGCGGCGGACCTGGGCGTGCGTATTCTCCTGTACGAGGCGGGCGAAGCGTTGCGCTTCGACGAGCTGTGCATCCGCGCCGGAGTGAAAGGCATCCTCAATGTGCTGCGTCACTTGCGCATGCTGCCCCGGGGCCGCGCGCGCCACGCCATCGAACCCTATGTCGCCCGTCGCAGTGGCTGGCTGCGCGCCAGCGACAGCGGCATCGTCAACCACAGGAAATCGCTTGGCGATCATGTGCGCAAGGGCGAACTGCTGGCCACCATCGCCGATCTCTATGGCTGCGAACTGGACCGGGTGCTGTGCGATGCGGATGGGATCATTATCGGCCGGCAGAATATTCCGCTGGTGCAGGAGGGTGAGGCCATGTATCACATCGCCTACTTTCACGAACCCCACGAGGTGGCGGAGAGCCTGGGGATGCTGCAGGACAGTCTGCTGCCGGATGAGAATTTCTGATCTGGCGATAAAAAAATCTGCCGCTGGTCCGCGATCTCCGGTGAACTATTCCACGGCCGCTCCTACAGGTAATTAGTTCTTGCGCAGCTGTTCCAGCACTTCTCTGCCCGGATAGCCCTGCACCTCCACGCCGATGCTCTTCTCGAATTCTTTGATTGCACCCCGGGTACCGGGGCCCACCTTGCCGTCTATCTCGCCCTCATAAAAACCTTTTTGCTTTAGCAACCGCTGCAGCTCCTCGGTCTCCGCGCTGTCGATGGGGGTAAAGGGGCGTTGCCAGTCGTGTACCAGCCCGGGAGCGCCACCGATCCGGTCGGCGAGCAGACCGATGGCTGTAGCGTAGCGATCCGAGTTGTTGTAGCGCTTGAGGACGAAGAAATTCTTGATCATCAGGAACGCGGGGCCGCCGCGGCCATCGGGCAGTTTGAGTTCCGCGCGGTCATCCCTGCGCGGAAACCGCTGGCCGCGGACCCGTTTCACCCCGAGCTTTTCCCACTCGCCGACGGTGAGCGTGCCCGCGGGCAGCTTGCGCTCGGGAATGGTAACCTCGTAGCCCCAGGTCCGCCCCCGCCGCCAGCCGTTTTTCGCCAGCAGGCTGGCGGCGGTGCCCAGCGCATCCGGCACCGAGTTCCAGATGTCCCGCTTGCCGTCGCCGTCCATATCCACCGCATAGGCCTGGTAGCTGGTGGGAATAAACTGGGTGTGCCCCATGGCGCCGGCCCAGGAGCCGGTGAGGTGGCTCTTGTCGATATCGCCGCTCTGGAGGATCTTCAGCGCGGCGAGCAGCTGGGTGCGGGCGAATTTCCCACGCTTGGGATCGGCGTAGGCCAGGGTGGCCAGGGAGCGGATCACATTGCGCATCACCTTTTCATTGTCCAGTACGTCCCCGTAACTGGACTCCACTGACCAGATGGCCAGCAGAATATTCGGGTCCACTCCGAAGCGCTGTTCGATCCTGTCCAGCCAGGGCTGCAGCCTTTGCTTTTCCTCGCGCCCGCGCATAATCGCGCGCTTTTGCACCCGGTTGTCGAAGTACTGCCACACCGGCGCGACAAATTCCGGCTGATAGCGGGCCTTTTCCAGTACCCAGGGGTCCGGTGCGGTGATGCCCTCGAAAGCGCGGTCGTAGGTCTCGCCGGAAATGCCGCTGGCGATCGCGGTCTTGCGAAATTCCTTGATCCAGTTCTGAAACCCCTGATCGGCTGCCAACAGGAAGAAGATGGCCAGAAGAACCAGCGACAGGCGGCGAAACTCTCGGGAGGGGAACATAGCGACTCCTTCAAAAGGGCTCGCTCAAGGGTAGGACGGAACGGCGCCGGCGAAAAGGCAAAGTCGTCGGGGTTGTGACGCGGTCAGGGAATCACGTAGAACAGCACCGCAAAAAAGTGCAGCACGCCGCCGGCGAGCACGCACAGATGCCAGATGGCGTGGTGGAAACGCAGGCTGCGCCAGAGGTAAAAGGCGATGCCGCCGGTGTAGCAGAGACCGCCCAGCACCAGTAGCCAAAGGCCGCCGGTTTCCAGGCTGTCCATCAGCGGCTTGATAGCCGCGATCACCACCCAGCCCATCAGCGCGCTCAGGGTCACCGACAGCGCGCGTATTTTCTTCAGCGGGGTGAACTGGATCACCAGTCCCACCAGCGCCAGCCCCCAGATGATACCGAACAGCCACCAGCCCCAGGGCCCGCGCAGGGTAACCAGGGTAAAGGGCGTGTAGGTGCCGGCGATCAGCAGGAAGATAGAGGAGTGATCCAGGGTGCGCAGCACCTGCTTGGCGCGCTCGTGGGTGACGCTGTGGTACAGCGTGGAGGCGCCGAAACAGAGGATCAGCGTGGCCGCGTAAACGCTGCTGCTGACGATATGCCAGGTGTCGCCGCGCACTGCGGCGTAGGCACAGAGTACGCCCAGCCCGGCGATGGCCAATAGCGCACCCACCCCGTGGGTGACACTGTTGGCGATCTCTTCGGCGAAACTGTAGCGAGTGGCAGTGGTGGATCGCACCTCTTCGGCGAAACTGTAACGAGTGGCGGTGGTGGATGGCATGGAGACCCCGATATCTTTTACTTGAGCTTGGCAGCCATTTATGACCGGCAAATTAAATGCAGTCTACATCATCGCGGCGAAACCAGTCCCACACAACCATTGAAAGGGACTGCCAATTCACAGGGAAGAGGGAATTCCGATGGCAACAGATCCACTGACAATACTGCGGGACCGCTTCCGCCTTCCAACCGCAACGACGACGAGGTGCAGACCGGCTTCTACCGCGACAATCTGCAACTCCAGGTCAGCCCCTGCATCGAGGCGCAAAAACTGCCGCACCTGACCGAGCGGTTGCAGTCGGCCCCGGGGGCTGCCTGCAATCGACTAGGTGACCCTGCAGCAGACCGCGGAGACCGTCGCCGGGCAGCTGTGCGCATCCCGGGGGTGCGCGCCGCTGCCTATCACGCCGGCATGGCGGCGGAGACGCGCGAGCAGGTCCAGAACGCCTTTATGGCCGGCGAAGTCACCGCGGTGGGCAGGTGCTGGACTACGCCGCCGGCCCGGAGTGTCTGCCCGCGCAACTCTGCGGGCATTTCGGCGAGCAACTGCCGCAACCCTGCGGCCGATGCAGCAATTGCCGCGAGCCCCAGGCTCGGGTGCTGCCGGATACGGCACCGGAGACAACCGGAGAGGAACAACAGGGGGAAATCGAACGGCTGATCGGCGAGGCGAACCCGGCCCTGGCCCACCTTCGCCAACTGGCGCGCTTCCTTTGCGGCCTCGCCAGCCCCGCCACAATGCGCCTGCGCAAGCACCCGCAGTTCGGCAGCCTGGCGCGGTAGCCGTTTCAGTGCGTGTTGGAGCGGGTGACGCAGCTGAAAGGGGAATATTCGTAGGGTGTTGCCCTGCGCACCGAAAGAAGTCGGAGCCCGAACTGGCTCCTGCGGGTGCGCCCGACACACCCTACATCCGCGTTGATGCTGTGTTTTTTGTTTAAGCGAAGATAAGATGATCTTGTAAAGTAACTATAAAAATGGAGATAGCTTGAGCACCAGGCAAAACCAACGGCAGGGGGGATTTATCCAAGTCTTCCTGCTTGCAATACTATGGTTCTACTTTGTATCCCCTTCTCCAGCAACAGCCGGCTTGACCGATCCATTCATTGAGCAACGGCTCGACGATTATCTGCAGTTAACGCACGAGAACAAGAATGAAGAGGCGAAACAGTTCCTGAACACCATTATCGCCGACCTTAACGAGGAGTCCGCCATAAGCAGCAGGGTCAGGGCATTAAGCTACCGCATCCTCGACCACCTTGTGCTGGAGCGGCCCGAACTGGCTGGACAGGAAGCGGATGCCTTGCTTAGCTTGGCAAGAGCCAGCATGCAGCCGGATGCCATAGCCGAAGCCCTGACCACCAAACTGCGCGTCATGTCGCCGCTGGAGGAAGGCGAGGCAGCAGAGTCCTTTATGGCGGAATTGAGCCAGTACCTTGCCCAGAGTCAATCGGCCCGCATCAAGTATATCGGCCATAATCTGCTTGGCCGGCTCCATAGGGATAACAGCGAATACGAAAGGGCGCTCACGCACTTTAACCAATCCCTTGAAGCGGTCCTGGCCATCGATAACCAGCGGAAAGTCCTGCGCTGGATCTCGCTGAACAAGCAGATTGCCTATATTTATACCGATCAGCAGAATTGGGCGGAGGCGACCGCCCTGCTGCAGTCAACGATCAAAATGGCCCATGAACATCAGGGCGGCATCGAGTTGCCGCATCTGTACCGGTTGAAGGGCTATATTGAAAGCATGCAGCAACAGTACGAACAGGCCAGGGAGAGCGGCCGGCAGGCCCTGCACTGGGCCAGGCAACTGGACGATAAGACTGTCGAACTGATTTATCTTAACGACATAGGGGACACCTATCTCCAAACCGGACAATACGAGAGCGCCGGGCCGATGCTGGAAGCCGCTTTGGCCAAGGCGAGAGAACGGGGAAATAAAGAAGTCGAAAGCCACGCCCTCTTCAACCTGGGCTCGCTTTACATAAGACAGGGCGACCATGGGCGGGGCCTGCCCTTGTTGGAACAAAGCGTGAAAATGCTGCGCAAAAATTATAATAAAGCGGATTTGCAGGACCTCCTGGGAGAACTGGCCGGCTTGTATCAGATGGCAGGGCAATATAAGCAACAGGCACAGGCCTTGCTCGAACAACGGCTCCTGAGGGAGGAGCTGTTTCAATCAGAACGTGCGCAACGTCTGGAAGAACTGCAGAAACGCTATGAGTCAAAGGACAAGGCTCATCGTATTCTGCTGCTGGAACGGGAAAATACTAATAAGGAGCTACAGCGAAAGGTATTACAGCAGTTATGGTTGTTTACCTTGCTGGTGGGCTGCCTACTGCTGCTTAGCGGCACAGCCTATTTTTTATGGCGGCTGCGCCATTCGAACGCCTTGTTGCGTCGCTTGGCGGCCAGGTTGGAGTTCGTACGGGAAGAAGAGCGTAAACGTATCGCTCGCGATATTCACGATGATTTAGGCCAGTATCTGACCACCATGAGAATGGAGATATCCGGTATCCGCATGCTGTGCGAGGACAAGGAACCTGCGATAGTCGATCGGACCAGGAGCCTGAATCAGTTGATCGATCAAACCATTAGTGTCTCGCGGAGCATAGCGGCCAGCCTGCGGCCGGCACAACTGGATATGGGTGGCAGCTCGGCATTGGAATGGCTGGTGGAGGAGTTCTCCAAAAAGACAGGCATCGAGTGCCAGCTTGAGGTGGATGCTGAGGATATCAATCTTAGCGACAAGTATATCACCGCTATCTTCCGCATCCTGCAGGAGTCACTGACGAATGTGGCCCGCCATGCATTGGCAACCAGGGTGCGGGTCAGTATCAGGTTTCCCGGCCAGGAATTGGAAATGCTGATAGAGGACAACGGCAAGGGATTTGAGTCGGGAAAGGCGAAAAAACACTCCTTTGGCTTGGCCGGGATGCAGGAGCGCGCTCTTATGCTAGGGGGAGAGCTTGTGATCGACAGCAAACCAGGTGCCGGTACCAGCATCAGATTTAAAGTCCATGTTCCGAAGGAAGATTAGAGTATTGCTGGCGGCCGCAACCTTGACTGGATGCGCGCCCCCTGGGCTCGCAGAGACCGGTCCACTGGTGCTCGAGGGGTTTCGGGTCGCCGAGCCTCGAAAGGGCTGTGCTGCACATCCTTGATCAGGGTGTTGATTACTTTCTGCCTGCGCTTGCCGGTTTG
Organism: Microbulbifer rhizosphaerae; assembly: GCF_014191725.1. Lineage (GTDB taxonomy): Bacteria > Pseudomonadota > Gammaproteobacteria > Pseudomonadales > Cellvibrionaceae > Microbulbifer > Microbulbifer rhizosphaerae. The sequence continues at coordinate 74,995 of NZ_JACHWZ010000007.1, forward strand.
CTGCCAGAGAGGTATAGACTTTTTGGTACGCGCGGGCATAAGAGTGCTCCTGCATATTCTGCACTTCCGCCATCCCTGGCGGTCTTGCCCCCTAGGGCTAAGCCGGACAGCCTAGTGTGGTGTTGCGAGCTGCGCCTAACTGTGAACAATTTGGGGGGCTCTGATATACACAATTAGTACCTTACATCACACTAGCGGCTGGGGTTATGAATACCCATTTCACACAGCGCGGAGGATTCGCGCACGATGGTCTCATTGCGATCCGGACCGGTGGAGATGATATCGATGGGCGCACCCACCAGTTCCTCAATGCGGGCAATATAGTCGCGCGCGGGTTGCGGCAGTTCCGCTTCGCGGCGCACGCCGAAAGTGCTCTCGCTCCAGCCGGGCATCACTTCGTACTCCGGCTCCACACCCTCCCAGCCGGCCGCGTCGAAGGGTACCGGCACTTCCTCACCGGCACTGTTGCGGTAGCCGACGCAGATCTTCACTTCCTCAAGACCGTCCAGCACGTCCAGTTTGGTCAGGCACAGGCCGGAGATGCTGTTTATGCGGATCGCGTGACGCACCGCCACCGCGTCGAACCAGCCGGTGCGGCGCTGGCGGCCGGTGGTGGCGCCAAACTCGTGGCCCTTTTCGCCCAGGTGGCGGCCCACGTCGCACTCAAGCTCGGTTGGGAAAGGTCCACCGCCCACACGGGTGGTATAGGCCTTGGTGATCCCCAGCACATAGTCCAGGTACAGGGGGCCAAAACCGGAGCCGGTGGCAGTACCGCCGGCAGTGGTGTTGGAGGAGGTCACAAAGGGGTAGGTGCCGTGGTCGATATCCAGCAGGGAGCCCTGGGCGCCCTCGAACAGGATATGTTCGCCGCGCTCGCGGGCGCAGTGCAGCATGTCCGCCACATCGGAGATCATCGGCACCAACTGGTCGCGCCACCCCGCAGCCTCGGCGACCACGGCGTCGTAGTCCACCGGGTCCACTTTGTAGTACTGGGCAAGGGAGAAGTTGTGGTATTCGAGCAACTCTTTCAACTGTCCGCAGAAGTTGTCCCAGTTGCACAGGTCCCCCAGCCGCAGGCCGCGGCGGGCCACCTTGTCCTCGTAGGCTGGGCCTATGCCGCGGCCGGTCGTGCCGATGGCCTTGCTGCCGCGAGCCTTTTCCCGCGCCTGGTCCAGGGCCACATGCACCGGCAGGATCAGCGGGCAGGCCGGGGACAGGCGCAGGCGCTCGCGCACCGGTACGCCCTTGGCTTCCAGCTCGGTCATTTCCGCAATCAGGGCCTCTGGCGAGAGTACCACCCCGTTGCCGATCAGGCAGGTGACGCCGGGACGCAGCACGCCGGAGGGGATCAGGTGCAGCACGGTTTTCTCGCCGTCGATCACCAGGGTGTGACCGGCGTTGTGGCCGCCCTGGAAGCGCACCACCAGCGCCACTTTTTCCGTCAGCAGGTCGACGATCTTGCCCTTGCCCTCATCGCCCCACTGAGTGCCCAGCACCACTACATTCTTGCCCATTTACGCGAATCTCGTCGTTAACTCAAATTCCACTGTAGGAGCGGCCGTTGGCCGCGATCGGGTTCAGGTTTACTCGGAAGAGTCGATCGCGGCCAACGGCCGCTCCTACAAAGCTCAATAAATCCCAGCTGTGTCAGCCGCGCGGCTTCACCACCCAGTCGCCATTTTCCAGTACCAGCTCCCGGTCGCAGCGGGCGAGCAGTTCGCCCTCGGCACCGTCCGGCAGTGCACCGATCACCACCTCCCCCTGGCGGCGCAGTTTTTCCACCGCGCACCACAGTGCCTCGCCGTCACCCGCCGGTGCCAGTATGGCCCCGGCCTCGGGTTCCGCTTCCCTGCCCAGGGTGTTGAGCGCCACAAGGTCGGTACTGAACCCGGTGGCCGCCCGCTCACGACCGAACACCGCGCCGATGCCATTGTAACGGCCGCCATTGGCCAGCGCCTGGCCGTGGCCGGGTGTGTAGGCGGCGAACACCAGTCCGGTCTCGTAGTCGTAGCCGCGCACTTCGCTTAGGTCGAAAAACAGTTCCACCGCGGGGTAGCGCCGGGCCAGGGAGTCCGCAACGCGCTGCAGATCCGCCAGCGCCTGGCCGAGGGGGGCCGGGGCGCCGTCGAAGAGTTCCCGCGCGTGCGTCAGGCATTCGCGGCCGCCGGCCAGCCTCGGCAGTTCGCGCAGCCAGACCGCCGCGCGGGGCTCGCTGACATTATCTGCGACCCACCGCTGGATATCGGCGCTGGCCTTGCTCTGCAACAGAGCAAACAGCTCCCGCCACTGCTCGTCGTCCAACCCCGCCACCTGTGCCAGGCTGCGGTAGATGGCCACATGGCCGAGGTCCAGGTGAATCTGCTGTACACCGGCGGCGAGCAGGCTCTCCAGCATCAGGGAGATGACTTCGAGATCCGCCCCCAGGGTCTCCACACCGTAGAGTTCCGCTCCGATCTGGATAGGCGCGCGCGAGCCCATCGGAGTGCGCGGACGGGTGTGCAGTACCTGCCCGGCGTAGCAGAGCCGGTTGGCACCGGCGCGAGGGAAGCTGTGAGCGTCGATGCGCGCGGCCTGGGGGGTGATATCCGCGCGGATGCCGAGCGTGCGGCCGGACAACTGGTCGGTGACCTTGAAGGTACTGAGTTCAAGTTCGCGGCCCATGCCGACCAGCAGGGAATCGGTGAACTCCACCATGGGCGGAATAACCAGTTCGTAACCCCAACTGTGGTAGAGGTCCAGCAGGCGGCGGCGCAGGGTTTCTATCTGCACGGCATCGGCGGGGAGGATTTCCGCGATGCCATCCGGCAGCATCCAGCGATCGGCTCGGGTCATAGTGAAAAAGCTGTCATCAACGCAGTAAGTAGAGGAGGGCCAGGCCGGCCAGCATGCTGACCAGTCCCGCGGTGCGCAGGCTGCGGTTGTCCACAGTCGCCAGCCGCTGCACCAACCGGCGCCAGCGCTCGGGGTAGAGGAAAGGCAGCAGCCCCTCGATTATCAGCAGCAGGCAAAACGCCTGCGCCAGTTCTTCCCACACGGTCTCGTCCCACACACGAAAGCGCCGGGGCACTTTCGGCCAGATCCCCCGGGTACCGGCAGCACAGGGCGGATTCCGCCCACAACAAAACGGCGGGGGTTGCCGTTTTGAACAGCCGCAGGGTAAGAGTCCTGGATGGCCCACATTAAAAAACCGGGCGGCGGCCCGGTTTGCGTGATTTTACCATCAAGTGTTTGCGGGGAGGTAGGGGTTTTGGCCCGCGCCGGCTTGCGAGGAGGGCAGCGGGCCTGCGGCCCGCATGCGGAGCTGGAGCTCCGCGGTCCCGGGTCCGTGCAAAAAGTTACCTGCCCTCCGGGTCCTTCAGGTAGCGGAAGAACTCGCTCTCCGGATCCACCAGAAGCATGTCCGACTTATCGTTGAAGGACGACTTGTAGGCCTGGAGACTGCGGGTGAAGCGGTAGAACTCCGGGTTCTTGTTGAAGGCTCCCGCATAGATAGCCGCAGCCTCGGCGTCGCCGGCACCGCGGATCTCCTCCGATTGGCGATAGGCCTCGGCCTGGATCACCACCTTCTGGCGATCGGCGTCGGCACGGATGCGCTCACTGGCCTCCTCACCCTTGGCGCGGTGGTCGCGGGCCTCCAGTTCCCGCCCGGCGCGCATACGCTGGAACACCGACTCGGACACCTCCGGCGGCAGGTCGATGCGCTTGACCCGCACGTCGATCACTTCAACCCCCAGGTTCGTCTGCGCCACCTCGTTGAGGTTCTTGGTGATATCCCCCATCAGTTCGTCCCGCTGGCCGCTGACCACCTCGTGCAGGTCGCGCACGCCGAACTGGTTGCGCAGGCGGTCGTTGATCTGCTCCGCCAGCAGACGCACCGCATTGCTCTGGTCGCCGCGGGTGGCGACGTAGAAGCGCGCCACGTCGAAGATGCGGTACTTGGCGTAGGAGTCCACCATCATGAACTTGTTTTCCTTGTTCAACATGCGCACCGGGCTGGAATCCACCGTCTGGATACGCGCGTCGAACTTGCGCAGTTCGTGCACCAGCGGAAGCTTAAAGTAGAGTCCGGGTTCGTAGTCGGTGCGGATCAGTTCACCAAACCTCAGCAGCACCGCCTTTTCGGTTTCCTTGACCACAAAGGCGCTGGAGGAGATTGCCAGCACTGCAAGCAGCAGCGCGGCGACAATAACCAGTGTTCTGTTGTTCATTCCCTCACCCCCTTAGCGGACATTCTGGCTGCGGCGGCTGTTGGCGGCCTCGGTGCGCAGGCGGTCGACCACCCGCTGGTAGATCTCGTCGATCACTACCGGTGATACTTCCCTGCCCTGCACGGCTTGGGCGCCGCTCTCCCGGCCCAGCTTATCCAGGGGCAGGTACATCATGTTGTTGCCCCCCTCCACGTCGACCATCACTTTCGAGGCGCTGGCCATCACCTGCTGCACCGCGTCCAGGTACAGGCGCTCGCGGGTGACCTGAGGAGCGCGCTCGTATTCGGCGAGCAGCTTCTCGAAGCGCACCGCTTCACCGCGCGCGCTCTCCACCACACGGGATTTGTACGCCTCGGCCTCCTCGATGATCCGCTGCGCCTGACCGCGGGCCACCGGAATCACCTGGTTGGCGTAGGCCTGGGCTTCGTTCTGCAGGCGCACCTCGTCCTCGCGCGCCTTGGTGACATCGTCGAAGGCATCCTGTACTTCCCGCGGCGCCTTGGCGTCGGTGAGGTTGACCACATCGATGCGGATGCCGGTCTGGTAGAGATTCAGGTAATCCTGCAGGCGCTTTTCGGTGTCGGCGGACACCTCGGTACGCTTCTGGGAAATGACCCCGTTGAGGCTGGTGGAGCCCACCACGTGGCGCAGGGCGCTGTCGGTGGCCTCCTGCAGGCTCTTCAGCGGATCGCGCACGCGCAGCACATAGGACTCCGCATTGTCGACATGCCACTGCACGGTGAGCACCACGTCGACGATATTGGCATCCTCGGTGAGCATCTGCCCGGTGGTGCGCTCGGTGCGCACCTCGGTCATATTCACCTTGGTGACGCTGTCGACCAACGGTGGATTCCAGTGCAGGCCGGCGGTCTCGGTGGTGTGGTATTTGCCCAGGCGTAGTACCACCGCGGCCTCGTTGGCGTTGACCTGGTAGAAGCCCAGCAGGCCATAAAGCACCGCCAGCACGATGATTACCAGCATCCAGGGAAACCTGCCCTGGTCGCCGGCGCCTGAGCCGGGACCACCACCGAACAGGCTGTTCAGCTTCTGCTGCAGCTTGCGCAACAACTCATCCAGGTCCGGCGGACCACCCCCTTTGCGGTTGCCACCACCCCAGGGATCCTTGTTGTTACCACCCGGTTCGTTCCAGGCCATTTAGATACTCCAACTCTGATCGTTAACCTTTATCGCTCGAGGCGAGATTCTAGCATTGTTCAGCACGGAATTACGGCCGTTCCTCGGGCTGCCAACGCGGCCCTTCGTCCCCGCCGGCATAGGGCGCCAGCAGGCGCTGCAGGTCGCTGCGGGGCAGCAGCAGTTGCAGCTCGCAGTCGCCATTATCGCGGAAATGCTCATCTTGCACCGCGTTGATCTCATATAGCTGCGCCCGCAAGCGCGACTGCTGCGGGCGGGTCACCAGCAGCCCGCTCACCATCTGCTCGCCCAGGCGCTCGGCGACGGCCTCGATCAGGAGGTCGCAGCCCGCCCCGCTGGCGGCGGACAGCCACACCGCCCGCGGCACTCCGCGGTCGTCCCGCTCGATACGTGGCTCACTGTCTTCGAGCAGATCGATTTTGTTATATACCACCAGTTGCGGCAGGTCGCCGGCGTCGATTTCCGCCAGCACATTCTGTACCTCTTCCATCAGATGTAGCCGATTCTCAGCCGAGGCGTCCACCACGTGCAGCAGCAGGGTCGCGCTGGCGGCCTCCTCCAGGGTGGCCCGAAACGCCTGCACCAGCCGGTGCGGCAGGTGGGAAACGAAGCCCACGGTGTCCGCCAGGATCATCGCGCCGACACTGGGCAGTTCCACCCGGCGCATGGTGGGGTCCAGGGTGGCGAACAGCTGGTCCCGCACATAGACGTCCGCGTCGGTGAGGCGGTTGAACAGGGTGGACTTGCCGGCGTTGGTATAGCCCACCAAAGAGACGGTGGCCACCTCAGCGCGGGAGCGGGCGCGACGGCCCTGCTCGCGCTGGCGGCGCACCTTTTCCAGCTTCTTCTCAATGGAATCGATGCGCGCGCGCAGTAGCCGGCGGTCGGTTTCCAGTTGGGTCTCGCCGGGACCGCGAAGGCCGATACCGCCCTTCTGCCGCTCCAGGTGAGTCCAGCCGCGCACCAGGCGGGTGGCCATATGACGCAGTTGCGCCAGTTCCACTTGCAGCTTGCCCTCGTGGGTGCGGGCACGCTGGGCGAAGATATCCAGAATCAGCCCGGTGCGGTCCAGCACCCGGCAGCGCAGCTCTCTTTCGAGATTGCGTTCCTGGCTGGGGGACAGGCTGTGGTCGAAGATCACAAGTTCAGCGCCGTGCTCCTCTACTGCCCCCTGGATTTCCTCCAGCTTGCCGCGGCCGACAAAAGACTTGGGGTCCGGCGCGGAGCGCTGGCCGAAGATAAAGGCCACGGGATCGGCGCCGGCAGACAGGGCCAGTTCCTCGAATTCACGCGGATCGTCTGGACTATCGACAGCGGACAGCTCCAGGTGCACCAGCACCGCGAGCTCTCCGGATTCCGGTCGGTCAAAAAACAAAGGTAACTCTCGTTTCAGAAGGCAGCGTTTCAGAAGGCGGGAGGCAGGGGCCAGCAGACAGATGGCCGTTGGACCTCTGTCTGCTGGCCCCCAGCCGGGAGGTGTCGGGTTGCGATGGGATCAGCTGAAAGTTTCCCGCTCGCCACCTTCCCCCTGGCCCTCCATGCCGGCCCCCTGCTGCGCCGCTGGGTTGAGCAGCGGCACGCGCACCGCACGGGACGGCACTACAGTGGAGATGGCGTGTTTGTACACCATTTGGCTGACGGTATTTTTCAACAGAACCACAAACTGATCAAAAGATTCTATTTGCCCCTGAAGCTTGATGCCGTTAACCAGATAGATTGAAACCGGGATGCGCTCTTTGCGCAGTACGTTAAGGTAAGGGTCTTGTAAGCTGTGCCCTTTTGACATCTTTTTTCTCCTTGTCAAAATAAAGCGCGTTGTGCAGTCAATAACCGTGCCCGCGCAAGCCGCGAGCCAAGCAGATTGGTTGAATGCGTACAAAAAAAGAGCCGGAAGTTGCCGGACTCGTGAAAAACTGACTGAGTAGGTCTCGCCCACAGACGTTATGGCTGCTCAGGTGAGAAATTTCAAGGCTTCCGCCAATATTTCGTCATTTTTGCGCACTCGGCCGTCGGGCTCCTGCGCGTAAACACCCGCCACGTCCGGCCAGCGGCGCAGCCAGGTCAGCTGGCGCTTGGCCAGTTGGCGGGTGGCGGCGATTCCCGCCTCAACCATCTCGTCATAGCCGATTTCACCCTCCAGGTATTGCCACACCTGGCGATAGCCCACCGCGCGGATCGCCGGCAGGTCCGGATGCAGGTCGCCGCGGTCGCGCAGCGCCGCCACCTCCTCCATCAGGCCCTTCTTCAGCATACGCCGGAAGCGCCGGGCGATGCGCTCGTGCAGCAGGGCCCGGTCCCGCGGCAGCAGCGCCAGCTGTCTCAACTGGTAGTGCCCGGCCACCGAATCCCGATGCTGTTCGCGGCGCAGTTGCGAGAGGGGCTTGCCGGTCAACCGGTAAACTTCCAGGCCGCGCTCGATACGCACCGAGTGATTGGGGTGCAGTTCGGCGGCCAGTTCCGGGTCCACTTGCGCCAGTTCCCGGTGCAGCGCCGGCCATCCCTCCTTCGCCGCGCGCGCCTCGATTTCCGCTCGCACCGCGGAATCGGCTGTGGGCAACTCCGCCATGCCGTGCAATAGAGCGCGAAAATACAGCATGGTTCCCCCCACCAGCAGTGGAATTTTTCCCGCCACCGTAATTTCCGCCATGGCCGCCAGCGCGTCTTCGCGGAAGCGGCCGGCGGAATAGGCCTCACTGGGATCGCAGATGTCGATCAACCGGTGGGGATGGCGCGCCAGTTCTTCCGCTGAAGGTTTGGCGGCGCCGATATCCAGCCCGCGGTAGACCTGTGCCGAATCCACACTGATCAGCTCCACCGGCAGGTGGTCGGCGAGCGCCATGGCCAGGTCGGTCTTGCCGGAGGCCGTAGGACCCATCAGGAAAATGGCCTGCGGCAATTCGGAATGCGGAATGCGGAATGCGGAATCCTCTTCCTCACCACCACTCCGCATTCCACATTCATGGAGCACATCCCTGTGCTCCACCCGCTTCGCGGGTAGCCTTCGGCTATGCAAATTTATTCCTGACAAATTTGTCCTCATTCCGCATTATTCACTGCCCCCGCATAAACCACTTGTCCATATCCGCCAGCTTTACCTGCGTCCAGGTGGGCCGGCCGTGGTTGCATTGGCCGCTGCGCTCGGTGCGCTCCATATCCCGCAGCAATGCGTTCATCTCCGGCAGGGTCAGGCGGCGGTTGGCGCGCACTGAGCCGTGGCAGGCCATGGTGGACAGTATCTCGTTGATGCGCTCGCCGATGCGGTCGCTACCGCCCTGGGCCAACAGGTCCGAGAGCACGTCGCGCACCAGCTGTTCCACCGGCGCCCCGTGCAGCATCGTCGGCACCTGGCGCACCAGAAGGGTTTCCGGTCCGGCCCGCTGCAACACAAAGCCCAGGACGGTGAACACTTCGGTGCGCTCCTCGAAACAGTCCGCCTCGCGCTGGCTCACCGCCAAACTCACCGGCACCAGTAGCGGCTGCGCACGGACGCCACCGGCGGCGTGGGCGGCTTTCATCTGTTCATAGACGATACGCTCGTGGGCCGCATGCATATCCACCACGATCAGGCCCTGCTCGTTCTGGGCCAGGATGTAGATGCCGTGGAGCTGGGCCAGGGCGTAGCCGAGGGGCGGCGTTTCCTCTTCGCTGGTTTCAGGCGGGAGCGCGGAGCTGCCCGGGACCGCCGAGCTCCAGCTCGGCAAGCGCTGCGCAGCAGCGCCCGATTGCGAGGAGGCCGGAGGTGCAGCTTCGGCCACGCCGGTGTATGGCTGATGCAGAGTGCCGTAATTCTGCATCTGCTGCTGCAGATCCCCCGGCGAAGGCCGGGAAGACAGCGGCATTTTCTGCTGGCCGGCGAATTCGCCGGCGGCGATACCGCTGACGGTTTCGGTTTCCGGCTGTTCGCGCTCCTCCCGCTGCCCGGGCCTGACGTCCGCCAGCGCCCGGTGCAGGGAACCGAACAGGAAGTCGTGCACCAGCCGGCTATCGCGGAAGCGCACCTCGTGCTTGGTGGGGTGCACGTTCACGTCCACCGAGGCCGGGTCCAGTTCCAGGTAGAGCACAAACGCCGGGTGACGGCCGTGGTAGAGCACGTCGGCAAAGGCGCGGCGTACCGCGTGGCTCACCACCTTGTCGCGGATGGCGCGGCCGTTGACGTAAAAGAACTGCAGGTCTGCCTGGGAGCGGGAGAAGGCCGGCTCCGCAACCCAACCCCACAGGCGCAGGCCGCTGCGCTCCACCTCGATATGCAGCGCATTCTGCATAAACGCCGGGCCACACAGCTGCGCCACGCGCCGCTCCATCTCCACCCGCCCACTGCCGGCGCGCAGGTTGTGCACCCCTTTGCCGTTGTGGCGCAGACTGATGGACACGTCGAAACGGGACAGCGCCAGGCGTTTGACGGTGTCGTCGATACGGTTGAATTCGGTTTTCTCGGTGCGCAGGAACTTGCGCCGCGCCGGGGTATTGAAGAAGAGATCGCGCACATCCACGGTGGTCCCCCGGGGGTGTGCTGCCGGGGCCAGCTGCGCCTGCATCTCGCGGCCCTCCGCGCTGACCTGCCAGCCCTTGCCGGATTCGTCGCGGCTGCTGGTCAGCTGCAGGCGCGCCACCGAGGAAATACTGGCCAGCGCCTCACCGCGAAAACCCAGGGTGGCCACCGACTCCAGATCCTCCAGTGCGTGGATCTTGGAGGTGGCGTGGCGGGCCAGGGCCAGGGCCAGGTCTTCCTTGTCGATGCCCTTGCCATTATCGCGTATCCGGATGCGCTTGATCCCGCCGCTGTCGACATCCACTTCCAGCCGTGTGGCACCGGCATCGAGACTGTTTTCCAGCAGTTCCTTGATTACTGACGCAGGTCGCTCCACCACTTCGCCGGCGGCGATCTGGTTGGCGAGACGGGGGGAGAGTTGCTGGATGCGATCAGACATAAAATTACAAACAAGTTAGCGGGAACCGCTCCTACAGCATTTTTCGTATTCAGAGACCAACCCTTCAGCCGGAAGGGATGGTCAGGGTCTGCCCCACACGGATCACCGTGCTGTCTATGCCGTTGGCCTCTTTCAGCGAGCCAACGGAGACATTGTATCGCGCGGCGATGCCGGAGAGAGTGTCGCCGCGAGCAATGGTGTGGCGGCGATCCACCTTGTCGCGGTTGGCGGCCAGCCAGCTGCCAGCCGGCGGGCGCGCGGTGAAGTGCGCCACTATACCCTCGCTGAGTTTTTCCGCCAGCCGGCGCTGGAAATTCGGGTCGCGCAGGCGCCGCGCTTCCTGGGGGTTGGTAATGAAGCCGGTCTCCACCAGGATCGAGGGCACGTCCGGCGAGCGCAGCACGGCAAAGTTGGCCTGCTCCACCCGTTTTTTGTGCAGATGGGTAAAACCGCCAATGGCGTCGAGTACGCTGGCACCGATATTCAGGCTGGCGTTCATGGTGGCGGTCATGGACAGGTCCAGGAGTACGCCGGCCAGGGTGTCGTCCTTGTCGCCCAGATTCAGGCTGCCGGCGCCGCCGATCAGGTCGGACTCGTTCTCCCGTTGGGCCAGGAAGCGCGCTGTCTCACTGGTGGCGCCGCGGGAGGACACCGCGTAGACGCCGGCACCGCGGGCATTCTTGTTGTGGAAGGCGTCCGCGTGGATGGAGACAAAAAGATCGGCACGCAGCTCGCGGCCTTTCTTCACCCGGTCGCGGTGTGGAATGTAATAGTCACCGGTGCGCACCAGCTTGGCGGAGAAGCCGCGTTTTTGGCCGATGCTTTTGTGCAGCGCCTTGCTGATCGCCAACACCACATCTTTTTCGCGCAGGCCGCCGGGGCCCAGCGCTCCCGGGTCCTCGCCGCCGTGGCCGGCGTCGATGGCGATCACGATGTCCCGCTCCCGACTTACCTGCTGCAGGGTCTTTTCCTCACTCTGCACCCGGTCGTAGAGATCAATCACCAGGCGGTCCGGCAATTGCTCGTGGCGGCGCAGGGCAAAGCTGCGCGGCTTGACCTGTTGCTTGAGGTCCAATACCACGCGCAGGTCTTTTTCATTGTGTCGGCCGTGGCGCAGGCGCTCGATGGGCGAGTCTTCCAGCTGCAGTTCGTCCAGTTGCGCGCCCAGGCTGGTGTCCTCCACATCGATCACCACCCGGTGGGGACCGCTCAGGGTGAACAACTTGTGTTCCGCGGGCCCGCTCAGGTCGAACACCAGGCGCGTGTGGTCCGGCGCGCGCCACAGGCGCACCCCTTCCACTTCCGTCGCGGCCTGCGCCGCGAGGGTGAAGAACACCGACAGCGCGATAGTTAAAGCCCTGATCATTGTTCCGCTATTCCTTTGCAACTCTTTTGTATGGCAACTTTTATAGCAACTTTTGCACTGCCGCCAGGACGGTCGAACCGGCCTCCGATTGCGTTCGCAGATGCAGTTGCCGGCCGCGGCCGGCCACCTCCAATTCCGCCAGCAGGTCCGCGTCCGGCAACACTCCGGCACCGCGCTCCGGCCACTCCACCAGGCTCAGGCTGTGCGGGGTGAAGTAGTCCCGCACCCCCATAAACTCCAGTTCCTCGGCATCCCCCAGGCGGTACAGGTCGAAATGGAAGACCCGCTGCGCACCCAGCTCGTAGGGCTCCACCAGGGTGTAGGTGGGACTCTTGACCGACCCCCGGTGGCCAAAGGCACGCAGTACACCGCGGCAGAAGGTGGTTTTGCCTGCGCCCAGCTGTCCGCGTAGAAACACCACCAGGCTGTCTCGCAGGCCGGTTGCCAGGCAGGCGCGGCCCAGTGCCTCGCCCGCGGCCACGGTCGCCTCTTCGTCCGCCAGTTGCAGCTTCAGTTCCACTGTCATCAATCCACCAAGCGCCGCACCCAGGGCAACAGGTCGGTGGCCAGCAGGCCGCGCTGACCGTCTTGCGCCGCGCAGTTGCCCGCCTCACCGTGCAGCCATACCGCCAGCCGCGCCGCCTCTACGATGTCCATTCGCTGGCCGATCAGCGCGGCGACGACGCCGGTGAGCAGGTCGCCCATACCGCCGGAGGCCATGCCCGGGTTGCCGCTGTTGAGCAGGTCCACGCCACCGGCGTGGGCGATCAGAGTACCGGCGCCCTTTAGTATCACCACGCCGCTGAATTTCTGCTGAATTGCAATCGCCGCCGCGCGGGGGTCCGCGAGGACTTCAGCGGTGTCGCAATCCAGCAGCCGCGCGGCCTCGCCCACGTGAGGGGTGAGCACCCAGTCGTCCCGCTTCAGGCCCGCCAGCACCCTGCCGCCGGCGAGGATATTCAATGCATCCGCATCCAGCACCAGGGGCGCCTGCGCGCGCCCGGCGCGAGCCAGCAATTGCTCTCCCCAGGGCGCGCGGCCGAGGCCGGGGCCCACGGCGATCACGTCGGGGGATTCCAGCAGCGGCTCCAGTTCCTGGCCGGAGATCACCGGGCGGGCCATTACTTCCGGGCAGCGGGTGAGCGCCGCGGGCAGGTGCTCCGGTCGCGTGGCCAGTGAGATAAGGCCTGCGCCGGCGCGGGCCGCCGACTCCGCCGCCATCAGCGCGGCGCCGCCAAAACCGCTGTCCCCGCCCACAATCAGGATATGGCCGAACTGGTTTTTGTAACTGTCCGCCGCGCGCCGCGGCAGCCGCGCCAGGCTGTCGCTGTCGTAGCGCCGAACCAGGGGCTGTAAATCGCCGTACACACTGTCCGGCACGCCCAGGCTCTCGAATACCACCTCGCCGCAGAGCGCCGGGCCGCGACCGCAGTGGAGACCAAACTTGCGGCCAATAAAGGTGACGGTGGCATCCGCGCGCACCGCCTGCTCCGCGGCGCCGGCATCGGCGCTGAGGCCGGAGGGGATATCCACCGCCAGCACCGGGCCTGCGGCGCGGTTGATCCGTTCCACCGCGGCGGCGACATTCTCGCGCAGCGACCCTTGAAAGCCGGTGCCCAGCAGTGCGTCCACGGTGACGGTATCGCCGTCGTCCGCGTTCATTTCCAGCAGGGAGGTCACGATGTGGGCGCCCTCGCGCCCGGCGAAGCGGCAGGCCTCCAGCGCGTCGCCCTTCAGCTCGTCCGGCGCGACGCAGGCGTAGACGGTCACCGGTATCTGCTTCTGTGCCGCCAGCGCGGCGATCACATAGCCGTCACCGCCGTTGTTGCCGCCGCCGCTAAATACCTGCAGCCGCTTCGCTTCCGGCCAGCGCCGCTGAAGCTCGGCAAAGGCGGCACGGCCGGCGCGTTTCATCAGTGCGATGGAGGGAATGTCCAGCGCCGCCATCGCCCGGCGGTCGAGTTCCCGCACCGATTCTGCGCTGTACAGGGATTGTGGCGGGGCGGAGGGCTGGATATGCATGGGGCTCCCGATACGGTTAAAAAGTAATCTGTGGCAAAATGGGCGAAATTATACCGCTCCTCGCTTAAACACTCGATGACAGCTTCCCCACTCCCCGAGCTGGCGGCCCAGATCAAAATCTGGGGCCGCGAGTTGGGTTTCCAACAGATCGGCATCACCGACTGCCACCTGGAGCGGCACGGCGAGCGTCTGCGCGAGTGGCTGGCGGCGGGCTATAACGGCGATATGGAGTGGATGGGCGCCCACGGGGAAAAGCGCTGGCGGCCGGAGCTGCTGCAGCCGGGCACCCTGCGCGCGATCAGCGCGCGGCTCGACTACCTGCCGCCGGATACCCAGCCCGTGCGAGTGCTGAAGGATTCGGGCAAAGCCTACGTGTCCCGCTACGCCACCGGGCGGGACTACCACAAGCTGATCCGCAAGCGCCTCGCGCAGCTGGCGCAGAAAATCGACGCCTGGTGCGAGGAGCATGGCATCGAATCCTCCGGCCGCGCCTTCACCGACAGCGCCCCGGTGATGGAGCGCGCGCTGGCGGAGAAAGCGGGGCTGGGCTGGATCGGCAAGAACTGCATGGTGATCAACTCCGGCGCCGGGTCCTGGTTTTTTCTCGGCGAGATCTACACCAATCTGGCGCTGCCGGTGGACGGGAGCGAAGAACCAAACCAATGCGGCGACTGCACCGCCTGCCTCAAGGTCTGCCCCACCGACGCCTTTGTCGGCCCCTATCAGTTGGACGCACGCCGCTGTATTTCCTATCTCACCATCGAGAACAAGGGCGCAATTCCCGAGGAATTCCGCGAACCCATGGGCAACCGGGTCTTCGGCTGCGACGACTGTCAGATCATCTGCCCCTGGAACAAATTCGCCAAACCCACCGCCGAGGGAGATTTCTACCCGCGCCACGGCCTGGACGACGGCGACCTGCTGCAATTATTCCGCTGGAGCGAGGAGGAGTTCCTGCGCAGGACCGAGGGCTCGGCGATAAGGCGTATCGGCTACGAGCGCTGGCGGCGCAATCTGGCGGTGGCGCTGGGCAACGGCGAGGCAGACTCGGAGGTGATCGGGGAGCTGGAAAGCGCGCTGCCCCGAGAGACGCCACTGGTGGTGGAGCATATCGAGTGGGCATTGGCGCGGCTGCGCAGCGGGCGGCGTAGGAAACGAAAGATCAAACGCCTGTAAATCATCAGTGTAATGCGCTTCGCTTATTACATCCTACGCCTCGTAACAGCCCCGAAAGAACTGCGACGTCAGAGCGAAGGCCCTGATGCCGGTATCTCTTTGCGGGACAGTGACTCGGGCCATCCATGGCCCTCGCCCTCCGGGCGCCTTCGGCGTCCAAAACGGCTCCTGCCGTTTTGTCTGCGAGAGGGACCTCGCGGACAAGCCTCCAGGGATGGATTAAGGGAGGGGGCCCAGCCCGTGTCCCGCAAAGAGATACCGGTAGCAGGGCCGCTCTTGGGCCTGCTTAATGGCACCCTCCTCCCCTCTCCCCCGGCCCCTCTCCCGCAAGCGGGAGAGGGGAGTATTAGGTTCAGAGGCGGAAAAAATGCTCTCGGTAGTGTTTCAGTTCCTCGATGGAATCGCGGATATCGTCCAGCGCCAGGTGCCGGCTCTCTTTCTTCACCCCCTCCAGCACATCCGGGCGCCAGCGCCGCGCCAGTTCCTTGACCGTGCTCACGTCCAGGTTGCGGTAGTGGAAGTAGTTTTCCAACTGCGGCATATACTTCACCAGGAAGCGGCGGTCCTGGCCGATAGAGTTGCCGCACATGGGCGAGGCGCCCTCCGGTACCCAATGGCGCAGAAACTCCAGGGTCTCCCGTTCCGCCTCCCGCTCGGAGATGTGCGACTCTTTCACCCGCGCCACCAGCCCGGAGCCACCGTGCTGTTCGGTGTTCCAGTCGTCCATCGCGGCGAGCAGCGTGTCGCTCTGGTGGACCACCATCGCCGGCCCCTCGGCG
The DNA here is from genome assembly GCF_014191725.1 of Microbulbifer rhizosphaerae. Taxonomy (GTDB): domain Bacteria; phylum Pseudomonadota; class Gammaproteobacteria; order Pseudomonadales; family Cellvibrionaceae; genus Microbulbifer; species Microbulbifer rhizosphaerae. Next base: position 90,629 of record NZ_JACHWZ010000007.1, read on the forward strand.
AGGATATTCAGGCGCGAGTCGGTGACAATGGTGGCGATCTCGATGATGCGCTCTTTTTCCGGATCGAGACCGGTCATCTCCAGGTCGATCCAGATCAAATTGTTCTGATCCACGGGGGCCTCCTTGTAGCAAGTCAGAGCAAGTTACCGTATCGCTGTATAATCCGCCAACTATGAGTAAACGCAAATTGAACCGGCGCCAGCAGTGGCGTATCGCCAAGATCCAGCAGGAGCGGGAGGCGCGCGCGCGCAAGCGCACGGAGGGCGCCGAGCAGATCGCGGAGGAAGGCGATCTGGGTCCGGAGCAGACCGGGTTGGTAATCGCCAACTACGGCACTCAGGTGCTGGTGGAGAGCGACGCCGACCCCGAGCTGCGCCAACGCTGCCACCTGCGCGCCAATATCGAGACCCTGGTCACCGGCGACCGTGTGGCCTGGCGCCCGGCAACCGGCGGAGCCAGCGGCGGCTGCGGCGTGGTGGGTGCGCGCCTGGCGCGCCACTCGGAGTTGCAGCGGCCGGACCGCTACGGCGAACTCAAGACCGTGGCCGCCAATATCGACCGCATACTGATCGTGATCGCCCCCTACCCCGAACCCTACGCCAACGCCATCGACCGCTACCTGGTGGCCGCCGAAGCCACCGGCATAGCGCCGATGCTGCTGCTCAACAAGATCGACCTGATCGATAGAGACAACGAGACAGCGCTGACCGATCTGCTGCAGCCCTATCCCGGCCTGGGCTACCCGGTGCTGCGCCTGTCCACCCGCACCGGCGATGGATTACCGCAACTGCTGGATACCCTGGCCCAGGGCACCAGCGTGTTCGTGGGCCAGTCCGGGGTTGGCAAGTCCTCACTGATCAACGCGCTGCTGCCCTCCGCCGGGGCGCGCACCGGCGAACTCTCCCCGGCGACCCAGAAAGGCACCCACACCACCACCGCCGCGGAACTCTTCCACCTGCCCAGCGGCGGCGATCTGATAGACTCCCCCGGCATCCGCGAGTTCGGCCTCTGGCATATGAGCGAAGCGCAACTGCTGGAGGGCTTTGTGGAATTCCGTCCGTTTATCGGACACTGTCGCTTCCGCGACTGCCGCCACCAGGGTGAACCCGGCTGCGCCATCAGCGCGGCACTGCTGCGCGGGGAGATCAGCGAGCGGCGAATGGACAGTTTTCTGCATTTGCGCAACAGCCTGGAATCGGAGAAATAATTTTGAATGAGTTGCCCCTGATTATTGAGCCAGAGGAGCTGGCCGCGCAGCTGGAGCGCGAGGATTTATTGCTGGTGGACCTGAGTTCCGCACAGAACTACGCCGCGGGACATATTCCCGGCGCCCTGCACCTGCCGTTTCAGGCGCTGATGGCGGGCACGCCGCCAGCGCCGGGCAAGCTGCCGGACAAAGAGCGACTGATGGAGGTATTCCGCGCCCTGGGCCTGCATCCGAAACATCATGTGGTCGCCTGCGACGATGAGGGCGGCGGCTGGGCCGGACGCTTTCTGTGGACCCTGGAAGTGATCGGCCACAGAAACTACAGCTATCTCAACGGCGGTATGCACGCCTGGCGCGGCGCCGGACTGCCGCTATCCAATGAACCGGTACAATCCGAGCCAAGCGATATCGACATCGATGTCGACACCACCCCGCTGATGGAGGCGGAGGAAATAAAGCGGCACTTGAACGATGAGGATTTTCTCGTGTGGGACGCGCGCTCGCCGGAGGAATACCGCGGCGAGCGGGTGCAGGCGCTGAAAGGCGGCCATATTCCCGGCGCGGTCAACTGCGAGTGGACCTGGCTGATGGACCCCCAGCGGGACCTGCGCATCCGCACCGATGCGCGCGAATTTCTCGCAGAACTCGGCATCGACGGCAGCCACAAAATCGTCACCCACTGCCAGAGCCACCACCGCTCCGGTTTCACCTGGCTGGTGGGCAAATCCCTCGGTTTCGATATCCGCGCCTATCCCGGCTCCTGGAGTGAGTGGGGAAATCTGCCGGACACACCGGTTGAACAATAAAACGGGACTCGGGACTCGAAAAGAATAATTGAGTCAGATGCGAAGGCTCTGATGCCGGGGGCTGTTTGCGGGACCTTCTGCGGCCATGGATGGCCGTGGAGAGCGTACAGGGATGTATTCACAGCGTGTCCCGCAAACAGCCCCCGGCAGCAGGGCCGCCACCGCCCTCCCCTACGCGGTAGGGGAGGCGAGCAGCTACATGAACAAAGTAGAATTTAAACGGATCACACTAACTCTATGCACCCCAAACTGTTTACCACACTGCAATACCTGGCCCCGCAACGGGCCCTGTCCCGCGCCGCCGGCTGGCTGGCGGAAACCCGTATCAAGGCGATCAAGGATCCCTTCACCCGCTGGTTCGTGGGCAAATACGATGTGGATATGACCGAGGCGGAGCAGCCGGACTGCACTGCCTACCGGAGTTTCAACGAATTCTTTACCCGTGCCCTGAAAGAGAGCGCACGCCCGATCGTTGAGGGGGAAGGCACTCTCGCCTGCCCCGCGGATGGCGGCGTCAGCCAGTTGGGGGAAATTCACAACGGGCGCATCTTCCAGGCCAAAGGCCACGATTTCAGCCTGCTGGAGCTGGTGGGTGGCGATACGGGCACCGCGGCAAAGTTTACCGGCGGCCACTTCGCCACCATGTACCTGTCGCCGAAGGACTACCACCGGGTACATATGCCGATTGCCGGCACCCTGAAGAGCATGACCTATGTGCCGGGCCAATTGTTTTCGGTCAATACCGTGACCGCAAAAAACGTACCGCGGCTGTTCTCGCGCAACGAGCGGGTGGTGTGCCTGTTCGACACCGCCGTCGGCCCCATGGCCGTGATTCTTGTGGGAGCGATGATCGTGGCCAGTATCGAAACCGTATGGGCCGGGCTGGTGACCCCGCACAAGCGCCAGGTGCGCACCACCAATTACGACGACAATACGCCGGTTCATCTCGAAAAAGGCGAGGAGATGGGCCGCTTCAAACTGGGTTCCACGGTGATCCTGTTGTTTGGCGCCGACCGGGTGCGCTGGCTGGAATCCCTGCAGGCGGAAAGCTCAGTGAAAATGGGGCAACACCTCGGCGACCTGATTTAGTGGTGCGCATGGCGCACCCTACCCACTGATCCCGTCAAAAGCGTCCCGCAAGCGGGACGGGGGAACTACTCTTTCGAGCCCGGGCTGTAATTCACATCCCGGGTCACCAACCTCCAGCCACTGCGACCGATGTTACCCGCTTTTATTCGACACAACGGAAATCTCGCCTTTTTCGCCCTGCTCGCCGTAGCCGCATCCGGTTTCGGCCAGACATTTTTTATCTCGATTTTCGGCAGTGCGCTGCGCGCCGAGTTTTCCCTCAGCCACGCTCACTACGGCATGATTTACAGCGGCGCCACGCTCGCCTCGGCCCTGGCGCTGTTCGCCTGCGGCGGCCTGGTGGACCGCTGGCCGCTGCGCCGAAGCGCCCTGCTGGTCACCCTGCTGCTGGCCGCCGCCTGCCTGCTGATGGCCGTCACGCCCGCCGCCTGGGCACTGTTGCCGGGATTCTTCCTGCTGCGTTTCGCCGGCCAGGGCTTTATGACCCACCTGGGCATGACCACCGCGGGCCGCTACTTCAGCGACAACCGCGGCAAGGTCATCGCCCTGGCCGCGATCGGTTTTCCGCTGGCCGAGGCGATACTGCCGGGCGGGGGCGCGCTGCTGATCCAGTGGGGTGGCTGGCGCACCGCCTGGTACGCCTCCGCCGCGGTGCTGGTGCTGCTGGTGTTGCCGGGCCTGTTGGCGCTCGCGGGCGGGGCCGGGCAGTCGGGGGAAAGTGCGCAAAGCAGCGGCGACGACAGCGGCTTCACCCGCGCCCAGGTACTGCGCGATCCCGGCTTTTACCTGCTGCTGCCGGCGGCGCTGATGACGCCCTTTGTGGTGACCGCGGTGCTCTTCCACCAGGGCGCCATCGGCGAGAGCCGCGGCTGGCCACTGACGCTAATGGCCGGCGCCTTCGGCGGCTACGCCCTGGGCCACCTGCTGATGCTGTTCGTGGCCGGCGGCCTGGTCGACCGCCTGGGTGCCCGGCGCTGCCTGCCGCTGGCGCTGGTGCCGATGATTGCCGGCCTGCTGTTGCTGTCATTGCGTGGGGACGGCTGGGTGCCCTATGTCTACCTGACGCTGCTCGGCATCACCCAGGCCGGCACAGGCACCGCCGGCGGCGCCCTCTGGCCGGAGCGCTACGGCAGCCGCCACTTGGGGGCTATCCGCTCCGTCTCCCAGGCGGCGATGGTGCTGGCGACGGCGGTGTCGCCGCTGGTGGCGGGCGTACTGCTGGATCGGGGAATCGGCGTCGAAGCGCTCGCGAGCCTGCTGGCCGCGCTGGTACTCCTGTCGGCACTGCTGACGCTGCTGGTGCGGTCCCTTAACGTTAGCGTTTCAGCAGGCGGGAGAGGAAATTCGGCAACCCCTGCGGGCTGACCAGATAGCTGTCGCGCACAGCGGCCACATCCACCTGGGGGAAGCGGCTGGGCTCCAGGTCCTGCACGATAGTGACGCCATCGCAGGAGGGGAGTTTGCCTCGCTCGATCAGCTTTTGCCTGCGATCGTCGGCGGCGGCCATATCGAACAGCCGACCCTCGGACAGCGGCCGCTTGTCCCGGTCCAGCACCACCATCACTTTCGGCTTCAAGCGCCGCTGATAGGTCTGCTCCACTACCACCGCCACTTCGCCGGTGGAGAGCTCCACCTGGGTACCGGTGGGATAGAGGCCGATGGACTGGATAAACTCCACCGTCAACTGCTCGTTGAAGGCAGTTCCCCGCCGGTCGTAGAGCTGTGTCACCGCCCGGGACGGTGCGGCCGGGGCTTCCACACCGCGGGGATTGGTGATTTCGTCGTAGAAGGTAACAATGCCGCACATTCGCGCCAACACCGGAATCCGGTCCCCGCGAAGCCCTCGGGGGTAACCGCTGCCGTCGTGCTGTTCACAATGGCAGTGGACGATATCGAGTACCTGGGAATCCATATCCGCATCCGCCGCCAGCATTTGCACGCTGTGGTCGACGAACTTGCGGTATTCCAGCTCCGCCCGAGGATCCCGCTTCGCCACCCGCAGCACCTCGGGGCTGAGGCGCAGCTTGCCCACGTCCTTGAGCAATGTGGCCAGAGCCAGCTGCATCAGTTCGCGGCGCCGTAGGCCGATATGGCGGCCGAATACCAGCGACCAGATGCTGGCACGCAGCGAGTGGCTGTAGGTGTGCTCGTCCTTCTCCCGCACCCGCGCCAGCCAGGCGAAGGCGTCGGGGCTGCGCAGAACGCTCTCCACCAGATCCCCCACCACTTTATTGATCTGTTTCAGTTGCAGCGGCTTGTCGCTGCAAATCTGCGCCATCACCTGATTCATACCGCTCAATATCTGCCGGTGCAGATTGCGGGCATTGCCGGCCTCGCTCTGCACCGGCGCGGGAGCCGGGTAGGTATCGTGGGAAACCTGCACCGGGCGGCAGGGAATGACCGGGGCGGGGCGGCGGTTGCGCGCCCCCCCGGCGGCAGAATTTCCCCTGGGGACATCAGTGCGGCTCAGCCGGCGCAGCCTGACCCCCACATCGCCGACGCTTTTGATCACGTCCACGTAAACAAAGCGGCAAAATTTCTGCAGCTGGCGGATTTCCTCCAGGTCGCGAATATAGAAGCCCTGCAAAACGAAGGGAGTGTGCGTCCACGGACGGTCGAGCCGCGACACGAACATGCCGCGCTGCAGGTCCTCTGCCAAGACTTTTGCCTGTTGAATCGCCACGCTGTTACCGCCGGATAAGGTGGGTCGGGAAGGGAAGCAGAAGTGAAGCTCCACCGGGCACATTTATAACACGGCAGTATGGCTACCGGTACACGGTAAAATTGCGAACAAAGTCACAAAATCGAGTTGCCACCCGTCCCTATTTGGCGTGGTACTGGGGCGACAGTTCCAATACTGCCTCGATCATCACCCGCGCGTGCTCCGGATCCACCTGCGGCGTGATGCCGTGACCCAGATTGAAGATATGTCCCGGACCGCGGCCGTAGGATTCCAGCACCGCGGCCACCTCGGCGCGGATACGTGCCGGCTCCGCCAACAGCACCGCGGGGTCCAGGTTGCCCTGCAGTGCCACCCTTTCGCCGACCCGGGCGCGGGCGCTGCGCAAATCAGTAGTCCAGTCCAGCCCCAGGGCACCAGCGCCGGTTTCCGCCATCGCCTCCAGCCACTGGCCCCCGCCCTTGGTAAACAGGATCGCCGGCACCGGGCGGCCGCCCGCCTCCTTGATCAGGCCTTGCAGGATACGCGCCATATATTGCAGGGAGAATTCCCGATAGGCGGAGTGACTGAGGGCGCCCCCCCAGGTATCGAAGATCTGCACCGCCTGAGCACCGGCGCGGATCTGCGCATTCAGGTAATCGGTCACCGAATCCGCCAGCACTGCCAACAGCTGGTGCATCAGTTCGGGGCGGCTGTAGAGCATCTCCTTGCAGCGGGCGAAATCCCGACTGGAGCCACCCTCTACCATATAGGTGGCGAGAGTCCAGGGACTACCGGAAAAGCCGATCAGCGGCACCCGGCCGTTCAGCTCGCGGCGGATGGTGGACACCGCGTTCATTACGTAATCCAGCTGCCGCTCGCTGTCCACAACCTCCAGTGCCTCAATATCCTCGGCGGAACGCAGCGGCTTGCGGAATTTCGGCCCCTCCCCCTCCTCGAAATAGAGCCCCAGGCCCATGGCGTCTGGAATAGTGAGAATGTCCGAGAACAGAATGGCTGCGTCCAGCGGGTAGCGTTCCAGTGGCTGCAGGGTGACCTCGCAGGCCAGTTGTGCGTTGCGGCACAGGTCCATAAAACTGCCCGCCCGGGCACGGCTGGCGCGGTACTCCGGCAGATAGCGACCCGCCTGGCGCATCATCCACACGGGGGTGCGGTCCACCGGCTGGCGCTGCAGGGCGCGGAGGAAGCGGTCGTTTTTCAGTTCAGAGGGCTTTGTTTCGGACATGGGTACAATGGGCTGGCTAAAAAGGCGGCTATTGTACAGAGGACAGAGGGGCTAAGACAGGGGACAAAGAATCTGATCGAAGCATTGAGCGCGATGCGAAGGTCCTGCCTGCTGGCCGCACCCTCTCCCCCGGCCCCTCTCCCGCAAGCGGGAGAGGGGAGAAAGCGGAGCAGGAGCTCCGCGGTCCCGGGGATCAGACGTCGAGGTAGTCGAGGATGCCCTCGGCGGCCTGGCGGCCTTCCCAGATGGCGGTGACCACCAGGTCGGAGCCGCGCACCATATCGCCGCCGGCAAAGACCTTTTCGTTGCTGGTCTGGAATTTGAACTGCTGTTTCTCCGGCGCCACCACGCCGCCCCAGTCAGCGGTCTCGACATCGTGCCCCGCCAGCCACTCAGGGGGATTGGGGCGGAAGCCGAAGGCCACCAGAACGATGTCCGCGGGGATGACCTCCTCGGAGCCGGGCACCACCTGTGGGCGGCGGCGGCCGTTTTCGTCCGGTTCGCCCAGTTGGGTAGTGACCACCTTGACGCCGCTTACCGCGCCGTCGCCGACAATCTCCACCGGCTGGCGGTTGAACAGGAATTTCACCCCCTCTTCCTTCGCGTTGGCCACCTCGCGACGGGAGCCAGGCATGTTTTCCTCGTCGCGGCGGTAGGCACAGGTGACGCTTCTCGCACCCAGGCGGATAGAACTGCGGTTGCAGTCCATGGCGGTGTCGCCGCCGCCCAGCACCACCACGCGCTTGCCCTCGACGGAAATAAATTCCTCGGGATTCTTTTCCCAGCCCATATTACGATTGACGTTGGCCACCAGGAAGGGCAGTGCGTCGTGCACGCCGGGCAGGTCCTCGCCCGGGAAACCGCCCTTCATATAGTTGTAGGTGCCCATGCCCATAAACACCGCGTCGTAGTCGTTGAGCAGTTCTTCGAAACTGATGTCCACACCGACTTCGGTGTTGAGGCAGAACTCGATTCCCATATCGGTAAATATCTGCCGGCGCAGCTGCATCACCGATTTTTCCAGTTTGAACTCGGGAATGCCGAAGGTGATCAGGCCACCGATTTCCGGATATTTATCGAATACCACCGGCTGCACGCCGTTGCGCACCAGCACGTCGGCGCAGCCGAGGCCGGCGGGGCCGGCACCGATCACCGCCACGCGCTTGTCGGTCTTCTGCACATGGCTCAGATCCGGGCGCCAGCCGAGGGCAAAAGCGGTGTCGGTGATGTATTTCTCCGCACTGCCGATGGTCACCGCGCCGAAGCCGTCGTTCAGGGTGCAGGCGCCTTCGCACAGGCGGTCCTGCGGGCAGACGCGACCGCAGACTTCCGGCAGGGTGTTGGTCTGGTGGCACAGCTCGGCTGCCTCCATGACATTGCCGTCGGTCACCAGCTTTAGCCAGTTCGGGATATAGTTGTGCACCGGGCAACCGGTCTCGCAGTAAGGGTTGCCACAGTCCAGGCAGCGGTGCGCCTGGCTGGCCACCTGGCGCTCACCGAAAGACTGGTAGACCTCTACGAACTCGTTGGTGCGGGTGATGATGTCTTTTTTCGGCGGGTCGACACGGCCCACCTCGATAAACTGGAAATCGTTGCTCAGTCTTTCTTTCATAACTCATTCACCCCTGCTCTTAATCTTCATCGCTACCGCTCGAACGTGCCGCTACCGCTATTCGCCGCGCTTGCGCACGTCCGCGAGCAGGCCGGCGAGGCTGGCGGCCTTGGGTTTCACCAGCCAGAACTTGCTCAGGTAGTCGTCGAAGTTGTCCAGCAACTCCGCACCCCATTCGCTGCCGGTTTCCGCGGCGAACTCCTCGATGACCTGGCGCAGGTGGCTCTGGTAGGACTCCAGGGTTTCGCTGCTGATACGGCGCAGTTCAATCAACTCGTGGTTGCACTTGTCGAAGAAGTTGCGCTTCAGGTCCAGCACATAGGCAAAGCCGCCGGTCATTCCGGCGCCGAAGTTGACCCCGGTGCTGCCCAGCACAGCGATCATGCCGCCGGTCATATATTCGCAGCAGTGGTCGCCGGCGCCCTCCACCACCGCAAAAGCACCGGAGTTGCGCACACCGAAGCGCTCGCCGGCACGGCCGGCGGCGAACAGTTTGCCGCCGGTGGCACCGTAAAGGCAGGTGTTGCCCACAATGCTGGTGTCCTGAGAGGCGAAGGCACTGTTTTGCGGGGGGCGGATCACCAGCTTGCCGCCGGCCATGCCCTTGCCCACATAGTCGTTGGCATCACCCTCCAGGTACATTTCCAGGCCGCCGGCGTTCCACACCCCGAAGGATTGGCCGGCGACGCCGGTGAGACGCAGTTTTATCGGTGCATCCGTCATGCCATGGTTGCCGTGTCGCTTGGCGATCTCGCCGGACAGGCGCGCGCCGATGGATCTGTCGCAGTTGGTGACCCGGTAGGAGTATTCGCCGCCGGACAGGTTCTCAATCGCCGGTAGCAGATCTGACACCATGCGCTCGGCCAGTTCGCCTTTGTCCCAGGGTTCATTCTTGGGCCGCTGGCAGGTCTGGGGCTTGCTGTCGAGCAATGCATCGGTGTGCAGCAGTGGCGCCAGGTCCAGCTTCTTCTGCTTCTCCGTCTCCCCATCCAACGCGCGAAGCAGGTCGACGCGGCCCACCAGTTCCTCGATGGTTCGCACGCCCAGGCTCGCCATCCACTCGCGGGTCTCCTCCGCCACGAAGCGGAAGAAGTTCATCGCCATCTCCGCGGTGCCGATATAGTGCTCGTCGCGCAGGTCCTGGTTCTGGGTGGCGACGCCGGTGGCGCAGTTGTTCAGGTGACAGATGCGCAGGTATTTGCAGCCCAAGGCCACCATGGGCGCGGTTCCGAAGCCGAAGCTCTCGGCACCGAGAATCGCCGCCTTGACCACGTCCAGGCCGGATTTGAGGCCACCGTCGGTCTGCACCCGCACCTTGTCGCGGAGGTCGTTGGCGCGCAGGGTCTGGTGGGTCTCCGCCAGACCCAGTTCCCAAGGGGAGCCGGCGTAGCGGATGGAAGTAATGGGGCTGGCGGCGGTACCGCCGTCATAGCCGGAAATGGTGATCAGGTCGGCGTAGGCCTTGGCCACACCGGCGGCGATGGTGCCCACCCCCGGACGGGAGACCAGCTTCACCGATACCAGGGCATCGGGGTTGACCTGCTTCAGGTCGAAGATCAGCTGTGCCAGATCCTCGATGGAATAGATATCGTGGTGCGGCGGCGGCGAGATCAGGGTGACACCGGGCACCGAGTAGCGCAGCCGCGCGATCAGTTCGTTCACCTTGCCGCCGGGCAGCTGGCCGCCCTCGCCGGGCTTGGCCCCCTGGGCGACCTTGATCTGCAGCACCTCGGCGTTGACCAGGTAGTGCGGGGTCACACCGAAACGGCCTGAGGCCACCTGCTTGATCTTGGATACCTTGTCGGTGCCGAAGCGCGCCGGGTCCTCGCCGCCCTCGCCGCTGTTGGAGCGGCCGCCCAGGCGGTTCATGGCCTGGGCCAGAGATTCGTGGGCCTCCGGGGACAGCGCCCCCAGGGACATGGCCGCGGAGTCAAAGCGGCGCAGAATATTTTCCGCCGGTTCCACTTCCTCCAGCGGAATCGGCTGGATACCGTCTTTGAAATCCAGCAGGTCGCGAAGCGTGGCCACCGGGCGCCGGTTCACCAGCGCAGCGTAGTCGCGCCATGCCGCGTAGTCGCCGGTGCGCGCGGCGCGGCGCAGGGTGTTCACCACATCCGGATTGAAGGTGTGGTATTCCTGGCCCCAGACGAACTTGTGCAGGCCGCCGGGTGACACCGCCTTGCGCGGCTTCCAGGCCAGGGATGCGCGCGCGGCCATATCGCTCTGCAGTTCGGCAAACCCGGCGCCCTGGATGCGGCTGGGCGCACCGGGGAAACACAGGTCGACGACATTGCGATCCAGGCCCACCAGCTCAAACAACAGCGCGCCACGGTAGGAGGCCACGGTGGAGATGCCCATCTTGGAGAGGATCTTGAGCAGCCCCTTGATAATGCCCTTGCGGTAGTTTTTCTGTGCCTCCGCCGCATCCAGCAGCAGCTCACCGGTATCGATCAGGTGGTTGATGATGCTGTAGGAGAAATACGGGTGCACGGCGGTGGCGCCCACGCCGATCAGGCAGGCCAACTGGTGCGCATCGCGGGCGCTGGCAGTGTCCACCACAATGTTGGAGTCGCAGCGCAGGCCGGCGTGCACCAGGTGGTGGTGCACCGCGCCGGTGGCCAGCAGGGCGTCGATAGGCAGTTTGTCGGTGGCGATTTCGCGATCGGACAGCACTATGATGACCGATCCGCCGCGCACCGCGGCCTCCACATCGGCGCAGAGTTTTTTGATCGCCGCTTCGAGATCCAGCTGCGCCGGGTCGTAGTTGAGGTCGAAAATTTCCGACTCGAAGCCGGGCCTGTCCAGCTCCAGCAACGCGGTGTACTTCATATGGGAGAGCACCGGCGAAGCCAGGATCACCCGGTCCGCGTGCTCGGGGGTCTCCTCAAAGACGGTTTTCTCACGCCCCAGGCAGGTCTCCAGGGACATCACCACCGTCTCCCGCAGCGGGTCGATGGGGGGGTTGGTGACCTGCGCGAACTGCTGGCGGAAGTAGTCGTACAGACAGCGGTTGTGCCGTGAGAGCACCGCCATGGGGGTATCGTCACCCATGGAGCCCACCGCTTCCTGGCCGGCCTCAGCCATCGGCCGCACCACGTTGTTGCGCTCCTCCAGAGAGGAACTGAACAGCTTCTGGTAGACCTTGAACTGCTCGAAGGAAAAATTGTTGTCCACTGGCGCGGTGACCAGGGTGGAGCGGATGCGCCGCGCCTTCTCCTTCAGCCACTGCTTGTAGGGCTGGGAGCGCTTGAGCATGTCGTCAATGTCGCGGGTGTGCATCAGCTTACCCTCGCGGGTGTCAACCGACAGCATCTGCCCTGGGCCCAGGCGGCCTTTGGCCACCACATCTTCAGGCTTGTAGCCGTACACGCCCACTTCCGAGGCCACGGTGATGAGATCGTCTTTAGTGATTACCCAGCGTGACGGGCGCAGGCCGTTACGGTCCAGGGTGCACACCGCGTAGCGGCCGTCGGTCATCACCAGCCCGGCGGGCCCATCCCAGGGTTCCATGTGCATGGAAATGTATTCGTAGAAAGCGCGCAGGTCGGGGTCCATGTCCTCCACGTTCTGCCATGCGGGCGGTACCAGCATGCGCACAGCGCGATGCAGTTCCATGCCTCCGGCGATCAGCATCTCCAGCATATTGTCCAGGCTGGAGGAATCGGAGCCCTCGCGGTTGACCAGCGGTGCCAGTTCCGCCAGTTCCGGAATCAGCGGGCTGGCGAACTTGGGCGTGCGCGCCACCGACCAGTTGCGGTTGCCGGTGATCGTGTTGATCTCGCCGTTGTGCGCCAGCAGCCGGAAGGGCTGCGCCAGCGGCCAGAGCGGCATGGTGTTGGTGGAAAAGCGCTGGTGAAACACACAGATGGCGGTCTCCATTCTCGGGTCCGCCAGGTCGGGGAAAAATTTCGGCAGGTCCGCCGGGATCATCAGTCCCTTGTAGGAGAGCACGCTGGTGGACAGGCTCGCGATATACACGCCCTGTCCCAGTTGCTGCTCCGCCTTGCGCCGGGCGACGAACAGCCGCGCGTTGAATTTCGCCTCCCCCAGGGGTTCTTCGGCATCGTTGACCAGCAACTGCTCAAAGTGCGGCAGGGTTTGCCGGGCGATGGGGCCGAGGCACTCCTGCTCGGTGGGAACCGGGCGCCAGCCGGCGATGCGCAGCCCCTGGGTCTCCAGCTCACGGCAGAGGATATCGCGGGCTTTTTGCGCGTCCGCCTCGTCCAGCGGCAGCATGATCGAACCCACGGCGTATTGATCGGTCAGTTCGGCGCCGCAGTGCGCTTTTGCTTCCGCGCGCAGGAAAGCGTCGGGTTTTTGCAGCAGCAGACCGCAGCCGTCACCGGTCTTGCCGTCGGCGGCGATGCCGCCGCGGTGAGTCATACAGGTCAGCGACTCGATCGCCGTCTGCAGCAACTTGTGACTGGCCTCGCCTTTCAAGTGCGCGATCAGACCGAAGCCACAGTTGTCTTTGAACTCATCCAACCGATACAGGCCGCTGCTACCCATAGACTTCCTCACAGTTAAAAAAAGCCCGCAAGCGGGCTTCTTCGACATTGTTTTTTGCCGGGTTTTACCCGGCGGGCGCGCAATATTAATGGTGCCCCCCTGGAATTGCAATATTTCCCAGATTTATCTTCTGTCCATGGGCGCCAACACCGACTTATCTTCTTTTTGTGATCACTATTGCCAAATAGTCCTCAGATTCGCCGGTTTCGCGAGGGGTTGGTCACTCGGCGCCACAGATTTTCAGCGCCTCCTTCAGCTGTTCCAACGGCGTGTCATCGCAGATCTGGGCATCCCCCAGACTGCGCAACAGCACCAGGCGCAGGCGGCCGTCCAGCACTTTCTTGTCCACCGCCATCGCCTCCAGGTAGTCTCCCACCGTCATTCCCCTGGGCGATTCCTGCGGCAGTTGTGCGGCAGCCAGCAGGGCGCGGATTCGCGCCACCACTTCCCCGTCGATGGCGCCGCGGATGCGCGACAGCTCGGTGGCCATGACCATACCCGCAGCCACCGCCTCCCCGTGCAACCAGTTACCGTAGCCCTGCACCGCCTCGATGGCGTGGCCGAAGGTATGGCCGAAATTCAGTATGGCCCGCCTGGCGGATTCCCGCTCGTCCTCCGCCACCACCGCCGCCTTGTCCCGGCAGCAGCGGTCCACCGCGTAGGCCAGGGCCTGGGAATCGCGCGCCATCAGCTTCGGCATATGTTCCTCCAGCCAGCTGAAGAAGGGAGCATCGCAGATCAGGCCGTACTTGATCACTTCGGCGATGCCGGCGGACAGCTCGCGATCCGGCAGGGTGGTAAGGGTATCCATGTCCGCGAGCACCACCCTGGGCTGGTAGAAGGCACCGATCATATTCTTGCCCAGGGAGTGGTTGACGCCGGTCTTACCTCCCACGGATGAGTCCACCTGTGCCAGCAGAGTGGTGGGAATCTGTACGAAATCCACGCCGCGCTGGTAGCAGGCGGCGGCGAAACCGGTCATATCGCCGATCACACCACCGCCTAGGGCGATCAGGGTGGTGCTGCGGTTGTGGCGCTTCTCAAGCAGGCAGTCAAAGATGCGTTCCAGGGTGTCCAGGGTTTTAAAGGCCTCGCCGTCCGGCAACACCAGAGTATCCACCTGCCCGAAGTCCGCCAGCCCCCCGAGCAGCCGCTCGAGATAGAGCGGGGCCACCGTCTCATTGGTGACTACGCAGACTTGTTTACCGCGGATATAGGGCAGCAGGTACTGGGGGTCTCCGAGCAGTTGCGAACCGATCACGATGGGATAGCTGCGCTCCCCCAGTTCCACATTCAGGCAGTGCATGGTTTCTCTCCCTTCAACTGAAGGGCGCACTTTAGCACAAGGAGGATAGAGGTTATTTAAAGGACGGGGTCCTGGGTCAAGCGTTCGGCCACCATCGACGCGGCCTGCTTGGGGGTGCAGTCGTCTGTGTCGCAGATGATGTCCGCCACCTCGCGGTAGAGGGGATCCCGCTCCCGCACCAGTTCAATAATGCGCGCACGCGGGTCCGCCACCCGCAGCAGCGGGCGGTTGCTGCTTTTCGAAGTCCGCTCCAGCAGCTGCTCCACACTCGCCTGGAGATAAACCACCAGGCCGTACTGGCGCAGTTGCTCGCGGTTCTCCGGGAGCAGCACGATCCCGCCGCCGGTGGCCACCACCTGCGGCGCCCCCCGGCAGAGATCCCTCAGCACCTCGCTCTCGCGCCGGCGGAATCCGGCCTCGCCCTCTACGTCGAAAATCCAGGGAATATCGGCGCCGGTGCGCTCTTCCAGCACCTTGTCGGAATCCGCAAAAGGAAGCTCCAGCTGCGTCGCCAGCAGCCTGCCGATGGTGGACTTGCCGGCCCCCATGGGGCCGACAAGGAAGATGGAGCGGTTGATCACTTGGAGAAGAAAAGTTCGTCTTCCATGATGCGGGGGGTGATAAAGATCAGCATTTCGCGCTTGTCGTCCTGGCGCAGGGTGCTCTTGAACAGATGTCCCAGGAATGGGATATCGCCCAGCAGCGGCACCTTGGTTTCGCCTTCGATCACCTGGCTCTCGAAAATTCCCCCGAGCACAATGGTTTCACCATTGCGGACCAGCACCTTGGTCTGCAGGGTATTAACGTTAATGGAGGGGATGGTACCGCCCGTTGTGATATTGGTGACCAGTTCACCCACGCTGTTCTGGTCGATATCCAGCTCCATAATAATATTGTTGTCCGGGGTAATCTGCGGGGTGACATTCAGTTTCAGTACCGCCTCGCGGAAGGTTACAGAAGCGGCGCCGGAAGATGTCGCTTCCACATAGGGAATTTCCACACCGGACTCGATATTGGCCTCCTGCTTGTCGCCGGTAACCACTTTCGGCTGGGAGACGATTTCCGCCTTGCCCGTGTCCTCCAGCGCGGAAAGTTCAAGCCCCAGATAGAAATTCTCCTTCAGGATCGCATAGGCGATACTGCCGGCCCGGTCCGCTACCCCAAGGTCAACCAATACAGGACTGTGAACACTGGACGGCGATTCCACATCCGGTCCCGAACCATCCCCACTTACAGGGAGCCCCACCTGTCTACCGGATCCTATGCCGATTTTATCGTCGTCGATATCGTGGTCTTCTACATAATCCCAGCGCACACCAAGCTCTCTCTGGAAGTCGGTGTTGGCAATAACAATCCGCGCTTCGATCATCACCTGGCGGATGGGGATATCAATCGCATCAATCAGCTCCCGGAACTGGAGAATCTTGTCCTCGGTATCGGTGAGGATAATCGTATTAGTGCGCTCATCCACGATGGCACTGCCGCGGGAGGACAGGATACTGCGCTGATCGGCATCGCGCTGGCCGCCTGCGAAATTGCCCTGGTTGAAGCCTCCCCCACCCTGCTGCTGTCGATCTCCCGCAAACAGGGTAAACAGTTCGCGGGCGTCGGCGTAGCGAATCTGGATATACTCGGTGCGCAGCGGCGCGAGTTCCTGCAGCTGTTGGCGGGTCTCCAGTTCCTGCCGCTCGCGCTCGGCGATTTCCGCCGCCGGCGCCACCATGATCACATTGCCCTCCTGGCGCTTGTCCAGGCCCTTGGCGCGGAGAATCAGGTCCAGCGCCTGGTCCCAGGGCACGCCGTCCAGGCGCAGGGTGATACGGCCGGACACAGTGTCGCTGGCCACCAGGTTGAGGTCGGTGAAATCGGCAATCAACTGCAGTACCGAGCGCACTTCGATGTCCTGAAAATTCAGCGACAGTTTCTCACCGGTGAACTGGAATTCCTTTTCCTTTTCGCGGATTTCCGCCACGGTGAGCGGCTTGACGCTCAGCACATACTCGGTATCCGCCTGGTAGGCCAGGTAGTCGTAATCGGTATTCGAGGGGTCTACCGCGATCACCGTGTTGCGACCGTCGTAGTCCACGGTAATAGAGTTGACCGGGGTGGCGAAGTCGGTGACATCCAGGCGCTGGCGCAGGGACTCCGGCAGTTCCGCGCCGAGGAAAGTCAGGTATATCTTGCCCTTGCGGCGCTCCACGTCGATATTCACCGCCGGGTCCGTAAGGCTGACGATCACCTTGCCCTCTCCGGCGTCGCCGCGGCGAAAATCCACATTGCGAATGGCGACACCGCTCGCCGCGCGGAAACGTTCCTGCCCGCCCAGATCGAGCCCGCCGCTGTGTGCTGCGGTGGCCGCAGGCGCGGGGGTAGCCGTCACCGACGCAGTGGCAGCCGCATCGGCGCCCACCTCCAATACCACCTGGTTGCCTTTGCGCTCGCTGGTATATACCGGCAACTGGTCCAGGTTGATGATCAGGCGCGTGCGGCCCTCACCGGACACCACCACTGCACTGCGCGCACTGCCCACTCCCAAAGAGTATTTTTTCTCCGGCAGGGCGCTCTCCACCCCGGCAAAATCCATCACGATACGCGCCGGCTGCTCGATGGTATAGCCGGTGGGTTCCGGCGGGATATCGGTAAAGGACAGCCGTAGCTGCAGCCGGCCGCCGGGCAGCTCGGAGAACTGGATATCGTTGAGTTTGTTGACCTGGGCCTGCAGCGTCGACGGCAGCAGGGCCAGAATAAACAGCAATGTCTTGCCGAAAGCCAACACTTTGGCGAGTTGCCTGTTAATCATTATCAGTTGTCCTTCTCTTCCAAAGTCAGCGCCCGCGGCCTTTCGATCCAGCCACCGGTGCCATCCGGTACTATTTCCAACACGTCGATTTTACTGGCACTGGCGCCGACCACCCGCCCGTGGTTTTTACCCAGGTAGTTGCCGATGGTGATGCGGTGAATGCCGCCCTCGCTGTCGTCGATCAGCGCCCACACCTGGCCACCGCGGGAGAGGGTACCCACCATGGAAAGAGCGTCGAAGTTGAACCTCTCCAGCAGTTGGCGCTGCCGGTTCACGTCCGGCGCAACGTCCAGCCTCCGCCCAACCAAACGCTGATCCTCCTCCAACACCGGACGGCTAAAGGGACTGCGCAGCGCGGCGGCGCTGTAGACATAGGGGCTGTAGGGGGTAAATGTCGGGATGGGCTCAATCTGCCCTTTGGGCTGGTGCTCAATCGCCGCCATTTTCTTGCGCAAATCGCTGTGGCTACCGTCCAGGCTGCAGCCCGCGGCGGCCAGCAGAACTGGTATCAGAGTGAAGTACTTCTTCATCCCTCCTCCCCCTGCTCTTTGTAGCGATACGTCTTGGCGTTGATGGTCATACTGAGCAGCGCGGCACTCTCTTTGCCGGTCTGGATCTCAAAATCGTGCAAGGTCACAATCCTGGGCATACCGGCGATACCACTGACAAAGGCACCGAACTCGTGATACCCCCCCTCCACTTCGATACGAATGGGCAGCTCTACATAAAACTCACCCACCTGCTCATCTTCCAGCGCCACTTTCTGGATAGTGAGCCCGCTGCCGCGGCCGTATTCGTCGATATCCTCAAGCAGCCCGGGCACTTCAGTGTCCTTTGGCAGCTGCTTGAGCAGGGCGCCGAAGGTCTCCTCCATTTCCACCAACTGCTCCCGGTAGGCATCCAGGTTGGCCGCTTCAAAGGATTTTTTCTCGAACTGCGTGAACAGCTCCTGCTCCTTGTTGACGGCGAACTCCAGCTGCTGATAGCGGTCCTTGATCAGGAACCAGTAGCCCCCGCCGACCAAAGCCGCCGCAATCAGCAACAGCAGGGCCACCCGCCCCGCCAGGGGCCAGACCCCGACGCGGGAAAAATCGATATCGTTGATATCGAGTTGATTCAATTGTTTGAGCGTATCCTCTAGCGCCATGGCCAGACCTCTTTAATTATCCGCGCCTTGTTGTTCGTCTTCTTCTTTTTTGCGCCCGCTCACACTGACAGTCATCTGGAAGGCACTGGCCTGTTCGCCGAATTCGGGCTTCGCGGTCACGCCGGTCAGGTTGGGTTCCTGATACCACTCCGACTGGTCCAGGTTGCGCATGAAGGACGACACCCGGTTGTTGGACTCCGCCACCCCGGAGACCTGCATGGTGTTGCCGCTGCGTTTCAGGCTGGTGAGCCACAACCCCTCGGGTGCACTGCGCACCATCTCGTCGAAGTAGCGCACCGACAGTGGGCGGTTGCCCTGCAGCTCCTGGATAACCCGCATGCGGTCGATCAGTTCCTGGCGGCGCTTTTTCAGGTCTTTGATTTCGCGCACTTTCTTGTCGAGCGCGGCTATTTCCGTCTGCAGTATCTGATTGCGCTCGTTCTGGTTTGAAATCTGTGCATCGACGGTTTTCATCCACATGAACGTCGCAAAGCCGGCGGCTATGACCACCAGCACCGCCACCTGTTGAAATTCCTTCTGCTTCTGTGCGCGGTATTCCTGGCGCCAGGGAAGTAGGTTGATCTTGGCCATCTCAGTACTCCCGCTCGCGCATCGCCAGGCCGGCGGCGATCATCAGCGCCGGCGCCTCGTTGGCCAGCGCCTGGCGATTGACCCGTGAGGCCACTGTCATATCCTGAAATGGATTGGCGACAACCGTGGGTTTGTTGAGCTTCTGCCCCACCAGTTCCACCAACCCGTCCATGGCCGCGACGCCGCCGCCGAGCATTATGTAATCCACGTCGCTGTAGGAGGTGGAGGAGTAGAAGAACTGCAGCGAGCGGGTGACCTGCTGCACCACGGCATCGCGGAAGGGCTCCAGCACCTCCGGGTAATAGTCGTCCGGCAGGCCGCTGCCACCCTGTCGCTTGGCCAGCCCCGCCTCTTCCGAGGACAGACCGTAGCGACGCTGGATCTCGTCGGTAAGCTGGCGGCCGCCGAATAGCTGCTCGCGGGTGTACACCGTTTTGCCATCCACCAGCACCGAGAGCGCGCTCATGGTGGCGCCAATATCGATGACGGCCACCACCAGTTGCTCCTGGGGGGGGAAATGGCGCTCCAGCAGGGTGTAAGCGCGCTCGATGGCGTAAGCTTCTACATCCACCACCCCGGCCTGCAGTTCGGCGTCGGTCAGCGCGGAAACCCGCTGTTCGACATTCTCACTGCGGCAGGCAGCCAGCAGCACTTCCACCTGGCCCTCGCCTTTTTCCGAAGGGCCCTGCACCTCGAAGTCGAGATTCACTTCATCCAGCGGGTAGGGAATGTACTGATCCGCCTCCAGGGCGATCTGCGCCTCGAGTGCGTCTTCGGAAAGATCGGCGGGCATTTCCAGGGTCTTGGTGATCACCGCGGAGCCGGATACCGCCACCGCAGCCTGGCGCAGGCGCGTCTTGGAGCGGCGCACCACCTTGCGAATGGCTTCCGCAGTGGCGGCGACATCGTTGATGTTTTTGTCCACTACCGCATTGGGAGGCAGGGGCTCGACCGCGTAACATTCGACCCGATACTTGTCGCCGCTGCGGGAGAGCTCCAGCAACTTGACCGCGGTGGAGCTGATATCCAGCCCCAGCATGGCCTTCGGGCCCTTGTTGAGAAAAGGGAGCATCCCCATTTTTCTTATCTTTTCCGTGGGTTATGAAGGTTTGATGTTATAGCACTTTAAATTACAGCTGCAACCGCCTTTTGCATAGGTAACAGCGCACAATCTTCGTATAATTGTCTCAGTTACCCAAAGTCTGTCCAGAGAGTCTCCTGTGGGAGCGAGCCCTGCTCGCGAAATCGCCTGCAGGGCAGGCTCCCACGAAAGAAGCAACTCATGACCGAAAAGACCCGCAACCGCCTACTCTCGCTCCTTTGGCTCGGCACGGCGGGAATCGCCGCCGCCGCCATGGCCTTTGCCAGCATCTACCTGTATCTCAAGCCCGGCCTGCCATCGGTGGAGAGCCTGCGCGACATCCGCCTGCAGACGCCGCTGCGGGTCTACTCCCGGGATATGAAGCTGATTGGGGAATTCGGCGAGAAGCGGCGTAACCCCATCACTATCGAGCAAACGCCCGAACTGTTCGTGAAGGCCGTCCTGGCCGCGGAGGATGCGGGATTTTACTCCCACAACGGCGTATCGATTAAAGGCTTAATGAGAGCTGCGTCACAATTATTGCAAAGCGGCGCCATTCAATCCGGCGGCAGCACCCTCACCATGCAGGTCGCACGCAACTTCTTTCTCAGCCGCGAGCAACGCTTCGTGCGCAAGTTTAACGAGATACTGCTGTCGCTGCAGATCGAACAGGAACTAGACAAAGACGATATTCTCGAGCTTTACATCAATAAAATCTTCCTCGGCAACCGGGCCTACGGCTTCCAGGCCGCGGCCCACGTCTACTACGGCCGAGGCATCGACGAACTCAACCTGGCCCAGTGGGCGATGATGGCGGGCCTGCCCAAGGCCCCCTCCGCGTACAACCCTATCGCTAATCCCACCCGCGCGCTAGTACGCCGCAACTGGATCCTCAAGCGCATGCTGGAATTGGGCTACATCGACCAGGATGACTACAAAAATTCCATCACCGCCCCGGTTACCGCCAGCTACCACGGTCGCGATCTGGACCTCTACGCTCCCTATGTCGCGGAGATGGCACGCAAGGAAGCCGTCGAGCTGTTCGGCGATGCTGCCTACACCGACGGCTACCAAGTGATCACTACGGTGGACAGCAAATTACAGGCGGCCGCGCGCGACGCCCTGCAAAAAGGTCTGGAAACCTATGACGCCCGGCACGGCTACCGCGGCCCCGAGCAGCGCCTGGACGCCGCACTGCTACAGGACAGCGACCAGTTAGTGGACCTGCTCAAGGAGATCCCGGTGCTCGGCGGCCTGCAGCCGGCGGTGGTGACCGCGGTGGAGCCGCAGCGCCTGCGGGTGCAACTGCGCGACCGCCGCGTGGTAGAGGTGCTATGGGAAAACGGCCTGTCCTCCATCCGCCCCTACCTTTCGGAAAACGCCCGCGGACCGAGCCTCAAGTCCGCCGAGGAGATGTTCGCTCCCGGCGATGTAATCCGCCTGCGCCGCGTGGAGATAAGCCCCGAAGAATCCGGCGACCAGCCCCAACCCCTCGAGGACGAGGAACATTTGGCCTTTGATCCTTTTGCCGACCCCGGTGAAGAGGGCGCTGTCGCGCCAGTGGTGGAGCCCCAGGCGCGCGAGGAGTGGCATCTGGCCCAGGTGCCGGAGGCCCAGGGGGCCCTGGTCTCCCTGGCCCCGGAGGACGGCGCCATCCGCGCGCTTGTCGGCGGCTACGACTTCCACCAGAGCCACTTCAACCGTGTCACCCAGGCGGCACGCCAGCCGGGCTCCAACTTCAAGCCGTTTATCTACTCCTCGGCTATAGAGAAGGGCTATACCGCAGCCAGCATCATCAACGACGCGCCAATCATCTTTGAGCAGACCAACCTGCAGGACGTGTGGCGCCCGGAAAACGACACCGGCAAGTTCCTCGGCCCCATTCGACTGCGCAAAGCGCTGTATATGTCCCGCAACCTGGTCTCCATCCGCCTGCTGCAGGCCCTGGGCATCGACTACGCGCTGGGCTTTGTGGAGCGCTTCGGCTTCGAGCGCAGCAAACTGGCCCGCAACCTCACCATCGCCCTGGGCAGCTCGGCGCTGACCCCACTGGAAGTGGCCCGCGGCTACGCCGCCTTCGCCAACGGCGGCTACCGGGTGGAGCCCTACCTGGTGGACCGGGTGCTGGATGTGAATGGTGAAGTGGTCTACCAGGCGCTGCCCCTCACCGTGTGCCGCGACTGCCCGGACGACGGCGGCAAAGCGCCGCCACAGGAGCCAGTGAATCTCGCGGATGCGCAGCAAGAGACGGAGGAGTTGGAACCGGGCGAGGAGCCCATCGAGCTGCGCACCCTGCCGGTGGCCCCCCTCGACGGCGCCGAGGAACGGGCGCGCCCCCGGGCCCCCCGGGCCATATCTCCGCAGACCGCCTACATCATGGACTCGATTCTCAAGGACGTGATCAAGAGGGGTACCGGCCGCAAGGCCCTGGTGATGAAACGCGGCGATATCGCCGGCAAGACCGGTACCACCAACGGTCCGCGCGACTCTTGGTTCTCCGGCTACAGCTCCTACCTGGCCACCAGCACCTGGGTCGGTTTCGACTCCAACGGCGAACTGGGCAAGACCGAATACGGCGGCACCGCCGCGCTGCCAATCTGGATCGATTTCATGTCCACCGCCCTGGAGGGACTGCCGGAACGCCACCTGCCGCAACCGGACAATATAGTCACTGTGCGCATCAACCCACGCACTGGCCTGCGCACCTCCCGCGGCGGTATGTTTGAGATCTTCCGTGCCAACCGGGTGCCCGGCCGCGAGACCTACAGTGCCTACCAGCCGTCGTATGGTGACGATGAAGAGGATAGTGAAGGGGAGCGGTCGGAAGAGTCCCTGCCAGAAGAATTGTTCTAGACATCATTGGGGGCGAAATAAGCTTCGCCCCTATACGCGACAAGGGGACTAATAGACGGAGTCAGCGGGCGTCGCGATACGCCAGGCAAGCGTGCTCCAGCGCACCCAGGTCCGGAATCACTGCCTCCTCGCCGGACAGTGCCACATGCATCAATTCCCCCTGGCTGCAGCCCCGCTCCCGCCCCGCGAGCTCGTCCGGGGTCACCCGCACTAGCCGGGGTGTGCCCTGCAGTACCAGGGCGAAGAAAGGCAGCCGTCCGCCGGGATTACCACTACACAGGACCGCGATACGGCAGCTGCCGTGCATAGCCGGCAGGGACTGCCCGCGCATCATTTCAAAGGACATCAGTGGCAGGCGCAGCTCGCGCCAGTTGAGTTCCCCGAGGTACCAGTCTGGGGCGTCGTAGGCCGCCACCGGGGTCTGCATTGCGATAACCTCCGACAGGGTGTCCACTGGTACCAGCAGCTGGCCGTCCGCCAGTGGCAGCAGCAGGCTGCTCACCTCCTGGGGGGTATCCACCGGCAGCGCTTTGATTCCACTCATCGCCAACACTCTCTGCTTTATCGTTGGTTTAGCCGACTGCCGGCTCGGAGGTGTACTCGCGGATTGCCGCCAGCAGCACTTCCTCCTGGTAGGGCTTACCCAAATAGTGGTTGACCCCCAGGGACAGGGCGTGATCGCGGTGCTTCTTGCCGGTGCGCGAGGTGATCATCACGATGGGAATATCGCGCAGACGGCTGCTGGAGCGGATATGCCGCGCAACCTCGAAACCGTCCATACGCGGCATTTCGATATCCAGCAGGATCACGTCTGGGAGAATATCCTGCAGTTGGATCACCGCGTCCTGACCGTCCTTGGCGGTGCTCACCAGGTAGCCCTCGCGCTCCAGGAAACGCGTGGTGACCTTGCGCACGGTCACCGAGTCATCCACCACCATCACCCGCTGCTGACGCTCCTCCGCAGCCGGCTCCGGCTGGGGTTCCGACGCCAGAAGGGCCCTCTCCGGACGCGCCAACTGGGCGGCCTGCCGGCGCAGCAGCGCATGCGGATCGAGGATCACCACCACGGTGCCGTCGCCGGTGACCGTGGCTCCGGAGACCCCTTGCACGCCGGCGAACTGCGGCCCCAGGCTTTTCACCACGATTTCGCGGCTGCCCATGATCGCGTCCACCTGCAGCGCCATGGCATGGCCCTCGGAGCGGACCAGCAGCACCGGCAACTGCATATCCTCCAGACTCAGTTTGGGCTGCGCCTGGGACTGCAGCAGGGTACCGAAATAATTCACCCGATAGGGTTCGCCGGCGTACTCGAAGCGCGCCTCGCTGTTGCGGTAGTAGTGCTCCAGTTCGAAGGGGCTGAGACGCACTATGCCCTCGATAGTGTTGAGTGG
The DNA here is from genome assembly GCF_014191725.1 of Microbulbifer rhizosphaerae. Taxonomy (GTDB): domain Bacteria; phylum Pseudomonadota; class Gammaproteobacteria; order Pseudomonadales; family Cellvibrionaceae; genus Microbulbifer; species Microbulbifer rhizosphaerae. The sequence continues at coordinate 114,926 of NZ_JACHWZ010000007.1, forward strand.
CAGCGCGAACAGGTCGTCGCCCACGCGCACCATCAGCGCTCGGTTGACCGATACGGTAAACGGCAGGCGGACCACGAACTCGGTGCCCTGGCCGGTCTGCGAACTGATGCTCACAGTTCCGCCGATCTGCTTGATCTCCGCGGACACCACGTCCATGCCCACGCCGCGACCGGAAATCTGGGTCACCTTGTCGGCGGTACTGAAACCCGCCTGCAGGATAAACTGCAGAATTTCGGTGTTGGACAGCTCCGCATCCGGGCGCATCAGGCCACTTTCCACCGCCTTCTGGCGCACCTTCATCAGATTGATCCCGGCGCCGTCATCGCTGATGGTGAGTACTACCTCACTGCCCTCGCGCTCCAGCGCCACATTGATCCGGCCGCGCTCCGGCTTGCCTGCTCGCGCCCGCTCCTGCGGGGTTTCGATACCGTGGTCCACGGCGTTGCGCAGCATGTGCTCCAGCGGCGCCACCATGCGCTCGAGCATGGAGCGGTCCAGTTCGCCCTCCACGTTGGAGAACACCAGGTCCACCTGCTTGTTCAGTTCCGCACTTACCTGGCGCACGATGCGGCGCAGGCGCGGCACCAAGCGCGAGAAGGGCACCATGCGACTGCGCATCAGGCCCTCCTGCAACTCAGTGTTCACCCGTGACTGCTGCAGCAGCAGCGTCTCGGTGTCCCGGGCCTTGTTGCCCAGGGTGGCGCGCAGCTCCAGCAGGTCGGAGGTGGATTCCAGCAGGGAGCGCGACAGCTGCTGGATGGACGAGTAACGGTCCATCTCCAGCGGATCGAAATTGTCGTCCTGTTCCGCCAGCTGTTCCTGACGGAACAGGATCTGCGCCTCGGTCTCCATATCCAGCCGGCGCAGCTGTTCGTTGAGACGGAACAGGGTCGCGTCCATCTCCTCCAGCGCCAGGCCGAATTCGCTCACCTGCTCTTCCAGGCGCCCGCGGGAAATGGATGTCTCGCCGGCCAGGTTGACCAGCTCTTCCAGCAGTTCCGCCGCCACCCGCACCATTTCCTGCGGCTGACCGCGGCCCGGGGTCGCGTCGCGCTCGCCGGGGGCCCCTTTCTTGCGAATGAACGGCAGCACATTGCCGGCGGTTTCCGCCGCAACTTCCGGCAGCTGGGCGGGAACCACCTCCTCCGCTGGCGGCGTGGCGCCCACCGGCGGTTCCGGCGCCGCGTCGGCGCCACCGTCGGTGTTTTGGAGTTCCAGCTCAGGGCCGTAGCCCGCCGGCTCGGCGCTGTCCGCCAGTTGCTCGTCGGCCCAGCGGGTGCTCAGCAGTTGGGCAAAGGCATCCAACTGTTCCCCCGCCATCCAGGCGCGCACCGTCTCCACGCCAGCGGCAATGCGGTCGTAGATGGCGTGGGCGTCAGCGAAGAATTCTGCCGGAGGCTCGGCGTCGCCGCGCATCCCCTCGATCACCGTTTCAAAACGATGCGCCACTTCGCCGAGTCCCATCAGCGCGGCCATGCGCGCACCGCCCTTGAAGGTGTGCAGTACCCTCTTGAGCGCCTCCGCCTGGCCGCTATCCCCGGGGGCCTGCTCCCAGCCCTGGATCAGCTCTTCCAGCTCGTCCACCAGGTCGCCGGCCTCTTCCATAAAGACCTCGACAACGTCCGGGTCCACGTCCGCCAGCAGCGCCTGCAACTCGGCGCCGGGGCCGGCGGCCGGCTGTTCCCGCTGCGACTGATCCGCCGCCGGGGCCGCGGCGATGACTTCGCTTTCCTCCAACTGCGGCTCGCTGGCGGACTGCCCGGCCCGCTCTGCGGCGAGCAGGTCATCGAAGCTCAATTCGCCGAAATCATCTGCACTCGTGGCAGCCGGGCTTTCGGGTAACTCCTCTGCGACCGGCAGTTCCGCGCTGTCGATACCCAGTTCCGCAAGGTCGTAGTCATCGTCGGCGGAGACATCGCTCTCCCCCTGGGCCAGCGAGCGCAGCGCTTCGCCCACCGCCTCGCTGACTTCGGGCAGATCCTGGGTGGCGGCCACGGCGTCCACCAGGTCCAGCAGTTCGTTGTGGCCCTGCTCCAGCGAGGCCCACAGTGCCGGCTCCTCTTCCAACTGACCGTCGATCACCTTGCGGTAGACAGCCAGCAACAACCCCGCCAACTCCGCCAGTGTGGGAAGCTGCGCCCGGGCGGCCGCCTCCTGCAATATATCCAGTTCCTCCGCCACCGGCTCCAGCAGAGATTTGTCCCCCGGGCGGCTGCGCCACTGGTTCAGCATCTGGTCCGCGTCCAGCAGCACCTTCATGCCATCGGCCATGATCACCGCCAGCAATTGCGGGTCTACCGCGCGGGGTTCGTTGGCCTCGCGCTCGCGGATCAGATGGCCGACAGCGCGCTCCTGCAACTCCGCCACACGGGCGAGGAACTGCTCGGCCCGGTCCAGCCCCAAGGGCTTGCCGGTGTAAATCTGTTCGAGGACACTGCGCAGATAGTCGGCGCCGTCCCCGATCAGTTCGTAAATATCCGCATCGATGGGCACCCGGTAGGTGCGCAGCTCCTTGGCAAAGCGCTCCAGCGGCGCCACCAGCTGTGCCACCGGTTTGACCTCCGCCATATGGGCGGAGCCCTTGAGGGTGTGCAGGGCGCGGTGCAGGGGGTCCGATGGAACACCGTAGAGAGGCGCCGCCTCGCGCATTTCGGCGAGGAACTCGTCCACCACCACCAAGTGGGTCTCGGCCTCCTGGGCAAAAATTTCCCACAGCTGGTCCCTGTCCTCCAGACTCTCCGCGGTCGCAGCGACGCTGTCCGGCTCCGCTGCAGGCGTCCGTTGCGGCTCCGCCAGTTCCGCCGGCACCTCGCCGCGGGAAAGCTGCTGGGCCCAATCCTCCAGCTGCGCGGTGCGTTCCGGTTCCGGATCGCCGCTGCCGAGGCGGAAGCCCTCGATCATCGACGGCAGTTTTTGCCGCACCTGATCCACCAGCTCCGCGTGGGCGCGCTGGGGCTTGACCGTGTCGTCGATAACGCGGTTGAGCATATTCTCCACCGCCCAGGCCAGCTCACCGATTTCCAGCGCTTCAACCATGCGCCCAGAGCCCTTCAGGGTGTGAAAGCCCCGTCGGAATTCCACCAGCGCATCTTGATCGGAAAAGTTGGCGGCCCACTGGGGGAAGTAAAGACCGATGGTCTCCAGCACCTCGGCCGCCTCTTCGAGGAATATTTCGACAATCTCGTCGTCGATCAGACTCTCGTCGTCATCCATCGCGGCCGCGGCCGGTGCGGGAACGGCCTCCGCAGCCGCGGTTGTCTCTGAGCTCTCCTCACCGGAAAACCAGTTGTCCTCCTCGCGAGCTTCCGGCACTTGCGGTGCCTCGGCGACAGCGGGGGACTCCTCCCACTGCTCATCGCCGGCGGACCGCATTCCGGCGGTTTCCATTTCTGCGGGCGGTGCTTCGAGGATTTCCGTTTCGACGCTCTGGGTTTCGGCGGGCTCCGGCTCGGGCGTGAGATCGAGCGAGAAACCATCCAATACGGCGGCCTCCGCGTCCCCGGCAGCGGGCTCCGCTTCAACAGCACTTTCCTCCGCTGGTTTTTCCGCTTCGACTTTTTCCTCCACCGGTGCGGCCGCGCCGGCAACCGCAAAACCCAGGGTCGCAACGCTGTCTTCCGCCAGGGCCAGCAGCATATCGGCGTCTTCTATGCCATCGGCGCGACGTTCCAGGTAATACTCGACGCTGGTAATGGCATCGGCGAGAGTGTCGAGCAGCTTCCACTCCGGCTGCTCGGCAGCGTCGATCAACTGCTGGCTGATATAGCGTTTGCAGGCGCTCACTATCTCACCGGCGCGGCGATAACCCACCATATCCAGGCCGCCACACACTTCCTGGAGGCGCTCCGGTACGCGGCTCAGGTAACTGATGTCCCAGTGGCTGGCGATATATTCCACCACCGATTCCTTGACCGCTTCCAGGCCGATGCGCGCCTCGCGCAGCACCGTCTCAGTGGCGTCGCCCATCAGCGGCTCGCCGCTGTCCATTTTCCTGTCCCGGGTTACGGCGGCGGCGAGACTGGCGTCCAGTTGCACCAACTCTCCGGCGGCCTGCATCAGCAGCTCGTCGGTGTTCTCTCCACGGGAGGCATCACGCAGGTACTCGTAGATACCCCGCGCGCGGTTGCGCTGGCTCTCCAGCCCCAGTACGCCGAGGGTGTCCGCCAGCCGCTTGGCGACCGCGGCGGTATCGGAGAGCGGCGGGTGCTCGGCACCGGCGGTACCGGGCTCGAGGGCCTCGCGCACCGAGTGCAGCTCCTCCCGCAGGGCGGCCACCGCGGTGCCCAGGGCCTCGGGGCCCATGGCCAGGGCGTCCTCGGTATCCGGGCGCGGCGTGCCCGGGACGGCCTTGTCCAGAGCGAAAGTGTCGTAGAGTGACTTGCAACGCGCGCCGTTGGGACCGCTCAGGTAGACGTAGAACAGCAGGTTGCGCACCAGGCTGCGATCCAGCGGGGCGTCCAGCACCGGCGCGCCGCGGCCGGCCAACAGGCGGAATTCCACGTCGACACGGCGCAGCAGCTGGCGCAATGCCGGCATTACGGTGAGGCGGTGTTCGCCGATAGCCTCGAACAGGCCCAGCAGTACCTGCCACAGGGGCAGGCGCAGGCTGCCGCTGTAGAGCAGCGACATCTTTTCGCCGACTTTGATCAGGTAGGCGAGGCTCTCGCCGCTGTTCACATCGCGTATCAGCCCGGCGGCGGCGACGTGGTAGATTTTGCGCAGCTTGCCCACCAGTTCCTGGAGAGCGACTTCGTTGGCGAGCAGGGGCTGGCGCTTGCCGGACACCCGTTCCAGAGAGGACAGGTCGGGAGAGAAGAGCCCGCCCTCGGTAATCAGGCGCTCGCGGCGCACCGCGCGCAGGTCGTTGAGCAGCGGCAGCAGCAGCACCGCGTTGTCACGGCGCTGGAAGGCCACCTTGTCCAGGTAGAGAGGCAATTCAAGCAGCGCGCGCATCAGGAACTCGCGCGTCTCGTCGGTGTTTTCCACTTCGCCGGCGGCCAGTGCCTGCACCAACTGCTCCATCTCCTCGGCGAGCATGGCGGCGCCGGTGAGTTCGGCCATATGCAGACTGCCGTGCACCTGGTGGATCAGCTCCAGGCAGTTCTGCAACGGCGCCTTGTCGGACGAATCTGAGGCGAAAGACTCCAGTTGCTGACGCGCCTGCGCCAGCGTCTCGTTGATCTCACCCGTCAGCCAGTCCAGGGCCAGAAAATTGGGATTGTCGTGACTCACGGCAAGTCCTCAGTAATGCAATCTGTACGCCGGCGCAAAGCCCCCGTAGCGGGGCGCCATCCATGCACCTTGAATTTCTCCGCCGGATCAGGCCAGGGCCCGGTCCTCACGCTCCTCCACGGAGAGTTCTTCGCCATCCAGCAGCGAGAAGTCTTCCCCGGCCATTTCCGGCAGCTCCACATCGTACAGCTCGCCGTTTTCTTCGACCCCTTCCTCGCTGGGCAGCTTGAAGCCGGCGACGGATTCACGCAGGGCGTTGGCGGTTTTCGCCAAGTTACCAATGGACTGGGCCGTGGCCTGGGTACCGGCGGAGGTCTGCGAGGTAATCTCCTGAATCACGTTCATCGTGTTGGAGATGTGGCCGGCGGAAGACGCCTGCTGACGGGCGGCGTTGGAGATGTTCTGAATCAAGGCGGCCAGGTTGGTGGATACGCCCTCAATCTCTTCCAGGGCAACACCGGCGTCCTGGGCCAGGCGGGCACCGCGCACCACCTCGGTGGTGGTCTGCTCCATCGAGACCACCGCTTCATTGGTGTCCGACTGAATCGCTTTTACCAGGCCTTCGATCTGTTTGGTCGCCGCGGCGGAACGTTCCGCGAGGCGCTGTACCTCGTCCGCTACCACCGCGAAGCCGCGGCCCGCATCCCCGGCCATGCTCGCCTGGATGGCGGCGTTCAAGGCGAGGATGTTGGTCTGGTCGGCAATGTCGTTAATCAGGCTCACGATATCGCCGATCTCCTGGGAGGATTCACCCAGCCGCTTGATCCGCTTGGAGGTGTCCTGGATCTGCTCGCGAATGGTGTCCATGCCCTTGATCGTGTTCTGTACCACCTTGGCGCCGTTGCTCGCGATCTGTACCGAGCGTTCCGCCACCTGGGCCGATTCGGCGGCGTTGGCGGATACCTGGTCGATGGTCACGGCCATTTCGTTCACCGCCGCAGACGCCCCGGCAATTTCCTGTGCCTGGTGCTCGGAGGCCTCAGCCAGGTGGAGTGCGGTCTGCTGGGTTTCCTGGGACAGGCCGGATACTTCCTGGGCCGCGCCGGTGATCCGCGATACCAGCACCCGCAGCTGGTCGATGGTGTAGTTGATGGAATCCGCGATCGCACCGGTAAAGGCCTCGGTTACCGTGGCCGAGGTGGTCAGGTCCCCGTCGGCGAGATCGGCCAGTTCGTCCAGCAGCTGCATAATCGCCTGCTGGTTGCGCTCGTTGGTCTCGGACTCCTCCTTCAAGCTGCGGCGGGTACCGGAGAAGGCCATGATCATCATGCCGAAGATCAGCATCACGAACACACCGGTGATGATCATGATGGTCTGGTTGTTGGGCTGGCGCTCGCCGGACAGGTTGACGATGTGGTCGTTGAGGACGTTCAGGGATTCCAGCAGCTGCGGCGAGGACGTCAGGATGCCGTCCGCTGCCTGGCGCGTGGCGAACAGTGCCGGGGTGGCCTCGAAGATCTCGCGCACGGAGGAGCTTACGAATTCGAACAGCTCGGTGATCTCATCCAGCGACTGGCGCGCCTCCGGGTCGGTCACGCGGGAGATACCCATCACCACATCGCCGCCCTTCATGCCCTCCACCACTTTACCGAACAGGCTGGCGTCTGTATTGAACTGGTCCGCGGCGGCTTCGGCGTCTTCACCGCCCTGCAGCATCTTGTCGATGTTCCGACCGATGCGCTCCGCGCGCCATACCTGCAACTGCGCCTGTTCGATCTGGTTCGCCGGGGCGCTGTTGGCCAGCAGGATTTCCACGATGTTGTTGTGCTCCGCCTGCAGTTCCGGCAGAGAATCGTTCAGGGTGCTGGCCACATCGTTGAGGAAGATGATGGTGTCCTTGTTGCCGAGGATGGTGTCCGCCTGTTCGCGCACTTGGCGCCAGATCTGGGCGTAATTCGCCAGATCCTGCTCCAGCGCGCGGCGGGTGCCGGCATCGGCGCCCTGCAGCCGGTTCCAGATCCCGGACATTTCCCCGACCACTTTTTGCAGCTCATCGAAGGCTTCTTCGTCACCTGCGGTGGCCTCCGGACCGAGCGACACCACCTGGTATGACAGCGCGCGGAGTTCCGCCACCTGCTGCAGGTACTCTTTATCGCGGTCGCCCTGGGTCTGCACCAGGTAGATACTGACAATCAGCCCCGCCAGTGTGGCGAGTACCAGCAGACCCATAAACAGCGCTGCCGGGTTACTGCGCAGCGCGGAAGAGGAACTCTGGGAGCCTGTTTTCATAGTTTACTCCTGGCGGACCTGAGGATCAGGCCAATTCTTTTTATCACTACTTGGTTAAACGCTCTTTCCGCAACAGCCCTCAGCGGCGGGCCGCTGCAGATTCCCCGGAAGAGAAAAAACCGGAAGCCGCGGTTTACTGGGCCGCGGCATCCATAAACTGGAAATCGTTAATGAGCGCCTGCATGTCGAACACCAGCCAGCGCTCCTGCTGCAGCGCAAACTGGCCGTTGACCATCGGTGCAAAGGGCTCCATCAGGTCGCCCGGGGCGCGCTTGGCGTATTCGAGTGCCAGGTGCTGCATACCGTGCAGCTCGTCGACGATCAGCCCCGCGTACATTTTCCCGTGCTCCACCACCAGCACGCGGCGGCGCTGCCTGGCCCCTCTGAGGCCGCCGCCGAAAAAAGCCGCCAGGTCAAACAGCGGCAGCAGGCGGCCGCGCACATTGGCCACACCGCGCACCCAGGGCTGGGCCCCGGGGATAAAGGTGTACTGGGGGACTTCGAGCAATTCCACCACCGCCTCCATAGAGGCGACGAAACGATGGCCCAGAAGGGAGAAGCCGATACCGCTCCAGTAGGGCTTGACCTCCTGCCGCCCGGGCAGGCCTGCCGCCTGCGCCTTGGCACGGTTGGCGATATCGATCAGTGCGAGATAGGGGGACTGTTTCGACTGCACTGAGTTTGCAGCTGGCCTAGGCCAACACCTCCTCGATGGCGCCCAGCAGCCGGCTCTCTTCCACCGGCTTGGTCAGGTAGGCGCGGGCCCCCTGGCGCATACCCCAGACGCGATCCGTGTCCTGGTCCTTGGTGGTGACGATAATGATCGGAATTCCGCTGGTGTCGCCGTCCTTGCTCAACTGGCGCGTGGCCTGGAAGCCGTTGAGGCCGGGCATCACGATGTCCATCAGAATGACATCGGGTTTTTGCTGGCGCGCGACATCGACCCCGTTTTCGCCGTTGGTGGCGGCGATCACGGCGTGGCCGTTCTTTTCCAGCATGGTAGTCAGTTTATGAGTTTCTGTTGGCGAGTCGTCAACGATTAGTACTCTTGCCATTTGCTCCCCGCGACATTTATTGTCCGCAGAAACACCCGGGAGGGGCGCCTGCAAAGGTTTGTTGTCATGTCGGCGGACCGGGCCCGCACCGAAGCAGACACCGACCGCACACCCTTAAAAATTTCGTTATCCGCGAAAATCACTCCGCGTCCGGCGAACGTTTGCCTGGTATCCCAAAAAATGTTCAGCCGGCACCGTCGCCTATTCTACGCCAGCGGTGTTAACAAAGTCACAGCCAAAACCCGAGCTGCGCCAATTACGCCGCGTGATGCGGCTTGGCGTGGGCCGAGATTGCACCCAGTAACTCGCTCTTGCTGAATGGTTTGGTCAGATATTGATCACAACCAACCACCCGGCCCTTGGCCTTGTCGAACAAACCGTCCTTGCTCGACAACATCACCACTGGCGTTGAGCGGAATTCGCTGTTGTTTTTGATCAGCGCGCAGGTTTGATAGCCATCCAGGCGTGGCATCATGATATCGACAAAGATAATATCCGGCCGCGAATCGGCGATTTTTGCCAAGGCATCAAAACCGTCCGTTGCGGTAACCACCGTACACCCCGCTTTCTGCAGCAGCGTCTCGGCGGTGCGGCGAATCGTCTTACTGTCGTCGATCACCATCACCGTCAGGCTTTCCCAGTTGAGCTCCATAGTGTTGTTGAATCCCCTGTTTACTTATTTTCAGGCGTAGCTTTAAGCCCGCCCTTTCTTCAACCGCTTGCGGGGTCTGGACGCCTCGGCAGGCCAAGGTCGCACATCAGGGGGAACTTTTATCACAGAACCCAAAGTGAATCTACCGGAGCCAGGGTGCGAACAGCACGGCAGTACAAATAATCACCACAGAGGCAATATGCGTAAATAGTTGCGCCAGCGGCGGACAGCTTTTACTTTAATCAGCCTTTCTGGCTGTGACGGACACGGATATGAGTTACTCCCTCGGCGTGGTGATGGACCCCATCGCCAAGATTCATTTTAAGAAAGACACCACCCTGGCGCTGTTGCAGGCCGCACAGCGCAGCGGTTTCGACCTGTTTTATTTTGAGCAGGGCGATCTCTACCTGGACGGCGGGCGCGCCATGGGCTGGGGACGCCCGCTGCAGGTGTTCGACGATGCCGAGCGCTGGTTCGCCCTGGGAGAAGCGGCGGAGATGCCGCTGGGGGAGCTGGGCGTGCTGCTGATGCGGGTGGACCCGCCCTTCGACAACGAATATATCTATTCCACCTATATACTGGGGGCCGCGGAGCGCGAAGGCACACTGGTGGTGAACAGCCCGCAGGCTCTGCGCGATTGCAACGAAAAAATCTTCGCCACGCAGTTCCCCGACTGCTGCCCGCCGCTGATCGTCAGCCGCAACATGCAGCGGCTGCGCGCCTTCCACGCCAGTTATGGAGACGTGATCTTTAAACCCCTGGATGGGATGGGCGGCACCGGGGTCTTTCACTGTAAACCCGACGGCGCCAACCTGGGGGCGATACTGGAAATGCTCACCGATCGCGGCCGGAAGCAGATCATGGGGCAGCGCTATATCCCGGAGATCAAGAACGGCGACAAGCGCATTCTCATGGTGGACGGCGAACCGGTGCCCTACTGCCTGGCGCGCATCCCCGAAGCCGGCGAGACCCGGGGCAACCTGGCGGCCGGTGGCCGCGGTGAGGCCCGCCCGCTGTCGGAGCGCGACCGCCAGATCGCCGAACGGGTGGCACCGGCTTTGAAAGAAAAGGGGCTGTTGTTCGTGGGCCTGGACGTGATCGGCGACTACCTCACCGAAATCAATGTCACCAGCCCCACCTGTGTGCGCGAAATCGACGCCGCTTACGGCACCGATATCGGCGGCCTGCTGATGAGCGCCATCACAGACCGGCTGCAACAAAAAAGGTAAACTGGCGAACCCTTATTGGGAATTGAGCAGTAAACAATCAAGTCTCGGGTTTCAGGCGTTACCGCTTGAACTCTCCAGGCTCCGCGCCGAGTGCCGACACTTGAATAACCAATAACGAAAAAATGAATCCGACCGCCGGCACCACTCGACAACAGGCCGCCCAACAGGACCGCTTCGCGTTCGCCCTGTTTCTCGCCTGCGCTTTCCACGCGCTGGTGATTTTCGGCGTGGCTTTTGCTGCGCCCGAAGGTCGGCAGGCACCGCCCACCCTGGAAGTTACTCTGGCGCAACACCACACTGCCGCGGCCCCCGAGGACGCCGACTATCTGGCCCAGCACAACCAGCAGGCCAGCGGCACCGCCGACACCCCCAGGGAACTCTCCAGCAACCGCCGCGCGGAGATCGCCGACACCGTCGTGCGCGAGGTGAATCCCCTCCCGCAGCAGCAGGCCGCCCGCCCCGCGGAGCAGCGCCGGCAGTTGGTAACCACCATCGGCGAGAGCCCCCAGCAGGCACCGGAACTACCCGCAGAAGACAAGCCCTCCGAGGAAAAGCGCGGCGACGCCCCCAACGACCTGCCGCATTCCAACCCCGAGATCGCAAGCCTGCAGGCGCGGCTGGACAAGATCCGCCAGACCATCGCCCAGCGCCCGCGTGTGCGCCGCCTAACCTCTGTGGCCACCAAGGCCTCCGCCGATGCCGCCTACCTGCACAGCTGGCGGCAGAAGGTGGAGGCGGTGGGTAACGACAATTTCCCGGAGGAGGCTCTGCAGCGGCAGATTACCGGCAGCCTGCGTATGATGGTGCGCCTGCTGCCCACCGGTGCGGTGGAGGAAGTGGTGATACTGGAGTCCTCCGGCGAACCTATACTCGACGATGCCGCCCAGCAGATAGTGCGCCTGTCGGCGCCCTTCGCACCCTTTCCGGCGGAAATCCGCAGAGAAGCGGACCGCCTGGAGATCATCCGCACCTGGCACTTCGAGATGACCGGCTTCTCCACCGACGCCAGTGAAGCTCCCGGGCGCGGTTAGGCTGGCTTGAACCTAGACTGACAATATGCACACCACCAGCATCGACAGCGACCTCACCCACTCCAGCCTGCGCGGCCAGTTCCTGCTGGCCATGCCCGGGATGCAGGACCCGCGCTTCCGGCAGACCATCACCTTCGTCTGCGAGCACACTCACGAAGGCACCATGGGTATCGTGATCAACGCCCCCAGCAAAGTGTCTTGGAGAGAAGTGTTCGAACAGCTCTCCCTGGACGACGCCAGCCTGCGCGGCGAAGAGATAGTGATGCTGGGCGGCCCGGTGGCACCGGAGCAGGGCTTCGTCCTGCACGGCGCCGGCACGCGCTTTGATTCCACCCTGGAAGTCTCCGAGGACATCAGCCTCACCGCCTCCAAAGACATCCTCGAATCCCTCGCCGCCGGCCGCGGCCCCGACGACGTGCTGGTGGCCCTGGGCTATGCCGGCTGGGGCCCGGGCCAACTCGAGGAGGAGCTGACGGAGAACGCCTGGCTGACCCTGCCGGCGGAGCCGGAAGTCCTCTTCGCCACCCCGTGGCAAAAGCGCTGGCACACCGCCGCCGCGCGCCACGGCATCGACATGACCGGCATCGGCTCCCAGTCCGGCCACGCCTGATGACCGACGCCACCACCGCCCTCGCCTTCGACTTCGGCACCCGCTCCATCGGCATCGCCTTCGGCCAAAGCCTGACCGGCGGCGCCCGCGAGCTACCGCCGCTCCCAGCGAAAGACGGCGCGCCGGACTGGGACAAAGTCCTGCGCCTGATCGCCGAATGGCGGCCGCAAACCCTGCTGGTGGGCCTGCCGCTGAATATGGATGGCAGCGAGAGCGAACTCTCCACGCGCGCGCGCAAATTCGGCCGGCGCCTCCACGGGCGCAGCGGCCTGCCGGTGGAGTATGTCGACGAACGCCTCAGCACCCGCGCCGCCAAGGAAGAGGCACGCGAGCGGGGCCACCGCGGGAACTACGCCAAAGATCCTGTGGATTCCATCGCCGCACGTATTTTTCTGCAGGACTGGCTGCGCTCCAGAGAACAGAAGTCAGGGAACAGATGACAGACAGTCTCCGGTCACCCATCACCATCTGTTAAAATTCCCAGCCACTTCCCAAATCGACCGTGTCCTATGCCCATCACCCGCATCCGCATCGCCACCCGCGAGAGTGCCCTGGCCCTCTGGCAGGCCAATTTCGTCAAGGACCGACTGCAGCAACAGCACCCGTCACTGCAAATCGAACTGCTGCCGCTCACCAGCCGCGGCGACCAGATGCTGGATATTCCCCTGGCCAAGGTCGGCGGCAAGGGCCTGTTCGTGAAAGAGCTGGAGAAAGCCATGCTCGACGGACACGCGGATATCGCCGTGCACTCCATGAAGGACGTGCCGATGGAATTTCCCGACGGCCTGCACCTGCCGGTGATCTGCGAGCGCGAAGATCCCCGCGACGCCTTTGTGAGCAATCACTACGCCGACCTGGACGAACTGCCGCGGGGCGCGGTAGTGGGCACCTCCAGCCTGCGCCGCCAGTGCCAGCTGCTGGCCCGGCGCCCGGACCTGCAGGTGCACTTCCTGCGCGGCAACGTCAACACCCGACTGGCGAAGATGGACGCCGGCGAATTCGACGCGATCATCCTCGCCGCCGCCGGCCTGCTGCGCCTGGAAATGCACCAGCGCATCCGCACCACCCTGCCCCCGGAAATCTCCCTGCCCGCCGGCGGCCAGGGCGCGGTGGGCATCGAGTGCCGCCGAGACCCGGAGTTGGAGGCCCTGCTGCAGCCGCTACACCACCGCGCCACCGCCGCGCGCCTGGCAGCGGAACGCGCCCTGGTCAAACGCCTGGACGGCAGCTGCCAGATTCCCATCGGCAGTTATGCCGAACTCGACAACGGCGAACTGCACCTGCGCGGCCTGGTGGGCAGCCCCGACGGTGAGACCTTGGTGCGCGCCGAAGCCCGCGGCCCGGAGGAAAACGGCGAGGCCATGGGCACCGCGCTGGCGGAGGAACTGCTCGCCTCTGGTGCCGACAGGATTCTCGCGGCCCTGTGAGCGGGGAACTGCGCGGCCGGCGCATACTGACCACCCGCCCCGCGCATCAGTCCCGGGGCTGGCGCGCGCAACTGGAAGCCGCCGGTGCCACAGTGAACAACATCCCCATGCTGGCCATTGAAGCGATCGACAGTGGCCCGGAACAACAGGCGATCAAGAACCAAATCCTGGATTTCGACCTCGCGGATCACGCGATCTTCGTGTCACAAAACGCGGTGCGGATAGGCTTCGACTGGATCGAGGGCTACTGGCCGCAACTGCCGAAGGGGCCGCGCTATTACGCCATCGGCGCAGCCACCGCGCGCGCGCTGCGCGAACGCGGCGTCGCGGTGGAGGCGGACGACGACACCATGGATTCCGAAGCGCTGCTGGCGCTGCCCACCCTGCGCGACATCGCCGGCCAGCGCGCGCTGATATTCCGCGGCTACGGCGGGCGCACACTGATCGGCGAAACGCTGCGCGACCGCGGTGCCCGCGTCGACTACTGCGAACTCTACCGCCGCCTCCTGCCCCCGCATGCCCCAGAGCAGCTCGCCGCCTACGAACAGCAGCCGGATGCCATCAGCGTGCACAGCGGCGAGACCCTCGCCAACCTGGCGCAGTGCATCGGACAGTCCGGTCGCGAATCCCTTCGCAATGCACTGCTGGTCTGCCCCAGCCGGCGGGTGGCCGAACAGGCCCGGGAGCTGGGCTTTTCCCGGGTCCACGCGGCGCGGAATGCCGGCGACGGCGCCATGCTCGAAGCCCTGCGCACCGGCCTCGCCGGCAGGCTGCGGTAAAAAGTTTCAAAAGGGCGCCGCACTTCGTATAAAGCGTGTCTTCAGTCGCTATAATTTGACGACATTTTCCACCTTGCCCGCCCAGCCATGACTGACGAGAAATCCACAAACGCCGACAAGCCGCAGAACCCGCCGGAGGCCGCCGGAAAACCGCAGCCGAAAAGCAACTTTGCCAAAGCCCAACAGGGCAAGGGCACCGGCACCGCCAAACCGGCCCGAAAGCGCGGGGGCGGCAGGGCCTGGCTGTGGCTGCTGCTCCTCGTCCTGCTCGGGGCGGCCGGCACCTGGGGCTGGCTCAACTGGCCGCAGGTGCAAGAGCGGCTGGCGCAATACCTCGATTTCCTCCCCGGGCGGGGTCGGCAAACCGCCGGCACCGACCGCGAGGAGCCCCCCGCCGCCGAGCCGGCAGCGCCCCGGGAACCGTCGCAACCGCAAGACACCCCGCCCGCCACCACAGCGACGCCGCAGGACTCCGCCGCCCTGCGCAAACAGTTGCGTCAACAGGGCAATACCATCCGCCAGCTGCAACGACAGCTGGCGGAACTGCAGCGCAGTGTCACCGCCCAGGGCAACCGGCTGGGGGAACTGGGCAATATCGGTCGCCAGGACTGGCAGCTGGCGGAAGCCGATTACCTACTGCGCCTGGCCAATCAGCGCCTGCTGATGGAGCGCGACAGCCGCGCCGCCCTCGGCCTGGCGGAGGAGGCGGATGAGATACTGCGCGACGTCAACCTTCCCGACCTCTACGGCGTGCGCCAGCAGTTGGCCAGCGACCTAACCGCCCTAAAGCTGGTGGAAAACATCGACCGCGAAGGGCTCTACCTGCGGCTGCGCGCACTGGAAGAACAACTGATGCAAGTGGATATCCGGCCTGAATTCGACCTGGCCAAACAGGACGCCGTCGAACAGGAGACACCATCGCCCGCCGGCGGGGAAAAACTCCCGGTCTGGGAGCGCAGCTGGCAGAACTTCACCCAGTTCATGCGCAGTTCCTACCGCATCCGCGACGCCGATATCGATCCGGTGCTGCTGTCGCCGCAGAGCGAGGCGCGCTTCCGCCAGAACCTGCGCCTGAACATGGAACAGGCGGAGCTGGCCCTGCTGCGCGAAGATGACACCGTGTACAAGGACTCCCTGGCGCGCGCGCGCCAGCTGCTGCTCGAATACGGTACAGACAACCACAGGCGCCAGGTGCTGGCGCGGGAACTACAGGAACTGGCGCAACAGCCAGTGACCGTCGAACTGCCCAGCCTGAGCACCTCGCAAAGCGCGCTGCACAACTATATCGAGCGGCTGCACAAGGCCGCTCCACAGCGGCCACCGGCAACTCCGACCGGCAGCAACAGCGACAGCGAAGAGACTGGCTCCCCGGAAACAGAGCCCCCGAACAGGGCAGGAGACGAAACACAGTGAAACGCTTTCTGTTTTCCGCACTGACGCTGCTGCTGTTCGGCGCCTTTCTCGCGGAGATGATGCGCAGTTACCCCGGCTACATGGTGCTCGCCGTGGGCGGCAAACATATCGAGATGAACCTCTGGGTGGCGGTGGGCGCAATCGTATTCGGAGCGCTCGCGCTGTTCCTGGTGTTCTGGCTGGTGCGCAGCCTGCTGCGCGGCATCGGCGGCGGCGTCAGCCGCATCCGCTTCGGGCGCTCCCGGGTGGCGCGGCGGCGCCTCACCAACGGGCTGGTGGAGTTTATGGAGGGCAACTGGGCCCGCGCCCGCCGCCAGTTGCTCAAATCCGCCCCCCGCTCCGAAGCCCCCCTGATCAACTACCTTGCCGCCGCCCGCAGCGCCTTCGAGCTGGGCTACCGCGACGAGGCCAACGAGCTGCTCGCCAAGGCCGAAGCCAGCGGCGACGACACCCAGTTAGCGGTGGCCCTGAGCCAGGCGCGCATGCAACTGCTGGACAAGCACTATGAACAGTGCATCGCCAGCCTGGAGCGCGCCAAGCAGGTGGAACCCAAACACCCCGCCCTGCTGCAGCTCCTCAGGCAGGCCTACTACCGGCTGGGGGACTGGAAAGGCCTACGCGAACTGCTCCCGGAACTGGAAAAGCACGCCAATATGCCCGAGGAAGAGCTGCAGCAGCTGGAACTGGAGGTCTATCAGCACCAGCTGGGCGAAGCCGCCAGCCGCCGCGACCGGGACAAGCTGCGCGAAACCTGGAACAGCCTCGGCAGCCGCTGGCAGCGCAATATGGACCTGCGTTGCCTCTACGGGGAGCTGCTACATCAGATCGGCCAGGACGAAGAAGCGGAAAAACAGCTGCACTGGGTGCTCAACCGCGAGTGGCGCGGAGACATGGCCCGGCTCTACGGCTGCCTCACCGGCGCCGATGCCAACGCCCAACTGGTAGTCGCCGACGGCTGGCTGAAAGAATACGGCGAGAACGCCGATTTGCTCACTTGCCTGGGCCGCCTGTGCCTACGCAATGAACTCTGGGGAAAGGCGCGGCAGTACTTCGAAAAAAGCCTGCTGCTGCGCTCCGATCCCGCCACCTCCGCCGAACTGGCGCGGCTGTTGTACGCACTGGGAGAAAAAGAACAGTCGGCAAAATTGTATAGGGAAGGGCTGATACAAGCCGTGACAGACCTGCCGCTACTGCCACTGCCCGGGCACGAGAGCCCGCTGCTGAAGGCCCATAGCTGACCGGATTTCAACTATGCGATTACCAAAAATTCCATGCATTGCACTGGCGTTGTTGTCCGCCGCCCTGCCTGCACTGGCGGAAGTCGAGGTCACCCCCCGGGATGCGATGCTGAGCGATTACCAATACCCCTATCCGGTAAAACAGTTCCCGCTGACAAGCCAACAGCAGCCCCTGGCTATGGCCTACATGGATATCCCTCCGGCACGGGAGCAGAAAGCCAGGAGCACGGTACTGCTGCTGCACGGCAAGAACTTCTCCGGCGCCTATTGGCAGGACACCATCAAAGCCCTGAGCGAGGCCGGATACCGTGTAATCGCACCGGACCAGATCGGCTTTGGCAAATCCAGCAAACCGATGCGCTTCCAGTACAGCTTCCAGACCCTGGCGGATCACACCAAAGCCCTGCTGGATCACCTGAAACTGGATAGAGTCGCCGTGGCCGGCCACTCCATGGGCGGTATGCTCGCCAGCCGCTTCGCGCTGATGTATCCGGAGCGGCTGGAGAGGCTGGTGCTGATCAATCCCATCGGCCTGGAGGACTGGAAGCGCACCGTGCCCTACCAGCCCCTGGACCGAGCCATAGCTGCGGAGCGCGCGCAGACGCCGGAAAAAATAAAACGCTATATGACCCGGGCCTATTTCGACGGCCAGTGGCGGAAGGCCTACGAGCCGCTGCTGGCAATCCAGGCCGGCTGGGCCGCGGGCCCGGATTCGGACAAAATCGCCGTCGTCGATGCGCTGACGTCGGACATGGTCTTTACCCAGCCGGTGCTCTACGAATTTCCGGATATCCGCGTCCCGACCCTGCTGATTATCGGCACCCGCGACCGCACCGCGATCGGCAGGGACCGCGCGCCGGCTTCCGTACAGAAAACCCTGGGCCGCTACGACCAATTGGGGAAAAAGACCGCGGAGGCGATTCCAAACGCCACTCTGGTGGAACTGGACAACGTCGGGCATATACCGCAGTTCGAAGCCTTCGCTCCCTATATGGAAAGTTTCCAGGATTTTTTGCGGCAGTAAGTGCCTCGAAAGCGCGGCGCTTGTTCAGGTGATCGCGCGCTTCATCTTGTAGCCGCCGGTTACCTCGAAACCGTTCGCACGATAAAACGCCACGGCGCGATCGAACGCCGGCACCGGCGGCGTACACAATTCCAGACGCTTCCAGCCTTTTGCTCTGGCGAGATCGACCATCCTGTCGATCAGGCGGCTGCCGATATTCCGGGAACGGTACTCCGGTACCACATAAAACTCCTGGACAATGCCGAAGCTGCCCTCGGCATACAGGGAATAGCTTTCGCACAGGGCTGCAAAGCCAACCATCCTGTCCCGGTCGCTGGCGGCAACGACTTGGTATTGTCCATCGCGCAAGTAATTTCGGCACAGCTCCGTGGCCCGGGCTTCATCGATATCGAAGTGCGTGACACCGGTGCGCTCCATAATTTCACTGGTCAGGCAGACCGCCAGCTTGGCAATTTCCGCCGCATCGGACTTCTCGACCACTGCTATTTCCATTTGCTCCACCTCGCTTTACAGTGGAGCGGCTCGAAACGGTGTTCAACCACTTCGTAGTGTTGCACTGAGAGATCCGGCTCCAGTTCGTAGGAGTCGTCCTCGGGATAGAGGCGCGCACGGTCGATCGCCTCGCCGGCAAAAGCTTTGATGGCATTCAGGCTGCCCAAGTAAGTGATCAGGGTGATCTCCGCTTCTCCGTCCAGAGTCCGGCAAAATACCTGAGCGCCCCGATAGCCCGGCAGGCTTGATGAATCCTTTATTCCGGTCTGGTAGAGATAGCGGGTGAAACCCTCCCGGTGCTTTTGTGGAACCCGGCACTTCCATTCTCTCGCGTACATGGCGCTTACACTTCCGGCATTGGTTTCTGTTATCTGCGGTTATTCGGATTCCGCCAGGTCGAGCAGTGCCCGCCCCGCCAGTCGATACCCGACCCATTCGCTCTGCGGACTGGCGCCTAGTGATTCGTAAAATTTGATCGCCGGCTCGTTCCAGTCAAGCACGCTCCACTCGAACCTGCCGCAGCCCCTGTCGACGGCGATTCTCGCCAGGTGTTTGAGCAGCGCCTTGCCGGCGCCATAACCCCTCGCCTCGGGGGTGACGTAGAGATCTTCCAGGTAGAGGCCATTGCGGCCCAGCCAGGTGGAATAATTGAAGAAATAGACCGCAAAGCCCACCGGCTGCCCGCCATTCTCACAGATCAGCGCGTGGGCGGTGGAGGAGGCACTGAACAAGGATCCTTCGATCAACCGCTCCGTTGCCACTACCTCCTGCTCCGCTTTCTCGTAGATGGCCAATTCCCTGATAAACCTGAGAATCAGCGGCACGTCGTCCGCAGTGGCCGCTCTTATTACAAGTTCCGACATCGATGGCTCTCCGTTTTGCATCTGTATTTCCCACCGGAGCCGAAAACAGATAAGAAGTTCGGATTCCGGAGAACAATATTTCTCAGTTCCCTACAAATCCAGCTGGGACCAGATTGCATCTATCTTTTTCACCACTTCGGGGTCCCTGGCGATGGGCTCACCCCACTCCCGGTTGGTTTCCCCCGGCCATTTATTGGTGGCGTCGAAGCCGATCTTGGAACCCAGGCCGGATACCGGGGAGGCGAAG
Source organism: Microbulbifer rhizosphaerae (assembly GCF_014191725.1). Classification (GTDB taxonomy): domain Bacteria; phylum Pseudomonadota; class Gammaproteobacteria; order Pseudomonadales; family Cellvibrionaceae; genus Microbulbifer; species Microbulbifer rhizosphaerae. The sequence continues at coordinate 134,447 of NZ_JACHWZ010000007.1, forward strand.
TCCAGGTAGTCGATTGGGGTGTTCTCCACCATCACTGTGTCCCGAGCCGGGTCCATGCGCGTGGTCATGGCCCAGATCACATCCTTCCAATCGCGGGCGTTGACGTCGTCGTCGGTGACGATAACGAACTTGGTATACATAAACTGGCGCAGAAAAGACCAGACTCCCATCATCACCCGCTTGGCGTGGCCGGGGTACTGCTTTTTCATGGTGACCACCGCGAGGCGGTAGGAGCAACCCTCCGGCGGCAGATAGAAGTCGGTAATTTCCGGAAACTGTTTTTGCAGTATGGGCACGAACACTTCGTTCAGCGCCTCGCCCAGCACCGCCGGTTCGTCCGGCGGGCGGCCGGTGTAGGTGCTGTGATAAATGGGGCCTTTGCGGTGGGTGATTTTTTCCACCGTGAATACCGGAAAACGGTCCACTTCATTGTAGTAGCCGGTGTGGTCGCCATAGGGGCCCTCATCGGCGGTGTCGCCGGGGTGGATAAAGCCCTCCAGCACATACTCGGCGCTTGCCGGCACCTGCAGATCGCTGAGGGTGGCCCCGGCCACTTCAGTCTTGTCCCCGCGCAGCAGGCCGGCAAAGGCGTACTCGGACAGGGTGTCGGGCACCGGGGTAACAGCGCCGAGAATGGTGGCGGGGTCCGCGCCCAGGGCCACCGCCACCGGAAAGGGTTCGCCGGGGTGGCGACTGCACCAGTCGCGGAAATCCAGCGCGCCGCCTCGGTGGGAGAGCCAGCGCATGATCAGGCGATTCCTGCCCAGCAGTTGCATACGGTAGATACCCAGGTTCTGGCGCTTCTTCTCCGGGCCGCGGGTGATCACCAACGGCCAAGTGATCAGTGGCGCCACATCACCGGGCCAGCAGGTCTGGATGGGCAGTTTGGTGAGATCCACCTGGTCGCCGCTCTGTTCCATCTGCTGGCAGGCGGCTTTGCCCACCACTTTCGGACCCATGTTCAACACCTGCCGGAAGACCGGCAGTTTTTCCCAGGCATCGCGCAGGCTCTCCGGTGGTGCGGGCTCTTTGAGAAAGGCCAGCAGTTCGCCCACTTCACGCAGCTCGGCGACACTCTCGCGCCCCATGCCCAGGGCTACCCGCTCGGGAGTGCCGAACAGGTTGGCGAGTACCGGGGTGTCAAAGCCGATGGGGTTTTCAAACAGCAGTGCGGGACCGCCGGCGCGCAGCACCCGGTCGGCAATTTCGGTGATTTCCAGTTTGGGGTCCACCGGGTGCCGGATACGCTTGAGTAATCCGCGTTTTTCCAGCATTCGGATAAAGTCGCGCAAGTCTTTGTATTTCATACATTTCCTGGCAGCAGGGGGAATGTCAGTGCGCAGTGTAAAGCAGGAGAGACAAAATGGGATACCAAAGCGCAGGAAGCACTTGGCCAGCGTTCAGCAACGCAAAGAGGGGAGCGGCCCACACCAATCACACCCTGGCAGTGCTGGGGCGCAACGGCGGGACCTCAAAAGCGACCCGCAGCTGGCGCTACGGGTCGTTGAAACTGTTTTAGCCGGGATCAGCTAAGCCGGACGGCTTAGAAGCGGGGACGACGCGGACGGTCTGAACGGTCTTCCCGAGGCTTGGCTTCATTGACGCGGATGTTACGGCCGGACAGCGGCTTGTCGTTCATCTCTTCGATCGCTTTGCGCGCTTCGTCGTCGTTCGGCATTTCTACGAAACCGAAACCTTTAGAACGGCCAGTCTCACGGTCGGTAATAACAGTAGCCCGAGAGATTTCCCCGAATGCACCGAAAGCTTCGTTCAGGTCATCAGAGGTAACGCCGTAGGCCAGATTTCCAATATAGATATTCACAAAAAGTTCTCACTAGGTATGTGGGCTGTCGTGCAGTCACAAATGAATAACCAGCTCCACCAGATCATCCATCTGAGATTGGCCTTTGTTGATTCAGGCGGCTTGCGGGCCGCCTGAGGCCAATTCGGTCGGGCGTTGTGCATATCCAGCGCCGCAATGTGGGCCTTTATATGCTTAACGGCTTACCTTTTCAATACAATTCGGCGCAAATAGCCCCGTTACTTTCGTTTCATGGACAGGAAGAATTCGTCGTTGGTCTTGAAGTCCTTCAGCCTGTCCACCAGAAACTCGGTGGATGCCACATCTTCCATATCGTGCAGCAGCTTGCGCAGGATCCAAACCCGCTGCAGCTCGCCCTCGGGCATCAGCAGCTCCTCGCGGCGGGTGCCGGAACGGCGCACATTGATCGCCGGGTAGACACGCTTCTCAGCGATTTTGCGATCCAGCTGCAGTTCCATATTGCCGGTGCCCTTGAACTCTTCGAAGATCACCTCATCCATTTTAGACCCGGTGTCGACCAGCGCGGTGGCGATAATGGACAGGCTGCCACCCTCCTCGATGTTGCGCGCGGCGCCGAAGAAGCGCTTGGGGCGCTCCAAGGCGTGGGCGTCCACACCGCCGGTGAGCACCTTGCCGGAGGAGGGCACCGTCGTGTTGTAAGCGCGCGCCAGGCGGGTGATGGAGTCCAGCAGGATCACCACGTCCTTCTTGTGCTCCACCAGGCGCTTGGCCTTTTCGATGACCATTTCCGCCACTTGTACGTGGCGCGCCGGCGGCTCGTCGAAGGTGGAGGCCACCACTTCGCCACGCACGGAACGCTGCATTTCGGTTACTTCCTCCGGGCGCTCATCGATCAGCAGCACGATCAGGTGGCACTCCGGGCTGTTGCGGGTGATCGCCTGGGCGATGTTCTGCAACATGATGGTCTTGCCCGCCTTCGGCGGCGCCACGATCAACCCCCGCTGGCCTTTGCCGATGGGCGCCACCAAGTCGATGATGCGGCCGATCAGGTCCTCGGAGGATCCGTTACCACATTCCAGGGTCAGTCGGTCGTTGGGAAACAGGGGGGTGAGGTTTTCGAACAGGATCTTGTTGCGGGCATTTTCCGGCTTGTCGAAATTGATTTCGCTGACCTTGAGCAGTGCGAAATAGCGCTCGCCCTCTTTTGGCGGGCGGATCTTGCCGGATATGGAATCGCCGGTGCGCAGGTTAAACCGGCGTATCTGGCTGGGGGACACATAGATATCGTCCGGGCCCGCCAGATAGGAGGAATCGGCGGAGCGTAAAAAACCAAAACCGTCCTGAAGGATTTCCAATACGCCGTCGCCGTATATGTCTTCTCCGCTCTTGGCGTGGCGCTTGAGGATATTGAAGATAATATCCTGTTTGCGCGACCGGGCCAGGTTTTCAAGGCCCATGCCTTTGGCGATTTCAATCAATTCTTCAATGGGTTTGGTTTTTAATTCGGAAAGATTCATACCAATTGCTTTATTAAGGTTTCTGTTGTCAGTTGGCGCGGACGCGCCGGATATTCATGGGGAGGGGGTTTAATTGATTCCGCTGTTGCCCACGCCACTGTGGTGCCGCACTCGACTCTCGCGCCAGGACAAACTCACATGTTGCACTGCCCGTCCGGCAGCTATAGCCAATTGCTACGGATAAGTTCGATTCGAGGAGTTTGTGCGCCGGAGTGGTCTACACGGTTACCGTGTGGAGGGGCGACTTTGTTCAGCTCGGTTTAAGAATCTGTGCTTGCTTCGTCTGGATTACAAGAATACTAGGCAGTATAACGGCAGTTTGCCATCCTGCAAAGGAAATTTATTTGCCCCTGCAGGATGACCCAGCCGCAGCCTAGAGCTGGCTGTCGATAAACTCGGTCAGCTGCGCGCGGGACAGGGCGCCCACCTTGGTGCCCTCCACGTTGCCGCCCTTGAACAGCAGCAGGGTGGGGATGCCGCGCACGTTGTACTTGGCCGGAGTCTCTTTGTTGGCATCCACGTCGACCTTGCAGATCTTCAACTTGTCGCCGTAGTGGTTCGCCAGGTCGTCCAGCACCGGAGCGATCATCTTGCAGGGACCGCACCAGGTCGCCCAGAAATCCACCAGCACCGGCCCTTCGGCCTTGAGTACTTCGGCTTCGAATTCGGCGTCAGTCACGTTGACGATTGCATGCTCGCTCATATTGGCTTCCCGTTCTTACAGTTACTTTGACCCGGTCCGCGGGTATATTCAGACATGATAAGGACTGCCTGCCCGCCCCCGCAAGGTATTGGCTTCCCCCTTAGTGGGGATTGCGCCAGCGGCTTTCAAGGCCAGGGTCTGTTAACACTAGAAAACGCTGCAGTATCTCGTCCAGATAGTCGAAACCAAAGGCGCTGGCCGCAATGCGTCTCTCCAGGGGCTGCACCAGCTCCATCGCCCGCAGCCCCGGCCACCGCTGTTCGAGCACCGCAAGGGAGAGACCGGTGTAGGCCGGGAAGGTTTCCCGCGGCACACCGTCCACCAGGCGCAGCGCATTCATCAGGAATTCCACCGGCAGTTCGTCGTGGGCGATGGCTTCAGCGCGGGGCGATGCCAACACGCCGGCGGTTTCCTCAAGCAGCGCCAGGTAGTCGCGCGGCGCGCGGGTGCGGCGACTGCGCACCAGATTCCCTTCGCCCAGCAGCGTAACCTTTCCGTGGGCCCCGGCGCCGATGCCGAGATAATCGCCAAAAGACCAATAGTTCAGGTTGTGCCTGGCCGCCAGTCCGGGCCGGCTGTAGGCGGATACTTCGTAGCGCCCATAGCCCTGCTCCGCCAGGTATTCGCGGCCACCGGCCTGCATGGCGGCGATACGAGCGGAGCCGGGAGTGGGCGGCGGCGCATTGTAGAAGGCGGTGTTGGGCTCGATGGTGAGCTGGTACCAGGAGATATGTTCCGGCTCCAGTTCCACCGCGCGGCGCAGGTCCGCCAGCGCCTGCTCCCCGGTCTGCTTTGGCAGGCCGTGCATCAGGTCCAGGTTGATATTGTCGAACCCGGCGCGGCGCGCCATGCCCAGCGCCTCGGCTGCCTCGTCGCCGGTGTGGATGCGTCCCAGGTTGTGCAGCTGCTGCGGATCGAAACTCTGCACGCCGATGGACAGGCGGTTGACCCCGGCGGCGCGGTAGCCGGCAAACTTCTCCTGTTCGAAGGTGCCCGGATTGGCCTCCAGGGTGATCTCAATATCGTCGGCGAACCCCACCGCCCTTTCCGCCGCTTCCAGCACGGCGCGGATGGCCGCTGGGGAGAACAGGCTGGGGGTGCCGCCGCCGAAGAAGATCGACACCAGCCGGCGCCCCTGGACCCAGGCCAGTTGGCTGTGCAGGTCGCGCTTCAGTTGCGCCACATACTCCGCCTCGGGCAGTCCGTCCTTCGCCTGGTGAGCGCCCGCGGCCAACTGATGAGAGTTAAAATCGCAATAAGGACATTTGCGCACACACCAGGGAATATGCACATAGAGACTGAGCGGCGGCAGCTGCAGTTTATTCACGGCCGGGACACTGCATCTGCTCGCGCCATAGAGTGGCAAACGCCTGCACCGCCTGGCCGCGGTGGCTGATTCGGTTTTTCACTTCCCGCGGAAGCTGCGCGGAGGACATGCCCTCGGACTCCACATAGAACAGCGGATCGTAACCGAAACCCTGTTCGCCCGCGGGCTCTTCCAGAATGCGCCCGCACCAGCGCGCAATGCACACCAGCGGTATGGGGTCGTCGTAGCGGCGCACAAAGGCCAGCGCGCAGTGAAAACTGGCGGTGCGCTCGGCTTCGGGCACGTCGGCCAGCATCTGCAGCAGCTTGTGGTTGTTGTCCGCGTCGCTGACGTCCTCGCCGGCGTAGCGCGCGGAGTAGATGCCCGGGGCGCCGTCCAGTGCGTCCACCGCCAGCCCGGAGTCGTCCGCCAGCGCCGGCAGACCACTGATTCGACTGGCGTGGCGCGCCTTGATCAAGGCGTTCTCAATAAAGCTGAGACCGGTCTCCTCGATCTCCGGCACCTGAAATTCCGACTGAGGTACCACCTGGATCTGCCAGTTGGCGAACAACTGGGAAAACTCGTTCAGCTTGCCTGCATTGCCGCTGGCCAATACAACTCTGTTCAATGGTTCTCTCTGTCTCTCCAAAACGCCAAAACGGCAGGACCGCCTTTTTGGCCAGCCGCAGGCTACCCCCAGATGGGAATACTCAGTCTTTTTCCAGTTTGCGCTGGAAAGTCACCTCCTCCTTGTCGCCGTTGGGCAGCACCACGGAGATAGTGAAGTTGAGATTCTCTTCATCATCGAAACGCAGCGGCGCCAGGTAATAGGCCGCGTCGCCCTCGCGAATCTCTATAAACTCCAGCAGCCGCGACTGCTGGATCAGGTTGGTGGCGCTGCCGGAAACCTCGGCGGGCAGGCCATGGGCGCCGCCCTCTTTCTTCACCACCGAAATATTCACGAATGCGCGGTCCTTGGCGCGCACCAGCCGGTAGCGTTGTGCTATCTCCGGCTTGATAAACTCGCTGTTGAATACCGAGTAGATCACCCGGTACTCACCGAAATCCTCGTAGCTCTTGATGACCTTGGCCTCCTGCGCAGCAGCGCTCACAGACCAGAACAACAGCGCCACCGCGGCAGCTGCAGCCAGGATACGTTTCACGCTTCACCTCCTGTTATCGTTTAGAAAGGTCTGTCCACTCAGGCTGGCTGGGCCCAGCGCGAGCCGGGAAAAGCCAGTGGAACCGCGCATCCGCGCGGAGCGGCCATCCGACAGCATTTCCCTGGCGACGTCAAGAATTGATCAGGGAGGATCAATTTTTGACAGTAGGTATAAGTTTAGCGAGTCAGGTGGTAGATCGCCGTCTCCCCAAACAGGTTGGGAATAAAATCCTTGAAAGCGCGGCCCACAGCCGTTTCGGATACTACCTGGCGGTGCAGGATAGTCCAGCTGTTCTCCCGGCACAGCACCTCGAAATCGCGGAAAGTACAAAAGTGAATATTGGGCGTGTCATACCACTCGTAGGGTAATAAATCCGACACCGGCATACGCCCGGAGAAAGCCAGGTGCCAGCGCGCCTTCCACTGCCCGAAATTGGGGAAGGTGATGATGCACTCGCGCCCCACGCGCAGCATCTCGCGCACCACCAGGTGCGGCTGGCGCAGGGTCTGCAGTGCCTGGGTCATCACCACGGTGTCGAAGCTGCCGTCGGCGAAATTGCCCAGGCCGGCGTCCAGGTTTTGCTCCACCACGCTGACGCCATTCGCCACGCACAGCTCTATCTGCTCGGGATCGATCTCCAGGCCGTAGCCGCTCACCTGCTTGTTGTCGGCCAATTGCCGCAAAAGCATGCCGTCGCCGCAGCCCAGGTCGAGCACGCGGGTTCGGGGGGCTATCCAGTTCTGGATCACGTCCAGGTCGACTCGCATCATGGCTTCGCCCCTCGCCCTGTCACTTCGGCAGCCACGCTGTCCATATAGGCAGCGAACACCCGCCGGTAGCGCTCGTTTGGCAACAAAAAGGCGTCGTGCCCCATGGGGGAGTCGATCTCCGCGTAGCTCACCGGTACATTCGCATGCATCAGGGCGGCGGCGATTTCCCGCGAGCGTTCCGGGGCGAAACGCCAGTCGGAGGTGAAGGACACCAGCAGGAATTTGCACTTCGCGTGGGAGAAGGCCGCCACCGGGTCGTCGCCGTACTCCCGCGCCAGATCGAAGTAGTCCAGCGCCCGGGTCATCAGGATATAGGTGTTGGGGTCGAAGCTGGCGGAGAAGGTGTCCCCCTGGTGGCGCAGATAGCTCTGTACCTGGAACTCCACCTGCTCTTCCACACCCTGGCGGAAAGTGCCCGAGCGCAGCTCGCGGCCGAATTTCTTGCCCAGGCCGTCATCGGACAAATAAGTGATATGGCCGATCATTCGCGCCACCGCCAGGCCGCGCCGGGGCAGCTTGCCCTCTTCCAGGTAGCGGCCGCCGCAGAAGTCCGGGTCAGAGGTGATGGCCTGGCGGGCGGTCTCGTTGAAGGCGATATTCTGCGCGGACAACTTCATCGCCGAGGCGATCACCACCGCGTGGCGCAGCCGTTGCGGATACTCCAGCGCCCAGCGCATGGCCTGCATGCCCCCCAGGCTGCCACCCACCACCGCGGCCCACTGTTCTATCCCCAGCAGATCCGCCAGCCGCGCCTGGCTGTGCACCCAGTCGCGCACCCGCAGCGGCGGGAAATCCGGCCCCCAGGGCAAGCCGCTCTGCGGATTGGTGGATGCGGGACCGGTGGAACCGTGGCAACCCCCCAGGTTGTTCAGGGACACCACGAAGAACTTGTCGGTATCGATGGGCTTGCCGGGGCCGATATACTGATCCCACCAGCCAGGGCGACGATCCTCCGCGCGGTGGTAACCGGCGGCGTGGTGGTGACCGGAGAGCGCGTGGCAGATCAACACCGCATTGCTTTTGTCCGCATTGAGTTCGCCGTAGGTCTCGTACACCAGGGTGTAGTCCCCCAGGCTGCGGCCGCAGGCCAGTCTCAACGGCTCACTGAAGGTATGGCTGCGGGGCGCGACTATGCCCACCGAGTCGGCGGGCAGAGGTTCGCTGTGGCGGCTGGCGGTTTCCGACGGCACGAATCGATCCACAAAACTGAAAGGACGGGAAGTGTACGGGAAAAGCGGCGCCGGCCGAAAGTGGCGGCGCCGGTGATCGCGGACACCATCAGCTGCTGGCGGGCGCCTTCAGCGGGGTGACGTTGCTCGCCCGCGGCGCCGGAGCCAACGGCTGCGGGGCGGCGGTACTCTGGGTAAGCATCTCTTCGAGGGCGACCAGAGCGGCGTTGTTGCGCAACACCTCCTCCTCCAGCGCGCGCAGATCGGTGCGCTTGACCTGGGTCTTCTGTTTCAGCTCGGTGAGCTTGATCAGTTGGCGGTTGAGTAGGTGTTTCTGGTACTGAACATGTTGCTTGAGCGGCTCCAGCGCCTGGTCCAGCCAGCCGTCGGCGGCGGAGATCAGTTGGCTGTAGAGGCGCCCCACCTCGCTGGCCAGGGTGGCGAGAAAGCGCTCGGTGAGGCGGTTGCGCCGCGCCAGCAGCAGTTGCGGGGAGCGGCGCAGCTGTGCCGCCTGGCGGTGCAGACCGCGTAGGGCTATGCGGAAGCTGTGGATATTGAGGTGCTGCTCCCAGACTTTCAGGTTCTTTAGGGAGGAGCGCTCGAAGATGGCGTCCACCAAGCGATTGGCCTGCACCACTTCCCGCTCCAGGTTGGCCATCTGGTGGTCCACTCCCTCCATAAAGCCGTCGATGGCCCTGGCCAGGCCCAGCGGCGTCCAGCGCTCGTGCAGGGCGCGACTGGTTTCGTCGATCAGGAGCTGCAGCTGCTGGCTGGACACCGGCGCCAGCAGTGAGGCGCGCTGGCGGGCCAGCATGCGCTGGCTGGATTTCAGGGTCAGCAGCTCCTGGTGGCAGTTCTTGTGTTGCTCGCGCACCGTCTGCTGCAGCTGCGCCAGCTCAGTCAGCTGCTCGGCGCTGGTGGTGCTGTTGCGCTGCAGATGGCTGAGCGCGGAGCGGCCACTGTTGAGGCGGCGCTTGAGCAGGTCGCGGGTGTCCGCCATCAGGGTCAATGCCTGGTGCAGGGAACGGTGCTCCGCCACTTTCTGGCGGTGCTCCATCAGGCGCTGCACCAGCAGCTTCTCGAAGTTGGCAAACTGGCTCTGCTGCAACAGCTCCGGATTCTGCTGCTGGCGCGCCAGCAGGGCCTGCTTGGCCGACACCCCCACCACGCTCTCCCGGGGCAGCGCCAGCAGTTTGCCCACCTGGGCGCGCATCAGCCGCAGCAGTTGCTCCGGGTCCTCGTCCGGGTCACCCCACAGGACATCGATTTTGTTCAACAGGGCCATCACCGCTGTGCCACGGTGTTCGCGCAGAGGTACCAGGTGGGTCTCCCACATATTCAGGTCGGTGCCGCTGACGCCGGCGTCCGCGGACAGCAGGAAGGCCACCGCCTGGGCGCTGGGCAGGGTGCTCAGGGTCAATTCCGGCTCGTTGCCCAGGGCGTTGAGCCCGGGGGTGTCGATAATGCGCAAGCCCTGGGCGAGCAGCGGGTGCGGCAGGCAGATCAGCGCGTACCTCCAGGCGGGTATCTGCACCAGGTTGCCCTTGCCGTCCAGGTGGCGGCGGTCGAAACCGTAGCGGGCCGCCTCCTCCGGGGTCACCGATTTGCAGGCCGCCACCTTGAGCAGCGCTTCCCGGGTGGCCTCGGCATCGTCGGCGTCGAAGTGGTGTGTCACCCACTTCTGGGGGATGCGGCGGAAGCTCTCCAGGCTGGTGTTGGTGGCCAGTGTCTCGATGGGCAGCAGGCGCAGGCTGGCCTGCTCGCCGCCATCACTGAAGATTTCCGTGGGACACATGGTGGTGCGCCCGGGCTTGGACGGCAGCAGCCGCTTGTCGTAGGTGTGGGCCAGTAGCGCGTTGATCAGTTCGGTCTTGCCACGGGAGAACTCCCCCACCAGGGCCAGGGTGAACTGGTCCTCGGCGAGCAGTGCCCGGGCCTGCTGGACCACTTGGCGGGCACCGGCGGAATTGGGGAAATGCGCCTCGAGCCAGCCGTTGAATGCTGCGAACTGTTGGTCGAGGGTTTTCTTCCAGCGGTCGTATTCGGCGATATGCTGGCGCAAGATGGCGTCTTCCATGTAATGATGTTCTTGTTATTTACTGCATTAAATGAAACCGGCCAGCTATTGCCAGCTGTCGGCCGATTCCGGCGATTATAGAGGTTCCAGGCGGCAAAATTTGCGACACAGTGCGCGGAACCCCGAGGCGGGATGAATTAAAAGCCTGGAATATGCCAAAACAAGCCATAGACGAAGGCGGGCATATTGGCCATCTGCGCGAAACCGAGCAACAGTTTGTCCACCACAGTGAGCAGGATGAACACGAAAATCGGGCTGATATCGATCACCCCCAGTGGCGGAATCAGCCTGCGCACCGGCGCGCAGAAGGGTTCCAGCAGCTGGCGCAGCAACATCAGCGCCGGGTGGCCGCTGTGCGGCGCTATCCAGCTGAAGACGATGGAGATCAGCAGCCCCACGAAAACCACGGCCACCACCGTCGACAGGCAGCCGAGCAGCGACCACAACAGCGCGGAGAGGGGGTTGAGCAACCCCAACCCGGCGAGCAGGCCGCTGCCGAGGATCATCGCCCATCCCACCAGCAGCGCCAGCACCAGCGACGCCATGTCGACACCGAACAGCCCCGGGACCACCTTGCGCAGGGGCAGCAGCGGCGGATTGGTAACTTTGACGATGCCCTGGGAGATCGGGTTGTAAAAATCCGCCCGCGCCAGCTGCAGCATAAAGCGCAGCAGCACCGCGAACAGGTAGAGGATTCCCAGAGTGGCGAACAGGAAGACGCCGATATTGCTGAAGGTATTGACCATTGCCAGTCCTTAAAAACCAACCTTTAAAAACAACCCCTGTCGAACTTATTCTCGATTGAGGTGGGCAGGCAGGCGCACTCGCCCGGAATTTCTATTGATCCAGCTCCCGCGCCATCTCCGCCGCGCGCGCCGCGCAGTCGCCCATGGCCTTTTGCACCAGCTGTTCCAGGCCGCCGCTCTGGAAGCACTGGATCGCACGCTCGGTGGTGCCGCCGGGGGACATCACATTGCGCCGCAGCTGGCCCACATCCACATCGCTGGCCGCGGCCAGTTTGGCCGCACCCAGGGCGGTTTGCAAGGTGAGCCGCTCGGCGTCGGCGCGCGACATGCCGGCCTTTTGCGCCGCCTCGATCATCGCCTCCATAAACAGGAAATAATAGGCCGGGCCGGACCCGGATACCGCGGTCACCAGGTCGATATCGGATTCCCTGTCCACCCATAGGGCGATCCCTACCGCCTCGGCGATACGCTGCGCCTGCCCGCGCTGGGTTTCACTCACATCACTGGCGGCATAGAGCCCGGTGGCACCGGTGCGCACCAGTGCCGGGGTGTTGGACATGGCGCGCACGACCGGCACACCCGCGCCCAGCCAGCGCCGGTAGGCGGCCAGGGGGATGCCCGCGGCCAGGGTGACCACCAGTGGCCTGCGCCGCGCCACTAATTCGCCCAGGGATTCGCACAGCCCCTTCATCGCCTGGGGCTTTACCGAAAGCACCAGGATATCCGCCCCGGCAACGGCCGTTTCGTTGTCTGTCGTCACCTGCACTCCGGTGCGGCCGGCAAAGTCCTGCAACTTCCCTTCGTCGCGGCCGGTGGCGACTATCTGTTCGGCCGGGTAGCCGTCCGCCAGCAGGCCCTCGATCACCGCGCTGGCCATATTCCCGGCACCGCCGACAAATACCATTCGAGCTTCAGTCAATTTTCGTCTCCCGACGTCCAAAAATATCCGTGCCGATACGCACGATCGTGGCGCCACACTCGATCGCCACCTCCATATCGCCGGACATTCCCATGGACAGGGTGTCCAGCGGCTGATCCGGCAGTTGGGCGCGCAATCGCTGCAACAGATTCGCCAGCTGCGCAAAGGGGCGGCGCTGCTCTTCCACCGTATCCCGCGGCGCGGGAATGGCCATCAGCCCGCGCAGTTTGAGATTGGGCAGTCCGGCCACCGCCGCCGCAAGCTCGGGGATCCCGGCGGGTGCGAGGCCCGATTTGCTCTCCTCATCGTCGATATTCACCTGCAGACAGATATTCAGCGGCGGCATATCCGCCGGTCGCTGCGCTGACAGTCTTTGGGCAATTTTTAGCCGCTCCACGCTGTGCAGCCAGTGAAACTGCTCCGCCACTGCCCGGGTCTTGTTCGATTGCAGCGGGCCGATGAAATGCCAGCAGATATCCAGGTCTTCCAGTTCCGCCTGTTTGGCCAGCGCCTCCTGCAGGTAATTCTCGCCGAAGTACCGCTGGCCGGCGGCGTAGGCCGCGCGCAGGTCCCCCGCCGGGCGGGTCTTGGACACCGCCAGCAGGGTGACTCCGCCGGGATCGCGGCCGCAGGCGGCGCAACTTGTGACGACCCGCTCACGCACGCGATTCAGATTTTCGGCAACCTCCGCTTTGCGCATATACTAGTTCGCCTGTGGAAAGGGCTGCAGATTCTACGCGATAGGCCCCGGAACCATAAGGTAGAGAGAACAATAAAGGTAGCAGTATGGATATCACAGAACTCCTCGCCTTCAGCGCCAAGCAGAACGCCTCCGACTTGCACCTCTCCGCCGGATTGCCGCCGATGATCCGCGTGGACGGCGATGTGCGTCGCATCAACCTGCCATCCATGGAACACAAGCAGGTGCACGCGCTGATCTACGAGATCATGAACGACAAGCAGCGCAAGGATTACGAGGAGTTTCTGGAGACCGACTTCTCCTTCGAGGTGCCCGGCGTGGCGCGCTTCCGGGTGAACGCCTTCAACCACAACCGCGGCGCCGGCGCGGTATTCCGGACCATTCCCTCCAAGGTATTGACCATGGACGACCTGGGCATGGGCCAGGTGTTCCGCCAGATATCCGATACCCCCCGCGGCCTGGTGCTGGTCACCGGCCCCACCGGTTCCGGCAAATCCACCAGCCTGGCGGCGATGATCGACTACATCAACGACAACAAGTACGAACACATCCTCACCGTCGAGGACCCGATCGAATTCGTGCACGAATCCAAGAAGTGCCTGGTGAACCAGCGCGAAGTGCACCGCGACACCCACGGCTTCGCCGAGGCGTTGCGCTCGGCCCTGCGGGAGGACCCGGACATCATCCTGGTGGGCGAGATGCGCGACCTGGAAACCATCCGCCTGGCCCTCACCGCCGCGGAAACCGGCCACTTGGTGTTCGGCACCCTGCACACCACCTCCGCCGCCAAGACCATCGACCGGGTGGTGGACGTGTTCCCCGCGCAGGAAAAGGCGATGGTGCGCTCCATGCTCTCGGAATCCCTGCAGGCGGTGATCTCCCAGACCCTGCTCAAGAAAAACGGCGGCGGCCGCGTGGCAGCCCACGAAATCATGCGCGGCACTCCGGCAATCCGAAACCTGATCCGCGAGGACAAGATCGCGCAGATGTACTCCGCTATCCAGACCGGCGCCAACGTGGGCATGCAGACCATGGACCAATGCCTGCAGGATCTGGTGGATCGGCGTGTAATCGCCCGCGAAGTGGCGCGCGAAAAAGCCAAGATGCCGGAGAATTTCTAAAAGACGGGACTCGGGACTCGGGGAAGCTAGCCCCCGGGTGCGCGGAGCTCGGGAGCGCCCGCCGCCAGCTCCGCAACGGGCCGCAGGCCCGCCATTCAAGAATAAACAGCGGTAAATACAATGGAAATAGAAAGACTGTTACAACTGGTCGTAGAAAAAGGTGCATCCGACCTGTTTATCACCGCCGGCGTGCCGCCGTCCATCAAGGTGCATGGCAAGGTCGTACCCGCCAGTAGCTCCTCCCTCACCCCGGAAAAGGCCCGCGAACTGGTGGTGGGTATTATGAACGAGCGGCAGCGCAAGGAATTCGCGGAGAAAAAGGAACTCAACTTCGCCATCGCCGTGCGCAACGTGGGCCGTTTCCGGGTCTCCGCGTTTTTCCAGCGCAACCTGGTGGGCATGGTGCTGCGCCGCATCGAGACCAAGATTCCCACCATCGACGGCCTGGGCCTTCCGGAAATTCTCAAAGAACTGTCGATGACCAAGCGCGGACTGATCATCTTCGTGGGCGCCACCGGTACCGGTAAATCCACCTCGCTCGCCTCCATGATCGGCCACCGCAATGAGAATTCCAAAGGGCATATCATTTCCATCGAGGACCCGATCGAATTCGTGCACCAGCACCGCGGCTGCATCGTCACCCAACGCGAGGTGGGCCTGGATACCGAATCCTTCGAAGTCGCACTGAAGAACACCCTGCGCCAGGCTCCGGACGTGATCCTGATCGGCGAGGTGCGCACCCGCGAGACCATGGACCACGCCATCGCCTTCGCGGAAACCGGCCACCTGTGCCTGTGCACCCTGCACGCCAACAACGCCAACCAGGCCCTGGACCGCATCATCCACTTCTTCCCCGCCGACAGGCACAGCCAGCTGTGGATGGATTTGTCGCTCAACCTCAAGGCCATGGTCGCCCAGCAACTGGTGCCCACCCCCGACGGCGACGGCCGCCGCGCCTGCCTGGAAATCATGATCAACACCCCGCTGGCCTCCGACCTGATCCGCAAGGGCGAGGTGCACAAGCTGAAAGAACTGATGAAACGCTCCAACGAGCAGGGCATGCAGACCTTCGACCAGGCCCTGTACGAACTCTACGACCGCGGCGAGATCACCTACGAAGACGCCCTCGCCCACGCCGACTCCGCCAACGACCTGCGCCT
The DNA here is from genome assembly GCF_014191725.1 of Microbulbifer rhizosphaerae. Classification (GTDB taxonomy): domain Bacteria; phylum Pseudomonadota; class Gammaproteobacteria; order Pseudomonadales; family Cellvibrionaceae; genus Microbulbifer; species Microbulbifer rhizosphaerae. The sequence goes on from NZ_JACHWZ010000007.1 coordinate 149,581, forward strand.
GATGATCAAGCTCAAGTCCGAATCCGACGCCGAATACCTGAACAGCGCGGCGGGAGGGCTGAGCCTGCAGAATGATTCGGAGTACGGTGATGGCGGGCCGCAGTTGTACTGAGCCATTCAGCGAGCGCCGGACCTTACTGGGGCCGGCGTTTGCCTTCGCATCGACCCCACAATGAAAAAAATTGCATTAATCACCGGCGGCAGCCGCGGTATAGGTGCCGCCACTGCGCGTCTGCTAGCCACCAGTGGCTACGATATCTGCATCAGCTACCGCGAGCGCGAAGAGACTGCCAAGGCGCTGCTCGATGAGCTGCGCGCATTCAGTGTGAAAGCCATTGCGGTGCGCGCGGACATTTCCATGGAATCGGATATAGAGCGGCTGTTTGCGGAAGTAGACAGACAACTGGGCCCCATAAATGCGTTGGTCAACAACGCCGGTATGCTGCTGCACCAGACGCGCGCGGAAAACATGACCGCGGAGCGGATCAATAAAATCCTGCAGACCAATGTCACCGGCACCCTGCTCTGCTGCCGCGAGGCGATCAAGCGCATGTCGACGAAACATAGCGGCCGCGGCCATCGGCTGGTTGCTCAGTGAGGAGGCGTCCTATATTACCGGATCGTTTATCGATGCCGCCGGTGGCAGATAAGCCGGGAATATTCAACTACTTAGGGAACAGTCATGTCTATCACCAGTGCCCTGGCCCTGTTCAGCGCCATGCTGCTTCTGGCAATCATTCCCGGGCCGGGCGTTGTCGCCGTGGTTGCGCGGTCCATGACTTCGGGTTTTTCCCACGGCGCTGTGACCGCGCTCGGGATAGTGATGGGAGACTATGTATTTATTCTGCTCTGCCTGTCCGGCCTGAGCATTATTGCGGAGACCATGGGCGGCGTATTTACGGCCATCAAATATCTCGGCGCTGCCTACCTGATATGGCTGGGTATCAAACTAATCGGGTCGCCCTCGGGAGTGGGAAAAATCGAGGGAGTCAGGGAAACTTCTTATCTGTCCAATCTGCTGATCGGCCTGCTCACCACCCTTGGCAACCCGAAAGCCATACTGTTTTACGTGAGCTTTTTCCCCACTTTCCTGGACATGGCCGCCCTTTCTATCCCGGAAATATTCGCGATACTGCTGGTTACAACGTTATCGGTCGGCGGTGTCATGCTCGGCTATGCGTACCTGGCGGCAAGGGCCAGTACCCTGCTAAGCAAATCGACATCGAGCCGTTCTGTAAACCTAATCGGTGGAGGTGTACTGATCGGCGGTGGTGCCGTGTTGGCGGCAAGAGCCTGAAAATAACTGTTGAATTTCGCGGAGACTCAACTCAGCTCTTCCAGCAAAGCTTTTACCCCGCTTAGCATTCTCCGGCTGATCAGCGGCTGTTCATCCACCCCGTCGAGCTCCACCCGGTAATTGCCGCCGTCCCGGCGCAATCCGCAAATAAACTCCACCGCCACCAGCGCATTGCGGTGCACCCGTACAAAGCGCTCACCGAATTCCCGCTCCAGCTCTTTCAGCGACTCATCGAGAATCGTCTCACCCCGGTCGTGGTGAGCGACCACGTACTTGCTGTCGGCGATAAAGCAGCGGATGCTGTCCACTGCAATCAGTTGTACCCCGCGGCGACTGACCGCTTTGATCTGGCGGCGCCCGCCCGGTGTGGTTTCCCCCGCTGCAGAAGCGGCTTTCAGTTGCGGCTTGCTGAGGCTGCGGGCCTTGGCGATCGCCGCGGCCAGCTGCTCGCTGGTGACCGGCTTGAGGAGGTAGCCGACGGCGGCGGTGGCAAAGGCCGGCAGCGCAAATTCGTCGTGGGCGGTACAGAAGATCAGCGCCGGGGGCTCGGGCAACGCGGAGAGCCGGCGGGCCAGCTCCAGGCCGTTGTCGCCGGGCATTTCGATATCCAGCAGCACCAGGTCCGGGTCCAGCTTTTCCACCTGCTCCAGCGCCGCGCCGGCGTCGCCGGCCTCGCCGAGCAGTTCGCAACCGTCCAGCGCCTGCAGCTGCCGCGTCAGGCGCGCTCGGGCCAGGGGTTCGTCGTCGACAATCAATATCGTAAGGGGATTCACAGCACCGCCTCCGTCTGTGGCTGTTTGACCTGTTCCGTCATGGGCAGGTGCAACTGCACCCGGTAGCGTCCGCCCTCCCGCCCGGCGACGAAATGGTAGCGGCTGCCGTAGTGGGCGATCAGGCGCTGGCGGATATTTTCCATGGCGATGCCGTTGTGTGCAGGGTCCGGCGCGGACGGCCCCCCCTCCGGCAGCGGGTTTTCTATGACCATCTGCAATTGGCCGTCCACCACCCCCAGTTGCACAGCGATCTCCCCACCCTCGCGCAGCCGGGCCACGCCGTGCAGCACCGCATTTTCCAACAGCGGCTGCAGCAGCATGGCGGGCACTTCGGTGTGCCCGAGGCCATCGGCGATTTGCCAACGCTGATACAGCCGCTCCCCCAGGCGCAGGCTCTCTATTTCCAGGTAGCGTTTCGCCAGCGCCAGTTCCTGTTCCAGCGGTACCAGCCTGGGCTCCGCCAGGCTGGCACGGAACAGCGCCGAGAGGTCTTCCACCAGGCGTTCAGCACGGACCGGGTCCACGGCAATAAGGCTGGCCAGGCTGTTCATGCTGTTGAACAGGAAGTGGGGGCGAATACGCGACTGCAGCGCCTGGATGCGTGCGCCCAGTTCCGCCTGCTGCTGGTTGTGCAACTGCTGCTGCACATAGGCATAGCGCAGCACCACCCCCGCGCAGATGGCGCCGAGCAGGCAGTTGCCGAGCCACTGCCAGTAATCGAAGGAGGATTGGGAGAGGCCGGCCAGCCACCACTGCTGGGCCGCCATCACCGCCAGCACCACCCCCAGCACCGCGGCGAAACTGAGGCCGCCGGCCAGTTTGTGAGACAGCTGTGCGAGCAGCGAGCGCAGGCGGCACAGCAGCGCCGCCGCCGGCAACACCACCCACTGCACTGTGAGCGACACTAGGCCCAGGCGCTGCCAGTCGAACTGGCGCAGGCCATCCACTGCCAGCACCAGGACGAGGGCCAGCAGCTCTCCCATCAATACCAGCGCCGCCAGCGCCGAGACGCTGCACAGGTCCGGCAGGAAGGGGGTATGGGGGCTGGACAGGTCAGACGCGCGCGCAGAATCTTTGCCCGTTGCGGCAATCTTGCGAATTTGCTGCGCTATAATGCCCGCCGGCTCCGCCGGGTGTGGAGAAGACATACCGCTTGTTATTCTTGATTTTCCCGAAGTGAGTCCGGGAAGATACCACCAACCACCCCGGCCTTTCACCCACTCAGCTGTCAGGGAAACCATGAGCAACGACAAATCCTCCCCCAATCCCGCGTCAAAACTCTGGGGCGGCCGCTTTAGTGAAGCTACCGATGCCTTCGTGGAAAGGTTCACCGCCTCTGTGACCTTCGACCAGCGCATGGCGCTGGAGGACATCCAGGGCTCCCTGGCCCACGCGCAGATGTTGTCGGAAGTGGGCGTGCTCACCACAGATGAATACCGGCAGATCGCCGACGGCCTCAAGGCGATCGCCGCGGAGATAGAAGCCGGCGAATTCCTCTGGTCCGTGCAGCTGGAAGACGTGCACATGAATATCGAGGCGCGCCTGACCGACCGCATCGGCGCCACCGGCAAGAAGCTGCACACCGGCCGCTCCCGCAACGACCAGGTCGCTACTGACATACGCCTGTGGCTGCGCGGACGCATCGACCAGATCGCCGCCGAACTCACCCGCCTGCAAACGGGCCTGGTGGAACTGGCGGAGCGGGAGGCGGATACCATCATGCCCGGCTTCACCCATCTGCAGTCGGCGCAGCCGGTGACCTTCGGGCATCACCTGTTGGCCTGGAACGAAATGCTGACCCGCGATTACGAGCGGCTGACGGATTGCCGCAAACGGGTCAACCGCTGTCCCTTGGGCGCCGCGGCGCTGGCGGGCACCAGCTACCCGATCGACCGCGAGCGTACCGCCGAACTGCTCGGCTTCGATGCGCCCACGGAAAACTCCCTGGATTCCGTGAGCGACCGGGATTTCGCCATCGAGTTCTGCGCCTTCGCCGCGCTGCTGCTGACGCACCTCAGCCGCGCCAGCGAGGAGCTGGTGCTGTGGACCTCCAGCCAGTTCGACTTTATCGACCTGCCGGACCGCTTCTGCACAGGCTCTTCAATCATGCCGCAGAAGAAAAACCCGGACGTGCCGGAACTGGTGCGCGGCAAGACCGGCCGCGTCAACGGCCACCTGATCGCCTTGCTCACGCTGATGAAGAGCCAACCGCTGGCCTACAACAAGGACAACCAGGAGGACAAGGAGCCGCTGTTCGACGCCGCCGACACCGCCCTCGACTGCCTGCGCGCCTTCGCCGATATGGTGCCGGCGCTGAAGGCGAAAAAGGAAAACATGCTGGCCGCCGCGGCCAAGGGCTTCTCCACTGCCACCGACCTGGCGGATTACCTGGTGCGCAAAGGCGTGGCCTTCCGCGACGCCCACGAGATTGTCGGCCAGTCGGTGGCGTACGCGATCGAACAGCAAAAGGACCTGTCGGAATTGAGCCTGGACGAGCTGCGCAAATTCTCCGAAGTGATCGATGGGGATGTGTTCGACGTACTGACCCTGGAGGGTTCGGTGGCCGCGCGGGATCATATCGGCGGCACCGCGCCGAAGCAGGTGCGCGCGGCCTGCGCGCGGGCGAAACAACTGATCGCAGCGCGTTAAGCGCACTGTAGGAGCCTGCCTGCAGTCGACCGAAGGGCGAGGCACCGGGATGGGCCTCGTGAAAGTTCGGAGCTCCGTCTTCCCTTCGCCTGCAAGCAGGCTCTTCCACAGTTAGTGTGGGGGGAAACCGCGGAGCCGTCCGCCATATTTCGCCACAACTTATCTTTTTACCGCCCCGATTACTCGATACCTCCCTTGCTAAAATTACCCCTGACGCAACAGGGAAAAAATCAATGCAACGGAAATCTCGCGCGGCCTGGCTCGCCGCCCCGGCAATCGCACTCGCCCTTGTCTACCTGCTGAACGCCTCCTGGCTGGCGGAAAAGCGCCCGGGCAAACCCACCCTCATCTCCCATCGCGGGGTCTACCAGACCTACCACCGCAAGGAGCTCGGCCGCGACGAGTGCACCGCAGTGCGTATCTACGAGCCCGAGCACGACTATCTGGAAAACACCCTCGCCTCCATGGAGGCGGCTTTTGACTACGGCGCTGACATCGTCGAAATCGATGTGCACCCCACCACCGACGGTGAGTTCGCAGTCTTTCACGACTGGGACCTGGATTGCCGCACCGAGGGCCACGGCATTACCCGCGAGCACTCCATGGAATATCTGAAGACCCTGGACATCGGCTACGGCTACACCTTCGACGGCGGCGAGACCTATCCCTTCCGCGGCAAGGGCGTGGGACTGATGCCCACCCTGGAAGAAGTCTACCGGCACTTCCCCGACAGGCGTTTCCTGATCAATATCAAGAGCGGCAGTCGCAGAGAGGCAAAGAAGCTCGACGAGTACTTGCGTCAACGCGGCCTGCCCCTCAAGGGCCCGCTGCTCGCCTACGGCGCCCCAAAGCCTATGGAAACACTGCGCAAGCTGCGCCCGGACGCCTGGCTGTTCAGCCGGGAAAGCGTGAAGGAGTGCACCTACCGCTACCTGCTGCTGGGCTGGAGCGGCTATGTGCCGGAAGCTTGTCGCAAGGGCGCGGTCATCGCGCCCAATACCTGGCACTGGGCACTCTGGGGTTGGCCCGACCGGTTTATCCAACGTATGGAAGGTGCGGGCAGTCTGATTATGGTGCTGGACTACCGCAACCAGAAGCGGGGCGTTCACGGCATCTACAGGCCGGAGGAAATCGACTTCCTGCCGGCGGATTACCGCGGCGCTCTCTGGGTGGAGAAAATCGAGGTCATCGGCCCCTACGCGAAACAGAAGTTCGCGCGCCCCTCCGCAGAGTGACCGTCGGGGGCGGAGCTATTGCAGCCCCAGGGAAACCGGCTCGCCCATCTGTTCGGAGAGTACCCGGTCCAGCAGCGTCGGCAGATCCTCGCCGGTGGTGGTGCACTTCCAGCCGGGCTCGTCTCCGGAATTGTCGAAGCCGAGATGATAGCCGCCGGACTTGGCCGCCACCCACAGTTCGCGGTTGGCGGACTGGCGCGAGAGAATCACCTGACTGCCATTGTCCTCCAGAGTCAGGGTGAGCACCGCGTCGGCGCGCTCGTAGTCGATATCCCTGTCGCAGTTGTCCAGCGCATCCTCAATCCCGATCAGGGTACGCTCTATCGCCGCGTCGTATTCCGCCTGGCTCATAATTTGTTGCTTCTGTCGTACTGTGTTAAGGATGGGAGGCCGTTATACTAGCAGGCTTTCACGATCTGACCGCAGGATGTTGTGCATGCCCCGAAAAATCCCTCTCCTCCTGTTGCTCCTCGCCGCCTTCGGGCCGCTGGGCGCCTGCGGGCAAAAAGGTCCACTCTATCTGCCCCAGGACGTCGCGACGCCGGCGCAACCGATCGCCGCTCCTGCGTCCACTGCTCCCACTCTCGCGCCCATCGAAAGCAACGGTGAAGAAGAGGAAGGAGAGAGAGAGGAAGAACCCCTGCCGCAAACCACCGGCGCCGACGACTATAGCGAAGAGGAGCCCGCGCCGGAAAAATGAGTGAGTTCAATTATCGGGGCGGCAGCCTGTGGGCCGAAGAAGTCCCCCTGGAGCAGATCGCCGAGCGCTTCGGCACCCCCACCTACGTCTATAGCCGCGCGCATTTCGAGCGCCAGTACCGCGCCTACGCCGACGCCCTGGGCGAGCATCCCGGGCTGATCTGTTACGCCGTCAAGGCCAACAGCAACCTGGGCATCCTGTCGCTGCTGGCGCAACTGGGTTCGGGCTTCGATATCGTTTCCGGCGGCGAGCTGGAACGGGTGCTGCTGGCCGGCGGCGACCCGTCGAAAGTCGTTTTCTCCGGCGTGGGCAAGACCGCCGCGGAAATGCGCCGCGCGCTGGAAGCGGGGGTCCACTGCTTCAACGTGGAATCGGAAGCGGAGCTGGAGCGCCTGGATGCGGTGGCCGCGGAGATGGGCACCACCGCGCCGGTGTCCCTGCGGGTCAATCCGGATGTGGATGCCAAAACCCACCCCTATATCTCCACCGGCCTCCGGGAAAACAAATTCGGCATCGCCATCGACACGGCGGTGGACACCTACCGCCGCGCGGCACAGTCTCACCACCTGAAGGTGATCGGTGTGGACTGTCATATCGGCTCGCAGCTCACCGAACTGGCGCCCTTCCTCGACGCCCTCGACCGGCTGCTACTGCTGGTAGACCAACTGACCGCGGAGGGCATAGCGCTGGAACACCTGGATCTGGGCGGCGGCCTCGGCGTGCGCTACCGCGGCGAGGAGCCGCCACCGGTAAGCGACTACCTGGGCGCGGTGAAAGAGCGCCTGGGCGATCGCCAACTGGGCCTGGTGCTGGAGCCGGGCCGCTCCATCTCCGCCAACGGCGGCCTGCTGCTCACCCGGGTGGAATACCTGAAGCGCGCCGAGGAGCACAACTTCGCCATCGTCGACGCGGCCATGAACGACAATCTGCGCCCGGCCCTGTACCAGGCGTGGCAGGACATAGTCCCGGTGGCTCCGGACAGCGGTGAAAGCGAGAGCTGGGATATCGTGGGCCCGGTGTGCGAGACCGGCGACTTCCTCGGCAAGCACCGCCAGTTGGCGTTGCAACAGGGGCAACTGCTGGCCATGCTGTCTGCCGGCGCCTACGGTTTTAGCATGAGTTCGAACTACAATTCCCGTCCGCGGGCCGCGGAAGTGCTCGTGGACGGCGACAGGACCTACCTGGTACGCGCGCGGGAGACCCTGGCGGACCTGGTGCGAGGCGAGAGCCCGGTTCCGGAAAGAGAGCCGGAGGAATAGCATGCGCGTTAAATTCACCAAGATGCACGGCCTCGGCAACGACTTCGTGATGCTCGACGGCATCAGCCAGCGCATCAAGTTGTCGCCGGAAAAGATCCGCCGCCTGGCGGATCGCCACTTCGGGGTGGGTTGCGACCAGGTCCTGGTGGTGGAGCCGCCACGGACTCCGGACGCCGACTTCCGCTACCGCATCTACAACGCTGATGGCGGCGAAGTGGAGAACTGCGGCAACGGCGCCCGCTGCTTCGCCCGCTTTGTGCGCGAGCGCCGCCTCACCGGCAAACGCCAACTGGTGGTGGAAACCGCGGGCGGCATCCTGCAACTGAACCTGCTCGAGGGCGACCAGGTCAGCGTGGACATGGGCGTACCCGCCCTGGAGCCGGAGCAGATCCCCTTTATTGCCGACCGCTATGCAGACACCTACCCGCTGGAGGTGGACGGCGAGGTCTACACCATCGGCGCGGTATCCATGGGCAATCCCCATGCCGTGCTGCTGGTGGAGGACGTGGAACAGGCGCCGGTAAATACGCTGGGCCCCAAAATCGAGAACCACGATCGCTTCCCCCAGCGGGTCAATGCGGGCTTCCTGCAGGTGGATTCCCGCACCGAAACCAGGCTGCGGGTGTTCGAGCGGGGCGTGGGCGAGACCCGCGCCTGCGGCACTGGCGCCTGCGCGGCGGTGGTCTCCGCGCACCAGCGCGGCCTGGTGGACGACACCGTGCGAGTGCGGCTGCCTGGGGGCACCCTGACAATCCACTGGAGTGGACCGGAGCAGCCGGTTACCATGACTGGGCCCGCCACCACCGTGTACTACGGGCAGATCATCCTCTAACCGCACCGGACGACTAGGATAAGATGACGGAACACAGCGAAGCCTCCCCCGCGAGTGCCGCCGGCGACCAGGAGACCCAGCGCAGCAAGAAGCTGCTCGCCCGCCAGGTGGCCCGTTACCTGATCCAGAACCCGGATTTCTTCGCCGAACACCTGGAGCTGCTGGAGACCATCAAGCTGCCGCGGGAAAACGGCAAGACCGTCTCGCTGATGACCCACCAGACCAACCTACTGCGCGAGCGCAATATCGAGATGCGCCAGCGCCTGGACCAGCTGCTGCACAACGCCCGCGAGAACGACCAGCTGTTCCTGCACAGCCGCCGCCTGATCCTGGCGCTGCTGGAAGCGGAGAATGTGGCCGAGGCCGGAGAGGCTCTCTACCGCAGCTTCCGCGAAGACTTCGGCGTGGACACCACCACCCTCACCCTGTTCGGCCCCCTGCCCCCGGGGCACCGCTCCCTGGGCGATGTGCGCACCAGTCCGCGCGCCAGCGCGGAAACCGCGGTCGGCTCCATACTGCGCAACGGCCGCACCGTGTGCGGCGTGCTGCGCCCGGCGGAGAAGGAATACCTGTTCGGCGGGGACGCGGACAGAGTCGCCTCCGCCGCGGTGATCCCGCTGGCCAACCAGTTGGGCATCCTCGCCGTCGGCTCCACCGACCCCCAGCACTACCGTTCCAGCCTGGGCACCCTGTTCCTCTCCTACATCGGCGAAGTGCTCGAGCGCCTGCTGCCGAAACTGCTCGCCGCCTAGTCATTTCTCCATCACGCATTTGCGCGCCGCGCTGACGCGCCGCGGCAAGGGCTGGCTCTATTGACTGCGGACCGGTCCCGGGTATACCTGTAAGGGCCAACCCATGTTCACCCTTGCAGGCGGGAGGGAGAAAGCACTTAAATGGGCCGGCTGCCGTACTTGGGCTGGGGTTTGCGTGGAGGATCGGCGGTGACCTCCGGATCGACTTCATGGATGGCGCCACCGGCGGCGAGAAAGTCCTCGATCTCCTTGCTCAGCTGGCTCCTGGCCCGCTCGCGGGAAGTGATGCTGCGCTCTTCGGCAAACTCATCGGTGTCTTTGCCGCGAATGTTTTTGCCCTGATCTTCAATACCGTCTTTCATAACTCTGAACCCTGTAACCTGCTACTCCTGTTACAGAGGAAGTACCCCTGCCGCCGCGGTGGGCGCGGCGAATAATATATAGGCACTTGGCCACCCGGGTGCCAGTAAAAACCGGGGTTTCCCGTAGAGTTTTTTGTCGTGGTTGGAGAGGCCGTTATCGCACTTCGCTATGGAGAATTCCGCGCCACGCCAAGGGGTGTGGATCTATGCTAAGGCAGCAGTCGAACGGGGAATTTATTGGCGGGAATCAGAGGGTAGGAATAATAAAAAAGCCCCTGACGGGGCTTTCTCGAAAGGTGGCGGGGGTTGTTACACCGCTTCGCTGCCGGTCTCCCCGGTGCGGATGCGGATCACTTCCTCCAGCGCGGTGATAAAGATTTTACCGTCGCCGATCTTGCCGGTCTGCGCCGCCTTGGTGATGGCCTCCACGGCGCCGTCCACCATGTCGTCGTCCACGGCCAGCTCCAGCTTCACCTTGGGCAGGAAATCCACCACATACTCGGCGCCACGATAGAGTTCCGTATGTCCCTTCTGGCGACCGAAGCCTTTCACCTCGGTGACCGTCATGCCCTGCACGCCCACCTCGGACAGCGCAGTGCGCACGTCATCCAGCTTGAAGGGCTTTACCACAGCCGTAATCAATTTCATCTTGTACTATCTCCTGGTATTAGGCCCCTGGTTCGTTCCGCGATGGTGGCCGCGCTGCGGCCACCACAAATGGAGGCAATCACTTGCTCATGAATTCCGGGTAAGCTTCCATTCCGCATTCCACCAAGTCAACACCTTCTTGCTCTTCCTCTTCGCTGACGCGAATGCCGGTGACGGCCTTGAGCAGGAACCACACGGCGAAGGAGGCGGCAAAGACCCAGACGAAAATGGTGGCGGCACCGATCAGCTGGCCGCTGAAAGAGGAGCCGTCATTGGTGACCGGCACCAGCAGCAAGCCCAGGAGGCCGACCACACCGTGCACGGAAATGGCGCCCACCGGATCATCGATCTTCAGCTTGTCCAGGGTCACGATGGAGAAGACCACCAGTACACCACCCAGGGCGCCGAACAGGGTCGCCTGCAGCGGCGTCGGCGTGGAGGGCTCGGCAGTGATCGCCACCAGGCCGGCGAGGGCGCCGTTCAGCAGCATGGTCAGGTCCGCCTTGCCGAACAGGATGCGAGCGGTGATCAGCGCGGCTATGCCACCGCCGGCCGCGGCGGTATTGGTGTTCAGGAATACCATGGCCACGGAGTGCGCATTGGCGGCGTCGCCCAGCTTGAGAACGGAACCACCGTTAAAGCCGAACCAGCCCATCCACAGGATGAAGGTACCCAGGGTCGCCAGCGGCAGGTTGGCACCGGGAATGGCGAAGACCTCGCCGTTGGGGCCGTACTTGCCCTTACGCGCGCCCAGCAGCAGTACACCGGCCAGGGCAGCGGCGGCGCCGGCCATATGCACGATGCCGGAACCGGCGAAGTCGGAGAAGCCCAGGTCGCCCAGGTTGTAGAGGCCGAAGACATTTGCGCTGCCCCAGGTCCAGGAACCCTCCAGCGGGTAGATAAAGCCGGTGAGTACCACCGCGAACACCAGGAAGCTCCACAGCTTCATGCGCTCGGCCACGGCACCGGAGACGATGGACATGGCGGTAGCCACGAACACTACCTGGAAGAAGAAGTCGGAAGCACCGGAATAGACGGAGTCACCGTCGAAACCGTTTTCCGCCGAGTCGGCCAGTACGCTGTTCAAATCGAAGGCTTCGATTCCGGACAGCAGCCAGCCGCCGTCGTACATAATGGCGTAGCCAGTCAGCATATACATAATGCAGGCAATAGCGTACAGCGCCACGTTTTTAGTGAGAATTTCCGTGGTGTTTTTCGAGCGCACCAAGCCGGCTTCCAGCATGGAGAAGCCAGCGGCCATCCACATTACCAGCGCGCCCATCACCAGGAAATAAAACGTATCAATTGCGTATTGCAATTGAAAAATTTGATTTTCCATCTTTCGCTCCGTTCAGTCCCGAGTCTGTTAATTAAAAAATCTAGTAATTGTTAGCAGTGTTAATGCCCGGTTTGATTCCGCCATTTAAATGGCTTCCGCGCCGGATTCACCGGTACGGATGCGAATCACCTGCTCCAGCTCGGAGACGAAAATCTTGCCGTCGCCGATCTTGCCGCTGTGCGCACCGGAACCCACAGCTTCCAGAACGTCGTCCAGTTGGCTGTCTTCCACTGCGATCTGCAGCATGGTCTTGGGCAGAAAATCCACCACATACTCGGCTCCGCGATAGAGCTCGGTATGCCCCTTCTGCCGGCCGAAACCCTTTACCTCGCTCACGGTGATGCCGTTGACTCCGGCTTCCGCCAGCGCATCCCGCACCGCGTCCAGCTTGAAGGGTTTTATGATTGCGGTGACCAGTTTCATGGTTATCCCCCCTAAAATTTGGGCCCGGCCGGGCCCGGTTCTCCTACCAAGTGTAGGTTGCAGTGGCCAGTACGGTCGGTTCGCACCAGTCGAGATCGAAGCACTCGCTATCGCTGATATCCGTACCGACAACCGATGCGCTCAAAGCGAGCCCACCGAATTCCTTGCCCAGGGATACCGAGTAGTCCATGTAGGAGTCCTCCCCTTCAGCCAGGAAGCCGCCGTCTTCGTCGAGCACATTCAGGCCGAGGTGCAGGTCCAGAGACAGGTCCGCCGGCAGGGCGAAGCTATATTCGGCATACGGATAGTAAAAAGTGCCGGTTTCCGCCCAATATTCGTTGGAGTAGTTCAGTCCCAGAGTCAGGTCGGAAATGCTGACGCTGCCGTAGATCTCCTGGTAATCCTCGTCGTTGTCTCCGCCGTGATAGAAGAATTTGATGTAGCCGACGTCGTAGCTGACAGTGTCGCTGATCTCGCCGGCGTAGCCGAAGTAAATATCCTGCTCGAACTTGGTTTCGTCCTCGCCGTAGGCGAAATCCACTTGCGAGGCCCAGGTTCCCGCGTAGAAGCCGTTGCCGAAATCCACGTCGAATCCGCCCTGTACGGCGGGGCCGCTGTCGGACTGGGAAATGCCCCGGAAGCGGTAGTCGGTGGTCACTCCCACATTGCCGCTGAAGCTGACACCGCCCTCTGCGGCACCGGCAGTCGAAGCGGCCATGGCCAGCGCCAGGGCGCTGCTTGCTATTACAACGGTCGCTCTGTTATTGATCTTTCCCACTTTGCGTTCTCCTCGGTGTGTGTGATTGTCTCGTCAATAATTATTATTCGGTCCAATCAGCCCAGGTCTCCGCCACTGCACGGTATCAGTGCCGGCACTGCTTCCGCCTTGTGAGCTGTTTCGCCCTGCTACTGGGATGGCCCGCTCGGGTTGCCTGGCAACCTCTCGCAAACCCGATACCTGCAGGCTTGATGCCAACTTTGCAATCAGGTTAAAAATCAAGGGGATAGGTGTAATTTGAAGCAGCAGGGGACAGTGGGATTTTTTCCGTGCAAAAATAGAGTGCACCAAAATGGAACGCACCCTGGGAGAATGCACCGAAGTGGTGAGCTATTCGCCGCCCGCGAACCAACAGGGCGCACAACGGTCTCGCTTTTTTGCCAGAGGGCGCTGGGTTACAATTCTGCGCTATAAATTAACGCTTTTTTAGTGGAGGATTGCGCGTGGCGGCGGATAAATTGCAACAGTTATTGCAGGAGCTGCAACAACAAGGGGCAGTAATCACCAGCGATCTGCGCGATGCCCTCGCGGTTGCCCTGGGCAAACTGCCCCTGGTGTCCCAACAGGAATTCGACACCCAGGCGAAGATTCTCCAACGTACCCGGGAAAAACTCGCGCGTTTGGAGGCTGAGGTGGAAATAATGGAGCGGGCACTCGCGGAGCACGAGAAAAAGAACCCTCCCACCGATTAGAATCGGGGAAAAACGTCAGGGATGAAATTTTGAGCCTTTCCGTCACCTATACCCGCGCCCAACTGGGCGTCGCCGCACCACTGGTCACCGTGGAGACCCACCTGGCCAACGGCCTGCCCGCTTTCCATATTGTCGGCCTGCCGGAGGCCGCGGTGCGCGAGAGCCGCGACCGGGTGCGCAGTGCCCTCGTCAACAGCCACTTCGAATTTCCCCAGCGGCGCATCACCGTCAACCTGGCGCCGGCGGACCTGCCCAAGGAGGGCGGCCGCTACGACCTGGCGATTGCCGTCGGTATTCTCGCCGCCTCCGGCCAGGTTCCCTGCGAACCGCTGGAAAGCTACGAATTTGTCGGCGAACTGGCGCTCACCGGCAAGCTGCGCCAGGTCAACGGCGCCCTCCCCGCCGCCATCGCCTGCGGCGACGCCGGGCGCACCCTGGTGGTGCCGGGGGAGTCCGCCGGCGAGGCGGCGCTGTCCGGCACCGGAGTGAAAGCCGCGGAGACCCTGCTGCAGGTGTGCGCGCAACTGCACGGCCGCGAGCCGCTGCCGGACGCGGAACCCGCCGATGGGGAGCAGAATCCCCTGGGCGCCGACCTGGCCGATGTGCGCGGCCAGTTGAAAGCGCGCCGCGCCCTGGAAGTGGCCGCCGCCGGCGGCCACAACCTGCTCTTCTACGGGCCCCCGGGCACCGGCAAAACCATGCTCGCCAGCCGCCTGCCGGGCATACTGCCGCCGCTGGAGCAGCGGGAACTGATCGAAGTGGCCGCCATTTATTCCAGCGCCGGACTGCCCTCCGTGCGTCAGCGCCCCTACCGTTCGCCCCATCATAGTGCTTCCGCCATTTCCCTGGTGGGAGGCGGGAGCAGCCCACGGCCGGGAGAGATATCCCTGGCTCACCGCGGCGTGCTCTTCCTGGACGAGATGCCGGAATTCCCCCGCCACGCCCTGGAGATACTGCGCGAACCGCTGGAAAGCGGCGAGGTGCGCATTTCCCGCGCGCGGGCGCAGGTCACCTTCCCCGCGGATTTCCAGTTGGTCGGCGCCATGAATCCCTGCCCCTGCGGCTACCTGGGCGAGCCCCGCTGCCGCTGCACCCCGGACCAGATAGACCGCTACCGCAACAAACTCTCCGGCCCGCTGCTGGACCGCATCGATATGCAGGTGGAGGTGGCGAGCATGAGCGCCGCGCAGCTGCAGGACGCGCCCACGGGGGAATCCTCGGCGACAGTGCGCGAACGGGTGCTGCTGGCAAGGGATCGGCAGCTGCAAAGGCAGGGGGCGATCAATGCGCAGCTGGCCGGTGCGGAGCTGGACCGTTTCTGCGCACTCGGCAAAAACGAACAGGCTTTATTGCGGCACTCAGTGGAACAGCTCGGGCTTTCCGCTCGCAGTTATCACCGCGTGTTAAAAGTCGCACGCACCCTGGCCGACCTCGCCAGCGAGGAAAATATCGGTGCGGGGCAGATTGCCGAGGCGCTGGCCTATCGCAATCTGGACCGGCGGCAGATACCGGCGAACGTGTAGGCGCGCTTGCGCACCATTGACCGAACGACACAACAAATTTACCCACCTCTTTTTCGCATTCGCGCCATTTCAGTGCACCCTCCTTCATATCAATAAATATTAAGTATTTGCCGAACCTGCGCCGTGAACTGCAGCAGTTCACACTTTCCCTATAACTCTCTTTTGGTACGACTGTAATAACTATATTCTGATAAAACGACGTAAACGATTACAAAACTTCGTCGGCAACAGCACATCATCAGGGGGGGAAGTATGAATATCGGCAGTGTTCGTTGCCTGGTACCGGTTTTGTCGTTGGCGCTCAGCGCCTGCGGGGGAAGCAGTGACTCCGAACAAACTTTCAATATTGAGGCAGCCAATAACCAGCCGCCGTCCATTATCCTTAGTGGGGGCGCCAGGGAGCAGATAACTGCCGGCTCCACCTATACCGATCCGGGCGCGAGCGCCTCGGATGCCGAAGACGGCGATCTCAGCGGCAGTATCCAGACGCAGTCGACTCTGGATACCAGCACCGCGGGCACCTACACCATCACCTACACCGTCACAGATTCCGGCGGTGCCAGAGTTTCGGTGATGCGTACCGTGGAAGTGGTGGCCACCGCGGAGCCGCAAAACTCGGAACCACAAATCCTGCTGAGCGGCAGCGACCAGGTTCAGGTACCCCTGGGGGGCACCTATGAGGAAGCCGGAGCCAGCGCCACCGATGCCGAAGACGGCGACCTGACTGACCGTATCGAAATCTCCTCCACCGTCGACGTCAACACCCTCGGCAGCTACGAAGTGACCTACTCGGTAACGGATACCCAGGGGGCCTCCGCCACAGTGACCCGCACTGTAGAGGTCTTCCAGCCGGTACGGACTTTCGTGCATCCGGGCCTCCTGCACTCGGAAGCCGACTTCGAGCGGATAAGAAACAAGATCGCGGAAGAGGATGAAACCTGGGTGAATGCCTGGAACACCCTGGCGGGCGACTCCGCCTCGGACCTCAGAAACCCCAATCCCTTGACCGAACTGCGACGTGGGGGCGACGGACAGAATTTCGGCCGTTTGATCACTGAACTCCGCTTCGCCTATGCCTACGCCTTGTACTGGAAGATATCCGGCGATCCGGCCTACGGCGATACGGCCGTGAAGTTCCTCAACGCCTGGTCCTCGACCCTGCAGAAAATCTCCGGTAACGCCGACCGCTATCTGGCCTCGGGCCTCTACGGCTACCACTGGGCCAACATCGCCGAAATCATGCGCACCTATGACGGCTGGGAGGAAGAGGGCAGAGAGCAAGCCAAGAGCATGCTCCTCGACATCTTCCTGCCGATGAACCAGAGTTTTCTTGTCAAGCACAACGACGCCTGTATTTCCAACTACTGGGCCAACTGGGACCTTGCCAACCTGGCCAGTATGATGGCTATCGGCGTTTTTACCGACCGCCCGGATATCTACGAGCAGGCGCTGAACTATATGTACCGCGGCCGCGGCAACGGCGCACTGGACAACCTGATGTACTTCCGCCACCCCGGCAATATGGGCCAGTATCAGGAGAGCGGGCGCGACCAGGGGCATACGACGCTGGGTGTTGCCCTCTACGGCACCATCGCCAAGATGGCCTGGAACCAGGGCGACGACCTGTTCGCCTACAACAATCATGCGCTGCTGGCGACCTCCGAATATATCGCCCGCTACAACCTGTTCGAGGAGGTGCCCTTTACCTTCTATGGTCCCAACTGCGGAAGCTCCCGCTATGGCCAGAGCGCGGTTTCCGAAATTGCGCGAGGAAGCATCCGGCCAGCCTGGGAACTTATCTACAACCACTACCAGAACAAGCTCGGCATCGCCGCGCCCTGGACGGAAAGAATGCTGGAGGAAAAGACCCGCTTCGAGAGATACGATAATGGTGGCGACGGCATGGGCTGGGGCTCGCTGACGGAGATTCTCGACCCGATC
This sequence comes from Microbulbifer rhizosphaerae, assembly GCF_014191725.1. Lineage (GTDB taxonomy): Bacteria > Pseudomonadota > Gammaproteobacteria > Pseudomonadales > Cellvibrionaceae > Microbulbifer > Microbulbifer rhizosphaerae. The sequence continues at coordinate 166,784 of NZ_JACHWZ010000007.1, forward strand.
GATCCCGGCGGCGCGCCGCGGGGATTGTATGCCGAACTGCGCGGCGAGTCGGTGGTGTTGAGCTGGTGGGGAGCGGCCGGCGCCGACAACTACCTGCTGCAGCGCGCGGACAGCGCGGGTGCCACCTATACCACCATTGCCACCGTCGGTGCGAGCGAACTGCTGACCTATACCGATACGAATGTGCAGCGCGGAGAGAATTACTACTACCGGGTACTGGCCGTATCAGAAGTGGGGGAAAGCGCTCCCTCTAATATCATTGGGGTCGATGTCGGTCCGAAACTACTGGCGCACTACACCTTCGATGAGGCCGAAGCCGGACAGGTCTCCAGCATCGCGGGGGAAGCCAGCACCGCCACATTGCACGGAGAGCCCGAATTTATATCCGGCAAGGTCGGCAACGCGATCGCACTTGATGGCACTGATGATTACGTCGAACTCCCCGAAGGCATAGTGTCAAAACTGGCGGACTTCAGCATCGCCAGTTGGACTTATCTCGACGGCGACACCAACCTGACGCGTCTGTTCGATTTCGGTGACGACGATCAGCGCTACATGACTTTTGGACCGGACATCCGCGACCAGAGCTGCCTTCTGATCACCAAGGTCAGCTATCACGCCCACCGCAGAGTCTGCGCCGCCTCCCTGCCATCGGGCCAGTGGGTACATGTTGCAATTACCCTGAAAGGCAACACCGGTATCCTCTATCTCGATGGCGAGGAAGCCGCTCGCAACGAAATAGACATGACGCCGATGCAACTGGGTGCATCCACCAAACAGAATTGGCTTGGACGTTCACAGTATTCGAACGACCCCTTGCTGACAGGCAGGATCGACGAATTCCGCATCTACAGCGGTGCCTTGAGTGCGGAAGAGGTCGCCGCACTGGCGGCTGAATGAAGTCTGACGTCAACGGCACTAAGTTAAGGAGTCCTGCAGCCAGTTTGTAAGGACCTGTGCTGTGGGAGCCTGCCGTGCAGGCGATTGAAGCGGTGCTATCAGCAGTATCCGTTTCGCCAGCAGGGCTGGCTCCCACAGGGTGGCTACCCTTAACTTAGTGCAATTCAGGCCTGAGGTTACAAGGTTTCGTCGGTTGCGAATGACGTAGAGGTACCGCTAAAGATCCGCTTTGTAGGATGCGCCGTGCGCACCCTACGCCGCCCGGCGGCGCCGGCAAATTCAGCCCGCCGCTTTTTCGCGCTCCGCAGCCAGTTGCTCGTCGAGTTCCTTCTCGGCCGTGTCGGCGTAGGCCCGGCAACCAATCGGCTCGCTCTGAACTGCCTCGGTTTTGTATTCCCAGCCGCTGGCGCCGGGGTGCGGGGTCAGCAACAGATCGCAGGGGAGCTCGCGCACCCTGGCGAAGGTGGAACGGTAATCGTCGACGATGCGCGGATAGCGGGGGTTATCCAGCAAGCGATAGCCGGGTGCGCTGAGGCTGTCGACATAGGCGATATCCACCACCTTGCCGCCGCGGCGGTCGCTCCAGGTCCAGGCCATGCTGCCGGGAGTGTGGCCGGGGATAAAATCCACTTTCAGGCGCAGGTCGCCGAGGACCACCTCTTCACCGTCGTGCAGCAGACGATCGACTCGCAAAGGCGGAAACAGCAAGCTGTCGCCGAAATGGATATCATCGGAACCACCGCGCGCTAGCAGCGCCGCGGATTCGGCATTGCTCACCACCCGCGCGCCGGTGGCGCGCTGGATCGCCGCCAGCGGGCCCACGTGGTCGGCGTGGGCATGGCTGTGCAGGATCACTTTCAGGTCCCCGGGCTCCACACCCAGCGCGCGCATATTGGCGAGCAGGTGGTCGGCGGCCTGGGGCATACCACCGTCGATCAGAATGGCACCCTCGCTTCCCTTCAACAGGATGGCGCTCAGGCCGGCGGTGCCGATCTGCCAGGTGCGCTCGGCAATGCGTAGCGGCTCCACCGGCTGGCGCCACTCGGCGGGCACTTCATAGGCCTTTAGTTGTGGCAGCGGAGCGAAGTTCTCTGCCTGGGCAGTACAAGCCAACGTTGAAATAATCGCGGCTGCGATCCCGGTTTTCCCTCTCATTCTTATACTCCTGCGTTCGTTTCAGGACAGTCTGTTTCACCGCCGCTCAGTGCGGAGTCGATCCATTCCGATATTTTTGCAAAGACCTCTTCGCGGTGATTTTTTCCATCGCTGCTGTTTCATTGCAATAAATCCGTTTTGCCGTCAGTGTCACCAGGAGCTGCGCCGCAACAACTTCCAGTCGCGAAGACTGGAAAAAACCAAGTAGGAGCGGCCGTTGGTCGCGATCGGCATGTGCCACTGGCAGAGCTGATCGCGGCCAACGGCCGCTCCTACAGGGAGAGGTATCGTCTTGGTCCGTGGGCGCCGGGCCTCAGCTGGGTGCCGCCCTGTCCCACCACTCAGCCGAATTCAGCCGATACAGACAGTGGCTACGAAGTGGGCTGTCGGCCGGAACTCGGGGATGCTCGAATATTTGCGGGTCCTCGCGCATACCCAAACGCTGCATCACCCGCTGCGAGCGGATATTCTGCAACGCGGTGAATGAGACCACTTCCCGCAGCCGTAGTTCTTCGAACACAACGCAAAGCGTCGTATTCGCCGCCTCACTGGCGTAGCCGCGCCCCCAGTAGGAGGACGCCAGGCGCCAGCCAATTTCCACACAGGGAGAGAACGGCAACTCGGGAGGCGCGTGTTGCAGGCCCACGAAGCCGATAAATTTTCTGTCCTGCCGGCGCTCGACCGCCCAAAAACCCCAGCCGTGTTCGGCGATATGTGCGCTCAGGCGATCGACCGCGGCATCGCTCGCGGCCCGATCCAGGATTGCGGGAAAGTATTCCATTACCTGCGGGTCCGCGTTCAACTCGGCGAAGGGCGTGCGGTCCTCGTCGCGCCACTGGCGCAGCAGCAGGCGGTCGGTTTGCGGTTCAATCAGATTATTCATGTTGTCCAATGCAGGGGCCGCCGCGCGCACCCTATGCAATAAAGTTTTCCGAGGGCGCAATCATATAGTTGCAGCCCGCGAGCCAGTCGTGCGGCTCGGGATATGCGGCCTCCTGGAAGCCGAGCTTTTTATACAGCTTTTGCGCCGGAGTGTTGTCCTTCAGTACAAACAGCGAACATTCCCTCGCGTCCAGTTGACTACAGCCCTGTTGCACCAGCTTAGTGACCAGCGCTTTTCCCAGGCCGGCACCGCGGTGCTGCGGAGAGACGATCAGCCTGCCCAGGTGGCAGCGGCCCAGGCGGCCGTAGTACTGGCCGAAGCCGAGCAGCTCGCGCTCTGCATTTACCAACGCATGGCTGGGCAGCTCCCGCCAGCGGCAGTCCTCGAAAAAAGTCTGCTCGGTAAACGGGTAGCGAAACTGCGGCCCGCCCCACTGCAGGCACTGGCGGCGCTCCGGTAGCCAGGTCATCAGGGTTTTCAGCTGGCTTTCCGTCGCGGGTTCGAGTCGAATATTCACCGATGATTCCTCAGGATTTCCTGCGGGTCGCTGCCAGCCATTTATCGAGTTGGTCGGCAAACGCCTTGCGGTCGCTCTGGCTGAGCGCCGGGGGGCCGCCGGTGTGCACGCCGCTGGCGCGCATGGTGTCCATAAAGTCGCGCATATTCAGCAGCGCGCGGATATTCGCCTTGGAGTAGCGCTCGCCGCGGGGGTTGAGGGCATCGCCGCCCTTGTCGATCACCTCCGCCGCCAAGGGGATATCGCTGGTGATCACCAGGTCGCCGGCCTCGCAGCGTTTGACGATTTCGTTGTCGGCCACGTCGAAACCCGAACTCACTTGTAGGGATTTGATAAAACGCGATGGCGGTACGCGCACCGGTTGATTGGCCACCAGTGTCATTTCCGTCTGTGTGCGCTCGGCGGCGCGGAACAGGATTTCCTTGATCACCACCGGACAGGCGTCGGCATCGACCCAGATTTTCTTCATCGGTCCTTTACCTCATCGATGCGATCCGGCGGTGCGCCTTCATCGCATTTCTTGCAGTTCAACAGATAGCCGAGCATGGCGTTGCGCCCGGCCTCAGTGGTGACCCAGGCGCGGTTGGTCCATGGCGGGTTGTGGCGCACGTGCTGGTTGTGCCCGCAGGCCAGCTCCGCCACCCAGTGGTTTTCCTCGTCGCGGTGGTAGCCGGTGATGGGTTGTTGCATGGGGGTTCGACCCGGCTGGGAATTTTGGAGCAGTTATAGCTAATTGGGGGCGGGATGTATATGGAGTGCCTGCGGTCCGATTGCGGAGCTGGAGCTCCGCGGTCCCGGGGTTAAGGCCTGTAGGAGCGGCCGTTGGCCGCGATCGGAGTTCAGTAGATTCCCAGAGATCGATCGCGGCCAACGGCCGCTCCTACAGGGGGAGAGATCAGTTTTAGGGGGTTCCGGGAACACTGTAGCGGATAAAGCTGGTGGCGGTCAGGCGGCCGGTGCGGGGGGCGGCGCTGAGGCCGCAGTGGGGATCGATATTGCCGGAGTGCAGCTGGTTGCCGCGGTAGATAAGCGCGCGGTTGAAGCGCGCTTCGATGCAGGCGATCTGCTCGAAGAGTGCGCTGTCTCCGTCGAGGTAACCCGGCGCCGGTGGCGATGCCATTACCTGGTGCTTGAGCTGGGCGGCGTAGCCGTGCAATCGCTCACTGTCGATAAATTCGAAGCCACTGGCGCGGTGGCGATAGAAAGCGGTGCCGCCGAGCTGCGGCGGGCACAGGTAGTGCACCACTGCCAGCTGGTTCGGGTCGCTGGTGTCGAAGTGCGGCAGGCGCTGGATGGGCCGCAGCTGCTGCGGTGGCGTAGTGGCGATGGACAGCGCGCACAGTAGCGGTTGGGCGCGGGCGCCGGGCGGCAGTTCGAACACTTCGCGCAGAACCCGGTCGAGTGTCTCGCACAGGTTCTCCGCGTAGGCCTGGGGCAGCGGCTTGCGGACTCCCGGATAGTAGTCGCCACCCCGCGCGCGGAAAGGCGGCGCGCTCGCGGCAAATTCCACCAGCGATTCCGGCTCCGCCGACAAACCGTCTATCACCAGCAGTGGCCGGCGCTCGCTGCCCAGGCTGATCCTCTGGATCTGCGGTGCGGCAGCGCAGGCAAAATTCCCCGGCATCGGTGCGGCCCCGCGGCTAGGCTTCTGCGACTGCGGCGTCGCGGGCATTTTTGCGCTCTATCAGCGAGTAGATATGCCCCAGGGAAGTGAGCATGGTGTAGATATGAGCCAGTTGACCATTGGTGTTCAGCTGCTGCAACGGCTCGCCGGCGAGCGCCCTGAGTTTTTCCTCGTCCACCGTGTAGAGGCCCTCCATCCGCTGGCTGGCGCCGCTGGCAAAAGTCACCTCCAGGCGCATCGGCGTGATCAATTCCAGTTCCTGCAGACAGCGGACCAGGTCCGCACCCTGTTTTTCCCCGTCGAGCAGTTGCCCCAGAACGCCCTGCATCCTTTCCAGATAGGGGCTGCCGCGGCCTTCGTTGTCGAACAGCTCCTCACCCGAATCACGCCGCACGCAGGGACTGTCCTCGTCGATGCACAGCAGCGGCTGCCCGTTCTCATCGGTGCCGACAAAGAATGGCTGCCGGATAATATTCATCGGTGTGTACAGTGACTGCCAACGGCCGTCGTCCCAGTACAGGTTTTCCCCCTCGGCAAAACCGAACAGAGCGACGCAGATAAAGCGGCCGGTTTCCGCATTTTTTGTCAGCACTATCGGGTAGTCGATCGCCAGTTTCAGGAACTCGCTGGGCATCACCGGCACCATGCGCAGGGATGCGCCTTGCCGTTCTATGCTGGCGGTGTCTATACGGATGTTCCGGTGCAGTTCGCTGTTCAGTGCTACCAGCCTGGCCATATTGCTTGCCTCTTTCTTATTGAACCGAATCAGATCGCCTGCAAACCATACTGGTGAATCCGCTCCAGCAATTCACGGTGTTCCGGCAGTGCGGCCAGTGCGCGCTCGGTGGCTTTGCGGTTACTGGCGAAGTGTTCCGCTGCCGCCTGCTCCTCACGCAGCCGGTGCGCCATGCCCTCGACGTCCGTCTCGAAGCCCATGCCGTAGAGCACATACTGATAGCTGGCCGCCGGGAATACCTCGTTGTTGCTGGTGAAATCGCAGTCCCCCGGCGGCCGGTAGCGCCACAGGGCCAGCAGTTCCCGCAGGCTGTCCGGTACCGATGCCGGGTCGCGATTGTCGCGCCAGAAAGTGCTGTCTTCGCGCCTGCTGAGCAGATAGTGCAGTTTCAGGAAGTCGACGATGCGGTCCCAGCGGTAGCGGAAGGTTTCATTGAAGCGGCGCGCGGTGATATCCATCACGTCGCGGTGCGCCGGCAGCTGCTCGGCAATCATCTCCGCGGACAATTCCACCAGCACCAGTGCAGAGGCTTCCAGGGGTTCCAGGAAACCCGCCGACAGGCCCACCGCCACGCAGTTGTTGACCCAGAATTTTTCCCGGTGGCCGCTGTGAATCGGAATCTCGCGCACGGATAATTTCTCTATCCCCGGCCCCACATAATCGCGTAGACGCTGGTGCGCCTGCTCCCCGGTGGTATGGCCGCTGGAGTACACGTAACCCACGCCGCGGCGGCGGGTGAGGCCGATATCCCAGATCCAGCCGGCGTCCCCGGCGGTGGAAATAGTGTGGCAGGCGATGGGATCGTCGGGATTTTCATAGGGCACCTGCACCGCCAGTGCGCGATCGATAAACAGCACGTCGCTGCGGTCGATAAACGGCACCTGGTAATGGCCGCCCAGCAGGCGCGAGGAAAAACCGCTGCAGTCCACGAACAGGTCCCCTGGCAGCTCGCCGGAATTACGCGTGTTCAGCGAGGTGATATCGCCATTGTCGGCGGTGTTGACCGACAGCACCTCGTCGCGCAGGTGGCGCACCCCCAGATTCTGTGTGCAGTGGCGCTGCAGGAATTCGGCGAACTTGCCCGCATCCAGATGATAGGCGTAGTTGGCCACCGAGGCGTATTCCGGCGTGGTCATCTGCTTTGGCGCCAGGCCCCACTCACACAGCTGTTCCTGGTAACAGACCGCATTGGAGAAGGACTGCCCCTGCGGCTTCAGCGAACGCTGCCAGTAGGGGGCGAGGTCCATTTTCAGAAAACCCTGGGGCAGTACCAGCGGATGGTAGTAAAAGTCTTCCGCATCGCCGGTGGCCCAACCCGTAAACCTGGCGCCCTGCTTGAAGGTGGCATCGCATTCGCGCAGGAAGTCGCTCTCGGAAATACCCAGCTTTCGCAATGTCTTGCGCATGGTGGGCCAAGTGCCCTCGCCGACGCCGACGGTCGGAATGCCCGGGGCTTCGATCAGCGTGACCTGCACGCCGTCGTCTCCATGGCTGTGCATGGCGGCGATGCGCCCGGCGACGATCCAGCCGGCGGTACCGCCGCCTACCACTGTCACGGATTTTGTCGGTTTGTTTGTCTGTTCGTTCACGGCCGATCTCGTTATCCATTACCTACAAGTATCCTCGCCCCTGTGGGAGCCTGCCCTGCAGGCGAATGAGCGAGCCCGGTAAAAATACTGCAATTATCGCCAGCAGAGCTGGCTCCCACATCGGCTCTGTGGAACCGGAAAGCAAAAAGGGCCGCGGCCCGTTCCGGGCGGTGGCCAAAAGGAGAGACGACAAGCGCCTACAAACCGGGCGCCCGACCTGGCGAACGCCCGGCACTGTCCTTTTAGAAAGTAGCGCGCAGGCCCAGCGCAAAGCGCCTGCCGCTGTCTTCCGCCAACAGGAAGTGATTGTCGTAGCGCCCGTGCTTCAGCAGCACCTCCTCGGTCAGGTTCAGGCCCTCGAAGAATACCGAAACGCTGTCGTTGATGTCGTAGCTGGCGCTCATATCCCACTGCTGGTAATCGTCGACGAACGTGGGTTCGCCACTGACAGTCTGTACCAGTGACTGCAGGAACTCGTCGCGCCAGTTCCACGCCAGGCGCGCCTGGAAGGGGCCCTTCTCGTAGAAGCCCACCAGGTTGAAGGAGTCGCTCAGGCCGGTGAGCGCGAAGGTCTGGGTCACGTCGTCGACGTCCAGTTCCGCATCGCTGTCCACCAGGGTCGCGTTGGCGATAACCCCGAAGCCGGTATCGCCGAAACTGTGCTGCACCGCCAGCTCCAGGCCGTCCACCTGGGCGCTCTCACCGTTGCTCGGCTTGGTCAGGGTGAAGGTCGCCACGCTGTCGTTGGGATCCACCGCGTTCTGCGGATCCTCCCCCGGGGCTATGCCGGTGACGTCGCCGGTGGACGGGTCTGTAACCAACTCGCCGGCACTGTTGGTGAAGGTCTGGTCCTCGGTGGTGCTGATAATGAAGTTCTCGACATCCTTGCGGAAGTAACCCACCGAGACGTAGCTGCTGTCGCCGTAGTAGTACTCCAGGGACAGGTCGAGGTTGTCGGAGGCGAAGGGCTCCAGTTCCTGGTTGCCGGAACTGGACCGCAGGTTGCCGCCCTGGCGGGTGGTGTTGATCACCGTGACCGGCGACAGCTGATCCAGGGTCGGGCGGGTCAGGCTGCGCGAGGCGGCGAAGCGGGCCACCAGCGAATCGGTGATATCCAGCTTTACGTCCATATTCGGCAGCACTGAGTGGTAGCTGGAGTCGGCGCTGAGGGGCTGGGCCTCGCCCACTACCGCCTGCAGTTCGGTCAGGTCGAGAATATCCAGGCGCTCCAGCGGCGACTCGGTGCCCTCGACGATGACGTCGGTGCTCTCCACGCGCACGCCGGTGTGCGCGGTCAGCGGCATACCCGCCAGCTCGCCGGCGAATTCCAGCTCCAGGTAGCCGGCGAGTATGTCTTCCTGCACCTCGTAGGAATTGTTGCGGCGCACCGCGTCGTAGCTGATGCCGGCAATATTCTCCAGGTAGGCAAACAGCTGCTCGCCGTCGTGGGCCAGCCATTGGGTGGTGAGATTTTCGCTGCCGCTGACGTCGCCGAGGAAGCCGGAGCCGGTGTCGAATACGGACAGGAATTCGTCGGGGATATCGACCCCCTCCGGGTAACCGCAAAAGGTGCAGTGCACGCCGTTGGCCTCGTCGGTGAGGCGCACGTTGCTCTTTGTCTGGGTGGAGTAGAGCAGGCCGAAGCTGGCGCGGATGAGGCCGCTGCTGCTGCCCTCGTCCCAGACGCCGTCGATGTGGTACTGGTCCACCTGGTCGTCGGTGGCCCAACCGCGGCGCAGCATCACGTGGGCGCGGCCATTGCTCGGGTCCAGGTAGTCGCTCACCCCGGCCTGCACGCCGTCGGCATTGTTGATGGAGGGGTCGGCGGACTGGAACTCGCTGGAATGCGGCAGTATTTGCCCCGGATGAATCTGCAAGCGCGAGCGGTTCAGGTAGCCGATCAGCGAAAGCTGGTTCTCGCCGCCGTTGTTGCCGGCGCGCTCGGCACTGGAGGTGGAGGCGTCGAAGCTGAGACTCAGGTTGTCACTCGCGGTCCACTGGGCGTTGATGCCGTACTGGGAGGTCTTGGTGAGGCGGTCGAACTTCTTCGCGTGGAAATCGGTGGCGTGGCCCACCTCCTGGAACAGGTCGATGGCGGTGCCGTTCTCGTCCAGTACGATATTTTCCAGGTTGTCGGCGGTGAACCAGTGGCCGAAAGAGGTGGCGTCGGTCTCGATATCGAAATCCGAGTAGATGCCGTCCAGGGTCACTTCCAGATCGTCGGTGGGCGCGAACTGCAGCACCAGGCTGCCGCCGGTGCGGGTGCGCTCCTCGAAGGTGACCTTGGTGTCGAAGTTCTGCGGGATAAAGGTGTTCCCGGAGCGGCTGGCGGAATCGTCTATCTCAGCCGGGTCCACGTTGCCCAGTACATTGGTGAGCCAGCCGTCGGTCTGCCCCTGGTTCAGGCGGGTACTCCGTTCCTGGTGGGAAACCGCCAGCAGCACACCGAACTTTCCGTCGGCGAAGGTATTGCTCACCAGGCCGGAAATCTGCGGCGACGATTCCTCACTGTTCTCGTCGTACAGGCTCTTGACGCTGCCGGCGACCTTGAAGCCGTTGAAATCGAACGGCCGCGCGGTGGTCACATTCACCGTGGAGCCGACGCCGCCGGACTGCAGGCTGGCGGTGGAGGTCTTATGCACCGCTATGCCCTTCACCAGCTCCGAGGCCAATGTGTCGAAGCTGAATTCGCGGCCCTGGTTCTCGGTGGCCATCTGGCGGCCGTTGACCAGCACGGTATTGAACTGCGGGCCGAAGCCGCGCACGGTGATCAATTGGCCCTCACCGCCGGAGCGGTCGATGGAAACCCCGGTGATGCGCTGCAGCGATTCCGCGACATTGGTGTCGGGAAATTTGCCGATATCCTCGGCGGAGATGGCGTCCACCACACCGCTGCCGTCGCGCTTGATATCCATGGCGCGCTGCAGACTGGCACGGATGCCGGTCACCGATATCTCCTCGATGGTACCCGACTGCTGCGCATCATCGCTCTGCGCCTGGGCGCCGGCACCGAACACGGAAGCCATGATCGACAGAATGGCGCTGGACAACTTGTTTTTCTTATACACTGTGCTCGACCCTCCAATGGGATGTCCTGCTGTTATCGTCAGTTGGCCATCGTCGCCCACCATTGCCCTGAGGCCGGTACCCCGAAGCAGAATCTCCACCGCTTCGTCGATCGGGTAGCTTCCCACCAGCCGCTGCGCGCTGATTTCCCGCACTTTGTCGTAGGGAAAGATCAGGGTCACGTCGGCCTGCTCGGCAAATTCGGTGAGCGCAATGTCCGCTCTCTGCCGGGGAATATTGAAGGGAGTTTTTTCGTGTAGGCGAGCGCCATCCGCCAGCAGGGATGAGGAACCCATCATCAGCAGGCTGAAGGTCAAACACTGAAATAAAGCCCTGTCGTCTTTCCCGGACGCCACAATGTCAGCGGCGTGGTTGGAAGACGACTCGGCCGGAAATTTCCGCCATCGGGTCACTGTTTTTAATGCATCTGGTTATTATTTTGTTGCCATGCTCTCTATCGGGCGATTGATAAGAGTTTTTTCGCTGCTTTTTCACTATCGCTCAGCGCGTCTCTCCCTGCTCCTCCCGGCGCGCCCTCAATATCACCGTCTGCTCGTCGATACGCTCGTTGGCAATATCAAAATTGTCGTTCAGGGTGCGGAGCAATCCTTTAATATCGCCGGTGCGGAAAAGGCCGGCCACGCGCAAGCCCTTGAGCTGCTCGTCCTCGATACGGAATTTCACCGAGGTATAGCGACTGATTTCGGCCACCGCCTGCTCCAGCGGCTCGCCGCGGAACACCAGGTTGCCGCTGCGCCAGGACAGCCTGGCATCCATCTCCGCCGGCTCGATCCTTTCCACCTGTTCCGGTTGTGGGCGCTCCCCGCTCATCAGCAGCCGCTCGCCCCCGGAGACCGCAGTGGCCGTGGCGGGCAGCGGCTGCGGCTCGTTGCGCGCACCGCCGGGGCCCCCATTTTGCCCATCGGCGACCCGCACCCTGCCCTCGGTGACGATCAGCTCCACACTTCGGTCGCGCCGCAGCTGCACGTTGAAGGCAGTGCCCACCGCCTGCACCACCCGGCCGGCAGCCAGTACGCTGAGGGGCCGCTCCCTGTCGCGCGCCACCCGGACATTGATCTCGCCCCGGTCCAGCTCGATCAGGCGACTGGTGAGGGTGTAGTGCACGCGCACCAGGCTATCGGTGTTCAGCACCAGTACGGAGCCGTCCGGCAGGTTGACCGTGGAGTGCTCGCCGATCGCGGTCTCGTATACCTTGTTGACGGTGGATGCCGGCGGGGAACCCGTCAGCATGCCAGCCTGCCACAGCGCCGCACCCAGCACCAACAATACCGAGGCGGCCGCGGCGAGCCAGCGGCCGAATGACGGCTTCTTCTCCGCCGGCGGCGGGAACAGGTCGGCGAGCCGCGACAACGCATCCATCTTGTCCCACAGCTCGGCAATCTGCATGAAAGTGTCGCTATTCTCGCGGCTGGCCGCCAGCCAGCGCTGGAAGTCGCGGGTCTCGGATTCGTCCAGGCCGCGGTCGAGCCTGGCCAGCCATTCGCTGGCCTCGTCGAGGCAGCGCTCGCGGTCGGGCAGTTGATAGACGTTGCTCATGGGCGCCCCCCGCGGCCGGCGCCGGACACGGTGCGCGCGCCGGCATCCGGGGAGCCGCTGTTGCGCTGCTGCAACATAAACAGGGTGCAGCGCTTGATTCCTGTGGCGATATGTTTTTCCACCGTACTCTCACTGATATTCAGCTGGCGGGCGATTTCCCGCTGCGAATAGCCGTAAACTTTCTTCAACACAAATGCGCGGCGACACTGTACCGGCAGCTGCCGCACCGCCTCGCAGAAGTGCGCGAACTCCTCATTACTGGCGACAATTTCGTAGGTGCGGTCAGTCCCGTGACCCAGCTCGGGGCTGAGATCGAATTCCTCATCCATGCTCACCGCCAACCGCGACTCGGCGCGCTTGACGTAGTCGAGCGCCAGGTTGCGGGCGGTGCGCAGCATAAAGGAACGCGGCTGGTCGATAGGCCCACGCCTGGCCGCCTGGCAGACGCGCACATAGGTCTCCTGGACTATGTCCTCTATCTCCTTCGGCGGCGCTATGCTGGAAACCAGCCGCGCCAGGCTGCCGCGAACGCCGATAAAGATGTCCGCCAGAGTCTCATCCTTCGCCATAGAACCACTCTGAATTATTGAAATTATTATGTCTCCACACGGGTAGACGACTCGTGGAAAATTTTCCGCTAGTGGGCCACAAAGTTTTCTTTGCAATTTGGTCGTTTTTTGAGCACTTATCGATTTGGGCTTCGCCGGATCGACCGCCGGCAACCACTCACAGGCAGCCAGGACTGATAGAATCGCCGCCTCGACACCAATTTGCGATGTATCTTTGTCCATGTCCCAGCTAAACCCCCGCCAGGCGGAAGCGGTGAAGTATATCGACGGGCCCTGCCTGGTGCTGGCCGGCGCCGGTTCCGGCAAGACCAGCGTGATCACCCGCAAAATCGCCTACCTGATCGAGGAGTGCGGCTACGCCGCGCGCCATATCGCCGCGCTGACCTTCACCAACAAGGCAGCGCGGGAGATGAAGGAGCGGGTGAGCAAGCTGTTGAGCGGGCCCGGCGGTGGCAAATCGCGCAATTCCCGCGGACTCACCGTGTCCACCTTCCACAACCTGGGGCTGAATATCCTGCGCCGGGAGTACCGCACCGCCGGCTTCAAGCCCGGCTTCTCCCTGTTCGACAGCGAGGACAGCCGCGGCCTGATCAAGGAACTGATGCTGCGCGACGGCGACCTGGACACCGACCTGCTGGACCGGGTGCAGAACCAGATCTCCAACTGGAAGAACGATATGCTCACGCCGCGCCGGGCCCTGGAACAGGCCCAGAGCGCCGGCGAGCAGGCCATCGCCATTGCCTACGGGCGCTACTGCGACGCGCTCAAGGCCTACAACGCGGTGGACTTCGACGACCTGATCGGGTTGCCGGTGCAGCTGTTCGAGCAGGACGCGGAGCTGCTGGCCCGCTGGCGCAGAAAGATCCGCTACTTGCTGGTGGACGAGTACCAGGACACCAACAACTCCCAGTACCTGCTGGTGAAACTGCTGGTGGGCGGCCGCGGCGGCCTTACCGTGGTGGGGGACGACGACCAGTCCATCTACGCCTGGCGCGGCGCGCGCCCGGAGAATATGAGCCAGCTGAAGGTGGACTTCCCCAACCTGCGCCTGATCAAGCTGGAACAGAACTACCGCTCCACCAGCCGCATCCTCAAGGTGGCCAACCACCTGATCGCCCACAACCCCCACGAATTCGACAAGGCGCTGTGGTCCGACCGCGGCATGGGCGAGGAGATCCGCGTGATCAAGGTGGGCAGCGAGAACGAGGAGGCGGAGCGGATCGCCAACGAAATCTTCCTGCAGAAATCCCGCCGCGGCTGCAAATTCATGGACTTCGCGGTGCTCTACCGCGGCAACCACCAGGCGCGCCTGCTGGAAATGAAGCTGCAGGAGCATCAGATCCCCTACCAGATGTCCGGCGGCACCTCCTTTTTCGCCCGCGCCGAGATCAAGGACGTAATGGCCTACCTGCGCCTGCTGGTAAATCCGGACGACGACAACGCCTTCCTGCGCATCATCAACACCCCCCGCCGGCAGATAGGCACCAGCACCCTGGAGGCCCTGGGCCACTACGCCAAGGGCCGCGAGATCTCCATGTTCAGCGCCTGCTCCGAGATCGGCTTCAAGGAGCATATCAACGAGCAGGGCTACGAGCGCCTGAACCGCTTCGCGCTGTGGCTGGAAGGCGTGGCCCGCAACTGCCGCGAGAACAGCCCGGACGCCGCCCTGCGCGAAATGCTCGACGATATCGACTACGCCGGCTGGCTGAACCAGAACGCCAGCAGCGAAAAAGTCGCCGAGAAGCGTATGGAGAACGTCTTCTGGCTGCTGGAATCCCTGAACAAGAGCATGGAGAAGATCGACGACGAACTGGAGCAGGACATCCGCCTGGAACAGGCCATCGCCAAACTGATCCTGCGCGATATGCTCGACCGTCAGGAAGAGGAAGAGGCCACCGACAAGGTCAGCCTGATGACCCTGCACGCCGCCAAGGGCCTGGAATTCCCCCACGTATTTATGATCGGCATGGAGGAAAACCTGCTGCCGCACCGCAACAGCATCGAGGACGACAATATCGAGGAAGAGCGCCGCCTCACCTACGTTGGCATCACCCGCGCCCAGAAGACCCTCACCATGACCCTGGCCGGCAAGCGCAAACTATTCGGCGAAAACCACGACACCACCCCTAGCCGCTTTTTGGATGAGCTGCCGGAGGAGGATGTGGAACTGGAGGGTTTCGGCAAGGCCACCCCGGAGCAGAATCAGGCCAAGGGGGAGGAGACGCTGGGGTCGCTGCTCAGCATGTTTGATTGAATGCTCCCCTCTCCCATTTATGGGAGAGGGCCGCCCCGGGACCGCGGAGCTCCAGCTCCGCAAGCGGGCCAAAGGCCCGTTAGAGGGTGAACACATCCACCCCCCAAACAAAAAGACCGCTCAACAAGCGGCCTTTTCGCAACAGAAGTAAGCAACTATTTACTTACTGCCTTCCACCATATAGTCCACAGCAGCCTTCACCTCGTCCTCGCTGCAGTCCATACACAGCCCCTTGGGCGGCATGGCGTTGAAGCCGTTGATCGCGTGGGTGTACAGAGTGTCGACGCCCTTGCCGATTCGCGGCCCCCAGGCAGCGGCGTCGCCGAACTTGGGGGCTCCGGCAGCGCCGGTGCCGTGGCAGCTGAAACAGGAACCTTTGTACACTGCTTCACCACTGCGTGCACCGCCGCCTGCCGCGGGCGCCGCCGCAACCGCTGCGGCGCACTCCTCGCCCTTCATGCAGGTCTCGCCCACCGGCGCGATACGTTCGGCAATCTCTTCGTCCACCGACTGCGCCACCGCGGCCGCCGCGCCCAGGGCCAGCGCCGCCACAACACCCAGAATACTCTTCATCAAATCCCCCTAGCGGCCGCAACAGGCGGCTCGTAGACTTTCGGCACTGTGCCGCATACCTCTACCAAGCGGCGCATTATAAGCATTGCGGCGCCCGCTGCGAAGAGCGCCGGTCTTTATAGCCTCTATAGTCCCAATCCGCTTTGCCGCGTAGCCCCCCTTCTGTATAATCCGCGTCCGCACTGGCAACAGGCCAGACTGCGACCCGCCCCTAGCTCAGCTGGATAGAGCGTCGCCCTCCGGAGGCGAAGGTCAGAGGTTCGAATCCTCTGGGGCGGGCCATATACAAAAAAGGCCACCCTTGCGGTGGTCTTTTTTGTATATGGATTGCCTCAGGGCCCGATGAGAACCTCCGTTCGACTCGGAGCGTAGCGGAGAGCAGCGAGCCCGCAGGGCGAAGCTAATCCTCTGGCACAACTCAGGTAAAACCTTCGGTTTTCCCGCGATATCAAGAGCGCGCAGTGTGCCTATCTTCCGCAGTCCTGATGGGCACGCTGCGCTTTGCCCCATCCTACAAACTGGCTCCTACAGCGTACATTCGTCATTCCGGCGTAGAGCCTGTGCCGGGCTTGATCCGGTACCGGAATCCAGCTTGGTGGCACCTGGGCTCCGGCCTGCGCCGGAGCGACGAATTGGGTTTGATTCAGAGAGCCCGGATCAGGCCAGGCTGTGCACCACCTTGTGGCTGCCGGCCTCGGTAAATTCGGTGCTGTCGATGTTATCGATGAATTTCCACTCCGCTTGCACCTGTTCCTTGCTGAAAGTCAGCGCCATATAACCGCGCTGGTGCAGGTTGCAGTACTGCAGGTCGTCGATCAGCAGCGACATGCCCTGGGCCAGTTCCCGGGCGGACTTGTCGTCCAGCTTGAGATAACTTTCCATCCCCGGCGAAGTGACACTGGGCGTGGCGAATTCCAGCCCCACCATGCGCCCACCGGCGTCTTTCAGGTGGCTGTACCAGGCGTTGTGGGTATCTCCCGCCACCACCACCAGGTTTTTGTTCAGCTCGGCGACGCGCCGGTACAACGCCTCGCGCTCTACGGCATAGCCGTCCCAGGCGTCGAGATTGTAGGGCACAAGCTGTTCCAGCCGAGCGCGTTGGGCGTCGCTCAACGGCTCGCCTCGCAAGCTGGCCGCTTTCAACGCCGCCAGCTCGGCGGTGGGATTTTCCTTTCCGCCGGTGGCGTAATTGGTCATGATCTCCGCCGGCAGGTGCATTCTGCCCATCAGCACCTGCTGGCCCAGCAGCTGCCAGTGGCCATCGGATTTTTCCAGGGTTTTCTCCAGCCAGGCGAGCTGCTTCTGGCCGAGGAGGGAACGCGCCGGGTCCGCCAGCGCCGCGGCGAAGGGCTGGCCGTCGAGGGCGCCGTCTTCGCCGATGTAGGCCGCGAAGTCTACCTGTTGGTCGCGGCCGATTACGCGGGTGTCCAGCATATGCAGGTCCAGCAGATTGCCGAAGCGGAAGCTGCGGTAGATCTGCGGATTTCTCTCCCCCTGCGGCGGGCGGATCGGCAGCCACTCATAATAGGCCTGCACCGCCGCGGCGCGGCGGGCGAAGAAATCGCCCTCGCCCTCATTGTGGTTTTCCGCACCGCCTGTCCAGGTGTCGTTGCAGATTTCGTGATCGTCCCACACGGCGATAAAGGGCGCCGCCCCGTGCAGCGCCTGCAGGCCGGCATCGGTTCGATAGAGGGCGTAGCGCTTGCGGTAGTCCGTCAGGGTCAATAATTCGCCGCCGTTGTCTTCCGGCAGCGCGCGCCCTATCTCCGCGGAGCGCTCGGTGGCGTAGCCGTCGACGGGGTATTCGTAGATGTAGTCGCCCAGGTGCAGCACCGCGTCCCAGTCGTCGCTCTGTGCCGCCAACTGGTAGGCATTGAAATAGCCTGCGGGATAGTTGGAGCAGGAGAAAACTGCCAATTTCACCTGCTCCACACCGCCCTCGGGCAGGGTCCTGGTGCGGCCCACGGGGCTTTGTTCACTGGCGCCGATAAAGCGGTAAAAGTAGCTGGCGCCCGGCTCCAGCCCGCGCACGTCGATCTTGATGGTGTAATCCCGGGCGAGATCCGTATTCGCGCTGCCCCTGCGCAAAACATCCGTGAACTGGCTGTCCCGGGCCAGCTCCCAGGTCACTTTCACCGGGCCCACCGACTCACCGCCCTTAGCCGGCGTGGCCCGGGTCCAGAGGATGACGGCATCCTGCAGCGGGTCGCCGCTGGCAACACCGTGCTGGAAAGTGACCTCGGAGGGCAAGGCGGGCCTGGTCATGGCCTGCGGAGTGGATACCAGCACGCCGCCGGAGGCGGCCAGGGCGGCCTTGATGAAATCGCGTCGGGTGAATCTTTTCACGGTTGTCTCGCCTGTCTTGTTCTGGTTATCGAATGGGACCTCACAGCCTATGGGCGAAGTATGACAGCCCGGCTAAAGAGCAGTGAAGCGACCAAGCATCGCCTTCTAACTCTTTGCAAATTGGCCGTATCCTGCCTATATTGGCCGTATTTCAGCAATTTGGCCGTCAAAATGACATCCAGCCCCAAGAAAATGGCCGTATTAGAGGCATTGGCAGAGGTCCGCGAGCCCATAGGCCTTCCCGCACTGCTGGAGATGCTCCCCCCCGATTTTGCAGAGCGCTCAGTGCGCCGCTGGCTGGGCGAATTGGTCGAAGAAGGCCTGGTCATCAGATCCGGCCAAAAGCGGAGTACCCGCTACCAGCTCAGCCCCTCCCGCCGGGGCGAACCTGGCACAGAAGGTGAATCGGTCTTCAGCCAGGCGGCACGGGAAGCCATCAACTACGTCAGGCAACCCCTCTTCAAACGGAAACCCGTTTCCTATAATCGGGAATGGTTCGAAAGCTATAAACCCAACCAAAGCAGCTACTTCAATAAAGGCGAGATGGAGGTATTGGCCGAAAGCGGGCAAAGGGTATCTGCCCGGGAGCCCGCAGGAACCTACGCCAGGCGAATCTACAACCGCCTGTTGATC
This sequence comes from Microbulbifer rhizosphaerae, assembly GCF_014191725.1. GTDB lineage: Bacteria > Pseudomonadota > Gammaproteobacteria > Pseudomonadales > Cellvibrionaceae > Microbulbifer > Microbulbifer rhizosphaerae. The sequence continues at coordinate 185,186 of NZ_JACHWZ010000007.1, forward strand.
GACCTCTCCTACAACTCGTCCAGGCTCGAAGGCAATACCTATTCGCTGATCGACACCCAGCGCCTGCTGATTGAAGGCAGAGGCGCGGAGGGCAAGCTGGACGAGGAGATGGTCATGACCCTCAATCACAAGGAGGCGATACGCCATCTGGTCGAGGGAGTACCGCGAATCGGGATCAGCTACGACGAAATCTGTACCCTGCACTACCTGCTGTCCGACGGCCTGGTGCCCGCGCGCTACTCGGGAAAGATCCGCGATCACGGCATGCGGGTCGGAGCATCCACCTATGTGCCACTGGAAGGGCCACAGGCAATGGAGCGGCAATTGCAGACCATCGCCAACAGGGCAGCCGCTATTCACAATCCCCACGAGCAAAGCCTGTTCCTGCTGATTCATGTCGCCTACTTGCAGGCTTTTACCGACGTCAACAAGCGCACCGCCCGCCTCAGCGCCAATATTCCGCTGCTGCTGAATAACCTGGTTCCCCTCTCCTTCAACTCCATCGGAAAAGATGACTACGCATCGGCTATGATCGCCATTTACGAACTCAACGACGTCAGGCCACTGGTGGACCTTTACCGCACCTCCTACCTGCGCGGCTGTCAGGAATACGACGCAACAGCGGAAGCCATGGGATTTGACGAAATTCGCGTGCGCTACCGTGAACAGCGGCGGCAGGTCATCCGTGAAGTGATTGCCAATCGCCTCACCGGCGAGGCACAGCGAGCCCGAATCGTTGAGATGGCAACACAACGGGTTCCCGGCGAGGGCCGGGACGGTTTTATTGAAGATGTTATGGAAGACCTTGAAGAAATATCCCCACAGCGGATTGCCGGTTTGGGAATAACCCGACAGCAGTTGGAGTTGTGGCTGGAATCGCAGCAGAGAGAGAATTGAAATGAAATACATTTGTTTACCCGCCCTGCTGCTACTCCTCACCGGCTGCGAACCAACACAATTCGCCGGCGGCACCGCCCTGCCGGACGGCTCCGTCTATGCCGGGGATCTTGAGAATGGCCTGTTTCACGGCCAGGGCAAGCTGACCTGGCCGGACGGCCGCTTCTACGAGGGGGAATTCCGGCAGGGCCGGATGACCGGCCGGGGGCGGTTCGATTACGGCGATGGCTGTATCTACGAGGGTGAATTTCTCGACGGCGATCTCAATGGCAGCGGCCGCTATGAATGTGGAGAGACCGCCTGGGAAGGACAATTCCAGCGGGGAGAGCTGCTGAAAGGCTCGGTTTCCTGGGAGGAAGGGGGAGCCTACGAAGGGGAGTTCCAGGACTGGGAGCCCCACGGCCAGGGACACCAGACGACCACAGAAGGCGCCCACTACGAAGGCACCTTTGAAGACGGTTATCTGGTGCAGGGCAGCTATCGCGACGAACAGGGCTATCGCTACCAGGGCGGTTTTGAATACTCCTTCTACGCCGGTGAGGGGGAGTTGACCCAGCCGGACGGCACCGTTATCCGGGCCACCTTCGAATACGGCGAGGCGAATGGCGAGGGTGTGCGCATTCGCAAGAATGACAAGGGCGAACCGCTGGAGGAAGCGGGCTATTTCGCATCCGGCCAGTATTACCCCAGCAAACAGGCCTGGCAGGGTAACCACAGGCAACAGAAAGCAGCCGTGGAAGCGCGCCTCTACTCCGAGGCCGACCGACTGCAATCGACACTCGCCTCACTGGCCCCGCAACGGCCGGGCGTACGCGATGTGTACCTGCTGGTGGTAGGCGGTGACGGCACCTCACCCGTGTTTGCCAAGGAAGTGGACTGGGTGTCGGAACGGCTGGGCACCGTATTCGATGTCAAGCAACGGCAGCTGCGCCTCTCCAACGGCGGCGGCGATAAATTCCCCCTCGCCACCCGCACCAGCGTGCGGGAAAGCCTCAAGGCGCTGGATACCCTGATGGATCCGGAAGAAGACCTGCTGCTGGTGCACCTGGCCAGCCACGGCGACGACAATGGAGACTTCAAGCTGGCCGAGAAGAAGCTGCCGCTGAATGACCTGTCGGTGACGGACGGCAAGCAGTGGCTGGACGGCCTGAACGCACGCCACCAGTGGATAGTGATCTCCGCCTGCTACTCCGGTCTGTGGAAGGAGGCCCTGGCCAGCCCTAACCGGGTGGTATTCACCTCCGCCGCCCCGGACCGCACCTCCTTCGGCTGCGGCGACGACTCCGAGCGCACTTGGTTCAGCGCGGCGCTGTACGGCGATGCGCTGGACACGGGTGCCGCCGATCCCGCCGCCTGGTTCACCGCCGCCAACGAGCGGGTTACCGAAATGGAAAAAGAACAGGGGATCGAGGGGGAGTCGCACTCGCTGCCGCAGCATGCGGTGGGGCAGGAGTTCTTGCGGTGGTGGAAACATTAACTCCACCCCTGCAAAATGACCTCGATTCGTACCCGGACCAATACAAGGAAAACAATCACTCGAAGGAACCGAAACATGAATAACCTGCCCCGACCCGGCGACCTGTTCGAGGAAATCAGTCAGATAGTCGAGCAAGCCCGCGACCAGGTGCAGCGCAGTGTAAACACGGCCATGGTGCAGACGTACTGGCACATAGGGCGGCTGATTCTGGAGCAAGAACAGCGCGGTGAGCGGCGGGCGGCCTATGGCAAGGGACAGATGAAGCGCCTCTCTGATCGCCTGACCGGCCGGTTCGGCAAGGGGTTCGACGCTACAAATCTGCGCAATATGCGGCGCTTCTACGAGGCCTTCCCAATTCGAGACGCAGTGCGTCCCGAATTGAGCTGGACCCATTACCGCACACTGCTGCGGGTGGAAAATCCCTCTGCCCGTGACTGGTATGCCAGGGAGGCGGCGGAGCAGAACTGGAGTGCCCGCGCCCTCGAGCGGCAAATTGGCGTGCTCTACTACGAGCGCCTGCTCTCCAGTAAGGACAAGGCCCCGGTGGAGGTCGAGGCCCAGGAGAAGACCGAGCCCCTTGCCGAAGATCCCAAAGACTACCTGCGCGACCCCTATATCCTCGATTTCCTGAATCTGGACAGCCAACCTTATCAGGAGAGCAATCTCGAGCAGGGCATCATCAGCAACCTGCAGCGGTTTTTGTTGGAACTGGGCAAGGGCTTCGCGTTTGTCGAACGGCAGCAGCGCATCCGCACCGAGGATGGCGATTACTATATCGACCTGGTCTTCTACAACTACACCCTGAAATGCTTCGTCCTGATCGACCTGAAGATGAACAAGCTTACGCACCAGGATGTTGGCCAGATGGATATGTACGTGCGGCTTTACGAAGAACAGAAACGCGGCCCGGACGACAACCCCACCATCGGCCTGATCCTTTGCAGTGAGCACAACCACACGGTTGCGCAGTATTCAGTGCTCAAAGACAGCCAACAGCTCTTCGCCTCCAAATACCTGACCATATTGCCCAGCGAAGAGGAACTGAAACGCGAGCTGGAACGGGAGCGGGCGCTCGTACAGCGGAAAATAGAGGAAGCGGTACGCGAATACCGGGTAGATGCTTAAACGGTAGATAAAAGAACCGCCGCCAGGCAGACCGCTCCCGGCCTGTGGAAGGAGGCCCTGGCCAACCCCAACCGGGTGGTATTCACCTCCGCCGCCCCGGACCGCACCTCCTTCGGTTACGGGGACGACTCCGAGCGCACCTGGTTCAGCGCGGCCCTGTATGGCGATGCGCTGGACTCGGGTGCCGCCGACCCCGCCGCCTGGTTCGTCGCCGCCAATGAGCGGGTTACCGAAATGGAAAAAGAACAGGGGATCGAGGGGGAGTCGCATTCGCTGCCGCAGCATGCGGTGGGGCCGGAGTTTTTGCGGTGGGGACGGTGATACGAGCAGATGACAGGAGCAAAGATCTTAACCAATCCAGCTAACAGCACCCTCTCTATAGCTTATTGGGAATGAATGCCGGCGAACTACTGAGAGGGTGTCATTACTTACTGGATATTCAGCTTAGCCAAGTGCAAGTTGGTCCTAATTTTCCTTTCTTGCAAGCCATCATTACTACCTACCCAGTAGTTGCGCTTAGCCGTATCAGTCTCAACGCTAGATGCCCCACCATCCATCAAAGCATCATGCAAAGCTTCCTGATTAATTTTAGGGTTCTTACTATTGCTGTAGACCCAGAAATTCAATGGTTTGGAACAGCCCAGAACTCTCGCTGCTTCCATGATCGCACTACAAGTCTTCTCATACAGACTTTTATTCGCCTTAACCAGAGCTTGACGAAGCATATCGTGCTCACTTTCAGCATTTAAGTTCTTGACGTAGACATCGCCGATTATGTCATCGGGCCTAACTTTAAAGTAATCTGTACCTATGTTCACAGCAGCAACAATATCATGGGAGTTGGTAGCATCAATGCCAAAAACCCAAATCTCACGATCAATGATTGCCGCTTCCCTCATGGGTCCCTTGATAAAGGCCTTGAAGGGGGATGCACCTTTCGCGTACCTGGCTTTCCAGACGCTGTACTGATCCAAACAAGTTCTAAGTACAAAATCCTTCTTGTCTTTGCCGTTATTAAAGATGATATCTACATCCACTTTGTAGTCATACAATCCTTCGGCAAAGGTCATAGCGCCTTTAGGTTGCCTAGTCATCATCCTCACCCTCGTCGCACTCCATTGCTTCAGAGGAAATGCCTACGTAGCGGATCTGCCCATCTTCCAGAGAGCTAGAGGCCGCACGGATAATTTGTCTATCTTCTTCGTTAGACTCGTTAAAATTTGCGGGATCGAATTGCTCACACTTGGTAAGCTCCAGAATTTCCATCTTCTGCCCTTCGAGATACTTCTCAAAGAGAGAGACAGCTTCTTTCATACTTGTGGCTGGCACAAACCCAGTGCCCACCATGTACTCCGAACCATCCTCATTCATTGGGGAAAGCTCATCGAGAGAGGCTTTATGGTAAATAAGCCATACAGATACCACTTCCATTAAGTAGACTCCTTTTTAATGGCACGCGCGGGAAACGCCCGTGAGTTGCATTGAGAGATATTTAAACAGATTAATTTCTCAACAGAAAGTCCATAAATTCGACTCTGGCACCATTTATTTTTGACTCTGGCACGGTACTTGTTGGCCTTTACTTATCATCGCACTCATGAAATGGCATCAACTATTGAGAACCGATGCAGCTTCTGTGCGAAAGCTCTTGACGGCGGTGAAGCGGGCGCAAATTCGAGTGACCTCGATATCGATGCAGGTGACCTTCCATCCGCATTACAGGAGCAGAAAGCAGCGCTTCCGCCCAAGGCTCGCCAGGACAAGCTTTGACCGGTGATACTGTGGCTGTGTGTGCCCTGTAAGCCTGTAATGCCGAGACGTTGGCGAACATGCTTGACCAGCAAGTCACGCACTTGAAGACCGGTCGTCTCGCCGAGAAGCGCACGCAGAGACCGTTGGATTACCTGCACCCGGAAGTCGTCCCCCCCGACCAGGCCTATGTGACAACAAAAATGCACGATATATTGGGTACCGGAACCTCCAGCGCCCGCAGGCATCTCACTGCTTAGACCAGGATAACCGGCAACCGGACTCCACTATGCCCCGATTTCTGAGAACCCCTTTCAAATTTGTCCTCTGGTTCTGCGTTGCCTTCGCGCTTGCAACGGTCCTGCTGGTACTGATGCTGCGCTGGGTAGATCCACCCTCTTCCGCGGTAATCCAGTTCTGGCAGCAACACAGCGGCCACAAGGCGCAGCAGCAATGGCGCCCGCTGGAGAAGATTTCCCCCAGCCTGCAGATGGCCGTTATCGCCGCGGAAGACCAGAAGTTCCCCCTGCATTACGGTTTCGATTTCGCCGCGCTCAAACAAGCCATAAACGAAAACCGCAAACGCACCCGCGGCGCCAGTACCATTACCCAGCAAACCGCCAAAAACCTGTTCCTGTGGAACGGCCGCAGCTACCTGCGCAAAGGGCTGGAAGCCTGGTTTACCCTGTTGATGGAATTGCTCTGGCCCAAGGAACGGATTCTGGAGGTCTATCTGAATATCGCCGAATTCGGGGAGGGGATTTACGGTGCCGAGGCCGCGGCAAGAAGCTTTTTCGGCACCTCCGCGCAAAATATCAGCCACTGGCAGGCCGGGCTTATGGCCGCGGTGCTGCCAAGCCCGAAGCGGATGTCCGCAAAAGCGCCTTCCCATTATGTGCGCAGCCGCGCATCGACCATCCACAGACAGGTGCGGAAACTGGGTGACGCCGGCTACCTGAAGAATCTCTAAAAGCGGATTCGACATGAAGTTTATCTACCTCCCGGTGTCGCTCGCTGCCGCAGAAAGCTATTGGGGAGGTTGAGGTGACTTCACTCTCGCCAAGCCAAACATCAAAACACACAAGATTGTATAGTGGACACATGGGGGCGGAGCCCCGTGGCGGAGATAGATGTGATCTTGTCGTTGAGTAAGAAAACTTCAATAGCAGTCAAATTCGTCGCCATGTTGACGCTATCACTTATCGGAGGATGTGCAATGTCCGCAGACATAGAATTGAAATGGGAGTGGCCGGCTGACCGAGCGATTGAAGACCGGTTTCTTATCAAGGTTGAAAAGGTTAAGGCCCAGGGTTCAGGTCTTTTTGGACTGAAAAAATCACCGTCTTTCGCATCAAATATCCCAGAGCCCACCGTCATTACAGGCGTTGCCCAGAACAAGGGCACCGTAATTAACGGGAAAAGTCTAAAGGTAGTCGCACCAAAGCCCGAAGCAGAAGAAATAGAGGCTGGGAGTTACGCCGTTCTTGGCGTTATCGATAAAAATGTCTGTATCTGCATCGTCCCGGTTGAGTCGGCAGATATTGATATAACGCAAATAAACTGTCCCTGACCAATGCTTCTTACCATTGCGATGGTCACAGTAGGCTCCTTGTCAGGAGCCTACTTTCTTTATATAAGCACGCTCTATCTGGCCCAAAGCCATCTTGTATTCTATCCAAGCAAACCTGATTTTCTAAATTACAGGAAATTTGCAGATTTCTTCGAAGAATTACGAACAAAGGATGGAATAAAACTTCAGGGCTGGACAATTCCGGCAAGAAAACAGACCCTCCAACAACCTCTCCATTTATCTATTTCGGAGGAAACGCACAAGAAGCGAGTTCCATGATCCCCATACTCCAAGAGCTTGATTAACGCTTTTATTAAACCTGCGACCAAATAGGCTTTTCTGGTCAACTAATTACCACTCGCGAAATAATGGCCTAAGTGCGCGAGCCGACCGAAGCGAGACCACGGCAAATCTGCCGAGGGCATAATCCGCCGGTATTCCGCAGGTTTGTGCCGGCCTCTGGCCGGCGGCAGCAAAGGAGACTATAGGAGAGGTGTTTCTGCGCTGGTGGGAAGGCTGAATCTACTTCCGGTTCGCACACCGCTTGAGGCTCTTCTCGTTTGGTCAGCCCCAAGCATTTGGGTCCTGGCATGACCGACAAATCATGCTGCCACAAGAGCCCATATACCTGGTGAATGGCTCAGGGATACAGCAGCGAGCCCACCCCTATCTTGATCACATTGCCACCAATCCGACAACGCACTTCCTTGCCCGGCTTCTTGTCGAATTCCGCGTGCAGAATGCTCTTGCGGGTATCGTTGCTGCCTCGGTCGATAGAGAAGGTGTGGGTACCGGCCGCGGTATCCGGCTGCTCGGCCAGATAGGCAATAAATTCCGGCATCACATTACCGATAGGCGGAAAAGCACCCCGGGGCATGTCCGGGTTGAGCAGACGGCCGTGGAATTGGGAAGAACCGGTAATGGAACCCGGTGCAAACAGGAACAGCTCAGAGGTGTACACATCACCGGAGAGCTCCGCCCAGTATCCGTGGTTCAGGCTGGCCGCCATCACATGTTCCGGGCGGGTAAAGGGCACTATCAGGGTCGGCGTATCCACACTCACCACCATGGGCTTGTACTTGCTGAACGCGATGTGCTTCTCATCGATGTTCAGTGCCGCCGCCAGGCGGGGAATTTCCGGGGTGTAGCGATCGACGGTGGGGCTGAGCAGGCGGGCAAACTGGATGGAGCCCGGCGCCCCGTGCCCCTTGTCGATAAAGCTCTCGATCAGCTGGTCATTCTGCTTCAGCAGGAAGGAAGCGAAACTGCCTTCGTCCTTGGTCAGCCCCATCTCATAGGCCACATAAGAAGCGGCCAGAATGGTGTGCGCGCCAAACAACTCCCTCCCCCTGCTGCTGAACACGCTCACCGGCGCGGCGGCGTTATCCTGCTCGATGAACACCGTCTGGGTCTGCTGGAACTCGCCGGCGATGGCCATCTTGCCGTCATCGCTGACAGTGGCTCCATCCAGCTTCACCACCGGAATCTGGGAGCCCTGGAAAGGTACATCGGCAAATACATTGAGGAGTGCGTAGTCGAGAGCCATGATCCTTCACCTTCTGTTTATTGCTCGGTAACGACTATGCCCGATTGTGGCAGGATTTCAATTACCAGCTGCGCCAAAAGCGCGGCGGATTTACAGGAATGCCACCTATGTCCAAGGCCACACGCATCAATGTGCAGGAAAGCCTCAAGACGCTGGATGCCCTGATGACCCGGAGGAAAACCTTCTGAAGGTACAGTTGATCAAACACAGCAATAACACCCTCAAACTCCGCCCAACGTCCAGTTATGCCAAGCCCTATGGATACTTTGCACTCAATTCCCCGTTAAGACAGAATGGTTTATGCTGTCGAAATCATTGGGAACACCTATGTCGCCTTCGCAGATCACCGATTATCATGCCAAGTTCTTTGCCTTTGAGCTCACCCGCCAGCGCAGAGGTGGTGACGTAGGTCGATTGGGAAACTCTCTGTTCGATGCTTCCGTCGATCTCAACCCCCACCAAATCGACGCCGCACTCTTTGCCTTGCAAAACCCCCTGGTGAAAGGCGTCGTTCTGGCAGATGAGGTAGGACTGGGAAAGACCATTGAAGCCTCACTGGTCATGGCCCAGCTTTGGGCAGAGAGAAAGCGTCATATTGTAGTCATTTGCCCGGCAGCGCTGCGCAAGCAATGGGCGAATGAGCTGGCAGAGAAATTCCACCTACCCACCCAAGTACTGGACAATAAGACGTGGAAAGCTCTGCGCCAGGGTGGCAACCCCGATCCCTTCGGCAGCCCGGCTATTTCGATCTTCTCCTACCAATTTTCCAAGCGGATGGAGCAGCAGTTACGCCAAGTCCCCTGGGATTTGGTGGTGATTGATGAAGCCCACAAGCTGCGTAACGCCCACAGGGACAGCAACATCATTGGCAATAGCCTCCGCGAGACCTTTGCCGGCTGTAAGAAGCTACTGCTCACAGCGACGCCGCTGCAAAATACTCTGTTGGAGCTATTCGGCCTATCTACCATCATTGACGAAAATCTGTTTGGCGACAAAGCCAGCTTCCGCCAACAGTACATGCGCAGTGATAGCGATCTTTTGGGGCTAAAGGCACGGCTGGATGAGTTCATTCATCGCACCCTGCGCAAGCAAGTGTTGGAGTACGTTCCCTACACCGAGCGAAAAGCCTATACCTACGAGTTCGAGCCAAGTGAGGATGAAATGCGCCTCTACTACTCGATCTCGGCATATCTTCAACGCGCCGACAGCTACGGAGTACCAGTGCAGCAGCGGCACCTGGTGACCCTGGTTGTACGCAAGCTGCTGGCATCCTCAACCGCTGCGGTGCGCAAAACCCTGGATAGTTTGCTGAAACGCCTTAAGAAACTGGAGGAAAAGGGCAGCATCACCGCAACTAATGATCCCTGGCCGGAAGGCCTGCTGGACGACGATTTCGACGATGAACTGCTTGAGGCTGCGGAAGAGTCGCCCGAGTACGAAGTCAGCAGCATGGAAATAGCCATTGATCTCGACAAGTTACGCGGCGAGATTGCCGAACTGGAGCAATACCGGGAACTGGCCGACCGCATTCACGAAGATGCCAAATCCGAGTCCCTACTGATTGCACTGGAACAGGGCCTCAACAAGATGGCAGAGCGCGGTGCCGAGCGCAAAGCCGTGATCTTTACCGAATCCTGTCGAACCCAGGAATACCTGGCGAGCCACCTGGAGCGGCACGGCTACGCCGGCAAAGTTGCTCTTTTCAGCGGCAACAATAATGCACCTGGTACCAACGCTATCTACCAGCAGTGGCTCGAAGTGCACAAGGGTACCGACCGGGTAACCGATAGCCGCGCCGTCGATGTCCGCACAGCCATCATTGACCATTTTCGCTCGGATGCCGAAATACTCATCGCTACGGAGGCCGCAGCCGAGGGAGTCAACCTGCAATTCTGTAGCCTGGTCATCAACTACGACCTGCCCTGGAATCCACAGCGCGTGGAACAGCGTATCGGCCGTTGCCATCGCTACGGCCAGAAACACGATGTCGTGGTCATTAACTTCCTGAACAAACAGAATCAGGCGGACCGCCGAGTACTGGAGCTCCTCAGCCACAAGTTCCAGCTATTCGATGGCCTATTCGGCGCTTCCGACGATGTTTTGGGCAGTATCGAGTCCGGTCTCGACATCGAAAAACGCATAGTCTCGATTTACAACGAGTGCCGTGATCCCGCCGAAATCCAAGCCGCCTTTGACCGACTGCAGCAAGAGCTGGAAGAAGACATCGCCAAACGCATGGATGAAACTCGAGAAAAGCTGTTTGAGCACTTCGACGCCAACATCCACGACAAGCTCAAGCTCCGGCACGAAGAGGCACAGCTGCAGCTGGACCAGATGAGCCGCATGTTCTGGAACCTCAGCCGTCACATACTGGCATCGCGCGCATCGTTCACTCCCGTCAATCTCACATTTCAGCTGGACCAACCCCCAGAGGGCATTTCTGTTCCGCCGGGGCTCTATCAGTTGACCGGCAAAGACAAGCAACTGAAACCTATCGAACAGGCCCACAAATACCGGCTTGGCCATCCGCTGGGGGAGTGGGTGCTCGATACTGGAAGACGCCTGGACACGCCGTTGGAGGCCGTTGAATTTGACCTTGCCGGCTTCACCAGAAAGCTCTCTTCCCTGGAGCCGCTACAGGGCCAGGCCGGATGGCTGGAACTGAATCAACTACAGTTGTCCAGCTTCCAGAACGAGGAGCACCTGGTATTTACCGCATTCACCGACGACGGCCGACTGCTGGATACGGAGCAGTGCGCCGACTTATTCCTACTGCAGGCGCAAACCGTGCCACTTAGCGGAGGCAGCAATGAGCAAACACCGCCCCAGACACTGGAACAAAACGCCAAGCGCCAGCTGGACGCCAGGCTCAGCAAGCTGCTGGATGAAAACAACGAATACTTCAAGCGCGAGCGCGACAAGCTCGAGGCCTGGGCGGAAGACCAGATGAAATCTGCACAGAAGCAGCTGGAAGATACCCGCGCAGAACTGCAGAGGGCCAAGAAGCTATCCCGCCAGGCGGACACCATTCAGGAACAGAAGGAAGCGCAGGAGTCGATCAAGAAGTTGGAACGGCTGCAGCGTCGCCAGCGCCAGGAAATTTTTGATGTGGAAGATGCCATCGAGGCCCGCCGCGACGCCCTCATCGATGCCCTCGAACAGCAGATGCACCAGAAGAGCAGTACCCAGGAGCTGTTCACCATCCGCTGGCGCCTGATGTAGATCAGGAGCACGCCAATGAGCCGGTACGATGCAACGGGAAGCGAGGCAGAACAGCAGCCAGGCGGAGAGGAGGGCGTGCTGCGCAATATCCCGGGCCTGACCAGAAAGCGGGATATCGACGATGCCGAAACGGAGTTGTTGGAGGCGCTCTACGAAGAGGTACTACTTCAATCACGCGATACGCTGTCCTTTGCGGATATCCAGCACTGGCACCACCGGTGGCTGGGCAATCTGTACCCATGGGCGGGCAGCCTGCGCACGGTCAATATGAGCAAAGGCGGCTTCCACTTTTCCATCGTGGGCACACTGCCAAAGCTCATCAAGAACTTCGAACAGCAATACCTTCAGCAATTTCCCTCTCTGCCGGATACACCGGACGAAGAATTCATCCGCTACATGGCCGAAAGTCATGTGGAATTCATCCTGATTCACCCATTTAGGGAAGGCAATGGCCGAATATCCCGCCTGCTGCTGGACGTAATGGCGCTTCAGGCCGGCTTCCAACCACTGGACTACCAGTTGTGGGAAGACCACAGGGAGTTTTACTTCAGGTCAATTCAGGCGGGAGTGGGCGGCGACTATCTGCATATGCAGCGGCTGATCAGGGACGTGCTGGAGCAACAGCAAGGTTAGTTGCGGAAGCGGGAGGAGCGGCTTGGCGGCCCCTTCGAACCACTTAGAGAAGGGAGAGCAAATCAACGGGCCAGGAGCAGATCCGGGAAGCGACGCTTGCGGGCTTTCAACCGCGCCTCGATCAGCTTGCTTGACTCGCCAGTCTCGATTGCGCTAGAGCTGGCTACAGAGCGGCGGATTTGATTCAGGCTGACTTTGCGAATGACGGACTTGGGCCGACGGGTCATGGTCAATCTCCTTAATAGCTTAAGAATTATACCAGAAGGGGCCTAAAAAACCTAAAAAGTGCCTCCACACTCATCCCTCTCTCACAATGCCATAGAGACACCCATTTTTGTTGAATCAGGCCACTGGCTCTGGCGCCATCCTTCCCTCAGAATAAGCCCCATTTTGCAAAGACCAAGCTCAAACGGCTAGGCACAAGAACGAATACAAGGAACCAAGGGCCCCATGACCGACCAACCCCTCAGCTCCAACAGCACCTCAGCTCCAACAGCACCCAGGTACACAAGGCCGAACAGCGCCGCGAACAGTTTGCCGAACTCCTGCGCGAGATGTTCCAGCTCAACCACCCGGAACTGGATTTCGGCCTCTACCGCATTATGCACGCCCGCAAAGACGACATTAACCGCTTTATCGAGCGCGACCTGCCGCGCGTCACCCGCGAGGCCTTCGCCAACTTCGCCTCCAGCGACAAGGCCGAACTGCAGAAAGAGCTCGACAAAGCCATCGCCGGTGCCCAGGCCCTGGAAGTGGACCCGGACACCCTGCCCAAGGTACAGCAGCTCAAGACCCAGCTGAGCGACGGCTTTGACCTGGCGCGGGAGGAGGGCGAGGTGTACGACGCCCTGGTGACCTTCTTCAACCGCTACTACGACGAGGGGGATTTTCTCTCCCGCCGGGTGTACAAAGACGGCACCTACGCCATCCCCTACCAGGGCGAAGAGGTGGTGCTGCACTGGGCCAACAAGGACCAGTACTACATCAAAAGCAGCGAGACCCTGCGCGACTACAGCTTCCGTCTCAATCCCCACACCAGTGAAGCCGAGCCCGATCCCCTGCGGGTGCACTTCAAACTGGTGGACGCCGAGGCCGGTGCCCAGAACAACAACAAGGAGAGCGACAACGGCAAGCGGGTATTTATCCTCGACGCCGAGCAACCGTTCGAGCTGATTCAGGGCGAGCCCAACGAAGATGGCCAGCAATTCGAGGAGCTTCAGATTCGTTTTGTGTTCCGCGCCGCCACCCAGGAGGACTGGAATAGCAACGCCGCGATTCAGGCCGAACTGGCCAAAGCCACCGCCGCGGCAAAGAAGAAGCCGCCGGTACAGGGGGGGCTGGTGGCCAGTGCCACCGCCTGGCTGCTAAGCGGCGACAGCGGCCTGTCGGAGCCCTGGCGCCAACTGCTGGCTCAGCCCTACACCAAGGCCAACGGCGAACAGGCCGACTACAGCCGCCTGCAGGGCCAGCTCAACAACTACACCAAGAAAAACAGCTTCGATTACTTTATCCACAAGGATCTCGGCGGCTTTCTGAATCGCGAGCTGGATTTTTATATCAAGAACGAGCTGCTCGACTGGGCCGACCTGGCTTCCCTCAAAAACAACCCCACGCGCCTGGCGCCGCTGCTCAGCAAGATCGAAGTGATCCGCAAACTGGGCGAGAGCATTATTGCATTTCTGGCGCAGCTGGAAAATTTCCAGAAAAAGCTCTGGCTCAAGAAGAAATTTGTTACCGAAACCAACTATTGCATCACCCTCGACCGCCTGGCCGAACACACGACACTGCTGGAACAGGTGTTTTCCAGCGAGGTGCAGCTGCAGGATTGGCAGCAGCTGTACAAACTGGATCTGGCGCAGCTGGAGAAAGACTACACGCAACAGGACTGGCCGGAATTTCTCGCCCAGCCCCAATACCGCTACCTGATGCTGGATACCCGCCACTTTGACGAAACGTTCAAGGCGCAACTACTGGCGACGATCGAAGATCTGGACGCGCAGTGTGACGGGCTGCTGGTGCATTCGGAGAACTTCCAGGCACTGAATCTGTTGCAGGAGCGCTATCGGGAACAGGTTAAGTGTATTTATATTGATCCGCCATATAACACCGGTGGCGATGGGTTTGCCTACAAAGATCAGTATCAGCATTCCACCTGGCTATCGATGATACGAGGTCGCTTAGGTGCCGCACACAATTTGCTATCTAACGATGGTGTACTTTTTTCTAGTATTGATGGCATAGAGCGTCCCAATCTAGAGCAAGCGCTAAATCAAGTGTTTGGCGAGAAAAATCATATAGAAGAGATAATTTGGGTCCAAAATACAACTAAGAATCAGTCGCCAACTTATTCAACCAATCATGAGTATATTGAGGTCTTCTCAAAGAATAAAGAAGAAGCCAAAAATGATTGGCTGATGTTTCGGGAAGGAAAGCCCGGATATAAGGAAATCATAGATCTGCTAGAAGAGCTAAACCCAGATTATCCATGCGTAGCAGAGATTGAATTAGCACTTAAAAACCTTTTTAAAAACCACAAAGAAGAAATTTTAAAAAAGGGAAAGAGTGCTATCGACGAGTGGAAAGGAATATACAACTACAACCGAGCTGAGTACCGAGATAGCAACGGCAAGTATGTTTCTGAAGATCGGGCTCGCACTGAAAAAGCTAATATATGGGTTTGGCGCGAAGATAATCCGTCCATGCCTCAAATTAAACAGGACTCACAAAAACCTGAATTTAAGGATCCGAATGATCCTGCCTATCGATTTTACCAGCCCATACACCCAACGACAGGGAAACCTTGCCCTTCCCCTAAAAGGGGGTGGAGCTGGCCCCTTAACCCCCTAGGTCGTCAAAAAAATTCCTTCAATGATCTTAAGAGGGACCACAGAATTGCTTGGGGAGAGGATGACAATAAAGTGCCCCAAACGAAACGTTTTTTACATGAAGTAGAAACTAATGTCGCCAAATCAACAGTTATCGATTTTTCGGATGGGGAAAAGGAGCTAACTGAAATATTTGGAAAGACCAGAACATTCGCTGCCCCGAAGCCAACATCCATAATTTCTAGATTTGTCCAGCACTGTAATGTTCAGACGAGCCAATTAGTATTAGATTTTTTCTCTGGTTCAGGCACTACGGGGCATGCCGTAATGACAATGAATCAAGCTGATTTTGTCGGTCGAAAGTTTCTTCTTATCGAGATGGGAAGCCACTTTGATGCCGTCCTTAAGCCGAGGCTCCTGAGAATTGGTTACACCACTCACTGGAAAGGTGGCAAGCCACAATTGCAGGAAAGTGGTCTTACACACTGCTTTAAGTACCTGCGCCTGGAAAGCTACGAAGACACCCTCGGCAATCTGGCCCTGCACCGCGGTAAAGGCCAACAGGAACTGTTGCAGGCCCACGAAAATTCTGAGCTGGACGCCGCCCGCCAGAGCTATGTGATGAACTATATGCTGGAGGTGGAAACCCGCGGTTCCGCCTCGCTGCTCAACACCAAGCTGTTTACCGACCCCACCGCCTACAAGCTGGACGTGCGCTCCGCCAGTGGCGACGAAACCAAAGCCGTGCGCGTAGACCTGCTGGAAACCTTCAACTATCTGCTGGGGCTGACCGTGGAGCATATCGCCGCGCCGCTCTGGTTTGATGCCGAAGTGAGCCAGGGGGAATACGGCCGCTGGCAGGCCCAGGTCAGCCGTGTCAGCGCCGAGGCGCTGGCCGGCAAGAGCAAGACCGAGCGTAAGCAGCTGTGGTGGTTCCGCACCGTGTACGGCACCAATCGCGCGGGGCAGAAGGTGTTGGTGGTGTGGCGCAATCTGCCGTCGCTGATTGCCGGGGAGGAAAAGGGCCTGCTGCTCGACAACGCGGTACTGGATGCGGTATTGATCGAAAAGCTGAATATTCGCCTCACCCAAAGCGCCGACGACGAGGTGGATATCCTCTATGTGAACGGCGACCACAATATTGCCATCCCCAAAAACCGCCACGGCGAGCCCATGGAAGAGGCCCGGCTACAGCTGATCGAAGAGGCTTTCCACCGGCTGATGTTTGCCGGGACCGAAGCGGCAGAGCACTAAGGGGGCAGCATGGCAGCAGCAATGAAAAAGCCCACGGCAAAGGCGCCCGCAAGCAAAAGCGGCGTGCGCGGCAAAAAAGCCAAGAAGCAGACGCTGGAGTTCCGCCACCACCTGGTACTGACCCAGTGGCTCTTCTCCCTGTTCGGCTTCGAGTCCGTCTCCGGGCGCTACCCGGTGGATAAACACAACCAGCGCGAGGCGGCCACCCTGGAGGCCTTCCGCGACCGCTTCCAGCTGATGGGGGATGTGACCGGCCGTAATGGCGATGGTGTGCACCGGATTGTCGAGGCCATTATCCAGAATTACGACAACGGCCCCGGGCAGATTGCCACCAGCCAGATCAAGCTCACCGAGGAGCAACTGCTGGACTACGACCGCCATATCAAACAAATCACCGACAGGATCAACCTGGGGCGCCAGACTGCCGGGGAGACGCCGCTGGAGTGGAAGTACTTCCAGTATCTGGCGCTGTTGTTCACCGAAATCTACCTGGACTACTTTTTCACCCGCCCACAGGAATTGCTGGAAGCCCTGAACGAGCAGATCCAGCGCTGGAACCAGCACTGGCTGGATGAGCGCAACTACGGCCACAAGCCGCTAAAGCCGCTGAATGCGGACGACGACCTGTGGCCGCAGCTGGCCCGTATCGCCTTCTGGAGCGCCACCGGTTCCGGCAAGACCCTGCTGATGCACGCCAATATCCAGCAGTTCCGCTACTACCTGAAGCGCTTCGGCAAGGCGCGCAATATCAACAAGATTATTCTGCTGACGCCGAATGAGGGGCTCACTCGCCAGCACCTGCAGGAGCTCAAAATATCCGGCATTGAGGCCAGCGAGTTCAGCGCCCGCGGCGGGCAGGACGACTTGTTTGCGCAAAACCCGGTGTTGGTGATCGATATCAACAAGCTGCGCGACAGCGAGAAAAACAAGACCGTCGCCGTGGACAGCTTCGGCGCCAATAACCTGCTGCTGGTGGACGAGGGCCACCGGGGTACCGCCAGCGGCGGCGGCACATGGCTGGACTACCGGCGCAAGCTCTGCGCCAGGGGATTTTCCTTCGAGTACTCGGCCACCTTTGCCCAGTCCAGCGGGCAGCACGAGAACCTGCGCCAGATCTATACCAAGTCGATTCTCCTCGACTATTCCTACCGCCATTTCTATAGCGACGGTTACGGCAAACAGTCGCAGATTCTGAACCTGGAGAAAAACCTGGATGGCGAGGACGAGTACCGCTATCTGGTGGCGTCGCTACTGAGTTTTTACCAGCAGCTGCGCCTGTTCGACGACCAGCCCGACCTGTTCAAGCGTTTTAACCTTTACCAGCCACTGTGGGTATTCGTCAGCTCCAAGGTAACTGGAAAGTCCGGCGGCTTGAATGCGGCGGAGGCGACCGATACGGTCAAGGTTCTGCAGTTTATCGACCGGGTACTCAGCCAGCGCGAGGCGACCGAAAAAGCCATCGAGCAGCTGCTGAACAAAGGCATGGAAACCGCCGGTGGCCGCAACCTGCTGGACGGGCGCTTCAACTACCTGAAAGAACTGGATCAATCCGCTGCGGATTTGTATTCAGATATTCTGGAGCGGATTTTCCATACCAGCGGCGGCCGCCTGTATATCGAAAACATCACCGGCGTGGCCGGCGAAATCGCCCTGCGCGGCGGCGTTTCCGATACACCTTTCGGGGTCATCAACGTAGGCGACGACAGCAAGCTGGTGAAGCTCTGCGAATCCCACGATCTGCTTACCCAGGACGCCCGCTTTAGCAGCTCGCTGTTTAACACCATTAACAGCGACGACTCCCAGATCAATCTGCTGCTGGGCTCAAAGAAATTTACCGAGGGCTGGAGCAGCTGGCGCGTATCGAATATGACGTTGATGAACGTCGGCAAAAACGAAGGCGCGCAGATTATTCAGTTGTTCGGCCGCGGCGTACGCCTCAAGGGATTCCAGACCACCCTGAAGCGCTCCACGGAACTCATCAATGAACTCAAGCAGGCGGAGCTGGAGCGCCCGCGGCATATCGGCATTCTGGAAACTCTGAACCTGTTTGGGGTGAAAGCCGATTACATCGCCCAGTTCCGCAAGGAGCTGGAAGATGAGGAAATTCCGGTCAACCACGGCCTGATCGAGTACGAGCTGCCGCTGGCGCCCATGAAAGACCTGCCCGACAACCTGCCGGTTATCCGGCTGAAGCCGGCGGTAGCCGGCAAAGCCATCGGCGGCGCCGGAAGCGCCTTTGTGGAGTTGGCCGAACAGGTGGAGCTATTGCCGCCGGCGGAATTTCTTTCGCGCGGCGAGCAGGGCGCTTTTAACTATTTCTGTAATCCTCCTCGTGTGGAGCTGGATTTTTACCCCCGTGTCGGTGCCTTTTCCACAGATACCCAGGGTGAGCGCCAGGTAAAACGGAAAACACAGCGCTTTACCAGCGCGCACCTGGCCGTACTGGATATTGAGGCGCTTTACTTCGATTTGCTCGCGTTCAAGCGCGACCGCCGCTGGTCCAACTTGACGCTCTCTCAGGACCGCATCGTCGAGCTACTCTCGGACGACGGCTGGTACCAGCTGCAAGCACCGGATTCGGCAATGGCCCTTGGCGATCTTGGCAAGTTGCCCCTGTGGCACGAGATGGCGGGCGCGTTGCTGCGTAAATATTGCGAGATGTTCTACGGTTATCGCCGCAAACAGTGGGAAGCCGATAAACTCGAATACCGGCCGATTACCGAAAACAACCAATATCTTTTTGGCGTCAGCGAGCAATCGCCCCACGGCAGTTATACATTGACCCTGGATTCCTTGCGTCACGATTCACTGATCAAGCAGCTGGATAACCTGCGCACTCATATCCTCAACGAAGATGTGGCGCAGTGGAAAGACAAAGTACTGGACGGCCTGGAGTTCCTCTGGTGCGAGCGGCATTTCTATCAACCACTGGTGGCCGCGACGCAAGGACTGGATTTTCAGGTGAGCCCGGTTTCCCTGAACAAGGGGGAAGCGCAATTCGTCAAGGATCTGCAGAAGGCCTGGGAGCAGGATGTCTTCAAAGGCTTTGAGTTGTACCTGCTACGCAATCAAAGCGGCCAGGGCGCCGTCGGCGCGTTTATCGACGGCGGGTTTTACCCGGACTTTATTCTCTGGCTAGTGCGCGATGGAAAGCAACACGTGATATTTGTGGACCCCAAAGGGCTCCGCAACCATACGCCATCTAGCCCGAAAGTGAAATTCCACAAAACCATCAAGGATATCGAAGCGGGACTTATTCAGAATAATCCGGCCAACAGCAATATCCAGCTGGATGCCTTTTTGATCTCCAATACCCCAAAGGCCACACTCCTTGGAGATTGGCGTGATGAGAAGGGAAATCCGGTCAGCGAACAGCAGCTGGAAGACTGGAATATTCTGTTTGAGCAAGATGAAGAGGCAGCGATCAGGCAGATGGTGCAGAAAATTGCCTAACTCAGCCGGCTGACTTTTGCCGATATCCAACCTGGTTTAGCCCATTAAGACCATCCGGGGCGCCGAAAATTACGGCGCCCCGGATAGTCAATTTTCCCCGGCCCAGGCTTCGATTCGGGTTTCACATTCGGCGTCAGGCAAACGCGCTCCGCAATCGAGTATCGCCTGTAATGATTCGGCGAGGTGCCGGCCATCCAGCAATTTGCGCTCAAAAAGCTGATCTATCAACCAGAGCGTACCCCGTACATCCAGATTTGCCGCTTTTCCGGATTTACGCAGCGCGCCATCGCCGGTCAGTAGCGTCCAACCCTGCTTATCGGCGACGTAATAACAAGACACATCGGCTAGCGACGAGTTACCTAACTTTCCCCTCAAGGCATAAAGCCCGGTGACTTCCTGGCCGCTCAATTCCACAACTTGAAGCCCCAGGTTGACAAGGTCCGCCCCAGGCGGTTGGCGCAGCTCGTGGTGAACGAAGTCAGTCGTCACAAATTCAAAAGGCAACTGAAGCACCAGCTCCAACAGGCCGCCGTGGTGTAAATCTATCCAGATGTTGGTATCAGAGACCAGAACCTTCGTCGACATCCTGGTCTCCGTCATCTGGCCCTACATTGGCAATTACTTTTTCTATTTCTTCCAAACCGGTATTCAACAGCTCCGCTGCCCGGGATGGAGTTACCAGCTCCTCCGCCAATGCACGGTATACCAACTGCCGCAATCTAAATGATTCCTCACTTTCAAGGGGCTGCGGCTCACTCTTTCGCCAGCCACGACTCGACCAGAATCGGAAAGTGGACTGATAAACGGCCTGAGTGACGATGCTCAGATCGTAAAGCCGGCGCAGAATGGCCTGAATGGAAATACTCCATTCCCGCTTGGCCAACAAGTACTCATCTATAAAGATCCGGCCGCGGTGCTCCCCGAACGCCTCAATCACCTGCTCCCGTGGAAACAGGAATGCGCCGGCGAAACGGTGGCACAGCTTTTCTTCGATATCGGTACTGTGGATTTCTTCTGGAAAACGCATGACCAGGTGGCCGAGCTCGTGGGCCAGATTGAACCGCTGCCGTTCTCCAGGCCTTTCCAGGTTGGATACGATGGCAGCATCTCTACCGTTGTTGATCTCGGTGCAGAGACCATCGAACCGCTCGTGCGCCTTCAAACCAAGGACCTTGACCCCGTGTTCCTCGAGGGTTTCGGTCAGGTTGGCAATCGGGTTGGTACCCAGCTTCCACTGCTGGCGTATGGTCTCGGCGGCTTTTTCCGCCTCTTCCGGGGTTTCCACATCTATAGAATGCAGCCACACGCGGGCCCCCAACCCCTCCGGCTCCAGCTCAAACAGTGACTCTGCAGCCAGGTAGCGCTCCAGGTGCTCCCGCACCTGTTCCTTGACCGAATCCTGCTGGCGCTTGCCAAAAGTAGAGTGCTTCCGGAAGTCCACACTCCCGAGTACCACTTCACTCTGGCGGAAAAAGTACTCAGGCTTTACCCCAAGAACATCCGCCAGCTTGATCAAACGGGTGGAGTTTGGCGCATCTTTCCCTTTTTCATACTTGGAAAGCGCCTGCTTGGTGATATCCCCCAGCGCGTCCGCCACCTGCTGGAGAGAGAGCCCTTTGAGGATGCGCGCGCGCTTGATGCGTTCATGCAACATACCTGCCTCCAGACACGACAACTGTCATTTCATTGTAGTTATAATCAACTTCAGGTTGACGATTTTACGAATAAATTGACATTCGTCAACTTCGAAAATAAGCTAATCCCATTGCTGACACGACTATGTGATCTAGCTAACAAAATTAGGGAGGGGTAGTGGGCTGGAGGCCCGAAAGATTCCCGGCTCGGGTTGCCGCCCAAGCCGGGAGGTGCGCAAAAGAAGCGGACTCACCATGGCGGCCCGCCTCTCTCTAACGCTTGCAATCTTGCCATTGCAGGGCGAACTCTAGACTCCGCCCCGCAATTAATCAAGCTGGAGTTGCCAAGGCCATGCTGCGGAGATTGAGCTCATGGCACGCAAAGACGCTGACTATGAAATCATTTTCCGCCCTTACATCCGGAAAAACGGCAAGATCATTCGCCCCAAAAAGGGCAAGGTCTTCCCGATCCGGGTGCCTAAGCGGCGGCGTTAAAAAGTAGGCGGAGGGCTTGTCCCTCCGCCTACTTCCACATCATGAGCCCGGCCCAAATTGAGCTATCAACGGGAAATTTGGCTGCCAAGCAGCCCCCCCCTGCGAGCGGGCCACTTATCAGGAAGAGCCAGAAGGCTTCAATTTGACCAAGTTGTTCAAAACACCCTCTAGCCCACCATAAACGTATATCTTATCAATCCGCGCGGTCACCCGCTCCAGCGCCTCGAGCTCCTTAAGGCGCATCAGAACCCGGTTGTTTTCCATCATCTTGGCGGTGTTATGCAGAGATCGCATCGCCTGGGTTTCCTCCCGGCGCTTGATCAGGTTGGCTTCGGACTCCTTCTGGGCCTCCACCACCTGGTTGAGGATCTGCTTCATATCACCCGGCAGAATGATGTCTTTCACTCCAACGGTAGCGATTTCGATGCCGTATTGCGCCAGCTTTTCGCGTACATCCCTGGCAATGCCGAGGTTCAGACTGTCTTTGTCTTCCAGCAGCACATCGAGACTCTGTGTACCCACCACCTCGCGCAGGCGCAGCTGGAGTTCGCGGTAGATGAACTCGGCATACTTGCCCAGCTTCAGCACGGCCTTCTCGGGGTCCAGTACCCTGTAGCTGGCGCTCAGGTTGATGCGCAGGCTGACACGGTCTTTGGTCAGGATTTCCTGGCCGCTGACTTCCACGGCCTGCAGGCGCAGGTCCACCAGCTGCACGCTGATTGACCGGTTGCACTTCCAGAAGCCGTAGCTGCCGGGGCGCAGCTGTTATTCCAGCTTGCCGTTAACCGTCAACAGGCCCAGGTGTTCATCCGGTACTTCGGCATAGTGAATTGCGGACTTCGCTGCTGCGCTTTTGCTCGCTTTCGAATCGCGGCCGAGCAGGCTGACGAGCTTTTCGTCCAGGGTGTAGTCCTCGCTGATATCGATGATATCGACGCGAACTTTCTCGACTCCTTTCCACACAGACAGAAAAGTGCCTGGCGTCAGGACATTTACCAGATGCCCGTCGCGATACAGCAGTCCTACTTGAGTATCGCTCAGCTCGTAACCTTCCAGATAGGGTTCCAACTTTTCAGCATGTGTGTTGAGCAGAAACTTGGCATTGGCGCGTTCGAACAATACGTCGCTGATATCGTGGGTCTCAACGCGGGTTTTACCGGCCAATTGCATTATGCGATGGCGGCCCGGTTCGAGGACACGTATAAACCGGTTTCTGCGAAACAGGAATGCACGTTCGTTATCTGCAACGTCCACACATTTCCATATAATCATTGTACTTCTCCTTACTTGCATACCCAGATTACTTCTGCAGTAAATGAAGAGATCAGCCGGTTAAAACGCAAATGGCAGACCGACACCGATATTGAATACAGCCCGAAACCCGAAATCGAACGCGTGTTAGGCGCTGGTAGCGGCGAGGAAATGGATTACTACGACCAGTTAAAACTGGCCGCATTGATCGAGATCTGCAAAAACTCTAATTCGATGGCAGAGGCCGGAAGAAGGCTGTTCAACGTAAGCCGGAAGGCGAAGAAGTCGAACAATGATTCCCACAGGGTCAAGCAGTTGCTCGGTAAGTACGGTATAAAATTCGAAGATCTGACAGCGTAGGGTAGCCCCTACTTCGAGAACCGTGATGCCGAGGATCCAGCGGGTGGCCGTCCTGGCCCAGTATGCTGTGAGCATATTCGGCGAATCGGTTGCGGCGCTGACGGGTGCCCAACATCAGAGCTTGGCGGCTGTCATGCCGGCGTAGCTGCCGCCGACAATCACTACATTATGGATCGCCATTCTGTTATCTCCTCATACGGGTGAAATCCGGGCGTTTTTCGTTCAGCTTTGAGTTTCGCCGCAGGAGACGATCGGGCTGGCCTTGCGCCCTGGTGGGAGGAAGCAGCACCCATCGACATCAATCAGTTTGCATGCCGATAAAGCGGCGCTAGTGATCTATTCAACCACGAACCCCACGGGTAAAACCTCAGCTCTTGAACCTGACCGTTGGCAAATGATCACCCACATAGCCAATATGAACCGTTTGTTCATTCACAATCGGAAAGAAATAAATTCGCTTGTTTGCCGCCATCAACTTTGAATGCAGTGAGAAGCGGCGAACTTCTCCGTCCAGGCACCCGAATTCCCTACGCTGCCCGTACATTTCCAGGGTTGGCTGAGACTCCGTGGACCAGCTTATTCCCCGTGGGGCGAATGCGCCGCTCTCCAGGTCCTTCATGGTTGCATTCAAGACATCAAGGTGCCGGACAATTTCCGGGAAATAGGGTTCAGAGCCGGTCATCGCCATCAACTGACTTTGCGCGGATTTTCCGAAGGATAGACTCGGGAAGAACAGAGGCGCCTTCTCCAGCAACGCGGGACCGCTGGATATATCCAGGAACAGGCTTTCCCTGAGACTGTTCCGGTGTGTTTCAAGGTGCTCTAACGAAGCGAGGTTGACCACATTGATCTGGCTTTCTTCTTCTCCGACATCATCGGCCTTATAGAAGCTGACCACCAAACTATCGTCGGAAAACGCTGGGTCGGCGTCCAGGGAAACCGTGCAGGTATTCCACAGGGAAGCGAGGCCCAATCCAAAAACCTCGGTGCCCTGGAACTTATACTCGACCAGAAAATCGTCCTGCGCATCCTCCAAGAGGTCCTCGATGTAAGGTCCTTTTGACGCGGCTAACAGGAGATTTCTTTGCAGATCACGATCCGTATCTATGCTTCTATCAATGGCCCAGTTTTTTATCGTGTAGCCTGTCGATATCGTGCGCGTGGCAAAATCCCGCGTTACCCGTAACTGGTTGGAAAAGCCGATTTCACTCAATTTCTGAATCAGCAGCGACATCCTTTCCATTGCAGACGCGGCGTCCTGCCTTGAGGTGTAACAGGTACCGGCGGAAACCTCATTAAATAATTGATCCTTCATGAAATTCACCAGCCCTTTAAAGCAGTTCCGCCAGGCCTTTCTCCCACTCGTCAAAGAAGCCGTCCGGCCAGAAATCCAGGCGTCCATCGGGATTGATTTTCGGTGACGTCAGCGATGTGGATTGTTGGCCTGTTTCCCGCTGGAAAAAGTTCAGGGCGACTTCATCTCCCTTGATAACGCCGTTTTTCACTGAGATGCGAATGCCATTGAGCACATGATCGCTGTGCGTCTCGATAATGATTTGCACCCCCGCCGCCGCCACT
Organism: Microbulbifer rhizosphaerae; assembly: GCF_014191725.1. Classification (GTDB taxonomy): domain Bacteria; phylum Pseudomonadota; class Gammaproteobacteria; order Pseudomonadales; family Cellvibrionaceae; genus Microbulbifer; species Microbulbifer rhizosphaerae. Next base: position 210,255 of record NZ_JACHWZ010000007.1, read on the forward strand.
TTGCCCAGAAATTTGCCAATGGCCACCTGGCCCTTGGGATGCAGATGCGCCTCCGGGTTTTCAATCAGTATCAGGCTGCGCGGGCTTGCGGTCAGGCAGGCGACAAAAATCGGCAGGCCGTAAGTCAGGCCGAAACCGACGTTGGTGGGCCGGTATTTATCACTGGGAATTCCCGACCGCACAAAGGAAAATTGCAGGCTTACCAGGTCCATGCGTGGATGTTGGTCCAGGTGAATCCTCGGGGTCTGGCCGATTTCCGACAGCCACATCTCCACCTGCGCCCTGACTTCATTGATTTCCGGCAGATCCTCATGCAGGAGGCTTTTCAGGTTGAGGGGTTCACGCTCCTGGGTGGCCAACAGGTGGGCGCAGTACTCGCCCGCGTTGCCGATGGTATTCAGCTTGCCGCGCGTGTCCAGGTTGGCGCTGAACACGGTTCTTGGCCCGATGCGTTCGGCTTTCAGGTAGAAAAAATCGTCGTTGTCGATCAGGCGGCTCGGCCCTTTGATTTTGCCTTCCACAGCGCCATCGAGCTGTTGCGCACCGTTCTTGTAGCGGAAGGCCCAATCCAGATTTTTGCCGTTCTCGGTCATCGATAAAACAATCGGCTCTTCATCATCAGCGCCTTCGTAGAAGACATCATCCGCATAGCCCAGCTCTACCAGTGGGCCATTGAGTTGCGCGGATTGATCCCCATTCGCGGCCTTCAAGGATTGCCGCAACAGCAACATGGACTGCATGCACGAGCTTTTTCCCATGCCGTTGACGCCGGCGAGTACGGTCAGCGGCCTGATTGGAACCTTGACATCCTCAAAGCATTTGAAATTCCGGATTGCAATCTGCTCGATCACGACAAACACCCCTGGACCAGCTCTTCAATTCTGGCAAAGCGATATTGTATTTTTTTCACCGAACCCGTGCCCTGCGATATGGATGCTTCAAAAGTCTTGTCCTCATTCATAAGGGACCGGAATTTTTCCCGCACCACTTCGCGCTCCGCTATCAGCTTGCCGCTATCTTCCTCATTTAGCGCACCGAGTGTTAGCGACCAGGTCTCAAATAGGGCTTTGTTGATCGGGTAACGAGTCTCATTTTCCCGGTAACGCTTCCTGAAGGCGTCGTTGGCGAATATTTCCCTGGCGGTTGTCATTGCCCGCCTGAATCGCTCTGCATTTTCCTCCAGCACGCCCTCTGCCTCATTGGCGGCACGCATGGCGGCGTGGAGGAACTGGTCAAAATTGTCTGCGCTGTATTTCTTCGGGGAAAACAGGTTGAACGCCAAGAATCGCAGCACACACTCCCGGTCGTCCATTCTCCTGGAGGCAACACCATTGTCCGTGGCCATTTTGAAATGATCCGATTCGGCGAGTGTTTCCAGCCACTGGGTAACGGCGCCCTGGTTGAGAGCGTGGCGAATTTCCTGGGCGCTCAGTGGCTCGCCGCCGGTATTGATTCTGCGGAAAATATCGAACTTCACGTCCAGCGGAGTTCCCGGCTGAATCAGGTGGAGGATGATATCCGTCTCTTCGATTCTGCGCCTGAAGCTCCTGGGCAGGCCGCTGAACTTCTTGCCTTCGTAATCACTCAGAAATTCCAGGCCGGTGAGGGCGAACTCCTCGTCGATGGCAAACCTGCGGATGGTGGTCAGGCGCTGCAGGCCATCCACCACCAACCAGCGGCTGTCATCCGTGGCGTCCATATAAAACGCCGGCAGGGGGATGTTGATCAGCATGGACTCGATCAGGCGACTCTGAGCCTTGTTACTCCAGATACCCGAGCGGCGTTGAAAACCCGTCTTGAGATCGATTTCATCGTTTTTGATACGCTTGATCAGCGTGTCCATCTGGGTGTTTTTTGTCTCCACCCGGATTCTGCTGCTATCGAACGGGGTGGTGATGCCGGCTTCGTCATTGCTGGTGTCAGCACCGTCCAGGCAGACATCCTGTTCATTCACCAGAACCTTGGAAATCTCGCTCATCCCCTGTCTCCCGAATTCATTCTCATGTCTTTCACTTCATTGATTTGCGAGGCGAATCCTGGTCCGGAGGGTGGGTGCGCAGCGACTCAAGACTCCCCATTGGTGGCCGCCAGATTATCAAAATGCGCCGGCGTTCGATATCTATATTACCCCGCCGGCCAGTAGAGGCGAATCAGAGGCTGCAAAGCTGCGACCTTCAAGATCGAAGACCTCGTAGTGCGCGACCACCAGATCGGCCAAGTCATCTATATCAACCAGGGTAACGGGGACCGTTGCTCGCCCGGCTTCGTAGCAAGCTTACGCATCATGATGTTGCCAGATGGAGAGGTAGTACGCGAATATCGGGTGGAGGCTTGAACGATAAATAAAGGGGCCATCGCCATATGGGCGGCCCCAAAAATTCTCTGTGTTCGTTATTTTTTCGATTGGGTGATAAACCGCTCCATCTGCGCTTCCAGCATTGACAGCGGCAGGGCGCCATTGGTCAGCAGCGCGTCGTGGAATTTCCGCAGATCGAACTGATCCCCGAGCGCCTTCTCGGCCCTGGCCCGCAGTTCGCGGATCTCGATCTCCCCCATCTTGTAAGACAGCGCCTGCCCCGGCCAGGAGATATAGCGGTCCACTTCCGCGCGCACGTTGGCTTTTGACAGAGAGGTGTTGTCGGCGAGGAAGTCCAGGGCCTGCTGGCGGGTCCAGCCCTGGGAGTGGATGCCGGTGTCGATCACCAGCCGGGCGGCGCGCCACATTTCGTAGCTCAGGCGGCCGAAGTGTTGGTAGGGGGTGGTGTAGATGCCCATCTCTTTGCCCAGGCGTTCCGAGTAAAGGCCCCAGCCCTCGCCGAAAGCGCTGAGGTAGAGGTTGCGGCGAAAGTCGGGGGCGTTTTCCAGTTCCTGGGACAGGGCGTTCTGCAGGTGATGGCCGGGGACGGCTTCGTGCAGGGTCAGGGCCGCCAGTTCGTACAGGGGGCGCTGGTCCAGGGCGTGGGTGTTGAGCCAGTAGGCGCCGCCGCGGGTACCGCCAATGGCGGCGGGGTTGTAGGAGGCGGTGGTGTAGTTGGGGGCGATTTCGTCCGGTACCGGCACTATGCCGTAGGGCAAGCGCGGCAGTTTGCCGAAGAATTCCGGCAGGCGGTAGTCGATGCGCTTGGCGATATAGGAGGCTTCTTTGAGCAGTTCCTCGGGGGTTTTGGCGTAGAACTGCGGGTCGGTGCGCAGGAATTTGGTGAATGCCTTGAAGTCCCCATCGAAGCCGGATGCCTTAATCAGTTCATCCATTTCCGCGCGGATGCGCTGCACTTCGGCGAGGCCGATTTTGTGGATTTCCGCCGGGTCCATATCCTGGGTGACGTAGGTCCGGATGGTGTGGCGGTAGTAGGCCTTGCCGCCGGGCAGCTGTTCAGCGCCTAGGGTTTCGGTGGCGGCCCGCATGTAGTCGCCTTCGAGGAAGTCTGCCACGCGGGCGAAGGCGGGGATGGCGGTTTCTTTTATGGCGCGCTCGCCGGCTTTACGCAACCGCTGTTGTTCCTTTTGCGGAATGGACGCGGGTATATTCTCAAATGGCTCGTAGAGGCTGCTCCTTTTCGGGTCGCTGTAGACCTGGGCGCGCACCGTCGGCGCTATGCCTTCGACGACGATTTTCGGTAGCACGAAACCGCTTTTGATTCCCTCGCGCATATTGGCGATGTTTTCGTTGAAGTAGCGGTCGAAATCCCGAATCCGCGCAATGTAATCCTGGTAATCGGCCGTCCGGTTCATAGCCAGGCCGTCGCTGGCATCCAGTGCCGATGTGTAAAAGCTGTAGAAGGTGTTGAGGGGAATGCGGTCGAGGAAGAGTTCGTTGGATTCAGTGGAATTGCGCAGCACCCAGGCGAGCAGATCCCGATTCACCCGATCCGACTCGCTCAGCTGGGCCCCGTCGATTGCTTCGAGGCGGACGAGAAACTGTCTCTCTTTCTTCAGGCGCCGCGCGCGGTCTTCGGGGGCGACGGCCGGCAGGCGGTCGTTGTAGTCGGGCACCCCCATGCGGCCCGCCATGATCGGGTCTTCTTTGAGGCTGAACTGCCAGTGGTCGTCGATGATGCTTTGCAGTTGTTCAGTGGCGGTGGCAGCCCAGGTGGTGGAGGCCAGCAGGCAGATGAATAGAAAGAGAACGGACAGAAAATTGAGTGGCCGCAATGCCATCGTTTTGTACTCCATTTTATTGTTCGGGCATTTCTATTGTTTGTTGCGTAGGGTATGCCTGCACGGGAATATCGGTGGATTGAATTGGTTTCGGGATGGTGCACGCGGCGCACCCTATGGCGTTGGCGCTCAGGCGCGGATCTTCGATGGTTTAATCAGGGATTCCGCTGGGATGCCCAGCTCCTGATTCAGTTTCCAGATCATCTTCAGGGTCAGCGCGCGCTTGTGGTTCAGGATCTCGTATACACGGTTGCTCTTGCCTATCATGGGTTCCAGGTCTTTGACGGTGAGCCCCTTCTGCTCCATTTCAAACTTGATGGCCTCCACCGGATCGGGGAAATCCAGCGGGTAGTGCTTGGTTTCATAAGCTTCCACCAGGGTCACCAGCACATCCAGCTGTTCACCCTCCGGGGTATCCGGCTCCGCCGTCATCAGGCTTTCGATCTCTTTTAACGCCGCGCGGTAATCGGCATCAGTTTTGATCGGTTTGATGTCCATAGTTATTACCTCCACCACTAAATGGTTTGCACATCTATCTGATCGTACTGGGCGTGGGTGCCCAGGAAGCGGATATACACCACCCGATAGGCATAGTTGATCCACACCACCAGCCGATACTTGTTACCGGCTATGTTGAACACCACCCGCCCATCCTTGAGGATGCTGGCATTCCTGAAGTCCTGTTTGACCTCGGACGGGGAGGCCCAGTCGGCCTTCAGCGTATGCCGATACCACGCCAGGGTGGGCTCGATCGCATCGGCGTAGGCGGGATTGCCTTCCCAAAATGCCTTCAAGGTGGATAGGGCGATTATTCTCATGGAGTGAAGGTTAGTCCCAATTTGGGACTAAAACAAGAGTTTTCTTTTGGAACAGGCCGCGGTCGAGAAATCACTAAAGTGATCCGATTCATTCCGTAGCGCGGGATATGGACCACTTCCGGCAAATTGGTCGTTGTGCTCAGCCCAACCTACACAAACATGCCCGCGCTGATTGGCCCGTGGGGCAACCCCCACAGGACAAATTTAGGCCTGCTGAACCGTCTGCTCAATGCGCCCGAAAATGGACCGGCCTTTTTCGTCCAGCATCTCGATGGCAACCTGATCGCCAAACTGCATGAAAGGCGTAGTCGGCTTGCCGTCCTCAATGGTTTCGATCATGCGGATCTCGGCGATGCAGCTGTAGCCGACGCCGCCCTCGGCAACCGGCCTGCCGGGGCCGCCGTCCAGTTTGTTGGACACGGTGCCGGAGCCGATGATGGTGCCGGCGGCGAGCTTGCGGGTTCTGGCGGCGTGGGCGATCAGTTGGCCGAAGTGAAAGGTCATGTCCACGCCGGCGTTGGGCTCGCCGAATTTTTTGCCATTCAGGTGGGAGACCAGTGGCAGGTGCAGCTTGCCGTCCCGCCATTTGTCACCGAGCTGTTGCGGGGTGACGCACACCGGGGAGAAGGCGCTGGAGGGTTTGGACTGGTAGAAGCCGAAGCCTTTAGCGAGTTCAGAGGGGATGAGGCCGCGCAGGGAGACGTCATTGACCAGCATTACCAGCTTGATGTGCGCGAGCGCGTCTCCCGGGGACACCCCCATGGGCACGTCGTCGGTGATCACGGCGATTTCCGCTTCGAAGTCGATACCGAAGCCCTCGCTCCGCGGCATCAGGATCGGTTCGCGCGGGGCCAGGAAGGTGTCGGAGCCGCCCTGGTACATCAGCGGGTCGGTCCAGAAGCTCTCCGGCATTTCCGCGCCCCGGGCCTTGCGCACCAGTTCGACGTGGTTGACGTAGGCACTGCCATCTGCCCAGTGGTAGGCCCGCGGCAGGGGGGAGTGGCACCGGGCCTGGTCGAAGGCTTCGCCCCGGATTTCACCGCTCTCCAGTTGCGCGTGCAGCGCTTCCAGGTCTGCCGACGCCGCGGGCCAGTTGTCCAGCGCACTCTGCAGTGTCGGCGCGATTTCGGCGGCGGAGGCCATGCGGGTCAGGTCATTGTTGACCACCACCAACTGGCCGTCGCGGCCGGATTTAAGACTGGCTAACTTCACTGTGCCTCCCCTTCAGTCGGTATAAATTCTTCCTCGCCGTGCATCCACGCGGCGTGTCTGGGTGCTTTTTTGGTTCTGGACCACTCCTCGAGCATGTCTTCCGCCACCCGCTTCAGCTCTTTGTGCATACCCGGCCTGGCGGAGTTGGCAGCCAGCTCGATGCGGTGGCCGTTGGGGTCGAAGAAATAGATGGATTTGAAAATGGTGTGGTCCGTCGGGCCGAGTACGTCGATACCGGCGGCTTCCAGTTTGGTCTTGGCCGCCAGCAGTTCGTCCATGCTCTCCACCTCCAGGGCGATGTGCTGCACCCATTTGGGAGTGCTTTCGTCGCGGCCCATCTCCGGGGAGTTGGGCAGCTCGAAGAAGGCCAGCACATTGCCCATGCCCGCGTCGAGAAACACGTGCATGTAGGGGTCAGGTTCGCCGGTGGAGGGCACCTTGTCTTCGGCGATGGCCAGCTGGAAGTCCATGCCGAGGAGATCGCGGTAGAATTCCACAGTCTCCCGGGCATCCCTGCAGCGGTAGGCCACGTGGTGAATGCGTTTTATTGCCATCAGGCCCTCGCCTTCTCTTCTTTCTTGATTGCGCCGCGCTGCAGCTGGTCGCGCTCGATGGACTCGAACAGGGCCTTGAAGTTGCCCTCGCCGAAGCCCTCGTCCTCTTTGCGCTGGATAAACTCGAAGAACACCGGGCCGAGCATGTTGGCGGAGAAGATCTGCAGCAGCAGACGCGGCTGGCCGTCCCCGGTGGTGCCGTCCAGCAGGATGCCGCGGGATTTCAGTTCGCCGGTGGGCTCGCCGTGGCCGGGCAGGCGCTCTTCCAGCATTTCGTAGTAGGTCTCCGGCGGCGGGGTCATAAACTCCATGCCGCGGGCCTTGAGCCTGTCCCAGCAGGCGAGCAGGTCGTCACAGGCGAAGGCGATGTGCTGGATGCCCTCGCCGTTGTATTTCATCAGGAACTCTTCGATCTGGCCGCCGCCACCGGCGGCCTCTTCGTTCAGGGGGATGCGGATCTTGCCGTCCGGCGCAGTCATGGCCTTGGACAACAGGCCGGTGTACTCGCCCTTGATGTCGAAGTAGCGGATTTCGCGGAAGTTGAACAGCTCGGTGTAGTAGTTGGCCCAGTACTCCATGCGGCCGCGGTAGACGTTGTGGGTCAGGTGATCCAGGGTGTGGAAGCCGCAGCCCTGCGGGTGGCGGTCGACGCCTTCGAGCCACTGGAAGTCGATATCGTAGATGGCTTCGCCTTCCCGGTAGCGGTCGATCAGGTACAGGGTGGCGCCACCGATGCCCTTGATCGCCGGCAGGTGCAGTTCCATGGGGCCGGTGGCTACGTCGACCGGCTGGGCGCCTTTTTTGAGCGCTTCGCCATAGGCGAACTTGGCGTCTTTTACCCGGAAGGCCAGGCCGCAGGCGGAGGGGCCGTGCTCCTGCGCATAGTAGTAGGCGTGGCTGTTGGGCTCGTAGTTGGTGATAAAATTGATATCGCCCTGACGCCACAGCTCCACGTCTTTGGACCGGTGCCGGGCGACCTTCTCGAAGCCCATGGCCTCGAATACGGTCTTGAGGATGCCTTTCTCAGGAGCGGTAAACTCCACAAATTCAAAGCCGTCGAGGCCCATGGGGTTTTCAAACAAATCGGACATTCGGCCCTCCCTTTTTTCTCTCATTGCACCGCTGTAGGGGCGCGGCAGCAGACTCATTAGTTTCAAGTGCAACCAATTTAGTTACAATTGCAACTACAGTCAAGAGGGGCTGAATGCGGGATCTCGCCGCCTATCTGCAGCGAACTGGCGGAACCCGACCGCGCAGCTCTGCCACCGGCCGGGAGGAATCGCGGGCGGTTTTGCGGATGCTATTGCCCGGCGCTCAGGCCGCGTCGGAAAATCTATTCGTGCTCCACACCACAGCTGCCGGTGTCGGACCTGCAGTCTCCACCCTCGTGAAAAGCACCCCTTATCTCATCGCACTGCTCCTTGGTAACCGGGCTCGCGCAGGATGTTTCCGTTCTCTGGCAGCAGCCGGTAGGCGCCCCGGCCCTGCCCTGTTGTTCGTTTTTCCGCTGGTCATCCGGTGGAGCACAGGCCGCAAACAACACGGTCAATGCGAATACCGCCAGTACTTTGGCGGAAGCCTTTACGCTCATGGGTACCTCCTCTCGGGTACATATCGGCACCCCGCACCGGCGGGGCTATGGGTTACCGGCACCGGTCATACTCGACCGGATATGTATTCACTGTAGTCCAGCAGCGATTTGCCCTGAATCGCAAATACGCCCTTTCTGAATTCCGCTGAGCCGTTACAATCGGCCCCCGTTTGCCGGGCCCGCGTCGCGGAGCCGCCCCACCCCGAGTTCACTGACTACAGGACGCCCTATGATCCTCGCCGCCCTCGCCATCGCCGCCGGTTTCGCCCTGCTGATCTGGAGCGCCGACCGCTTTGTGGAGGGCGCCGCGGCTACCGCGAAACACGCCGGTATGCCGCCCCTGCTGATCGGCATGGTGATCGTCGGTTTCGGCACTTCGGCGCCGGAGATGGTGGTGTCGGCGATGGCGGCCCTGGACGGCAGCCCAGGCCTGGCGCTGGGCAATGCCTACGGCTCCAATATCGCCAATACCGGGCTGATCCTGGGGTTCACCGCGCTGCTGATACCGCTGACGGTGCACTCCAAAATCGTGCGCAAGGAGCTGCCGCTGCTGCTGGCGATCAGTTGTCTGACCGGCGCTTTCCTGTGGAACGGCAGCCTGGAGCGCTGGGAGGCGCTGGTGCTGCTGCTGGGCTTCTTCGGTCTGGTCGGCTGGTCCATTTTCTCCGCCCTGCGCGGTGAGGGCGACGACCTCGGCGAGGAGATGGAGAGCGAGTTGGAAGCCCACACAATGACGCTGCCGCGCGCGCTCTTCTGGCTGGCGGCGGGCCTGGCGCTGCTGATCGTCAGCTCTCGCATCCTGGTATGGGGCGCGGTGACCATTGCCGAGGCGCTGGGGGTCAGCGACCTGATCATCGGCCTCACCATCGTCGCCCTGGGCACCTCGCTGCCGGAGTTGGCGGCCACGGTGATCGCCGCACGCAAGGGCGAGCACGATATTGCCATCGGCAATGTGGTGGGTTCGAACATGTTCAACCTGCTGGCGGTGGTGGGGATCGCCGGCGCTATCGCGCCCATGTCGAACATACCCGCGGAAGTGCTGACCCGGGATTGGCCGATGGTGGTGGGGCTGACGGTGGCGCTGTTCGTTTTCGGCTACGGCCTCCGCGGTCACGGACGGATCAACCGCTGGGAGGGCGGCGCGCTGCTGCTGGCCTATATCGTTTACAACGCCTATCTGGTGATGACGATTACGCGGGCGGTGTCCTAGTGTCCTATCTGATATCACTATTTAATACCAGATAGGACACTAGCAGTTATTTGTAGGAGCGGCCGCTGGCCGCGATCGATTTCGCTTCGTAGTGCAATCCGATCGCGGCCAGCGGCCGCTCCTACAACTGCTCTTCGAAACGGCGGAGCTGTGCCTGAAGGTGTTCGATTTCCTCCAGCAGTTCTATCGCCAGCGCCGCGCCGGGCAGGTTCACACCCAGGTCCCGCTTCAGGTTCCGCACCCGTCGCACCCGCCGCACGCAGATACCGCTGAAACGCCACTGGGTCCGCCCCTGGCCCAGGGGTTCGATAACTCCCTCCTCCACCAGCGCGAGAACCTCCTCCGCCGGCAGTTCGCAGGCGCGGCAGAGTTCGCTGAGGGTGAGTTCGTAGCACTCGTCGAGCAGGGCGCCGCTGATCTCCTCCGCGAGTTGGGTTTTCATTGTGTCAGCCTCCCATGCCGCTGCGCGGATTGAAGTCGAAGGCGTCGCCGAAGCGGCGGTAGGCCTCCCTCTCCGACTCGGTGTCAGCCGGTGGCGGGACCACCTTCAGCACCACATAGAAGTCCCCGGGCTCCGCGGCCGGTATGCCGCGGCCCCTGAGCCGCAGCTTGCCACCGGTGGCGCTGTTGGCGGGCACGGTGAGATTGACCGCGCCCTCCGGCGTGGGCACCCGCACCTTCGCCCCCAGCGCCGCCTCCCAGGGAGTTACCGGCAGGTCCAGGTACACCGTCTTGCCCTCCACCGAATAGAACGAGTGGGGATTGAAGTGGATCTCCAGGTACAGGTCCCCGGTGTCGCCACCGCCGAATCCCGGTTCTCCCTGGCCCGCCAGGCGTATCTGCTGGCCCTCGGTGACACCCTTGGGAATCTTCACGTTGAGAGTGCGCTCGCGCAGCTGGGGGCGGCCGTCCGGGCCCAGTTCGGAGTGCTTCAAAGTGATCTGGCGGGTGGCGCCGCGGTAGCTATCCTCCAGGTCGATGGCGATCCTGGCGTAGGTGTTCTCGCCACGGGCGCGGAACTCGCGCCGAAAGCCGCCGCCGAATCCGGGGGAAAATCCGCCGCGGCCGAACAGGCTCTCGAAGAAGTCGCTGAATGCCTCCGGGTCCGCCTCGGTAAAGCCGCCGCCGTGAAACTCGAAGCCCTGGTCCCAGTCCGGCGGCGGGCGGAACTCCTGCCCCGACTGCCAGCCACTGCCCAACTGGTCGTAGGCTGCGCGCTTCTCCGGGTCCTTGAGCACCTCGTAGGCCTCGCTGACCTCCTTGAAGCGGTCCTCGGCGCCCGTCTCCGCGCTCACGTCCGGATGATATTTGCGCGCCAGCTTGCGGTAGGCGCGCTTGATCTCATCCTGGCTGGCGTCGCGTTCGAGGCCGAGGATTTTGTAGTAGTCCTTGTACTCCATGGTCTTATTAAAGACCACCAATGTCCGGGCAGCTGTCGGGATAGCGAAGCGGGAGGGCTACCGACGCCCGGCGGCTCACTACACCACCTGATATCCCAAACTTTCAGCCGCGTTGGCCGCCGCCTCCAGGTAAGCGATGTGCCTCAGTTCCCGCGAAAAGCGCGGCCTGTCCGGCATCGCCGGCAAGGCGCGCTCAAACAGCGCCACCGCCGGCTGCCCGGGATTCATTGAGGAGGTGTAGAAAATGCCCTGTGCCTGGGGATAGGCGTTGTAGATAAGTTGCGCCCAGCGCTGGGCCCGAGGGCGTGGACCGCTGTTGATGGCGGCGGATGCCCCAATACGGGTAGCAAAATCTCCTGACAGATCCACCAGCCGTAGAGAATCGACAATTTCGAATGCAGTCATCACCGGTTTATAGCGGCTGACGTCCACTATTCGGGTCTGCTGGAAAAACTCCGCCAAACAGGTCTTAAAAGCCTGGTCGCCGACGGCGCCGTAGAGGATACCGCGGTCCTGAACCTCCCCCTCGCCGTTTTCATTGCTTAAGTGGTGGTCAAAGCGGCTACTTGTCGGACCGTAGTATCGGAATTCGGGCCATTGGCTGGGGTAGGCGCCCTCTACCCGATGGAGGCGGAATATGGCGGTGCCAGCCGGCAGTGTATTTAGCACAGGCTGGGAGCACCTCTCGAGCAACTGCTCAAGGTCGGGCGGGTCGGGAAACTTTGGCATCAGGATCAGGGGGCATCAGGATCAGGGGGCATCAGGGTCAAGGGGCATCAGACATCCAGCGCCAGGCGCACTACCCGCGCGACATCTCCACCACTTTCCAGAAAGTCCCGGGGACTCACCGGACCATCGACGCCGGGAATCTGTAAATCCTGCGTAGGCGTATCGAAAAACTGGACCACTAGCAGCGGATGCGGCTTGGGCCCAAGTGCTTTGAGCACCTCGGTCAACCCCGGAAGTACCCCGGAGTCGGTGAACTGAAACGAAGGATAGACGCGGCTGGAGTCTTCACTCAGAACATAGAGGCTGCCATCCTGGACCCGCTGGCGCAGGCGACTGCCGGAAACATTGAGGTGCCGACGCACCTCTTCCGGCCCTAGGGAAGTTTTGATGATTGCGCGGTAAAGGGCGTGGGCACGGGCCCGCTGCTCGGCGACAGCCTTGGAGTTGGCAGTAAAGTCAGCACCGTGCGCCTCGAGGAATGCCGATTCCTCAACCGGGAGCGGTTGAACTATCGTAGAGCGCTGTGGGCCATAGTAACCCGCCCTCAGGAAATGCCTGACGTCTCTACCGACCTTTTCGGCAATCTCGTCAATGACAGCATCTGTCATACGCGTCTCACCGCTGAACCGATTCTCAGCCACCATATCTAACGCCTGCTAAAATCGCAAGTACCTGTTAGAAATAGTAGCGCAGATTAACCGGCTTTCCCGGTTGATCTGTGAAGTGGGGCGACCAACATCCCCACTGATCAATTTTCCATAGCGGATCAGGATTCGGTTTCGGTCACCTTGGTGAAATCACCCACACCGGCTTCTTTCAACAGGGAATCCACCAGCGGCGCCATGGCGCGGTGCTTGAGGGCGCTGCCGACCAGGGCTTCCGGCAGGCTCTGGCCTTTCGCCTCGCCGTCGGTCTCGAGAATTCCGCCGCTGGCGCGGCCGTCGATGCCGTTCAGCCCTTCCACGGAGATGATCTTCATGCCCTCGATGCTCTCCAGCGGCTTGACGCTCTTGCGGGTGCGCTATCAACCCGACACCCTATTTGGGTGCCGGGTTATCGAGGGGAAAGGTTTACATAAGGGGACAACGGAATAATGCCGTGTCGCCTATTTGAATTCGACTCCTGTCCCGGCGCCGGGGACAGGAAGCCCAATTGGCTTATTTAATGAAATAGCCCAGGGTGCGCCACTCGCTTGCCACTTTTTCGACGGTCACGGTTTCCGTCGCCTGCGCCTTGTTTTCGAAACTGGTGGCAAAAGTCACCACCACGTAGTCTCCATCCGGCACGCCCGGCAGCGTTTTGTGGCGGCTAACGCTGTCGACTTCGCGCTTCAGTTTGAGGCCGAGCGGCTTCCTGACCTGCTCCAGCATTTCCTGCCATTTCCCCTGCGGGACCTGCTGTTGAAACAACTGCGATGCCTGATTCCAGCTCTGGCCATAGTGGCCGGCATCCACGCCTTCCAGCCAGACGACTACATCCATCACAGCGCCGGATTCGTCAGCTTTCACTGCGACCGACGCGACCGACGCGACCGACGCGACCGACGCGACCGACGCGACCGACGCGACCGACGCGACCGACGCGACCAGTATTGCAAAGGTAAAAAGTATTTTTTTCACAGTATTCCTCCATGATGACTTTTCAACTGCACTACATCTCGAACCTGCACAGGGGAGAATCCGCGGTAGAATCTCTACCATTTCAAAACTCCTGCACAGCGAAGCGAATCGTCGATTAGCTTTCGGTTTCCGGCATCTTGGCGAAGTCGCCGACACCGGCCTCCTTCAACAGGGAATCCACCAGCGGCGCCATGGCGCGGTGCTTGAGGGCGCTGCCGACCAGGGCTTCCGGCAGGCTCTGGCCTTTCGCCTCGCCGTCGGTCTCGAGAATTCCGCCGCCGGCGCGGCCGTCGATGCCGTTCAGCCCTTCCACGGAGATGATCTTCATGCCCTCGATGCTCTCCATCGGCTTGACACTCTCGCGAATGATATGCGGCAGGTTTTCGTGCAGGCTGAGCACTTTCTTCAGTGCCACCTGGGCGTCGTTCAGGCTGTTGAAGGCCTCGTTCATCAGGCGCTGGCCCTCGGCGTCCACGGCGTATTTCTCGCGGTCTGCCTCGACCTTGATGCGAATGGCTTCCGCTTCGGCAGAGGCCTGCAGGCGAAGGGCCTCGGCCTTGTCTTCCGCCGCGGCCTTTTCCGCCTCGGCAGCCACAGTAATGGCTGTGGCCTGGCGCTCGGCCTCTTTCTGCGCCTCGATGATCTCGATCTGCTTGTCGCGCTCGGCCACTTCCACGTCCTTGGCGGTGCGCACCTTCTCTTCCGCCTTCACCGCTTCCGCCAGCGCCACGTTGGCCTGCTGGTCGGCGAGCGATTGCTCCTTGGATTTCTCGGCCACGGCGATGGCCCGCTCCTGTTCGGCGATCTCCACAGATTTTTGCTTGGAAATACGCTGCTCTTCCAGGAAACGCTCGCGTTCGATTTCCTGTTCCTGCAGGCGTTTTTCTTTCTCGATTTCCAGCAGCTTGGTGGCCTGTTCCGCGCTGATGCGCGACTGATCGACTTCGCGCTCCGCTTCGATCGCGGCCTGGCGCGCGGCCCGCTCCTGCGCCGCCTGCTCCTTGGCGATATCAGCTTTCTGTGCCGCTTCGCGGTTTTCCAGTTCGCGCTGCTGTTCCAGGTACGCGTAGCGTTTTTCCCGATCGATCTCCAACTTCAGGCGCTCCGTCTCGAGGTTTTTCTGCTCGATTTGCACCATGGTGTCCTGCTCGACGTCGTTCACCTCTTTGCGGCGCGCCTCGATCGAGCGGGTCATGCTCGCCAGGCCCTCGGCGTCGAACACATTGTCCTGGTTGAAGAATTCCTTGTGGGTCTGGTCCAGGCCGGTCAGGGATACCGACTCCAGCTCCAGGCCATTTTTCAGCAGATCCTCGGACACTACCTGCTGCACTTTCTGCACAAACTGGCTGCGCTGCTCGTGCAGTTCGGCCATTTCCATTTCCGCGGCCACCGAGCGCAGGGCATCCACGAACTTGCCCTCGATCATGTCCTTCAGCGCTTCCGGGTCCAGGGTGCGCACCCCCAAAGTCTGCGCGGCGTTGGCGATTGCGTCGTTATCCGGCTTGACCCGCAAGTAAAATTCCGCGAGCACATCCACGCGCATCCGGTCCTTGGTGATCAGCGCCTGATGCTCCTTGCGCGATACTGCAAGGCGCAGGGTGTTCATATTGACCGGGATGATTTCGTGCAGCACCGGCAGCACCAGGGCGCCGCCGTTCATAATCACCTTCTGCCCGCCCATGCCGGTGCGCACGAAGGAGCGCTCCTTGGAGGCGCGGGTATAAAGGCGCGCGAATATCATGCCGATGACGATCAGGGCCACCAGTACCGCACCGGCCATGAACATCATGGTGGAAAAGTTATCAATCACTTCTGTAATCTCCATTTTTTTAGATCCTTAGTAATGCGGCATAGGGATGTGCCGCCGCTGGCCGAAGGCCAGCGCGAGCCCGCGAAATGCCAGCAGATCCGCGTATCTGCGCCAGCCTTTCGCGGGCGACCGTCAAACAGGTCAAGGATGACTGTTTGACTACCGGGTTAAGGGTTCCATCAGGTGTTTGTTGGTGGGCCTGATCACACGAAAGTTGGCTCCGGACTCCTCCACCAAAAGCACCTTCTCCCCCTGTTTGAAGGTTTCGTCTCCGTCCGGCTCCACCATTACATAATGGGTGGTGCCGAACTCGTCGCTGAAGCGCGCCTCTGCCGGTGAGCCGGCGGCGGCCTCGCCGATAGTGATGACTGCGACGCGGCCGATAAAGGATTTGCGCCCCACCGCTTCAGTCTCGTCGCCGACCGCGAAGCGGCGCAGCAGATTGCCAACGAAGCGCACCTGCGGCAGCGCCAGCAGAAATACCGGCACTGCCAGCAGCCAGGCCGGCAGCACGAAACCCAGCAGCGCGTCGACAAACAGCTGGATTACCAGGCCGGTGATGCCGAAGCTCACCAGAAAGGCGACCAGCAATATCAACGCCGGCACCTCGCCGAAGCGCAACCAGCCGAGCAGCTTGGTGAGGACACCGCCAGCCTCTGTGTCCGGCGCATCCAGATCGACATCCGTATCCGGCAGCAGGTTGTCGAGCAGGTCGGAAATACCGACGCCGATCAGGGTCATGACCCCCTCGAGCACGGCGATCATCAGCATCAGCACCAGGGCGCCGGTAAACAGCAGGTTGCCGTCTTGAAGCAGGAATGTCATCAGACCTCCGCCTGGGATTTGAGCTTGGCCAACCTCTCTTTAATGCGGTTATTGCGCGACAGCTCCTCCAGTTCAGCCAGCTTGCCGGCATCGGCGCTGGATTCGGAGACGGGGACACCGGCGCGTTCCAGAACCCGGTTGAAGGCATCGGTGGCCTGGTCCACTTTGTCCGAGGTAGCGCGGCTGCCGCCCTGCTCCTGACCGGTGGCACCGTTGGTGATGTGATCCGTGGCCTTGGCGTATTCCCGCAGCTGCTCGCGCATCTCGCGCTTCTTGCCCTGGAGCGCGCCGATACAGGCATTCAGCTCGGCGATTTCCTGGTCCGCTTCGCTGACTGCCTTTTCCAGCACCGGAATCTGCGCCTCGATATCCATCTGTTTGGCGATTGCCACTTCCGCCAGATCGTCGCGGCCCTCGCGCATGGCTATTTCAATCTGCGAGCTGAGTTCAACGTGACGGCTGTTTTCATCGTTGAGGGTTTTGCTGCTCAGGTATTTGGCCGCCTCCGCCTTGCCCAGCTGGTCGCGCACTTCCGCGATGGCGTCGTCGATCTCGCGGATCGCCTGCTCCATTACCAGCTGCGGAGTTGCGTTTTCCACCGAGTCCACCAGGGCGTTGGCCGAGGCGGAAATAATGCGCGATATGCGCTTAACCAGTCCTTCTTTCATTGTTATCTCCTTCCGGTTGATTAATTGAATTACTTGTTCAGCAGATTATCGATCTGTTTTTTTATTCGCAGTGCGGAATCCGGGTTGGCGACGCGCGGATTTTCCTGCGCCGCCACCAGCAAAATTTTCTCCAGGAAAGCCTCTATCGCCGGCAGCGCTTTCCGCTCCAGAGCGGGGGTCAGTTCTTCTTCATCCACGCAAGCCTGCACGGCAGCCGCGCTCTCGGCGAGCAGTTCCAGCAGCGCTTCCACCGGCAGGCTTCTTTTTTGTTCGTCGGTGCAGCGGGCCTTGATCGGCAGTACGGCTTCGGCTGAGGCGATGTAAGCGCGGGCAAAGCTCATCATGCCGACGGATTCCCGCGCCATGGCGATCAGCTCTCGTACCTTTTCGCTCTGGGTAACGGCACCGTTGCGGTCGATGGACATCAGGTAGGCGTAGTCTTCCGCTGACAGGCGCGCCGATATGGATTGGCTCTTATTGAGCATGGCGATTCCCTTTCATCGTGATGTATACAAAAGTACACATCCGTATACACAGGGTCAATAAATAATTGATGAAATTCTTTTTATAAAGAAATACACGCCAAATAAAGGGGAGAGGAGAACGAAAAGCCGTGCGCCTTTCTTGGCCCCGCGACACTGCCTGAGCAAAATTTGAGCGGCCGCGGAACTACAATCCGTTGATGACCGAACACAACCTGATCCTCAACGTCGACAGCTACAAGGCCAGCCACTACCTCCAGTACCCGCCGGGTTCCGAGTATGTGAGCAGTTACATGGAGTGCCGCGGCGGCGAATTTCCCGAGGCGGTGTTTTTCGGGCTGCAGGCATTTATCAAGCAGTACCTGCAGCAGCCGGTTTCCGCCGCGGATATCGACGAGGCGGAGGCCATACTGCACGCCCACGGCCTGCCCTGCCACCGCGCCGGCTGGGAGCACATCGTCGAGGAACACGGCGGCCTGTTGCCACTGGAGATATCCGCGGTACCCGAGGGCACGGTGGTGCCGCTGCACAATGTGATGTTGCAGGTGGTGAACACCTGCCCCGCCTGTTTTTGGCTCACCACCTATATCGAGACCGCGCTGGTGCGCGCCATCTGGTACCCGGTGACCGTGGCCACCCAGGGCCGTGAGATCAAAAAGATCATCGCCCGTTACTTGGAGGAGACCGCAGATTCCCTGGATGGCCTGCCGTTCAAGCTGCACGATTTCGGCGCCCGCGGCGCCAGCAGCCTGGAGACGGCGATGCTCGGCGGCATGGCGCACCTGGTGAATTTCCAGGGCACGGATACGGTGTCCGGACTGGTGGCGGCGCGAAAATATTACGGCGCAGATATGGCCGGCTACTCGATCCCCGCCGCCGAGCACAGCACCATGACCGCCTGGGGAAAGGAAAGGGAGGCGGACGCCTACGCCAATATGCTCGACCAGTTCGCCGGGCCGGACAAACTGGTGGCGGTGGTCAGCGACAGCTACGACATCTGGAACGCGATCGAGAATATCTGGGGCGGCGTACTCAAGCAGCGAGTAGTCGACAACGGCGGCACTGTGGTCGTCAGGCCGAATTCCGGCGAGCCAGTAAAGATCGTCACCGAAAGCCTGGAGCGGCTGATGCGCATTTTCGGCTGCCGGGTGAACAGCAAGGGCTACCGGATACTGCCGGACTTTATCCGCATCATCCAGGGTGATGGCATTTCCCGGCGTTCCATTCCCAAAATTCTGCAGGCGATGAAGAAGCGCAAACAGAGCGCCGACAACGTCACTTTCGGCATGGGCGGCGAATTGCTGCAGAAGCTGCACCGGGACATTCTGAGCTTCGCGATGAAGGCCAGCGCCATCCGCATCGATGGCCAATGGCACGACGTGTACAAGAATCCGGTAACCGGGCCGGAGAAGAAATCCAAGCGCGGGCGGTTGGCGCTGGTGTGTGGAGATGGGGGCGAAATGGAGACCATCCACCTGGAGGCGCTGGGCGACTGCGAGAACCTGCTGCGGCCGGTGTTCCGGGACGGCCGGCTGCTGATCGAAACCACTTTCGACGAGGTGTGCCAGCGCGCAGAAATCTAATCCCCGGGGGGGGCTGTGGGAGCCAGCCCTGCTGGCGATTCGCCTGCAAGGCAGGCTCCCACCGCGCTCCCTGTGACTTCGACTCGCCCCCCATCCCTGTCGCCTCAACGACCGGCCACTTTACACTGGCGCGAATCTCGCATATTCCTGCGGAATCATTTGTCCACGGCCGGCAATAACAATAAACAGCAGTCCCGATTCCGCGCTCGCACAGCCCCTCCCCCGGGCCCGATCGGGAATATTGTGGAGGTGCCATGCAAAGAAGAAAATTCCTCAAACTCGCCGGTGTCGGCGCCGGCGGTATCCTGCTGCCGGTCTACGGCATTCCGGTCTCCGCGGAGCAGTTGGCCAGCAATGGCCTGGATATGGGGCAAAAGAAAGCCCTTGCCGACGTCGTGCTCAATACAGCCCGAAAGGCCGGCGCCAGCTACACCGATGTGCGCATCGGCCGCTACCTCAACCAGTTCGTGCTGACCCGCGAAACCAACGTCGAGAATATCGTCAACACCGAATCCTTCGGCGCCGGCATCCGTGTAATCGCGGGCGGTACCTGGGGCTTTTCGGCCACCAACGACCTGACCCCGGACGGCATCGCTCGCGCGGCGCGCCAGGCGGTGGCCGTGGCCAAGGCCAATGCCAAGTACCAGACGGAGCCGGTGCAGCTGGCGCCGGTGAAAGGGGTCGGCGAAGTCTCCTGGCAGACGCCGATCGGGAAGAACGCCTTCGAGGTACCCATCGGCGAGAAGGTCGACTTCCTGATGGAGGTGAACAACGGCGCGCTCAAGGCCGGGGCCAGCTTTATCAACTCGTCCCTGTACCTGGTCAACGAGCAGAAGTATTTCGCCTCCAGCGACGGCTCTTATATCGACCAGGACGTGCACCGCCTGTGGGCGCCGATGGAAGTGACCGTAGTGGACAAGAAGACCGGTGTCTTCAAAACGCGCAACGGCCTCAGCGACCCAGTCGGCCGCGGCTACGAATACCTGGACGGCCGCGCGGAGGACAAGATCCACGGCCAGACCACCCTGTATACAAACTCCTACGATATGGCCGAGGACGCGCGCCTCGCCGCGGAGCAGGCGAGAGCCAAGCTGTCCGCCAAATCCATCCAGCCGGGCAAGTACGACCTGGTGCTGGAACCCTCCCACCTGATGCTCACCATCCATGAATCCGTCGGCCACCCGCTGGAGCTGGACCGTGTACTCGGCTACGAGGCCAACTACGCCGGCACCTCCTTTGCCACCCTGGACAAGTGGCGCAGTGGCAAATTCCAGTACGGCAGCGACAAGGTCAACCTGTTCGCCGACAAGGTGCAACCGGGATCACTGGGTGCGGTCGGCTACGACGACGAAGGCGTGAAGACCAAACGCTGGGACCTGGTGAAGGATGGCATTCTGGTGAACTACCAGGCCACCCGCGACCAAGTGCATATGATCGACCAAAAGGAATCCCACGGCTGCTGCTACGCCGACAGCTGGTCCAGTGTGCAATTCCAGCGCATGCCCAACGTGTCCCTGGCGCCGGGGAAGGAAAAGTATTCGGCGAAGGACATGATCCGCGACGTGGAGAAAGGCATCTATATTCTCGGCCGCGGCTCCTACTCCATCGACCAGCAGCGCTACAACTTCCAGTTCGGCGGCCAGCTGTTCTACGAGATAAAAGATGGCGAAATTGTCGGCCAAGTGGAGGACGTCGCCTACCAGTCGAACACCCAGGAGTTCTGGAATTCCTGTACCGCCGTCTGCGACAGCAGCGACTACCGCCTGGGGGGCACCTTCTTCGATGGCAAGGGCCAGCCTAGCCAGGTGAGCGCCGTGTCCCACGGCTGCTCCACCAGCCGTTTTGACAAGATCAACGTCATCAACACCAAGCGCAATATCGGCTAGCCCTCGGGACCGATGTAGGAGCCTGCTTGCAGGCGAACAGAAACGGAGCTCCGTAGCCTTTCGCCTGCAAGCAGGCTCCTACAACGCCACGTCGTTATGCCGGCGAAAGCCGAAATGATAAGCAGGCAGAGAACAATAAGTTCAGTGGAGAAAAAAAATGGCAATTTTATCCAGAAGTGAAGCGAAACAAATTCTCGACAAGGTGCTGAAATACAGCAAAGCCGAAGCGGCCAGTGCCCAGCTCACCGGCGCCGAGACCGGCAATATCCGCTACGCGCGCAACAGTGTTTCCACCAGCGGTATCGTCAATGATATCGAACTGGCGGTGGAGGCGCGTTTCGGCAAGAAGTCCGGTATCGCCACCATCAACGAATTCAGCGATGCGGCGTTGGAAAAAGTCATGCGCCGCGCCGAGGAGCTGGCCAAGCTGTCACCGGACAACCCGGAGGCCATGCCGTTGCTGGACGAGCAGAAATACCCGAAGGTGAACGGCTTCGCCAAATCCACCGCGGACATCACTCCGGACCAGCGCGCCAAGGCAGCGGCCGACTCCATCATGGCAGCCAGGGAGAGAAAGGTGATTGCCGCCGGCTACCTGGAAGACGCGCGCTCCTTCGCCGCCGTGGCCAACACCAAGGGCCTGTTCGGCTACCACGTTTCCACCTCGGCGAATTTCACCGTGACCATGCGCACCGAAAACGGCCTGGGTTCCGGCTGGGCGCAGAGTGACGTTTCCGATTTCTCCGCCATGAACACCGGCGCCGTTTCCAATATCGCCATCGACAAGGCGGTGCAGTCCCAGGAGGCGCGCGCACTGGAGCCGGGCAAATACACAGTGATCCTGGAGCCCAGTGCGGTATCCGGGCTGGTCGGCTTTATGATGTGGAACTACGACGCGCGCAGCGCCGACGAGGGGCGCAGCTTTATGAGCAGGAAGGGCGGCGGCAACCGCATCGGCGAAAAGATGTTCGACAAACGCGTGCATATCTACTCGGACCCGGCGGACCCGGATGTGCCGGCGATGCCCTGGGCGGAGGACGACTTTATGGCCCTGGAGCGCGTCGACTGGATCAGGGACGGCGTGGTGAAGAACCTGCCGCGCAGCCGCTACTGGGCCAGTCAATCCAAGGAAAAGGAAAAGGCGATTCCACAGCCGAACAACCTGATCATGATCGGCGGCGACAAGTCCACCGCGGAACTGATCAAAAACACCCGCCGCGGCGTACTGGTGACCCGCACCTGGTATATCCGCATGGTGGACCCCCAGTCCCTGCTGCTCACCGGCCTGACCCGCGACGGCACTTTCTATATCGAAAACGGCAAGATCAAATACCCGATCAAGAATTTCCGCTTCAACGAAAGCCCGGTGATCATGCTGAACAACATCGAGGATATGGGCCGCGCCAAGCGCGTGGGCATGTGGGGTTACTCGGCGATGATCCCCGCACTGAAAGTGCGCGACTTCACCTTCAGCAGCCTTTCCGACGCCGTGTAACGGCCACAGCGAATCGAGGATTCAGAAATGGACAGAAGAAAATTTCTCCAGCTGAGCGGCGCCGGCCTGGGCTTTTCCATGCTGCCGCTGTCCGGCAACCTGGTGGCGGAAAGCAAGCTGGTCCACAGCGGTATGGACGTCGCCGTTAAGAAAGAACTGGCGGACGCGACGCTGAACACCGCCACCAAGCTGGGCGCCAGCTATGCCGACGTGCGCATCGGCCGCTACCTGAACCAGTATGTGATCACCCGCGAAATGAAAGTGCAGAACGTGGTCAATACCGAGTCCATCGGACTGGGCGTGCGCGTGATCGCCAACGGCACCTGGGGCTTCGCCGCCACCAACGATATGACTGCGGACGGCATCGCCCGCGCCACCGCACAGGCTGTCGCCACCGCCAAGGCCAATTCCAAATACCAAAAGGAGCCGGTGCAACTGGCCAAGCAGAAAGGCTACGGTGAAGTCAGCTGGAAGACCCCGATCCGCAAAAACGCCATGGAGATTCCGCTGGCGGAGAAAGTCGACCTGCTGATGGAAGTGAACAAATCCGCACTGGATGCCGGTGCCAGCTTCATCAATTCCATGCTGTACCTGGTCAACGAGCAAAAGTATTTCGCCTCCACCGACGGCTCCTATGTCGACCAGGACGTGCACCGCCTGTGGGCGCCGTTCAGAGTCACCGCGGTGGACAAGAAGGACGGCGGCTTCCGCACCCGCCAGGGCCTGGGCCAGCCGGTGGGCCACGGTTTCGAATATCTCGACGGCCGCGCCGAGGACAAGATACAGTCACAGACGGTGTTGTACCGCGATTCCTACGATATGGTCGAGGACGCCAAGCTGGCCGCACAGCAGGCCCAGGAAAAGCTCAAGGCCAAGTCCGTCAAACCCGGCAAGTACGACCTGGTGCTGGACCCGAGCCACCTGTGGCTCACCATCCACGAATCCGTCGGCCATCCGCTGGAACTGGACCGCGTATTGGGCTACGAGGCCAACTACGCCGGCACCTCCTTCGCCACCATCGACAAATGGCGCGACGGCAAATTCCAGTACGGCAGCGACAAGGTCAATCTCTTTGCCGATAAGGTACAGCCCGGCTCCCTCGGTGCGGTCGGCTACGACGACGAGGGCGTGAAGACCAAGCGCTGGGATCTGATCAAGGACGGCGTGCTGGTGAACTACCAGGCGATCCGCGACCAGGTGCATATGCTCGGGCAGAAGGAGTCCCAGGGTTGCTGCTACGCCGACAGCTGGTCCAGCGTGCAATTCCAGCGCATGGCCAACGTGTCACTGCAGCCGGGCGAGGACAAGTTGAGTGTCGACGAGATGATCAAGGATGTGGAAAAAGGGATCTACATCATCGGCGACGGCTCCTTCTCCATCGATCAGCAGCGCTACAACTTCCAGTTCGGCGGCCAGCTGTTTTACGAGATCGAGGACGGCAAGATCACCGGCATGGTCGAGGACGTCGCCTACCAGTCGAACACCCGGGAATTCTGGAATTCCTGTTCGCAGATCTGCGACGAGCGCGACTACCGCCTGGGCGGCTCCTTCTTCGACGGCAAGGGCCAGCCGAGCCAGGTCAGCGCCGTGTCTCACGGCAGCTCGACGACGCGGTTTGATGGAGTGAACGTAATCAATACCAAGCGCAAGCTCGGCTGAATCGACAGATTTGTAGGAGCGGCCGTTGGCCGCGATCGGCCTCTCCAACCTCTCTGGAACCTGATCGCGGCCAACGGCCGCTCCTACAAGTTGATCGAAGACTTAGTGCTGTAAAACCATGCCGCTAACCCGCAGACACTTCCTGCAAAACCTGATTCTGACCAGCAGTGCTCTCCTGCCAGTCGGCACACGCGCACAGCCGGAGCAACACTACGACTTCCACTTCACCCGCCTGATGTACGAATCCGGCGACTGGGACGTGGACCAACGCATGCCGTCCAATCTGCTGAACTCCCTGGTGGAATACACCAACCTGAAAGTCGACCCCACAGAACACATAGTGCCGCTGGCAGACCCGGAAATGCTGCTGGCGCCTTTCTGCTACCTGTCCGGGCACAAGCTGCTGGAGTTCACCACCGCGGAGGCGCGCAATTTTCGCGACTACGCCAACCGCGGCGGCTTCGTTTTCGTGGACGACTGCAACCACGATATCGACGGTCTCTTCGCCAAGTCCTTCGAGGCGCAGATGGCGGAGCTGTTTGGCGAAGACTGCCTGCAGAAACTGCCCCACGATCACGACCTCTACAACTGCTTCTTCCAGTTCGACGAATTGCCGGTGACCAGCTTCGAACTGAACGGCTGGGGCGACAACCTGGTGCACGACTACCTGAAGGCCATTATCGTCGACGGCCGCATCGCGGTGCTCTACAGCAACAAGGACTTCGGTTGCGAGTGGGACTACGACTACCGCAACAAACGCTGGCTCGCCATCGACAACACCAAGTTCGCCGTGAACATCGTTATCTACGCACTGACAAGCTGAATTCCCATGCCAAATACCATTGACAGCACCATAGAAGAAACAATAGAGCAGCGCCTGACCGGGCTGGAAAAACTCAGAAGCGAGATTGGCAAAGTCATCGTCGGTCAACGGGAAGTGGTGGACCAGCTGCTGATCTGCCTGCTGGCCCGCGGCCACGCGCTGCTCGAGGGTGTACCCGGGCTGGGCAAGACGCTGCTGGTAAAAACCCTGGCGGACTGCACCGAGCTGGCATTCAAGCGCGTGCAATTCACACCTGACCTGATGCCCGGGGATATTCTCGGCAGCGAGATTCTCGAAGAGGATCACTCCACCGGCAAACGCTTCTTCAAATTCCAGCGCGGCCCAATTTTTACCAACATCCTGCTCGCGGACGAAATCAACCGCACACCACCGAAGACCCAGTCGGCGCTATTGGAATCGATGCAGGAATACGCGGTCACCGTGGCCGGCGAGACCACGGCGTTGCCGGAACCCTACTTCGTGCTGGCGACGCAAAACCCGATCGAACAGGCCGGCACCTACCCGCTGCCGGAGGCGCAGCTGGACCGCTTCCTGCTGAATATTCATATCGACTACCCGGCGGAACAAGACGAGATCGAAATTCTGCGCGCGACCACCGGCGGCGCCGCGAAGAAGCCCGTGCCCTGCCTGGGCGCCGCCGAACTGCTGGAAATGCAGCGGCTGGTGCGCGAGATCCACGTCAGCGACGATCTCTATCATTACGTCGCACGCCTGGTGCGCGCGACCCGCACCGGCGAGAGCACCAATCCGAAATTACAGCAGTGGATCAAATGGGGCGCCGGGCCGCGGGCCGGCCAGGCACTGATTCTCGCCGCAAAAGCGCGTGCGTTTCTGCAACAGCGCCTCGCGGTCACCCGCGCGGATATTCAAGCGCTGCTGTTGCCGGTACTGCGCCACCGCATCCTGCTCAGCTTCCACGCCCAGGCGGACGGCGTCACGGTTCCGCAACTGCTGCGGGAGCTGCTCGACAGCGTGCCGGAACCCGGGCGGGACTGATACCGTGAGACTAATACCTTGAAACTGACGGACCCGCTGACGCTGGCCGCCACCCGCGACCTCGTCTGGCTGTCGCGGCATATCGCCGAGGGCATGCTGCTGGGAATGCAGCACAGCCAGCGACGCGGCGCCGGTATCGAGTTCCAGCAATATCGCAGCTACGAGCCCGGCGATTCCATCCGCCATATCGACTGGAAACTGTTCGCGCGCTCGGACCGCTACTATGTGCGCGAGGCGGAACAGGAGAGCCAGATGCACGTATGCATCGCCCTCGACACCAGCACCTCCATGGCGCAACCCAGTTTTATCCATCCGCAACTGAACAAACTGCAGTACGCAAAGTGCTGGATCGCGACCTTGTGCTGGCTGCTGCACCGCCAGGGGGACCGCTTTTCCCTGCTGGCGCTGAACGACGGCGGTACCCGCTTTGTGCCGGAGGGCCAGGGCGAGGGGCACCACCGGCGCGTCTCGCTGGAACTTGAACGGTTGCAGGCAATGGGCCACTGGCCGGGAGAAGACCAACTGGCACCGCTCTGGAAGCGGTTTGAACAGCGCTGCCAGGTGGTGCTGGTCAGCGATTTTTTTGAACGTAGCGGAGAGATCAGCGCCTTCGCCAGCCGCCTGCACGCTGCCGGTAGGCCCTGCCTGCCGCTGCAGCTGCTGGTGGAAGCCGAGGAGACATTTCCGTTCGACGGCGAACTGACAATCCGCGATCCGGAATCACCCGCTGTAACCGAACTCAGTGCCCGCCGGCAGCGCGCCGATTACCTGCGCGCATTCGGCGCCGCGCAAAAGGCGCTTGCCGCGCGTTTCGCCGCGCAGGAATGCCCGCTGACCAGCGTCGCCATAGAGCAGCCGCTGGAGCAGTCCCTGCGTCATTTTGTCGACGCGCATTCGAGGATCGGCTGAAATGCTCTGGCAGTCCTCCCAATGGCTTTGGCTGCTCGCCGCCCTGGCGATTCCGCTGCTGATTCACCTGTTGCGGCGCGATGCAACACGGGAAATCACTTTCGCCGCCGTGCACTGGTTGCAGAGGAAACGCCAGCACAAAAAACGACTGCTGTTGCGGGAAAAATGGCTGCTGCTGTTGAGGCTGCTGCTGTTCGCGCTTCTCGCCATTCTGCTCGCGCAGCCGCTGTTGCAACGGGACAACGAAGCATCCGAAAAAGTGCTGCTGGTGGACCCGCGTATCGAACGCGCCGAACTGGAAACATTCCTGGGGGAAAGCCCCGGCTTCGCCTCCGTTCTGTGGCTATTGCCCGATCCCATGCTTATCAGTGAATCGCGGCCGCAGGCGCCGGATCTCTGGCGTACGCTTTCCAATCTCGCCGATGCCGGGGAATTCCGCCGCGCCCATATCCTGTTGCGCAACGCGCAAAACCCAAGCGGTCACGGCGCTCTCTCGGTCAGTCCGTATTGGCAGTGGCACGCGCTGGAGAACGGGAGTAAAGAAAATTCTTCACCCCTGCCCAGGCTGGCGCTGCTGGGCGAAGGTCCCCCCTGGCTTGAAGCGGTGCTGCGGCAATTGCAGGGTACCGCGGCGCCGCAACTGGAACTGCAAAAGCTCACCGCTGCCAGCCTGGCAGGCGCAAGCGAGCAGGACTGGCTGATTTACGACACAGCCGGCGAACTGCCCGTAGCGTTGCAGCAATTTATCCGCGATGGCGGCCTGCTTATTACCGACCGGCGGGTGCAGCCTACGGAGGAAATACAGTTTGTCGAAATCGCCGGTGGCGAAGCGCTGCAAGCCGCCGCACTGGGCCGTGGCAGCTGGCTGCGCTACGGGCGCGACTGGCACAGCGCAGATTTTTTCCACCGTCCGGATCTGCCGGAAAAACTGTGGCAACAGTGGTGCGCCCAGGACTGGGCGCTGCAGGCGCGCGGCCGCGGCCTCTGGTCCATCGATACACCGCCGGGCATTGCGGTAGCGGATGCCGAAGTGCATCGATTCCGCCTTATGCCGATAGAGCAATGGCTGCTGCTGGCATTTGTGCTGCTGCTCGCGCTGGAACGCATAGTCGCACTTGCACGACCCGCAGCGGGGAGTGACGGCCATGACTGATCACGCCCATCAATTATTGCGGCGCGCGGCCCGCCGCTGGCGCGGTGGCAGTCTGTGGCCCTATTTCTGGCTCGCAACGGTTGTCGCCGGGACCAGTGCAATCGGCATTACGCAACTGCAGTGGCCAGGCTGGATTCTCTTCGCGTGCCTGACAGCGATCGCGTTGGCCCTGCTGCTGGATCGAAACTGGCGCCTCTCAACGACCGAAATCTGCCGCAAGCTGGACGGCCGCTTTCCAGTGTTGCAGGACAGCAGTCAACTACTGAACAACCCACCGGATACACTCGGGTCGCTGGCACAAGTACAGCGGCAACGCACTGCCGCCGCATTGCAACAGTTGCGAGATAACAGCGCACTGAAGAATTTCCGGCCTCCTTGGCACCGCAACGCAGTAGCCAATGCCATCGGCGCCAGCTTCGGCCTGATGGTATTTGTCATCGCCAATACGCTGCCACAATCCGATGCGCCCGGCCAGATGCCTGGCGCGCAAGCCGCTGCTGCAGCGGCGTCGATCGAGGTGGTGGAGGCCGTTACCGAAATCCGTCCGCCCGCCTACACCGGCTTGCCCGCGCTGACCCAGTCACTGCAAGTGAAGGCGCCGGAACAGTCCCGTATCACCTGGCGGATCACATTAAATACGCCCGCCGGCGCGCTGACGATGCTCGCCGCCCGCGAGAATTTCGCTTTTTCCCCTAAGGAAACGCTGCCCAGCCGCCACTGGCAACTGACGCGGACGCTGCCCGAAGCGGATTTTTACCAGCTGTCCGTGCACAGTGGGCAGGAAGAAATACTGCTGCCGCAGATTCACAATATCGAGATCGATGCCGATCGCGCGCCGGAATTCTCCTTCAGCCTGCCACGGGACAATGTGACGACGATCAACGCCGGCAGCGAGGCGTCGTCGCTACTGCAGGTCGATGTCGAGGTGACGGACGACTTTCAGGTGGCGGAAACCGATCTGCTGATCACCCTGGCGAGCGGCGACGGCGAAAATGTCCGCTTCCGAAATGACAGAATAAAACTGGAGCCGACCGACACCGCGGAAGGCGCAAAGCGTTACCACTTCAACATGCCGGTGAAGCGGTACCAGATCGAGCCCGGCGATGAACTCTACTGGTTCCTGCAGGCGCGCGACAACCGCGAACCCGAGCCAAACCCGCAGAAGAGCCAGCACTTTATTATCCGCTGGCCACAGGCGGAGATTTTCGGGCTCAGTGATGCCGAGGGCATGGCGATCAAGGTTCTGCCGGAGTATTTCCGCAGCCAGCGCCAGCTGATCATCGATACCGAGGCGCTGCTGGCGGAACGGGAACAGCTCAGCGAGGGGGATTTCCGCAAACGCTCGGAATCCCTGGCCCACGAGCAGAACCTGCTGCGTATGCGCTACGGCCATTTCCTCGGCGAGGAGGACTCGGCGCTGGAACACGATGATGAATCCGGACCCCACCATGAAGCGCACGGCGAAAGCGTAGACGCACATGGGGAGGAACAGGAAGACCACGGGGATCACGAAGACCATGGAAACCACGGAGATCACGGAGACGATCACGAAGCCCCGGCACAACAGTTCGGCGATGCCAGCGGTGTAATCGCCGCCGCGGGCCACAGTCACGACACCTCGGAACACGCAACCCTGTTCGATCCGCAGACCAAGGAGCTGCTGCGCAGCGCCCTGAATGCCATGTGGAGCTCCTGGCGTGAACTGTCGGTGATCGACCCCCGCGCCTCCCTGCCCCACCAGCACACTGCCCTGCGTTACATCAAGGAAGTGCAGCAGGCCTCCCGCATCTATCTGCAGCGTGTGGGTTTCGAGCCGCCGGCCTTGGATCAGAATCGACGCCTCAGCGGCGAGCGGGACGGCGTAAAGCCACCGCGCGTAAACACCACGCGTAGCGACAGTGAGCGCGAACAGCTATTGAAGCTGCTGCAGCGGGTACGCGCAGACGACCCGCTGGATGACGGCACGGCGGAGGAACTGCTGTCACTGCCGCAGTTGCGCGAGCAACCGCAATTGCGCGTGGAACTGTCGAAAAGCCTGCGCCTGTACCGACAGCAGGCGGATTGCACCGACTGCCGCCGGCAGCTTTCCGCGCTGCTGTACCAGCTGCTGCCGGCGCCGCAGGCGCAGCCGTCGCTGCCGAGGGAGCGCGCTACTACAGGCAGTTTCGACAACTGGCTGCAGGAACAAGGCGGAGGACGCGAATGAATTTCTGGATCGCCGCCGTCTGCTTTGCCGCCCTGGGAATTTCCCTGCTGCTGACCGCCCGCCGGGAAAAAGGCGGTGCGCATCGCGCCGGCGCGATGCTGCTGCAGATCGCCATCTGGGGACTGGTCTGGGCACTGGTAAATCCCCCCGCGCTGCTGCCATCGGCGGACACCACCGCGCTGCAAATTGCACTGCCGCAAAGCCGGGACGCGCTGCGCGACCTGCCGCCGATGCGACTGCGTGTGGAAACAGAGAGCGACGCTGCCGGCTGGCAGGTGAACTGGCCGCAGCGGCTATCACTGGGCGAACCCTTGCAGCTGCGCATCGCCCACGGTAGTGGTATCGCGGGCCGGCTGTTTCTTGAAGATCCGTTTGGCGGCGAGGTAGACAGTACAGTGCTGTCCGCGGAAGGTGGCGCGGCGGTTCTCAACGACACACCCAAACTCGCCGGCCGTTGGCTCTACCAACTGCGTATCGAGACGGAAGCCGACGGCGGCACCATCGTGCGCCGTGAGCCACTGCCGGTCCAAGTGCATGCGCCGGAGGCGCCGAGAATTTTGCTGTGGCTGGCACGCCCGGGATTTGAGACCGCCGCCCTGTCGCGCTGGCTGCGCCAGTCCGGCGCCCCCGCCCGGGTAGTTACTCAGCTGGCGCCGGAAATCATACGGCGGGAATCTTTCAACGGGCTGGACGCAAAAACCCCACAGCTGCTCGACCCCAATGGCCCCTTCGATCTGCTGATCCTGGACAGCCACCTGTGGCCGCAACTGAGCCCCGCGCAACGCCGGCTACTGCCGGCCCTGGCCGAAAGAAAATCCCTGCTGTGGCTGGTGAGTGCCGAGGCTCCGCGGGGCTTTCGGGATTACGCCCATGCGCAAGGAATGCCGCTCGCCCCCGCCGATAACTCCGAGATCGAAAATCCATTGGCGAGCAGTGGAGAAATGCCACTGCTGGCGCTGGCCGGCTACCAACCGCAACAAACGCGTCCCGGCGATATCGAACTCGGTGCCCAGCCGATTTACTGGGCGCGCAACAATCCTGGCCAATCGCTGGGTTTTGTGCTCTTCGACCGCAGTTACCGCTGGATCACCGCCGGATTTGCCGCGGACTACGCCCGCCTGTGGAAAACCCTGTTCGACCACCAGCTGGCCCACCGCGGCAGCCGACCGCCGATAAAACTGCGAACCCGACTACCACGCGAGCAGCAGCGGGTAACCCTGTGCAGCACGGCTTTTTCCGAGGCGACGCCGAAATTGGCCGCGGTGGACAACCAAGGAACAGGGAATCCGCCGACCGGTGTGGTCCTTCCCTCCGATGGCGGTGGTGCCTGCCATTCCTGGTGGCCCAAACAGGCCGGCTGGCATCGCATCGACGGCGGTAACGGCGAATTCGATTTCTACGTATTTCCCCGCAACGCCTGGCCGCAGTGGCAGCGGGCCATAGCGCACACCGACACCAGGCAAATGGCCAGCGCCCGCCTGGGCCCGGCTGCGGATATAGAGGTCCCGCGCAATCCGCTGCCGCGGTATTGGATTGCACTGGCGTTGATACTGTTGCTGGGGTTCAGCTGGTTGAAGGAGCGGAGGTCGCTGCGCTGAGAGCCTGTTTGAAGGCTTAAAATAATCAGGGCCACTTCCCGGCGTCTTAAACATCCTACTTTCCTGTGTTTACCCGACATTTGTCGGGTTGCCCGTGCCTCTTCTCCTAACTTATTGTCCTTGTCTGTATGCTCCAAGCGAAGCAAGCCAAATTATGGGTAGAAAATTACATTTCAAAGCAAACAGGTAGCTACCCACTCCCTGTAGGAGCCTGCTTGCAGGCGAACAAGAACAGAGCTCCGTAGTCATTCGCCTGCAAGCAGGCTCCTACAAGGTGGTTCCCTTAAACCGGCGCGGGTTCCCTGTGGGTAAGTAGTTACGAAAACAGTTGCTCTTTTGAATTCTTCTATCTCAGTCAGCCTAAGTGAAAATGCCACCACTATGCAACTTTAACGGCTCATAGAGCGTATAGATAACAGGCATTTCACCTGAGAGCCGATCAATTGTGGAAAAAATGGCGGTGAGACATGAATAGCTTCGTAAAAACTTATTTGAAGGCATGCAAAGGCAGAAAAACATGGAGCTTTACACAGCGCTCATGGCGAACTTGGCTTACAGCAGATTGCGGACCTGGCATTTGTGCGGCGCTGGCAGCACACTACATTCGCGACGCAAAGAACGGCAACCACCTTTCCAAGCGGGTTGGCTTAAGAAATTGGCAAATTTTTTGTTGGACTCTGCATACGACTTTTTGGGGCAGAGAGGTCAGGAAGATTCGGGGCGATTTTGCAAGCTGGTCATATGGTGTTGACCAGGATCAGGCAATTAGAGCCTGGCTGGAGAATAATGGTTTAAGGTACAATCACACGAAATCTAAAGAATCAGAAAAATCAGAACTCAATAACAATCCAAATATTGGAAAGGAAATTAAAGACCACCTAAACAGCACAACGCTACAATATTCGTTAGTCTGGTTTATGGGAATAGTCAACGGAAAAACCGTTGGAAATGAAATAGCTGTTTGGCTGGATCCCGCTCGCGGATATTATTTATTTGACCCCAACTACGGTGAATTCCGTTTCCAGCATAAAACTGATTGTATCAATTTTTTCTCCGGTTTCTTTAATGCGGTCGACTATGGGTTCAACTTTAAAACGAGCTGGGCAGTATTGGCATACGAATAAATCTGGTTGCTAATTTCTTATCGAGGCGACGCCGAAATTTTTTAGCCTACTGGTTGATTACTTATCGGTTTCACCAGCTTGAAAATACGAAATCCTAATACAAGGCCGGGCATACAATCTTCCCATGGTCGCGATAAACCCGGGACCGCGGAGCTCCAGCTCCGCAAAGCGGCAGAGCCGCTTCTCCATGGCCGCGGTCCCGGCTCTCAGCGCGGCCACAAATCAAACCACGCGCGGGCCTGAGGCCCGCCAGTCGATCTGGAGCTCGGCGTCCCTGGGGACCGCTCTTACAGTGCAGATAAAAAGGGGAGATACCAGTGACCCTCGGAATGACCACAACATCCTGGTCATGTCGGCAAAAGCGGGGATCCAGGCACCCCCGAGCTGTTTTCCAGTACCAATCAAGTGTGGGCTCATCCTCTTCCGACGGTGTTGTCCTCTATGTGGTGTGGGGTTGTCCACTTCATCCGGTCCATCAGAGCCACCGAAACCTCCCCCATAGGCATTTAGTAAGACTGGTAAAAAAGCAGCCAACAACCAGCGGGCTGTTCTCCTTGAAAATAGAATTTCGCCTTTCCCATTACATCTTAAGTCAACCGGTCTACATTACCTCTTAAAGAGGCAGGCGAGTACCCGACAGATGTCGGGGTAAGCCAGCTGACGACCATTTCAGGCGGCATTGACAGAACCAGGGGAGCTTGGCATGTTAGCGTGGCTCAATGCCTGGAGAGCCTCTGACTCAATCGGCAATCGCTCCGAATCTCCGGCCTACTGCATACCATTGTTTTTGACCCCCGTAAGCCACTGTTACCACTGGATTTTCGAGAGGTACTTTGGGGAGTAGCATGAATCGACAAGCCTTGTGCCTGCCTGGATACTTATCCAAATTCTATCCGGCCCTGATCGGTAGTCTGGTGGTGGTGCTGCTGATGGTGTTTAGTCCCACCCAGGCAAAGAGCCCGGCTTTCCCCGTGCAGGTGGCCAACGGCTTCTCACCTATAGAGTTAACACGGACTGATACTCGTTACGGTCTGGCATCTCTCAATCATTCCTCCGGCTTTATACCCGCGCCGGAGGGTGTGGCACTGGACAATGCCCCGGATCTGGTACCGCAGGAACCCACCTTCGGCCTCGACCCGGACTTTCGTCTGCACCACCGGTACTGGTTATACACGCGCATCGAGAACAGCACGGAAAACAGCAACTGGGTTTTGCACATCAGCAATTTCGGTTTTCTGCAGCCCAGGGTCCTGATACGGGATGGCAGCGGGCAGACAATCAAAACGTTCAGTAACTCAGGCTACGAAAGTGGCACGGATATCAATACCATCGGCCGGGCGGTGAAGGTCAGGCTGCCGGCGGGAAAGTCCTACCTCATGGTAGTTGAACTGAAAGCGCACCACGCCGCCTGGCATCCGTACATCGCATTGATGAGCGACCGCCATTACCAGACCTGGAAAACTCAGCAGGACTTTGCCTACAAACTTGCAGTAGGGATGATTCTCGGCCTTATCCTGCTTGGCCTGACCTGTTGGCTGTTAACCAGAGAGAAAGCGTTCTTCTGGGCTTCATTTTCTGCAGTTCTGCAGCTTGCCTACTACCTGGAACACAGCAGCATTCCCGCGATCCTGTGGCAATCGACCTATGAAAAGACGGCGCTGTTCTGGTTATTGATCTACTCGACCATGTTGTCACAACTGGCGTTCGCTGGGAGCTTTCTCAAGCTTAACCGCAACTCGGGAAAGTGGTACTACGCGTTTTCCGGAGCCGCGCTAACAACGCTCTTACTCTGCGTTGCCAGCCTGGTCCTGCCATTCCAGGTAAACATGGGCCTTGCGGCATTGAGCTATCTGATTGTGGCGCTGGTTATTCTCGGTTCGGGTGTTGCCAAGGTCCGCACCGAGGGCAGCTACTACATCATCTATCTGCTCGGGTGGTTTCCCATGGTGCTGTCCATACTGCAGGTGGCCTGGGTGACCCAGGGCCCACGGGAAACCCTCGGGGAAGTGACTGTTTCCTACAAAATGATCCACGTTCTCTATATACAGATAGTGCACATGTTCCTGCATACCATTGCCCTGATACTGCTTATACGGGCCTTGCGGGAGGAGAAACTGAGGGCGGAATACATCAGCCAGGCAAAGTCCCGCTTTATCGCCCAGAGCAGCCACGACTTGAGCCAACCGCTCAATTCGATGAGTATTTTTCTGGAGTATTTAAGGCCACATATTCATGGTTTGGATGGAACAAAAATATTTGACCGGTTAAAAAATACGCACCGGCAGATGAGCGAGTCATTCAAATCCATCATGGACTTGAGCAAGCTGGAATCCGGGACTATAAGACCCGAGCTAAAACCGGTAAATCTCTCGGATCTATTTTTCCGGTTACAACATGAGTACCGGATGCTAGCGGCAGAAAAGAACATTGAACTTTCCTTTCAACCATGCTCCCTGAAAGTATTCAGTGATCCGGTGCTGTTGGAAAGGATACTGCGCAACCTGATCTCCAATGCGGTTAAATACACTGATTCAGGAAAAGTGATTGTAGGCTGTCGGCGCGGGGGCGAGAACGTTGTTATCCAGGTACTGGATACCGGGTGTGGTATTGATAAGGAAACCCAGAATCATATCTTTGATATTTACTACCGTTCGGCCAGAGATCCAAAACAGACGGATGGCTCCGGTATCGGCCTGTCCATCGTCAAACATATCTCTGAATTACTGCACCATCCGGTGAATATGACATCCGTTCCGGGAAAGGGAAGCATTTTTACAATCAGCGTGCCACGATTGGGAGAGGTTTCGCCGAGTCAGCATGAGACGGTTAAACCTGCCGAGAATATGCCAGTAGTAGCACTGGTTTTTCAGGACAACGAGCTCAGGGATTCTCTTATAGAGCGACTGGAAAGATGGCACTGCTCAGTATTGACGTTCAGTTCCGTCGAGGCGGCGCGTCAGTCCAGTACACCCGCCTCTGTACTGCTATGCGAGTATCCCAGCCTCAGAAGTGCGTCTTTGTCTTCAGAGGCTGCAGGCATGTTGGCACAGCAGACTGTGGCGGCCTGTGTCTGTGATCCCGATACCCCCCTGCCGGATAACTGGATTGCTCTATCTACCGCTGTTCTCCCCTCTCAGTTACGCGCTCTGCTGAACGTTGCTCTCAGGCGTCGCCGGTCGCAGTTGAGCCTCACACCCGCATAAGTGAATATGGTGGGAGGGAGCTGGAAGTGATAAATTACACTCCCGGTAAGGATCTGCTGTTAAGCGGAGAGGCAGATCGGCCAGAATGAGCCATACGAATGACAGTTAAGGTACTGATAACCGAAGATCACGAACTCTATCGGGATGGTTTACGGTTATTATTGCAGGAGGCATTTCCCGCCGTTCAAGTCATCGAGGCGGGCGACTTTTCTACAGCCAAAGCTACCCTGACCGCTCACCGGGACATTGCTCTGGTGCTTTTTGATATCCATATTCCAGGCACCAGTGGGCTCAATGGTCTGAAGGAGATCAAAGCCCGTTACCCTGCGCTGCCGCTGGTGGTCGTATCCACTATTGATCATCAGGCCAGTATTCAGCAGATGTTGCAGCTAGGGGCTGATGGCTTTATTGCCAAAACCAGTTCCAAAGCGACAATGGTCAAAGCGCTGAAGGAAGTCATGGAAGGTGAAGTGGTCATTATTAGTGGACACGATAACGACGATCTTGTCGCACTTTCACCACGCCAGGTTGATACCCTGGAGCTGCTGGTGCTTGGTCTGCCAAACAAGGAGATAGCAGCACAGCTCAATATCTCTCCCGCCACTGTCAGAGAATATGTGTCAGATATACTGGTACTATTTGGCTGTGATAACCGCACGCAGGCTGTGCTGAAGGCACGTCAACTGGGTTTTATTCTGGATTGATACAGCTGTCTTACTGTTCAACATCGTCGAGCTATTGTTGCCTGGGCAAGCAGAGGGCACATCGGAGTGGCGAGATCTGCTGAGACGTTTGAAAAACTGCGGCTTGGATTATTGGGCTGACTTTGGGTCACAGTCGCTTGTTGTGGCTCTACATAGTTCCCATCAGGACGATCCAAAATCAGCAGCTGATCATGCTGGTGATATAGGTAAAAACACGCTGATGCATTCGTCATTCATCGCCTTAAACAAATGGAATCTGCTCCAAACGCATGCTGAGCTGTTCCACAATCGGATTTTGTAGTAAGAAATTATGCCTCTCAGGACGCAGATTCTGGCTTAATTATCAATAGGTTCGAAGGATCACCATGATGCAAGACAATCTTTGCTTCAGAACTGCCCGCAGTGAACTCCACTACTTGACCTGGTACTAGCTCAAGATCTAGACGACAACCATTGCTACAAATGAAGCTGATAGAGAGTTTCTCTGATCCTGCATTCTCAATACTTCGCGCCGCACGCCTAACGTTTGAGAAAACCACCTTGCTTCCCGCCGTTGCGTTCCGGGTAGGAGCCGCCCTCTCGGGCGGCGCCCCCCACAGATCCGGACGTGAGCTTTAACTCATCCGGTTCCTCAGTAATCAGAGTATTGGCACCACTCTGACGTATGACCATGTGCCCGGCAAGCATTGCCTACACCATCTTTGTGATCCTGGGTCTGGGGAGCTGCCATCTCATCAAGAATTTCGCAAACTTCTCCCAGCTTATGTGCCCATCTCTCGTCCGCCGGCCAAGCCAGCGGCGCCAGCAATCTCTCACGTGCTGGTATAGCATCCACAGCGCCCGGTAGTTACACCGGATGCCATAGTAGTTGTACAGCCCGTGAAGCTTTGAACACAGCTGTTGATGCTGTTCCTTGATCGGGTCATGTTTGCTGTTGCGGCAGTAGAGGTACAGGTTGCGCATGGCGCGCTTCTGTCGCTTTCTCATCGTCTGCCGCTTGATCACCCAGTTGCCGTTTCGTGATTTGCCCCAGTAGTGAGTAAATCCGAGAAAGTCGAATGTGCCATTCCCACTCTTAGCTGAGAGTTTACTCGGCCATCTGAAGCGCACCATTTTAGTCTTGTCGGGATGGATGCTCAGCCCGTACTTCTCGAAGCGCTTTGGCAGCGCCTTCATCAGGCGCTCACCGTCCGCTTCGTGCTCACAGCCCAGCACGAGTCGAGTCGCCCCGGGGACCCTCCCCCCGAGGCGCTCACAGAACCGGACGTGAACGTCTCCGCTCATCCGGCTCCTCCTATCCAGCCTGTCCAT
>NZ_JACHWZ010000008.1 GCF_014191725.1 Microbulbifer rhizosphaerae
TGCACACTGGCGCGGTTAACCAGGGCATAGGTCCAGAAGGTGAGCACGTCGCGGCTTAAGTTCAGCGGCGGCTGCAGCAATAGCCGGTAGAGGCGTGCGGCGGTCTGGTATTCCGGCAGGTGTTGCTCGCCGGGCTGCCAGTCGAGCTCCTCCAGCTTCTCTTTGAGCAGCGAATCGTCGCTGCTTTCCCAGGCCAGTTGGTCCGGGCCCAGGATACCGCGGCCCAGGGCATAGACCTGGCTGCTGTCTACGGTGGTGAAGTACAGGGTGCCGTTGCCGGCCAGCACCGGGGTTTCCGCGATGCCGGCACCGGCGGGATAGGTCCACTGGATCGCGCCATTCTGGGCCTGCACCGCGTAGAGGACGCCGTCCATGGAACCTTGATAAAGGATACGGTTCTCGTCCAGCACCGCGGAGGCAACCAGATCACCGCCGGTCTTCAGGCGCCACTGTTCCAGACCCAGGGGGGTCAGCGCATAGAGGTTGTCGTCCAGGGAGCCTACATAGATATTGTCGTTGACCGAGTCCACCACCGGGGTGGCTTTCACCAAGTCACCGGTGGCATAGGGCCAGCCGGAGATAACGGTGCCATCTTCAGGATTGAGGGCGTAAACATTATTGCCGGAGCCCACATAGATGGTGCCGTCGACAGCCACTGCCGGCGCGGAGTCGATCTGGCTGAGGCGCTCCACCGTCTCGTTGCCGTAGGCATCGATACCCGCGCGCTCGCCGTTGGCGTTTTGCACCGAGACGTGGACGCCTTCCTTGTTGTCCAGGGCATTTTGCATGGCGACGCTCAGGGGCAGCCATGCGTAGGTGGCGGGGTCCAGCTCCTCTTCGGCGCCCACCCTGACCGGGGGCCGCCAGGTAATTGCAGCGGGGCTGAGCAACTCCCGGCCGCCAGTTTGCAGATCCGTAAGGGTAAAGGCGGAATCCGGGTCTATACCAGTGCCCTGGATCTTCAGGCAGTGGCCGTTGCAGTTTGCATCGTCGGCAACGGGGTCGGCAGTCAGCAGGTTGGGCGGCTGTACATTAAAGGTGACAACTTCCCCCTCGGCGCTACAGTCGAAGGCGTTACAGGCTCTGACCTGATAGCTGTAGGTGCCCGGCGCCTTATCTTTGAGGGTCAGTTCCGTCGTCAGACTGTTAGTGAGCGCCTGCCACTCCGCCGGAGAATCGACACCGCCGGTTTTTTCCTCCAACCGGTAATACTTGGGTTTGGGTTCGCTGGTGACGGACTCCCAACTCAAGGTATGAGCGCCGGTAAAGTCGTAGCCCGCCCGCGCGGGCACGGCCGAGAGTCCGCTGGGCGCCTGGGGCGCGGAGAGCACCACGGAAAGGGCAATTTCCCCACTGAAGTCGCCGCAGCCGGCGGCGTTGCAGGCGGCCACCCGGTAGCGGTAATGCCCCTGACTCTGGTTGGGCAGATAAGCTGAGGTAACACCGTCGGGAGTGGCGATATCCTTAAACTGAGTATCCACACCCTCCTGCAATTGTTGCAGTTGATAGTCATCGGCACCGGCCACGGGATTCCAGGACACGGTGTAGAAACCGGTGATATTGTCGGGAATTGGGGCCAACTGGTCGTCGATCTTGAGCTGGGTTGGAGGCGAGGGCGGTTGCAAAGCTTCAACCACTACCCGTTGCGTCTGGGAAGATGCCAAGGCGTCCTCGTTGTCCGCAGCCTCGACATGAATATCGTAATTGCCGGCGGCGCCGGGCGACCAGGTTTTTTCGTAAGGCGGCGAGGATAACCGGCCCAGGCTGCTGCCGTTTTCAAAGAACTCCACCCAGGCGATGCTGCCATCACTGTCGCTGGCGCTCGCCTTGAGCGTGAGAGAATCGTGATCCGTAATGTTTCCCGGCAGGGATTGCAGCAAAACCAACGGCGGCTGGTTTTCTTCAATATCCACAATGATACCACCTGCCGAACCGCTGACCGCGCCCAAGGTATCCTTTGCCTTGACGGTAATCGTCACAGGCCCTTCATTGGCGGGGGTTGTCCAGTTGTAGCGATAGCAATTGTGAGTACTAATGCATTCCTGTTTGTCTACGGCCCGGCCCTCGCCCAACCGGTTGCCGTTGCCGTAGAAAACCACTTCGGCAATACCGTTCGAATCAGTGGCAGTGGCGCGCAGGGTAAAAATTTCTCCCGGGGCGGCAGGAACCCGCTTGCTCGGACTATGTAGCTCGACCGTTGGTGGATTGTTTAACGGCACATGAACCACAACGACATCGCTGAAATCGCCACACTCCCGATCATTACAGGCACTGACTTGATAGGAGTAGCTGTGCCCATCTTCCCGGGGACTGCCGCTTGTAGTGAAACTCCGCGTTAAACCAGCCGATTTTCCTTGAACTGTATTCCAGCCTTTGCTGTCTTTTTTCTCTTGAAGGATATAGTAGGTGATATCCCCGGAAGGTTTATTCCAGCCTATGGTGTAAACGCCGTCGACGTCCCGGTTATTCGACGGAAAGGTATTGATCGTCGGCTTTTTCGGTTTTTCCGGCTTGTTGACAATAATGGTTTTGGGGACGGAGGTCTCACTATCTGAGATATTCCAGGTAACAGCGCCGGTAAAGGAGTCTCGATTCCACCAGTAAATTACCGAATAGACCCGGTAATCATAGGTGCCGTTATCGCGCTTCAGCGCAACGGAAAGTTCAGTGATTAGTTCGTCGGGCCAGTCCGGGCGATCACTCGGTTCATGGCTGGCGATAAGGTGCCAATCCCCGCCATTAGCACGCTCATAGAGCGCAATGGAGTTTTCGTGACATAGGAAAATCTCCATAAAATCGCAAGACCACTCCTGTGTCGCCGTCACCGTGTATTCGCCGTCGATGCTCTCCGGAGCGTCATCAATGGTCAGCGTCGTCGCAGCCCACTGCGCACTGGCCGAGCCTGCACCCGCGATGCACGACAGAAACACCATTCCCAGGAGCCAATGATGAAAACTCTTGGGGCGCCAGTGGCGGATCTTGTGTGTTTGCATACGCTAACAGCCTTTCTTGTACTTTTTCCGGCCCCACCAATACCTGTGGTGGCGGCCAATCCCTGATTTGTCTGTATGTTCAAGTCGTCGAGCCGGACCGACCGGCCGACAGCGGATACCAGTCTGGGGTGGCTCTAATTTAAGGGCCGGGTGAGAGAGTCAGATCCCGGACCCATAGCAGGCGGTCGTCGGCCCCCAGTTCTGCGGTCCGCGTATCGATCGCCATCAGCCGCCGGTCGGTGGTGTGTACGATCAGTGCCCCCTGGTCGGCGGACAGTGCCGGCGCGGCAGCCACGGCCGGCACGTCCGGCAGCGAGTACTTCCAGTGCACCTGCCCGTTCTGCGCATCCAGTGCATAGACTTGTCCGGTATAGGTGGCGATATAGGCGGTGGCCTTATCGGCGCTAAGAATGGGGCCGGCAACCACGGCACCCTCGGTGTCGAAGTTCCACAGCAGTGTCTTGTCCGAGTTGAGGGCGTAGACCCGCCCGGCGCTTTCAAGGCGACCGCTGCCACTGACATTGGCACCGACGATAATGCGGTCACCTGTGATTGCGACCTTGCCCATTACCAGGCCGGCATCTTCCAGGGTCCATGCCACTTGGCCGCTGGGATCGACCTTGTAGAAGTTGCCGTCGAAGGCGCCCACATAGGCGCTGCCGTCTTCGGCTACCGCAAGGGAGGTGGCGATCTGTTCCTTGACGGGGATCGTGGGGGTAGTCCACAGATCCGGCGGAGGTGGCAGGTCGAGGGTGACGGTGAGGCTTTGGGTGGCTTCGCCGCCGGGACCGCTGGCTTCGAGGGTGTAGCGGGTGGTGATCTGCGGGCTGACTTGCAGGGCGCCCGGGCTTTCCAGGTCTGCCTGGGCTTCGCTCCCGGCGTCGTTGCTGAGGGTTATTGTATCGGCGCCTTTGACCCGCCAGCGCAGTTCGACAGTCTGGCCCCGGCTTTCTAGGGTGTTCGGCGAGGCGGCGAAGGTTTCGATGCTGAGCGGCGGGAAGCTGTTGGCATCTTCGGGATCGCTGCCCGCGGCGATTTCCTCGGCGTCGCTGATGCCGTCGTTGTCGCTGTCCAGTTGTTCGGGGGCGCAGCCGTCGGCGTTGGCGGTGTGGGTGGTCGCGGTAGCGGGGCACTGGTCGGCGTAGTCGGCGATTGTGTCGCCGTCGCTGTCGATGGCAGTGGTGACGGTGGCTTCGCTACTGTTGCCCGCCAGGTCTTTGATCGAGGCGGAGAGAGTAACTTCCCGATCCGTGGCCAAAGGTGCGGGCAGTGTGCAGTGGGCGAGGTTATCGGCTATTTCGCAAGCGGTGACAGCCGTGCCATCGGCACTGACGCTCAGGCTGCCGGTGTCCAGTGCCAGGTTGTCGGAGAGCAACAGTTGCAGCTCCGGCTGGCGATCACTCAGCAGGGACTGGTCCGCGGGGGAGACGAAGGCGATTTCCGGGGCGGTGCGGTCCAGGTTGAGGGTGACTTCCGTGCCGGCGGTATTACCGGCGAGGTCGACGACGCTGCCGCTGAGCACCTGGCCTTCTCCGTCGGCGACCAGGGTTTGCGGTTCGGAACAACCGGCGATACCGCTGAGGCTGTCGCTGCAGTGGTAGGTCACGGTGACCGGGGTATTGTGCCAGCCGTTGCTGTTGGCCTGGGACGAGAGCTGAGTCTGGATAATGGGGGCAGTGGTATCGATACTGAGTAGCGCGCTGCTGCCGGCGGTATTGCCGGCCAGGTCTGTGGCGCTCGCCGGGATTTCCCGGTTGCGGCCCTGTTGGGATTCGACCCGGTCTTCGGGGCAGTCGACCACGCCGCTCAGGTTGTCGCTGCACTGGTAGCTGAGGGCTACCGGGGTTTTGTGCCAGCCGGCGGGGTTGGCCGGCGGGGTGATGGTGGTGACGATTTCCGGCGGCGTCAGGTCCAGTTGGATGGTGGTTTGAACTTCAGTGGTATTGCCGGCGATATCCGCGGCGGTGGCTGCAATCTGCTGGTCCGCGCCTTCCTCGCTGACCTGCTGTGCCTCGGGACAACTGGCTACGCCGCTCAGGGTATCTGCACAGGTATAACCGATGGTGACGCTTTCCCGGTGCCAGCCATTGTCGTTGGCGGGCGGATCGATTTCGGCCAGCAATTGCGGTGGGGTCTTGTCCAGGCTGACGGAGAGCTGGGTGCTGGCACTGTTGCCGGCCTTGTCCACCGCGGTGCCTTCGATCAGCTGTTCCGCGCCTTCTTCCTCAACCACGACGGGATCGCTGCAACTGGCGATACCGCTCAGGCTGTCGCTGCAGGCAAAGGAGACGGTGGCATCGGTATTGTGCCAGCCGGCACCGTTGGCCGCCGGGTCCACCGCCGCGACAATCTGCGGCAGGTCGTTGTCGACGCCGACGATTTCCAGTTGTACGCCGCTGTGCCAGTGGCCGTGCAGCTTGACGGTCAGGGTGTTTTCCAGGGCAAGGGACAGGGGCAGCTGGATCTCCGTCTCTTCCTCACAGGACCGGCCAAAATCCGGGCGCCAGGGAGCGTGTTTGTTTTTGTTTTTGTGTTTGTTTTTATGCTGCCCTTTCCCCGGATGTCCTTTCCTACAAAAGGCTTTTCCCCACCCAAAATCTTTGGGGCTCAATAATTCGCGGCCGTTCAGCCACAGCCAGCCAGCGCCGACTGGGTGCAAGTCTCCTGCCCCATTGTTCAAACGCAATAAATAGTGCGCACCGGCCACGGGAGCTTCAAAGGTAAGTTCCTGTTCCTGGGGCCAGCCGAAGACGGGGGTGAATGTGTGCGAGCCGCTGAGGGGGAATTCGTTGAAATAGGGGTTTTCGTCGCCGATGCTGAGCACTTCCAGGCGCAGCCCGCGCCCGGGGCGGCCGTGCAGCTCGACAGAAAGCTCGTTGGCCAGTTCGAGATCGAGGGGAATCTCTACCGGAGCCAAATCACCATTGCCCCCGTCGCGGCAGTGATGCTGCCAGAAAGGGCAATTGAAAGCGGCGGCGTACCGTCCGGCTTTCCAGCGCAATGCGGCGAGATTGGCCACTTTTTTGTGATTGACGGTAATCCAGCCGGAGTCCACCGGCTCCAGCTCGCCGGGGCCGTTGTGAATGCGCAACAAGTAGTATTGGCCGGGCGCGGGGGCATCAAAGGCGATCAGTTCCCGCTGGGGACGACCGCGCTCGCGGGTGAAATCCTGGGGGCCGGTGAGGGAGTATTCAGTGGCAGATGCCGAAGGGATCAGGGCAATCAAACCCAATACGCACAGAAATATCCGGTGCGCGCGGAAAAGCCGTCGCGGCTGCATGTATCCCCCAAGACTTTTAAAAATTACTGCAAGCTATCTAATTGATATTGTGCTCTGTGCACGATTCAAATCGGAACAAAGTCACAAAATTAGACCACAGATAAGACCGAAATTCCAAACCAAAGAGCAGCGGAAGATGAAAAATGGCCGTCAGCTTTCAATTAGTGTGGAAACTTTAGACAAACCTGTAATTGAGGTGTAATCGGCTACAGGTTAAACAGACAGGTGAGTACGTATTGGACAGATATGGAGGGCATCCCCGATCGGGGATTGTTCGCCTGCAAACAGGCTCCTACAAAAATACTTTGCAGGAGCCCGCTTGCAGGCGAGAGGGAAGGATGGATTAAAACTCAGCGCTGGCTCTCAGGTACCAGAAGCCACCGTTAAATCCGAAAGGCGACGTCAGGGACTGACGCACCCCCAGGAACTGCAGGGTGGGATCGGCCTCGTCATCCGGCTGTACATCG
Source organism: Microbulbifer rhizosphaerae (assembly GCF_014191725.1). GTDB lineage: Bacteria > Pseudomonadota > Gammaproteobacteria > Pseudomonadales > Cellvibrionaceae > Microbulbifer > Microbulbifer rhizosphaerae. Next base: position 6,741 of record NZ_JACHWZ010000008.1, read on the forward strand.
AAGATATTCTCTCCACCCAGGGCAAGCTTGTAGTTGTCCTTGATAGTGAAAGTCGCTTCCAGGTCAACCAGTAACTCGCTGCCGTAGCTGGAGGCATCGGAGGCATCTCCCGGCCCGAAGAGGCCGAAGGTGGACTCCCAGCTGCTGTACCGGTTCAGGCGCAGATAACCATTAAACAAGCCGCCGGTATCATAGGAAAAGGTGAGCGTAGTGCGGTCGCTCGGCACCTGATTTTCCAGGTCGAATACCCGCGATTCGTTGATGGTATTGGCGGCAACGCTGGTCACTTCCTGTTTGTTGTGATTGTGGCGCAAGTCCACGGTCAGCAGATTGCCGGCCAGTTCGAAGTCGCTGGTAACCGCCAGGTCGATACCGGAAACTTCCGAGTCATAGGCATTCACGAAATAGTTGGCGTTGCTGCCTTCCAGCAGAGCAGCACCTTCGATCCCCGCGTTGGTCAGCGTCTCCACTTCCGCGACACCGATGGTGTTGTTGCGCAATGCCAGACGATCTTCGATATCGATATTGTAGTAATCGATGGTCACGTTGGTGTTGTCGAACGGAGAAATCACCAGGCCGAGGGTAAAGCTCTGCGACTCCTCCGGTGTCAGCGAAACCGCACCCAGGGCTTCGGCCACCGGGTGGTTGACCGGATAAGTGCCATTGGGAATCAGGTTGCCGCTGGAATCGGAAGTGGTGGTGACGTTGAGGGTGTTCACCTGTCCCGGTGTGGGCGCGCGGAAGCCAGTGTTGGCGGTGGCGCGCACGGCAAAGTTCTCGGTGAAATCGAAACGGCCGGAGAGCTTCCAGTCGAAGGTGGAACCGAACTCCTCGAAGTCTTCATGGCGCAGGGCGGCCCCCAGGGTCAGGCGGTCGGTAATATCGGTCTCCAGGTCCACATAGCTGGCCCAGCTGTCGCTTTCGAAGCTGCCCGCAGCTTCCAGCGGGAAGCCCTGGAAACCATCGGAGCCCACACCAAATTGTGCCGCGGTGGGGCCGGATACTCTGGAAGCCTCGTCACCGGCGCCAATCTTATAGGTTTCGTTGCGCCACTCCACGCCGAATGCCAGGTTCAATGGGGAGGCGAAGGCGGCTATGTCGATGGGTTTGACGAAATCCGCGTTAACACTGGTCTCCTCCTGGGTCAGGGTGCCCGGGTTAAAGCTGGTGGGAGACAGTGCGCCCAGGCTGGGGTTGATGGAATCCTTCAACACATAACTCACCTCGTTTTCCGCAGTGCGCGCGCGCAGGTCCCAGCTAATGCCATTGGCCCATTCGCCGCGGGCACCGACCACCGCGGAGATGTCCTTGATATTGGCGCCGAACTGCGGGTTGTAACCGCCGGGGAACTGGCTGTAGATGGGGTTGCGCAGCACGTAGCCGCTGGGGCTGGAAGAGTCCGCCACCAGGTAATTGGAAGGGTCCAGGCCCTGGGCGATAATATTGGCGACCAGCGACGGCGGCGCCGGATCGGGCATAAAGTTTTCATCGGCATCCACTTGCAGGGTACCGCGGGCGGTGAATTGGTGTTCCGGGTCCAGTACCGGGCCGCGATAGAAGAAGTCGGAAATAGTCTCGTTATCCGAGTAGCCGAAGTTGCCGTACAGCTCGGTGCTGTCGCCGATCTCGTAGCCGGTATTGACGAACAGCTTGAGGGTTTCCACCTCGGGATCGCCCCAGCGCTGGCCCAGGCCGTCCAGCGGCACTTGGTCTGTGCCGACCACGCTGCCGACGAATTCCGCATCGGGGCGCGCCTCACCGCGCCAGGTCTTGTCTGCGGTGGAGTGCTCGACGGTGGTGTTGACGAAGCCCCGGTCCCCCAAACCAAAACCGGCGTTGGCGGCCACACTGGTGCGGGTGCCGTCGCCCTCGAAGTACTCGCCCCGCTGCGCGGAGACGCTGAAGCCCTCGGCGGCATCCTTGAGAATCACGTTGACCACCCCGGCGATGGCGTCGGAGCCGTACTGGGCCGAGGCGCCGTCGCGCAGCACTTCCACTCGCTTGATGGCGGCGGAGGGGATCGCGGAAAAGTCCACTGCCTGGGACCCCTGGTTGGTGGTGCCAAGGGGAGCCAGCTGCAGGTTGACCAGCGCGGAGCGGTGGCGGCGGGTGCCGTTGACCAGCACCAGGGTCTGGTCCGGTGACAGGTTGCGCAAGGTCACCGGGCGGATAAATGCCGTGCCGTCGGCAATGGGAAAGCGCTGGGTATTGAACGAGGGTGCGACTTTGGCCAGGGACTCGGTGAGGTCGAAGCTGGCCTGCCCGGAAAGGTTTTCCCCACCCACCACATCGATCGGCGAAAGCGTCTCGAGGGGGGAGACACCCTCCTTACGGGTACCGGTTACCACCACTTCCTCCACGGTATCGTTGGACGGCGTTTCCGCGGTCTGCGCCGAGCCGATGGTGGGAAATGCGAGCGCCGCAGCGATGGCTAGGGATAAAGGTTTAAAGGAATAACTGTGCATAGTATGTCCGTCCTCTCTCATTATTCATTATGGAGTCGAACATCGCGCCTCGTCTTACCCCGAGACAAATAGCACGATGTCGTTTAATAGATTTTATTGTTTGTCACGCGAAGGCGTTTGGGGAGAATATTGCAATCGGGTGGAGGCTTCAATTGATTGTTTGTGGCTGGGCAAAATGCCAATAATGTCACAGTGATTCTGCTGAGCCTCTGGGGGCTGGGGGAGATTTGGAAGGTCGAAAATAGAGTGTAGGAGCGGCCGTTGGCCGCGATCGATCTGTGATTTGAACCACCGTCGATCGCGGCCAACGGCGGATGGCCGCCCCGCCGCTCCTACAAGGGCGGGCCTGCGACCCGCAAGTCGAGTTGGCTATTGGCGGAAATCAGCTCTTGGTGGCCTCCTCATTCTCCTCGCTTCCCTCCGCTGTCTGCTGCGACTCGCCCTCTGCCTCTGACGTCCGTACCAGTTGCGGCCGGCGCAGGTCGGCGATGCGCTCGTAGTCATAGCGGCTCAGTTCGAAGAGCTGCTCCCGGTCACTGCGGCGCACGAAATATTTTTCGTCCGCGCGCAGGAACTGGTAGCTGAGCTCGCCGCCCCCTGTGGCGACTCGAATTTCCAACGGCTCCGCTTCCGGCATTTCCTCTGCGGGTTTTTGTATCCGCAGGCCGGAAAAGGCACTGGCCAATTCCCGTGCCTTGTCCACATCAAGCTCACCATCGCCGGCGACAAACTGCCACTCGCCGTCGACTTTGCGCAGCTGGTAGTCGGGCCCGCTGATCGACTCCGGTTCCCCGGCCGCCAGCAGTTTTTTGTCCAGCCACTCCTCGCCCTTGGCGGGCATTTCGTAGCTGTTCAGCTCCACCGCGTAGATGGCATCGTCGCCGGCACGGCGCAGGTGCACCCAGCGGAAGCCCGGTGAGGTGCCGATAAAAAATTCCGCCACCACTTCGCCGTCGCTGTACAGTCGCAGCCGCTTCTGGAATTTTTCCTCGCCCACCTCGAAGCGCTCGCGGGCGGAACTAGTGGTAGCCACCGGCCAGCCGCTGCGCATCTCTGCAAGTTTGTCCAGCAGGCCATCCAGTTTGGCGGCGTCCACCGGCAAGCTGTGCAGTTCCGGCAGCTGCCATTCGCCAGCATTTTTCTGCAGGGTGACGGAATTGTCGTCGGCGCTGATTTCCAGTCTCTGCAGTTGCTCCTGCTGCAGGGCCAGCAGTGGTTCGCTCTGTTGCTGCAGTTCCTGCTGGCGGTGTTCCCGCCAGAAGAGCCCGGCGGCCAGCACCAGCTGCAGGGCGAGAAATCCACTCAGATAAAATTGCAGTTTTTTCATGGCTTTTTTCCTTCTAATTTGTAATTACTCACTGCGTAGGAGCCTGCTTGCAGGCGAACAGAACGGAACTCCGTAGCCATTCGGCTGCAAGCAGGCTCCTACAGGGAAGCTTTTGCAGGTTCCCTATGGGTGAGTAGTTACTTTAATTTCGCCTTATCCCGCCAACAGTTGACGGTAGCGGCTCTGCCGCGCGCGCTTGCGCAGCTGCTGCACAATCGCCACCAGCGCCAGGGCGAGGGCGGCACAGATATAGTTCAGGTATTCCCAGAACAACTGGGTACCGTGTTCCATAGGTGGCAGGGTGCGGTTGAAATGGCTGCGGGAGCGGATGCTCAGCAGCCCCGCATCCTCCAGCGCCCAGTCCACACTGTTGGCCAGCAGCTGCAGGGTATTCAGGTATTCACTGCCCGCCGCGGAGCCGCTCATGCGCACCACCTGGTCGCGCAGGAAGTCGTTGGAAGAGAAGAGAATAATGCGCGCGGATTCCGGCGAACGGCCGATCAGCGACGGCAGGGTCTCCAACTCGCCGGCCTTTTGCCCTTCGGTTTCCTCCGCATTCTCTTCCTCCGTTTTTTCCTGTGCCGCCAACGGCGAAGTCTTGCCGGCGAAGTAGGAATCGAACCGGCCGGCGCTGATCACACCAAGCAGTTGCGCGCCCTGCTCCCCTTGCGGTTTGAAACCGCTGACCGCGCCGTTTTCCAGCCGCGGCATCACATCGGTGGAAGTGGACAGCCAACTGCCCGCGGAGCTTTTCAGCAGTTCGGTAACCTGACGCCCGCCCTGCTTCTCGCTGTCCACGCGGATGGGCGATGCCCAGCTCAGGGTGGCCTGGGGCAGGCCGGCGGTGATGGGGCTGCCGCCGTTCAGTCCCTCTCCGCGCACGTCGACGAAATAGGGGTAGTCGAGCATGCGCAGCTCCTGCATCTGGAAGCCGCCGATATTGCGGTTGACCGGCACGGGAAAGGCGCTGTTCTGCGGGTCCAGCACCAGTTTCTTGTCGATGTCGAGGCCGTTGTGGACGAGCCATTTTTCCAGGCCGCTGGTCACCGGGGACAGGCTCAGGCTGCGGTTGCTGAGGCTGGCGCTATAGGGCGAGGTGACGGCGACCACGGTACCGCCCTGCATCAGGAACTGGTCCACCGCGAACAGCTGCTTCTCATCCAGGTTTTTCGGCGCGAGCAGCAGCAGGATATCCGCGGCACCGGATACCCGGCCGTCGCTCAGGTCCTCGCGCTCGATATTCAGCTCGGCGCCGAGCAGGTTTTCCAACTGGCTGAAGCTGGGTCCGCCCATGCCGAACTGCGCGTGCGTGGGATCGCCGGGCGGGGTCACCAGGGCCACTGTCTTGGTAAACCCGCTGGCAAAGCGCTTGATGCCCGCCTCCAGGTTGCGTTCCAACGTCTCTTTTTTCAGGTCGTCCAGCGGGATCTGTACCACTTGGTCGCCACGCCCCAGGGTCAGGTAGAAATAGAAGGTGTCGGTGCTGAACAGGCCCGCGGCCATCGGCTGGAAGCCGTAGTCGTCTGCGATCTGTTTGGCCACCGCGCCGCCTTCCGCGTCCGGGTCGATAAAGCGCACCTGCAGTCGCCCGCGGGCGTCTGTCTGCAGCTTTTCCGTCACTTCGTGCACCGCGCTCTTGAACTCCACCAACTGCTGCGGCAGATTTTCGTCCGCGGACACATAGGCGTTGAACACAAGTTCGCCCTTTACCGTATCGAACAGGTTGCCGCCGGCCTGGTAGCCGTGCAGCACCTTGCGGATGGCGCGGGTGACGTCCAGTTCCGGGTTGCGCAGTTGCACGTCGATATCCGCCTCGCTGGCCGCCTTGACCTCGATCAGGTCGCGGAAGCCCAGCACCTGGTATTCGTCGCCGTACTGCACCAGCACATCGAAATAGGAGCTGACGATGGAGGCCTGGTAGCGGTCCGCCACCTGCAGGGGCACCGGCGCTATGCCGTATTTCTGGTTGGCCTCCTTTTCCAGTTCCGGTTCCCGCGCCGGGTCCACGAACTCCACCCGTACCTTGCCGCCGCCGGCCACCTGGTATTCCCGCAGCAGGTCGCGCATCTGCGGCACCAGCGGCGAGAGCAGCGGGTGGGTCTTGGCGCTGAAGTAGCCGCGGATCAGCAGCGGTTCCTGCAGCTGTTCCAGGTACTGGCGGGTGGCCGGGGAAATGGAATAGAGGTTGCCGCGGGTGGCGTCCAGGCGCAGACCGTGCACCTGACCCAGCCACAGGTTGACCCCCAGGGCGTTGGCCACCAGCAGCGCGGTGACCGCGCGCCAGCGGTTGCGATTGCCGGCGTCACCGCCCGCGGACCAGCGCTCGCGCTCCAGCACCAGGGTGTTGAGGGCGAGAAATACCGCGACCATGCTCAGATAGTAATAGAGGTCGCGCAGGTCAATCACCCCGCGGGTGATGGCGTCGAAGCGCGAGCCGGTGCCCAGCAGTCGCAGCCATTCGGCGGCGGTGTTGCCGAAGAATCCGGTGACCAGCGGTGAGCCCAGCAGGTAGAAGAAACCGCACAGGGCCGAGGCCAGGATCAGGCTCACTATCTGGTTGTTGGCCCGCGCGGATACGAACAGGCCGATGCTGAGATAGGCGGCGCCCAGCAGGAAGGTGGCGAGATAGCCGGCCCACACCGGCCCCCAATCCAGTTCGCCCATCAGCGAAACCGTGACCGGCAGCGGCAGGGTGATGAGCAGCGCAATGGCCAGCAGCGCCAGGCAGGCGGCGAACTTGCCCAGCACGAAATGCCACAGCCCCGCGGGCTGGGTGAGCACATGCTCCAGGGTGCCGCTGCGCCGCTCCTCGCTCCACAGTCGCATGGTCAGCGCCGCGCACAGGAAAATCAGCAGCAGTGGCATCCACTCGAACAGCGGGCGCACGTCGGCGATATTGCGTGAGAAGAACGCCTCGCCCCAGAAAAAGACGAACAGGCCGATGGCCGCAAAGCTGGCCAGGAACAGATAGGCGATGGGCGAAGCGAAAAACAGAGTGATTTCCTTGGCGGCGATTCGGCGCACCAGGGAACCGTGAGAGAGATTGTTATGCGGCATGGCTCAGCTCCTCCTTCCCGTTAACCGCGGCCTTCTCGTTCACCTCCCGGAACAGGGCCTCCAGGTCCCGCTGCTCCGGCTGCAGACGGTAGAGTTCTCCACCGCCCTGCACTACCGCGCTGGCGACGGCGGCACCCACCGCGCGCGGATCGGCGTCGGTTTCCAGAGCGATGCAGTAATTGCCCTTGCCCGCGTCCTCCACCGAAGCGACACCGTCGATCTCCGCGATGCCGGGCGCGGCACTGGCCTCCAGCAGCAGCCGGTTCCCGCGGCGCAGCGCGTCCAGGCGCTCGTCCACCGCCAGCCGGCCGGCGCTGACGATCAGCACCCGGTCGCAGAGCGCGTCAACCTCCTGCAGGATGTGGGTGGAGAGGATCACCGTGGCCTCCCGGGAGATCTCGCGGATCAGTTCGCGCATCTGCTGGGTCTGGCTCGGGTCCAGGCCGTTGGTGGGTTCGTCGAGGATCAGTAGCCGGGGTCGGCCGAGGATCGCCTGGGCCACCCCCACCCGCTGCTTGAAACCGCGGGACAGGGTACTGATGGGGGAATCCAGCTTGGCCGCCAGTTGGGTGGCGGCTATGGCGCGGCGGATTTCCGTGCGTTTTTCGTCGCCGGTGAGGCCCTTGAGGTCGGCGGCGTAATCCAGGTAGTCCGCCACGCTCAGTTCCCCGTAGAGGGGCAGGTTTTCCGGCAGGTAACCCAATTGGCGCTGGATGCGTTTGGTATGGACGGCCAGATCCAGGCCGTCCATGCGCACGCCGCCGGCGTCCGGTTCCAGGTAACCGCTGAGCATTTTCATGATGGTGGTTTTGCCGGCGCCGTTGTGTCCCAACAGGCCGACGATCTCGCCCTTGCCAATGGCGAAGCTGACGTTGTCCACGGCCTTGAAGGCGCCGTAGCAACGGCTGAGGTTGCTGACTTCCAGCACGATGTCCTCCTTTTTTTCTAGGGTTATTCTTCTCCGGGTAGCTGCGGAATGGCGGGCTCAGCGCGGCGGAGGACGGGCCGCGAGGCGCTTGTCAGTCGAGGAAACCATTGCTCTTATTCCGGTAAAAACAAAGCTCAAACGAGTGATGGGCGGTTAGATAGGGGCGTTTGGGAAAAGTTCAAGTGGTTGGGGACTGGGGGGCTCGCCATGATTATCCGCTGTAGGAGCGGGCCGTACCCGCGATTGAACTCTCGGCTGGCGGAAAGTCCGATCGCGGCCATGGGCGGATGGCCGCCCCGCCGCTCCTACAAGGACAGCACCCTGTAGAGGCGGCCAGGCTTCTGGTGGATGATCTCCATACGGCCGGCGAGGGATCCGTCCAGATGAAAAAATTACTCGTCCAAATGAAAGAATGGTTTCGGCCAAGTGTAAATTTTTCTTGATAATGTACGGACGATCAGACTGAGGGGACCGTCGGGATGGAGCTGCGGAGCTGGAGCTCCGCGGTCCCGGGAGTGAGGGTTAAGAGACTGTTTTTCGGAAATGTAGGAGCGGAATTACTCGTAGCGGTCGCGGCCGGGGGTGTCCTCGCCGTTTCCCTTTACCGGCGGCGGTGGCAGGGCTTCCGATTCCAGCTCGCGGCGCAGCAGGTGGGAGCGGGTTTCCTCCAGTTCGTGCAACCGCTGCTGAACCCGACCATTAAAGGAGTGCTCCGGGAATGCCCCCCGCTTGTCTGCGCGGCCCACTTCCAGGCCGGTGAGCAGGACCAGTGCTTCGTCCACTTCCTTCACCGCGCAGATGGAGAATTTTTTCTCGCGCACCGCGTCGACCACCTCCTGCTTGAGCATCAGGTGCTGGATATTGGTCGCGGGGATAATCACGCCCTGGGTGCCGTCCAGCCCGCGGGCCCGGCAGAGTTCGAAGAAGCCCTCGATTTTTTCGTTGACGCCGCCCACCGCCTGCACCTGTCCGAGCTGGTTGACGGAACCGGTCACCGCATAGCACTGCCGCAGCGGCACCCGGGCGATGGCGGACAGCAGCGCACAGAGTTCCGCCAGGGAGGCACTGTCGCCGTCCACGGGACCGTAGGACTGCTCGAACACCAGGCTGACGGATAGAGACAGCGGCTGTGACGGGGCGTAGCGGTTGGCGAGGAAGGCGCCCAGTATCAATACGCCCTTGGAGTGCAACGGTCCGCCCAGTTCCGATTCCCGCTCTATGTCCACCATCTTGCCACTGCCCAGGCGCGCGGTGGCGGTGATCCGCGCGGGCCGACCGAAGGCGGTGTCCCCCAGCGGGATGATGGAAAGGCCGTTGACCTGGGCCACCTGTTCGCCGGCCACGTCGATCATCAGGATGTCCCGCTCGATCGCCTCCTGCAGCTGCTCCTGCAGCTGGCGCTGGCGGTATTCCCGCCGCTCTATGGCCTGTTGCACATGCGCCCTGCCCACCTGCCCGCTCTCTTCCCGGCGGCAGAAATAATCCGCCTCGCGCAGCAGTTCGACCAGTTGCCCGCGGTGCAGGGACAGTTTTTTTGCATCCCCGGCGAGACGTGCCGCCTGCTCGATCACCCGCGCGACCGCCTCTTTCGACAGCGGCCGCAAGTTTTCCCGCTTGGCCAGGGCGAGCATCTGCCGCGCATAGGCGGCCACGCTGTCACGCTCGCGGGTAATGTCCTCGGAGAAGTCGGCGAAGACCTTGAACAGCTGGCTGAACTCCGGGTCGTAGGTCTTCAGCAGGTAGTACAGCCAGCGTTCGCCGATCAGCACCACGGTGACGTCCAGCGGTATGGGTTCCGGCTCCAAGGTGATGGTGGACAACAGGCCCATCTGCAACTCCAGGGGCTGGATGCGGATCTCCGCGGAGCGCAGGGCCCGCTTCAGGGTCTCCCACACGAAAGGCGTCATCAGCAGGCGGCGGGCATCCAGGATCAGGCAACCGCCGTTGGCCCGGTGCAGGGCGCCCCCCTGGATCAGCATAAAGTTGGTGGACAGGGTACCCATCTGCGACTCGTGCTCGATACGCCCGAGCAGGTTGGTGTAGATAGGGTTGTCCTCGTAGACTACCGGCACCCCCACGGCCCTCTCATTGTCCACCAGGACATTGACGCGAAAGCGGGTAAATTCCGGCGAGTGGATCAGTTTGCCAAGGGAAATGCCTTCCTTTTCCCCGCGTTCGCCGGCAGCGCGAAAGTCGTCGGCATTTTCGATCGCCTCGTGCTTGATGCTCTGGATAAACTCCTGGACATGGCCCAGCCCCTGGTAGCGCTGGAGCAGCCAGTCGATCCGCTCGTCCAGGGTCAGGTGCAGAAATTCGCGATCCAGCCGCTTGAGTTCCCTGGTCAGTTTCTCGTGCCAGCGCAACGCGCGCCCGAGGGTTTCCTTGAGATCGCTGTTGACCTTTTCGATATTTTCTTTCAGCCGCTCCTGCTCCTCTTCCGGCAGTTCGGAAAATTTCTTCGGGCTGATAAATTCACCGTCGATCAGCGGCCCGATGGTATAGCCGGATGGCGTCCTCATCACGCCGATACCGAGATCTTTGGCGCGATCTGACAGTTTGCTCAGGGCCTTCTCCTCGCGGTCCTCCAGTTGCTGCTTGAGCTCATCGTGGCGAGCGCGGTATTCGTCGCTCCGGAAAATATCGGGAATGGCGGTCAGCAAATGCTCCAGTAAATTCTCGGTGTCGCGCTGCAATTGGTGCGCCGTACCGGCAGGCAGGACCAGCGCCCGGGGCCGGTGTTCCTCTTTGAAATTGTGGATGTAGCAGAGATCGGATGCGGGCTCCCGCTGCTTCGCCCAGGCAGAGACCCGTTTGTTTACCAGCGAGTGCTTGCCCAGCCCCACGGAGCCTGCAACATAGAGGTTATAACCGCCACCGGGCATATCCACCGCGAAATCCAGCGCCTCCAGGGCCCGGTCCTGACCGAACGGCCGGCTCTCCACGGCTTTCTCCGCCGCCGGCTCCAGCTCAAGCCACTCCAGGGGACAGTGCTGATACAGTTGATCCGGCGACAGCGGGGCAGGTTTCATGTGGGCGCCTGAGTTATGCAGTGATCCATTAGAAAATAGTGACTCAGCCGAAATCCTGCCGCTCCATCCACGGAATAATCCGCTCAAAAGCCAATTCGATACTCCTGATGGAGGTGGCGTAGCTGATGCGCAGGGCGTTGCGGCAGGACTCGCCGAAAGTGTCGCCGGCGATGGTACAGACGCCGGTTTCGCGCAGCAGGCGCAGGGCCACATTGTTGCCGTTCACCCCTTCCGGCAGCGCTGGAAACAGATAGAAGGCCCCCTCCGGCATATATCCTTCCAGGAATGGTGTCTGTTCCACCAGTTGTACCAGCCGGTTGCGGCGCTTTTTGTAGGTCTCGTTGATCTCGTCGATAAAGGTGCGCTCGCCTTTGAGCGCGGCCACGCCGGCCCACTGGCAGGGGGTGTTGGCCACGGTGGTGGTGAACATATGGTAGCGGCGCAGTTTGCGGATGGCGCCCTGGCTGGCGATCATCCAGCCGATGCGCATGCCGGCCATGCTGAAGGTCTTGGAGAAACTGCTGATCACCACCACGTGGTCCAGGTCCGAGCAACACGAGAGCACGCTGGCGTATTCGCGGTTGTCGTATACCAGGTGGTCGTAGACCTCGTCGCTGATCACATAGATGCCGCGGTAGGCGGCCTCCTGCACGATGGTCTCGATGGTCTCGCGGGGATAGACGGTGCCGGTGGGATTGCTGGGGGAGTTCAGCACTATGGCGTGGGTGTTGCTGTCGATGGCATCGATCACCTCCTGCGGGTCCAGTTGGTGATTGTTCTCCGCCCGCGTGGGTACGTACCGCACTTCGCCGCCGTTCATGCGGATCAACGGTGCGTACAGCATAAAGGCGGGGTCCGGCACAATAAATTCCCGCCCCGGCGCGGACATCGCGGTGAGCGCCAGGTAGATCGCCTCGGTGGCACCGGTGGTCACCAGGATATTTTCCGGCGACAACGGCCGGGCGTATCGCTCGCCGTAGTATTCCGCCAGCGCTTCCAGCAGTTCCGGCAGGCCGGCGTCCATGGTGTAGCCGGTCTGGCCCGCCTCCAACGCATCCACTGCCGCCTGGATCACGTGGGGCGGCGCCGGCGCGTCCGGTTGGCCGATGGACAGGTGAATCACATCGTCCATGGTGGCGGCCAGGTTCACCATCTTGCGGATGCCCGGTACCGGGATGGTGAGCAGCGCCGGGTTCCAGACCGGGTCCTCCGATTCGTAAAAATCGAAATCCAGGTGGCTCACGCTTTCCCCCCCGCTGCGGCATCGGCGTAAAACAGTTTCGGCCGCCTGTCGGTCAGCGGCGCCGCCTGCTGGTAAGCCTGGCCAGCGCGCAGTACCGCGACATCCTCGAAGCGCCGGCCCACCAGTTGCAGGCCTATGGGCAGGCCGTCGGAGGAGAAGCCGCAGGGCACCGAGAGCGCCGGCTGGCCGGTGAGATTGAAGGGGTAGGTGTAGGGCGTCCAGGAAGGCCAGCGGGTGCGGGGCCAGTCCACCGGCACCTCGCGACCCGCCTTGAACGCGGTAATGGGCAGCGTGGGCGTCAGCAGCAGGTCGTATTTGCGGTGGAACATCGCCATGCGCTCACACAGCGCCGTGCGCTCGTTGATCGCCGCCAGGTAGTCGAGCATGGAGAGTTGCGACGCTTTCTCCGCCACCGCCACCAGTTGGGAATCCATCAGCGCGCGCTGGCGCTTGTCGATGGTGCGCAGCGCGTTGGCGGCACCGCTGTAGAACAGGTGGCCGAAGGCCGCCAGGGGATCGTCGAACCCGGGCGCCACCTCGGTGACCTCGGCGCCCAAGGACTGCAACAGGTGCGTCGCCTTGCGCACCGCGGATTCCACCTCCGCATCCACATGCACATAGCCGAGGGTGGCGCTGAAGGCAATGCGCAGGCCGGAGAGCAACTCGCGGGGCTCCCCGGCAATGGCCGCCAGGTAATCGATATGGCGCCGGGGGATGGCATTGGTATCGCGGTCGTCCGCCTCGCTTAATACATTCATCAACAGTGCGCAGTCGGCCACAGTCCAGGTCATGGGCCCGGCGTGGGCCAGAGTACCGAAGGGACTGGGTGGCCAGTGGGGCACCTCACCGAAGCTGGGCTTCAGCCCCACCAGGCCGCAAAATCCCGCGGGTATGCGGATGGAGCCGCCGGCATCGGTCCCCAGCGCCAGCGCTCCCATTCCCAGCGGCACCGCCGCAGCGCTGCCGCCGCTGGAACCGCCGGCCGTCTTGTCGGTATCCCAGGGGTTGCGGGTCACACCGTCGATGGGGTTGTCCGTCACGCCCTTCCAGCCGAATTCGGGAGTCGTGGTCTTGCCCAAGGGCACATAGCCGTTGCGCGCCAATGCCGCCACCGTCGGCGCCTCCTTTCCCAGGGTAGAGGAGGGATTGACCGTCTTCGAGCCCTTGAGAGTGGGCCACATGGGCGTGAGGAACACATCCTTGATCGCAACCGGCACCCCGTCCAGCTTGCCTTTCGGCTCGCCGGCCAGATAGCGCTGCTCCGACTCCCGCGCAAATGCCAGAGTGGTTTCCTCGTCCACCAGACAATAGGCATTCACCGCCGGATTGCAGCGCTCGATCTGGTGCAACATGGCCCGGGCTACTTCCACCGGGGAAAAAGACTTGTCTTTATACCCGGTCAGCAACTCCGCCGCGGTCATGCGGACAAAATCACTCATCGGCATTCCCTCTTCTTCTGGCCTTATTTCCCTAGCCTAGTACGGGGTGGCGCCCTAATACGGGGCCGAGGCGCGGATTCGCGTGGACTCAACCGCCCCGATGGCCGATAATTAGATTTGTGACACAGACCTCATTTTATTGTATTTGCTTCAAGATGCAGTCAGCCTCGATGAGATAAATTGCCTCTCGACGCATCCTGTGACGGGAACAGACAGTGAAATTAATAAGCAGAATAATTCCATCCGCGGTTCTGGTCTTGCTGGCCAGCGGCTGCGCCACCATGAGCGAAGAGGAGTGCCTGATCGCCGACTGGCACGCGATCGGCTATGAGGACGGCGCCGCCGGCCTGCAGGTAACGCAGTTGGGCAAGCGACGCGAGGCCTGCGCCGACCACGGCGTGCGGCCGGATACGACCGCCTACCGCGCCGGCCGCGACGAGGGGCTGCAGCTCTACTGCACCGAACACCGCGGCTTCCGCCTGGGGCGCGCCGGCGGCGGTTACAACGGCGTCTGCCCGGCAGGCCTGGAGGGCCTCTTCCTGCGCGGCCACCAGGCCGGACGCGAGATCTACCTGGCCAGGAACGCCGTGAACCAGGTGGCCGGCGCTATCAGCCAGCGACAGCAGGAGCGCGAGCACATCCTCGATGACATCACCGAAATGAGCGCGCACCTGATCAGCGACGAGGCCACCAAGGAAGAGCGAATTACGCTGTTGGCCGATATAGCCCGCCTGAAGGACCGCCACAGCGAGCTGGGCGTAGAGATCGAGGATCTGCAGTACGAACTGGCAATGCGCGAAGCGGAGTACCAGGAAGTGCAGGCGCGCTCGCCCTATCAGTAGGAAATGGCTCGGGCCTGCTGCGCTCGGCGGTTGATTGCAGCCATGGACCGCCCCTATATTGTAAGGGCAGAAGAGAGCTTCTGAATGTTTTGGCCCAGCGCCATTTCCAGAATCGAGAGCAGGGAGCGTTACGTAATGGATTATGACGCCGTAGTTCTGACGAATTGCTTAAAAGTCTCTATTGGATATTTATATCAACAAGAATAATCTAAGCATGGCAATTGAAACAGTCACTCTATATCGCCCTACTGGCCCGAAAGAACTGGAACTTGTCAGGCAAAGCGGCTTCAAACGCTGGCCCCCAAGACTGCCCGGGCAACCTATTTTCTATCCAGTGACAAATGAGGCCTATGCCAAGCAAATCGCAACTCAGTGGAACATCAAAGACAGTGGTATCGGCTATGTCACGCGGTTTGAAGTCAGAAAACCTTTTATGGACCGCTACCAGATTCAACAAGTTGGCGGATCTGATCCACACTGAGTGGTGGATTCCGGCCGGAGAACTTGAAGAGCTGAATGACAGTATTGTCGGATTGATTGATGTGATTGGTGAATACCGTAAAGATTCATAAGAAATAAAAAATGTCTCACCATTACTCGCAGACGCAGCGGAGCGAAATAACCAATCACCTTGCTGAATTCGGAAACCTGGGTTACACATTAGTGGAATCCGTTATTCCTCAGGAGGAACTCCGCTCTATAGACCGCTGCTGCAGCCAGATCGACCTATCCCGAGCTGGCGCCCGAGATCTACTCACACTTGACTGGTGTGCCAATACCTGTGCTCCTTTCCATCCGGACAGCCCTTGTAGGAGTCTGCTCGCAGGCGAATTGAAGTGGTTGATTTGAAGTTCGGAGATGTTCGCCTGCAAGCAGGCTCCTACAGAAAAATCCGATAACGTTGCGGCGCACTCACTTCTCATTAGATTACCTGTGCCGTGGAAAGAGAGAAAATGCAGAGCCTTGAGCGAGGATGATCGCGGCCATGGGCCGCTCCTACATGAGTTCCCTCCCCTTTTTCAGGAAAGGGGCGTTGAAGTGGTCAGCGGTAGAAGGCTCCCATATCTTCCAGTGCCTGCACCAGGGAGCCACGATCGAAGGTGGACTCCCCTTGGGCGTTGTAATCCAGGTCATACACCTCGCCACCGCCGAGCTGTTCAAATTGATAGATCAGTTCGCCCCGACGCACTGCCTTGCGGGACCAGCTGTTGAACAGCAGCGCCCTGTCCGCGGGCAGTGGAGCCAGCATGTCGATGCCAGTGGTGTAGTCGTACAGCGGGTTGTCGCAGCCGAGGGCGTGCTTCATCAGAGTCGGCGCCATATCCAGGTGGCTACTGAGGCCGCCGATGCGCTGCGGCTCACGGCCAGGCCAGTGGATCACCATGGGCACGCGGGTCTGCCACTCGGAAAAGTTGCTGTTGTGGCCCCAGAAATTTTTGCCGGTTTCATTGAACTCCTGGCCGTGGTCCCCGGTGATCACCACAATGGTGTTATCCAGCAGTTGCTCTTGCCGCAGGCGCTGGAGAATATCGCCGATCAGGCTGTCGTTGAAATGGATCGAACTCTTGTAGCGGTTGAGAAACGGCAGTGGATCGTAGTCGTTGTCCAGAGCCAGGTAGTTAACGTTTTCCACCACCGGTTGGAAGGCCGGCGGGGTGTCTTCCGGTATGGCGAAACCGTGGGGTGCATCGAAGAACAGGAATCCGAAGAAGGGTTTCTCCCGTTCGCCCTCATCGAGATAACGATTAAAGTGCTCCGCGATATAGCGGTCCGCCGCCACCGTGGACTGCTTTTTCAGTTCCCGCGGCGGCCAGTGCAGTTCTTCCTCCGGTAATTGCGCAAAAACCGTCTTGTCGAATTCCGGGCTGTTCAGCGGCGCGCTGCCGTACAGGAAAAAGTCGTAGTCTTTCCTCTGCAGCTCGGTCATCAGCGCGGCGCCGCGCTGACGGCCGAGCATATCGAACCAGTAGCTGCCGGGCAGGCCGTAGAAGAAACTGAACACACCGAATCGGGTGGCATTACTGTTACTGTAGTGCCGCTCGAACTGCAGGGCATTTTGCGCGAATGCATAGGCGTTGGGCATCACCTGCGGATCGAGCATATCGAAGCGCAGGGAGTCCACCATCAGCACCAGGATATTGGGTGGCATTTCCGCGCTGCACTGCAGCGGAGCCCGAGGGTATTGCAGGCTGCCGCCCTTGTGTCGCGGCAGCCGGTCCGCGGTTTTCACCTCCACGCCCAGGTCTCGCATCAGCCCCTTGGCGGTCACCGGCTGGGCCCAGGGTATATAGCGCAGCTGCGCGGTCACCGGGGTGTAGCCGGCGGCGTCCCCCCAGGCATAAAGCAGCTGGCCACAGATCATCACCGCGGCACTGGCCGCGGCCAGGCGGCCGCCGGATGGCAGATGCCGGCGGGCGAGAAAGCGCGCGAGCAACCACTGTCCGAGAGCGATCGCCGTCACCGCCGCCAGGGACAGCGCCCACATCAGCGGCGAGAAGGCGAGGATATCGCCAGCGGCGCCGCCGGTGATCAGATTCCACACCATGCTGTTGAGATGGAAGCGGTAGAGTCGGAACACCTCGTGGTTGGCGCACACCAGAATCAAGCCGGCGGTGAAAGTTCCCACCGCCAGCCAAAGCGCGAACCGCCGGCGCCACAGGCCCGCCAAGCCGGCGGGTAGTGCCAGCAGCGCCGCCAGGAACAGGAAGTGACCGGGCAGCGCCAGCGAGAGGAACAGCAGGGACCAGCCGTTGTGGATGGATGCGGGGGTAACCAGGGTGGCGGCAACCAGTGCGGCCAACAGGCCGTTTGCGGCGCCGTGCCAGCAGAGCCAGCGGCTAAAGCCTTTGCGGGAATCGAGTGCAGGCATATGGCATCAAACTGCTATAAATCTGGGCGCGCAGTTTAGAGACGATAGCACCGCAAAGCAATCCGCCCCCTCTACTGGGCCGCACCACATCCGCGGCGACGCCAGGAAGGCCCGGGAGCACCCACTATCAGAATGTCTTTCAAAGACCCCCGGTAGTAGGCCCATTGAGGCCCGGACCTAATGGCCATAACCGGCCTGATGGCCAAAATGCCCTTTCCGGGGTTTCAATAGCTTGCTAACACAATTGCGCTTCCAGCTCTGGTAAGACATCAAACAGGTCTGCAACCAAACCATAATCCGCGATATCAAAAATAGGGGCGTCAGCATCTTTATTGATAGCAACCACCACTTTCGAATCCTTCATCCCGGCTATATGCTGGATAGCTCCGGAAATCCCCACCGCTATATACAGCTCAGGGGCCACCACCCGACCGCTCTGGCCTATCTGCAAATCATAGGGTACGAAACCCGCATCCACCGCTGCCCGGGAGGCGCCGACCGATCCATTGAGCTTGTCCGCAAGAGAATACAGCAATTTAAAATTCTCACTGCTGCCGACTGCCCGCCCGCCGGAAACCACCACCCTTGCGGTACCCAGGTCGGGCCTGTCTGATCGTCCGATTTCAATCTTAGTACGGCGGGAGAGCTGCAAATCGAAAGCCTTATCCACAACCTCTAAAGTACAGGCCTCCGTTCTTCGCGTAACAGGAGGAAAAGCCGACGTACGGACGGTCATAGCCTTGACATTGTCATTCGACTGGATTCTCGCAATCAGGTTTCCTGCATAAATGGGTCGAAGAAAAACATCGGTACCTTCAATATGCAAAACATCAGTAAGTGGCTGAACGTCCAGCAGCGCCCCCAACCTCGGCATAACGTTTTTCCCAAATGTGTTGGCGGGAGCGAGAATATGGCTATAGGGGGGCACCATCTCCGCCACGAGTGAAGACAGGTTTTCTGCCGACAATGATTCGTAGCAAGGGTGGTCAGCAAGTATCACATTGGTCACCCCTTCAAGATAGCGGGCGTCCTCCGCAACTTCCCGGCACTCACAACCGGCCACCAACAGGCTGATATCCTCGCTGATTGCCAGTGCCGCCCGCACAACGTTAAGGGTAGTCGCATCCAGAACACCTTCGCTGTGCTGCGCAATAATCAATACCTTCATAGAATCACCTTAGCCTCGTTCTTTAGCTTTTCAATCAGATCGGCCACCGAGTCAACCTTTATTCCAGGCTTACGCTCGGAAGGAAGACTGACACCCAACAGTGCTTGCCTGGGACGGGTATCCACTCCGAGATCACCCAGCGCCATGACTTCAAGAGGTTTTTTCTTAGCCTTCATGATGTTGGGTAAAGAGGCATAACGCGGCTCATTGAGGCGAAGATCCGCCGTTAACACCGCTGGCAGCGGCAGCTCCCAAACCTCTGAACCACCGTCGACTTCCCGTGTTATAGCAACCACATCACCAACAATATCAATGGCTGAGCAGAAAGTACCCTGAGGATAGCCACAAAGCGCGGCAACCATTTGTCCCGTCTGGTTATTGTCGTTATCAATACCCTGCTTACCAAAAATAAGTAGATCCGGACATTCCCTGTCAGCTATGATTTTCAGGCACTTGGCGACTGCCAACGGCTCCAGGGGACTATCTGCTTCGACTAATATTCCTCGGTCGGCGCCCATAGCCAGGGCTGTACGAATCTGTTCCTGCGCCTGCTTCTCACCAACAGATACAGCTATCACTTCACACTGGTCGTTCTCATCCTTGATTCTTAAAGCCGCCTCAATGGCAATTTCACAGAATGGATTGAGTCCCATCTTTGCCAGGCTAAGATCGACATCAGACCCATCATCCTTAGGTCGTGCTTTTACGTTGTAATCTATAACGCGCTTTACGGGCACAAGGATCTTCATGGTTCTAAGGCCTCATTTAATCTATAGTGAATCAACAATCTGTATCTCAGGCGCAGCAGTGCCGCGCCGATTGGTTTTCCAAATCTCAATGCCTACCTGGTGGGCCAGCGCAATATAGGACTGCGCCAAAGTACTGCCGGGCGATTCAACCACCGTAGGCGAACCGGCATCCACATCAGCTCTGATTCGCTTATCCAGCGGCAAAGTTCCAAGCAACTGCACCTGGTAACTGTCAGCCAGATGCTGAGCCCCACCGGAACCAAAGACAGTTTCCTCAAAGCCACAGTTTGAACATCGATGCGTGGCCATGTTCTCAACAATTCCCAATACCGGGATTGAAACCTTATTGAACATTTCCAGCCCCTTGCGCGCATCAATTACCGCCATTTCCTGAGGAGTAGTAACCACTATCGCGCCGGACACATTGACTTTCTGCGCCAGGGATATGTGAATATCTCCCGTTCCGGGAGGCATGTCGAT
Organism: Microbulbifer rhizosphaerae; assembly: GCF_014191725.1. Lineage (GTDB taxonomy): Bacteria > Pseudomonadota > Gammaproteobacteria > Pseudomonadales > Cellvibrionaceae > Microbulbifer > Microbulbifer rhizosphaerae. Next base: position 26,337 of record NZ_JACHWZ010000008.1, read on the forward strand.
TATCAGGTAATCAAGGTCTCCCCACAGAGTATTTTCCAACAATTGCTGCAGAGCTCTCACCGCCATAGGCCCTCGCCATATCATCGGCGTTTTATCTTCCGACATGAACGCAACCGACATGGACTTCAAACCGTACTTCCTGACTGGACTTACATATTTCTGATCTACAAGTTCCGGCTTTATATGGTTATCGATTCCCAACATGGTGCGGAGACTCGGGCCATATATATCCGCATCAAGTATGCCTACCTTGGCCCCTTCGGCCTGTAATGCCAGCGCCAGATTCACAGAGGTTGTCGACTTGCCTACGCCCCCCTTTCCCGACGCCACCATAACAATGTTTTTAACATCTTTTAGATGTCCCTGGCGGGAGATCAGCGGTGAGGCAAATACCTCACAGTTAATATGCACGGTAACACCCGGGATACCGGCCTTCTCCAGTTCACTGCTGAGTGTCATTGCCAAAAGATTGCTCTTCGATTGCATCTGCAAACCAACTTTCAGATACAGATCCACGCCACTTTCACCAATATTGATTGACTCTATTGCTTCCATCTCAATGTAGCTAGAGCCAAAGGGACTATACCCAATCTCCCCCAACACCCTGCGTACACTTGCTTCGGTTACCTCTAACATAAGCGTCTCATCTTTCTATACCAACTGGCATCCTGTACGGTCTGTTCGGTAACAGCCTGTAACTCAAGTTTCGACAAATGCGCGCTCAATGACATAACTTCCCAACTTCCCATGATGAGTTTCTGTAAAGCCCAAACTATCCAGAATTCCGGCGCAGTCCTTCAGCATCGAGGGGCTTCCACATAACATCACTCGATCCACCTCCGGATTGAAAGGGGGCATAGCAATATCATCGAACAGCTTTTCGGAGTTAATCAGATCCGTCAGCCGGCCTCGGCACTGGTAATCTTCCCGGGTCACAGTCGGATAATAGATAAGCTTCTCCCTCACGTCCTCTCCCAGATATTCATGCTCTGGCAAATGCTCAGTAATCAACTCTCTATAGGCCAACTCGTTAACTCTCCGAACACCGTGCGTCAAGATGACTTTGTCGTATGCTTCATAGGTTTCTGGATCGCGAATAATACTCAGGAAAGGCGCCAGACCGGTCCCCGTACTTAGCAAGTAGAGATTCTTTCCCGGAAGTAAGTTGTCGATCGTCAAAGTTCCTGTTGGCTTACTGCTAACGTATATTTCATCACCCACCTTAAGGTGCTGAAGCCGCGACGTAAGTGGACCATCGGGGACTTTGATACTGAAAAATTCCAGCTCATCCTGGTAATTGGCGCTGGCAATACTGTAAGCGCGAACCAGGGGTCGGCCGCCATTATCCAGGCCAATCATGGTAAAGTGACCATTCTTGAATCGGAATGACCTATCCCTCGTCGATTTAAAACTGAACAACGTGTCATTCCAGTGATGTACTTCAGTAATACTCTCTTTCATTAAATTCGCCACGTCAGCTGTCCTCTTGTATCTATTCAAATAATCATAAGTAAAGACATCGCCGCAATAAACAGGGTATTAATAATTATCAATAACAACGGCTTTCCACCAATACGCCAGAGTTCGACCAGGTTGGTTTTGGTCCCCAGTGCAGCCATCGCCATCCATAGACAGAGTTGCGAAATATCACCGAGCATGACTGTACCCTCTTGAGGAAGGGCTTGGGCGTTTGCGAGGATCACAAAGCCAACAAACGCTATGAGAAACGGAGGAACAACTCGACGAAAACCACCGACTTTCGCCTCAGGCTTGTGATAGATCAGCGCCAGTATGACCACTGTGGGTACGAGAAAGGCGATCCGTAGCATCTTTGTATAAGTGGCCAACTCTGCAACGTCGGGCGAGATCATCTCACCTGCGCCAAAAACCTGGACAACGTCATGAATACTCGCGCCGATAAACAACCCCATCTGTTCCGGTGTCATTCCCATGCTGGTCAGCAGCCCTGGGTAGAGAATCATGCAGATGGTGCTGATACCGGTTACCGCCACGACAGTACACAACAGGTGTTTCTCGATTGCCTTGTTATTCGGTAGTACCGATGCCACTGCCAGCGCGGCCGAAACTCCGCAGATTCCAACAGCTGCGCCCGAAATAATACCCCTGATACGATCAATCCTAAAAAGACCTGCAAGTATTATGCTGAAAATTATGGTACCGCTTACCACTGTGCTGACCAGTATCAATGGCGCGACTCCCAATTCTGCCATTTGAGAGAAAGTGATCCGGATTCCCAGAATCGCCACACCAGCACGCAATACCGTTTTTGCGCAGAAATCCAGGCCGGGGGAAAACTCCGGATACTGGGATATGGCCTGGAACGCCATACCCAGAAGCAGCGCTCCGAGTATTTTTGACGTTCCATAATGATCAGAGATGTAGCTGGACCCCAAAACAAGCAACAAGCAAAAGGAGATACCCGGAAGGTACTCAATGATTTTTTGTCTGGCGCCGGTGGCGAATCTCCAAATATTCCTGGTTTTTAAAACCTCCAATTCACTCATCGAGATATTCCTGTGCAAGCCCCTCACCAATGGCGAACAAATAGGGCCAAGGGTAGATTCCGCGATCATGGCCATCGGAAAATTCAATCTGCAGCGCGTTATTGCCCATTAACCTGGCTGAGCGCATTTCGGTCGACTCTGTAACAAGCGCAACACCCACCACCTTCCGGGCCCGACAGTTGGAACAGGCGCAATAACGGCGCAATTCACTACCGGCGATATGGCTCTTCTCTCCGCCTTTCCAGACAATTTTTAATTCACCCGCAGCTTTATCGAGAGTGACCAGGATCGGTGGATACAACACTTCATTCATGCTTACACCTCTATCTCTGAGCGGGCCAACCGCTGCCTTCAAAGCCCGAAGTTCTTGAGCTTTCCAAGAAGACGGAAGGGAAAGATACCCCTATCCCGGAACCATATGAGGCAGGAATGCCGATTACCAGCGTACAGGGATGTATTTAAGGGGCGCCCAGCCCGCGTCCCGGGAGAGGGGTACCCTTTCCTTCCGGCCCGGTAATAAGTGCGAAATACAAAACACCTCGAACGGAAACTAACAACGACTTGTTATGACAAGTTGCCGCCAAGTTAAACCTGCTCAGCGTCCAATACCAAAAACTGACGCTTATCTGGTTTATCAGCCCATTCATCCGCATCCGCCAACGGGTCCTTCGTGGAAGAGATCTCAGGCCACCGCGTGGCCAACTCAGCGTTGATTTCGATAAAGTCGACAAACTCCTCCGGCAACTCACTTTCCTCGAAGATTGCATCGACTGGACACTCAGGAACGCACAGAGCACAGTCGATGCAGACTTCCGGGTCAATCACCAGGAAATTGGGGCCTTCATGGAAGCAATCGACAGGGCAAACATCCACGCAGTCGGTAAATTTACATCTGATGCATTGCTCGGTTACAACGAATGTCATAACTAACCTCCAATTCCAGCCGCATTGGATTCAATTTTTGTTTTGGCCCATCGAGCCAGTTTCCTGACATCCGGGTCATTATCATTAAGGGCTTCTTCGACAATAGGCATCCCCTCCGGCCGGGCAATCTCACCGGTAGCGGCTACCGCCGCCTTGCGCAAATTGCTGATAGGATTGGAGGCGCATTTGGCCAGGGCGGGCAAAGCGGCGGCCAAACCAATCTTGCCCAAGGCTTCTGCTGACTTTTCCTGAACCTGCCACATTGCGTCATCCGTAACTGCTGTCATTAACGAGTCGACCGCCGACGCAACACCCAAGCGACCTATGCTCTTGGCTGCTTCTGACCGGACAAGCCAGTTGTCGTCTGAAAGTCCATTAATCAGTGCTTTTTCCACTTGACCCGGATCAGCGTAAACCAGAGTGCCGATAGCTGCGCGGCGCACTTCCGGATCGGCGTCCGTACCCGCGATAGAGATCAGCTGCGGCAGATTTTCATTTTCCTGTAGGTAGCCCAGAACGCCGACCGCTTCCCGCCGCACATTGGCATCGGGATGGTCCAGAAACTGGAGCGCGTGCGGCCTGGCTTCCTTGAGCCGCAGTTGCTTAAGCGAGCGAAGAATAGAAGCCAGCACGAAAGGATCACTCTCCTGAAGCGCTTCTATCAGGGCCGGCGCAGCATCATCGTCCTTTAAGTCGGCCAGAGCGTTGGCGGCGGCATTGCGCACGTTCTGGTCTTCTGAGGTTAAAGCCCCTACGAGAGCATCCATCATGTCGCGCGGCTCGAACTCATCAATCATTCTTGCCGCTTCCATTCTTACCGTCTCATCTTCATCACCCAAGGCGGCAATGAGCAACTCGACAGCTTCTTCTTCCGGACTATCTACCAGGTCCAACACCGCCACACGACGTATACCTGGATCGGAGTCTCGCAAGCGATCGGCCAATGAACCCACCAAAGGGTTTGAATAATCAGACATCGTTCACCTCAACTCAGTAAATAAGGGATGTTCACCGTAACGGCGTCTGTTGGGCAATCCGCCTCACAGGGCATGCAGTACCAGCACTCATCGTACTTCATGTGCGCTTTTCCGGTCTCTTCATTGATCCACAACACATCTAACGGGCAGACATCGATACAGGTTCGACAACCCTTGTCGGCGATACATTTATCGTCATCCACGACGACAGGAACCATAGAAATCTGGGATGCAGTTGGCATAAACTTTCTCCTGAATGTCCGCTAATGATTAGCCGGCTTGCACTCGCAACTGTTGATAGGCATTCTTCTCTTCGTCATCGAGTTCTACAACGTACGGCTCAACCTCCCTCTTCCGACACGTCATATTATCGTTCTCACCTTTGAACAACTGGACATGACAGAACCAGTTTTCATTGTCCGTTTCGGGGTGATCGACATAGTTGTGGTACAGCCCCCAGCGACTCTCCTGTCGATAAAGGGATGCAACTGCCGCCATCTGTGCGCAATCAAAGATGTGCTGTGCTTCATTTGCGCGCAGTAGCTCATGGGGATCACGGGCGTACAAATAGGGAATATCATTTTCCATTGCCCGTATACGGGCAAGGCCGATATCCATTTTTTTGCTTACCTTGGGCGGCTGAAGATAGTCATTAACCAAACGGCGAACCTTGTACTCAAATTGACTGGGCGGTATTCCGTCCGTGCGTTTTAACGGCGCCAGGATACGGTCTCGTTCCGCAATAATGTAGTCTTCATCCAGTTTCGGAACATCCCGCTCACGCGCAAACTCCACTGCATTTTCGCCGCAGATTTCTCCGTAAACGAAAGCCCCCAACATATAACTGTGGGGAATAGACGCCATATCGCCAGCTCCGTACAGGCCCGGCACACTCGTCTCGCCCTTTTCGTTGATCCAAACTCCCGAGGCAGAGTGGCCCGCACAAAAACCAATTTCCGAAATGTGCATTTCCACCATCTTTGTTCTGTAGTCCGTGCCACGACCATCGTGAAAACGGCCACGACTGGGGCGCTCGTTGGTGTGCAAAACGTGCTCAATTTCCTGGATGGTTTCCTCGGCCAGATGATCCAACTTAAGGAACACAGGGCCATTTCCGCCTTGGAGCTCATTGTAGAACTCCATCATCATCTGCCCGCTCCAGTAATCGCACTCTATGAAGCGATCTCCCTTGGCATTGGCGGTATAGCCGCCCAGGGGCCCGGTAACATAGGCACAGGCCGGTCCGTTGTAATCCTTGAGCAAGGGGTTGATCTGGTAGCATTCCAAACCGGTCAGTTCGGCACCCACATGGTAGGCCATAGAGTGGCCGTCACCACAGTTGGAAGGATTCTCATAGGTGCCGAACAGATAGCCTGACGCCGGCAGACCAATACGACCGGCCGCGCCACTGCACATGATCACCGCTTTTGCCCGGACCACAATCACTTCGGCGTCCCGGGTACCCAACGCGATACAGCCACTCACCACACCGGCTTCATCCTTCAGAAGGCGGATAGCCTGATAGCGGTTCTCGACCTTGACGCGATGGCGCCGGAGGCGGCGATAAAGAATCTTTTTGACGTTGTGTCCTTCTGGCATTGGCAACACGTAGGTACCCAAATGGTGTACCTTTTTCATGTCGAACTCGCCTGTCTCATCCTTTTGGAAGTAAACACCCCATTTATCCAGCTTCTGAATCATGCTGTAGGAGCGCTGCGCGTAAGCCATGACGCCTTTTTGAAGGAGAATCCCATCGTTAGCTATGGTGATCTCTTTCACGTAGTCTTCCGGAGTTGAATGACCGGGAACGACGGCGTTATTCAAACCATCCATACCCATACTGATGGCCCCGGAACGCTTAACGTTGGCCTTCTCCAGAAGCATGACGCTCGCATCTGGATTCTTTTCTTTTGCTGTGACGGCAGCCATTGGCCCGGCCGTGCCACCACCAATAACCAATACATCAACATCCATAACTTTTATGTCATCAGGAATTGCCATTACTTATCCTCTTGGATGGGAGCGTTCTTTAAAGGATCGCGTTGTATTTGGAAGCGGTATTTGTAGGAATCACCGCGGAAAGCGAGATACTCGAAATCAATGGGCTGGCCGGTGCTGTCACGAGTCAACCGCTCCACCCACATAATTGGGCTGCCCGGCTCTATTTTCAGAAACTTGGCGACGTCCGCATCTGCGGGGCGCGCCTCCAGGCTTATTTCAGCCTCACCGAGCTCTATTCCAAGCTGATTTTCCAGCATCGGAAAGATGTCCTGGCTCAGGTCCTTCGAGAAAAGCGCTGTACCAATGGCCATCGGGAAGTAGGAGCTGTCTACTGACACCGGCTCGCGGTTGAGGTACCGGACACGCACAACTTCCACTACCCTTTCCTTGGCAGTAAGCCCCAGATTTTCCTGCACATTCTTACTCACAACGGTTTCACGGATACTGACCAGGCGTGCAGACGTCTCATAGCCCTGGGGCTTCATTGCCTCATCAAATCCCTGCAAGTGCTTAATGTCCTGAGTCGCCTTGGGTTTGCTGGCGAAGGTACCTTTTCCCTGCGCTGAAAAAATTAGCCCTTCACTATGAAGATCTCTCAGAGCCTGCCGAACAGTAATGCGACTCACGCCGAAGCTCTTCATTAGCTCACTTTCCGAGGGCATACGCTGATAAGGCGCATATTCTCCCGCGAGGATTTGCCTCTTCAGCGCTTCTTTTATTTGCAGATAAAGAGGTTGATGTGACATATCTTTCGGTTGCAGTGGTTTCATAAATTCTGCCTCCTGTAGCCTTCTATATTACTTATTATGACTTGTTATAACAAGTAAAATATAAGCTAATTTTAGAGAAATTTTGTCTAGCCACTGCATCCGCCAAAACCTATTTAAACATGCCTTTTTTTAGTGCACCTCAATGCTCTATTGAAGTGCACAAGAATTTGTTTTTTCGCGCTCAAAACGCGTCAATGACAAGTAATAAGCAACGGCTTCAACTTCCTCCTCGGTAAGCTTTCTGACCGCTTTTTGCATCGCCATACCCTTATCGTTGTTACGCGCACCCTCCCTGAAATCAATAATCTGTTTACGCAGATATTGACGGTGTTGCGCATCGAGCCATGGCATCGAAGGGTCACCGCTGCCATGGCAGCCGACACAGGCAGGGACATCATCCCGACCTGTGCAGAATGTTGATCGCCCCAACTTGTAGCGCCTGCTATCCAGGGGAGCGTCCAGGTCCTCCAAACCGGCCTCGGATGGGGGAAGCTGGGCAAAATAACTGGCGGCACGCTCCAACTCTCCCGGCTCCAGTTCAGCGAGAATTGAACGCATCTGGCCGTTGTCGTTGTTCCTTCTACCCGTTGAAAAATCCAGAACCTGGCGAACAATGTAAGCTTCATTTTGCCCGGCAAGCTTGGGGAACTTGTTCACATGGCTAATGCCGTTCGCGCCGTGACACAGAGCACAGGTTTCCCAAGGTGCCATTCCCTTCTTATCGATCATTCCCGCATTGCCAATAGCCCCACCCAAAAGCGCCAGAGCAACAAGAGGCAGTTGCAGGAAAGGGAACTTACTCATGATGCCCCTCATGGGAAGCTGAACCATACTTGGCCCGGCGGGTCTTGACAGGCATTGTGAATGACTTGGTTGCGCCATTGCCGAACACCAGAGCGACGTCAATATGATCACCCTCACCAAGCCGCCGCTTCGGTTTTTGCATCATTAGATGCAGAGATTCCGGTTCAAACTTTACCGTTTCTCCAGGCGATATACTCAGACGGTCCAATGCCTCCATACCTGCTATTCCCTCCACCACAACGGAGCGATGTATTTCAACTGATTCGAACGCTGAGCTCATCACCTCAACCAGAGTCACTTCTTCTGACGAAGTGTTTGTTAAGGTAAAATAACCTGCCCTCACCAAAGAAGGTGCGTCTGGCTGCCAGGCATCAGCAATAGTCAACTCAGATGTCGAATCAACATCTTCCCGGTCAGCACCACTTACCCAAGGGGTCATCGCCAAGCTAATAGCGAAGGTACACACAGCTAACAGCGCTCTCATGACCTTTTCCTTTTTCGGATCAAACGAGTTAAAAATTTCGAAACTTCCTGTACATCCAAGGGTTGACTTATCTCTGCCACCAGCTCAGCTTTCGGGCTGATTACCGCTATGGCTGCGGTGTGCGTGACGTCATAGTGAGCATTGCCGCGCCCGGGTTTACCCAGCCGATAAAAGCCACCTATGCCGGATACCAGAGTATCAATTTGCTCCACCGGACCCGTAATGCCGACATTGTCAGGATGGAAATGGGCCAGGTACTCCGTCAGAACCGGCGCATCCCGCTGCGGGTCCACCGCCAGGAATACGATTTCTGGAATTCGGGACGGGGAGAACTGCAATCCCAACTCTGCCCGAACGGCTTCCAGCTTCATGAGGGTTACCGGGCAAACATCAGGACAGGATGTAAAACCGATAAATATCAGCGTCCACCGTCCCTTCAGTCGATCCAAGTCATAGATCCTTTTGTGTTGGTCCAGCAGTGAAAACTCGGGGAGTGGTCTTGAATCCTTGAAAATCCGGGTTCGCTCTCCTGAGCCATGAGCTTCTGAAAATCCACAAAGAATCAGACAGGAAACAAGTGCCCATATAACTCTCATTACCACTCTCCTGACTCCGAAAATGCTTTAAGACTCTCCTGGCGAATGAATGATAGACACTTTCGCTTAAGCCTAACGAACTCATCACTGGTCGCCAGCTCTCCCTTTCTCGGCCTCTCCAGATTCACACTCAGGTCAGCTATAATGGATCCCGGGCTGGTACTCATAATCAGAATTCTATCGGCCAGGAAGATCGCTTCGTCAACATCATGAGTTACGAACAGTACCGTGATTTCAAACTCCGACCAGATATCCAGCAGGCTCTCCTGCATAATCAGGCGGGTTTGCGCATCCAAGGCACCAAAAGGCTCGTCCATCAGTAACACGTCGGGATAGTTAGCCAGAGCTCGAGCTATTCCGACCCTTTGTTGCATACCACCGGACAGCTCGCCGGGCAGCTTGTTCGCGATTTTGCTCAGCCCTATCATCGACAACAAGGTATTGGCAATGGAATCACACTCACGTGAGCTACGGCCGGCCAACTTTGGACCGAATGCTATGTTTTGATGAACGGTTTTCCACGGGAATAGCGAGTATTGTTGGAATACCATCCCCCGGTCCGGCCCCGGGCCGATCACCGGATGATCGTCCACCAATACCTGGCCTGTGGTTGGCTTCACGTAACCAGCGACAGAATTAAGTAACGTTGATTTACCACAACCTGACGGCCCGAGAATACAGACAAATTGCCCGGGCTGTATGTCTAAGCTGGTTTTTTCAACGGCTCTATTAAAGGTTGCTCCTGATCTAAAGCCAATTGTGACATCATCAATTTTTATATGCCCCCGGCCAGTCGTTTTTTTGCGACCGGGTTGCATTCCTGGATCTGGTTCCACTACTAGCTTCATATTCATTACTTACACCACACTAGGTTCTAGTTTTATCTATGTCAGGTAAATATCCGGCGAAAACGTACAGTGCTGATAACAACAATCCAAAACCGGCCATATGCAACCACCACCCTATGGGTTCAAGCCATAGGGAAGTTGAGACCCCTAAGCCCATCATGGCCAGGCCGACCACCCAGCTTGGGGTAGCACAACAGACCACCCAGGAAAGTGAAATCGAGGTCAACGCAACAAGACCAGCACCTACTCCCCCCGAGGCTTTCGCGGCCCACAGATTCCGCCTTGCACAGCTGGCTTCAGCTATACTACGGATAATCAAGACAAGCATCCCAAGAAGAGTGCCGAATATCATTATTTCCAATGCCTTTGCCGGCGCTACAAATAAGCTCCATTGCGATATCCCGATACCGAAGTCATAGTTCATGTATCCAATCTCAAACAGCCATTCATCCTTAATTATCATCAGCCTGTCTGACCAAGATGGTGTAGAGGCAATAATTCTTCTCGTATTCTCGAGCCAGTCATAAGTAGTAATGTAGTTTGGCCACTGCTGGAATTTGATCATCGGTGCCGAAAGCAACACTATGTAATACAGCAGCGTAAATCCCGCGCCTGCACCAAGACAAAGAGCCTTATTTCTTCGGGCCAGACGAAGGCTGATCCTGAATCTCCTCATATAGTCGCCAGCTAGTGCGTGGTTTTTTTCCATCGCAGTGATGGAGCCATAGCCAGACGGACCAGATATGTGGACAATGATCCCAGGCCGCCGATAACAAGCATTCCAACGATAATGTCGGGATAATTAATCAGTGAATAGGCGTTCCAGGTAAAGTACCCGATACCATACTGTCCGGAAATTATTTCGCCCGCCAGCAGTGAAAACCAACTTACGCCCATACCAATGGCCAGCCCTGCAGCGATACTGGGCAGAGCTGCCGGCAAAACCACATGCCAGAAGATATCCAGACGTTTGGCCCCCAAGGACAGGGCTGCCCGCACTAGCACTTTGGGCGTCTGTTCAACGCCGTGCACGGTATTGAGGATAATCGGAAACAGCGCCCCCAGGAACGTGATGTAAATAATGGATGACTCTTCTGTTGGCCACATAAGAATGGCCAGCGGAATCCAGGCAACTGCCGGTATGGGCCGAAGCACCTCTATGTATGGAAGAACGGCGGCTCTCGCGGATCGGGACCTGCCAACCATAACCCCAATTACAACTCCCAGGATTACCGCCAGCGAGTAGGCAATGAGTATTCGTTTGATGCTAACCTGCACATGGGTATGAAATTCTGAATCAGTACCATGCACAAGGAAAGCAGACCCAACCGTTCCCGGAGACGGGACATTTTCAAAGTTAATGAAATAGTTAAAGTTGTACTTGGTTGCGTAATGCCAGATCAAAATCCCTGCTATTACCGACAGGGATCCAATACCAATCATCTTGATTCTATCGGGATTAAAATACTTTGAAAACAAGTCACTTAGTCTATCAGATTTGTTTTCAATGGCGCTTTCACGCCCTTGAACCGAAGAATTATCAATTTCTGATCCATCCTTGACAGGATCGACCGGCCTGTCGTAATCCTTAGGGATATCCATACTGATAGCTTTATCAGATAACAATGTACTCATTACTGCCACCATTCACTAACGTTCTAGAATCAGCCGATAATTTATATCGCTGCCGGCATCTCAATTTAACTGGAGTAACCTTCGAGGGCCTGTTCCAGTTGCATAACCGTGCCCTTGTTCTTCATTGCATAAGTATCGGCATCCGGCTTTCTCAGGAAAGCTTTGAAACCGTCTGAAGATTTGACAAAAAAAGCTGTTTTACCGAAAAGTTTCAGTCCCGTTTCTTCATCGTATACGTAGGTTGCGTTCAATTTTGCACCTGTTTCCCTGAACTCTTTGATAGCCTTCAAAAAATCAGCTATGGAGGCGTAGGATATTATGCCGTTTCTGGAGTGCCAGATTTCCACCGGTAGCTGTGCGTTGGCAACACCAGGATCAACGATAGTGCTCTTTTCCGCGTCGTAATCGATACCCAGATCGGAGTACGCTTTTTTCACGTAGTCTTCCGTCACCCATTCTTCAAAATCGAGTGGGGGCATATTCATCTCTTTAGTTAGGACACCATGATCCGCTTTCAGGGCTTCCACCCATTTTGATTTAATGGTTGGATCGAGCGTAAGATGTCCACCTTCTGAGAAATAGATATAGAGCACTTCTTTCTCAACACCGGTCCAGTTCTCCATCATATCAACTGCCTTGACCGGATCTGACTTAATCCATTGCCCCGCTTCATGCACCGCTTTAATAAAAGCAACAGCAACCTCAGGGTATTGATCCAGAAAGTCTTCACGCACAACAACACCATGAAGATAAGGTATGCCTGTCTCTCTACCGTCGTATATTTTGCGGCCAGTTCCCCTGAACTCCATTAACTCAGACCAGGGACAAAAATCCGCATGCGCATCAATTCGGCTGGAGGCTATATTCGCTGCTCCTACGGCGGGGCTTTGATTCTTTAAGGCATAGTCCTTTGCAGGAATCCCTTCGTCCTGCATAGCTTTCAACAGCATCCCCCAAGCTGCGCTCCCTACGGGAACCGATACTTGCTTGCCAGCAAGTTGATCAATGGTGTAAATATCGGAATCGACCGGAACGACAATGGCGTTACCACTACCTTTCAGGTTATAGCCGGTACCGGCGATATACTTGGTGCGTAAAGATTTTGTTTCCTGGAACTTGGCCCCGTTCACAATCAGTGGGTAATCACCCATTACTCCAAAGTTCAACTTGTTAGCCATCATCTGGTTGGTAATTGGGCCACCAGAGGAATAATCGCTCCAGGAAATCTCGTAGTCAGAATCAGCATATTTTCCTGACCTGGGAAGGTGTTTCTCCAACAGCCCCAACTCCTTAACGACGATGCCCGCCGTGTAGGTGTCCGTACACATACTTTGGTGCCCTATCGCAATGCGTATCGTCTCGGCGTTCGCCGAGTTCGCCAGGGCCGCGGCCATAAATATTGCTGTGAATAGCTTGGTTATTGTCATTGTCATCCCCCAGTAAGGTTTATTATCCAACTTGTCTTGCCATGTTATAACGACCTACTTAGTAGCTGCATAAGCCGTGCCAGAAACCCAACCGCCCGATCCTCAAAGCGTATAAGTCGTTAATTCATAAACCTTTTTTTAGAGAGTTCAGAGCCCCCTTAATTCCTTGAAGAACCTCTTCCATATTAGGAAAATGCCCCGCTATTGCGCCTGCGCATCAGTACCGCACTCTATAAGCGCACAATCGACCCGCATGCCTGTCGCAGGGCCAATACAAGTAATACAGATCTCATCCCGAAGTATCCCTATCGAGGTCACAGAAATGACACGAGCCACCCCATGACGGAGAACAGTCATACCGTTGGTTGGGATATGAAGGCTACCGTCACTGACGGGTTTCGTATGCCCGGTGTTCGGAGAGCGCGGGACCCTGATTTTTCAAGAGTCGAGGTGAGAGAGAGCGGGAAGGTGCCCCGGGGCGATAATCTTGCTATTAACCCGGAAACCAAATAGAACATCCCTGGCCTGAATGCCGCTAAGTTAAGCAATAAGCTTGATGCGAAGGGCTTGATGCCGGGGATTCTTTGCGGGACTGTGACTCGGGCCATCCTTGGCCTATTTGCTTGCCGCCATTCAAATACTGGCGGATGGCCGCCCCACGGATGGCCGCCCCACGGATGGCCGCCCCACGAATGGCCGCCCCACGAATTGCTTGTGTTTCAAGGACTCGCGCCGGCCTCCGGTCGGCGGCGACACTGATTTTTCAAAAGGTAAACTGGGTCTGAAACCGGTGATTGATCTGTTCAACAGAATCGACATCGGACGTCACCAGCTCCAATCTCCATCGAAAGGATAAACCTTCCAGATACTGGTCAAGTGCATAGATCACGTCCAGGTCGGTCGCCTCCCGATCCGGTGCCTGATCGAAATCAAACGTTGCATAACTGAGTTTTACATCCACCTTGCTGGAAAAACTGTGATTGAAGGTTACCTTCAATGCCTCACCGGCATCTACGTTCTCCAGGGTCTCCAACATATTGTTAGTGTAAAGCGGGCTGGTGGAGTAACTGAAGGGAGCCAGAAATGCACCATTTCGAAAAGCGGATTGCTCCGTAGCGACACTGTTGTAAGCCAAAGTGACCTTTGAGCTTCCCATTGTCGTTCCAAACTTAACGCCGTAAAGACTTGAATCGATTCTGCCCAGTATTTCGTCACCGCTTTCACGTTGTGTTGCATATTGCGCGCCCACGAAAGGTTTGACACTGTTGGATATCGAGGCACTGTAGCTACCGTTGACGTACAGGGTGTCAAAGAACTCCGAAACCCGGGTAAACCACGCTTCCAACTTTATTGGCCCAGCTCCGTATACAGCTCCCAGGTTAGCCATACTGCCTGTTTCGGAGGGGGCAGAAGCCCCGTACCGGCTCGCCGTCCAGGAACCGATATCCACAAATGTTTCACTATTACGATTCTTGATCTCACTAAGGTAGTTGGCCTCGAAGGAGATATCTTTCAGGCTTTTATTGGTAACGCCGTACCCGTGAAACGTAAAGGGGATCATGAAAGCATCGCCAGAGTTGGCAAAAGGAGTATTGACTTTCTGTCGACCCAGGGTAGCTACGGTATGGCCGGCATCAAATTTCAGATAGGCCTCTCCCAACACTTCCAGATCGCTGCCCAAACGGCTATTCACCTTGTTTGGGTCGTCGTCGTTCGTACCAAGATCCTGAGCAGTGTAATATCCTGCACCGATCTTGATTGGGCCTATCTTACCGGTCTCAGCGCGTAACGCTCCCCCTAAGGAAAATGCACTTTCATCGGTACGATCCTCATACTCTCGGGTGTTGTAGTAGGCTCTGATGTTTCCATCCAGACTTCCGTTGTCAAATATGTCCCTTAATTGATCTTCGGAAAACGCCAGCGTAGAGAACCCCGATACCCCTGCAAGCAGGATCAGCTTTTTGATTGTATTCATGTAACCCCCATAATCTGAAAATTTCAGCCTGCTCCGTCACAGCTGAGCAATGCCCCGGTTTGTGTGAAGTCCACTTGTACTAATAAGATATAACGACTCAGGATTAATAAAGCGATTTCTATGCCAAAACCGGATTGGAGACCTGAGCTGACACCAAGGCCTTGTATTTCATTACTTTTTAGTTCGTTTATTTACCAACCCGACAATTGTCTACCGACCTCTATCAGACGCTGAACGCCCTACATTGGCCCAACAATGCCCGCAGAGGGGAAACTATTCATGCAAGCAGGGCAACGGATTTATAACGACTAGTACAAGTTCAGTAGCGAATTACAGTAAGGGCGATCAAATATTTTCAGATAGTCGATGGGAGGAGTGCACCGAGACATTCGAAAGCAGCTTTCGGCAGTGTCCCTGCTGTGAGAGAGGCTGGGATTAGATGATCATGCCGGGAGATAATTTTTGTCGCAGTTTCTCGCTTAACAGGGTATCTATCCCTTTCAGGGAAAGATCAATGGATCTTTTTCCTAAAATGCTGGGTGCTTATGGGTATCCATCAATCCATCCATGGAGGGGATCGGCTCGGCCATGACGCGATTCCATTTCGCTTGATGATGGCAGTGCCTGAATCAAGCCGTCAGATGGGTCATTGCCGGTCACTCCTTTCAACCAGCTTTTTCCGGAACGAAAAGAGACTGACGTTCCACGGCCCTATTCGCCTGCAAGCAGGCTCCCGCAAATCTTCAAAGAGGTTTGGGTAGAGGCACATTCAACTTTTCCGCCCAGGGCTCAAGGTCCTGCATGATGGAGGGATAGAGCTCCACCCCTTCTTCCAACTGCCGCGCCCGGGCGGCCCAGGCACGCTGGCCGGGTACGCGGGCCGGGGAATCGCCCTCGCTGCGGCTCTTTTCCCAGAGGTGACAAAGCGCTGTGGTCTGCCGCAGGAAATCCGCCTGGGGGCCGAAGGCCCTGGGATCGATAATCTGCAGGAATACCGAGTTGGCCTCATCGTCTCCTTTCGATTCCTCGTCTCCCCGGCCGTAACCGCCCAGGGCCATGGACAGAACCTCCAGCATGGCGCTGAGCGCCGCGCCCTTGTAGCCGTGGTCGGCGCCACCCACCGGTAGGATACTGCCGCCGTTTTCGAAGGCGGCCGGATCGTCCGACAGGTTGCCCTCGTTGTCCTTGAGGTATTCGCCCGGCAGTTTCCTGCCCTCCCGTTGCGCCCGGCTGACATAGCCACCGGCGGTGACCGACATGCTGATATCGAACAGCAGTGGGTAATCCCCCGCCGGGGCGGCGAAGGCGATGGGATTGGCGGAGAACAGCGGATCTATGCCGCCCTGGGCGCTGACGGTGTTCTCCGATGGGGTGGAACAGGTCAGCAAGGCCACGTAACCCTTTTCGACGACTGGCGGCAGATAGGCAGCCAGGCAGGCGATATGCTGGCTGCGGCGAATGGTGGCGGTGACCATTCCCTGCTCCGGCAGCCTCTCCAGCGCCTGCTCCACCGCCTGGGTGAGCACCCAGGGGCCGGGTAGAAAGTCGGCATCCCAGTTAAAGCAATTGCCGCGGTCGGCGAGCACCCGCGGCTCTCCCTCTCGCCGGGACTCGCCATTCAGCAGCCACCGCAGGTTGCTCGCCACCCGGTTGAGACCGTGGGTGGTGAAACCCATCAAATCCGCCTGCAGGAAAACATTGGCCATCACCGAGGCCCGTTCCCCGGTAAGACCGACTCGCTTGAAAAGTTCGGCCGCAAACTGCTGCAGTTCATCGGCGTCGTAGCGTTTGGACATGATTTCTCCCTTTAGGTCGTTGGCCAGTCAGGGTGAACACTGGGTTCGCCCCACACTCATTCACTGACTTTCCCACGCCACGCTTTCACCTGCCCGCGCCGCGTCTTGTTCTGCAACCGCCGCTCCTTCGCGGCCCTGCTGGGTTTGGTGGCGATGCGTTTCCTGGGTGTACCGGTCGCCTTTTCGATCAGGGCGCAAAGCCGTTCCAGTGCATCCGCGCGGTTTTTTTCCTGGGTGCGGAAGCGCTGGGCCTTGATCACTGCCACACCGTCGGAAGAAATACGCCGGTCGCGCAGGGCCAGCAGGCGCTGCTTGACTTCCTCCGGCAGCGAGGAGGCACGGATATCGAAGCGCAGATGAATCGCGCTGGCCACCTTGTTAACATTCTGGCCGCCGGCGCCCTGGGCGCGCACCGCGCTCAGCTCCACTTCGGATTCGGATATCCTCAGGTTCCTGGAAATTTCAATCATGAAGAAGCATCTGGTTATTCGCGAAAAATTTAAGTACGGTGGTCAGCTACGCTAAAATAAGCGCCTATTTTAACCCGCCGCGCTCGCAAGCAGCACCGAGGAATAGCAGTCATGAAGCCTCCCCAAAGGGACAACAAAGCGCATTTCGACCCCCCGGTATTCTACACAGCCACCGGGGTACTGCTGTTGCTGGTGGCCTACGCGGTGCTGTTCGCCGACGACGCCACCGCGCGCTTCAAGGCTCTGCAGGCGGGTATCGTGGCCAATATGAGCTGGTACTACGTACTGGTAGTGGCGATCGTTCTCATCAGTGTAGTGATGATCGGTGTATCCAGGTTCGGCGAGATCAGGCTCGGGCCCGAACACGCGAAACCGGATTACGGTTACGGGTCCTGGCTCGCGATGCTGTTTTCCGCCGGTATGGGAATCGGCCTGTTGTTCTTCGGTGTGGCCGAGCCGGTGATGCACTACCTGTCGCCCCCGGTGGGTGAAACCGGCACCGTGGCTGCCGCGCGCGAAGCGATGGTGCTCACCTTTTTCCATTGGGGGCTGCACGCCTGGGCCATCTACGCCATCGTCGCACTGATCCTGGCCTATTTCAGCTACCGCCACGATCTGCCGCTCACCCTGCGCTCGGCGCTCTACCCGATGATCGGCGAGCGCATCCACGGTCCCATTGGCCACGCGGTGGATGTCTTCGCCATTGTCGGCACCGTGTGCGGCGTGGCCACTACTCTGGGTTATGGCGTGCTGCAGATCAACGCCGGGCTCAATCACCTGTTCGATATCCCGGTGGGCACGGGGCCGCAGGTGGTTCTGATCGTAATCACCACCATCCTGGCCACCATCTCCGTGGTGATGGGCCTGGATCTGGGTATCAAGCGGCTGTCACAGCTGAATATGGGGCTGGCGATATTGCTGCTGATGATGGTGCTGCTGCTCGGCAGTACCGTGTACCTGCTGCAAACCTTCGTGCAGAACTTCGGCAGTTACCTTTCGGTAATGGTGAGTCGCACCTTCAATCTCTATGCCTACGCACCTACCGACTGGCTGGGGGGTTGGACCATTCTGTACTGGGGCTGGTGGATGTCCTGGTCGCCCTTTGTAGGGCTTTTTATCGCGCGGATCTCCCGCGGGCGTACCATTCGCGAATTTATTGTCGGCGCCATGCTGGTACCCGCTGGGATCACCCTGCTGTGGATGACGGTGTTTGGTAATTCCGCCATTCATATGATCCTGGATGAGGGACTGACCTCACTGGGCCGGATAGTGAGCGAGAACGAGTCGCTGGCGCTATTCCAGTTCCTGGAGCAGTTCCCCATGCCGGGGTTCTTTTCCTTGCTCGCCGTGGTGATGGTGGTGGTCTTCTTTGTCACCTCGGCGGATTCCGGGGCCATGGTGGTGAACATGCTCTCCTCCCACGGGCGCGACGATACACCGGTATGGCAGCGCATCTTCTGGTGCGGCCTGATCGGTGTTGTGGCCATCGCCCTGCTGCTGGCCGGTGGGCTGCAGTCCCTGCAGACGGCAGTGATTGCCAGCGCCCTGCCCTTCTCCGTGATACTACTGGTGGCCATATACGGGTTGATCGCGGCTCTGCGCAGGGACACGGCCAAGCGGATTGCACTGAGCGCGCCGGTGGCTCCCGCCAGCCTGGGCAGTCCCGTCTCCTGGCAGCGGCGACTGAAAAACCTGGTGCGCCTGCCCTCGCTGGAGGAAGTTCGCGAGTATATTCGCGAGGTGGGGGAACCGACGCTGCAGGAATTTGCCAGCGAGATGGAGAAAAACGGCTTTTCCGCAACGGTCAGCCGGGTGAATCACTCCGTTTGCCTGGAAGTGCTCCAGAGCGGGGAAATCGATTTCATCTACGGCATACATCCCAAGGCCCACCTGAAGCCCAGCGCCCCCAATCCGGACGCGGAACTGAATGATGAGGTGGACGACGGCTCCCCGGAAAAATATTTCCGCGCGGAAGTGCACCTGCAGGAAGGCGGCCAGGACTACGACGTCATGGGCTGGACCAGGGACCAGCTGCTCACCGATATCCTCGCCCAGTACGAGCGTCATTTGCAGTTTTTGCACACGGTTCGCTGAAAGACAACTGCGGTGTAAGATTGCATTTTTGCAATCTGGCAGCCTTATGACCCCGATAAAAACCGAGCGCCTGCGACTGCGCCGCCTTACCGAAGACGACGCGCCGCTGATGCTGGCGGTTCTGAACGATCCCGACTTCCTGCGCAACGTGGGCGACCGCGGTGTACGCAACGATAAGGCGGCGCGCCGCTATATCGCCGACGGCCCGCTGACCATGTACCGCGAGCACGGCTTCGGCCTCTACCGGGTGGAACTCGCCGACGGCACGCCCGTCGGTACCTGCGGCCTGATCAAGCGCGATGGACTGGACGACGTGGATATCGGCTTCGCCTTTCTCCCCCGCTTCCGCGGTTGCGGCTACGCGCTGGAGGCGGCGCGGGCGGTGATGCAGTACGGCCGCGAGGCGTTGGCCTTGAAGCGCATAGTAGCCATTGTCCTACCGGATAACGCGCCCTCTGTACGCCTGCTCGAAAAAATAGGCCTGCGCGCCGAGGGGAAAATCACATTGCCGGGGGACGACGAAGAGCTGCTGTTGATGGCCTGGGAGGCCGATAACCCGGCATAAGCCGTATGATGGGCAAAGCGAAAGCAGAACAAAGTGCTCCCCGCATTTTCTGTATTCGTGCCATCCATCACGAGGTCGTGCCCATCACAGCATGGAATGATGGGCACGTCGCCTCGCTCCTTTGCCCATCCTACAACGGGACTCCAAGCCCGAAATGGCAAAAAAGGCGAGACACTTCTGAGGGAACCCAAGTGTCTCGCCAAGGACCGTAAGGTGTTTTCAGTCAGGGATCAGTGCGCACTGGCCTCCCCCGCTCCTTTCGGGAAGCGGATGCTCTCCACCATTTCCTGCACATGCGCCGGCGCTTCGCTGGTAACCCTGGCAACCGCAATCGCCACCGCAAAGTTGAGCACCATGCCCAGGGTGCCGATGCCCTCCGGGGAAATTCCGAACCACCAGTTTTCCGGGCTGTTGGCCGCCGGGTTGATAAACTTGAAGTAAATGATATAGGCCGCGGTAAAGAGAATGCCGGAGAGCATACCCGCGATCGCCCCTTCCTTGTTCATGCGCTTGTAGAAGATGCCCATGATAATTGCCGGGAAGAAGGACGACGCCGCGAGGCCAAAGGCGAAGGCGACCACCTGCGCCACAAAGCCCGGTGGATTGATTCCCAGGTATCCCGCCACACAGATGGCCACCGCCGCGGCGATGCGCGCGTAGCCCAGCTCCTGCTTGTCGGTAATATTCGGCATCAAATTCCGTTTCAACAGGTCGTGGGAAATCGACGTGGAGATTACCAATAGCAGGCCCGCGGAAGTGGACAGCGCCGCGGCGATACCACCGGCGGCTACCAGCGCGATCACCCAGGCCGGCAGGTTGGCGATTTCCGGGTTGGCCAGCACCATAATGTCGCGGTCGATGGTCATTTCGTTGCGTTCGTCACCGGCGTAGAACATGCGGCCGTCTTCGTTCTTGTCTTCCCAACTGATCAGGCCGGTGCGCTCCCAGTTGTCGATCCAGCCGGGTGCCTCGGCGTGGGGTGTGCCCTCGCCTTCCGGCCCGTTGATGGTGTCGATCATATTCACTCGCGCAAAGGTGGCGATGGCCGGCGCAGTGGTGTACAGCAGGGCAATAAATAGCAGCGCCCAGCCGGCGGATTTGCGCGCGTCGCGCACCTTCGGCACGGTAAAGAAGCGCACGATCACATGGGGCAGACCGGCGGTACCCACCATCAGCGCGGCAGTGATAAAGAAGACGTCAATGGTGCTCTTGGTGCCCGATGTATACTCAGTAAAACCCAGTTCCGTCGACAGGCCATCGAGCTTATCCAGCAGGTAGGTGCCTGAGCCATCGGCCAGTTCAGAGCCGAAGCCGATCTGCGGAATCACGTGGCCGGTCATCATGATGGAGATGAAAATCGCCGGCACCAGGTAAGCGCAGATCAGCACGCAGTACTGAGCCACCTGGGTATAGGTGATGCCCTTCATGCCGCCGAGCACCGCGTAGAAGAATACCACCCCCATGCCGATAATCACCCCGGTGGTGATATCCACCTCCAGGAAGCGGGAGAAGACCACCCCCACGCCGCGCATCTGTCCCGCCACATAGGTGAAGCAGACAAATACCGCGCAGATTACCGCCACGGTACGCGCTGTATTCGAATAGTAGCGGTCGCCGATAAATGCGGGCACGGTGAACTTGCCGAATTTGCGCAGGTAGGGCGCCAGGCAGAGTGCCAATAGCACATAGCCGCCGGTCCAGCCCATCAAGTAGACGGCACCGTCGTAGCCCATAAAGGAGATCAGTCCGGCCATGGAGATAAACGAGGCCGCGGACATCCAGTCGGCTGCGGTGGCCATGCCGTTGGCCACCGGGTGTACACCGCCGCCAGCCACGTAGAAATCGTGGGTAGAGCCTGCGCGGGACCAGATGGCGATACCGATATAGATCGCAAAGGTGGCACCGACAATCAAAAAGGTAAGGGTTTGAATATCCATGATGGGCTCCTATTGACCGAATTCTTCTTCGAGTGCTTCCTCGAATTCTTCTTCGTTTTCGTGGTCTTCATGCACGTTGTATTTCCGGTCCAGCGTATTCATCTTGATCACGTAGACCACGATCAACAACAGGAACACATAAATGGAGCCCTGCTGGGCGAACCAGAAGCCCAGCTTGAACCCTCCCAGCTTGATGGCATTGAGCGCATCCACCAGCAATATTCCGAAGCCGAAGGACACCGCAAACCAGATGCACAACAGGGTGAGCATCAGGCGCAGATTCTCTCTCCAGTAGTCTTTGGCGTGTTGTTCGCTTTCGAAACTCATCTTTTTATCTCCGCACTTATTATCGATTTATCGGAATCTTCTCAGGTCGTGACCCCGGCGAAGGCCGGGGTCCAGCTCTCCGGAGCATGGATTCCGGCATACGCCGGAATGACGAATGTCAGAAAACATACTTGACAGAAAACTGCAGGCGCCTCAGTTCGCCTTTGTCGTCCGCCAGTATACCACTCACATTCTCCACCTCCTTGTTCGCCAGGATATATTCGCCTCCCAGAGTGATTTTGGGAACCGGCGAATAGAGCAGGTTCAGGTGCATGCTCCGATAGTCTGAGGCGGTGGTGTCGGACACCGCATCCGGGTTGTCCGCCGTGGAGGCCGACAGCACAAGGTTAGTGCGCAACTGGTCGCTCCAGAAATGGCGCAGTGCAATGAAGCCGCCACTCTGGTCGATCAATTCAATATCACCATCCCCTTCAATAATACCGGACCGGAAACCGTTCAGGCCCATATAGCGCCCCAGGGCATTGCCGGAGCTGAGCATAAAGCGGATATCATCCCGCCCCACCTGGTACTTTCCGGATACGCTGACCGCATACCCGCGCACCGATTCCGCGGCAGCGCCATCCTCATAGGCCAGCTCCCGGCTCATGGAGGCCACCGAATAGCTGAAATCGCCGATGCTGTTGTTGTAGCGCAGCACGATATCCGGCATGCCATTGTCGTCATAGGGGTTTTCCGTGCCGTTGTACAGGGTGGTAGCCGGGTTCTCCGCGGAAACCTGGATACTACCACCGCCGATTTTGTGGGTGTAGCGCAGCTGCGGCTGGCGCTCGAAAATGGTGCCCACCGGGCCGACAAAATCCATGCCCTCCGGCAGCGCGCCCACATTGAAAAAAGTGGACCAGGTCTGACCCGCGAGCAAACTTCGGTTCTCGTCGATATGCCAGTCCACATAGGCGTGGCGCAATCGCTGGGAATAAGAGTTGCTGATGCGCTCGTCGCCCTGGCCGCTGGCCATGGCATCGACTTCCAGGTGGGTGTTCACGTGGCCGCGGGCCAAGGCCGTGTGGCTCTTGATAAACAGCCGCGAAGACTTGGCGTGGGAGTGGTACTTGGTATCCCCGTCCTCGCCGCCCACCGGAATGGTGGAGGGCACCAGGAAATCCTCGCCGATGCCAGCGGTGGCGGAACTCCCGTCGGAGTAGTCGCTGAACTGGCTGTCGAGCTTGATAAAACCGCCGAACTCGATCTGCGTGCCCTCTTGCGGCTGCTCCGGCTCCGGGTTGTCCACCATCTCCCGGCGCTTTGCCTCTTCGGCCAGCTGTGAAACCTGCGCCTGTAGTTCCTCGATGCGCAGTTGCAGTTCCTCGTTGGTAGCCTGCGCCACTGCCGCCAGCGGGATCATCGCCGATAAAGCCAGGACGCCCGTGGACAGGCGGAACACAATGGTATTGCTCTCTCTACTGGACATTCCTTCATCCTCCCGAAATTGTTTTTATTCCGGGTACAGATGTAATCCCTTATTTGCGAGCACGGCTATTAACCATTGGTCTAAACCGGGAGTAATTTCGACTAATGTCTAATGGCGGGAGCGGAACTGATTTCGACTTATGTCTAATACGCACTACAGATGCGGGAAATGCAGAATGTCGGTGAGCTATAAGACCGAAGAGGCCCGCTGTGTCCCGAGAAACCCGCCCACCCAGTCCCCGCGGCCTACGCCGAACGCTCACTGCTGAACGAATCTGACTATTTCGGGATGTATAGTCACTCAGTCAACGGCAGCGAGGGCTTCTGGCGCGAACAGGGCCGGCGGCTGAACTGGATCAAGCTCTATACCAAGTGAAAGACGCGCCCTTCGCCAAAGACGACCTGCATATCCGCGGGTATGCCGACGGCACCCTGAACCTCTCCGCCAACTGCCTGGATCGGCACCTGCTCGAACACGGCGACAGCACCGCGATCCTCTGGGTGGGCGACGAACCCGGGACCTCCCGAGAGATCAACTACCGGGAACTGCACGCCGATGTGTGCCGCTTCGTCAATCTCAAATCCCAGGGCGTACGCAAAGGCGGTACTGAGTCACACTGAAGCTGGGGTTACTGGTCTAAAATCCCTGGCCGTGCGCAAAGGCGACGTGGTGACCATCTACATGCCGATGGCTCCCAAGGCGGCGATGGCCATGCTCGCCTGCCCCGTATCGGCGCCGTGCATTCCATGGTCTTCGCAGGATTTTCCCCGGAGCCTAACGGGCACTACGTGTTGCAGACTCTCGGTGAATCGGGCTGGATCGCTTCAAGAGAAACGCTTTTTAAACGCAATGAAGACGAAACCGATACGGTCATTCCTTCGAAAGGGGAGCTGGAGGAAAATACGTAAAAATAAACAAGTCAATATCATGAGGATATCCATGAAGATTAAAAGAAAAATCGGCAACATGATCCGCGCAGGCTTGGCCGTGGCGCTAATGACAGCCGTTAGTGCAGTACAGGCTGTCACCGTCGATCTTCTGGTTTTGTACGACGGCTATTCAGCCAATTACTTCAATAATCAACCTGAAACGGCGATGCAGAACTGGGTGACCCAAATCAACAACGCCTACCAGGACAGCCAGGTTGACGTTCAGTTGCGCCTGGTGGGCGTCATGCCACACGAAGAAGCCGGCTCGGACATGGGCGCGGTATTGGAAAATTTGCGTGTCGACGAGGAAGCCAACAACCTGAGGAATCAACTGGGCGCTGATTTCGTCACCCAAATACACCAGCAGGGCAGTTGCGGCATCGCTTATTTCGCCGTCGCTTCCGAGTGGGCCTGGGGCGTAGTGGGACCGGATTGCGGCCCGATGACCATGGCGCATGAGTTGGGACACAACATGGGACTGGCCCATTCACGCCGCCAGGGCGATGAAAGCGGAACACGTTACCGCTACGGACTGGGGCACGGCGTCGATCAGACGTTCGGTTCCATCATGACTTATCACTGGTTGTTCGACGCGCCGCGCGTGTCAAAATTCTCCAACCCGCGAATAACGTGCAACGGTGAGCCGTGCGGAGTTGAAGAAGGCCAGCCGGATGAAGCCGATGCGGCCAAGGCGATCCAGAATATTCGCGGGGAAATCGCCGAGTTCAGACCGACCACCATCAGCGGCGGCAGCAGCAGCACCTTGCTGAGCAGAGTTAGCGATAAGTGCGTGGATGTTTCTGACCGATCAACTGATAACTACGCGAATATCGTCCAATGGGATTGCTGGGGCGGTGATAATCAACAATTTGAATGGAAGAATCTAGGTAACGGCTATCATCAACTTGTGGCACAACACAGCGGAAAATGCATCCGGGTATCGGATGGCGATGTATACCAGTATGATTGTCACGACAATTACTGGAGCGAGATGTTCGAAAGAATAAGTTCAGGAAGCGGATATTACATCCTGAAAAACCGCGGTTCTGGATCATGTCTCCGCGTAGAGAACTCCTCCGTTTCCAATGGGGCAAATATTGTACTGGCAAGTTGTGATACCGGCTGGTGGAGCCAGCATTTTTCCTTCGAGTAAGTCAGCCTCGTAGGTGAGCACCACGGGTGCTCACCTTTTTTCGCATATAGCTCAATGCAAATATGTGTGGCTCGACTTACAGAACCAACGCAACCGAGCCCGCAAACGCAGGCTCGCTGGTCATGCAGAAGTGCATGCCAAACTGCTCAACGCCTTGAAGGAGAAGAAAAAATGGGAAAAAGAACACCGGGGCTACTGATTCTATCCACCACAGTAGTGGCTATTGGTTTTTTTGTTTTTCGGGATACGTTCACGCCTTCACTACCCGGGGATGCTTCCGGTCGCTCATCCGCTTTTGAAGCGCTTCCCTCCGACAAAACAGGCAATACGATGCCCGATGTTGTTGAAAAAGCCGATAACATTCGCGAGCATGAAGACGCAGTGGACGATAGCGGTGGCGACATTGCAGACCTGCAAGCAAGGTATGCCGAAGTTTCAGATAATCCCGACTATCCGCAGTTGGAAGCGCGAATGGAAGCAATGCAAGAGCGCCATCCGGGTAGATCGTTTGATCCGGAGAAGGTGGTGGAGACAATGGCCCGGACCGAAGCCTGGGAGCGCGTCGCAACGCATCCCGATGATCTGCCGCTGACTCCTGAGCAAAAATATGACGGCCGTGAATTTATTCACTTTAACCCGTTGCGTATTGAAACGTTGATGCCGGGAGACACACTGCAAATTCCAGTTTGGCAGTTGGGAACGCATTTTGAAATGCGCGTTGATCGTGCGGAAACCCATAAAAACGGCAGCGTTACCTGGCACGGGCATCTCGAAAACTACAATGAATCCCATCGCGTAGTCATTACCGTGGGAGAAGGTTTGAGTCTGGCCGGTATTGATACGCCTAACGGGCACTACGTGTTGCAGGCTCACGGCGAATCGGGTTGGATCGCTTCCAGCGAAACGCTTTTTAAACGCAATGAACAGGAAACCGATATGGTCATTCCTTCAAAAGAGGGACCGGAAAATCCGTAAAATAAAAAGTCAATATCATGAGGATGGTCTGTCAACGTTAAAAGAAAAATCAGCAAAGCTGCGGAGCAGCGGCGCATGGCCAAGAGTGTGGCCCTGGTGGTGGGCGAAGTCCTGCCCGAGCAGCTCGTGCGCCAGTGGGTGTTGAGTTTCCCGTTTCAGTTACGCTTTCTGTGCGCCAGCCGCCCGACGATCATGGGCCGGGTGCTCGGTATTATTTACCGCGTGATTGCCACACCTGATCAAGAAAGCGGGGCAGACCCACGCAACAGCCCGCACTGGCGCAGTCACGCTGGGTTTGACTCGGCGCTGAATCTCAACATCCACTTTCACATGCTGTCCCTGGATGGCGTCTACGTCATCCGATGGGTTTACCAGATTCCGCGGGGTCAAGGCCCCCACCAGTGCCGAGTTCACCCGACTCGCGCACGCCATCGCTCACCGTGCCGGCCGCTTACTAATATCTAACAGCGGGAGCGGAACTGATTTCGACTTATGTCTAATACGCACCGCCAGCGCGGAAATGCAGAATGCCGGATAAGTTATAAGACCGAAGAGGCCCCGCTGTGTCCCGAGAAACCCTCCACCCTGTCCCCGAAGCCTACGCCGAACAGTCGCTGCTGAACGAAGCCGATTATTTCGAGCTGTACCGCCGCTCCATCGACGACAGCGAAGGCTTCTGGCGCGAACAGGGTCGGCGGCTGGACTGGATCAAGCCCTATACCCAAGTGAAGGATGTGTCCTTCGCCAAAGACGACCTGCATATCCGCTGGTACGCCGACGGCACCCTGAACGTCTCCTCCAACTGCCTGGACCGGCACCTGGTCGAACACGGCGACAGCACCGCGATCCTCTGGGTGGGCGACGAACCCGGGATCTCGCGAGAGATCAGCTACCGGGAACTGCACGCCGATGTGTGCCGCCTCGCCAACGGCCTAAAATCCCTGGGCGTGCGCAAAGGCGATGTAGTGACCATCTACATGCCGATGATCCCGGAGGCGGCGGTGGCCATGCTCGCCTGTGCCCGCATCGGCGCCGTGCATTCCGTGGTCTTCGCAGGCTTTTCCCCGGAGGCGCTGGCCGGACGTATGGACGACGGCAAATCGCGCATCGCAATCACCGCCAACGCCGGAAAGCGCGGTGGCAAATCGGTGGTGCTGAAGGAAAATGTGGACAGGGCCGTGGCCCTGTGCCGGGAAACTTCAGTGGACAAAGTGGTGGTGGTCAATTACACCGACGACGAAGTCCCCTGGAATCCCGCCCGCGACTGCGACTACGGCGAACTGGTGGCACAGCAGAACGACGATTGCGAAGCGGAGGAAATGAGCGCGGAGGACCCGCTGTTTATCCTCTACACCTCCGGCTCCACCGGCAAGCCCAAGGGTGTGCTGCACACCAGCGGCGGCTACCTCACCTACGCCTCCCTCACCCACGAATACGTCTTCGACTATCGCCGCGGCGAGCGCTACTGGTGCGCCGCGGATATCGGCTGGGTCACCGGCCACTCCTATATCATCTACGGTCCCCTGGCCAACGGCGCCACCACGGTGATGTACGAGGGCGTGCCCAACTACCCGGACGTGACCCGGGTCGCGCAGATTATCGACGAGCATAAAATCGAAATCCTGTATATCGCCCCCACCGCCATCCGCGCGCTGATGGCCGAGGGCGACAGGCCCACCGCCGGCGCCAGCCTGGAGAGCCTGCGCCTGCTGGGCACCGTGGGCGAGCCCATTAACCCCGAGGCCTGGAACTGGTACCACCGCAGCTTCGGCCGCGGCCACTGCCCGATCGTGGACACCTGGTGGCAGACGGAGACCGGTGGCGCCATGCTCACCCCTCTGCCCGGCGCCACTGCGCTCAAACCCGGCTCCGCCACCCGCCCCTTCTTCGGCGTGCGGCCGGCGCTGGTGGACAACGGCGGAAACATTCTGGAGGGCGCCGCCGAAGGGAACCTGGTGCTGCTGGACAGCTGGCCCGGACAGATGCGCACCGTGTTCGGCGACCACCAGCGCTTTATCGACACCTATTTCAGCACCTTCGAGGGCATGTACTTCACCGGCGACGGCGCCCGCCGCGACGCCGACGGCTATTACTGGATCACCGGGCGCGTGGACGACGTGCTCAACGTGTCCGGCCACCGCATGGGCACCGCGGAACTGGAGAGCGCCCTGGTGGCCCACGAGGCGGTGGCCGAGGCCGCGGTGGTGGGCTTCCCCCACGAGATCAAGGGCCAGGGTATTTACATCTACGTGACCCTGAACAGCGACCGGGAACCCAGCGAGGAGATGCGCCGGGCCCTGCGCGACTGGCTGCGCAGCGAAATAGGTCCCATCGCCACCCCGGATGTGATCCAGTGGGCCCCGGGCCTGCCCAAGACCCGCTCCGGCAAGATCATGCGGCGCATCCTGCGCAAGATCGCCGCGGATGAGTGCGACCAGTTGGGGGATATCTCCACCCTGGCGGACCCCTCGGTGGTGCAGCAGCTGATCGACGGCCGCGTCGCGCTGGCGCAGACAGCCTAGCCGGGAGTGCCGAGCTCCAGCTCGGCACGCGGGCCGCAGGCCCGCTTGGTGGACGCGCTCAGCTTATCCACCTTACGGATTTGGGAATTTTACCGTCATTGTAGGAGCGGCCGTTGGCCGCGATCGATCTTGCCGAGTGGGAAATATCGATCGCGGCCAACGGCCGCTCCTACAGGGAAAGGGGAAAGTACCGGTAGGGAAAAGCCACTCAGCCGTATTCCAATAGCAATAAACAATAACAAAGTCTCAAGACACCCGCGTACACTACAAAAAGTATAAAATTCGAGCGCGCTGCCCCTGCCCAAGGGGCTATTGATGATGAGGGAGCGATGGCCATGCACTTGAATGCCGAGGATGCGGTACCTAAGTTCATTGTCGCTGACGATCACCCGCTGTTCCGCAGCGCCCTGCGCCAGTCCATCACCCAGACTTTTCCCGGTGCCGAACTGTACGAGGCGGAGGATATGCAGAGCCTGCAGCGCTGCGTGGCCGGGCACAGCGATGCCGATCTGTTGTTACTGGACCTGCATATGCCGGGCGCGCGGGGCTTTAGCGGGCTGATTTTTCTCAGCGGCCAGTGTCCGGAGCTGCCGGTGATGGTGGTGTCCGCCAACGAGAAGCCGGAAGTGATGTGTCGAGCGATCGACTACGGCGCCTGTGGTTTCCTGCCCAAGTCGGCGCCGGCGGAGACCATCGCCCGGGCGCTGCAGCAGGTACTGGCGGGAGAGATCTGGCTGCCGGAGGCGGTGGCCGGGCACTGCGGCCGGGAATCGCCGGAGCTGGCGGTGGCCGATGTGGTGGCCTCGCTGACTCCGCAGCAGTTCCGCGTGGCCACCATGCTCGCGGAGGGGCTGCTCAACAAGCAGATCGCCTACGAGATGAACGTCACTGAGGCCACGGTGAAAGCGCACCTCACCGCGCTGTTCCGCAAACTGAACGTCAGTTCGCGCACCCAGGCGGTACTGGCCCTGGGCAGCCTGGATGTGGAGCCCCCGGGGCAGTTCACCCCGCCGCCGCCGAAGCCCTCGCCGGCGCTGGCCTGACAGTTGGGAGCCCGCTCCTACAGGCTCGTTCGCACTCTAACCACTCTCCACCGCCGGTCGCCTCGCCAACCGCCGCACCAGGTTGCGCAGCGCCGCCGGTTTCACCGGCTTGGACAGGTAGTAGCAGCCCCGCTCCACCGCGGCCTCGCGCACCTGTTCGGAGATGTCCGCGCTGATTAGTATGCCCGGCAGCGGCTGTCGCCAGTGCCGGCTCAATCCCTCCAGGGCGCC
Source organism: Microbulbifer rhizosphaerae (assembly GCF_014191725.1). Taxonomy (GTDB): domain Bacteria; phylum Pseudomonadota; class Gammaproteobacteria; order Pseudomonadales; family Cellvibrionaceae; genus Microbulbifer; species Microbulbifer rhizosphaerae. The sequence goes on from NZ_JACHWZ010000008.1 coordinate 56,774, forward strand.
GATGCCGGTCTCCTCCCGATCCAGATGGTAATCCACGATCACCAGTTGCGGCGGCTCGCCGCCGGGCCAGACCGCCAGGGCCTCTCTCAGGGATCGGGCCGCCACCACCCGGCAGCCCCAGCCCGCCAGCAGGCTCTGCATTCCCCGCAGGATCGACTCTTCGTTGTCGATACACAGCACCCCGATTCCCGACAGGTCGCCACCCGCCGCCAGTGGCTGTGGCCGCGGCCGCGGCGCCATATCGGCCCGGCCCAGCGGCAGCCGGATGCAGAACAGGGAACCTCGGCCCGGTGTGGACTGCACGCCGATGGGGTGCTGCAGCAGGTCGGCACTGCGTTTGGCGATGGCCAGGCCCAGGCCCAACCCCTTGTCGGCGGGCCTCTCCGCGGAGGACAACCGTACAAATTCCTCGAAGATCTGCGCCTGGGCTTCCGGCGCTATGCCCGGGCCGGTATCCCACACCTGGATTTCCAGTTCCTCCCCGCGCCGGCGCACCCCCAGCAACACCCGGCCGCGGGTGGTGTAGTGCAGCGCATTGCTGAGGAAATTCTGCAGGATGCGGCGCAACAGGTGGCGGTCGGTGTACGCCCAGGCGGCAGTGGGCACATAGCGCAACCGCAGGCCACGGCTGGCGGCGATGGCCCGGAACTCCAGGGTAAGGGCGTCGAGCAGTTCCCCCAGCGGAAAGTGCTCGCGCCTCGGCGTGAGGTTGCCGGCGTCCAGACGGCTGATCTCCCGCAGCGCGCTGATCAGTTGCTCCGCCGAGTTGAGCGCGCTGTCCACATGCGCCATATCCTTCAGGGTCTTTGCCCAGGCACAGCTCTCGGCCTTCTGCTGGGCGGAGGCGATAAACAGGCGCGCGGCGTTGATCGGCTGCAGCAGGTCGTGGCTGGTGTGGGCGAGAAAGCGGGTCTTGGCTGCGTGCAGCTCCCGCATCTTCGCCTCCACCTCGGCGCGACGGCGGTTCTCTGCCTGCAGCGCCTCGTTGCTGCGCAGCAGCTCCGCGGTGCGCTGCTGCACCCGCTCTTCGAGAGTGCGCTTGTTTTCCTCCAGGGCGTCCACCGCGGCACGGTAGTCGCTGATATCGGTAAAGGTGGTCACGAAGCCGCCGCCAGGCATGGGCGTGCCACGCACCTCCACGATGGTGCCGTTGAACAGTCGGCGCTCGAAACGATGGGCGCTGCCGTGGCGCAGCAGTTCCAGGCGCCGCTCAATCTCCGCCTCGATGTCCACCCCTTCGCCATAGAGGCCGCGCTCAGCGTTGTAGCGGTACAGATTCGCCACCGGGCAGCCGATGTACAGCAACCGCTCCGGGTAGTCGAACAGCTCCACATAGTGCCGGTTCCAGGCCACCAGGCACAGTTCCGCGTCCACCACGCTGATGCCCTGGCCGACGGTCTCCACCGTAGTTTGCAGCAGCTCCTGGCTGAAGCGCAGCTTCTGTGAGGTACCGTCCACCAGCCGCGCGATATCCTCCAGCCCGAAAGGCCGGTTGCTGCGCAGCAGGTCCACCACCTGGTGTGCGGTGGCGGAGCCGACGATACCCGCCAGAATGCTCTCCGACTCCTGCACTACAAAACGCGGCGCCGCATCGTCCGCCAGCAGGCGCTGCTGGCTGCGCCGCTCGAAGCCGCTCCAGATCTCCTCCAGGCGCTCCGGCCCCACGAAGGGCTGCATCAGGCTGCGCAGCTGGCCCACCTGAATGGCTGTCAATTCCAGGTCGGCGCTGCGGTCCAGTTCGGTCAGTTCCACGAAGGCGTCCGCCTGGCGGCGATCGCGGGCCTGCTGTCGGCACACCAGGGACACCGCGGCGAATAACAGCAGGTTGACCAGCAGGCTCCAGAAGACGCCGTGGCTCAGCGGGTCCAGCTCCGACAGGCTGAACAGCTGCTCCGGCCTCAGCCACTGCTGACCGAACAGGCCCTGGGAGAGCAGCAGGTGCTGCGGGTACACCGCCGGCAGCACCAGGCAGTAGAACCAGAGCCCGTAGCCAGCCACCAGTCCCGCCAGCACCCCCAGGCGGTGGGCGCGGCGCCAGTAGAGGGCGCCGATCAGCGCCGGTGCCAGCTGCGCGGCGGCGGCGAAGGACAGCAGGCCGATAGACGCCAGCGGCGCCACCCCGGTGATCGCTTTATGCATGCCCCAGCTCATCAGCAGCAGCAACAGGATGCTGGCCCGGCGGATCAGGCGCAGGTGGTTGCCCAGGGACGCGGCGGACAGGCGGGTGTAGCGACTCAGGAACAGCCACAGGGGCGCCACCAGTTCGTTGGAGATCATCACCGCCAGGGTCACCGAGGCGACGATCACCATACCGGTGGCGGCGGAGAAGCCGCCGATATAGGCGAGCAGGGTCAGCGCGCTGTTGCCGCCGACCATGGGCAGGGTCAGCACCAGGCTGTCCGGTTCCGGCAGACCGAGGGCCAGCATCGGCTCCCCCACCAGGGCGATGGGCAGAATCAGCAGAGAGAAGAGCCCCAGATACAAGGGCAACAGCCAGCGCGCGGTGCGCAGGTCGCGCTGGTCCTGGAACTCTACCACCGCCATATGGAACTGCCGCGGCAGGCAGACGATCGCCACCGTGGCCAGCAGGGTCTGGGTGAGGAAATTGGCGTCCGGCACCAGGGGGTCCAATTGCCCGGGGGAAAGCACATCGCCGCCGTCGAGCAGCAGCCCGGCGGCCAGCGCGGCCACCGCGCCAAAAGCAAACAGCTTCACCACCGACTCCAGGGCGATGGCCGCCACCACCCCGCGGTTGCGCTCGCGCCCCTCCAGGTGGCGGGTGCCGAACAGCATGGCGAAGAGCCCCATCAGCAGTGCGGTGGCCAGGGCGGTGTCGAGATCGATAAAACTGCCGGAGCCCGGCCCATCGCCGACCGTGTCCCAGGCCATGGTCACCGCGCGCAGCTGCAGGGCGATATAGGGCAGGCTGCCGACAATCGCCAGCAGGGTCACCAGCGCGGACAGCCCCTGGCTCTTGCCGTAGCGGGAGCCGATAAAGTCGGCAATGGAAGTGACCTTCTGCCGCTCACTCACCAGCATCAGCTTGCGCAGGAAGCCGCCGCCGAACAGGAACAGCAGCATGGGACCCAGGTAGATGGGCAGGTAGCTCCAGGTGCTGTTGACCGCCTGGCCCACGGCGCCGAAGAAGGTCCAGGAACTGCAGTAAACCGCCAGGGTCAGCGCGTAGACCAGGGGGCGGTAGCGCAGCAGCCAGCCCTTGCGCCGCTCGGCGCGCCAGGCCACCCAAAACAGTACCGCCACGTACAGCAGGGCAAAAACCAACAGGAAGGGTTTGCCGATCATTCGCTCACTCCGCGCGACCTTTTTTGTCTATTTGTCGCTTCTGAGCACTTTATAACTGATTGGGAGTGGGAGAGGCTATTGGCGATTGGTCGATGCGTGGGCTAGGCTCCAACGTAAGTCCCTAGCAGCCCGGAGAGGCCGTCATGATTATTGCAACCGATATGCCGGAAGTGACCCAGTGCGCGGTGACCCAGTGCGCCTACAATGCCGGCGCAGCCTGCCACGCCAGAGCGATCACCGTCGGGGAGGGCGACGAGCCCGACTGCGACACCTTTTTCGGCAACTCCCACCATACCAAGAGTGCTCGTACTGCCGGTGTTGGCGCCTGCAAGATGACCGACTGCGCGCACAACGACGACCTGGAGTGCTCCGCGAACGGTATCAAGGTGGGCCCTTCGATCAACTGCCTGACCTATACCCACTAAACTGCCCGACCTATATTCACTGCCCACTGCCCACTGGAGGGGGCGAACACAAGGTTTGCCCCTACAGCGCGCTTTCGTCGTTCCGGCGCATCACGGTTTTGATGCACCTGCGCTTGGCTTTGTTCCGCTTCAGAAGCGTTTTTCCGCATGTCGAAGCTACGGATTCAGGTTTCCATCCGTTTACGTTTGACCCTGCTTATCTTATAGGCCTCGGTGTTCGTTACCCGTTTGCCCCCACCGCACTTAATTTGTATGATCCCCCGCCCTTCGTCCCCAAAATAAAGATATCAATCCAAAGAGAGTGAGAGAATGAAATCGCTTATCCGTTTCGCCCTGGCCCTGAGCGCGCTCTGGGCTCTGCAAGCCAGCGCCACCCAACCGTCAGCCCCGGCCCGGGATCACATCAACACCACCCATATTTATCTGGCTGGCGATTCCACCATGACCGACCAGACCCTCAACGCCGACTATTGGGAAAGCCGCCATCCCGTGACCGGTTGGGGACAAAAATTCGAGCCCTTCGTCAACGGCGAAAACCTGGAAGCCTTGCGCCCCCTGATTCAGGGTGATCGGGTGAAGGTGGTGAACCGCGCCCGGGGCGGGCGCAGTACCCGCACCTTTTTCGAGGAGGGTCGCTGGGAAGGCATTTACCAAGACCTGAAACCCGGCGACCTGGTACTGATCCAGTTCGGCCACAACGACGCCTCCGTCAAAAAGACCGAGCGCTACGTCACGGTTGAGGGCTACAAGCAATACCTGCGTCTGTTTATCGACCAAACCCGGGCTCGCGGTGCCACCCCCATCATCCTCACCCCCGTGGCCCGGAACTATCCGTGGGAAAACGGCAAACTGATGAACGACCACGGCGAGTATGATGACGCCGCACGGAAAGTGGCCCAGCAAGATGGGGTCGAATGGATTGACTTGCAAGAGCGATCCAAGGCCTTCTTCAGCGAAAAAGGTCAGGAATACGTCAGCAAAACCTATTTCATGAACCTGACCGCCGGTCAATTTCCCGCCTACCCCGACGGCCAGAACGACAATACCCACTTCCAGCCAGAAGGCGGCGTGGAAGTGGCGCGACTGGTATACGAGGGCCTGAAGGATATTGCTTCAACCCATTGATCGCGCCACAGCGGGGCTAACCTTCTTCTGATCTGAACTCACCGAGTTTATTACATCTTCTGCAGCTATCAGTCAGTTTCGCGCCAGGTTTTCGCCGGGAAATTTCATTGCAAAACCACCGTGACCCGAGATTTCCACCGCAACGGCACTGCCGGTTTCCACTTCGCTGCGGGTAAACTCTCGCGGCGTGTTACCGTCGGTGATCAGCTCACCCGCTCGCGGGCCGATAAAGGACAGATCCAGCTGCAGTCTCCTGGCCTCCTCTTCGCCGTTGATGCCGGCGATATACCAGGTGTCGCCGTTTCTGCGCGCCATCACGGCGAACTTTCCGGGATAGCCGTCCAGCAGGCGGCTCTCGTCCCAGACGCTGGGAATATGGCCCAGGTAGTCCCGCACATACTGCGGTACCCCTGCCATGCCTTCATCCGTTTCGGCAATATGCTGCAGGCCCGATAGGAAAAGCACCGGCAGTGCCAGTTCAAAGCCGTTGCTGGTGCGGCGGTCGATATTCGGGATTTCCGAAAATGCCGTGGGAGTAAAATCCATCGGGTCAAAAACGTTGCGCGTGAACGGCAGCATGGCCATATGCCCGGGTGCCCGGTCGGCGGCCCCCTGCCCAAAGGTGATAAATTCCATACCACGCACCGCCTCCATGGTCATCAGGTTGGGGAAGGTGCGCTGCCATCCACGCGGTAGTGTGGCACCGTGAAAATTCACCAGTAGTTCAAAATCTGCCGCGTCTTCGAGAATATCCCGGTAGTAAGCAATCATCGACTGGCCGTCGCCGGCAAAGAAATCCACTTTGACACCGGCGATGCCCATCTGCTGCAGGCGCGCGAACTCCAGGCGGCGCTTGTCGCGCTCCAGTAGCGCGCCCTTGGGCGTATACTCGGTCTTGTTCCAGGCGCCGGAGGAGTTGTACCAGAGCAGTAAGCGGACATTTTTCTGCGCGGCGTAGTCCGCAAGCTCGGCGATTTTTTCGTAACCAATATTCTGGTCCCAGTTCACATCCACCAATGTATAGGGCCAGCCCATATCCGCTGAGTAGTCGATAAAACGCTTCTGGGTTTCGTAGTTCACCGAGGCGTCTTTCAGCAGTGCCCAGCTCCAACTCGCCAGCCCCGGTTTCACCCACGGCATGAGGGACACAGCCGGTTCAGCCAGATCGGTGCCCAGGGTCGACCGCGCAATCGTCGGCAGGTCACCGATAGCGATAATCCTCCAGGGAGATTCAAGCGGCAGTTCGGCCTGCGCCATCAGGGCGCCGCCGGTGAATTTCTCCGGTGCCATCGGATAGCCGATACGGTATTCGCCATCGGGTGATTCCGCCTGCAGGCGGGAAGCGTGGTATCGGCCGTCCATATCCGCCTCGGTAATCAGGGCCCAGCCACCGCCGGTGTGAAACAGCGCGGGGAAAACCCAACCGGCCCCGGAAGGCGATGCCTCGCCAACAGGAATATCCATCTGGTAGTGCTCTTCGTAGGAGGGGTTGGTATTCGCCCAGCCGGTCTGCGCCTCGGCCATCGGCTGCAGCCAGGCGCGACTGTCAGCGGCAAAGGCAAAACTGGTGAGTTCCTCCTTCAGCTCGTACTCACTTTGCGTATCTCCGGGAACCCGGTAGCGGAAAGCCACACCATCGTCGAATACACGCAGTACAATCTGCAGGATTTCACCATCCGTATTTTCTACGCGATACATCTGCTCGTTGGCCCGGTACTCGATCACCCGCTGCTTGCCCTGAACCATGGTGTAGTCATCGCGCACCTGGTTCACAGGTCCCGCACTCAGGTTGCGCAGTTCGCTGCCCAGGTCGCGATCGTTCAGTACCAGTCCCATCTGCGAGGGCTGCAGCACCTCGGCCCGGTCACGCGTGATCGAGTAGTGCAACTGGCCCCGATCATTCAGTTCTATCTCCACCGCGATGCGTCCATCGGGGCTCTGCAGTGCGTATTGCTGCTCCCCACTACACGCGGCGAGCCCCAGAACCAGCCAAGTCGAAAACAGCCTGAATAGTATTCGTTTCATGATTTGATCCGTTGAAATTACCCTTGCCAATAACAAACCCGGTAAACGTCACTCCCGGTGAAGATGAAACCGCTTGGCCCGCCGGAGTCAGGTTCTAACCCGATATCAGGTTTCGGGCATCGCTTTACTGAGCGTTTTCTATCTCCCGATAGTAATTTTTCAATACCGCGAACGCTTTCTTCTTGATGCCTTTATCATCGATCAGGCCTTTTCGGTTCCAGCCCTGCTGGTAAACCGGGTGGTTTCGCCGGGGTGAGCGGAAGTCCGCCAGTATCCAGGGAGAGAGACCGCTGTAGTTGTCCGGCATCCGCTTGAACATGGCCACCTGTTCTTTGTAAAACCACTCCTGGAACTCTTCGCTCCAGCGGGTTTTTTCGTCGGCATAAAAACCACCTTTGGCTCCGGCCCCGGTTTCGCTAAAAAACAGCGGCTTGTCATAGGCGACTTCCCACTTTGCGGTGCGGCAATCATCCGGCAGGCCGCCATACCAACCCAGGTACTCGTTCACCGAGACGATATCGGTATATGCGCCCAGCGGGTCGTCGATACGGTTGACATCGCCGTTGTAACCGACTTCCAGCGCCGCGGAAATCAGGCGGCTGTCATCGAGGGACCTGGCCTTGTCGATCAGGGATTTCATAAAGCTGGTGCGCAGGGGACTGACTGGTGTCTCGTTGCCGACGGACCAGATGATCACCGAGGTCCGGTTCCTGTCGCGAACGATCATCTCCTCCAGTTGAGTTTTGGCCTTGTCCAGCACCTCATCACTGCCGAAGTCGATAGTCCAGTAGACCGGAATCTCCGACCAGACCAGTATTCCCATGGCATCTGCCATACGGGTCATCTGCTCGTTGTGGGGATAGTGGGCGAGGCGCACCATATTGGCGTTCAGCTCCTTCGCCCAGGTAAGGAGCTGTTCCGCGTCCTCCGCACTGAAGGCTCTTCGCACCTGCTGGGGAATCTCCTCGTGAACACTGATGCCGCGCAGGAATACCTGCTCGCCGTTCAACAGTATTTTTTTGCCGGCAGTCTCGATTTTGCGAAAACCGATGCTATCCGTAAGCGTCTCGCCATTGAAGTCCAGCTTCACCTGGTACAGCTTGGGACTGTCGGGAGACCAGAGCCCCAGGTCTTCCAGCTCGAACTCGAATTCCAGCCGGCCGCCGCTCACCGGGAAACGGCGTTCGAAGCTGAGTTCCGGAACGGCGATGGTCACGTCGCCCTTGCCGGCCGCCCTGTTCAGGTCGACGCTGCCGGACACCAGAAAACGGCTGTCCTTCTTGGCCTTGCGGATATCCTGTGCCGGGTCCAGCTGCAGGGCATACTGCTGAATAAAATTGTCCGGCGTGACCAGCAGTTTGACGTCCCGGGTAATACCGCCATAGTTCCACCAGTCGGTATTGACCGTGGGGATTTCCTGCGGGTGTCGCTTGTTGTCGACTTTTACCACAAGAAAATTGTCTTTCTCTTTCAGGAGATCTGCGGGAATTTCAAAATTGAACGGGGTAAAACCACCTTTGTGGCTTCCCAGCTTCTTCCCGTTGACATAGACATGCGCCTCATAGTTCACTGCGCCGAAATAGAGGAATGCCCTCTCCCCCTTTTTCAATTTCCGCAGGTCGAAATCCCGCTGGTACCAGATGGTACCCTCGTAGTAGGTGAGCGTATCGCTCTGGGAATTCCAGTCCCCAGGTACTTCGATGGAATAGGGTTTTTGATATCCGTGTTCCAGCCGGTCGAGCTTATCCTTCGCCACCGGCCGGTTCCAGTAGGCTTCCCGGTCGCCCTCGCCCCGCTCCTTGTAACGGTAGGTATAGAAGCCGGTTTCGTAGGGATCGACGATATAGTGCCAAGTGCCGTTCAGGGAGATCGACTCCCTGCTGTCGGTGTTGACGATCAATTTTTCCATCGCTGTGGAGTCCAGGGCAATCAAGGTAATTGCAAAGAAACTCAATAATTTTTTAATCATAAGCATCACATTGTTACGAAGATTAGAGGGGCAGAACCCTGGGAACGCCGAGTTCCAGCTCGGCAAGCGGGCCAGTGGCCCGCCCGGGTGAACACAAGGTTCGCCCCTACCAAGTACGCTCGTCATTCCCGCGCCGGTATGACAAACCTATAAATACCGGATTTGAAATAGAGTATCTACAAACCGCCATTTACCCGATCAAGCGGCTTATTATTTCAAAGGCGGGATTTCTATCGGTTGAATCGTGCCATCATCATTGTAAGACAGCGGTGCCATGGATACGCGCCGCTCCCAGTGACTGGGCCCCTCGACATGATAGAAAAGATACCACTGGTCTTTGAATTCGGTAATCGATCCATGAACGTTGAACGAATGACTATCTATTATCTCCCCCTTGAATTCAAACGGGCCTAACGGGCTCTTGGCGGTACTGTAAAACATTCGATTGGCTTCACGCTGTCCGGGTGGCCTGGTGGGGTAGCTTGCGTAGTAAATGCCATTGTGCTTGTGGACCCAGAGGCCTTCGTAGAATCCCTTCATATCCAGACGTTGAATTGGCCCGTCGCGGGTAATCATGTCCTCTTTTAATTTCACCACACCCAGCTGCTTAGCGCCGCCGACGTAAAGAAATGCCTGCCCGTCATCATCTATGAAAACGTTGGGGTCTATCATATATTCAATTCCCGCCTCATGCTTTCTTACAAGAGGCTTGCCGAGCGCATCCTTAAACGGCCCGATCGGAGAATCTGACACAGCTACGCCGATCTCCCCTCCCGCGGTAAAGTAAAAATAGTACTTTCCATTTCGCTCTATGCAATCCGGTGCCCAGGCTTCTTCGTCAGCCCAGGCGATGTCTTCGAGGCTGAAAATAACACCATGATCGGTCCAGGTCTCCATATCGTCCGTGGAGAAGACGTGCCAATCCACCATACCCTTCCAGTTGCGCGCTCCCTCGGCATCGTGGGAAGGGTAGACATACAGCTTTTCATCAAACACGCGAGCGGACGGATCAGCATGGAAATCAGGCAGGATGACTTCCTGGCCGAATACGGGAGTTGTGAGTGCCTGCAGCCCCACTGCAATAACGAGAGTTTTTATGGGAATTTTTTTCATAATGTTGTCTACCTAATATCCGCAATTACTATTGTGCCTCAAGGGTTAACACCTCATCTGACAACCCTTCCGAAGAGACTCTTACCCTTATTGTTCCTTTTGAACGACCCGATTGAAGCGTAAGCAGGGCCTTTCCAAAATAGGTTTGAATCGAGTGTCCGGTGAAAGGGTCTCTGAGGTCTCCATTGTCCAGCCCAAGCAACCTGCCATTGCCAACCACCTCTACCGTAATTTCCTGGTCTGCATTTGGAACTACGACACCATTCTCATCCACAAGCCTGATCGCAATGTGAGACAGGTCCTGACCATCGGCGGAAATCTGTGTACGGTCAGGGGACAATAGAATTTGTGCAGGATTTCCGGCGGTTTTCAACTCATAGGAAGCTACTTCCCGGCCTGCCTTGTATCCTTTGGCCACAATGCGGCCTTTTTCATAAGGGACATGCCAGGTGATCGTGTTATTCGAATAATCAGAAGTATTTCGGAATCCTAAGGATTTATCATTCAAGACCAATTCCACACTATCGCAATTGGTGGTGGTATGCACCTGGATGACGCGCCCTTCATATTGGGGGAAACTCCAGTGGCCTGCTAAAAAAGGCCAGCTCCAGTGCGGCTTTCCTGTGTCCATATCCAGCGACTGATCGGCTACTGCGATTCTCACCATGGGCACATCATTCCAAACGGACCGGTGAAATGCAGCTGCGGGTTTTTCAACCATACTGACATCAAAAAGACCGTTCACCCGTCCGAAGCTCGGCCATGCTTTGCTTTCACCCAAATAATCAATCCCGGGCCAAAGAAACTGACCAAAAACAAAGTCATTGTTCGCTACATCGAACCATGGATTAATAGGGTCAAAAGCTCTGAACTGATCTTTTCTCCCGCGATAGTAAGAAAAGGCTTCAGATACGTAGATAATTCGATCGGGAAATTCTCTTTTTTCATCTTCCAGCCAGGGCTCTTGGTAGTTATAACCAACTACATCCAGGCTTTGGGCAAAACCATTTACATTATACCTTCTCTCCTGATCCGGCCGAAGCGCAGCTGTAACCAATCGACTGGGATCCAGGTCATGAACATAATCTCTTAACTTGATAGCCCGCTCCGTGCCTTTTCCGCTCGTATCGAACTGCTCATCTGTTTCATTTCCGATGCTCCACAGCACAATAGAGGGGTGATTGCGGTCCCGCAGCACCATTGCTTCTATGTCTTGTTGCCACCACTCATCGAAATATTTCGCATAATACCCACCTTTCCATTTATCAAACGCTTCGCCGATGACTACAAAGCCCAACCTGTCGCACATGTCCAGGAACTCCGAAGTAGGCGGATTATGGGAGAGGCGGATCGCGTTGACGCCATATTCCTTGAGTATTTGAAGCCTGCGCAAGTATGACTTATCAGGGACTGCAGTACCCAGAGATCCCGCATCAAGATGGAGGTTCATACCCTTCATCTTGATATTCTTTCCATTAAGAAAAAAGCCTTTATCCGGGCGGAACCTTATTTCCCTGACACCAAAAGTGGTTTTGTATTCGTCAACCGTTTTACCATTTACTTTTACCTTGGTTTCCATCGTGTACAGGTAAGGCTCTTCGATGGACCAGAGCTGCGGTTCCTTGAGGTTTAAGGATTGCTGCAGGGTCTCTTGCTTCGATTTACCAACCTGAAGCTTCGATTTCTCTAAAGCGATTTGCTTTCCCTCCTTGTCAACGATCCGGTTTTCTACCAAAACTTCTACCAGACTTTTACTGCTGTTCTCAATAGTGGTAGCTATGTTGACTTGCGCTTCCTTTTCTGAAATTTCCGGAGTGGTGATGTATGTCCCCCATGTTGCGATATGTATCGGATCAGTAACTTTTAGCCAAACATGTCTGTAGATCCCTGAGCCTGAATACCAGCGTGATGAAGGGCTGTCGCTATGGTCTACTCTCACGGCAATGGTATTCTCCCCTCCGTAGTTTAAGTAAGGGGTTAAGTCATATTCGAAGGTGGTATATCCATAAGGATGAAATCCTAAATGCTTACCGTTGAGATACACATTGCTTTGATGGTATACCCCGTCAAATTGAATAACTACCTTTTTGTTTTCATGGGATTTGGGGACTGTAAAACTTTTGCGGTACCAACCAATGCCTCCAGGGAAATAACCCATTGCTCCTGCCATCCAACCTTGCCCGGCATTCTCCTTTGACACTTGCTGCTTTACACTCCAGTCGTGCGGCAACTGTACTTCCTGCCAATTGCTGTCATCGAAATTGGGATTTTTGGCTTCAGAGGAATCTCCGAGAAAAAACTTCCAGTCAAAATCAAAATTCTTTGTCTCTCTTGGGCTTTGCGCCAGGCTAAAGGCAGATACTGCCAGGAGAATAATTGTGCAGATAAATTTCATTCTGTTTGATTTCTAATCGTTAGTTTGAAATTCTTTTAAACCAAGGGCTCGTCAAGTGCACCCTTAAATGGTCCGACGGGACGGATCAGCGTGAAAATCGGGCAGGATAACCTCCTGGCCGAATACGGAGGCTGCGTATGCCAGCAACCCCACTGCAATAACGAGAGGTTTTTTCATGGGTTTGGACTCCGTGTACTGTCCAAGTAAGGCTTTAAAGCAGGAGCCAATTGTTTGGCGACCTTTGCATGACCCAGGGGGGATGGGTGAACACTCGGACTGCTTTTCTTTACGTAGTCTACCGGATTGGCAGTTCCATACCCCTCAAGCCACCCGCTGGTATCAATATAGTGAACCTTGGCGTCACCCGCTGCGATTCTGGCATCTACCGCATTTTTGACTTCAGTCTCAAACCAGCCGTTAAACAGTCTTAGGCTGAATATCTCAGTATTGGGGTAAATGTGCCTCAGGTATGCCAGGAAATCGATGTAACGACTTTGAAAAAGAGCCGGATCGATGTCGGTGTAATGATCGTTTGAGCCCAGGTTTACGACAATGGCCGCAGGCGTATAGGTTGAAAAGTCCCAGTTTGACGTTGTTGTGTAATTGGGTGTTTGCAATTTTGAATAGGCAGATTCCATTCCTACAGGATGCGCTCCGTATCCATCCACAAGCGCTATGCCAGGATCTGAAATCTGCGTATGCTCGACACCCAACAAGTCGCCTGCCACCCACGCGAATGCAGCCCCATTTCCATAGGTAGTATCCGCACCGGTAGTAATCGAATCACCAATGAACTCGACGATCTTATTGTTGGAACTGGAAGGTGCTACCGTCGTTGCCTCTGCATCAAAAACCAGACCGTTAAATGCAATTTCTTTCTGATCAAATTGTGCTGCAACTCTTAGCGTATGCGTTCCTGGAGGTAATCCATCAGGCGTTAAATCAACGGTCCCATTGACATTGCTGAACAATTTATCAGCGGCATCGTCGATCTTCACAAGAAGCGTAGTCGCTTTGTTTAACTTGATTTGTACATTCGCACCTGTAAACCTGACCTTCAGGTATGCTCCACCCCAATAGCTGTGATAGGAATCCGGATCACTTTTGTCCCAGCGGCCGTAATACTCTATATTGGGGTCAGCAGGCTTTACGACCGTGAATTGGTCAATTTCTGCTGAATTGTCCAACAGTGGCGCATGTCCAGCCCCACTGATTGCTTCTGCGGCATAGAACGCCTTCTCATTAGCACATCCTGATGTACTGATTAACAATGCCGTGACTATGAAGAAGATTGCGTATTTTTTCATTTTCTCAAACCAACTCTTTAGGGCAGCGACCGGCCGCATTGGCGGCCGGTAGGGCATTGAAAAGTTTTTCCTTGAGGCGGTTAAAAAATTTACTGTCCTGGGCGATTACCAGTTGAACAAGGTTCCGTCCTGCAGGCGGTTTACCGGCAGGTAGGCAGGCTTGTAAGGGTACTCGGCTGCCAGCTCTTCGTTGATATCCACACCATGACCGGGCTTGTTCCCGGGATACAGGTAGCCATCGGCAAAGTGATAATCGTGCGGGAATACTTCATCGGTTGCTTCAGTGTGCGGCATATATTCCTGGATACCGAAATTGGGCACCCAGGTATCAAAGTGCAGCGCGGCGCCCATGCACACCGGGGACAGGTCCGTGGCTCCGTGACTACCCGTACGTACATGGTAGAGGTCAGCCAGGTTGGCAATACGGCGCAAATGCGAAATGCCGCCGGCGTGAACAACAGTTGTGCGGATATAGTCGATCAACTGCTCTGTAATCAACTGCTGGCAGTCGTGGATAGAGTTGAAAACCTCTCCGACCGCTAGAGGGGTGGTCGTATGCTGGCGAATCAGACGGAAACTCTCCTGGTTTTCAGCGGGCACACTGTCTTCCATCCAAAACAGGCGGTAGGGTTCCAGGTCTTTGCCTACCCGGGCCGCCTCTATCGGGGTGAGGCGGTGGTGAACGTCGTGCAGCAGGTGGTACTCAAAACCAAATTTTTCGCGCAGCCTGTCGAACAGGTTGGGGACAAACGTCATGTACTTTTCCGTCGACCACCGGCTCTCGGTAGGCAGGGCGGCATCGGCCGGTTCGTAGTGCCTTCTGTCCTTGCTGTTTTTGCTGACCCCGTAGGTAGACGACAGGCCGGGAATGCCGCTCTGGGCGCGAATCGCCTTGTAACCCAGCTCAATATAGCGCGCCACCTCATCCACGGTTTCCTCAATATCGCCACCGTTGGCATGGCCATAGACCATAACGCCGTCGCGGGACTTCCCTCCGAGCAACTGGTAGAGCGGTAAGCCGGCAATTTTGGCTTTGATATCCCAGAGAGCGGTATCCACCGCCGCAATCGCGGTCATGGTCACCGGCCCCCGACGCCAGTAGGCGCCGCGATAGAGGTACTGCCAAATATCCTCGATCTGCTGCGGGTCGCGACCGATCAGGCAGGGCACCACGTGATCCTGAAGATAAGACACCACGGCCAGCTCCCGACCGTTGAGCGTCGCATCACCCAGGCCGTAGACGCCTTCGTCAGTCAGCACCTTCAGCGTTACAAAATTTCTGCCCGGGCAGGTCACGATCACCTTGGCGTCTATGATTTTCATGGTCGACATCTCTTTGAATTAAGAACGTCCAATGCGCTCACACTGTGAATAATCGAAACCCCGAATATTACACTGTAGGAGCGGCCGTTGGCCGCGATCGGCTTCGCTTCGTAGTGAAGACTGATCGCGGCCAGCGGCGGATGGCCGCCCCGCCGCTCCTACAGGGAGGGAGTAGTTACCCCTCGGCTGCGATATCGATCACCGTTTCCCGCAGGCCCTCGCCCGATACGGTGAGCTTGATCTCGCCCGCCTGACCCGGTTTGGCACGCACGATCGCCAGGCACAGGCCGTTGAAGGCCGCGCGCTCGGCCGAAGCGAAGGACACCATGCTCGTGGGATCGCCGTTATCCGTGGCCACCAATTCACCGGGCCCCTCGACGGTGAAGGTGAGATCGTTGTGCGTTCGGGGTACCACCAGCCCGTCTTCATCGACCACCTTCACCGTCACAAAGGCCAAGTCGAGGCCGTCGGCCCGAATAACCGGCCGATCCGCTTCGGCTTCGAGCGCGGCCGGTGCGCCGGTAGTGCGCACACTGGCTGTGGCCCATCGTTCGCCCTTCTTGTAGGCCACCACTTTCAACTCACCGGGTTGGTATTTCACATCGTCCCAACGCAAACGGTACTTGTATTCCCCCTTTTTCCTGCGCCCCAGGGATTCCCCGTTCAGGAACAGCTCCGCTTCGTCGCCCGAGGTGAACACGTGCACCGGGGTCACCTCACCGACCCGCTCCGGCCAGTTCCAGTGCGGCAGTATGTGCGCCATGGGCAGGTCCGGCCGCCAGTGGGACTGATAGAGGTAGAAGCGATCCTTCTTGAATCCTGCCAGGTCGATGACGCCGAAGTAGGAACTGCGCGAGGAATAGTAGGGCGTGGGCTCGCCCAGGTAGTCCCAGCCGCTCCAGACGAAGCCGCCACCGACATAGGGATGCTTCGCCAGGGAACCGAAGACCTTGTCGGCGGAGGAGCCGAAGGGCGTGCTGTACAGCTCGTAGGCGCTGACCTGGCCGGATTGCGGGTCGCCGCCGTCGCCGTCCTTGACCGGTGCACTGATTTCACCGGTGACGGGGAACAGATACTCCCCGCGGGAGCTCACGGCGGCTGCGTTTTCGCTGCTGAAGATCAGCTTATCGGGAAAGGTTTTGTGAAATTCCGGGTACAGCGGCGCGGTGCGTATACCCGGGAGACCGGCGTAGGCCGGCGCGTCGCGGATGCCCTCGCCCTGGTAATTCAGGCTGATGGTATCCATGACCCCGGGCAGGGGCATGTGCGGCTTGGCGTAATTCATGGCCGCGGCCGTCGGCCGGGTGGGGTCCTCTTGTTTGGCGATCTCGTGGAGACGCAGCGCCACGGCCGCCCCACTCTCATCCGTGTACTGCTCGCCGACTTCGTTGCCGACGCTCCACATAATTACCGAGGGGTGATTGCGGTCGCGGCGAATAAACGCGCGCAGGTCCGGCTCGTGCCAATCCGGAAAGATAAGGTGGAAATCCAGCGGCGTTTTCTTCCGCTCCCACGCATCGTAGATTTCGTTCACCACCAGAAAGCCCATCCGGTCGGTCAGCTCCAGCAGTTCGGGCGCGGGCGGATTGTGGGCGATGCGAATGGCGTTGGCGCCCATCTCACGCAGCATCTCGAGCTGGCGCTCGGCCGCGCGGACATTGAAGGCCGTCCCGAGAGCGCCCAGGTCGTGGTGCTGGTTGGCGCCCTGCAGGTAGATGGGCTCGCCGTTGACGAACACTCCCTGTTCTGCATCGAAGCGCAGCTCGCGAATACCGAAGCGGGTTTCGTAGCGGTCGAGGGTTTGACCGTTCTGCTCCAGGGTGGTTACAGCTACGTAGCGGTGAGGCGTCTGTGTGGGCGGCGGTCCCCACAGGCGGGGTTTTTCAATGGTAACCGCGCTCTCCAGCTCGGCACTTTCACCGGCGGTCAGCGCAACCTGAAGCGGCTCGAAACGGGCAACCGCCTCCCCGGTTTTCCGCCCCTCGGTATCCAGCGCGTACAGTTTAGTAGTCGCGGTCACGGCGGCATCTTTGTCCGAGTCGTTGTCGATGGACACCGCCAAATGGACCCTGGCGAAGGCTTCGGACACTTGGGGTGTGGTGACGCGGGTGCCCCACTGGCCAATATGGACGGGATGGGTTTTGGTCAGCCAGACATTGCGGTAGAGCCCGCCCCCCGGATACCAGCGCGACGAGTCGGGCGGGTTGTCCAGGCGGATGGCCAACTGGTTCTCGCCACCCGGCACCACGAAGGGCGTGATATCCAGGCGCCAGGACGCGTAGCCATAGGGCCAGCCGCCGACCAAGTGGCCATTCAGCCATACCATGGCGTAGGACATGGCACCGTCGATATCGAGGAAAATGAACTTGCCGGCATCCGACGCCGGAATATCGAGCTTGTTCCGGTACCAGGCCACCCCCGGGCTCGGCAGGCGGCCCATGCCGCCGCCGACTGCGGCATTCTCGCCGGCCATAAACGGGCCTTCAATCGCCCAGTCGTGGGGTACACGCACGGTTTCCCAATCGCTGTCGTCAAACCCGGTTTGTACGAACGGGAAATCGCTGCCCGGGTCGCCCGATGGGCGCTGGAACCGTTTCGCGGGGTCTTTGATGAAGTCGTTGGCCGTGGGCAGAATCCAGGGCTTGAGCACCGGCGTGTCCGACTCGACTGCGACCGCCTCTGTGGGTTTGGCGTCGGCGGGCCGGTCGTCCCGGTGATTCCCGACCTCCGGACGAACGTCGTAAATCAGCGCATCGGCGTCCTTCTCCGACGCGTATTTCATAAAGCGCCAGCCTTGATCGAGCAGAATCCGCTCGCGAACGGACGCCTGCGGCGACTCTGCCAGGCCGCTCGACCCCTCACGGCTGGCCATTTGCTTATCGCAAGCGCATAACACGGCACCGATACTGAAAAATATAACCGCCCGGACAAAGAGAGTTTTTATAGTCATTTTTCTGGTTCAATCGAAGATTATAAAAATGGATATCGCTTTGAGTACTGAGATCTGAAACTCACGTTTTTACTTACGTTTTTAATCACGCAGTCGGTTTATTCTTGTCTGAGATGGCCCGACATAAGACGGCTTCAAGCCTCCAAAATCAATCGTGACCCGGTCAACACTAACAGAGGGATCTGTCCCCCATAGCTTGAATCGGTAGTTGCCGGGAACAAGATCCAGTTCCCCGGTTCCGACCATGCGGCTTTCCAACACATTATTCTGCCAAGGCTGCGCTCCCGGATCACCCATATTAAATGTAATCCACCGGGGATTCTCATCACCAATGCTGATGGCGCATCGCAATTGTCGGGATACATCCAGAGGAAAAGCCGGAACAGCCTCTACGATAACCTCGGCTTTTCCGCCCTCGACGACAACCACTTCATATTCCAGAACGGGGGATTCCTGACGAACCTGCAACAAATCCTCAATGTACCACCCTTGCATCGGCTCCAGCAGCATAGCCGAACCACTTCGCCCCAAACCGGTCACCGAACGCCAGGAGGCCACCCTTCCCATCTGTTTTTGATTGTACTGGCTTGCCGGCATGGAAATTACACCATTAGTCTCAATGTAGGCGCCAGACGGGGCATTCAATTCTTGATTGAATACTGAGACATCTACACGGTAGCGGTGCTTTCCATCGGTAATTTCTATGTCGCCGTCGATGTCCTGGCCGACAGGTGCCTTATCATAGTTGACAGTTACCCAGATACGCTCCGAGTCATCGCTCAACAAACCCCCATCATCACTTAGCTCTATCCAGGGAGCACTGGTTTTAGCCGACCATTCCTGCGGATCCTGTCCGCGGTTAAAAATGTCGATAAAATGGCGCTCTTGGGTATAACGATTAAATGCCGGGAGACGATTCTCTTCCGTAAACACCGGAGACAGTTGTCGGGATTTCTGCACGAACTCCACCCCATACAGTTTTGCCCCATCCCCGCGGGGATGGATCGTCAATTTGTTCAAGCCGGGCCGCAACACATAATCTTCGACTTCGAGCTTCTGTATCCGGCCAACTGAACCGTTAACCCTGATCGATTTATGATCATTTAATGTAACCCACCAGGAATTACTGTCCTGATCCGGGTGGTCGACCGACAAACTAAGGGTATGAACCCCACCGGGCCCTCCCTCAAAATAGAATTCAAAGTCGGCTTTTGTAGGGCTGTCCACAACATAGGGAATCGTATCCCACGAACCCGGGCCGGGAATGGTGCGTTTGCTTCCTTTCCCAGGCCATATCAGAAACGTACCATCCGAATCATTCCCGGTCGTAAGCTCCCCTGATATGTTGGCCTCCGAAGCGCTTATGGTTACCTTCGATTCCCGGGTTGTGATGTCGGGAAGGGAGCCAGTCAGCGGTTTTAACGGTTGCGGTTGCCCCTCAATAGCGACACCAACTCCACCAGCGTGTTTCGTTTCAATGCGAGTCGTAATCGGTTCAAAAAACACCGAAGAGCCTTCCTGGTATCCGGGACGATAATCTGCAATATGCTCCCATTTGCCACCGGCAATTTCCTGGTTGTAATGGCGGGTTAACTGTTTAATCCGGTCGAACGCCGCAAACGCCGAATCGCTCATCCGGTTCGCTGCCACCCGGCCCTGTTTGGCGTATTCCCTGCTTTTATAGGCATACAACCACTTCTCGTTCATCGCAGTGGCGCCGGCGATGGGATAGTACACCAGCTGAAAGTATGCATCCGAGGCCTGCTCGGGAAGCTCTTTCGAGATTTTCTCTGCAAGGGTGTTCAGATCCTGATAGCTGCGCACCCGCTGTTCGACCTCATCGCCGTAATGCCACAGACTATACAGAGGATCCCGAACGGGCGGATACCCGGCCCATTGGGATTCATTGAAGCCCATGAATTCAGGTTTCCGTTCGGTGGCCAGCCGGTAGTACTCCCACATCATGTCGGATATCGCTTTCCCATGTTGTTGGGAAATATCCCGTGATGCCACCGTCTCAAAGAAGTCCCGCAGGTTATCCGGCGTCCATGAATCGATATCCCAGGCGAGATCCATGAAAAATTCGGTCTCCCACTCGCGGCGTTTCAGATCCCCCACATTGGCAATCCATATGTGATCCATATTCTGCTGGCTGGCGCGGGTCATTTCGCGCCAAATCAGGGCAGGCGATGTCGGGGACAGCCAGATATAGGGATGAGGCGCCCCGAGATAGGACAGATGATAATAAACCCCCGCACCGCCGGAGCGGTGTTGCTCAGCTTCATTGGAAAACCGCCGGATATATCCATGGTTATCTTCCGGCCATATGATGGTTATCTCTTCCGGAATCTCCAACCCGTTTTCATAGATTTCGAGCACTTCTTTATAGGGGGTAAACGACTGCGGAACTTCGGACACATCATCATTGATATACTGTTTGAGCAATCCCCGCTGATCTGAAATTACCTTTTCGAGTAGACTGACCTTGTCTTCCATGGAGCCGGCACCTATCATGCCGGTGTCGTGAATGCCCCGCATACCTACCGTGTACATGGCGTTCAGCCCCTGGCTTTCCTTCACACGCTGCTGCCAGTACTCGTAAACGGAGGAGGCGTTGTTTTGATAATTGAAATCCCCCCGCGTGTGGTGATCCCATTCACCCACGTTGTTTCGAAGCATCGGCTCGGCATGGGAGGTTCCGACCACAATTTCCCATTCCCGGGCGGTCTCCGGATTCCCCGGAACCTGGAAAAACGGCACCGTGTTCGGGTGCATCGCCGGCCATAGCATATTGGCTTTCAGGCGCAGCATTAATTCGAATACTTTGGCATAGGTTTTGGGGCCTATATTGCCAACTGACGGCTCAAACGTCTTGGACGCCCAGGGTTCAAGACCCCATCCTTCATCATTGAGAAAGATCCCCCGATACTTAACCGAAGGGGAGGTGGAAAAGGTGTCCTGGTTGCTTACGGATAAAGAGTTCTTCTTCTCAACCGGCACATCCGCCCACCAGTACCAGGGAGAGACACCCATCTTTTTTGAAAGGTCAAACACCCCGTAAGCCATGCCCCTCGGATCACTGCCCACGATAAACATCGCCTGATCGATGCCCGCAGCAGGCTCGGCTTTAAACATATACCCGTAGGTCTCCCATTCTCCTGTGAGGCGAGAGGTGTCGATAGTTCTGCGAATCATCCCGGAAGTGACATCCCCAAGGATAATCGCATTCCCTACAACGTTTTCAAGGCTGGTATATACTTCCGGTTTTCGACCGGTGATAGCTTCTATATCCTGAGCCAGTAAGTGTGCGACTATGGGATTTAATGTAGAACCCTCGACATCGTAAATAATGGAAACTGTTCTGTTTTGGTCTGCAATAGCAAATTGTTCATCGACTGGTTGGCAGCCGACTATCGGTATTAATAGAAGCCACCCCAACAGGGCGAGCACACTGAGGTTAAAACGCAGAACATTTACCATCATAAGCATCACATTAATAGATAGTATTCCTATCCTTCTCACCCACTGAAAACAAATGTTATTATTTATCATACATTTATACAAGCAGAAGAACGAGGCCTGAATGATGACTAGAATCACGGTATTATTCGCCTTCTTGTTTGGGATAGTGGCTTCGGCGGATGCCCAGGAAACCATTCCCCTATACTCCGGCGAAATCCCCAATGCCGTCGAAGCACCTGACGAGGAATCCGTCAGGGACCCCTCCGCGAAGCACACCTTCAAATTGAAGGTGTCCCGCCCCACGCTATCGGTCTACCTGCCGGACCCGCAACAGGCCAACGGGACCGCGGTCATCATCTGCCCCGGCGGTGGCTACACCGGACTGTCCGTCGTCAAAGAAGGCAGTGAGGTCGCCAGGGCCTTCAACGAAATGGGTGTGGCGGCTTTCGTGCTCAAGTACCGCACCCCGAGCGACCGGCATATGACCGACAAAGCCACCGGCCCCCTGCAGGATGCGCAACAGGCTTTGCGGGTGGTGCGCCGGAACTCGAAAAAATGGCATGTCGATCCCGACCGCGTTGGTATCATCGGCTTTTCCGCCGGCGGACACCTGGCCTCCACTGCCGGTACCCACTTCGATCGCCCGGTAGTCGCCACCTGGGAGAGGGACAACCTCAGACCCGATTTTATGGTCTTGGTCTATCCCGTTATCAGCTTCACTGATAGACAGACACACGTTGGGTCGCGCACAAATCTGTTGGGCCCCAAACCGCCCGAGGCACTGACCCGGCGCTACTCCAACGAACTCCAGGTGACAGCCCAGACACCGCCTACCCTACTGGTCCACGCCGGCGACGATCGGGCGGTACCGGTGGGGAACAGCATCACCTTTTTCCAGGCGCTGCACGTCCAAGGTGTACCGGCACAACTTATCGTCTACCCCGAGGGCGGCCACGGCTTCGGCCTGCACAACCCCACCACCCCGGACAGCTGGATCGAGCGTTGCCGGGACTGGCTGGCGAGCCGTGGCCTTTTGATCGCGCAGGGCGCGTAGGCGGCTCCTACTCCGCCATTAACCCGGGGGAGTCTTATCGATGGGCCAGACAAAGAGAACTGCTGGCCCATCCTCAGGCATTCCGCCAATTCAAATTTCAGTGAGCGACACTTGTAGTTGCCCAAGGCAACCACAGCAGATAAAGAAAGGCTGAAAATAATATTCTTCTACATGACCACCAAGGGGTTAGTGGTGGTTTCACAACGTAGCAAGCGGATGCTTGGCGGTGGTCACCGGAGCCCAGGAAGCGCAGTATATACACAGCACTTGAGCATTCCGGTCACCGCCAAGCGATACCTTCTCAAAAAATCCTGAGATTGGGTTTATCAGAATCTCGCATTAATACCTATAAGATAACGAGGTCCGGCGTACTCGATTAAGCGCATATGCTCCTCGGAATCTGCATAGTGAAAGACCTTTTCATCGGTCACATTCAATGCCGATGCGGATACCGTGATGTTCTCGGTGAGATCATAAGAGGCGCGTAGATCCAGCTGTCCATAGGGTCAACATGCCTGGGCAGCCCTTCGTCTTCCCGACGGCTCAGGCAATCACCACGCCAGTTATAGGCAGCGCGGAATTGTATGCCGTCCTTGTCGTGGAAGCCGATAATGTTTATAGGTGTCTTCGGCAAGCAAATCGCCATGATGACATTTGACCGACCTCGCTCTCCGTACCCTTCAGGTTTTTATGCGATTGCCCTGCCCCCGGCAAGCGGGCCTGAGGCCCGCCCGGGAGAACACAGGGTTCGCCCTTACAAAATTGTTGATCTGTAGGGACGAACGCAAGGTTCGTCCCCAACAACGCAATTTCGTCGTTCCGGCGAAAGCCGGAACCCAGGAGCCACAGTCCTGGATACCGGTACCGGATCAAGCCCGGGTCAGTCGTCGTCCAGGATGGTGCCAACACCCACCCCGTCCTGCACTTCGGCGCCCTTGGCCCAAATGGCCTCCAGGGTAAACTGCTCATCGCCTTCGCGCTTATGGTCCGGTCTAACCCGGACCTCGACGACCTTGCTCTTCTCGCCGACCGCGAAGTGCACCACGCGCCCCAGCGGAATAAAGTCGCGGCCGTTTTTCGCCGTGCCCGACTGGGTACGAACCAGGACTTTTACCGGTTGACGGGCGGTGCCCGACAGGGACACCTTAAACTGCATCGAAGCTGCGGACGGCAGTTTTCCGTCGCCTTCAACCAGGGAGAAACCGCCGAACGACAGACCGGGCATTGCCGGTTGACGGGCGGTGCCCGACAGGGGTACCTCACACTGCTTCGAAGCTGCGAACGGCAGTTTTCCGTCCCCTTCAACCAGGGAGAAACCGCCGAAGAACGACAGACCGGGCATTGCCGGTTGACGGGCGGTGCCCGGCAGGGGTACCTCAAACTGCATCGGAGCTGCGAACGGCAGTTTTCCGTCCCCTTCAACCAGGGAGGCATCGGCGATCGACAGGCCGGGTAGCGCATCGGAATCGTCGTCGATCAGCGTGACCTCGGCTTCGCCGGAGTCGCCGATAACCCCGTTGTCGGCGTTCTCAAGCTTCACGGTGAAGTCTTCTTCATCTTCCAGGTAGCCGTCGTTGACCAGCGATACAACAATCGCTTTCGGGTTCATATCGCCATCGACCCAGGTCAGCGTGCCATTGGTATCCACAAAGTCCTCGCCCGCGGACGCGGAACCGGCCAGGGTGGCAAAGTCGGCCGATACTGCACCGAGAGTGCCTCCTGTGCGACTGACCAGCAGGGTGATGCTGCCGTCGGCTTCACTGGCCTGGACGTTTGCAACGATGAAATCCAGGTAGCTGGATGCCGGCACCAGGGTATTCAGGGCCTCGTCCAGCATAGCGGTGGCGTCGGCATAGAGCGCCTCGTCGGAACCGCCTTCCTCGATCATCGCCTGGGCAACCGCCAGCACGTCCATCAGGTACTGCCAGCTGTCCGCAGTCCAGTCGTTTTCAACGAGGATGCCCGCCTTGGCGATCAGGTAAGGCAGTGTGCGGTCGTCATGGTCCAGGTTGTGCGTGCCAAACAACTCAATTTCAGCAATATTGCCGTGGGAACCGTTGGAACCCAAGAGACGCACATAGCGGTAGGGCGTGTCGTCCGATACCTCAAGCGTGGTCACATGGTTGTCCCAAGTGGCTTGGAGATATTCGTCGTGCGGAACCCTGGCCAGTCTCGTCCAGTTTTCACCGTCATTGGAGCCCTCGATAACGGAGTTGTTGAGCCTCCTGCCATAATCCCAGCGCGGCGTGAGACGCACCCGGGTCAGGCTGACGTAACGGCCCTCGCCAAAGTCCGCCTGAACCCAGGTGCCGCTGGGGGACTGCAAGTCCACATAAGTCGACCGTTCACCGTCAAAGGCCGGCAGGCCACTCAGCGTGACGCCCTCCTCAGGAGTGCCCCAGCGTTGGTGGGAAGCCAGGATGCTTGCCTCACCCGCTACATTAATGGTATCGCTGAAAGGTTCGAGCAGCGCGATTGCCTGCTCCAGCAGGTCGAGATAAGACAACTTCCGGTATGGGCCCACGGCCGGGTCTGCGGCGATCTCGCGAACCTCGGATTCCGCCCGTTCCAGCATATCCACACTGAACTGCGTGTACTGGTCCAATGAGCCGGTAGTTGTCAGTATTTCATCCACCGCTGCACTGGCATCCGCAAAGACGGTTACCGGCAGTGAAACCTGAAGGCGGACAGGCGTGTAATCGAAGGAGACAGCAAAGCGCAGCTCCTGCCGGCCCAACTGGTCGCTGTTCAGCGCCCAGGAGACGAGCCCGGTTACGGGATCGAACGTCGCACCGTCGGGCAGTTCGGCTGTCACATAAACGCCTTCGTCAGCAACACCCTCCGGAAAGATGGAAAACTCCAGCGTCTCGTCGACGAACCAGCGCTCCGGAACACCGTCAAAACTCAGGTTGCCGGAGGCGGGAACCAGCATGTTCAGCGCTTTTTCCAGGGCCGCGGTGGCCGCAGTGACTGCATATATACCGGAGGCCTTCTCCGCCTGCGCCAACGCGTCCTGTAACTGCTGCCAACTGGCATTGTCCCAGAGAGCGGCATCCAGCGTGGAGGCCTTCAGTTGCAGATAGCGAAGCGTCCGGTCGTCGAGAGCGTAGTCTCCAGAGCCAAACAACTCGACTTCAGCAACATTTCCATAAGAACCGTTGTGGCCGACGAAACGCACATAGCGGTAGGCCGTGGCATCCGACACCTCAAGCGTGGTCACATGGTTGTCCCAAGTGGCGTTGAGATACTCGTTGTACGGAACCTTGGCCAGTCGCGTCCAGTTTTCACCGTCATTGGAGCCCTCGATAACGGCATTGTTGAGCTTTCTGCCAAAATCGTAGCGCGGGGTGAGACGCACCTGGGTCAGGCTGACGTAACGGCCCTCGCCAAAGTCCGCCTGAATCCAGCCGCCACTGGGAACTTCCAGATTCACATAAGTCGACGGATCACGGTCAAAGGCCGGCACACCCGCCAGGGTTTCGTCAATTTCCGGGGCACCCCGTTGTGAATGGGAGGCGAGAATACCCGCGAAACGCCCGGCATCGATGTCATCGCCAGTGTGCACGGGCTCCACCAGTTCCATCACCCGCTCGAAGTGGGCGATAGCCTCCAGTCTGTCCTCAATCGGCTCATCCGGATTGGAGGTAATGAGGCGCGTGTCAGCTTCCGCCCGGGCCAGCATGGTCAAACTGGCCTCGGTATAACTTTCCGGCTCGCCGAGGCTCTCCAGCAGTTCATCAATGGCGGCGTCCGCGCTGGCGGAAACGGTTATCGGCAAACTATCTTCCACCTGGGCGTAACCGAAGTCGGCGCGAATAGTGAGGACTTGATCGCCAACCTGGCCGGCGTCAGGTGTCCAGGTGATCAGTCCGCGCGCCTGATCAAACACCGCGCCCGCGGGCAGATCAGCGGAAAATTCCACCGGGTCGTCCTGGGTCGGCGTTACCGCCACGGGAATCTCCAGGGTTTCACCGACGAACCAGCGCGGTGGCGCCGAGGCCAGATCCGCGATCACTTCCTTGCGCTCGCCGAAGATATAGATTTCGCCAAAATCGAGCACCGGGCAACCGCAAACTCCAGGGTCAGTGTAGAATTTCAGGTAGCGGAAGGCCCTGTTCCGGAATTCCTCGTAGACAGGTAGCCGGTGCATGCGATCACCATAACCGACGTTACCGGTGATTTTCAGCCAGTTGACCCCGTCGTCGGAGGCGAGCACATGAGTGCCGCGAGTCCGGTCCGGGAATGCCTGCCGGGGATGGATATGAACGGCCTCAGTAACCACGCGGAAACTGGCACCGAAATCCAATAGAACATAGGGCTCGTCTCCCCAACGGCTGTTGGCGGAACTGGAGTCACCATCGACCAGCATATTCAGCCGGGTATTGGCGCTATCGACAATGCTGGGATAGTCCAGGCGTACTCCGTTGGCTTCCGGGCCCAACTCGTCCTTGGTACCCTCCTCGGGAATCACAGGATTGAGAGGTTGCAATGCCCTGGCCGCGACCAGGAACCGGGCAATTGCCATATCGATTTCAGCCAACGAGCCACCCGCATGGATGGCATCCAACGCTGCGGTGTGCGCCGCGTGGAAGGCCTCCCGACCGCTGGACTCGTAAGCCACGCCCGGCTCCATTGCTTCAGCGACAAGCTCTACCGCCGCCTCGGCACTGGCCGTTACCATGATGGTAACCTGGTGCGAGGTCATGTACTCGCCGTCTTCGGCAACCACGTGGAAACGGTACTCCCCTGCGTCCCCACTGGCCGGCGCCCAATTGAAGCGACCGGTACTTGAGTCCAGCGTCGCACTGGCGGGAACCATGCCTTCGGTAAAGTAGAACGGCGACGAACCAGCCTCGGCGGCGGCCGCAAACGAGCGGTCCAGTTCGCCACCCGCATAAGTCAGAATATCAGTGGACAGGGTATCGAACACCGGTGGGGTAAGCGTGTCGTCGGAAGTGTTCACGTGGTCGATATCCACCACTGTGGTAATGCTTCCCCCAATAACGCGGATATACCGGAGGTCGCCGGAGCCCCAGGTACTCCGCTTGGAAGTATCGAACGGAATATAGCGCCACTCGCCCCCTGTATCGGGCACGTGAAGCTGAGTGGTTGCAGGCAGGTCACGACCCCGGGCGAACTCGATAGTGGCCGGGCCATCAGATCTGACTTTGAAGGCGTTCACGCTATCGGAAAACCATGCGCTCCAAAGTACAAACACGGCCGGCTCCGCAGTGGTGGTATCGACGGAAAGATAGGAAACCTCGCCTTCTGTCTTCTCCTGCACACTGCCGCCCAGAACGATTTCTTTCTTCTCTACCTCGATAATATGCGCCGGTCCTGACGGTGGAAGCTCGTCCAGCACTTCCCTGGGCTCTCCGCGCGGCGGCACCGAGGTATCGGCGACGGAAGCTGGCAGGTGCATCCAGAATTCACTGTCATAGACGTGTTCGCGCGGCCCCCAGTAGCCCCCCGAACGGACACCGCGCCAACTGTGTTCCATGCTTTTTTCGTAAATCATCTGGATAAAGCGATTATCCCCTTCCGTCAGGTCGTAGCCGTCGGCCATATATTCGTAAAAGTAATACATGGCCGGGAAGGCGTTGGCTCTCAACCGCCCGCGGTAGGCCGATCTGGGCCACCGGTAAAGCGAATCGATAGAGCCATCCGCCAGAATACTGCTGGCAACCGGGACCCAGGGAATGTCGAAGCCCATATTGTATTTGGCAAATTGGATATAGGCCTTGCGCAGCGCATCGTCGCTAAAGTGCACCGGATCGATGGCATCACTCGCCGTGGATACCGTTCCCGTGACAGGGTCCACCTTGGTGTCCTGGCTCGCTATGATCTGCGAAATGATAAACAGGCTATCCACATTGCCGATAGCGTGCGCCTGGTCGCGCCCCATCTCGACCAGTTGGATATGAGGCTCCTCGAGCGGTTCCCCTGTCTGGTCGTTTTGCGTCACCAGACGGAACTGGCGTTCGATAGAGCCGACCCATCCCTGGTTTTCCGCCGTGGAACCGACCGTAGCCCATTCCACCGCCTCTTCGTAGGCTGCGCGATCATCCGCAAATATTGCCGACGCCACATTGCCAATCAGGGCGTAGGAATACTGGTTCATAAAATAGTGATTTTTGCGGATATAGGCATCCGCCTGCGGCTGCAGGAAATTGTGGACATAGTTGTAGGTCATCTCCTCTGTCCACTCCAGCTCCGGCCTCGTGGTCGAAGTAGCGCGCAAAATCTCGGCCGCAGCGGTCATATGATAGATCGGCTGCCCCATCTTGATGTGCGCATCGGCAAAATACTCCACGCCATTCGGGTTCATATGCGAATAGACACCGACGATATACATCGCCTTCTCCCGGTGGCGCTCGTCACCGGTAACCACGTACTGTACGGAGTGCATCAACGCGGCCTGGGCGTCATCAATGAACCCGGCAATCAACCCGTTGTGGCTGATTACGTCGTGTGCGGGATAACCATTACCGTCGTGGTTCCTGGGCCCGTAATCAAGCCTTGCCCAGTGACGTCTGCGCATGCCCTCATAGTAGCTGGCCCAGGGCTCCTGACCGGCGATTACCTGGGTGCGCAGGTTCTCCAGCGATTCCTTGGTGAAACGGATGCCCGGGTGTTTGAAACCCTCCGGGGAGATGGTTTCATTGATCTGGACAACATTGTCCGTGATGGTGGATGGTCCGCTGTCTGCGTGGGTGGTATTCGCGAGCGACAGCCCCGCGAATACAACGCCCGCAAGCAATGCGGCTTTCATTTTCAGTTTTCTTATAGACATGATTTCTCTCATGTAGTTATTACGATCACACAGCTGCCGCGGTACAACGCAACTACTACTCCATCCGCAGCGGCACCAGGGAGTCGGGCATCCGGTAGAGACCGGAGTTGCACATCCATCGACTTCAAGGAGCTGCCAGCTATTACTTGGCTTATTGACAAACCTTGATGCGTCCCTCTCGCCAGAAATAAAACCCTTTTCTGGCCATCGCTACCTCGCTGTTTTCGGTACTGATAATAAAGGCGTTTTTCCTACACCATGATTTCTCTTAAGTAGGGTGAGCACGAGCCCGCCAGGGATGGCGGGCATGCAGAAAACGCAAGGAGCAGTTTTCTGCATGCGCTTTGCCCATCCTACTTAATTATCGTGTCTCTTTAGTCGTCGTCCAGGATGGTGCCAACACCCACCCCGTCCTGGATTTCGGCGCCCTTGGCCCATTTGGCCTCCAGGGTGAACTGTTCGTCGCCTTCTCGCTTGTCATCCGGTCTCACCCGAACCTCGACGACCTTGCTCTTCTCGCCGGCCGCAAAGTGCACCACGCGCCCCAGCGGAATAAAGTCGCGGCCGTTTTTCGCCGTGCCCGACTGGGTACGAATCAGGACTTTTACCGGTTGACGGGCGGTGCCCGACAGGGACACTTCAAACTGCATCGAAGCTGCGAACGGCAGTTTTCCGTCCCCTTCAACCAGGGAGGCATCGGCGATCGACAGGCCGGGCAGCGCATCGGAATCGTCGTCGATCAGCGTGACCTGGGCTTCGCCGGAGTCGCCGATAACCCCGTTGTCGGCGTTCTCAAGCTTCACGGTGAAGTCTTCTTCATCTTCCAGGTAGCCGTCGTTGACCAGCGATACAACAACCGCTTTCGGGTCCATATCGCCATCGCCCCAGGTCAGCGTGCCATTGGTATCCACAAAGTCCTCGCCCGCGGACGCGGAACCGGCCAGGGTGGCAAAGTCGGCCGATACTGCACCGAGAGTGCCTCCTGTGCGACTGACCAGCAGGGTGATGCTGCCGTCGGCTTCACTGGCCTGGACGTTTGCAACGATGAAATCCAGGTAGCTGGATGCCGGCACCAGGGTATTCAGGGCCTCGTCCAGCATAGCGGTGGCGTCGGCATAGAGCGCCTCGTCGGAACCGCCTTCCTCGATCATCGCCTGGGCAACCGCCAGCACGTCCATCAGGTACTGCCAGCTGTCCGCAGTCCAGTCGTTTTCAACGAGGATGCCCGCCTTGGCGATCAGGTAAGGCAATGTGCGGTCGTCATAGTCAAAGTTGTGCGTGCCAAACAACTCAATCTTAGCAACATTGCCGTGGGAACCGTTGTGACCGAAAAAACGCACATAGCGGTAGGTCGTGGCATCCGACACCTCAAGCGTGGTCACTTTGTTGTCCCAAGTGGCGTTGAGGTAGTGGTTGTACGGAACTCTGACCAGGGTCGTCCAGTTTTCACCATCATTGGAACCGGCGATAACGGCGTTGTTGAGTCTTCTGCCGTAATTCCAACGCGGCGTGAGACGCACCCGGGTCAGGCTGACGTAACGGCCCTCGCCAAAGTCCGCCTGAATCCAGGTGCCGCTGGCGGACTGCAAATCCACATAGCTACCGGTACCATCAAAGGCTGGCAGGCCACTCAGCGTAACGTCCACAGAGGGATTTCCCCACTTATGATGAGAGGCCAGAATCGTTGCCTCACCCGATACATCGATGTCATCACTGAAAGGCTCAAGCAGCGATATCGCCTGCTCCAAAAGCCTTAGGTATGACAATTTTCTGTACGGGTTCACCTCGGGATTCTCAACGATCTCCCGGACGTCCGATTCGGCCCGCGCCAGCATATCCAGACTGAAACTCGTGTACTGCTCAGGAAGGCCCACAGTTGCAAGTATTTCATCCACTACCGCAGCGCCATCCGTGTAAACAGTCACCGATAGCGATTTCTTGATACGCAAAAGCGAGAAATCGAAACCGATGTCAAATTCGAGCGATTGATCACCCACCTGGTCACTGCCGGGTGTCCACGACACTTGGCCGGTGAGCGGATTAAAGCTGGCGCCGGCCGGCAGTGCGGCTTCGACTTCCATGCCGGCATCCGCCATCCCCTCGGGGAAGATCGAAAACTCCAGGGACTCACCCACAAACCAGCGGCCCGGCACGTCGTCGAAACTCAGGTTGCCGGAGGCGGGAATCAGCGAGTTCAGCGCCGTATCCAGGGCAGCGGTGGCCTCAGCGACCGCATATATACCGGACGCTGCCTCCACCTGGGCCAGCATGTCCTGTAACTGCCGCCAACTGGCATCACTCCAGTGAGCGGCATCCAGGGTGGAGGCCTTCAATTGCAGGTAGCGAAGGGTCAGGTCGTCGTGAACGTAATCACCGGTGCCGAACAACTCGATTTCGGCAACATTGCCGTGGGTACCGTTGTGACCGAAGAAACGCACATAGCGGTAGGCCGTGGCGTCCGACACCTCAAGCGTGGTCACATGATTGTCCCAAGTGGCGTTGAGATACTCGTTGTACGGAACTCTGGCCAGTGTCGTCCAGTTCTCACCATCATTGGAGCCGGCGATAACGGCGTTGTTGAGCCTTCTGCCAAAATCCCAGCGCGGCGTGAGACGCACCCGGGTCAGACTGACGTAATTGCCTTCGCCAAAGTCCGCCTGAACCCAGGTGCCGCTGGAGGCCTCAAGACTCACAAAGGCACCGGTGCCGTCAAAGGCTGGCAAACCCGCCAGGCTCTCGTCAATTTCCGGATCACCATATTGTGGGTGTGAAGCGAGAATCGCCGCGAAACGCCCGGTGTCGATTTCATCGCCGGTGTGCTTGGGTTCCATCAGTTCCATCGCCTGCTCGAACAGGACAATAGACTCCAACTTTTGCTGGACTGTCATGTTCGGATCGGCAGCAATGTCGCGCGCCTCGGCTTCCGCCCGGGCCAGCATGGTCCAGCTCGAGTCGGAATAGCTTTCCGGTGCATCAAGCGTTGCCAGCAACTCATCAACGACGGCATTTGCACTCTCGGAGATGGTTATCGACAAGTTATCTTCCACCTGGGCGAAGCCGTAGTCGGCGGTAATAGACAGGGTCTGCTCTCCCGTCTGGTCGGCCGTAGGTGTCCAGGTGATCAGGCCGTTGTCCAGATCGAATACCGCTCCCGCGGGCAGGTCCACGGAAAATTCCACCGGGTCGTCCTGGGGCGGTGTGACCGCGACGGGAATCTCCAGGGTCTGACCGACAAACCAGCGCCCAGGGGCAGTTGCCAGATCGCTAACTATCTCCTGGCGCTCGCCGAACAGGTACATCTCGCCGATATCGAAGACTCCGCAGGCGCAATGCGGGGAAATGACGCGCAAGTAACGGAACATGGTGTTCTGGTATTCGGGGTAAACCGCCAGGCGCTGCATTTCCCCGCCGTAAACGGCGCTGTCAGTCAGGCGCACCCAGTTCTCACCATCATGGGAACCCTCCAGGCGACCGTCCTGCAGGCGTTCCGGAAAGCCCCCGCGCGCCTGGATATGCAGGGCAGTGGCTCGAATCCGGAAGTTGGCGCCGAAGTCCATGGTCACCGACGGGTCGCCCCAGCGACTGTTGAAGGTGCCGGGATCACCATCCACCAGGTGACCCAGCCAGGTATTGCTCCAGGCCACCATCTTCGGGTAGTTCAGGCGCACACCGTCCGGTTCGAGACCAAGATCGTCCTTGGCCGCGTCCTCTGCAATCACCGGATTCAGTTCCTGCAGCTGTTTGGAAGTCGCCAGGAACTCGGTCAAGGCCGCGTCGATTTCTGCTGCAGGTGCCATCGTCAGAATCGCGCTTTGCACCACTGCCTTGGCCGCGTAGAAGGCGAGACGCGTGGCGGAGACATAGCGCTTGTCCGTATCCAGGGCGGCGGCAATCAGATCCACCGCGTCCTCGGCGGAGGTGCCGACGGTGATAGTCACCGCGTGGGAGGTCTTGTAAGTATCGTTTTCGGCAACCACCTGGAGGCGATACTCGCCGCTCTGGCCAGCGCCGGGTGCGAAATGAAACTGGCCCGTGAGCGGATCGATGCTGGCACTGGCCGGCACTTCACCAGCCAGGGAATACACCACGTCGGTGGTCCCGGCGGTGACGCCGAAATCGCGCTCGAAGGCACCGCCGGCATAGCTGACGACTTCGGTGGACAGGCTGTTGAACTGTGGCGCTGCAGCCGTTACTGCTTCATCCCGGTTCAGGTGGTCAAAGTCCACCGTCACTGAACCCTCTTCGCCGAAAATCCGGAAGAACTTCAGGCCGGAGGAGCCGCCGATACTTTGCCGGGAAGTGTCGACCGGTACATAGCGCCACTCGCCGCCGGTGTCGGGAAGATACAGGGAAGATGCCGGGGCCTTCGTGTGGCCGTGAGAGAACTCCACCCGCGCCGGCCCATCGGTTCTCACGCGAAGCGTATTGACACCCGAGGAATACCGCCCCCCCCAAAGGGTGAAATTGGTGGGCTCGAAGGGGTTGGCCTGCACCCGCAGGTAGCCGAGATCCTCTTCGAAAACCTCCTCCGCGGATCCGTCCAGCACAATTTCCCTGAGTTCGAATTCAGTCAGATGGCCTGGCCCCCAGGCCGGCGGTTCATCGAGCGTTTCGCGCGGCTCACCGCGGGGCGGCACCGAGGTATCGGCGACGGATGCGGGCAGGTGCGCCCAGAACTCGCTGTTGTAGACATGCTCCCGCGGACCCCAGTAGTCGCCGCGGCGAATACTCTGCCAGCCCGCCTGGTGGTTGGCGTCGTAGGCGAGCTGGATATAGCGGTTCTCGCCCTCGCTCAGGTCATAGCCGGCGCTGTATTTGAAGTAGTAATAGAGCGCCCTATAGACATTGCCACTCAGGCGGCCACGCCCCTGGGCGTTGACGGTCTTGTAGATGGAATTGATGGTGCCATCGGAGCTTATGTCGTTCGCGATGGGCGTCCAGCGGATATCGTAACCCACATTGTATTTAATGAATTCAATAAACGCCTTGCGCAAAGCGTCGTCGCTGAAGTGCACCGGATCTACTGCATTGTCCGCCGTCGAAATCGTACCCGCGACAGGGTCCACTTTGGTGCCCTGACTGGAGATAATCTGCGAAATAATAAACAGTGTATCCACGTTGCCGATCGCGTGCGGCTGGTCGCGGCCCATCTCCGCCAGTTGGACATAGGGATCGTCCAGTGGCTCACCGGTCTCATCGTTGTGGGTCATCAGGCGGAACACGCGCTCGATGGAACCCACCCAGCCTTGGTTTTCCGCCGTGGAGCCCACCGTGGTCCACTCCACCGCCTCCTCGTAGGCCGCTCGGTCATCCGCGAAGATGGCCGCTGCCACGTTCCCGGCCAGGGCGTAGGAGTACTGGTTCATAAAGTAGCGATTATTGCGGATATAGGCATCCATCTGCGGCTGCAGGAAATTGTTGACATACTTGTATGTCAACTCCTCGGTCCACTCCAGCTCTGGATCTGTGGTCGAGGTGGCACGCAGAATTTCGGCCGCCGCGGTCATGTGGTAGATCGGCTGCCCCATCTTGATATGCACATCGGCAAAGTACTCCACGCCATTCGGGTTCATGTTCGAATAGACACCGACGATATACATAGCCTTCGCACGGTGGCGCTCGTCACCAGTGACGACATACTGTATGGAATGCATCAAGGCAGCTTGGGCGTCATCAATGAACCCAGCAACCAAGCCGTTGTGGCTGATTACGTCGTGTGCGGGGTAGCCATTGCCATTGTGGTTCCTGGGCCCATAATTCAGGCTCGCCCACCAGCGGCGACGCATGCCCTCGTAGTAGCTGGCCCAGGGTTCCTGACCGGCGATTACCTGGGTGCGCAGGTTTTCCAGCGATTCCTTGGTGAAGCGGATGCCCGGGTGTTTGAAACCCTCCGGGGAGATGGTTTCGTTGATCTCGACAATATTGTCGGTGATGACGGATTCGCCGCTGTCTGCGTGCGCGGTATTCGCGAGCGACAGCCCCGCGAATACACCGCCCGCAAGCAGTGCGGCTATCATTTTTAGTTTTTTTATAGACATGACTTCTCTCATCTATTATGTAGTTATTACGATCACATAGCTGCCGCGGTACAACGTGAACTACTACTCCATCCGCAGCGGCACCAGGGAGTCGGGCATCCGGTAGAGACCGGAGCTGCACATCCATCGACTTCAAGGAGCTGCCAGCTATTGCTTGGTTTATTGACAGACCTCGATGTGTCCCCTTCGCCAGAAATAAAACCCTCTAATTTTCCTGTTTCCCTGTAGGAGCCTGCTTGCGGGGCCAAGCCGCGCGTATACAAAGCATCGCTTTGTGCGCGGGTTGGCGCCCCGCCTTGGATGGCGAAGCCGGGGCCCGATCGAACACTGAGCGTTCGCACCATGGATGGCAGCTCAGGATTCGATGCCGGCATTGTTCGCCTGCAAGCAGGCTCCTACACCGTGATTTCTCTTAAGTAGGATGGGCACGCTGCGCTTTGCCCATCCTACCCAATTATCGTGTCTCCTTAGTCGTCGTCCAGGATGGTGCCAACGCCCACCCCATCCTGGATTTCGGCGCCCTTGGCCCAAATGGCTTCCAGGGTGAACTGCTCATCGCCTTCGCGCTTGTCGTCCGGTCTCACCCGGACCTCGACGACCTTGCTCTTCTCGCCGACGGCGAAGTGCACCACGCGCCCCAGTGGAATAAAGTCGCGGCCGTTTTCCGCCGTGCCCGACTGGGTACGAACCAGGACTTTTGCCGGTTGACGGGCGGTGCCCGACAGGGACACCTCAAACTGCATCGAAGCTGCGGACGGCAGTTTTCCGTCCCCTTCCACCAGGGAGACATCGCCGATAGACAGACCGGGCAGCGCATCGCTGTCGTCGTCGACCACCGTGATCCCGGCCTCCCCGGATTCGCCGATAACTCCGTTATCGGCGCCGTCGAGCTTCACGATGAATTCCTCGGTGTCTTCCAGGTAGCCATCGTCAACCAGCGATACAAGGATCGCCTTGGATTCCATATCGCCATCGGTCCAGGTCAGTACACCGCTGGTGTGGACAAAATCCTCTCCGGCAATCGCAGTCTGGGCCAAGGTGGCGTAGTCGGCCGATACCGGGCCGAGAGTGCCTCCTGTGCGACTTACCAGCAGGGTAATGCTGCCATCCGCTTCGCTGACCTGGGCGCTCGCGACCAGAAAATCGATCAGGCTGGCCGCCGGCACTAATGCATCCAGGGCTTCATCCAGTGCCTGAGTGGCATCCGTATAGAGCGATTCGTCGGAAGCCGGATCGGCAATTACCGCCTGCGCAACCGCCAGCACGTCCATCAGGTACTGCCAGCTATCCACAGTCCAATCGCTCTCGTTGAGGATGCCTGCTTTGGCTATCAGGTAGGGCAGCGTCTTGTCGTCGTAGCCAAAATTGCTCGCGCCGAAGTACTCGATCTCCGCGACATTTGCATGGGAGGCCTCCGCCCCCTGAAAGCGCAGGTAGCGGTACTGGCCCGCATCGGCAATATCCAGCACGCGCGCACTGCTGTCGTAATTGCTGCTGTACAGGCCACTGGAATCGGCCCCTGAATTGTTGTCGTAGTTGGCAATACAGTCCGCTCCGGCGGGTGCGACGCCAGTGACGATCAGATTGTCGATATTCGCCAGTCCGTTGGCTTGGCTGGCCTCGACCCGTATCCAGTTGTCGCCTGCATCCAGGTTCACGGTCACCGGCGCTGTAACGGTCCAATTAGTCCAGGAACCAGTGCCTTCAAAGACCACTTCCGCCACGGCAATGCCATTGACGATCAGAAAACCGGGGCGTGCGCTGGCGCCGTTGGCATGGCGGAAGCTGATGGAGTAGCGGCCGGTCCCGGGCACATGAATTTCGTGATCGACACCATTGCCGAGGGCGTTGGCGGTATTGGAAAAGCCGCTGCCAGTGAACCCGGCGTTGTTCGAATCGATGGTGCCGTCCACACTGCAATGGCCGGCCTCCCGCTCTTCGATGACCAGGGTGCTCACCTCTTCGCCGTCCGGAGGAGAACCGGCGTCAGTGGACCCTTCAAGGGCCGCCAGCAGCGTCCAGGTTTCGCCGTCGTTCGAACCTTCCACCGATGC
Organism: Microbulbifer rhizosphaerae; assembly: GCF_014191725.1. Classification (GTDB taxonomy): domain Bacteria; phylum Pseudomonadota; class Gammaproteobacteria; order Pseudomonadales; family Cellvibrionaceae; genus Microbulbifer; species Microbulbifer rhizosphaerae. Next base: position 94,110 of record NZ_JACHWZ010000008.1, read on the forward strand.
TCCATTCAGGCGTAGCGCGTGGGCCGGGCGCGGCGTCAGCCGAACTCGCGCGAGATCCACCATTCGCCCCTCGCCGAAGTCGGCCTGTACCCAGCCGGAAGCGTCATCCAGGTCTACAGAGGTCTCCGTACTGCCATCGAAAGCCGGCAAGCCACTGAGAGTCGCATCAATCGATGGGTCGCCGAACTGGTGACTTGAGGCCAGGACGCTGGCCTGGGTTCTTACATCGATCGGCTGCACTCTGGGTTCCAGCAGTTGCAGAGCCTGTTCGAGTAGCTCGAGGTAGCGGAGTTTTCTGGCGGCACTGTATTCCGCGTTCTCTGCAACCGCGCGCACTTCCGCCTCGGCGCGCTCGAGCACCGCCAGGCTGAAATCGCTGTACTGATCGCTGGAACCGATGGAGTCGAGGATTTCGTCCACAACCGCGCTGGCATCCGCGTAGATCTTTACCGGCAGCAGGACCTGGAGGCGAACAAGTGTGTAGTCGAAAGAGACGGTAAAGCGCAGTGTCTGCTCGCCCAGTTGATCGTCACCCGGCGTCCAGGAGATCCGGCCGGAGGTGGGATCGAAGCTGGCGCCGTCGGGCAGATCGACTGCCTTCACCCGCACGCCCGCCTCTGCGACACCGTTCGGGTAGGCGGAGAAAGTCAGCGCCTCGCCGGTAAACCAGCGTTGTGGGAAGCCGGTGAAACTCGGGCTGCCGGAGGCTGGCACCAACGTATTCAGGGCCGAGTCCAGCGCTTGTGTGGCCTCGGCCAGCGCAGCCTCGTCGCGGGCCTCGCCAGCGGATGCCACTGCGTCGAGGAGGGCCTGCCAGCTCTCTTGCGACCAGTCCTCCTCGTTCAGGAAGGCGGCCTTGGTCATCAGGTAGGTCAGGGTGCGGTCATCCACATCCGCATTAGTGGTGCCGAAATACTCAACTTCCGCGACGTCGCCGTGGGAGCCCCAACCGCCGTTGTAACGCAGGTAGCGGTACTGGCTGCTGTCCGCGACCTGCAGCGTTCTCGGCGAGTTGTCATTCCGGCTGCTATAGGCGTCCGTCGGCAGGGAAGCCAGCAGCGTCCAGTTCTCACCGTCATTGGACCCGGTAATGCTCGCGCCGTTGAGCCGTGTGGCCTGGCCAGAGCGGGGAGTTAATTTCACCTGGGTCAGGCTCACGTATCGCCCCTCACCATAATCGGCCCGAACCCAGGCGTGGTTGGCATCCTGCAAAGAGATGATCGTCGTGTAGTCGCCATCAAATATCGGCAATCCGCTGACGGTCGGGTCAAGATCCGGGTTGCCCCACATATGATGGGAGGCAAGAATCGTGGCAACGAGACCCGTTTTGATCTTCCCAACTTTGGAGTCAAGCAGGGAGATAGCGTTGTCCAGCAACGCCAGGGCCTTGATTTTAAGTTCCATGCCCACGTTGGGATCGACTGCAACCGCCCGCGCGTCGGCTGCGGCTCGTTCGAGCATCTGCAGACTGAAAGCGGTGTAGTCGTCGGGCGAGCCGATCGAAGCCACAATCTCGTCGACGGCTGCGCTGGCATCCGCGGAAACGGTTATCGGTATTTCATTGATTATGGTGTCAAAACCGTAGTCCGCGGTAACCACCAGGGTGTGCTCCCCGGTCTGATCGCTGCCCGGCGTCCAGCGGATGGTACTGGAGGCGGCGTCGAAGACGGCACCGGCGGGCAGGTCGAAACTGAATTCCGGGGCTTCACTCTGCGGATAGGAGGTATCCACCGGGATCTCCAGCGGTTCACCCACAAACCAGCGCGGCAACGCCGAGGCGAGATCGTTATTCACCTCCTTGCGCTCACCGAACAGGTACATTTCGCCGATATCGAATACCGGGCAGGGGCAATCCACGGCAATGGCGCGAAGGTAACGAAACGCATTGTCCTGATATTCGGGATAGACCAGCAGACGCTGCATATCCTCGCCGTAAACGGCGTCGTCGGTCAGGCGCACCCAGCTCTCACCATCGTTGGACCCTTCTAGGTGACCGTGCTGCAGGCGGTCCGGGAAGCCCGCGCGCGCCTGGATATGCAGTGCGGTAGGGCGAATGCGGAAGTTGACTCCGAAGTCCATGGTCACCGTTGGGTCGCCCCAACGACTGTTGAAAGTGACGGAATCGCCGTCCACCAACCCTCCCAACCCAGTGTTGGTCGAGGCAACTATGTTCGGGTAGTCCAGGCGTACGCTGCCCGGCTCGCCGCCGAGTTCGTCCTTGGCCACTTCTTCGGGTACCGCCGGGTTGAGCGGCAAGAGAGCATCCGCCACGACCTGGAACTGTGCCAATGCAGTCTCGATCTCCCCGGGCGTCGCGCCGGTTTCGATCAGTTCCAGCGTCGCCGCCTGCGTCGCGTAGAAGACTTCGCGGGTGGCCGATTCATATTTGCTATCCGGGTCCAGCGCCTGCGCAATATGATCCGCCGCCTCTTCGGCACTCGCGAGCACGGTGATGTCGACCTGGTGCGGGGCCATGTATTCGCCGTCTTCGGCGATCACCTGGAGACGGTACTGACCTTCCTGGCCGTTGGCGGGTGTCCAGCTGAAGCCGCCACTGGCGGTATCGAGCAGTGCACCGGCCGGCATGTCCCCCTCGGTGGAGTAATAGAGCGCGGAGCCGGCGTCGCTTGCGGCAATAAAATCGAGCCCGACACTGCCGCCGACATAGGTCACGATATTCGTGGAAAGGGTGTCGAAAACCGGGGGCGACAGGATTTCAGCGGAGTTGTTGAGATGATCGATATCCACCCTGGTGCCGCTTTCGCCGATAACGCGGACAAAGCTCATATCGCCGGAGCCGCCTGTATTCTGCCGGGAAGCATCGAAGGGGATATACCGCCATTGCCCATCGGTATTGGGCAGGTAGAGGCTGGAAGTCGCGGGCAGGTGATGGCCCCGGGTGAATTCAATGGTGGCCGGACCGTTGGTCCTGATCTTGAAGGCGCGCATGCCCGACCAAAGCCTGGTCCACAAGAGGGTGAAGTTAACCGGCTGCTCCGGGCTCGTTTCCACGGACAGGTAGGAGACATCGCCTTCCGTCTGCACCTCGCCCACACCGTCGAGCAGGACGTGTCTGCGCTCGATTTCCCTGATGTACGAAGGGCCGGACGCCGGCAGTTCGTCCAGTGTTTCCCGGGGTTCGCCGCGGGTTGGCACCGAGGTGTCGGCCGCAGCAGCGGGCAGGTGCATCCAGAATTCACTGTCGTACACATGCTCGCGTGGGCCCCAGTAACCGCCGCCGCGGATCGAGTCCAGGTTGTAGTTCTTTTCCCAGGCCAGCTTGATAAAACGGTTGTCCCCCTCATCCAGGTCGTAGCCTTCTGCCGTATGGGCAAAGTAGTAGTAGAGTGCGGAGTGGACATTGCCCCTCAGGCGGCCTCGCTGGTAGACGCTGATATTCTTGTAGACGGAGTCAATAGTGCCGTCGGCAAGAATACTGCTGGCGGTAGGCGTCCAACGGATATCGTAGCCCGCATTGTATTTGACGTACTCGATATAGGCCTTGCGCAGCGCGTCGTCGCGGAAGTGCGCCGGATCTATGGCGTCGCTGGCCGTTGAAATCGTCCCCATCTCCGGGTCAACCTTGGTGCCCTGGCTGGAGATAATCTGCGAAATAATGAAAAGGCTGTCCGCGTTGCCGATGCCGTGCGCTTGGTCCCGCCCCATTTCCACCAGTTGCACATGGGGCTCATCGACCGGCTCTCCGGTCTTGTCGTTGTGGGTCACCAGGCGACACTGGCGTTCGATAGAGCCGACCCACCCCTGGTTTTCCGCCGTGGAACCGACCGTAGCCCATTCCACCGCCTCTTCGTAGGCTGCGCGATCATCCGCAAATACCGCCGACGCCACATTGCCAATCAGGGCGTAGGAATACTGGTTCATAAAATAGTGATTTTTGCGGATATAGGCATCCGCCTGCGGCTGCAGGAAATTGTGGACATAGTTGTAGGTCAGTTCCTCTGTCCACTCCAGCTCCGGCCTCGTGGTCGAGGTGGACCGCAGAATTTCCGCCGCCGCGGTCATATGATAAATCGGCTGCCCCATTTTGATATGCGCATCGGCAAAATACTCCACGCCATTCGGGTTCATATGCGAATAGACACCGACGATGTACATCGCCTTCTCCCGGTGGCGCTCGTCACCGGTAACCACGTACTGTACGGAGTGCATCAGGGCGGCCTGGGCGTCATCAATGAACGCGGCTATCAACCCGTTGTGGCTGATTACGTCGTGTGCGGGGTAGCCATTGCCATTGTGGTTCCTGGGCCCGTAATCCAGCCTTGCCCAGTGACGTCTGCGCATGCCCTCATAGTAGCTGGCCCAGGGCTCCTGACCGGCGATCACCTGGGTGCGCAGGTTCTCCAGCGATTCCTTGGTGAAACGGATGCCCGGGTGTTTGAAGCCCTCCGGGGAGATGGTTTCATTGATCTGGACAACATTGTCCGTGATGGTGGATGGACCGCTGTCCGCGTGGGCGACTCTCGCGACGGACAATCCCGCGAGTACAACACCCGTGAGTACAACACCCGTGAGTACAACCCCCACAAGCCGCGCGGCTGTGATTTTCAATTTTCCTACAGACATAATTTTCTCCCATCTATTATGTAGTTATTAGGTCACGTAGTTGCCACGGTACAACGCGAACCACTACTTCATCCGCAGCGACATCAGAGATGTCGGACATCCGGCATAGAAACCGGAGTTGCACATTCATCGACTTTGAGGCTGTCAGTTACTATTTGACAGGCCCCGATGTACCCCACTCACCAAAAATTAAAACCCCATAAAGATATTATTTTTAATACAAGCAAATTAAATAAAGCAGCCCCGTGGACATCAGAGTCCGGCGGAACAAATACCACTGACTCCATAGCTACATCGCTCTCTCCCAAGCCGAAAAAAAGCCCGACTGGCGCCCTGCCAGGACACCGAGTCGGGCCAAGAGAGAGACCTATCAAAACTCATCACAATTACCGAATCCATATGGCTGCTCCACCGGATGCCTTCAGATCCAGCGACAACAAGGTGCCGCGCTCCACCATTCTCGTATCAAGGGAAACTCTGGTTTTGGTCGGGGCTTCATCGTTATCCTGATAAAAAGTCGCTGTGTACTTTTTCCCTTCCTCAAGAAAGTCGAGGTCGATTTCCACAGACCTTTTATCATTGTTGGTGATAGCCCCGACAAACCACTGGCCTCCTGATCGCCTGGCGACCGCAATGTATTGGCCGATTTCTCCGCTCAGCACCCGGGTGTCGTCCCAGACGGTTGGCACCTTCTCGAAAAATTCTATTTCCGGTTCGCCACCGTAGTCCGCCGCTTTGTCGTACCAGAACAGCGTCTGCAGCGGGCTGTACATCACCACCGCGAGCGCCAGCTGGTGCGCGTGGGTGGTTTTGATGCGGTCGTTGTAGTAGCAGATGGTGTAGTCGCCCATGCCCGCTATGCCGCGGGTAAACGGCAGGATGGTGTTGTGGGTTGCATCGGGCATCTCTTCATTGCCGCGGATGCCCTCCACGGTCAGGATATTGGGCAGGGTGCGCTGCTCCCCGGTCAGCCTGAACTCGTCATGTATGTTGACCATCAGCTCGTTTTGCGCCGCCCGCGCCACCGACTCATGGAGCCAGGTTGTCCAGCGGTGGGAGCCCACCTGAACGAAGCCGTACTTCACCCCGGCGACGCCCCACTCCCGGTAAAGGGGAAATAGTTCGTGGTCCTGCTTCAGCAACGCCTGCTGGTTGACATAGAGCCAGATACCCACGCCCTTCTCTTTTCCGTAGTGGATGACTTCCGGCAGGTCCAGGTCGATATCCACCGTGCGGGCATCGGTGTCAAAGGTGAAAACCGGCCCGTACCATTTCGCGTCGAACAGCAGGTACTGGATATTGTGCTCCGCGGCAAAGTCGATCCAGGCCTTGGCGCCCTCCTCCGTCAGGGTCATATCGCGGACTATCTTGCCGGGCTTGATCCAGGAGGTGTCTGCGACGCGGCTGGGCGCGTTAAGGTTCAGCAGGATATCGTTGTGCTCGATCAGCTGCCCCGGATTTTCCGCCGCCATAATGACCCGCCAGGGGGTAGCGAAATAAGGCACCTTGTCCACCGGCTCGTAGAGCGCTGTGCGCACCGTATTGGGCTTGCTGCCGGACAGGGTGAATTTAGTGCGGACGAAGTCGACCATTGCCGCTTCGGTGATACTGGCGTAGAGCCCATTCTCAAGCTGCAAGGTCAGCGGGCGCTCACTCTCCCCGGGCCAATCGGCTAGTGGCAGCAGTGAATAAGGTCCCTGGGCCCAGGGTTCGAACCAGGCCAGGGTTCCTTTTGGAAAGCTGAACTCGGTCTGCTCATCCACCACCCGGTAGTAGATGCCGGTGGGGTTTTCATGGAAGTAATAGCGGATGGCGACGCCTTCGTTGTAGGCCCGCAGCTGGATGTCCATTTTGTAGTTGGCGCTGGCCTCCTGCTCGAAGGTCAGCGTCAGTGCATTGTATTTGTCCGCTACCTGATTGCGCTCGCCATAGGGGGGACGCCAGGAGGAATCCACCTGTCCCCTGTCCACACCCGCCAGCCGCAGGCCTTCCATCCAGGCGCCCTGCGGTCTTTCCTTAATCGCCAGCGCCCATTCGGACAGGTGGTTATCGAGAGAAATAGAGAGTTCTGATTTATCTACCACCGACTTGCGTTTGTAAGAAACCTGGTAGAGGATCTTCGCCTCGCTTCCTTTCTCCGCTTCCCGGTGTATCTCCAGCAGGTAGTTTCCATCCGGGGAGCGCAACTGCTCTTGGAAAGTCACACTTTCAGAGTTCTCCGCCTTGCTAACCTGGGAAATCCCCAGGACGAAAACAAGGACTGTCAGCGACTTAAGTAACATGTTTTCCACCTGTAACCGACAGATATGCCAAGCAGTGAGGCTCCCTGTAGGTAGGATGGGCAAAGCGAAGCGTGCCCATCTTCCAGGGCGTGGTGTGATGGGCACGCTCCGCTTTGCCCATCCTACGAAATCATTACCTTCACGCTTTGCCATCATTCAGTTCACCCTACAAAAATGGTTGTCACCAGTAGGGGTCCCAGGTCTGCGTCAGACGGACCAGGGCCTCCAGGTAGAAGTAATCGCCCCAGATACAGCTCTCGCCCACGCCCACGTTATTGGGCATGTGATAGACGCCCTCTTTCAGCAGGCCTGTGCCGGCGTCGCTCGCCCCACAGGCGTAATTCCGGATCAGGCTGCGGGTGATCTCCACGGCGGCATTCCGGTAGTTGCCTATATCGGGATCGGCCAGCGGCAAGGTTTTGTTCAGTTCCAACAGCCCGCACACCGCAATGGCCGCGGCGGATGTGTCGCGCTCATGGGAAGGTTCCCGGAATACGAGGTCCCAGCAGCAGACGTCGTCCGCCGGCAGGCGGTTCAGGAAATAGTTGGCCAGGCGCGCGGAGAGCTGCACCAGGCGGGGATTGTGGTAATAGCGGTAGACCAGCGGAAAGCCGGCAATGCCCCACCCCTGTCCTCGGGACCAGCAGGATTCGTCGGAGAATCCCTGATGGGTGGACCCGTATTTCGGCGCGCCCGTCACCGGGTCCATATGGAAAGTGTGGTGGGTGGAGCCGTCTGCGCGGACGATATAGCGCGCGGCATTCTCGATGTGCGTGTCTGCGGCCAGCTTCAGATCGGTGTTGCCAGTTTCTGCCGCGGCCCAGTACAGTAGCGGCAGGTTCAGGTTGCAGTCGATAATCATCCGCCCGGCCTGCTCCGGGTCGTTCAGATCGCCCCAGGCCTGGATGATTCCGGCGTTCGGGAGGTACCGCTTGTAGAGCAGATTCGCCGCCTCCAGGGCCGCCTCGCGGGCGAGCCGGCTGCCGGTGAGCTTGTAGGCGGAGACACAGGAGAGCGAATAGAGAAAACCCAGGTCGTGATGGTCGACGTTTACACGCTCAAAAATACGGGCACTGAAACTTTCCACCTGCTTCAGTGCTGCAGACCTGTATTTCTCTTCCCCGCTGGCTTCATAGGCCAGCCACAGCAATCCGGTCCAGAAACCGTTGGTCCACTCGACGTTGTCTATGGTCGCATAAACACTATCGACACTCGACGGCTCAGGATACTGATCTCCAAATGCCTCCAGCCCTGCGTCAATGCGGCCCAGGGCAGTATCGATAGCGCCGCGGATCAGTTCCCGGTCGCCCGCCGGGTCGAATTCCCTATCGAATGCCCGGGACAAAGACTCTCTCTCAATGGAGTAGCTTGAGCTGTCAGCCGATTGTTGATGAATGGTCATGAATTCCTCCCCGCGGTAAGTTCCTGGTTCTGAGGCTCAGGATCAGGTCGCAGTGTGAATACCGCCGCAATCCAGAACACCAAGGCGCCGGCGCCGATCATCAAATAAGTATTGGCGAACCCGAATAGGTCGTAGGCCCTGCCAACCGGCTGGGACAAAATGGCCAGTCCCAGTGAGTGGCCGAAGCTCACGCCGACCATGTAGAGTGTGGATGCCAGGCGGCTTTCAAAGTGCGTCGCTATATAGCGGAATATCGACACGACCAATATGGGCAGCTCGATCGCGTGCAGCATCTTCATACAGGAGATGGCAACAGGCCCGGTCACCAGGCCGGAGCCGGTAATCCGCACGATCATGATGGCGGCGGCGAGCAGCAGTCCGTTTTTGATACCTATACGGTTTACTATCCATGGGGACACGAAAAGCATGCCCGCTTCGAGGAATATCTGCGCCGAATTGAGCCTGCCGAACATCTCCCGCCCGAGTGCCTCGGTGGCGAACTGCGAGGCGAAATAGACCGGGAACTGCTGGTCGAAAACCAGGTACAGGTTGGTCACCCCGAGTATCAATACCATAAACCCCCAGAATTCCCGCAGCTTGAGCACGGCCAGGGCATCCGTTACCTTCAGGCTCGACGACGCTTTCAAGTCCTGGGCGGTGGTCTCCACCTTGAGGAACAACAGCGCGGGCAGGAGGATCAATACCGTGGCGGAGGCGATAAAGAAGTTGATCTGGGGACTGATGTTGAACAGGGTTCCGGAATAGAAGGCGGCGAAGGCAAAGCCAAGCGAACCCCAGAGACGCACACGACTGTACTCGAATCCGTACTTGCGCCCCACCCTATCCACATAGGATTCCAGCGCGAAGGAACCGGCGATAAAGGTCATCCCGAGATAGGCACCGCCCAGCGCCGCGCCCAGGAATATGTTCGATTTGATCAGGGGTTCGTAGACAAAGACAAAAAACGGTCCGCACAGGCCGACCATCACCGAGAGAAACAACAGCACGTGCCGGCGCAACCCGACCTTGTCCGAAATATAGCCGTACAGCGGCTGCGTTATCAGCGCGGCGATAAAGTTGGCTGCGAAGACAATACCGATCTGTTCGCCGTTCAAACCCAGCGTGCTTTTCAGCCAGTTGGAAAGCAGGGAAATACTCATGGCCTGCGCCGCGAAATAGGCGAAGACGAATGCACTCAACAGCACATAGAGCCGGAACTTCAGCGACGCTGCCTCTTTGGAGAGTGGTGCTTCCGCTGCGGAAACGCCACTCTGAATATCTGCCACTATCGCCATGGGGACTCACCTCTCATTTTCGCTTGCGAGCCGGTCTCCCAGAGAGAAGAACCGCCGCTTAGTTATTATTTTCTGAATCTAATTATTTTTCTGTGTTTTGCCGCCGCAGGGGGGGCCCTACGCACTTTGTAGGAGCCTGCTTGCAGGCGAACATTGCCGGCAAGAAACTCTGTGTCCGCCGTCCATGGCGCGACCTCATCACGTTCGACCATGCCCCGGCCCCGCCATCCATGGCGGGTCGCCTTCCCGCGCACAAAGCGTTGCTTCGTAAACGCGCGGGCTGGCCCTGCAAGCAGGCTCCTACATGGTGCCAGGTCTTAACCCAGCAGCATTGCAATCACCACTATCGCGCCAGCCAGCCTCCGTCGACGGGCAGGGTGATCCCCTGCACGTAATCCGATGCGGACGAGGCCAGAAATACCGTGGCACCGCCCAGGTCCGCCGGGTCACCCCAGCGCCCCGCCGGAATACGACCGAGGATTTCCGCATTGCGCACCTCGTCCGCGCGCAGAGCCGCGGTGTTGTTGGTGGCGAAATAGCCCGGTGCTATGGCATTCACATTGATGCCGTGACGGGCCCATTCATTGGCAAGCGTTTTGGTCAGGCCCATAACTCCGCTTTTCGATGCCGTATAGGAGGGGACCCGAATCCCGCCCTGAAACGACAACATGCTGGCAATATTGATGATCTTGCCACCGCGGCCGGCGGCCATCATCTGCTTCGCCGCCGCCTGGGACAGGAAAAACAGCGTGCGCAGGTTGGTGTTCATCACGCTGTCCCACTCCTCCACGGTGAAATCAATGGAGTCATTGCGCTGTATGATACCGGCGTTGTTCACGAGGATATCGACGGTGCCGAGCGCCTTCACCACCTCCGCCACAATTTCGGCAACAGCCTCTGCGGATGACAGATCTGCTTTAACAAAATGCGACCGGCGGCCCGCCGCCTTGATTCCGGCCAGTGTTTCCTCCGGGCTCAAACGCCCGACCAGCGCGATATCTGCACCGGCGTCCGCCAGCGCCAGCGCCATGCCCTGCCCCAGGCCGGTATTGGCGCCGGTGACCAGTGCGACTTTTCCTTCCAGACTGAAAGCGGATGTGGACATAACTCTTACCCTTATTTCAGCTGACAGATATCGAGCACATTCAAATCGGTGTAAGTACCATCCAGCTCGACAATGCCGCACAGTTTTTCGTTACTCATCATTTCTGGATGGGTCGAATAATAGGTATTCCTGAACACGGAGCGTCTCCTCTACTGATAATCGCTCTGCTTAAATAACTTTTCGGCCGCAATCAGGGCTCCCAGCTCGCCCGAGTGGCCATCCAGGGCCGACGGAACTATGTAGTTTTCCGGGTCCGCCGCCGCCGGTAGGGTGGTGTAGCCGTTGAGCATCTGAGTGAATTCGGTGCGAACCATCGCAAACAGCTGCTTTTGGGACATGACTCCACCGCCGAGAATAATGCGCTCCGGCGCATAACACAGGGTGAGGTTGACACACATCGCAGCCAGGTAGCGCGCCTGCAGTGCCCAGGCCGGATGATCCGGTGCCAGGTCCTGCCCTTTGCGTCCCCAGCGGGCCTCGATTGCCGGCCCCGAAGCCAGGCCTTCCAGGCAGTCACCGTGAAACGGACAGCTGCCACGGAAATCGTTCTTTTCGTCAAACCGTGGCAACAACATATGCCCGATTTCCGGATGCATCGCGCCATTGACGATCTCGCTGTTCGACACCACCCCGGCGCCTATGCCCGTGCCGATGGTCACATAGACGAAGTTCTTCAAACCGCGCGCCGCGCCCAGCAAACCCTCACCCAGGGTGGCACCGTTGACGTCGGTGTCGAAAGCTACCGGGACATTCAAAGCGCGGGAAATACTACCCACTACATCGGTGTAGGCCCAATGGGGTTTGGGCGCAGTTGTGATATATCCGTAATACTGCGACTGCCGATGCAGACCGACCGGGCCGAAGCTGGCCACGCCGATCGCTCTCAGAGCGCCATATTCGGCTTCCCCCTCTTTAAAAAATTCTATCGCCCGAGCGAGCGTCTCGTCCGGGGTGGTAGTCGGAAAACTGGTTCTTGCCAAAACCTTGTCCGGCGAGTGGCCGATCACACAATTGAACTTGGTGCCGCCCCCTTCGATACCACCAATCAGGGTTGCCACTTGCAAATCCATCGCACTCATCCTTTTACCACCTTTTCAGCTCTCAATAACTCGGATATAGCCAAATATATGTGATACCCGGTACTCGCCGGCATATCGTTGGATACGGGTGTACCGGACGCATCCAGCCGGTCGAGCCAACCGCCCGAAACCGCTCCCTGAATGTGGTCCGCCCACAACCGATCGAAAATTTCGTTCGCCACCGTGATGCTATCGGTATTGCCCGAGCAGACAAGTGCCAGTTGGGCTTTCAGCGCCTCGGTAAGCCCCCAGCACCTGTGAACAGGTTCGCGAATATCGCCTTGAAGCGTATGTGACAAGTAGAGCCGGCCATTTGGCAAGGTCAGTTCACGGGCTTTGCGATACAACAAGGCCGCGGCGGAGGAAACCGGACCGCCACAAATACGTGCGTGCTCGTGCAGTAGCCAGACCCATTCGTATTGATGTCCCGCCTCGAACCTGTCATCTTCGTGCGGCCCCCAATCTTCCGCAAATATCTCCCGCAGGCCCGAGAGCTTGCGGTCGACAAATCGGGACTCCATCAACGCTACCAGCTCCTGGCTCCGCAGGAGGGAGCGTTGGTCCCGGGCCGCTTCATGCCAGGCCAGTGACGCCTCCAGCAGATGCATATGCGGGTTCTGCTCCACCCGACCGATTGTCGGCAGGCGCTCGAAATAGCGGCCCCGGTTTTCGAGACAGCGCAGCCGTTGGTCAATCGCCATGCTCAGCGCCATTCCCCCAGTCAGAGCTACGGCTCCAGCGCCCGCGCGCAGGGCCCAGGCATGGGCCAGTAGAACGAATGCGCTGTCGTAAAGATCCGCCCGATCGTCCGATAATTCCCGCGAATTCAGGTCGACCGTGCGCCCATATAAACCGTCTTCCCTGCGGCAGGCTTGGTGTAAGGTCCTCAGACCGGTGCGAACGAGCTCAAGCGAGCGCTTTGGCTGCCATCCCATCACGGCCGCCAATGCAAATACGAATACCTGTCTCGCCTGAACGCGAACGCGGGAAACCGGGTTTTCCAGCGGGCGCCCTTGCAAATCCAGTGATTCCCAGAAACCGCCCCCGTCGGCTACGCCATTTTCCGACCACAGGGGAAAAGACGCTTCGAACATCCACGAGCGGGCCAATTCCGCCCTGCGGCCGAGGCCGGCCATACCGGTATCCTCGATCGTCGGTATTCTGTCTTTAAGAAAAACCATCTGTGGATCAACGCTCTGGTTAAATGACTTCTTAGTCCGGAAATATGTCGGGTTAATAGCGGCACACGGATGTGCCGCCGCCGGCCCGGACCGGCGTTAGCCCACGAAATACTGACGCAGTTCCATGTATCTGCGTCAGTATTTCGTGGATGACAATCCAATAGATCGGGAGGAGCCATTGGATTGCCGGGTTAATAACACCGTCACTGCTCCCATGTCTTCCCACTGTGGAAGTACGGAAAAAGGGGCGCCACTCGGGCGCCCATCAAGGAGAGAGACTGTACAGCAAGATCAGAAGCTATAGCGCAGGCCCGCCCCGAAGACACGGCCGTTGACAAAGTGCTGCAAGAGGAAGTTCGAATCGTAATCCCTCGGATCGCCCGCGTAACGGTCCGGCGCCTCGTTGGTCAGATTCGACGCGTTCATCGACAGGGCCAGGTCCTCGGTGATGTTGAAATTCATCGACGCATCCAGGATGCCGTAGCCCTCCGTATAAACCCCCCAGCTCGGCCACGCGTCGTTGTTATTCGCGAACTCGGAACGGTAGGTGTAGACCACACGGGCCGACATGAAATCATCCTCGTACATGCCCGACAACGACCAGCTGGTGTCCGACTGAAAGGGCATGGGCATTTCGACGATCTCGTCGTTCATCTTGACCGGGTTTTCGGTATCCAGAATGGTGTAGGAACCCGAAACCCCGAAGTTGTTCAGCGCTTCCGGCAGGAAGTCGTAGTCGAAGAAGGTCTGGAAGGCCAGCTCCACGCCCCGCGCCATACCCTTCTCGGCGTTGATCGTGCGCGAGACACTGTACTGGTTGGCCGGGCAGCCGTTGTCGGGAGATTCGTGGGTCGGGAAGGCCGATATGCTCCGACAGGTGCGCTCGCTGTTGTGGAAGCCATCGATATCCTTATAGAAAACACCGAGCGAGACGTAATTCGCCCCCGAGAAGTATTTCTCCAACGACACGTCGAAGCTGTCCGCCTCGAATGGACGCAGATCGGGATTGCCCACCGAACCCGCACCGGTTTGTGGGTCGACGCGAACGACGGGGTTGAGCGCCGACAGGCTGGGGCGGGAAATGCCCTTGGCGTAACCGAATCGAACCAGGGTGTCCTCGTCGATATAGCCGGTCACATTCAACGACGGCAGCACATCGATGTAGGAGGTGCCTTCCTCGTTGGGCACGATTTCGTCGTTCGGATCGACGATCATGGCCCGTGCATACAGATCGGTCTGCACCACACGCACGCCGGCGTTACCCTTGATGATGTCGCCGTAGGCGAAGTCAGCCACGAAATAAGCGGCAAGACTGTCTTCTTCGGAATAGCGGCGGTCAAGTAGGTGCTCTTCTTGCTCGCCGTCCAAGGGAATGCCCGCCTGCGGGAAGAGGTTGCGCACACGGTTACCTTCCAGCTCCAAGGGGTCGTAGACCACATAGCCGCCGCTGTAGCCAGCCCGGCCGTCCAGCCAATTGGTCGGCGAAACGTCCAGCATGCCCGCCAGAGAGTCCGCCGAAATGGCGTTGGACTGATCCTCCGCCAACCGTTCGCCATCGGTGGTCAGCCTCTTGCCCCAATGAAAGAAGTTCCTGTAACTGGCCGACTGGGTCGCATAGCGGGCGCCGAACTTGATGTCTTCAATCAGCGGCAGGTCCATTTGGTATTTAAAGTCGACTTGCGTCGCCCAGCCGTCATCCTCCCACTTCTGATTTCGATTATTGTCAAAGTAGTTGAGGACAAAGTTGGAAGGATCACTCAAGCTGGGTCCGGATATAGCCAGATCATGGGGTTCGCTCATCAGATTGCGGGTAACATCCCAAGTCACACCCGAGCGCGGAACGAATGCGACCTTGCGGTTGTCCGCCTCCTGAGTAGCCTGGATGTACGACACATCGAATTTCACGTCCAGCTTCTCCGTGGCTTGCCACTCACCACCGAAGGCAGTATTCCAAGTTTCATACGGGTGGTCTTCATGCCCGCCCCAGGTTTCCAGGCCGGAGACTCCCAGGAAGGTTCCACTGGCCAGCCTCTGTCCGGCCACTAGCTCGTTGGCGCCGCCGTTGCTGTTGCGGTTCATGAAACTTTCGTCAAACGTGTAGTCGACGGTGCTCAGGTCCTGGACGTAGCGACTATCACCACCAATACCGCTACCAAAGACCATGAAGCGATATTCCTGATCGTACAGGTAATAGTTGTAGTTGGCCGTCGCATAGAGCTCGAGCGTGTCGCTGGGTCGCCACTCGAAGGCCACATTCGCGCCCTTGCGCACCCGGTTGATATCCTCCTGGAAAGCCTGTTTGGTCTGGCCCAGTGCGGTAATCAGGTTTGCTCTTTCCTCTTCGCTATAGTCCGCGTAGTTCGCTTCAGTCAAATAGCTAATATCCGAGCGCCCCAGATAGGCCGCATCCACTTCACCGGCAGTAACCAGGTCAGCGTATTCGGCGCTGTCGGCGCTAATGGCGCGGCGCAATTGCGGCCCGCGGGCAAAGACGGGATCGGAGTCCGAACGGTTGTGGCTCTCCTGATAGTTGCCGGCGATCATCAGACCCATCTCGCCAAAGTCTGTCTGCCAGCGATCGGCATACAGGCCAAAAAACTCCGGACTGTTACCTTCGGATAAATCATTATAGCGGTTCGAAACCGCGACGTTGAAAGTACGCTCATCGAAATCCAGCGGCTTTCGCGTCTTGACATTGACCAGGCCGCCAATGCCGCCCTCGATGTGCTCGGCCGACGGGTTCTTGTACACATCGACGCCGGCGATCATGCCCGGGATCGCCCCTTCGATATTGAATTCGCGACCGCCGGCAGTGAAATAGGCCCGCCCGTCCACCCGCGAGGCCGTCTGCCCCGAGAGCCCCCGGATGGTCAGGCCACTGCCCTCGCCGAATGGAGAGGCGCCTTCGCCACCGTAGCGGTAGCCCTGGACGCCGGGAATGCGGGTGAGGGTTTCGGCCACGTTCGGGTCGGGCAATTTGCCGATGTCCTCGGCGGTGATGGAATCGACGATTTCCATCGTGTTTTTCTTGATAGCCACGGAAGTCTCAAGGCTCTGGCGCATTCCGGTAACCTGAACCTCCTCCAGTTGCGCCGCGTCTTTCTTTTTCTCCTCAGAAACCGCTTCCTGGGCAAAGGTCGTTGCCGACATCGCCATAAGCGAGGTGTAGGCCGCAATAGCGGCGGAGAGTTTTTTGTACTTTATTATCATTTTGCTATCTCCTCATCGTCTTCTTGTGGTGAACAGCGGGGTGTTCGCCGGAGGCGAACGGAAAGTTATAGGAACGCTCGTAGCGACGTCCGCGTTTTATTGACCCAGCCGTTTGCCCCCAGGGCAAAAATCCGGCACTTCGGCTCAAACTTTTGAAATAGCTGTTATCGTTAACAAAACCGGCATTTAAATTTCCCATCTCATGGGATCGCAATTGCCTTTCAGAGCCCGGGAAACCGGCAGTGACCGCTGCCGCTCGGAATGCCTTCTTTCTTATTTCTCTAATTACAGCATATTTATATTATAATATGAACTTAACTCACGACACATCAACAAGCAACTTTTTTTTGCGACCATGTTTACTTCCGCAGTCTCGGCTCGTTTTCCCACCCCCGGACAATCAACGAAACCTCACGTCGGAAACATGGCCGCGAATATCCAGGTTCGCCTCATCTGCGTTGCGCACTTTGCGCCCGTTGATTTGCAAATTTTCGAAGAGCACTCCACGTACAGCGCGCTCCTCGTCGTAGCCGGCAAGAACCGATGCCTTTATATTGGGGCCTGTGTAACTCACGTTGCGGAATGTCACGTTTTCGATCCCGCGCCCGGGTGCTGCGCTATATTTTTCACTAAAGACCACGCCCAGGGTTAGCAGCTGGCCCTCCTGAAAATCCTCTACCCGGATCGTGTCGAAAAGTACGTTGCGGGCCAGGTTCCTGTCGCTGACATTGATCGCCATGGTGCCCTGCGCAGTGAGATCGTCCTCGTCGTGTTCGAGGATGTCGATATTTTGAAACAGCAGGTTTTCGATCAGTTCGCCCTCACTGCCCTCCTCGGCATTGCCGTGTATGCCGATGTTGATGGGGTGCGCGACGTCGGCCCACAGGACCGAATTGGTGATGCGGAAATTCCGCACATCGCCGTAGTAGTCCCAGCGGTGTCCATAGATGGCGATACTGTCGTCCGAGGTGCGCAAAAAGACGTCGTCCACTTCCACATCGGAGCAGCTCATGAAATCCAGGCCATCGGACCATTTATCGGCGCTGAAGGTTTTCAGGTTGCGAATGACAAGCTCCGAAGACTGGCCACAGAACACCGTGTAATGTTTGGGGTTCAGTACCGTCGGCCCATCGATAACGATGTTCTTGGAAAAGGTAACCTCGAATCCTCGCTGCGGCCTGTCGAGCATGCCCCTACCTAGCACCTTCACATTTTCCACCCGATCGAGAACTACGGGCCCACGCAACAGGGCACCGGCCTCCAGATAGACCGTCTTGTTCGAGGGAAAGCGAAAGCCTTCTTCGCCCTCCGCCAGTTCGTGCACGCCGGGACCAAACCAAATCACATCCGGGTCTTCCGGATCGGGCTTTTCCGTTGTTTCAATGGGGTTGGCGATGACATGCAGGTTGTGCAGCCGGTCGCCGTCGAATTCGACGGACAGCTTGCGGGGCTGGTCGATGGTGAAGGTGATGCTGTGGCCAAAGCGGCCGACCTCCGGCTTGATGCCGGCCGCCAAAGGCCGTACACGGACATTGCGAAAGTCGCCATTGTTCTTGCGCACGGACACTTCCACCGGTCCGTCCATGTCGAAACGGACCATGGTCGCAGACTGGGGCCGATCCAGGTCGACCATCACGTTGTACTCGTACAGATCCTGCCAGGTTCCGCCGGGTTCGCGAACCCGCACGGTGAAATCGTCGTTCAGATGTGTATAAAAGGTTGGTGGCGCCGGTGGCGGATAGACAATCAATTCCTCCTGCGCCAGCGCTGGCGCGGTCCAGCTGCATACCAGGAGCGAAAAAGGCGCTGCCATAGCTCGCACTACCCGCCCCAGTACCCAACGTACTCCACTCGAGCTATCTGGCAAGTTGCCCGGTGCGGGCTTGTCTGGAATACCTGGCTTGGCCATAAAGGCTCCTCTCATCCGGCAGCTCCGGCGGGCGCTGTCGCGCCCGATCTCGGCTCAAATCGCTGAATTATTGTTATCGATAACAGATTCGGTGGTAAAAAACGCCGGATCCGCAATCAGTACCGGCGTTCGAGGCCCGGGAAGCGAAGGCCCCGCCCCACCTTTATATCTTCATTGTTAGAGTACTATAAATAATACTGAAACATTTGATAAGCCCTTTTGGGCACTTAATTTCTCCCGTAGGGAAAAATTCCTCCAATTTAATAGCTTTTTTGGAATTTTGCACCCCCAATATGGCCTCTAAGGACCATACTGTTGCGCTGCGTGAAAGCATCGGGGAGGAAATAAACTCCGTCAGGACAGCGCCCGGCCTGTGGAATGGCGCTTGACGAGTTTGTATGTCATGCGCTGATGGAGGGGTTTTGGCCCCCTGCCCTTCCTCAGGTCGTTGATCATCTTGTGGATTATCGACACCGCTGCGCCGCCCATGGCTGTTATCGGCTGGTGTATCGTGGTCAGATCCGGCCAGATAATGCTGGCTATAGGCGTATCGTCAAAACCAGCCACACTCAGTTCTTCGGGAACGCGGATACCGCGCCCTTGGGCCACGGATACTACGGCTGCCGCCATATCGTCGTTGGAAGCGAGAATAGCGGTGGGCTGCTCATCGCCGCTCAGCAGTATTTCCGCGGCCGCCAAGCCGGACTTGTAGGTAAAACGGCCAGGGGCGATCCAATTTTCACGCACTGTCAGGCCGGCAGCCTCCATCGCCTTGAGGAAGCCATCCAGTCGGCATTGCGAGGGTGTGTGTGTGGGATCACCCTCGACGAACGCAATCTTTCGGTGTCCCAGCCTAATGAGGTGACGGGTTATCGACATTGCGCTCCGATAGTCGTCGATATACACCGCGGACACCTCCGGAAGCGGCCTTGCGGTGGCCAGTGCCGCCACAGGGATGTCCAGGCCGGCCAGCATCCGCACCGTCGATTCTGAATCGCACAACGGGGGTGGAAGTATGACCCCTTCCACTCCCGCATCGACCAGGCGACTGACCGCTTTCTTCTGTGAAGTGAGCCCGGAGCAATACTCGGGAATCAGTTGGCAGCCCAGTTTGCGTGACTGCTCGAGACTCCCGACCATGATCTTGCTCAGATAACTCTCCGAAGGGTTCGAGAACAGGATGCCAATCCTGGTCGTCCCCAACCCCATACGGGTTGACCGGGCGGCCATATTGGGGATGTAGTTGAGTTCCTTAATCGATGCCAAAACACGCTGGCGCAGCGGTTCGCGGACGTTGGCCTGCCCATTGATCACCCGGGATACAGTCATCGAGGAGACTTTCGCATGGCGGGCGACGTCATGAATGGTGACGGTGGCTCGCTTGGCGCGATTTCTATTTTTCAACAACGCCTCTCCAGCATCAAAGATGAGATTTACTCTAACCGACTTTCTTGCCGAATGGCACTCGGCTTAACCTGTAGGAGCCTGCTTGCAGGCGAATGGTACGGGCAGCAAGCTTCCGGTTGCCATCCATGGCGAGACGAAGGCACGTTCGATCAGGCCCCGGCCCCGCCATCCCTGGCGGGTCGCCAGACCGCTCACAAAGCGATGCTTTGTATATGCGCGGCTTGGCCCTGCAAGCAGGCTCCTACAGAAAACCATATAGGACTGGAATCATAACGCGTGATCGGCCGGAAGGTTTTCACCTTTCCAGATTTTCACCGCCGTCCAGGGCTCTTCGTCTCCGGCCCAGAAGGAGTCTTCAACAGGCAGGCCCAGCGCGAGCAAACCGGTGCTGCAGAGGTACAGGCTTCCGGTGGAGATGTAATACTCGCCCAACGCATTCTGGTGGCCGCAAAACCCGATCTGTAACCAACCGTTTTTGTCAAAGGTTCCCGGCGCCGTCATCTGGCGATCCATGACCGCAGTCAGCGCACATCGCACCTGCGCAGGCTTGATATCATCCGGCAAGCGATGCTGCAGGGCAGCCTGTGACAGATGCTGAAAAGCACCCATTCGATAGGCAATGGATCGGCCGATGGCCGGATAGGTACCTTCGGGCGATATCAGCCGCTCCTGAATGGCCGCATAGCGGCTGAAGCGGCGATTCAAAGTCTCCACCTCTTCCCCACTGATTTTGTTCTTGTCCCGCATCGCCGTGGCGATGTCCATCAACATGGGCTGGATGACAAAGCTGTTGTAATAATCCCAGTGAAACTCTTCACCGTCACCATAGATGCCGTCGCCCAGGTACCACTCCTGATGCTTTTTCACTGGCAGATTGATCCGCATGATGTCAAAAGGCAAATCGTTTGCCAGCAGGAAGGCCTCGATCATGGCACTGAACAGTAACCAGTTCGAGTAATATGGGTTTACCTCGCGGGTTGCCTGCAAACAACTGACGGCCTGCTGCTGCGTCTGTGTGGGAAGCGACTGCCACAACCGCCGTGGGGCACGCAAAAAAGCGTGGGCCAGGAAAGCGGCATCCACCAGCATCTGCGGTTCCATATGGTCAAACAGGTAGTCCGGTGAGCGCGGATCGACAATGGCCGCTACAGTGGCAACGGCCTGATTTCGGTAGCGGTTGCGGAGTTCGATCTCCGCCGTACCGCCGGAATCCGATTCCAACCAGGGAGCGATTCCAGCCAGCAGGCGTCCCACGCCTTCCAGATAGGTGGAAGGTTTGATCTTGGACTCCGTGGTGGTTTCCACCGGCATGGAGCTTTTCAGCTGACCTGCGCTACCGGCTTCCAGCAACGGCCTGGAGATTTGATCGAGCAAATTCAACCAATACCGACGGTGGTCGATGGAAACGCCGCCTTCCGGGATATCAGCGGCTTGCAACCGGGGCGCTGCCAGGGCGCCGGCGCCGAGCAGCGGAGCTGCCTTGAGAAAATTACGTCGATTCATTCTGTATCACCTATCAAGATCGATTATTGCCGGCGGAAAGCGCGCTGTTCGAGCATAGGGGGAAATGCGTCGATCAGGCGAAGCCGGATCGCCTTATACTCGACTTCCGCCGCTTCGGATTGGATCTGGAGCCTGCTGCCCAGCAACAGCTGGCCATTTTTATCCAATGCGCCCGAGAGAGACATAACAACCTTTCCGTTGATCATATGGATGGATCTATCCCCTACCACGTACAGGTCGATCCTGCTCCATTCGCCATGGGGTTTGTCGGGCTCGATGGCAGCGTGCAGATAGCCTCTCCATGGGGCGAAGTCTCTGGGCGGGTCGTAGACACTGCGCTCTCCATCCTGACGGAACGGGGCCCGGGCTGAGGTGCCGGCCAGGGTGATGAAATCGCCGAAGTCCTTTTCCTGCACCTGGGATTCCAGGCAGGACATCCAAGTGTTCCAGAAGGCGCCGTGGTCACCGTGGCAATGATAGAGCAAACCGCTGTTCCGCTTTTCATCCCTGTGGTAACTACTCACCCACAGGGAGCCCGCACCAGTTGGGAACCACCTTGCAGGCGAATGGTGCCGGCATCTGGCCCTGCGCTCGCCGTCCTTGGCGCTACACCTATGCTTTCTATCTGGCCCCGGCCCCGCCATCCATGGCGGGTGGATCAATAAACCTTCACTTCCCAAAGCGACTGACGCGGGGCGTCGACGTCCTTACCGGGAAACAAGGAGACCCTGACATAGCGGGCGTCGGTGCTTTTTTCATGTACCCAGGGCATACCGCGCAAGGCGGTCGTGCCGGAATCGCTGTAGCCTTTCCAACGCTCGCCGTCGCTCGATGTTTCGACCTTATACTTATAATACTTGGTTGCATACTCGGGGAAAATCTCGATGCGGCGGGTGGTTTTTACTTCACCCAGGTCGATCGTGAGGGAGGGTGACTCGTCGCTCTCGGCGGCCGACCAGCGCGTGCCGTAATTTTCGTCGACGAGACCTTCGGCCTCGTAGTTCTCCGCCGCGGAGGAGGCGGTGACTTTCGCGCCGAATGCAAGATTGGCCGGCTGTTGCTCGTCTGTCACCTGGGGAAAGGCGCCGCGATGGGTGGGCACCACCCGCTCGATGAGGTTGTCCTTATTAAAGACCAGGCGGTCGATACACAGCTGGCGATGGGCCATACCCATGAACGGGTTGGCGTCGCGGTGGTAGACGAGGTAGTAATCCCCTTTCCACTGGAGCACTGAATGGTGGCCGGGACCGAAGACGGTGCGGTCGGCGCTGGTGACCAGAATCGGGCTTTGTTCCGGTTCGGTCCAGGGGCCGGTCGGGGATTTCGAATAGCTGTAACGGATTTTATAGCTCGGCTCGGAGACTTTGCCATCGCTGTACATCAGGAAATAGCGGCCGTCGCGCTTGAGCATGTAAGGGCCTTCGAAAAAGTGCGGCGGGTGAGTGCGGCGAGGGGGCTTCGTGAAGGAAACCATATCGTCGGCGAGCGAGCCGACGTAACCGGGTCCGCGTTCCCATTCCCAGCCGGAGCCCCAGTACAGATAGGCCTGGCCGTCGTCGTCGATATAGGCATTGGCGTCGATGTGGTGTACCTCGGGATCGAAATCGAGGGCGATGAAGGGCTTGTCCTCATCAAGGGCATTGCGCCAGGGCCCGAGCGGATGGTCGGCGACACCGGCCCAGATTTCATGATTGATGGAGATATACATGTAGAAGCGGCCATCGGCCCCTTCGATGACGTCGGGCGCCCAGACATTCGTAAAGTTGTCATCGCGGCCGGGCCAGTTGAGCACTGTATTTTTCCAGTTTTTAAAATCCTTCGAGTGCCAGACTGTCAGCTCGTTCGCACCCCAGCCGGGGCCGTCGGTAGTGACATAAATATAGAAAGTGTCATCGTGGACGATGATGGTGGGATCGGCCCAGTAGCCGGGGACGAAGGGATTGCCGGTACTGGGGGCGTCCCAGCGGCCCGGCGGATTGGGGCCGGCATTTTCGGATTCAGCGGTGGTGGCGCAGGCCGGAGCCACAAGCGCCACAATCAGAGACAGACTACGGAGCATAGACATGGGATTTCCCTCATTATTATTTCATCACTTCGATAGATCGCGCACGGGGCACGACCGAGCTGCTATTTGCTTTCCTGTACCCTCACGTAATCAAAATCGGCATATCCTCCACCGGTCGGGGAGCCGGATCGCGCAAAAATCCCAAAGTGCGCCCCAACCCAGCGCCCCGGCTTGGCCAGTAAGCCTTCGTTGAAATCAGTAAAGGTTTCGCCTCCGGTCCGATAGGCGAAAAGCACCCGCGCCCCTTCCCTTACAGTGGCGCGGACTTCGATCATCGGCTCTTCCAGGTTGGCCACCACCGTTTCCCGCAGTACACACCCCTTCATCGCGCCGGGGCAAGCCTCGTGAACCAGCTGGTAGCCGGCGTCACCGCTGCGCAAGCCCAGCCAGGCGTAGTCGTAGCCGTAAATAAGTAATCCGGCATCCAGGGGCTGCTCGCCGCCCAGTTGCAGTTTCGTCGTCACCTGGAATTCCCGGTCGGGGAATTTCTGCAGCAGCAGGGAGGGCATTTCCCACAGGTTCGTGACCTGGGCGTCCGCGGGCAACGGCTGGGCCGCCAGCCGCAGCCAGCCCTCGCGGTCCCCGAGGGAATACCAGTCGTCCCGCCAGTTGGCATTCCATTGCCATTGGGGCCCGAGTTTTACCGAACCAAATTCGTCACTGGTGGCTATCCGGAAATCGGCCGACGGCTGCGCGACGTCCGGCTTTCTGTAACTCAGGACCGGTTCCCCTTTGCCGTCGCCGTCCTCATCGGCGCCGATCACCGGCCAGTCGTCCCGCCATTGCATCGGCTGCAAATGAACGATACGGCCGTAGGCCTCCTTGTACTGGAAGTGCAGGTACCAGTCTTCGCCGCCCGGCGTGGTCACCCAGGCACCCTGGTGGGGACCGTTGATGGCGGTATTCCCCTGGGCGAGCACCACCCGGTGCTCGTAGGGACCTTCGATATCGCGGGTGCGGAACACCGTCTGCCAGCCCATTTCCACGCCGCCGGCCGGCGCGAAAACGTAGTAGTAGCCATTGCGCTTGTAGAACTTGGGTCCCTCCACCGTGTGGTGCAGGGGATAGTCGCCGCCGTCGATGATGACTTTGCCTTCGTCGAGCACTTTGGTGCCGTCCGCGGACATCTTGTGCAGGGTCAGCACATTGTTGAAACCGGCCCGGCTGGCGGCCCAGGCGTGCAGCAGGTAAGCCTGCCCGTCGTCGTCCCACAGGGGCGCGGGGTCTATGATTCCCTTGCCCTCCAGCATCAGTACTGGCTCGCTCCAGGGGCCAGTCGGGTTCTCTGCGGTGGTGACGTAAATACCGAAATCCGGGTCCGGGTAGAAAACCCAGAACTTGCCGTCGTGGTATCGGATGCTGGGGGCCCAGGCGCCCTTGCCGTGCTGGGGCCTGGAAAAGACGTCAAGCGGTACCTGCTGCTGAAAGACGTGCCCGATCAACTGCCAGTTGACCAGATCCCGGGAGTGCAGAATGGGCAGGCCGGGCGCACTGTTGAAACTGGACGAGACCATGTAGAAGTCGTCGCCCACGCGAACCGCATCCGGGTCCGAGTAATCGGCGTGGATGATCGGGTTGGTATAGGTCTGTGTGTCGACGGAGGCCGGCACGTGATCCGAACCCGCCTTCTGCCCGCAGGCCGCCGTCAGCGCGGCCAACATTACCAGGAAAAATCGCTTTGACATTTGCTTTCCTCAATTACAAACGGGCTGTGTCCGCAGTGGTTGTACCGTCGGGATCGTGTCCGCCCACCACGATATCGGCGATACCGGCAGCCGCACCCTTTGGCAGGCCGTTGAAAACGACCCGGATAAAGGCGACCGATTTGCCGAAGTTGCCCGTGGCAAGCCGCCGCCGGTCGACACTCTCTGTGTCGGACTGGTTGACGATGGTGGTCCACTCTACGGCATCCGTTGACGCTTCGATCCGGTAACGATAATTGCCCTCGGCCGGGAAGGTAAGTTCCACCGAAGTCACGTCATAAGCTGCCTCCAAGGCCAGCATCCACCAGGCGCCCGGCTTTTGGTCTGCCGCCAGCCAGGCGGTGTCAGGGTTGCCGTCGTTCGCCAGGGACGAAGCATACCCCTCGGCGGCGTTACTGGCCTTGCTCGGGCGGCTGTAGGCGAGCAGTTTCGAGGCCGAGGGACCGCCGGCCGCCAACTCGCCGTCGAAGCGGTGATAAGGCCGTTCGCCAACTTTGGCCGTCACGCCCTCGCGATAGACCGGCAGGCCCTTGGAAACAATGGAGAGCGCAGCGCTTTTCAAACCGGGGGAGCTGGCCTGGACCACACTGGTACCCGATTCATAGCTCCGGAACTCGATGGCGGCCTGGCCGTCGCGGATTTGAATGTCGGAGGCCTCGCCGTGTCCCGGCGGGGTGAAGGTGATCGAACGGCCGGTGGGAAATTCACCGGGGCCGGACAGAATACTCAGGGTAACGGGCACGTCGTTACTGAGCCGTATCCCCTCAGAATTCAATACAGAAACAATCAGGTGCGCATCGTCGGTGCCATTGACACTCTCCAGGATGGTTTTATCCGCAGTCAGCGACAATTTCGCCGGCGTGCCCTGCCCTTTACCCACAACCGGCCAGGCGGGCGGCGGTATGTCGCGGTAGGCATTGCGATACCAGTACCAGGCACGCTTGGGCAGGCGGAAATAATCGACAATGCCCATCAGCTCGAGATTGGGGCCGCCATGGCTGCCGTGGTCGAAACCACTCCAGATCGCCTGTCCGCTACGCCAGGCGTGAACCGGTTGACCCTTATCCCCGGAGAGGTGGTCCCAGCCGGGCGCGTATTCCCCGGGGCGGTGAGTGGTGATACTGCCGTATTCGGAAACCATATTCGGGACGCCCGGGTCCTGGAATGCGGGTTGCGAGGCACCGTCGCCATTGTATCCCGCTATATCGCCGATCCGGTCGATGCGGTTCGAGTCATCAAACGGCCGCTGGGCGCCGCCGACGGCCGCCGGGCGCGTGGGATCGAGTTCGCGGGCGAGCGCCACCCCCCTGACCAACAGATCGCGCATCTTCGGCACCGTTTCCGGGGCGGTAAAAAACATTTCGTTGCCGATACTCCAGGCGATGATCGACGGGTGATTGCGGTGGATGCGAATCATCGATCGCAGGGAGTGCAACACGCTTTCCTCGAAGGCGGCTTCGTCCGCCGGATCGATGGGATAAGCACTGGCATTCCAATGGCCGTCGCCGCGAAAGCCGCCCATGCCCCAGAAGGTGCCTTCCGACCAGAAGAGCATGCCGAGTTCATCGCAGGCTTCGGAGAAGGCCGGATCATGGGGGTAGTGGGAGCCGCGGATAAAGTTGAAGCCGGCATCCTTCATGATCTTTACATCGCGGAAGAAGCCGGTATTGGTCACCGCGTCGCCCCAGCCGGCGTGATCCTGGTGCACATTGGCACCGTAGAGATAAGTGTGATCGCCATTGAGGAAAAATCCACTGTCGGCGGTCCACTCGAACCAGCGGAAACCAAAAGTCGTGCTATAGCGATCGAGTTCCGCGGTGCCGTCGCGTAGAGTGGTGACGGCCCGGTAGAGCATAGGCGTTGCAGGACTCCAGAGTTCCGGAGCGGCAATGGCTTTCGTGGTCTGGTCGAATACCACGGTTGATTGCGCGGGCACAGTCCGCTCGGAGCGCGTCGTGGCGACAATCTCTCCGTCCGGGTCGACGATATCGGTTTTAACCGTGATCGCGCGACTTTGTGCGGACGCGTTACGGACTTCCGTTTGGATATTGACCTTGCTGGAGCGCCCTTCCTCTGCGGCTAGGGTCGGTGTCGTTACAAATGTGCCATACCAGGCGACGTGCACCGGATCGGTGACCACCAGCTGCACGTCGCGATAGATACCCCCGCTAAAGGCGTGATCTCCGGCCCTCGGTGCCAGACCGGGGTTCCACTCATTGTTCACGCGCACGGCGATGACGTTGTCGCCCGGCTTGAGGTAATCGGTAAGATCAAAAGTAAAGCCGACGTAGCCGCCCTGATGGCGCCCTACCTTCACACCGTTGGCATACACCTGGGTATCCTGAAACACGCCTTCGAACTCGACGGCAATGCGTTTGCCGTCCCAGGCTTTTGGGACTTGCAGATGCTTGCGATACCAGCCCGTGCCCGTGTAAAACTTCGGGCTTAAAAAGTAGGGCAGGCTGAATGAATGCGGCAGGTGCACATCATCCCAACCCTGGTCGCGAAACGTCGCCTGATCCGCCTCGGCGACATCCCCGAGGGAGAACTTCCACTCCCGGTTGATGTTCACTTCTTCTCTCGCCTCAACGGCAAGTGAGGAGAGCAAGCTGGCGAATACGATCCCGATCAGTGTTAATTTACGATTGCAATAAGACATATCCGGTGCTCGTCATCTTTCTACGACAGTCAGTGTGGCGACCAAGGTATCTACCTCGAGTTTCGGGGTTCAACCGTAGGGTGCGCCGTGCGCACCGCTCCAAGGCTGGTGGGAGTGGCTTTTGGTGCGCACGGCGCACCCTACGGCTGTCCCGGAAGCGTTCCCCCCCGGTTTTCGCCTTTGACAGATCTCCTCGAACCCCGAAACTTGAGTATCTACCCTCCACGACGACATCCACCGTCTCGGCAATATCCCGAAAGGGGCCCGTCCCGCCGGGGCCGGGCGCTCAGATCGCACAGCGAATGCGAGCGCGGGCAGGTCCAGGAGACACCCTCCGCGCCGCATAAGTGCCGACCAGCACTCCTGCGGTGTTCATCATCGCGATGCTTCATTTTGCCCTCGTTATTCTTATTTGGAACTGACTGGAGAGCCGTCACCGGTCTACACGAACTTGAGGTAAAGTTATCGTTAACATTTTAATATATTATTTGTCATACTATATCGAACGATTGCAACTGGCAAGCCCCTGAATCAGGATAACTTCCCGGGGCAGTCAGCCCATTAGGAATCCCGTCGCGAGACTTTCCCGCTCAGGTTTCGGAGTTCAAATCCGGGCCTCTCTCCCCGGGTATTCCGGTTACCGTATAGGTTTTCCCAGCCTGGGTATCAAATTCAATCTGACCTGCATTCACAGCGGTATAGTTGACGACCTTGCCCATGTTGTCTGTAACTACGGCGCCGTTGATATGCGAATAGAACAGCTTGGCTCTGTTGCCGGCAGTAGAAGTAATTGCGATTGTTTGGACCCGCGCCCGATCCCAGGCCACATCCAACGTAAATCCGCCTCTGGCGCGAAGGCCCGAGAAGCTTCCAGAAGGCCATGCTGACGGGAGGGCCGGCAGAACATCAATTGTTCCGAGATGACTTTGAATAAGCATCTCTGCCATACCTGAAGTCAATCCAAAGTTTCCGTCGATCTGGAAAGGCGGATGCGTATCGAGTAGATTTTTCAACGTGCTTCCCGTGATTTGTCCGCCAAGGATGGCATGAGCATGATCCCCGTCCAACAATCTTGCCCACAAGTTTATTTTATTCGCCCTGCTCCACCCTGTGCCGCCGTCTCCGCGATGCAACAAGGTTGTCCTAGCCGCATCCAACCACTCCGGTGTGTGTTTATTAATTTGCTTTCCTGGGTAAAGTGCCACCAATTGAGAGATATGACGATGCGTATTTTCCGGATCATCGATATCTTCCTTCCATTCCTGGATCTGACCATATCGGCCTATTTCAATAGGCGAAAGTTGATCGCGTTTGGCTTGTAATTCCTCCCTGAACGCAGCATCTATATTTAAAATTGTGCTGGCCTTGATGGTGTTCGCAAACAGATCCCAGACCAACTGCTGATCGAATGCACAGCCTTTGCTGATCGTTCCCTGCTCCGGAGAATAACATGGAGAGGAGACCAGGGTACCGTCAGCATCCTCAACTAAAAGCTTCGTCCAAAACTGCGATGTTTCCTTTAGCAGTGGATAGATCCGATCGTTCAGCATGGTTACATCACCGGAAAAGGCGTATGCTTCCCACAGGTTATTCATGATAAATGCGTTGGCTGAAGGCGCCCAGCCCCAGTTGAAGTTCCAACCCGGCGCTGTAAAGCCGAATGGATTGTTCATCGTATTGACTGACCAACCCCCACCGGTTACCCCATAATGCTTCTCTGCCGTAGTCCTGCCGGGCTTCACCAGGGATTCCACATAATCCAACAGCGGCACCATCGTTTCCGACAGGTTGGCTACCTGGGCAGGCCAGTAGTTCATTTGCAGATTGACATTGAAATGATAATCGCTGGTCCATGGAGGTTCATTGGAATTATTCCAAACACCCTGGAGATTTGCCGGCAGGGAACCCGCCCTTGACGATGAAATCAATAAATACCGGCCGTATTGAAACATGAGCGTTTCAAGCGAATTGTCTGGTGCAGAAGCGTAGCTTTCCAGCAACTGATCGGTGGGTATTTGCGGTTGAGTACTGTTAAAATTGAGCGAAACTCGATTGAACAAAGCCTGATAATCGTTCAGATGCACTGCCTTAAGGCCTGAATATGTTATTCCGCTCGCGGTATTGACGGCATTCATAGCGCGCCGCTGCGGATCGGCTCCTTTGTATGTGGGATACTGATTCGCATAATCCGTTCCGGCCGACATGATAATGGTCAGCGCGTCAGCAGCGTCAACTGTGATGAACCCCTTACCCGCCGCGAGCGAACCGCCTTCGCTGACCAGTTTCATGCGGGATTCATACTTCATACCGTTATTCGACAAACGGCCTTTCACCACAATGGTGTTACCGCTTGCCGTAACAGACGCACCGGTTTGTGCGCTGACGGGCCGTACATCAAGGGTTAATTTCCCCGGTTGACTCGCCGTCAATCGCATAACCATTACATTGTGAGGATAGCTGACAAAATATTCGCGAAGGTAATCCACACCTTTATATGTATAGGATATCCTGGCAATCGCGTCTTCCAGGTCCAGCTCCCTGCGATATTCAGAAACCGTAACATTGTCGGGAAGCTTAAAATCCAGATGGATATCCCCGAAGTTCTGGTAATTGCCAAAGCCCTCATTTAATCCTGTCAGGTGAGATTTCGCCTCCTGAGCCGCGTCTCCAATGTTGCCTGCATTCAGCTTGGAACGAATGCTTGATAAATGTTTCGCCGCCCCATCCCTGTTGCCGCCTCTATAGTCGGTTGTGCTGTTGGGGCCTCCTGTCCATAGGGTCTTCTCATTAAACTGTATTCGCTCATGATCTACCGCACCGAATACCATTCCCCCGATATGACCATTGCCGATCGGTAACGCTTCATTCTCCCAGTCCGTTGCCGGGCGGTCATACCACAGAGAAAGCTTGTGCTCTGGCGCTACGGCCTTTCCCTCATAAGTAACCGCGGCTGCCCTCGCCTGGACAGAGAGCAAGAAAAGTGCGGAAGTCGCTGAAACAAAAACACATAGGATCCCAATTGTTGTGATACGTATCTTCGGAAATAACATATCATTTATCCTTATTCTGATTTCAAGTCCCGGCTACCCGTACCGTCCGTGTCACAGGCTCGGGACTATCCACACAGCCAATCGATTGACCGCCAGGTCTGCTGTTATAAAAAAGTCGAAAGTCGTCTTTGGGAAGACGAGAAAAATCCGTCTCTCGTCATCCCCGCGACTCGTCAGAGCAACGAAGCTCACGGGGGACAGTAATCATGAGCTTTCTGGATTCCCGCGTCCGAAGGAATGACGATTTTTAGAGATGCCCATAAGCAAATAATACGACCCGGCGTTCGGCCCAATCCTGAAAGGCCTTATTTGGCGTAACGAATCACACTCTGCTGTTGTACACCCAGGTTATCGATTCCCAAGCGCATTACATCGCCTTCCTTCAGGAATTTGGGCGGAGTCATGCCCAGGCCTACCCCCGGCGGCGTGCCGGTGCTGATAATGTCACCGGGTTGCAGGCTCATAAACTGGCTGATGTAGTGCACCAGGAAAGGCACCTTGTACACCATGGTGGCAGTGGTGCCGTCCTGGACCCGCTCGCCATTCAGCTCCAACCAGATACCCGCATTTTCCACATCACCGGCGTCTTCCGGCGTCACCAGGTAGGGGCCTATGGGGGCGAATGTGTCACATCCCTTACCCTTCACCCACTGGCCCTGCCGTTCAAGCTGATATTCCCGCTCAGAGAGGTCATTGACAACGCAGAACCCGGCCACGTAGTCCATGGCGTCGGCTTCGGACACGTATTTGGCTTCGCGGCCGATCACCACACCCAGCTCAACTTCCCAGTCACTTTTCTGTGACCCGGGCGGAAGCTGAACCTGATCGAAGGGGCCGGTGATGGCAGAGGTGGCTTTCATAAACAATACGGGCTCCGGCGGTACTTCCATGCCGGACTCGCGGGCGTGATCGGCGTAATTCAGGCCCACACAGATAAATTTTCCCACGCCGGAAACCGGTTCGGCAATGCGAGGGTCGCCTTCCACCAGCGGTAGGCTGGCGGGGTCCATATCCTGCACCCGGGCAAACATTTCACTGCTGAGGAATTCAGCATTGATATCCTTGATGTGGCCCGACAAATCGCGGACGTTGCCTTGGGCATCCAGTATGCCGGGCTTTTCCTGTCCCACATCACCAAAACGTAATAATTTCATAGTAAATCAACCTCTGCTAGTGAACTTCGAAACTAAATCATCAGTACGGGCTGGCATCGTGAATTTTCGCCGTTCTGTAGCCATAGACGGCGATCGCCACGAAGCACAATAAGGGCAGTGTAAATGAGGCTTCCACCGCGCTGACAAAGCCCATATTCCAATTGTCAATCACTCCGGCCTGCAACATGGGCAGAAAGGTTCCCCCAACAATGGCCATAATCAGACCGGCCGAAGCTAACTTTGCATCATCCCCGTCAATGTCTTTCAGGGCGATTCCATAGATGGTGGGGAACATCAGCGACATGCAGGCGGAAATGCCTACCAGGCAGTAAAGCCCGCCCTGACCGCCGAGCAAGACAGTCCCCAGCGACAGGCATACCCCACCCTTCGCCAGATACACCAGCAGCGTACCCGGGTGAATAAACTTCAACAGGAAGGTACAGATAAAACGACTGACACAGAAAATCGTCATGGCGGCGATATTGTATTGCTGGGACAATACCTGGGCGTCTTTCTCCATCATCCCCTCGGCCACGAACACTTCCGTGCCGTAGTGGATGATAAAGGTCCAGCACATGATCTGGGCGCCCACGTAAAGCATTTGCGCCACCACGCCTTCGACATATTTCTTCGATCGCAGCAGGCGCCCGAAGATCGCCTTCAGGCTCGCGTCCGTCTTTGCAGCCTCTTTGTGATTCGGCATTTTCATCAATGCGATCAGCAAGAACAATACCGCAATCACAATACCTATCATGATATAGGGCTGGCTGACGATTTCGAGGTCGGCGGCTTTTACGGCCTCAAACTCCTGTGCGGGCAGAAGCTCCCGCGCTTCCCTGCCACGCGCGTCCAACCTGGCCAGAATGAATTGTGAGGCGGCATACATACCGATCAGAGAACCCACCGGATTGAACGCCTGGGCCAGGTTCAGGCGGCGGGTGGCGGTCTCTGCCGGCCCCATGGACAGGATATAGGGATTGGCGGTGGTCTCCAGAAACGACAGGCCGCAGGTAATCACGAAGTACGCCATCAAGAAGGGGTAAAACTCCCCGATCGAACTGGCCGGAATAAACAGCAGGCCACCGATGGTATACAGCCCGAGCCCCAGGAGAATGCCAGCCTTGTAGGAAAACCGGCGAATAAACAGCGCTGCCGGAAAAGCCATGACACCGTAACCGCCGTAAAACGCCACCTGTATCCAGGTCGCTTCGGTTGCGCCGGTGAGGAAGATTTTCTGGAACGCCGCCACCATGGGATTGGTGATGTCGTTGGCGAACCCCCACAGGGCAAAACAACAGGTCACAAGAATAAAAGGAATCAATACGGCACCGGGAACCAGTTCCGGCTTCTCTGCCGTGGGCGTAGCCCGGGCTTCAGTGGCTTCTACTGTGCTCATGACAAATCCTCTTTATTATATTTTGTAACTGCTCACCCCTCTCCCGCTTGCGGGGGAGGGGCCGGGGGAGGGGGGGCGCTAATCGGCCCCCCTCTCCCTAACCCAGTGACTCGCGCCATCCATGGCGCTCGGCCTTCGGCCAGCTAAAGCCTGCCCAAATCCGCTCCCGGCGGATTTGTCCCCGAAGGGGGGGAGAGGGGACTGATGGGGTCAGTTGCACCAGCCACCGTCAATGACATGGGCCGCCCCGGTGGTGTAGGTGGATTCGTCGGACCCCAGGTACACCAGAAGCGACGCGATTTCTTCCGCACGGGCCAGACGCCCCATGGGTTGTCGGTTTTCAAAATCCCTGCGGGCCTGAACGGGATCGTCGAAGGCGTTCAGGCGCGCCTGCAATGACGGGGTATCCACGGTGCCGGGGCACACCGCATTGCAGCGGATGCCCTGTTTGACGAAGTCGCAGGCGACGGACTTGCTCAAACCGATCACCGCGGCCTTGGTGGTACTGTAGGCAAAACGGTTGGGCACGGCTTTAAGGCTACTGGCTATGGAGGCCATGTTGATGATGCTGCCGCCGCCGTTGGCGATCATGCTGGGCAAAAATGCCCGGATCATTTGGTAACAGGATTTGACATTCAAATTAGAGGAAAAGTCCCAGTCCTGTTCGTCACAATCCAAAATGCTACCGTTGTGAACGAAACCGGCACAGTTAAACAGAATATCAATCGCACCAACTTCGTCGGCAAACGCGCGGATATCGTCACCTTTCATGACATCCAGCACCTTTACTTTGACAGCCGGCACGGCGGACTGGAGTTGTTCCAGGGCCTGTTCGTTAATGTCCGCGGCCCAGACCGTAGCCCCCTCGGCCACATAGGCCTCTACGCAGGCGCGGCCAATGCCGGCCCCGGCGGCCGTAATGACGGCGGTTTTTCCCAGTAGACGTTGCCCCACGTTATCGTCCTCCCAATTATCTTCACACTTGCAAATGGTAAAACCGCTCGGCATTCCCCGCCCATATGGCTTGCTGCTGCACTTCGGTCAGCGGGGCGACAAAACGCTCCGCGAAAGCCAGCCACTGTGGGTAATTCCCGGCCAGTTCCAGCACTGGCCAGTCACTGCCCCACATCAACCGGTGCGCGCCGAAACACGCCAATAGGTGCTCCATATAGGGCATCAAACTTTCAAACCCGGGATTGTCACCCGCCTCGGTCATCAAGCCGGACAGCTTGCAGCAGGCCGATGTTTCCGAGGCGATACGCGCGATGTCCCCTGCCCATTCCGTCGTGCGGCCTGTGGCAATTTCCGGTTTGGCGCCGTGATCGATCACCGCTTTCAAATCGGGGTAGCGCCGCAGCAGGATCAGCAGTGGTTCCAGATGCCTGGGGGTCACCAGCGCGTCGAAAGTCAGCCCGCGTTCAATCAACGCCGTAAACACGGGCTCCAGCTCCGGTTTGAGCATCCACCGGGTATCGGCGATGTCCTGGATCATCGGCCGAATCCCCTTGAAGGCGGAATGCCTCGCCAGGCGATCGAGCGTGTCGACAGCGTTCCCGCTCTCCATATCAACCCAGCCCACGACGCCGGCTATGAAATCCGAGTCATCGGCCAGGCGCAACATGAACTCCGTTTCCTCGACACTTTCCGCCGCCTGTACCAGTACGGTTTTGCTAACGCCGGCTGCGGCCAGTAGTGGCTGCAATTGCGCGGGGAGATAGTCCCGGTACAACACCTCCAGTTCCGGCCCCAGCCATTCGTAGTCGCCCCGCGACAACTGCCAGAAGTGTTGGTGCGCATCGATGCGTAACATTAGCCTTTCCGCCCCGGCAATGGTGCCTCTGGGTGGATCAATCCGACATCCTGCAGCGCCGCCCAGAAAGCTGCGGGGATCGCCGTCTGCATTTGCGATACCGCAGACTCCACACGCCGGGGAGAACTCAACCCGGGAATCACGCTGACAACCACCGGATGCGCCAGGGGGAATTGCAGGGCCGCGGCCGGCAGCGGAACGGCGAACTCGTGGCACATTTCTTCGATCCGGGCGACCCGCTCGATAATTTCCCGGGGCGCCGGTTCGTAGTTGTAATGGAAAATCGCGCCTTCCCGTTTCACGCCAGTGGCCAGGATTCCCGAGTTATAGGGGCCACCCAGTACAATCGAGGTATTGCTCTCCACACAACGGGGCAAAAAGCGCTCCAGGACCTGTTGCTCCAACAGTGTGTAGCGCCCGGCCAGCAGGAAACAATCGAAATCGGCGTGGTCCATGGCCTGTTCACACACCTCGTATTCGTTCACGCCGAGACCGATGGCGCTCACCAGGCCCTGTGAACGGAGCTCGGCCATGGCTTTGTAGCCCCCCTCCATGGCAATGCGGAACAGACGCTCGTGGTCGCTGCCGTGGGTGACCCGGCCGATGTCGTGCATGTACAGGATGTCTATCTTGGGCAGTCCCAGCCGCTGAATGCTGTGTTCATAGGAACGCATTACACCGTCGTACGAATAATCATATACAGGCTCGAACGGCATGGGTGAGCAGAAGCCGTACTTGTCTTCGGCCTTGCCGCAGGGGACCAGAAGGCGGCCAACCTTTGTGGACAGAACATACTCGTTTGCGGGAACCTCCCGCAACGCATCCCCAACGCGACGTTCGCTCAAGCCAAACCCATAGTAGGGTGCGGTATCAATATGGTTGAGCTCCGCGGCAAACGCCTTTTCGATGGCCGCCTTCGCCGCCTCATCGGGCATGGGGTGATAGAGGTTACCCAGGGTGGCCGCACCAAAACCGAGAGCCGTCACCTCCAGCGCGGTCTGCCCTATTCGTCTTTTTTCTCCGAACATACCGTTTCTGTCCCTCGCTCTGAAATGAGCGTTTAGCGCCGGGGCAGGCAAGCGGGCCCGATGGGCTCGAACTGTTTATAGGTCAACACAAACTCCTGATGCCCCAGGGCTTCGGATTTTGTTTTTTCACCCCCGGCCACGCTGCACACCAACTGGTAAATTTCCTCGCCCACGCCGGTGACGGCGGCGCGGCCTTCAATCACCTTGCCCGCGTCGATGTCCATATCGTCGGCCATCTTGCGGTAGGTCTCCGGATTTGCGCAGACCTTGATCACCGGCGAAATAGCCGAACCAACTACAGAACCGCGACCGGTGGTAAACAGGATGATATGGGCACCGGAAGCGATCATTTCCACAATCTCGGCACTGTCCGAGATATTGGGAAAGCCGAACAGCGGATCCCCGTCGGGCACCACATCCATCAGGTACAGGCCGCCCCGTGGGGGGATATCACCGGGTTTTATCATGCCGTGAATTTGGGAAGCACCGGATTTGGCGTAGGCGCCCATAGATTTCTCTTCCTGGGTTGTCAGGCCACCTTCCGCATTGCCCGGGGCAAAGCTGCCGTAGCCCATCACTCGATAATAGTTTTCGGCCTTTTGTACGGCCTCTATAATTTCACGACCCAGTTCCGGGGTTACGGCGCGGTCCGCCATTATCTGCTCGCAGCCGATCAACTCGCCGGTTTCTTCAAAAATGCAGGCCGCGCCCCTGTCCACCAGCATATCGAAACAGCTGCCGACAGCGGGGTTGGCACTGATACCACTGGTACCGTCCGAACCACCGCAAATGGTTCCGACCACCAGTTCCTCCACCTCCATATCGACCATAGGGGCGGTGGCGATTTCCCGTTGTATTTCGCTGACAGCCTGAAGTCCGGCCTCGACGGTCTGCCGGGTTCCGCCGGATTCCTGGATCACAAAAGTGCTCACGGGGCGGCCGCTTTCGCTGATGGTTTTATTTAAATGCTCCCGATTAAAACCTTCACAGCCGAGGGAAACGATCACCACACCGCCAACATTGGGATGGGTGCACAACTGCTCCATGATTTTGAGTGAATAGTCGTTGGGGTAACATCCGGGAAAGCCTATCAACTGGATATTGTCCGAGTCGGCCCGGGTGACAATCGTACGCGCCACGTGGTGGGCGCATTCCACCAGGTAAGTTACCAGCAGGACGTTCCGGATACCCTTGCGTCCGTCAGCCCGTAAATAGCCCTTCATCACTCTTCCCTCTGCTTGCTTTCCCTGGTGTGGCTTGGAATATAGTCACTTTTCATATTGTGCAGGTGGACGTGCCGGGAAAAGGCGATATCGTCCGTGGCCGAACCGATGGGCGCACCGTATTTGATAATCCGGGCGCCCTTCGCAATATTCACGCGAGCCACTTTGTGCCCGACATTGATTTCGGTGTGAAGGGTGACGGACTTGCCTTCCAGCATCACGGATTCACCCGCCGTCACGCGAGCACAACACACCAGCACGTTGTCGCTGGCATGCAGCAACACAAACCGCTTATCAGTCATCTTGACGTTTTTCCTGCTTGGGCCTGTGCAGAGACAGATCAATTCGCCATCCCTATCCGGGGACAGGTGAGGCCGGAGTTCGGGCCTGGAGTTGAACACGGTCACCGCAACCATTCGTTTTGTCGTTTGTTTTTGTTGTGTTTTTTATTTATAAAGAACCAGAAAACTCTAGCCAATCCCGGGGGCGAAGTCAACGCACAATGCGTCTAAAAGCCTGTTTGGAATCTTGCACGAAACTTTCCAGGGTCGGGTGGGATGTCGCTTTCCGGGACCGTATGAGGCATGGATGCCGATTACGAGCGTACAGGGACGTATTAAAGGGGGGCGCCCAGCCCGTGTCCCGGAAAGCGGCACCCCACCCGGCCCCGCACCGAACTCGAATTTTCTAAGACTTCAAACAGGCTCTAACCCCTTCAACTTACGCCAGCTCGCTGCAGACCCGGGTGGCACATTCCAGCAAAGTTCGCTCGGCGGTATCCAGGTGGGCCTCCAGGGCCTTGACCGCACCGGCCACATCCCGGGCCAGAACGGCGACCATCAGGTCGATATGCTCATCCACGGCGATACGCAGGCGCGACTTCTCGCCAGCCTTATGCCACTGGTAGTGGTAGTGGCAAACAAAGGACACCACTTCGAAGAACTGGCTGATAAAGCGGTTGTCGATCCCCATCTGGAGGGCCTGGTGCAACCTGGCATCCAGGGCGGGGACCTCGGTATAACGCTTGCCGAAATCCCGCTTTACCGTCTGGTGCAGGGCCAGCACCTCGCGCAGTTCCCCCCAGACCGGGTGACCGTCATCGCAGTCCAGGAGTTTCACCAGTGCGCGCATCTCCAACACCTTGCGAAACTCGACCAGTTCGCCGGCGAAGCGAGCGTCGAACTCCACCATCTGCCACTGCGAGCGGGGCTTCTTTTCAATCAGGCCAAAACGGGAGAACCTCACCAGAAACTCTCTTACGGTCACCGTATTGCAGCCGGACTGCTTTGCCAGCTCCAATTCCGAAAAGCGACTGCCAGGCAACAGCTTGCCGCCGTTGATCAGGGACAGGAAATACTTCTGCACCACTTCCTCCTTGGAGGCGGGCGCACTGCTGATATCGTAGTAATCCTCTTCCCCCGGTTTGCGCACCACGCGCTTGCCGGCACCGTCCCGCTCAATCAGGCCCTTCCCGTTCAATTGCTCCAGGGCGGCGCGAAGGGTGGTGCGGCTGACCTCCAGCTCAGTAGCGAGGGCCAGGTCACTGGGCAGGTAGGGGCTATCACTCCCGAAGATTGTTTCCACCCGATCCAGCAGGCGGTTGCAGGTTTGTTGCACCAGGTAACTTTTTTTTGCCACGCAAAGAACCTCTAATTCACAAGCAGTACGTGAACCTGCCTGGGGCCATGGGCCCCGAGCACGATTTTTTGCTCGATATCCCCGGTCCGGGAGGGACCGGTAACCAAGGTGACGGTGCGCGGCATATCTTCCGGGCGCCGTCGGAGGTCAGCCCAGACCGCCTCCTGGGTGGCCAGGATATCCCGGCGCGACAGAGTCACGATCAACAACTCCGGCAGGAAATAGCTGGCCGAAGAGTGCCCCGGTGCCGACAGCAGCACCAGGCTGCCGGTTTCCGCAATGCCGCGAAACGCCGAGGTGATACACACCGGACTATCGGCATCCCCGGCTCCCGAGCGAATATCCAGCTCCGGCACCGAGGCCCAGCCCAGCTCCGCCGCGGAGCCATTGGCAAAGCACTGCGTCCGCCGCTGTTGATCCGACAGATGGCGCCATACCGCCGCGGGTATCCCGGATGCCGATTCCACCCACTCCACCGAGGCGGAAGCGGCCGACAACCGGTGTTCGAACTCTGCACACAGAGCTTCAGCCGTTAGTTGGGTCCGGACGGGGATGGTATGGGTGGGAATGGTATCGGCGCGAGCGCCTCCCTCCCCGGCCACAGGCGCATCGGCCAGCGGCTTTTTATTGCGCCGGATAGCGGCGAAAATCCGCTCGCGTGCCTTACTCATGCGCCCCCCCTTGCTCATGGCGAAGCCCCTCAGCGCCGGTCTTCGCGGCGCGCTTCTTTAGTTGCGCGAGTTGCGCGTGAAAAGTCTCCCCTTCCGGGGCGGGGAAATCCCGATACCGGGTCCAGCCGCCGGCCAGCGGCATGCGCGACAAACGGCGCCGCCTGCCGCCGCACAACGCCATCCCCCACGCCGCCAGGCCCGTGAATTTGCGATAGAGCGCCGGCCGGGACGCCAGCCAGGCCCATGCGCTCAAACCGGCGCGGGCCAACGGCGAAGTCATTTTTTTCCCGTGCTCGCGCACCCGCCAGCGCCTCATGATATCGGTGAGGGGTATCTTCACCGGGCACACGGCCACGCATTGACCGCAGAAGGTGGAGGCGTTGGGCAGGGCCGCGGATTTCTCCACCCCGATCAGGGCAGGTGTGAGGGCTGCACCCAGGGGGCCCGGGTATACCCACCCGTAGGCGTGGCCACCCACGGCGCCATAGACCGGGCAGTGATTCATACAGGCGCCACAGCGGATGCAGTTCAGAATGTCCTGGTTTTCACTGCCCAGCAGCTCGCTGCGGCCGTTATCCAGCACTACCACATGGAATTCTTCCGGGCCGTGCATATCCCCTTCGCGTTTGGGGCCGGAGGAAAGGGTGACATAAGCGGTAGCTTCCTGGCCGGTGGCCGAGCGGGGCAACAGGCGCAAGAAGGTCGACAAATCCTCCAGAGTGGGGATTACCCGTTCAATGGTGGTCACCACCACGTGCACCCTGGCGAGGGTCTGGGTTAAATCGCCGTTGCCTTCGTTGGTGACAATCACCGTGGACCCGGTCTCGGCGATCATGAAGTTGGCGCCGGTGATGCCCACATCCGCCTTGAAAAAATGCTCGCGCAACTCCTGCCTGGCTTCGGCCACCAGGCTTTCCGCGGTCGAGAGATCCCGGTCCGGCGGCAGCTGCGGGTGGCTTTCGACAAAGGTCCGCTCGATATCGTCCTGCGCCAAGTGAACGGCGGGCATCACGATGTGGCTCGGCGCTTCGCGGCGCAACTGCAGGATATATTCGCCGAGGTCCGTCTCCACCGGCGTGATCCCCTGATCGACGAGATAATCATTAAGCCCCAGCTCCTCGGTCACCATGGACTTGCCCTTGGTGACGGTTTTCGCCCCCACCCTTTGGCAGATGGCCAGGATCGCCTCGCGCGCATCGTCCGCGGTACTGGCCCAGTGGATGTGACCACCCTGCCCCAGTACCTTCTGCTCGAACTGCTCCAGCCAGGTGTCCAGATCCGACATGACCCGACGCTTGATGCGGCGGGCATCTTCGCGCAGAGCTTCGAATTCCGGCAACTGCCCCACTGCCGCGGCCCGGCGCGCCTGCAGGCCGTCGCCCAGCTTTCCGAAGGCACCTTGCAGTTTCGGGTCCCGCAGGGCCTGCGCGGCCTGTTGTTTGAAGGAACTACAACTCGGTTGCATAAGTGCTCTTTCAACCTCTAAATGCCGGGTTCAGTTGGCTTGTCAGTGTTCCTGGCAAGGCGCGTCCCGCAGGCAATGGCCCGGTCCTTGTCAAGGGGCGCAACGCCGCCAGGGACGCTGACAAGCCAACCCGAAGGGCGCTCCCATGGCGCTCCACAGCGGCGTTGCCGTGCTTGCCAAGGGCTGGGCCATTGCCGGCGCCCGGCGCCTTGCTGTGAAACGCCATGGGAACGCTGAACCCGACATTTAGAGGTTGAAAGAGCACTAGACCTCCCCCTCACCAATCGCGGGAAGGTCGGTCATGCCCGCCAATACTTCCGCCACATGACGAACCTTGACGCGGCTGCCCTGCCGGGTCAGCTTGCCGGCCATATTCAACAGGCAGCCCAGATCCCCCGCCAGCAGGGTGTCCGCCCCGCTGGCCTCGATATTGTCCATCTTGCGGCTTACCATCTGGTTGGAAATGTCCGCGTACTTGACACAAAACAGGCCGCCGAAACCACAACAGACTTCGGCGTCGTCCATTTCCCGCACCTCCACCCCCCGCACACTGCGCAGCAGCTTGCGGGGCTGCTGCTTGATGTTCAGCTCGCGGAGTCCGGCACAGCTATCGTGGTAACAAACAGCTCCCTGATAGTCGGCTTCCACAGATTCCATCCCCATCACATCCACCAGGAAGCTGGTCAATTCATAGGTCCGGGAAGCCAATCCAGTCGCACGATCCCGCCATTCGGGCTCCGCCGCCAGCAATTTGGGGTAGTGATCCCTAATCATGCCGGCGCAGGAGCCGGAGGGAGCCACCACCGCATCGAAGGGCTCAAACGTCTCGACAACCTGTTTGGCCAGGGCTTTTGCCTCCGCTTCTCCGCCGGCGTTGTAGGCGGGCTGGCCGCAACAGGTCTGGTGTTCGGGCACCACGACCTCGCAGCCCGCGTCTTCCAGCAGCTTGATTGCCGCGAAACCGACACTCGGGCGCATGACATCCACCAGGCAGGTCACATAGAGGGCAACCCGTCTTGACCGTCCGACCTCAAGCTTCCCTCCAAGCTCCATAAGTTTCTCCGGGGATTTATTCTCTGGCGATGCACCCGATCAGGATCGGGGCAAGTAGACACCAATCCTATTGTTTAGTATTAATAAAAGTCAATGGATTTGGTGCTGTGTGTTCCAGTCGCGCAAAGTGCCGTCCAGGTGTGCGGGGGGGAGCGATTGCCAGATTCGCTGGCTCTTCCGGTGACCAAATAGATCGGCCGTGACGCTCCAAGTCCTCGCGGCGCCTTTGGCCCGATCTATTTGGTTGTTGTCGGTGAAATATTGTGGAGTTGCTTTTAGAGAGACCCGCGTATACCCAGTGTGATTGTACGGCCGTTCTCCAGGAAGTTATCCCTGCGTGATCTACTGCCACTGTAAATACCATCGGGATCCGGGAAGTACTCGTAGGTCTTCTCATCATTGAGATTGGTCCCATCAATACGCACTTCCAGCCAATCGGTCAAATGGTAGCTGAGTGATGCATCCAGATAACCCGCGCCGGTGCGCCAGCGCTGCAGGTCACGCCCCGGGTCGTTATTGGTCTCGACGGCAGTTCTGTCCTTGTAAGTCCAGGATAACCGGGCGGTGAAAACTTCATCCTCCCAGAAACCCGTCATGGCATAGCCATACTTCGGCACATTCCATACTTCGTGATCCACACCGGATCTCGAAGTCCAGTTCTGGCCATCGGTATCCACGCGGGTATAGCTCATCTGAGTGCCTAAATTGCTCCATATACCCGGCAGGAAGGTAAAGTTTTGCTGATAGGCGACCTCCAAGCCTGTGAAGGAGACATCACCTTCATTGACCTTGGTGGAGAGAGTGATTGGAAGATCCGGATCCACTTTACCATCTACATCCTGGAGATTTGACCCGAGAGCAGAATCGGGCAAACCGAGAGAACTCCAGGGAACCACCACAGTCTCGCTTATAGTGGTATCCGACAAATCCTTCTGGAAAAGTCCGACACTGACCAGGGCGCCTTCGGCAAAGTACCACTCAGCGGTGAGGTCGTATTGATCCGCTTCCATTGGTAGAAGACCTGGATTACCGCTGTTTGCCTGTGGCTCGAACACGTTGGGAATGACCAAGCCACCAGCGATATCCGTGAGTGCCGAACGCGTAATGGTTTTCCCGTAGGAAGCGCGCAAGACAACATCGTTATAGACATCGTAAGCCAAGCTGACGGAAGGCATAAGATTATCGTAGGAATCTTCACTGGAATTGGACTCAAACTCCCCGTCAACCAGCAGGAAGTTATCGATGCTTACATCGGTCTCTGAATAACGCAACCCCACATTTATGCGCAATTCACGGTTGTAAACGTCACCTCGCAGATCAGTTTGCAAATAGACTGACGCCACATCCTCCTGGGCCTGGAAGGTAGCGCCAAAATCACGCGGTGACATGCGGGTCGCCCGTTCCGGCTGGAAAAAATTCTCGATGGTATCCCGGGTCCAGTTTGCCCAGCCTTTGGGAAAGTTTTCACCCGCCCCCTTGGCAAAGGGGTCGATTCTCAGTTCGCTGTCCATCACTGCGAGACGCTGCTCGGTGGTCATTGTATTCCAGGTCAATCCGTTGGGAAGAAGTTGGTCATCAAAGACAGAATTACCATTGGTTCTCGACGAATACTTCGAGGATTCTGCGAAGCTCACACCGGACTTCAGGGTGCCCAGCCAATCGCGAACACCATAGTCCCACGCGATCTCAAACTTGGCCATATCATCATCGTCTTCTTCATTACGCAGGCTGAAATCCCGATCTGCCCGTGTGTAAAATTGCGGATTGGTGATATCGCCGTTGAGGATTACAAGATTCGGGTAGAGACCGTTGCCCCGGTGATCCATCAGCATTTCCACGCCCTCGCGAGTTTCGGAGCCCATCCGCCAGCGCGTTAACTCGGCGTCACTGCTTGAAGACGTGATTTGCCCCCTGAGGGTCACTGTATCTGTCGGTAGGTATTCAGCGCGCAGGTTGAAGCTCTGGAATTCAGTTTCGCTGTCATTTACGACACTCTCCGCAAATATGGGCACATTACCGAAAACGCCGTGCAAGTTATTGTGCTCATCAATGATTGGATCGATCGGCACGATTCCAGTGCCAACAGTAGTTCCGGAATTACGAATCGCGGCACCAAAGGTATACTCGTCGCGTTTGTCGCTAATATCTGCCAATAAGGTATCCAGACTGACGTCAAGCTTATCGTTCTTGAACTGGAAGGAATTGACCAATGCGGTGCGTTCACGCTCGTTCTTGGTAGCGAAGGTCCGGTAGAAACGAGGCATAAATGCGTTGTCGATCTGATCTCGGGTAAGACCATTGAAATTTGCGTCGGGGTTATCCAAATCGAGCTTGAATCCGAAGGCTCCTGGATCTTTCTCGTTCTCACCCAGCGCCGAACGGTTAAAACTACCTGTGGTCTGAAATCCGGAACGGGTGTTGACGGCCTCTGAGTGCGCCAAACCAATCAGTGCGCCGAAGTTTCCCCAGGTATTGCTATACAGAAATGACCCGCGGGGGCTGGTTTCCTCAGACGAATCGTTATGGGGCGCCGATACCGCATAGCGAATCACCTGACCATCCTGGTCGTGGGGCCGCGGTGTAGCCAAATCGACCACACCACCAATCCCTCCCTCGGTCAGTTCAGCCATTGGTGTTTTGTAAACCCTAACGGCACCGAAAAGCTCAGATGGGAACACATCGTAATTAAAGTCGCGCGTGGAGCTGCCAATATTATCCGAGGAAGTGGTATGCACCGGCGCACCATTGATAGTAGTCACCGCAAAGCTGGGACCCAACCCGCGAATGCTGATACGGTTACCCTCATTGCTGGATCCATCACGGGAAAGGTAGATACCGGGAATACGCTGCAGGGATTCCGCTACATTCGCATCGGGGAACTTGCCGATATCCTCCGCCACAACGGCGTCAACCACTCCTGTGGCCTCTTGTTTAATGGCGAGTGATTGCCGCAGACTACTGCGCATACCGGTAACTGAGATTTCCTCAATCACTTCAGCCTGACCGGAGTTGGTAGTTTCAGTTTGTGCATTGCTGGT
Organism: Microbulbifer rhizosphaerae; assembly: GCF_014191725.1. GTDB lineage: Bacteria > Pseudomonadota > Gammaproteobacteria > Pseudomonadales > Cellvibrionaceae > Microbulbifer > Microbulbifer rhizosphaerae. The sequence continues at coordinate 139,020 of NZ_JACHWZ010000008.1, forward strand.
AGTTGCAACAAGGGATGCGACAGCCAACCCAAGGGCGGCACTCAGGTCGTTTCTGGCGAAATATTCTCTCATCATATCTTAACCTGCTTTATTATCCATATCGTTGGCGAGCAAAAAATCGAAGTTACCCCCTTCGAATTCTGCCCCTGGTCCTGAAATTAGCGGGCCGATACTGCTGAACTTCCCTGCCCTCACTTCCTCCATCACTACTTTGGCCACTTTGGCGCTCCATACATCTTCTCTTCTGTCTACAGCTGGAAGAAGATTATTGGCTCAGTGGCATAGTGGCCTTGCCACGTCCAATATTTTTAGCGGTGCGCTAAACGCCAAGCAACTCCCAGCCTTAAACGGTGACCGTAATGCTGGTCAAAGGTGAGGAGATTTTGGCACGCGGAGCAATTTGCGAAGAATGCGCCCCGCCTGGAAGGGTTATCTGCTTGATCACGCGTCACCCAGCGATAATCGTAGTACCCGGCTTCGTAAGGATCGACCACATATCTCCAATCGCCATTAAGTGATTGGAAATCCCTAAGGTAGAGGTCTGGAGAGTGAGTCGCGCTGGCAGGCGGGCAAAGCAAATATAGAAGAACGGCCACTGCCACGGGAAAGCTACGAGGGGTCAGATGTTCCATATCAATTTATCTCCGCATTTATAGGCAACATTCGCCCGCGGCTTTCCGTGACAATACGACATCCAATTCTGGTATCACGCATAAATGGCCATACCATGCTGTCATATTAGTCATATTAATATTAGAGGATTAGCGAATGCAAATGCATTATCAGGCTTCTAGGGCGGATATTGCGCCACGGCCAGCGGTGGTGGGTAACCTGCGGCATTCGCTCCGCCGCATCTGGGGATGGAGCTGACACGGTGAATCTGTTCCAAGTCATTCCGCCCGCCGCATACGCTCACCGTGGGGGCGCCTTCGGCGTCTAAATCTACTCCGGCAGATTTGTTAGGTATGGATACCGATTCCGAGGAGATATAGTTTTACAGGACGGCAAATACCATCTGTTTTTCAAGTCAGAGAGTTCCGGGAAAGGCATCAAGAAAGCGGGCTCCGAAAATCGGAGTATGTGCTCCAGGACATGCATCAAAGAGCTGACGTCTGCCTCTATGGCCAGAAGATTGCACAATTATGGCTGGCAAGAAGCGGAAAGTACGGTTTTCGTGGCCAACGGGAAGATAAAGAGGCTCGCCAAGCAAGCCTCTTCGCACGCATCAAAAACTCAGTTTGACTGGTGACCCGTCATAGACCACTTTCCGCGCCGGTGAGTCAGGGCGTCCGTTTGAAACCAGGCGAACATTCAGTTCGCGCCGTTCAGTCATACCCGCGAAGCTCCCCTGGCGCTCGCCGATGCTCAGGATTCTCTGTTTGTCGTCCCACCTCAGGGCAACCGTCGCATACTGGCCGCGCTCGTAGTCGTAAGTCTCGTTGTCATCCTGATAGAGGGTGAATTCCGCATCCCCTCCCGCGTAAACGGTAATATCGTAGGGTGCGTCGGGCTTTTCCGTGGCGTACTGCTGCAAGGGGCCGGTGGGCAGGATGGAGCCGGCACGCACATACAGCGGGATAATGTCCAGGGGCGCCTCGCGCGTATGCTCCTGACCGCCGCGGATTTTCTCGCCACTGTAGTAGTCGTACCAGTCGGCACCGGCGGGCAGGTAGGTAGTGACGCGGGTGCCGACCGTAGACCGCTTCCTTTCCAGCTCGGCGATATCCTTTGGCGTACGCCAGGACAAGCGAACATTGCGATCACTTTCCCCCTGGTAATGCTCGATGCCGAGCTTCACGCGCTCGCCCTGCTCCAGCTTGCGCTTGACGCCGTGGTAACGGCGGCCGCCGCTCTTCCAGTCCTCGATGACCTTTTCACCATTGAGGTACAAAACAAAGCCGTCATCGCCTTCCAGGCCGATCTCATACTCGCCGCTTTCCGGTGCGATGAGGCTGCCGCTCCAGCGCGCGGAAAAGTTGTTCAGGCTCGACAGGCCTGGCGGGAAATCGGCCAATGGGGGCCCCGGCCAGGTGTGATCCAGCACTGCATCCACCACCTTGCCGGCTGGCTGCTCGAAGTTGCGGCCGCTGAAGTACTGACCGGCAAGGCCGGGCTTGTTGTCCGGCGTGCGCAGGTAGGCACCAGGAATGGTCTTGGCGGGCGGGTCCTCAAGGTGGTACATGGGTCGGGTGACCGGGTGTACCAGCAAGGACGGACCGTACATGAAGGCGTCGTTGATGTTGTGCACCCGCTTGTCCCTGGGGAAGTCCATCGCCAGGGCGCGCATCAGGGTGTAGTCGTTTTCCGTGACCTGCCAGCTCAGGCTGTAGGTGTAGGGCAGCATGCGGTAACGCAATTCAACCGCTTGCTTGAGCGCGTCGTATACGGGCGGATCCAGCTCCTTGAAAATATAGGGTTCGCGCTCGATGTGGGTGCCATGCACGCGCATGATGGGATTGAAGGCGCCATACTGGAACCAGCGCGTGAACAATTCGCGGTACGCCGGATTCTGCTCGCCGCCCGGATAGTTGGGCACGAAAAAGCCACCGATGTCGTTGGTCCAATAGGGGTTGCCCGTAATCGTGACGCTGACGCCGCCGCTGATTTGTCGGCGAAGGGTATCCCAACTAGCGTGAATATCGCCGGACCAGGAGGCCGCCGCCGTGCGTTGCGCGCCCGCCCAAGCCGAACGGGTCAGGGTAAATACCCGCTTGTTGCTGGTGGCACGCTGACCGTCGTAAGTGCCCTGTGTGGTCATCAGGGTGTAGGGGTTCAGGTAGCGGGAGAAATCGCCCATGGCGTTGTTGCCCAGACTTTTGATATCCGCCACCACTTTGTCAGGATCCCAACAGGCGGACCCTACTTCCACCTCCGTACCGTCCATCCACAGTGCATCGACACCTTTGTCCAGCAGACCAGCTTTCACATGCTTGAAGTAGATTTCCCGGCCCTGTTCGCTGAAGGCATCGTAGATGCGCGCCTTCTTTGAAATCCAGTGCAGGGGTTCGAAGCGCAGTCCATGGCCATCCAGCTCGGCGGCGAGGGGCGTGTCGTTACCCACCGACGGCCAAATGGAAATCATAAGCTTCATGTTGAGGTCGTGAATCGCCGAGGTCATGGCCTCCGGCTCGGGGAAGCGCTCCGGGTCCCAGATCATGCCGCTCCAGTTGCCATCCCATTCGCCGCCCCATTCGCCGCCGCCCCAGTACTGCCAGTCCTGCACGATGTAATCGAGCGGAAAGCCCTCTTCGCGAAAGGTGCGGGCAACTTCCACAATACGTTCCTGCGTCGGATAGCGTTCTTTACTCATAAACAGGCCGAAAGCCTGCTTGGGATACATGGGCGCGTCACCGGTCAGGTCACGGTAGGCGGAGACCACGTCGTCCATACCGTCTCCGGCCATGAAGTAGTAATCCACACCGCCGGGTGCGCTCTCGGCCCAAAGGGTCGCGCCTTCGGCGTTGTCTTTGAACTTCATTGCGGAGTAGGTATCCCACAGGATGCCGTAGTTCTCCGTGGACATCATAACGGGGATGACGCTACCCACGTTGGTTTGGACCAGCAGCAGCTCCTGGTTACGGCGGTTCAACAGCGACTCCTGAGTACCGCGGTCGATCTCTGTCTCATTGATAAAGCCGAATCCGTAGATGGCTTCATCCTGTTTAAGGGAGAAAGTGTTGGACACTTCGTAGCTTGGCGCTTCGGCGATCTCAACCTTTTCAATGCGCTGAGGTGCACCGGCCGATTCCCGGGTATAGAGCTTGCCGTTGCCGTCGCTGAAACTCAGCGAGCCGCTGTGCTTATCAATCTCTATCGTCAGCTCCGCGGATGCGAGTTTGAGCGTGGTACCGCCGTCCTCCAGCTCAAAGGCAATGGGATCGGGCTGGTCGATAACCACAAGGCTCGGGTGCTGCCAGTAGTTATCCCCCAGGTTGCTGTTAACCCTGACCGTCCTGGGGCCGTAGAAGATGACGTTCTTGACCGTATCCCCCAGCCTGATCTGCACACCATCTGGCAATCGGCGATAGTCGAATCCACCATCAGTCTCTTGAGTCTCTGGCAACAGTGATACCAGATGACCGTTTTCATCAAGGCCGGAAGCCGGGGGCGGTGGTTCCGTCGTACAGGACGCGGCCGCGACCGTAATGGCAGCGATAGTTGCCATTTGCTTATAGTTCATTCCATCATCCTTTATATATATTCTTATTTATCAGAGGCTCGCTGACTGGAGGACTGGCTTCTGTCTCCATGTACTGGGAGAGATTGAGTTATCGATAACATTTTTATATAGTATTTGTCATATTATATTGCATAATTACAACTGGCAAGTCCCCTTGAGTCAGAATGACTGGGAGCAGTTTCACAACAACTTCTGACTGAATAGCCGGTTTGAGTCTCAGAGCTTAGCGAAGCACCGCTTGGTGCCCGTCGATACCCACAACTCAGCGATGGAATAAGAAATCAATGAAAATAATGTATAGACAAGGCCTTTGGGATGCCCGCAAACCGCGAAGATTCCGTTCCGCAGTCCTTATCCTGCTGGCCGCGGCCGGACTGCTCTCCAGCGGCTGCACCGATAGCTCCCGGAAGGAAGAAACGCCTTATTCAGCCTACCTGTTCACCTATTTTCTCGGCAACGACCCCGGCGAGGAGGCCATTCGATATGCCCTGAGCTGGGATGGCTATCACTACCGGGCACTCAAGGGCAACAAGCCCATCATCAGCTCAGAACGTATCAGTTCCTCCGGTGGCGTGAGGGACCCACATATCCTGAGAGGGGCCGACGGCAAGTTCTATATGACCGTTACGGACCTCTACGTACCCGAACAGGGCTGGTCCAACTTTGCCATGGTCATGATGAAATCCGATGACCTGGTCAACTGGACATCCAGCATCGTCAATATTCCGGAAACCTTCCCCGAAGAATTCGGGGATGTGGACCGGGTCTGGGCGCCGCAGACCATCTACGATCCGGAAAGCGAACGCTACATGCTCTACTGGTCCATGCGCTCCGGCGACGGCCCCGACATCATCTACTATGCCTTCGCCAACGACGATTTTACCGGCCTCGCCACGGTACCCCAGCAGCTCTATTTCAGCCCCACCAACGATGCCACTATCGACGGGGACATAGTGTTCCACGACGGCAAATACCATCTGTTTTTCAAGACCGAGGGCTCCGGCAAAGGCATCAAGAAGGCCGTCTCCAAGAATCTCACCGGGGACTATGTACTCCAGGACAAGTATCTGCACCAGACCGATAAGGCCGTGGAGGGATCTGCAGTTTTCAAACTGATTGGATCGGACAAATATATCCTCATGTACGACGTGTACATGGACGGAAAATATCAGTTTACCGAAAGCGATGACTTGGCGAATTTCTCCGTGATCGACGGCGAGATCTCCATGGATTTCCACCCGCGACACGGATCGGTGCTCCCGATCACCAGCGCTGAAGCCGAAGCCCTGCAAAAACAATGGGGGCCGGTGGAAGCCGCGGTTATTTCTTCGGAGTCACCCGATATCAAGAAAGGCAACCTGACGATCGATGCGGCAGAGGGCACCCTCTACCTTCCCGTCAAACCCGGTACAGACCTGAGCCGGCTGGACCCGAAATTCAAACTGGTGACCGAATTTTCCCTTAGCCCGGAAGGCCCCCGGGATTTCTCCTCCGGGGCCGTGAGCTACACCCTCTCCCGGAGCGGACTGGCTGACAAAACCTATAAAGTGACTGCCGAAGTCGACGGCAATCCGGTTTTGGACGGGTATTATGCCGACCCGGAAATTATTTATTCCGAAAGGGATAAAAAATACTACATGTATCCAACAAGCGACGGATTTTATCGCTGGTCTGGCACATATTTCGAAACTTTTTCTTCTTCCGACCTGATACACTGGGAAAACGAGGGTACCATTCTGGACCTGAAAGCCGACGTGAGCTGGGCGGACCGCAACGCCTGGGCACCGGCCGGCATCGAGAAAGTCGTCGACGGGCGGGACGGAGAAGATAAAAAGTACAAGTATTTCTACTACTTCACCGCGGCGCAGAAGATCGGCGTGGCCGTGGCGGACGACCCCGCCGGCCCCTTCACCGATTCCGGCCGACCCCTGATCGATTTCAAACCGGACGGAGTGACCGGGGGCCAGGAAATCGACCCGGACGTGTTCCTGGACCCCGTCTCCGGGAAATCCTATCTCTACTGGGGCAACGGCTACCTGGCGGTGGCTGAACTCAACGACGATATGGTCTCCATTGCCAGGGATTCCATTAAGGTACTCACTCCGGATGACACCTTCAGGGAGGGCGCCGAGGTGTTTTACCGGAACGGCACCTACTATATCCTGTGGTCCGAAAATGACACCCGCAGCGAGGACTACCGGGTGCGTTACGCCATGGCCGACTCGCCCACCGGGCCTTTGCGGATTCCCGAAAACAATCTCGTCATCGCCAAGAAGCCAGAACTCGGTATCTACGGCACTGGACACAACTCCGTGGTCAAAGTCCCGGGAGAAGACCGGTGGCACATCGTCTATCACCGTTTCAACCGCCCGAATGGCATCGCCATGGGCGAATCCGCCGGCTATCACCGGGAAGTGTGCATCGACGTTCTGGAGTTCAACGACGACGGTACTATCAAGCCGGTAATACCGACATTGCAAGGTCTTGCCGGCAGCAGCACTCCAGCAGACGATAAGGGGTAATCATATGCGCGAATCCTGGAGATGGTTTGGTCCCAACGATCCGGTCAGCCTGGACGATATCCGCCAGGCCGGCGCCACCGATATAGTGAGCGCTCTGCACCATATTCCCACTGGGGAGGTGTGGCCAGTGGATGCGATCCGCAGGCACAAGGCATCGATCGAAACGGCCGACTCCGGCCGCTCTCAATTAAAGTGGTCGGTGGTTGAAAGTATTCCGGTCCACGAAGATATCAAGTTGTCCAGGCCCGGGCATCGGGGCTATGTGGACAACTGGATTGCCAGTATGGAGAATCTGGCGGAGTGCGGGATAAAAGTCATCTGCTACAACTTTATGCCGGTGATCGACTGGACCCGGACCGACCTCAGCTACCGGCTGCCCAGCGGCGCCTACGCGCTGCGTTTCGACCAGAGAAAATTCGCGGCTTTTGACCTGTTTATCCTGGAACGGAAAGATGCCGAGTGCGACTATTCGGAACAGGAGATTACCGAAGCAAAGGCAACCTTCTCCGCAATGACAGAGAAGGAAAAACAGCAACTCACCGAAAACATTATCGCCGGGTTACCCGGCAGAATGACCGACAGTTACAGGCTGGATGATTTCCGTTCCGCACTGGACAACTACCGCGGAATCGACCGGGACACCCTGCGCAGGAACCTCTTCGCTTTCCTCTCCCGGGTATTGCCGATAGCCGAAAAGCTGGGCGTCAAGCTGGCCATACATCCGGACGATCCGCCGAGGGACATGCTCGGCCTACCCAGGATCATTTGCACCGCCGAGGACCTGGAATTCCTCTTCGGGGAACTCCCCAGCCCGGCCAATGGCATGACCCTTTGTGTGGGCACCTACGGCAGCAGGCCGGACAACGACCTGCCGGAAATGGCTCGCCGCTTCAGCCCGCGTATTCACTTTGCGCATCTGCGCGGCGTCAGTCGCGATGCTGACGAACAGCGGTCATTCTACGAGGCCTGCCACCTGGATAGCGACATCGATATGGTCCAGGTAGTCTGGAACCTGCTGGCGGAGGAGCAGAGAAGGGGCGATTCCGCACCAAAAATATTTATCCGCCCCGATCACGGACACCAGATGATGGACGATATTGGCAAAACAGTGAATCCGGGTTACTCGGCCATTGGCCGCCTGAAGGGACTGGCGGAAATCCGTGGGGTTATCCGGGCACTCTCTATCAACCACTTGAGTTGAGGCCGTAGGGGGCGCCGTGCGCACCATTCAGGTTCGAGGGCTCCGGCCGGTGCGAGGCTGCCATGGATGGCGGTCACGCAGACAGCGCATGGAGCAGTTGTCTGCCACTGCGCCAACTACAGAGTGACAGTTTTTTGGGTTGAAAGAATAAAGACATAATCTGATGAGGGAAAACCATGGGTAACTTCCATAGAACCGGTCCTGTACTGTTGACGGGCGGCCTGCTTGCCGCCGGCCTGCTCCTATCCGCCTGCGAACGCCAGCCGGATTCCAATGCGGAAAATCAATCGCCATCCGCGAATTCCACAGCGGCGAAAGCCAACGACTGGGAAAATCCCGAGATTTTCCAGATCAACAAGGAGCCGGCGAGAGCGACTTTCTACGCTTACGAAAACCGCCATCTGGCCGACAAAGGCACCAGGGAAAATTCCCGCTATTTCCACTCGTTAAACGGAGAGTGGAAATTCAATTGGGTCAGAAAGCCCGGCGACCGCCCGATGGATTTCTGGAAACAGGGCTTCGACGCTTCCAACTGGGGCAGTATCCAAGTGCCCTCTAACTGGGAACTACAGGGGCATGGCATTCCCCACTACGTCAATATCCCCTATGTCTTCCCCGCCGACCAGCCGCGCATCCCCCATGATTACAATCCGGTGGGCTCCTATATCAAGACCTTGGAAATACCGGACGACTGGCAGGACAGGCAGGTATTCCTCCACTTCGGAGCGGTCAGCTCCGCCATGTACCTGTGGGTCAACGGCGAGAAGGTCGGTTACAGCCAGGGCTCGAAACTGCCGGCGGAGTTCAATATCACTCGCTACGTAAAACCCGGTGACAACAAAATTGCCGTGGAAGTGTACCGATGGTCCGATGGCAGCTACCTGGAGGACCAGGATGCCTGGAGCCTGAGCGGCATCGATCGCGAGGTCTTTGCTTTCTCTACGCCCAATACTCACATCCGCGACTTCACCGTCACCAGCGACCTGGACGAAAGCTACCGCAACGGGGACTTCGCCCTGGAGCTGGACTTTGCCGGCTCCGGGTCGGGGACAACACCCGCCGAGCTGACGGTTGCGGTGAGCGATGGAGACCGGGTTGTATTCAGTGAATCACAAACCGTTGAAGCCGGTGGCGACACCCGCTTCCAGGTGGCGGGAGAAATTGAGGGGGTCAAACCCTGGTCGGCGGAAACGCCAGACCTCTACCAGTTGATTATCGAAGCCAGGATCGGTGAAGACACCCAGGTTATCGAGCAGGCCATCGGCTTCCGAAATCTGAAAATGGAAAACGGCCAGTTCCTGGTAAACGGGGTTCCGGTGACCATTCGCGGTGTCAACCGCCACGAGCACGATCCGCGCACCGGCAAGGTGCTGACCCGCGAGAGCATGATCCGCGATATCCAGCTGATGAAAGAGCTGAATATCAACGCCGTGCGGACCTCCCACTACCCCAACGATCCACGCTGGTATGAACTCGCCGACCAGTACGGCTTGTATGTGTTGGACGAGGCCAATATCGAGTCCCACGAATATATGGAGGAGGGCAACAAGGCCGCCAGAAAAGATCCATCCGCGCGCGAAAAATACCACCTCGGCTACAAACCGGAGTGGGAAGCCGCGCACCTGGCGCGGGTCGCCAACATGGTGGAGCGGGACAAAAATCATCCGTCGGTGATTCTCTGGTCCCTGGGTAACGAGGCGGGAATAGGGCCCGCGTTCGAGAAAAGTTCGCAGTGGATACGGAACAACGACCCCTCCCGCCCGGTGACCTATGGCGGCTGGGGCACGGTGGACGGCCACTCCACCCTGGAGTACGTGGATATCTACACGCCCATGTATGATTTTATCCCCGAAATGGTCGACTACGCCGAGAGCAATCCCGGCCAGCCGATGATCCAGGCGGAATACGCCCACGCCATGGGCAACAGCATCGGCAACCTGCAGGAATACTGGGATACCATCTATCACTATCCGCAGCTGCAGGGCGGCTTTATCTGGGATTGGGTGGACCAGACCCTGTTCAAGACCAACGCCGAGGGCGTTGAGATCATGGCCTACGGCGGCGACTTCGGCGAAAGCCCGCGGCCGGACTCGGACAACTTCCTCGCCAACGGCGTGATACAGTCGGACCGCACACTGAATCCCCACGCCTGGGAAATAAGGAAAGTTTATCAGCCGTTGAAGTTCGAAGCTGATAAACCGCAACCCCTGGAATCCGGGCTCGAATTCACCCTTTGGAACCGTCACGATTTCCTGTCCGCCGATAAATTCTGGATTCGCTGGCGACTGCTGGAAAACGGCCGCTCGATCGCTGAAGGTGCCGGCCCCGCGCTGGAGACCGAGGCCGGGGAGCGGGAGAAGTTCCAACTGCGGCTGCCCGAATACGACAGGAATCCCAGCGCGGAATATCACCTGACAATCGAGACGCTCGCCAATGAGGGCACTATTCCATTGCTCGGCCGTGACCATGTCGTGGCTTGGGACCAGTTCCAACTGCATACCCCCGAGCAGTCAGCGGCGGCGCAGCAAGCAAAAGCAAAAGCAAAAGCAAAAGCAAAAGCAAAAGTCAGTGTGAAGGATGGCGACCATGGGCTGACGGTAACCGGCAAAAATATCTCGGTGCAATTCAACAAATCCAACGGCCAGATGGTGTCCTACAAGATCGACGGCAAAGAGCTGCTGATCAAAGGGTTGACCCCCAACCTGTGGCGGGCGCCCATCGACAACGACGCTGCCTGGATGCTGAAAGATCCGACCTGGAAGGCCGCCACCCAGGAGGCGCAGCTGGTGGAGTTCCGCCATAGCGCCGATGGTTCGCAAAGTGCGGTCGTCAACACTCTGCACCAGCTCGGCGATCAGACCGCTGAATTTGCCACCGAGTACCGGATACTGGGCTCCGGTGAAATCCGGGTCCGCGCCCACTTCAAGCCGTTGAAGGACGGTCTGCCTGTCCTGCCCCGGGTGGGCATGAACCTGGTGCTGAAAGGCGAGTACAAGCAGTTGCAGTGGTTTGGCCGAGGTCCCCACGAAAACTACGAGGACCGCAAGACCGGCGCCGCCGTGGGTGTGTACAACGCCCCAGTGGACAGCCAGTATCACGACTATTCGCGCCCCCAGGAAACCGGCAACAAAACCGATGTGCGCTGGATGTCCCTGACGGACGGCAGCGGTTCCGGCCTGCGCATTGAGGGCGAACAGCTGTTGAGCATGTCGGCCCTGCCGGTACTGCAATCGGACCTGGAGCACGACCGCAAATCCGTTCGCCTGCACGGTGCGGAACTCAGGCCGAAAGACCTGGTCAGTCTGAATATCGACTGGAAGCAAATGGGTGTCGGCGGCGACAATTCCTGGGGCGCCAGGCCGCTGGAGAAATACCAGATCCCGGCCGCGTCCTACAGCTATGGGTTCCGTCTGATTCCCCAGAAGTCAACGGTGCTTGCTGAGCACGATTAAACAGAGATCGGCCCACGGGGGCTCCGACCGGCCCTGCTCCGGTGGCCATCCGGCAAAAAACCTCATCGGTAAATATTTGCCGGATGGCCACCGGCAGCAGGGCCTCGCTCAGTGGGTGGTGCCGTAGGGTGCGCCGTGCGCACCGAATCGAAGCCGGAGGGGTTTTCAACCTAATTCGGTGCGCACGGCGCACCCTACGCTCGCTACAAACCTCTCTTTGTAGGAGCTTGCTTGCAGGGCAAAAATGTGCGCTTAGCGAGCACTGCTCGCTGCGCATTTTTGCGACCGGCCATGGACGGCCGGGCCGGCGATAGCTCCATGGATGGTTGCTTGGGCATGTGCTGATTCGAGACCTCGATCTTTCGCCTGCAAGCAGGCTCCTACAGGTGCAAAATCGTAGGATGGGCAAAGCGCAGCGTGCCCATCGGCCAAATGATGGGCACGTCGCTGCGCTCCGTTGACTCGCGCCATCCCTGGCGCTCGCCCGCTTCGCGGGCGCCTGCGGCGTCCAAATCGGCAATCCTGCCGATTTGTGCCCATCCTACAAATAGCGTAACGCCCCCCCGGTTCAATTCGTCATGGCGCGGGTGCTTCTATCTCAATAAACTTAAAAAATGAAACCATGAAAACTCCGTTTATCTCTTTGTTCACCCTGCTGTTGGCTACGACCCAGGCGCAGGCAGCGGAATCAATTCCAGGCCCGGCTGAGGTCGGCGCCCGGCAAATTCCGGTGATCGAAGAAGCCTATGCCGGCAGTTCAATAAACGTGGTCGCCGGCAGTCGCCAGACACTCTACACGGACGGCGCGTACCAATACGCCGGCTTCTACGGCGCCGACGGCCGGCTATTGCTGGCCAAGCGCCGTCTGGGCGAGAACAGCTGGCAGATCCACCCCACCGAATTCATCACCGACCTGAAGGACGCCCACAACACCATCAGCCTTGTGGTGGACGGGGGGGGTTACCTGCACCTAGCCTGGGGTCACCATAACACCCCCCTCAACTACAGTCGAAGCGTCGAACCGGACAGCCTGATCATGGGCGAGCCGCGCGCTATGGTCGGCGAGGCGGAACAGAGCGTGACCTATCCGCAGTTTTTCCGGCTCGCAGACGGCAACCTGTTGTTCCTCTACCGAGACGGCGGCTCCGGCAATGGCCGCCTGGTACTCAACCATTACGCCGCTGAACAGCAGAAGTGGTCCCGGCGCCAGGGCAACCTCATCGACGGTGAATCCCAACGCAGCGCCTACTGGGACATGAGCATTGATAAAGGCGGGCGTTTGCACCTGGCCTGGAACTGGCGGGAAACCCCGGACGTGGCCAGCAACCACGACCTGCTCTACGCCCGCTCCGACGACGGGGGCAAAAGCTGGCAGCGCAGCGATGGCAGCGACTACAAACTGCCGATCACACAAGCCCGCGCCGAAGTTGCCGCCACCATCCCACAAAACCGCAACCTGATGAACCCGCCCGCGGTGGACGCGAATCATCGGGGCCAGCCTGTTATCGCTTCCTACTGGTCACCGGAGAAGGGAGCCCGCCCCCGCTTCAATCTCGTCTACCGGGACGAGCGCGGCTGGCACACAATCCCGGGCCCCGAAGCGGGACAGGATTTCACATTGCAGGGGCACGGCACCAAACGTCCGCCAATATCACGCGCAGCGCTGCTGGTGGAATCCGGGAAGGACAAGGGCGCCCACCTGATCTACCGCGACGACAGCCGAGGCGGCCGCGTACTGGCCGCCTCCCTGGACGACCTGCGCAGCCCGGAGTGGCATTTCCGCTATCTCACAGAAGAAAACGTCGGCGCCTGGGAACCATCGATTGATCCGGCGCAGTGGCAGCGAATGAAACAGGCCCAGCTGCTGTTGCAGCCGGTGACGCAGTTGGACGGCGACGACCGCAGCGGCAGCGACGCCAAACCCACGCCGCTGAGCCTGTTGATCTGGGGTCCGGTCAGGGAAAATCACCAACGTCGCGGGGTCGCTGATGACGATACCAAAGCTGTCGGCCCCTGAAACCCACAACGCTCAAGACACCCGCGACAATGCTTTTATCGGCTTCCCCTCGCTCGGGAGTTGCCCAGAGGCTGATGCTCGGAATACTTAGCCCTTTGCGACGGGGGCGTTTCTGTTGCTGGCGAAGGAGATATATCGGTTAAGTGAAGGAGAGCTGTGGGAGCGCCCCTGGGAACGCCGGGCTCCAGCTCGGCAAGCGGGCCTGCGGGCCTGCGGGCCGCCCGGGCGAATACAAGATTCGCCCCTACAGCGCGCTTTCGTCGTTCCGACGCAGGCCGGAACCCAGGTGCCACCTGGATACCGGCCTGCGCCTGTATGACGAGCCAATAAGAACTTGAAATAGAGTATCTGTAAGTCCCGGGGTCGCGTCCCGGCAACGCCGAATCCCAGCTCGGTTCTACTGGTACACCCTTATATAATCCACCTCATACTTTGCCGGGAACTCAGTGTTGCTGGGATCCCCTCCGTTATTGCCACCTATCGCCAGATTGACAAGCATATACTTTGGGCTGTCGACAAAGGGGTTGCTGCCGTCTGGGTTTGCCACATTGCTTAAATCAGTTTCGTTCATTAGCGCACCATCCACATAAAGACGGATGGTGTTTGCATTCCAGTCCATCGTCCATACATGGAATTCATTTTCCCAGTTGGGATTGATATCTCTTAGTGAGGAGAGTGATCGGGAAGAGGAATCCCAGGCGGCGGACCAGGGATCGGAGTTATTGGCCTTCCACGCGACATTGGCCAGAATTTTATTCTGGTAGTATTCCATAATGTCGATCTCGCCATTTTCCGGCCATTTTCCGTAACCGAGCATCCAGAACGCCGGCCACATACCGCTTCGGACATCGATTTTTGCGCGCATTTCAAATCGGCCGTAAGTCCAGTCCACTTTTTCGGAAGTTTTGAGGCTGGCCGACGTATAGGCGGCGCCCTCATAATTCTCCCGATGAGCGGTGATGGTCAATACACCGTTTTCCACCCAGGCGTTTTCCGGTCGCGCGACCGTGTAATACTGGGCTTCGTTATTGCGCACCAGTCCCTCCTCGTAGCCCCAATAGGTGCTATCGGGCAGTCCGGTATAGGCAAATTCTTCCGACCAGACGAGGGATAGGCTCTCCGTTTCCGGGTACATGTCTCTCGCCTGTATTAGCTCGAACTGTTGATTGTGGGTACCGTAATAGGTGTACTGACGAATATCACCGCCGTTGCTGGTGCTGTGCTCCCATACATCCAGCGCCTTGCCACTGTGCCGGGAAATAATGCTCACGTATCCATTGCCGAGCTCATTGATTTGCCACTGCTGATTGTTTGTTCCGACGTAAGAGTATTGGCGAATTTCACCACCACTTTCTGTCGAAAAATCCCAGACATCCAGAGATTTAGCGCTGTGCGCCGGTCGTATGCTGTAGTACCCGTTACCCAAATCGGTAACATCAAACTGCTGGTTGGTACCGTGGTGATAGGACCATTGCTGGATATTCGCTCCGTTACTGGTGCTTTGGCTGGCCACGTCCAGCGCAAGACCACTAAGCGGGAAACGATGGCATAACGCCCGTTGGGAATATCTGCCACAGAGGAGAAGGTTGTTAACATCAAAAATAAAAGAAGACTGCGCGTGAAAGGCCGCCACGCCGCTTCCACCCCGCGGTGGGCGGTTGGAGGATGCGCAACTGTGGTAATTATCGTTGGAAGGTGGCATCGGCAAACACACCCAGACCAGTTTCCTTCCACTCCGGGGAAAATGGAGGTGCAGGCGGCGTGGACTGAGTTGGAGGAATACCTGTCGGGCAGTACCGTCCGGTAATCAGAAATACCCCAGCAGCCTCCCCAGGCAAAGCGCCGCCCCCCAGGCCACCACTGAAATGGCCGCCGGCAGTCTCGCAACGTCGGCTTTCCACGGTCCACTAACCCGCGTATGCCAAGCCAACCAGAGTGCGTTAGTGATGGCAAGCAGTACCACCAGCATCTTCGCCTGGAACCAGGGGGAGACCGCGTATTCGGTGGCGCGAGTGGAAAACAGCAGGGTCCCGCAAACCACCGCAATCACCAGCCCCGTCGCGGAAGTGGTCCGCAACACCTGCCATAGCGGAGCCAGGGGCAGGTTGCGCCACAGGCCCAGCAGCCGCAGATCCAATGGCACGATACCCCCAACCAATAGGGCCACCCCAAGGACATGGCCGGTGTTGACCAGTGGATACAGCCACACCGAGTTACGCAGTGTCGTGGCTATCCCGGAGCTTTCCAGGGCAATCAGCCAGGACTCCATGAGCCGGCTCAGCGAGTCGTCAGGAGTCACGCCCCGGGTAGAGGTTGTAATCCTCGCCATCGATCACCACGCGCTCCGCCTTCACCAGGCGCTGGCCCTTCCGGGCGGAGCGATGCCCATGTACGGTGATCTCGCGGCCCACGCTGAGCAGTTCGTCCTTCAACCCCGCCCGCTTGTTACGCCACGGCTGGCCGACTTCAATCACCCACTCCGCACCATCCACCTCAATGGTCACTTCGCCGTGGGGATTTCCCAGGCGTACGTCGGTAATGGTACCGGTGATTTCAAACTCCTCATCCGTGGCCCAACCCCAACCGTGATGGGCCGGGGACGCGGTGGACCACACCAGCAGGGCGCCGATGATCAGCGCCAGGAATCCGGATCGATTGCCAACAGTCATCATTATCTCCTCCCGGACAGGTGTCGGGCTTTTCCATGGGATACAGACAACAGTAGGCTAAGATCGGGGAAATGCTCAACGGGGAGCGATTGCGATTATCCACTCCGCCACCCTACTCCCCGCATTCGTATGAATGAGATACACAAGGCAAGTCCGACAGGACCAGATACGACATACCCCCTGTGCCAGGCATGATCATTTTTTGGTGAGGAGAAGAGACGAAAGTGAGAGGCGGGACTGCCGATTACCTGAAAATGGAGTGCCGGAAAAATTCTATGGTTCCGTTCGACAGCCCAATCCAGTCCACACGCCAGTAGAGACTGTCAGCAGGGGAAACCCTTCTTGGTCCCCGGGATGGCATTCCCCACCCCTGAGACCTCCAGTACAACCGATCGATGTGAATAACATTTATCGATGTAGAGGGCAGTAACTCAACTGACTTTTTCTCCGTGCGCCTGCTTGTCGGCGTGGTAAGAGGAACGCACCAGCGGCCCACAGGCGGCGTGTTTGAAGCCGATCTGTTCGGCGTAGCGGCGATACTCTTCGAATTCGTCCGGGTGCACGTAGCGCTGCACCGGCAGGTGTTCCCTGCTTGGTTGCAGGTACTGGCCAATGGTGAGCATGTCGATATCGTGCGCGCGCATATCGTCCAGTACGGCGAAGATCTCTTCCTTCTCTTCACCCAAGCCCACCATCAGGCCGGATTTGGTGAGCACGTCCGGGCGGCGCTTCTTGTATTCCTGCAGCAGTTTCAGCGACCACTTGTAGTTGGCGCCGGGGCGGGATTCGCGGTACAGGCGGGGGACGGTTTCCAGGTTGTGGTTGAATACGTCCGGGGCCTCGGCTTCGAGAATATCCAGGGCCACGTCCATACGCCCGCGGAAATCCGGGGTGAGAATTTCCACCTGCAGGTTCGGGGACATTTCGCGGGAACGCTTGATGCACTCGGCAAAGTGCTGGGCGCCGCCGTCGCGCAGGTCGTCCCGATCCACGGAGGTGATCACCACGTAGCGCAGGCCCATGGCGGAGATGGCTTCGGCCAGATGCTGCGGCTCTTCCGGATCAAGTGGCAGGGGTTTGCCGTGGCCGACGTCGCAGAAGGGGCAGCGGCGGGTGCATATCTCGCCCATGACCATAAAGGTGGCGGTGCCGCCGCTGAAACACTCACCCAGGTTCGGGCAGCTGGCCTCCTCGCACACTGTGGCGAGTTTCTGCGAACGCAAAATGCTCTTGATACGGTCCACCTCCTTGGAGGCGGGCACTTTCACGCGAATCCAGTCCGGCTTGCGCAGCACGTCGTCGCTGGCGATCACCTTGACAGGGATGCGTTCAACTTTATCGCCGTCACGCAATTTTTCGCCCTGCTGTAAGCGGCGCGTGCGTTTTACCGGTACCAGATCGGGTCTCTCAGCCATTGCTCGTTTCCTTTGCGGCGCTGCACGCCGTAAAAATGCTTTCGTCCGCAGTTTCCCAGCGGGCCTCGGACAAGTTCAAGGTGCCCAGTAATTCGCGCACATAAATTTCCGCCACCGCCTGCCAGCCGGGCACCGGTTGGACCAGCTCCGCCATCTGCACCATTTGCAGGCCCGCGTAGCCGCAGGGGTTGATGCGCAGGAAGGGCGCCAGGTCCATATCGATATTGATGGCGATGCCGTGAAAGCTGCAACCGCGGCGCACGCGCAGGCCGATGGAGGCGACCTTGTTGCCGGCGCGGGGGCCTTCGCTCAGGTAGACGCCCGGTGCATCGGCGCGGGGCGCGGCACGAATGCCGAACTCCGTCAGCATGGCGACAGTGGCGCTCTCCAGGGCGGTTACCAGCTCGCGCACACCCACTTTGGCGCGCTTAAGATCCAGCAGCGGATAGACCACCAGTTGACCGGGGCCGTGATAGGTCACCTGCCCGCCGCGATCCACCTGCACTACCGGGATATCCCCGGGATTCAGCAGGTGCTCCGCCCTGCCCGCCTGGCCCTGGGTGAACACCGGCTCGTGTTCCACGCACCAGATCTCGTCCGGGCTGTCGGCATCGCGGGTATCGGTGTAGTGGGACATGGCGCGCCACACGGTCTCATAGCCGCGCCTGCCCAGGTCTCTCACGGTGGTCATCAGAGCACCATATGCACGGACGGGTGAGCCTTCAGTTCCTCGAACAGCGCCTGCAGCTGCGGCTCGCCGGTGGCGACGATAAAGAAGGTCACGGAGGTGAACTTGCCGTTGCGACTCTCGCGCAGGGTGATGCGCTCCTCGTCCAGATCCGGCGCGTGGCGGCGCATCACTTCCAGAACAAATTCGTGCACCTGGTCATCGGAATCGCGCACGACCTTGACGGGGTAGTCCTCGCAGGGGAATTCGATTTTGGGGGGCACTTGGGGATCTTTGGAATCTTGGCTCATACCGCTCTCGTCGGGCACGCCCGTGTGCGTGTCGGGCCGGGATTATACAGCGGTGCGTGGTGAGTGGACAGGGAGGGCGGGAGGGGCGAACCCTATGTTCGCCCCCTCGGGCCTGTGGGCCATTGCCGAGTTGGAGCCTTCAGCGCTCTAGAACAGCTCGGCGCTCCCAGGGGCGGCTTCGCCGCCTTGCGGAGCTGGAGCTCCGCGGTCCCGGGTGCCGGCAGGTCAGTTGAAGAAGCCCATCACAAAACGCTTGATCGAATCCCAAATACGCTTGAAGAAGCCGGCCTTTTCCACTTCCTCGGCGGCCACTGCGGGCACGTCGGCCACGGTCTCGCCGTCCAGGGTGACCACAACCTTGCCTACAGGCTGGCCCTTCTCCAATGGCGCTTCCAGCTCGCCGTCGATGATCAGGTCGGCCTTGATATTCTCCTCGCCGCCACGGGGGATAGTGACGAAGACGTCTTCCTGTACCGAGATACCCACCTGGCCGGACTTGCCACCCCAGACACGCTCGGTCTGCAATGTGTCGTCCTTGCTGTACACCTTGTGGGTCTGGAAGTAGCGGAAGCCGTAGGCGAGCAGTTTCTGGGTCTCGGAGGCGCGCTTTTCATCACTGTCAGTGCCTACCACTACTGCGATAAGGCGCATGCCGCGCTTCACCGCGGAGGCCACCAGGCAGTAGCCCGCCTCCTCGGTGTGGCCGGTCTTGAGGCCATCCACCGCCGGATCGCGCCACAGCAGCCTGTTGCGGTTGGGCTGGTTAATGCCGGCGTAGCTGAAATACTTCTCGGAGTAGATGTCGTAGTGCTGGGGATGGTCGGCGATTACCGCGCGGGCCAGGGTGGCCAGGTCGCGGGCGGTGGTGAGGTGCCCCTCCGCCGGCCAGCCAGTGGAGTTGACGAAATGGGTGTCGCGCATACCCAGCAGTTCCGCCTGCTGGTTCATCACCTCGGCGAACACTTCCTCGCTGCCGGAGACATGCTCCGCCAGGGCGATACTGGCGTCGTTGCCGGACTGCACGATCACGCCGCGCAGCAGATCGATAACCGGCACCTTGTTTCCCACTTTGACAAACATCTTGGAGCCGCCCTTGCGCCAAGCCTTTTCGGAGATGCGCACCTGGTCGGTCTCTTTGATACTGCCCTTCTCGATCTCTTCCGACACTATGTAGGCGGTCATCATTTTGGTCAGGCTGGCGGGGGGGATCTGCTTGTCGGCATCGTGCTCCACCAGCACCTGTCCAGTGTGCGCGTCGACCAATATATAGGCAGAGGCGGCCAGCTGCGGTGGCGCGGGGATCAGCGACTGTTCAGCCTGGGCCAGTGCGGCGCAGATAAACAGGAGGGAGCAGACGATAAGGCGTTTGATCATGGGCAGTTGTCTCTTTAATTCCTCGTATTTTGTTGGAGATAGCTTCTAGTCGTAAACCACCTGAGGCTGGCCGAGCCGGTTCTTTTCCACCGATTCCCGCAGCGCCACCAGCACCCGCTGCTGGGAGATGGGCCCGATGCGCACACGGTAGAGTGTTTTGCCCGCGCGCTCAACGGGGCTGACCGATACAGGATAGTCGACAACCGCCGATACCCGCCCGCGGACCCTGTCTGCCTGGGAGGCGCTGCCGTAGGCACCCACCTGCAGGAAGGTGTTCGCGGGCAGCTTGAAGCTGGCATCTTCCGCCAGGGCTTCCCGCGCGGAAACATCTTTTTCCACCGCCAGTGTTTCTCCCGCCGTCGGCAGTGTCTCCGGGTCCAGCGCCACCACTTCCACCCGGGTCACACCCTTGTTGATGTAGCCGAGTTTCTGCGCGGCAGTGTAACTCAAATCGATGATGCGGCCCGGGACGAATGGGCCGCGATCATTGATCCGCACGATTACGCTGCGGCCGTTTTCCAGGTTGGTGACCTTGGCGTAGCTGGGCAGCGGCAGGGATTTGTGCGCGGCGGACATGGCATACATATTGTAGACCTCGCCGTTGGCGGTGCGCTTGCCGTGGAACTTGGTACCGTACCAGGAGGCGTGCCCCTGCTCCCGATAGCCTTTGACGCCGTTGCGCACCCGGTAGGTGACGCCGTTGACTATGTAGGGGGATTTGTTACCGGCCACACCCACCGGCTCGCGCACCGGTGTGGGTTCCGGTGCCGCCAGCATATCCACCGGCACCGGCGGGCCGCTGTCTCTGACCATATCCCCCGCGGGTTTTGCGGGCTTACTCTGCTGGCCACCGCAACCCGCCAGCAATAGAAGGATCAATGCCGCACCCAGGCAGGCGTTATTCTTGTACATGCTTCCCCCTGGCGCGCGGTACAAAAACTCCGCGTCCCCAAGCCATCGTTATCAGGAATGGTTTTTAAAATCAGGTTCTATGGATTATCGGAGCAGAAAAAGGTTCAGTTTAAACGGGCAGCGGTGAATTCGACATGACCCACGCCACAGTTTTTCCGAGCGGGCCTGCGGCCCGCAGCTCGGCGCTCCAGGAATATCTTACGGCTTGCCGCCGCGCGCCTTGACGATCTCCCGGCCCAGTTCGTAAGCCGCCATGGCGTAGAGGCGGCTGCGGTTGTAGCGGGTGATCACATAGAAGTTGTTCAGGCCGATCCAGTACTGCTTGCCTTTCTTCAACTGCAGGGAGAAGACATTGGCGGCCGTGTCCGCCTCCACCTGGGCGGTGGTGGGAAAGCCCTTTTCCGCCAGCTGGCCCACGGTCCAGTTCAGGTCCAGGGAATCGTTCACGAGGGTCATGTCGGCGTTGGGACGCGGCTGGCTCAATACAGTGACCGGCTCCCCGGGCTTCCATCCGTGCTCGGCAAAATAGTTGGCCACACTGCCGATGGCATCAGTGGTGTCTGTCCAGATATCCACCCGGCCGTCACCGTTGAAGTCCACCGCGAAGGCGCGATAGCTGGATGGCATAAACTGGCCGAAACCCATGGCACCGGCATAGGAACCCACGAGCGCAGTGGGGTCCACCCCCTGTTCACGGGTGAGCAGCAGGTAGTTTTCCAGCTCCTTGGTGAAGAAGGGGGCGCGGCGGGGATAGTTGAAGGCCAGGGTGGCCAGGGCGTCCAGCACTCGGTAGCTGCCCATGTTGCCGCCGTAGCGGGTTTCGATGCCGATAATGGCGACGATCATCTCCGCTGGCACGCCGTATTTCTTCTCGGCTTCTTCCAGCGTCTTGGCGTTCCTGTCCCAGAAATCCACCCCACCGGCGATGCTCTGGGGGGTGACGAACAGTTCGCGGTATTCGTACCAGGGCTTGGCCTTTTCCGCCGGGCGCTTGATGGCCTTGAGAATGGACTCTTTCAACCGGGCTTCGCGCATCAGTTCGATGAGTTCCTCGCGATCGAACTCGTGCTCGGCCACCATGTAGTCCACGAATTCCCTGGCGCTGGGGTTATCGCCGTGACCGGGTTCCTGGGCGCAGGCCGCAAGTATCAACCCCATTCCGGCCAGTAGTCCTGTGGTCCACTTCAAAACAACCGCTCCTGTTCTCATAATGCTTCTCTACAACTTCCGGATTTTTATCACTCTAAAATGACACCCTGCGCCTCTCTGTGCCAATGGCCATCAGGATACCAAAGCCCGCCATCAGGGTGACCACCGAGGTGCCGCCGTGGCTCACCAGGGGCAGGGGCACGCCGACCACCGGCAGCAAGCCGGTGACCATGCCGATATTCACAAATACATAGACAAAGAAAGTGAGGGTTATACTCCCCGCCAAGAGACGGCCGAAGACATCCTGGGCCACAAAGCTAATATAGATGCCCCGGGCAACGATCAGCAGGTACAGCGCCAACAGTAGCAGCGCACCGCGCAGCCCCCACTCCTCCCCCAGCACTGCGATGATAAAATCCGTGTGGCTCTCCGGCAAAAAGTCCAACTGCGACTGGGTGCCCTGCATGTAACCCTTGCCGTACAGCCCTCCGGAGCCGATGGCCGCCTTGGATTGGAAAATATTCCAGCCGGCGCCCAGGCGATCGGCATCGGGATTGAACAGGGTGAGGATACGCTGGCGCTGGTAATCCCGCAGCCCCCACTCCCAGATGGGCCAGGCGGCCGCAACCAACGCCACCAGCGCACCGCCGATCATCTTCCAGCTGAGCCCCGCCAGATAGAGGGCGAACAGGCCGGAGGCGGCGATCAAAATAGCTGTCCCCAGGTCCGGCTGGCGAACGATCAGCGCCGCCGGTACCGCGACAATAGCCATTGCCCCCAACACGGTGAGGAAAGACGGCGGCACAGGTCGGCTGTGCAGGAAGGCGGCCACAGACAAGGGGACCGCCAGCTTCAACGCCTCGGAGGGCTGGAAACGAAATCCACCGATTTCCAGCCAGCGCTGCGCGCCCTTGGCCCCCACCCCTATAAACAGCACCGCCACCAGCAGGCCGCAGCCGCCCACATAGAGCCAGGGCGACCAGCGCCGGTACATATCCAGCGGCACCTGGGCGGCGACCAGCATCGCCACGAAAGCCAACGCCAGGAACACCGCCTGCCGGCGCACATAGTGCACCTCGCCGCCGGCGGCGCTGTACAGCACTGTCAGACCCACGCCGGAGAGCAGCATCAGTAGCAGCAGCAGGGGGATATCGATATGCCAGCGGCGCGACAGGCTCGCCGGGCGGGAGAGACCGCCGTGAGAATCCGGCAGCCGGTGCATGTAATCGCGACTAGCCACGGCTCACTCCCTCGTCGTCTGCTTCGGCGGCGCGCACGGTATTTTCCATCGGGCGCGACATCCAGTCGAAGAAAAGCTCCCGAGCCACCGGTGCGGCCACCGCGCCGCCGCCCTCGCCGTTCTCTACCAGCACCGCTACCGCGATCTGCGGATCATCCACCGGCGCGAAGGCCACAAACAGTGCGTGGTCCCTGTGGCGCTCTTTCAATGCCTCGGAGTCGTAGCGCTCACCCTGGGCGATACCGACCACCTGGGCGGTGCCGGACTTGCCGGCGACTCTGAAATCCAGCCCGGCACCGGCTTTCTTGCCGGTGCCGTGGATACTGTTGACCACGGATTCCATCCCCTCGAACACCAGTTTCCAGTGCTCCGGTCTGGCCTCCACGTGGTGCAGAATTTCCGGTGGCTGCTCCACACCGTCCACCGCCATCACCACCTGGGGTTTGTAGTGGGTGCCGCGGTTGGCCATGGTGGCAGTCATCACCGCCAGTTGCAGCGGCGTGGCCAGCACGAAGCCCTGCCCCAGCACCGCGTTCAGGCTGTCCCCGGGAAACCAGGGCAGGCCGCGGGCACCGCGCTTCCACGCCCGTGAGGGGAACAGGCCGGGGCGTTCCACCGGCAGGTCAATGCCGGTTTTCGCCCCCAGGCCGAAGCGGTTGGCGATATCGTGCATGCGGTCGATGTTCCACTTGTGGGCCATATCGTAGAAGTAGACGTCGCAGCTCTCCGTCAGCGCCTGGATCAGGTCCACCTTGTCACCGTGGCCCCAGCGTTTCCAGTCCCGATAGCGCCGGGTATCGTTGGGCAGCCGGTAGAACCCCGGATCCTTGATGGTGGTTTCGGCGGTGATCACCCCGTCGGCCAGGCCCCCCAGGCCCATCATCGGCTTGAGAGTGGAACCCGGGGGGTACTGCCCCTGCAGGGCGCGGTTGAACAGCGGCACGTCGAGAGAGTCGCTGAGCGCGCGATAGTCGTTGAAGCTGATGCCGGTGACGAACAGGTTGGGGTCGAAGGACGGCTTGCTGACGAACGCCAGCACGCCGCCGGTGTTCACGTCGATGGCCACCACCGCGCCGCGGTTATCCCCCAGGGCTTCGGTGGCCACCTTCTGCAGGCGGGCGTCCAGGTGCAGGGTCAGCTCCGCGCCCGGCCTGGGGTCGTGGCGCTCCAGTACCCGCAGCACCCGCCCGCGGGCGTTGGTCTCCACGTTCTCGTAACCCACCTCGCCCAGCAGCAGATCTTCGTAGGAGCGCTCCAATCCCACCTTGCCGATGCTCTGGGTACCGCTGTAGCGGCGCACGTCCTCTTCACTGAACTGGGCCAGGTCGCGCTCGCTGATGCGGCCCACGTAGCCCACGCTGTGGGCGAAGAGGTCGGTGAGGGGGTAGTAGCGCACCAGTTCCGCTTCCACGGACACGCCGGGCAGGCGGAACTCGTTGACGCTGATGCGCGCGATCTCGTCCTCGCTGAGGCGGAAGCGCAGCGGTATTGGCTCGAACGGCCGCCGTCGTTGCAGGCGTTTGCGGAATTTCTGTACGTCGCTGTCTTCCAGGCGCACCAACTGGCCGAGCAGCTCCAGGGTGGCGTCCATGTTGCGGACCCGCTCGTGGACGATGGCCAGGGTATAACTGGGGCGGTTGTCCGCCAGCAGGGCGCCGTTGCGGTCGTAGATCAGGCCGCGGGTGGGCGCCACGGGGCGCACCTGGATGCGGTTCTCGTCGGACTGGGTGCGGTAGTCGTCATAGTTGACCACCTGCAGATTGTAGAGGCGCGCCACCAGCACCCCCAGCAACATCGCCACCCCCACGAGCGCCACCAGCATGCGGTTGTGAAACAGCCGCTGCTCGGTGAGGTGGTCTTTGAAGTGCAGATCATGCATGGGGTGACTGGAAGTTTGGCGCGTAAATTGATTACAGAGTGTACAGGTTTAATGCGGAATGATGAATGCGGAATCGGAATAAACAGTGAAACCGTGGGTCATTCCACATTCACGAGGCATATCCCTCCGCCCCCGCGAGGCGATCAAAAAGCCGGTGTAATCGCGACTAACCTCGGCTTACCTCCTCGTCGTCTGCTTCGGCGGCGCGCACGGTGTTTTCCATCGGGCGCGACATCCAGTCGAAGAACAGCTCCCGGGCCACCGGCGCGGCTACCTTGCCTCCGCCCTCGCCGTTCTCCACCAGCACCGCCACCGCGATCTGCGGATCATCCACCGGCGCGAAGGCCACAAACAGGGCGTGGTCCCGGTGGCGCTCTTTCAATGCCTCGGAGTCGTAGCGCTCGCCTTGGGCGATGCCCACCACCTGGGCGGTGCCGGACTTGCCGGCGACGCGAAAATCCAACCCTGCACCAGCCTTCTTGCCGGTACCCTTGGGGCTGTTGACCACGGATTCCATCCCCTCGAACACCAGGCTCCAGTGCTCCGGCCTGGCCTCCACGTGGTGCAGCACTTCCGGCGGCTGCTCCACGCCGTCCACCGCCATCACCACCTGAGGCCGGTAGTGGATGCCGCGGTTGGCCATAGTGGCGGTCATCACCGCCAGCTGTAGCGGCGTGGCCAGATCGAAGCCCTGCCCGAGCACCGCGTTCAGGCTGTCCCCGGGAAACCAGGGCAGGCCGCGGGCACCGCGCTTCCAGTCCCGCGAGGGGAACAGCCCCGGGCGCTCAACCGGCAGATCGATACCGGTCCTGGCGCCGAGGCCGAAGCGAGTGGCGATGCGGTGCATGTCGTCGATATTCCAGCGACTCGCCATACTCCAGAAGTAGATGTCGCAACTCTCCGCCAGCGCCTGGATCAGGTCCACCTTGTCGCCGTGGCCCCAGCGCTTCCATTGTTCGCGATAGAGCCGCGTGTCATTGGGTAGCTTGAAGAAACCTGGATCCTTGATGGTGGTACCGGCAGTGATCACACCCGCTTCCAGGCCACCCAGCCCCATCATCGGCTTAAGGGTGGAGCCCGGGGGGTACTGCCCCTGCAGGGCGCGGTTGAACAGCGGCACGTCGAGAGAGTCGCTGAGCGCGCGATAGTCGTTGAAGCTGATGCCGGTGACGAACAGGTTGGGGTCGAAGGACGGCTTGCTGACGAACGCCAGCACGCCGCCGGTGTTCACGTCGATGGCCACCACCGCGCCGCGGTTATCCCCCAGGGCTTCGGTGGCCACCTTCTGCAGGCGGGCGTCCAGGTGCAGGGTCAGCTCCGCGCCCGGCCTGGGGTCGTGGCGCTCCAGTACCCGCAGCACCCGCCCGCGGGCGTTGGTCTCCACGTTCTCGTAACCCACCTCGCCCAGCAGCAGATCTTCGTAGGAGCGCTCCAATCCCACCTTGCCGATGCTCTGGGTACCGCTGTAGCGGCGCACGTCCTCTTCACTGAACTGGGCCAGGTCGCGCTCGCTGATGCGGCCCACGTAGCCCACGCTGTGGGCGAAGAGGTCGGTGAGGGGGTAGTAGCGCACCAGTTCCGCTTCCACGGACACGCCGGGCAGGCGGAACTCGTTGACGCTGATGCGCGCGATCTCGTCCTCGCTGAGGCGGAAGCGCAGCGGTATTGGCTCGAACGGCCGCCGTCGTTGCAGGCGTTTGCGGAATTTCTGTACGTCGCTGTCTTCCAGGCGCACCAACTGGCCGAGCAGCTCCAGGGTGGCGTCCATGTTGCGGACCCGCTCGTGGACGATGGCCAGGGTATAACTGGGGCGGTTGTCCGCCAGCAGGGCGCCGTTGCGGTCGTAGATCAGGCCGCGGGTGGGCGCCACGGGGCGCACCTGGATGCGGTTCTCGTCGGACTGGGTGCGGTAGTCGTCATAGTTGACCACCTGCAGATTGTAGAGGCGCGCCACCAGCACCCCCAGCAACATCGCCACCCCCACGAGCGCCACCAGCATGCGGTTGTGAAACAGCCGCTGCTCGGTGAGGTGGTCTTTGAAGTGCAGATTGTGCATGGGTTAATGCGGAATGCGGAATGCGGAATGCGGAATAAACAACGAAACCATGGGGCATTCGTGAATGCACATACCTGTACCTCACCCCTTCATCTGGTGCAAATCGACAATCCTACAGATTTGCCACATTCCACATTTCACATTCCGCATTATTTGTGATACGGGTGTCCCGCGAGCAGTGTCCAGGCGCGGTACAGCTGTTCCGCCAGCACCACCCGTACCAATGGGTGGGGCAAGGTGAGCGGCGATAGGGACCAGCGCTGTCGGGCGCGCGCCAGGCAATCGGGCGCCAGGCCGTCAGGCCCCCCAACTAGCAGGCTGACGTTTTCGCCCAGCATCTGCCAGTCCGCCAGTTGCCGGGACAGCTGCTCCGTGCTCCAAGGCTTGCCCTTCACGTCCAGCGCGACTACATGGTCGCGTGGCGCCAGCGCCGCCAGCATCGCCTCGCCCTCTTTCTGGCGGGCCTTTTCCACCAGCGCCGGCGAGCTTTTCTGGCCGCGCTGGCCCAGGGGGATTTCCACCATTTCCAGAACTATTTCCCGGGGCAACCGCTTGGCATACTCGGCATAGCCTTCCTGCACCCAGCCCGGCATCTTGCCGCCAGCGGCGAGAATACGGATTTTCATCAATCTCTATACGCAGGGTGGATAAGCGCTGCGCATTTACTGCCTCCCGGTGGGCGTAAGTGACCAGAGCTTCTCCAGGTCGTAGAAGCTGCGCACATCCGCCAGCATCACGTGCACCACCAGGTCCCCGTAGTCCACCAGCACCCACTCGCCCTGCTCCTTGCCCTCGACGCCGATGGGACGGACTCCGGCTTTCTTGCCCTCCTCCACCACATTGTCCGCCAGGGACTTCACTTGGCGGTTGGAGGTACCGGTGCAGATCACCAGGGTGTCCATCACATCGCTCATTTCCGAGACGTCCAGGGCGACGATGTCCTTGCCCTTGAGATCTTCCAGTGCCCCCAGGGCGATATCTTTGATATTCGTCATAACACCTTTGCTTGAAACCTTGACTAGGGGCCGCTTTCAGTGGCCGTTCGATAGAGTTGATTGTTTTCAATATATTCCAATACCGCATCCGGCAGCAGGTAGCGCGGCGACCGGCCAGCGGCGATCAGTTGGCGGATATCGGTGGCGGATATCGGCAGCAGTGTCTGCTCCCGCACCACCAGGCGCCCGCAGGGCTCCCGGTGCAGTTGCCCTACCCCGCCACCCTGCCTCTCCAGCAGTTCCGCCACCTCTCCTTCCCCGGGCAGCCGCCAGCCCGGACGGGCGACCACCACCAGGTGGGCCAGCTCCAGCAGGCGCTCCCAGCGGTGCCAGTTGGGCAAGGTGAGCAGCGAATCCAGCCCCATGCAGAAGCTGATGGATACTTCCTCTCCCAGTTCCCCGCGCAGCTCCTCCAGCGTGTCCACCGTGTAGGTGGGGCCGGGGCGCAGGAGTTCGCGTTCGTCCAGTTGCAGTTCCCCACCGCCCGCCAGCGCAAGTGCCAGCATTTGCCGGCGGTGTTCCGCCGATACCCCCGGGCTCTCCCGGTGGCGCGGCTGGCGGCTGGGTAGAATACGCATCTCGTCGACCCCCAACGCCTCGCGAAGCTCCAGGGCCATACGCAGGTGGCCGAAGTGCACCGGGTCGAAGGTGCCGCCGAACAGGGCGATGGTGTGTAGCTTCTTCAATGAACAATTACCAATTATCAATAACTACTCATCCCCGCCGCTCCTACAGGGTGGTTTCCCTGAATCAATGCGGATTTCCTACGGGTGGGTAGTTATGGTTCATTGGCGGATATGGCCCTCACCAAGCACTATCCACTTCTGCGAGGTCAGCCCCTCCAGCCCCACCGGGCCGCGGGCGTGGATCTTGTCGGTGCTGATGCCGATCTCCGCCCCCAGGCCGTACTCGAAGCCGTCCGCAAAGCGGGTGGAGGCGTTGACCATTACCGAGCTGGAGTCCACCTCGGCGAGGAAGCGTCGCGCGCGGCTGTAGTCCCCGGTGACGATGGATTCGGTGTGGCCGGAGCCGTAGCGGGCGATATGATCCATGGCCGCATCCAAATCCTCAACGATACGGATAGACAGCACCGGCGCCAGGTATTCCTCGCTCCAGTCCGCTTCAGCGGCGGGGTTGCAATCCTCGAGGATCTTGCGCGTCCGCTCGCAGCCGCGCAGCTCCACACCCTTCTCGCGGTAGGCCTGCGCCAGCTTCGGCAGTATATCCGCGGCCACGCCCTCCGCCACCAGCAGGCTCTCCATGGCGTTGCACACGCCGTAGCGGTGGGTCTTGGCATTCAGCGCGATATCGAAGGCTTTCTGCAGGTCTGCGCGGTCGTCGATATATACGTGGCAGACGCCGTGCAGGTGCTTGATCACCGGCACCCGCGCGTCGCGGCTGACCCGCTCGATCAGGCTGGGGCCGCCGCGGGGCACGATCACGTCCACGTATTCCGGCATGCTGATCAGTGCGCTCACCGCGGCGCGGTCGGTGGTGTCCACCACCTGTACCGCGGTCTCCGGCAGTCCGGCCTCTGCCAGGCCGGCGGCGATGCAGACGGCGATGGCGCCGTTGGAGTGCAGCGCCTCGCTGCCGCCGCGCAAAATGGTGGCGTTGCCGGATTTCAGGCACAAGCTGGCGGCGTCGATAGTCACATTGGGGCGGGATTCATAGATGATCCCCACCACCCCCAGGGGCACGCGCATCTTGCCGACCTGGATGCCGCTGGGGCGGTATTTGAGGTCGTCGATCTCGCCCACCGGGTCCGGCAGCTCGGCGATCTGGTGCAGGCCTTCGATCATCCCGTCGATACGCTCGCCGGTGAGTTCGAGCCGGTCCAGCAGCGCCGCGTCCAGGCCATTGTCGCGCCCCGCCTTCATGTCCCGGTCGTTGGCCTCGGCGATCTGATCGCGGCGGACGTCCAGTTGTTCGGCAATGGCATGAAGTGCGCGGTTCTTGGTGGCGGTATCCGCCCGCGCCATCCGCCTCGATGCCTCGCGGGCTGCGCGGCCCATCTCTTCCAGTCTGGCTTGGGTGGATTGCTGTTCACTGGTATTCGCGGCGCTACTGTTCACTCCAACTCTCCGTGCTTTTTAACCTATCGGTTAAATAGGTCATCCTTACCTATTTAACCGGTCGTCCGTGAAATACTGGCGCAGATGCGTGGATCTGCTGGTATTTCCCGGACTCGCGCTGGCCTTCGGTCAGCGGCGGCACATCCTTGTGCCGCGCTGTGGGTCGGTCGCGCAGTATACCCCACCGGACCGCGGATTCACCGGGCCACAGGGGCTTATTCGCAACTCCAGCGATCCAGGCTGGCGGCGATACTGGCCAGGCGCTCCAGGGGATCCGAGGTGGCCAGAAGTTCCACACGCGCTCCGATCCTCCAGCGGTAGCAGTTGCGCCAGTTGCCAGGACAGGGCATCGGCGCTGTCCACCGGGGCAAACTGCAGGGACAGCATGGCCGCGTGTTGCTTCAACTCCCGCAATACTTCGAGCAGGCCGTCGCAGTTCGCGGGCACCGGCCTGGCCGGCTCGTCCGGCAGCCACTCCACCTCGTCGCCGATCAACAGGCCATCCTCCGCGCGGTGGGTTTCCAGTATCCGGAAGCGCCGCCCACCGCGCACCTGGATATGCAACAGTCCCTCTTCCCCCTGGCTCCAGTCGACGATCTGCACAGTGAGCCCAACGGGCCACACCGAAGCGCGCCCAACCTCCCGGCCATTGCGAATCAGTGCCACGCCAAAGCCGCTGTCTGTCTTCAGGGTCTCGGCCACCAGGCGCAGGTAGCGCTGCTCGAAAATGCGCAGAGGCAGAGTGACACTGGGAAACAGCGCCATACCGAGAGGAAAAAGGGGAATCTGTGGCAAAAGTGGTACTCCCGATCCAGTCGTCCGAACCCCAAGTTACCATTCGCGCGGGGGGGCGACTTCTTATAGAAAAGAATTGTATGCCAGCTGGTCTAAACTTTTCGGAGAAATCCCTTTTGGAGTCGCCCATGCGCTGGCGCCAGGGCCGCAGAAGCGAAAATATCGAAGACCGCCGCGGGGGAACCGGCGGCAGGTTGGGAAATCTTTTGGCCCTGGCCCCCCTGCTGCTGCGCAGTAAAAAGGGCTGGCTGATCCTCGGCGTTATCGTCGCTATCTACTATTTCAGCGACGGCTTGGACCACTTGCCCGGCGGCGGCCAACCCCCACCCCTGAGTACCGAACAGCCCGGCCAGCCGGGCACACACGGCAACGAGGTCGCCGATTTCGTTTCCGTGGTACTGGCAGACACCGAGGACACCTGGAACCAACTGTTCGAGACTGCCGGCATCCAGTACCAGCCGCCGAAGCTGGTGCTCTACCACGACACCGTGCGCTCCGCCTGTGGTCTCAATACCGCCGCAGTGGGCCCTTTCTACTGCCCCGACGACAGAAAGGTCTACCTGGACCTGAATTTTCTCAACGACCTGAAACAGTTGGGTGCGCCGGGGGATTTCGCCTTCGGCTATGTCATTGCCCACGAAGTGGGCCACCATGTGCAGAACCTGTTGGGTACCACCCAGAAGGTACAGCAGGCGCGCACACAGTCGGACAAGGCCACTGCGAATCGGCTGTCGGTAATGCTGGAATTGCAGGCGGACTGCTTCGCCGGCGTCTGGGCCTACTACGCCAACCGCGACCGTCAGATGCTGGAGCCGGGCGACCTGGAAGAGGGGCTGGCCGCTGCCTCGGCAGTGGGCGACGACCGCCTGCAGAAACGCACCGGGCACGCGGTATCCCCCGACGCCTTCACCCACGGCAGCGCCAAGCAGCGGGTCTACTGGTTCAAGCAGGGCTTCAACAGCGGCGATGTAACCAAGTGCAATACCTTTGCCGCTCTGGCGGGCCAGTGACAGCCGCGCTAAGCTGCTCTCCGTAAACAACAATTCCCGGCCGGTACCATCGGCCCATTTTATGGAGAAAACCCATGCCAAAGGCCACAGCCCGCCACATCCTGGTGGAAAACGAAGAAGAGTGCCTCAAGCTGAAAAAACAGATCGAAGAGGGCGCCGACTTCGGCATCATCGCCCAGGAACACTCCAAATGCCCCTCCGGCCGCTCCGGCGGAGAGCTGGGGGAATTCAGCCAGGGGCAGATGGTGCCTGAATTTGACAAGGTGGTATTTTCCGGTGACTTGAACAAGGTGCTGGGGCCGGTGAAGACCCAGTTTGGCTACCATCTGATCGAGGTTACCGACCGCAGCGAGTAAAAAAGCCGACAGTAACTCCTACAAAAAGGGCTGCCTCACAAGGCAGCCCTTTCCAGTCATGCGTTGCAGGCAACGCTGTCCTCTGACTTCTCCTCTTTATCTTCTGAAACCCCCAGCGGCTTGAACAGTAGCAACAGCAGCGGCAACAGAGTCAGCGATCCCAGCAGCGCCGCGGACATGGCCAGTGCAGTGAGCAGGCCGAAGTAGATGGACGGCACGAACTTGGACAGGGCCAGGATGGAGAAGCCGGCGATAATGGTGATCGCGGTGTAGAACATGGCGCGGCCTATGGTGGCGTGGCTGCGGTGCATGGTGGCCAGGTAGTCGCCGTCCTTTTCGAACTCGGCGCGGAAGCGGTAGAGGTAGTGGATCGCGTGATCCACACCGATGCCCACGGTGATCGCGGCGATGGTGATGGTCATCATGTCCAGCGGAACACCGGCCAAGCCCATGCCGCCGAGCACCACGCAAGCGGCGAGCATGTTCGGCACCAAAGCGATAATTGCCAGGGACAGGGAGCGGAACAGCACCAGGAACATCAGCAGGATGCCCACGAACACCGCGCCCAGGGTGAGTATCTGCGACTTGAACAGGCTCTGCAGCATATTGTTGTAGAGCACCAGCAGGCCGGTCTGGTGTATATATTCCGGCGTTATGCCCATATCGTTTTCCGCGTAGTCATAGATCCGCTGGATCAGTTCCTCGCGGCGCAGGTTGGGATCGGTTTCCATGGCGCGCAGGGTGATTCGCGCCTGGCTGTGTTCGACGGACAGATAGGGGGCCACCAGCACATCGTTGATGTCTTCCGGCAGGCTGGTGCGCGCCACTGCCAGTTCGAAATCGTTGAGAGGGCCGTTGTTTAAATCCCGCGCCACCTTATACAGGGTGGCCAGGGACTGCACCTTGCCGATTTCCGGTTGTTGCTCCAGGAAATCGTGCAGTTGCTCGATTTTCGCCAGCCCGGCGACGGTAAACCAGTAGCTGTTTTCCACTGTTTCCCCTTCCCCGCCGAACGGATCCTCGGCGGCAAACGGGTCTTCCTCGGCAAAGCCGTCGTCCGCCGTATCCATGGCGAAGGGATCCTCCTCACCCTCGAATGCCGGAACCTCTTCCTCCGGTTTATCCAGAATGATATCCAGGGTCACGGTACCCCCCAGGCGCTGATCGATCACCTGCATGCCCTGGTAGATTTCCGTGGATTTGTCGAAGTAGTCGATAAAGCGGTTTTCCACCTTCAACATGGAGATACCCACGACGCTGACCACTGCCGCCAGTAGCGAGACACCGAGTACAATGCCGCGGCGCCGCTCGGCGAAGCGGGAAAAAATCAGGGTAAAAACTCCGGAGTTGTCTTCCCCGACGCCGTCGGTACGCTTGCGCAACAGCATCAGTGCCGCGGGAATAATTGCGAACGACAGCACCAGCGCCAGGGTCACGCCGATGGTCATCATCCAGCCAAAGTCGATCACCGGGCGGATGCCGCTCACCACCAACGACATGAAGGCCACCATGGTGGTCAGCGCGGTGTACAGGCAGGGCTTGGCCATAAACTGGACCGTCTCCATCACCAGCCGCCGGCGCTCCCAGTCGGGGTTCTGCGCGGCGAACTCGCGGTAGCGCACCGCCAGGTGAATGGTGATGGCCAGGGTGATGATCAGCAGCAGGGCGACGAAGTTGGCGGAGATGACCGTGAGGCGCCAGTCCAACCAACTGAGCAGACCCAGCATCGTCACCGCGGTGACCACGCAGGTAGTCAGGGGCAACAAAACCCAGCGCGCCTGCCGGAAAATAACCAGCAGGGTGACGATAATAAACAGCAGGATACCGCTGCCGAACACCACCAGGTCGCTCTTGATAAAGGAGACCATATCGGCGGTAATCATCGATACGCCGCCGAGGAACAGCTCGGCGTTGTCCTTGTAACCTGTGAGGATTTCGCGAACCTCTTCCACCCGCTCGCGGGAGCGCTGCTCCCCCTGGGTGCGATGCTGCAGGTAAGTGACACTTACTTCTTCCAGACGCGCGACTTCTTCTCCGCTCAGCCCTTCATCACTATTGCGTTTGCGGCGCAGGGCGTCACGCTCGCGCACCAGTTCCAGGCCGCGGCGGTCCAGTTCCAGGTTGAGCAGCAGCGCGGTGGTCTGGCCGTCCGGGCTCAGGATCAGTTCGCGGTAGATGGGGCTGGAGAGAAATTCCTGGCGCGCCAGCTTTCTGTCCGTACCTGGGGTGGAGAGGGTGCGGATGCCGTCGGCGATATCGGTGATCGCCGGTTTGGGGCTGTACAGCAACGGAACATCTAGAATGGTCTGTACACTGGTTATGCCTTCCACTTGCGCCAGTTCATCGCGCAGGCGACGCAGGGTGGCCAGGGAATCGTCGTCGAACAGGTCGCCGTTTTTGTAGCGGTAGGTGACCACCAGGAAGTCGCCGGAGGAATAGCGCTCGGCGATCTCGCGGAAGTAATCCAGGGAGTCGTCGGTTTCCAGGGTAAGGGAATCGGCGGAGGCGTCCAGCTTGAAGCGCGGCAACCCCGCGGCCGCGACCAGAGTGAGCAGCGCGACGATCACCAGCACGGTTTTCGGATGCTCAATTACCAGTTTTTCGTAGCAGGTCTTTAAAGCTGACAACATAGGATTTCGCTTTTATAAAACAAAAATTATTCAAAAATTCTTCGGGTTTTGATCGGCACGTCGCCGCGCTCTATTTAGTGCTGACCATCTCCCTGTAGGAGCGGCCCATGGCCGCGATCGATGTCCGATTTATTCTGCGAAGTCAGATCGCGGCCAAGGGCAAATTTTTGCTCCTGCAAAATCTGCATTTCCGCTGGGCGGCACCCCGCCATCCCTGGCGGTCGCCGCTCCTACAATGCGACCTTTGCACTTCGGAGCAATCCGCTTCAACGATCGATATGACCCAGGTCGCGTTCCGGAAACAGCAGGTCGCGCACGCGTTTTTTCAGTTCCTTGGGGCCGGGAAACCCCCCGTCTCGCTTGCGCTCCCAGATCAACTGGTCGTCGACGAAAATTTCAAACACACCGCCACTACCCGGCTTGAGCGCCACCTGCTCCAGGTCGTCGGCAAAAGTGTAGAGCAGTTCCTGGGCCATCCAACTGGCCCGCAGCATCCAGTTGCACTGCACGCAGTAATGAATCGTTACCGTAGCCATCAATCTTCCCCCCATTTGGGCAGCAGTTTCTGTTCGATACCCAGTTGGTCCAACAGCCGTGCGACCACGAAGTCCACCAAGTCCTCCACCGACTTCGGCTTTTGATAGAAGCCGGGGCTGGCCGGCAGTATCACCGCGCCCATGCGCGTGAGCTTGAGCATATTTTCCAGGTGGATTTCCGAGTAAGGCGCCTCCCTCGGCACCAGGATCAGCTGCCGGCGCTCTTTCAACGCCACATCCGCGGCGCGCTCGACCAGGTTGTTGGAGGCCCCGCAGGCGATCGCCGACAGGGTGCCGCCGCTGGCCGGGCAGATCACCATACTGGCGGCGCTGCCGGACCCGGAGGCTACCGGGGAAAACCAGTCCCGCTTGCCGAACAGCTGCAACTGGCCCTCCCGGGCGTCGAAGCGGCGGTGGAAGAATTCCTCCAGTTCCTCGTCCCCCTGCTGAGGCAATCGGCAGTCGGTCTCGGTGTCGATCACCACTTTGGCAGCATCGGAGAGCAACAGCCAGACCCGGCAGTCGGCGGCCAGCAGGCATTGCAGCAGACGCAGGCCGTACTGGGCGCCGGAGGCGCCGGTTATGGCCAGGGTGACTGTTTTGGCAAAAGGGGATGTCACCGATAGGCTTCCTGGTTCATATAGGGGGCTAGGCGTTCCGGCCGTACTTCTGTTCCAGAGCTCCCAGTAAGCGCTGGTGAATGCCGCCAAAACCGCCGTTGCTCATCACCACAATATGGCTGCCGGGGGCGGCCAGATTAACCGCGGATTCTACCCCAGCCTCGATATTGCCGAAAATCTTCGCCGGCACGGTGGAATGGTGAACCACTTCACCCAGGGACCAGTCCATCCCCTCCGGTTCGTACCAGAGCACCAGGTCGGCGCCGGCGCAGGCGTGGGCCAGCTGTTGACGGTGACACCCCATGCGCATGGTATTGGAACGCGGCTCGATCAGGGCGATGATCTTTTCGTCTCCCACCTTCGCGCGCAGGCCGTTGAGGGTGGATTCGATGGCGGTGGGATGGTGAGCGAAATCGTCGTAGACGCGGATTCCCCCAACCTCTCCCAAGCACTCCATGCGGCGCTTGACACCCTCGAACAACCCCAGCGCCTGCCCAGCCAAGCTGGGGGGGACACCCACGTGGCGCGCGGCAGCCATGGCGGAGAGTCCGTTGCGTACATTGTGGAGCCCGGTCTGCTGCCACTCCACCCGCGCCACCTCGGCGCCACGGAAGTTCACCGCAAAGCTGCCACCATCCGGGGCGATATCCACCGCGCACCAATCGGCCAGGTGGACGCCCTCCCCGCCCTCGGCAGAAACCCGCTGAAGTTCGCTCCAGCAGCCCTGTTCCAGCACCTCCTCCACCGGCCTGTCGGCGGCGGCCACGATCAGGCCGTTGCCCGGCACGGTGCGCACCAGGTGGTGGAACTGGTGCTGGATGTCCGCCAGGTCGCGGAAGATGTCTGCGTGGTCGAATTCCAGGTTATTGATGATCAGGGTGCGCGGCCGGTAGTGCACGAACTTGGAGCGCTTGTCGAAAAAAGCGGTGTCGTACTCGTCCGCCTCCACCACGAAGAAGGGAGTATCCCCCAGGCGCGCGGATACGCCGAAGTTGTTCGGCACGCCGCCGATCAGGAAACCGGGATGCATATCCGCATGCTCCAGTATCCAGGCCAGCATGCTCGCGGTAGTCGTCTTGCCGTGGGTGCCGGAAACCGCCAGTACCCAGCGGCCGCCGAGAAAGTGATCACAAAGCCACTGCGCGCCGGAGGTATAAGACAGGCCCCGCTCCAACACCGCCTCCACAGCCGGATTGCCGCGGGACAGGGCGTTGCCGATGATCACCAGGTCCGGTGCCGGCTCCAGTTGAGCCGGATCGTAGCCCTCGGTGAGCTGGATTCCGGCATGCTGCAACTGGGTACTCATGGGCGGATAGACATTGGCGTCACTGCCGGTGACCCGGTGCCCCTCGGCCACCGCCAACTGTGCCAGGCTGCCCATAAAAGTGCCGCAGATGCCTAGAATATGGATGTGCATGCCAGTTATGCCTACTCCTACTGATTGCGGCGCAAGCTTACCATGGCACTTAAGCGCAGTAATTGCCAAATCCCGCGTTTTCGGTGCAATTGCAACGTCATTCCATTAGACTGCGCGCCGAATTTGCCAGCCTCTAGGTAGTTCAGGCGGTAAATTCGGTGACAATGCTCACTGCCACAGATTCCAGGGTAAGACGAAAATGCGCAGGATTAGCAGGGCTAATTCAAGCTTTTTTCAACGTAGCACAGGGCCTGTGGAGAAGAGACCTGGTATCGAACTTACCGCTTGAACCACTAGCCCGCCATAGGATAGATATGTCGAAGAAGAACGCTTTTTATGCCCAATCCGGCGGCGTCACGGCCGTGATCAATGCCTCCGCCTGCGGTGTGATTGAGGCCGTACGCGAACACCACGACCGGATCGGCAACGTGTACGCGGGGCTGAACGGCATTGTGGGCGCACTGCGCGAAGAGCTGATCGACGTGAGCCAGGAGAGTGCGGACAACATCACCGCCTTGCGCCACACTCCCTCCGGTGCCTTCGGCTCCTGCCGCTACAAGCTGAAGAGCCTGGAAGAAAACCGGGCGGAATACGAACGCCTGATCGAGGTGTTCAAGGCTCACGATATCGGCTATTTTTTATACAATGGCGGTGGTGACTCCGCAGACACCTGCCTGAAGGTCTCCCAGTTATCGGAGAAGATGGGCTATCCCATCCAGGCCATCCATATTCCCAAAACCGTGGACAACGACCTGCCGCTGACCGACAACTGCCCCGGCTTCGGCTCGGTGGCCAAGTACATAGCGGTCTCTACCAGGGAGGCATCGCTGGACGTAGCCTCTATGTGCGCCACTTCCACCAAGGTCTTCGTCTTCGAAGTAATGGGCCGCCACGCCGGCTGGATCGCCGCCGCCAGCGCCCTGGCCCAGGACCAGCAGGGCGATGCCCCCCATATCATCCTGTTCCCGGAAGTGGCCTTCGACAAAGAGAAGTTCCTGGCCAAGGTACAACAGACCGTGGAGGAGAAAGGCCACTGCGTCGTCGTTGCCTCCGAGGGCACCCAGTACGCCGACGGCACTTTCCTCGCCGACTCCGGCACCACCGACGCCTTCGGCCACAAGCAGCTTGGCGGCGTGGCGCCGACCCTGGTCAATATGATCAAGCAGGAACTGGGCCTCAAATACCACTGGGCGCTGGCGGACTACCTGCAGCGTTCCGCGCGCCATATCGCCTCCGCCACCGACGTGGCCCAGGCCTATGCCGTGGGCCGGGCCGCGGTGGAAATGGCCGTGGCCGGTAAGAGCGGCGTGATGCCCATCATCGTGCGGGATTCCGGCCCGGAATACAGCTGGTCCGTAGGCGAGGCCCCGCTGATCGAAGTGGCCAATAGGGAAAAGATGATGCCTCGGGACTATATCAGCGAGGACGGCTTCGGCGTCACCCAGGCCGCGCTCGACTACCTGCTGCCACTGATCCAGGGCGAGGACTACCCGCCGTATAAGAATGGCGTGCCGCAGTATGCCCGCTTGAAGAAGGTGTTGGTGGAGAAGAAGCTGAAGGAAAATTTCGGCATGTAACCAGCCGGCCGACATGAGTCGGCCACGTCCCCGATCCAGAGCGTCAAGTATGCACGCCTTGCCGGTCAGCAGCCTCGCTGGCCGGCTCATCCTGCTCGGCCGCTGAGTCGAGTTTTTCCCTCTCCCCCGCCCAGATCGTTGCCGCCATAAAATAAATGACGGAAGGCAGGATCAGCCAATCCCGGAAAACCTCCAGTGAGCTGCCGACAAAGACCAGCAACGCCATGACCGCACAAGTCCCCAACGACAGCAACGCGATGCCGCGCGCCAGCTGCAACTTCAGGTGTGCAGCTCCCTTACTGCCCGGCTCGGGCCCCCGCGCCTCCAGTTGCTGAAGATAGCGCAGTTCCCGCTCACGCCGATCTGTTTCAGCCTGTTCGAAGCGCGCAGCCTGCCCGGCATAGTCGCGACGCGCACCCATCAGCGCAGCCAATGCCAGATACAAAACCGTGGCCACCAGCCAGGTAGGCAATAACAGGAAAAACAGGTGAAGACCCAGGCGCTCCAATATCCAGGCCGCCAACAGCGCACCACCCCACGCGATGACTGCGGGCCGGTTGAGGGGCAGCTGGCTGTACCTGACCCAATAGCGGGTCAGCCCCAGTTTCGGAAACATCCAGTGCTCGGCCACGATCACCGCGCCCACAGGCGCCAGAACCAGTCCCATAACGCCAACAAAATCCATCAACTTGCTGAACACAAACGGGAAACAGGCGACCAGGGTGGTTACAACACCTGTAATGGCGGTCACCAAGGTGCGATTCCAGCGCGGGTTGAGGGATTGAAAAGCCAGTCCGGCCCGGTAAATGGTGGGGTTGGACGTGGTCCAGCCGGCAATGATCACGGCCACGATGCCAGCCGCGCCCAGTGCCCGGTAAGCCACCTCCCCGGCATCGATCCGGGTGATCGGAGCCTGCAGCAGCAGGGCCGCGCCCGCCCCCATAATGCCGGCGAAAACCCAGGCCAGGTAGTGACCAATGAACATACCCAGAACCGAAAAGTAGCCGTAACTGGACTTGCGTGCGAAACGCAACAGGGTCATATCGGACAGGCCGCCGTGCATGGCGAGATTGCA
Organism: Microbulbifer rhizosphaerae; assembly: GCF_014191725.1. Classification (GTDB taxonomy): domain Bacteria; phylum Pseudomonadota; class Gammaproteobacteria; order Pseudomonadales; family Cellvibrionaceae; genus Microbulbifer; species Microbulbifer rhizosphaerae. The sequence continues at coordinate 179,150 of NZ_JACHWZ010000008.1, forward strand.
GATCCAGGCGAAGGCGGCCACATGCCAAACGGTGAGCCCACTGCCGCCAACGCGCCAGATATGCGCATCGGCGACACGGATAAAGCCCTCAAACGCGCCTGCCTCCGCCGCACCCGGCGTGCTGCTATACAACACTGGCAGCAGGGCCAGGGCCCCTGCCGCAAACATCAGTATCATCCAGGGCGCGCAGACTTCGGCAAAGCGGGCCACCTGCCGGAAACCCTTAATGGCAACGAACGTCACCACGGCGCCCACCGCCAGTGCAATCAACACGAACCCGGGACTCGATGGGTACCAGTGAACCTGCGGTGGGATATCGAACAATATCCGCACCGCCGAGGCGGAAACCGTAATCATGGCGCCAGCGAGCACGCAAAATAGCGCACCGTTGACCACGCTATAGAGCTTGAGAATGCCCGGCCCGCCAATCCGGCTCAGGTAAGCGTACAGGGTAAGGCGGGTCTGGGTGGCGATGGGCGCACAGATCAGCCCCCAGGTGAGCACCGCCAATAAATTCCCCCACAGCAGTCCCCACAGAACATCGCCGGCGCTTACGCCCCAGGCGACAAACATGGCACCAATGACAAACTCGGTTCCCGCCACATGCTCACCGGCATAGCTTGCGGCAAACCGCCGCGCGGGCGCCAGTTGCTTCGGCCTTACCGGAACCGCCTCGAACTCATCTACGCCTGACATTCGACATCCTCTTTTCTATAAATATCGTTATTACCCGGCGAGATTGGCGGTCGGTGGAGGTATAAATTGGCGCTAAGGGCCTGGCTGGCCCTGTTACGGGGGCTTTTGCGGAACACGGGATGGGCGCCCCGCTTAATCCATCCCTGGATGGCTTGTCCGCGAGGTTCCTCTCGCAGAAAAACGGCAGGAGCCGCTTTGGACGCCGAAGGCGCCCGGAGGGCGAGGACCAGGGATGGTCCTGAATCATTGTCCCGCAAAAAGCTCCCGGCATCAGGCCCTTCGCATCACGGTTATTGCTTAACTTAGTGCCATTCGGTGGAGATATCAGTTCCCTGCGCGAAAAAGACTCTCCGAGTCTGAAGCCGGCTGTTTGGCCTTCTCCTCATACCAATCTTTCATAACATACCAAGCTTTCTTTTTTACACCATTTTCGGAAAGCAGGCCTTTACGATTCCAGTAGTCCTGGATGTTCGCCAGCGGCCGTCGGGGCGAAAGGAAGTCCTTCAGAATCCATGGCGACACGCCGCGAAGATCCTTCATGTTATCCAGCATCTCCAGATTGTAGCGGTAGACAAGTGCCTGATTTTCTTCAGTGAAAACCTGATGTTCGTCACCGTGGAATCCCTGCAGGGCACCCGCACCAAACTCGCTCACGATAACGGGTTTGTTGTAATCGGATACCCAGCGGTAGTTGGCGCATTCCTCCGGAGTATCTTCATACCATCCGCAATAGGTATTGATGCCAATCACATCCACCTTTTCTGCGAAGGGATCATCAATACGGCGACCGTATTCCGTGGTACTCTGGGTATTGATTGCAGCGGTCACCAGACGGGTCGGGTCCAAGCTGTGCACCTTATCCACCAGCTTTCCCAGGAATTCAGTGCGGACTTCGTCTTTCGGGGTTTCGTTGGCAATGGACCACAGAATAATAGCGGCGCGGTTCTTGTCCCGAGTCAGCATTTCCGTGTACTGGGTTTCCGCCTTTTTATAAACCTCTTCACTACCAAACTGGATATCCCAGTAAACCGGAATTTCCGCCCACACTAATAGCCCCATTTCATCGGCGATACGAAGCATGGCTTCATTGTGCGGATAGTGGGCCAGGCGCACGTAGTTACAGCCGAGCTCCTTGGCCCAGCTCAGCAGGGTTCGCGCATCTTCTTCACTCCAGGCTCGGCCGGCGCCTTTGGGGCTCTCCTCGTGGATGGAAATGCCACGTAGGAATACAGGCTCACCATTCAAGAGAATTTCTATACCGTCGATATCAACGGTACGGAAACCAATGCGATCGACAACCTCCCTACCTTTGAATGCAATCTCGATCCCATAGAGTTTGGGGTCTTCCGGCGTCCACAGTTTCGGATCAGCCGGAATGATTACTTCTGCCTTACCGTCTTTATCCAATGCAACGGTGGCGTTGATATCCAGCTCAGGAACCCGAAATTGCACTTTGGATTTTTTGCTATAGTCACCAGTCGCTTTGAAGTACGCCTTGATGGCAGGATCTGAACCCGGCCCATAAACTACGGAGTAGTCAGAAATATAACCATTCTCCAGCTCAAGCAGCTTGACGGAACGTGTGATACCGCCATAGTTCCACCAGTCAGTACTCATGGTTGGAATATAATCCGACTCCCTGCGATTGTTAACTTTTACCACCAGGGAGTTGTCGCCGCCTTTCAAATTGTCATTGACATCAAACTGGAATGGGGTAAATCCGCCTTCATGCTCACCAAGGAACTCGCCGTTGAGATATACTTTGGCAATATAGTTAACTGCCCCGAAGTAAAGTACGTAATTCTTGTTCTTACGCTTATCTACAGTAAATTTCCGGTGATACCAGACAGACCCCTCATATCTGAATAATTCTTTACCCTGAGTATTCCAGTCTCCCGGAACCTGTAGCTTCATACTGCTGGAAAAATTATATTCAACCAATTGTGAAGGACTTCTCGGGATAGTGTTTGTGAAGAACTTTCTTTTATCTCCGACATCAAACGCATCGATAATCACATCCCACTCGCCATTCAGGCTCTGGTAATCCCGGGATGCCGTATTCTGAACAAGCTCTACCGCAAACGCGGAAGGCAACCAGCCGATGAGCAAAATAATCCAGTACTTCATGTTCTCTCTCTACTTACTAAGTAAGACGGAAGGGAAGGACATCCATATCCCGGGACCGTACTAGACAGGAATACCGATTGCGAGTATACAAGGGTGTATATGCCGAAAGAGGTATCCCTTCGTTCCGACTGGTCGCAGGTATCCGCTCTCTTCCCAATTTGTCCAGCCCGGCTAATCCAGGTGAAAAACCGGCTGCAGTTGAGTCGTCTTCGGGCTCTTATCCGCCGCTGTATCCATGATATCGGCCATGTAGGCCCACCATTTTTGCATAGCCGTCCTTTGAGGAAGCTCATCCATTCCATGGTTTTCGGTGCGCTTTAGTACGGCGAACAATTGAAGTGTCTGCCGATGAAGATAAATGGAATAGTCTTCAATTCCAGCCGACTTTAATTCTTCGACCAGTTCAGGCCATATTTCGTCGTGCCGCTTCTTGTACTCCATTTCGAAGCCTGCTTTCAGCTGCATTACAAATGCAATTTTCTTCATAGCAATAAACCGAATAAATTCCAATAAATCCCTGACCAGGAAACCGCCCATAAATATTATGGCTGACAACAGCTTCTGGAAAAAATCCTATAGATGGCGCCGATAAATCCGGCCGGTGATACTTCACTGGCCGGCGAGATCCCTACCGGGACCGGGTCGTTACATCTTATAGGAAAACCCTAGCGCGAACTCTCGGCCAGAATACTGCAGGTCGGACAGGCGGCGTTCCCCGGCCGTTGCCACCTTAGCCTCCTTCAGAAGATTTCTTCCGTCGACAAAGAACTTGAGGTTAGTATTCGGCAGGGCGTAAGCCATTTTGGCATCCAGGTAGCCCGCATCCTCCACGAATACCGGGTTGCCAGATCGGTCAGAGGGGGCAGCCAGATACTCATCGCGATAGTTATAAGCCAGGCGGAAACTCACCGCCTCCCCTTCCCAAAACGTCGTCACGTTATAGCTGTCTTCGGACTGGGACGGGAAAGGCAACTCCTCACCGGTCAACTGGTTAAATAGGCCGACCTCTTCAGCGGTCATATGGGTGTAGTTGACGCTGCCACCCAGGCCGCTGAAAGGGTATGGCAACATGGAGAAAACCGTCGATGCCTGCAGCTCGACACCCTTGGTCGTTACGCCGCTGCCATTGATCTTCTGCCTGACATCCCACTGGCGACCATCGTCGAAGAAATCGGCGTTTTCACGTGTTTCCGCATCAAGTATCCAACTGGTAATGTCCTTGGCAAAGTAGGCGGCAGAAACAATCGAGTCCTGGTTCGGATACCAGTTCAAGGCAATATCCATCTGTTTGGCGCGATACGGATCGAGTGCCGGGTTGCCGCCTGAACAGACGTTTGACGTTTGATCGACTTGCGATTGGCGGGTTGTATAAATCGTACAGGTTGCATTAACGTTCAAGTCACCTGTTCTCGGCCTCGCCATAACCTTGGCCATGCCAAAATACAACACCAATTCACCGGGAACGATTTCCAGATTCATGTTGATGCTCGGCAGGAAGTCGCTGTACTCCCTGCTGACAGTTTTTCTGCCGACAAAGGCATCCGGATGGTCCGGATCTTCAACTCCCGGAAGATCTTGGCCGGTAACCGGATCGACGAGGATGTTGCCATCTTCGTCCACTTGATCGACAATGATCCGCTCCCGGACATCACCGTTAGTGTCGGTCTTTGTGACAACATAGCGCGCGCCGATATTGCCCCAGAATGGCATGCCGCCGAATTCCGTTTCAAAGTCCGATTGCAGATAAACAGCCTGGGTATCCACGCTGATATCGTAATTACCGGTGCGCACATCCAGGTCTTCGCGAGTAGTATTGTCTGCGCTGACTTCCCGGATGGCCGCAATAAAGTCGTCGGTATCAACCGCCTGGTAGTTTCCGATAGTGTTCACGCCCAGGTCGTAACCGGAAAATAGCCTTGGCGATCTATTGGTGTTTCCGCTAATAAGGGCGATCTGATCGGCCATTGTCCATTCAGCACCGTTATAAGTACTACCAACATCGCGAATGATGTTGTGTTGATAGTCGGCATTTTCTGTCGAATTGGAAGTCGCCTGAATACCGCTGCGAAGCGTTTTCACAAAGGCTGTATCGAAGTTGTACGTAACATCCAATTTAACGTTGGACTCAGATGCTTCATCCAAATGGGGCGCATACTTGAAGCGAGACCTGGATCGGTAGCTGGCCGGGCTGTTGACATCGAAGACGTCCGAGGTATTCGTGGGATCTTCCGCATTGTAAAAATAGCCGGTATTGAAATCCCATTCCGGCGCACCTCGATTGTCGAGCGCAACTTGAACACCGGCGATACCATCGGCGGTAATGTGTGTGTCGCGGGAATCTATCTCCTGCTCAGAGGTAGAATAGGCGGCCAAGCCACTGATATCCCAGGCTCCGCGACTGAATTCAAAGCCGGTATCGAAGATACTGGTCTCCTGGTCCCAGGCAAAATTGAGCGTTCGGTTGGTCACAGAGGCAAGCTGAGACTCGAAGTAAGTCACATTGTGATTTTCGTCCACTCGCACGGAATCCGCATTTACCCGTGCGGCAGAGTGGGTTTCCAAATGCAGGTTGAGATCCGTCGCCTCCTTGTCACGCTTGTTGTAGGTGTAGCCGGCGTGCACGGAAAGTTCATCACTGATATTGTACTGAAAGGTAGTATTTGCACTGAGACGCTTTTCATCGCGCGACCATATTCCATATCTCGGCAACCTGGGGGAATAATCCCACCACTGCATTTCACATTCCGCCTGCCCGCCGCAGTTTTCTATGTCAGTGATTGATGCGTAGTTCTCATCGACAACAGTCTTTTCAGGGGAGTTGTCATAATCGGCTACGCGGTGCCATTCGGTGTTGCGCAGCGCGTGGATCATAGTGGTCTTTTCAGAGCTGGTTACATTGACTAGTGCACCAAAATCCTCACTGAATTTCATTACGCCGGTCAAATTGACTCTGGGGTCCGAAGCATCGCTTAAGTCGTTGTACTGCTGTTCACCGGATACAGACAGAAAGTTGCTTTCAAATTCATTGGGTTTGCGCGTGTTGATTTTAATAGTACCGCCAATACCCCCTTCCGTATGGCGCGCCTCGGATCCCTTGATCACATCGAGAGACTTGACCAGCTCGGAAGCCATATCGCGGAAGTCGACCGCGCGGCTACCTCCCATGCCCATCGCCGATACGCCATTGACTTCCACCCGCGACAAGTCCGGATCTACACCCCGGATGCTGACCTGTGCGCCCTCACCGAAATCCCGGGCCAACTGTATGCCAGCTATTCTCTGCAAGGCCTCGCCGACGTTTTTATCGGGAAATTCACCGATATCTTCCGCAACCAGCGAGTCGCTCATGGTGCCGGCGGATTTTTTGCGCGCAATAGCGCTGCGCTGGCTGAAGCGATGGCCTGACACCACTACTTCCTCCATTGAGGCTTCTTCCATTGAGGCTTCTTCCACTGCCGCGCTGTCGGCCTGCCTCTCGTCCTTCTTGAGTTCCTCTTGGGCGAACGCCATGGGGGCCGCCAGAAGGCTCAAAGAGATTCCGGTAAGAGCCAAGGTGCGTATGCGTTTGGATAAAGGTGTGAAAATGAAGGGAAGCTTTTCTGTGGAGGCTCCTACCCCAGTGTGATTAATTAGTGTCATCTCACCAACTCCGTTTATCTTATTTATATTACGGAGAGAAAATACTAGGAGCATGCCCGCCCAGTGTCAATCATATTAAGTCATTTTTTTAAATAAATCAGTCACGATGTTGATCGAACCTGACTGATTCAGCTCTCTATTCTTGTAAGCAATAACTGGCATTGCTTTTATAACCCTTTTGCATCAGTTAGGACTAAAGCATATGTCATGGCCTCGTCCAGCTCGATGAAGCCAGATAGCCTTACACTGCTGTTCTCGTCCAGCATTTACCTGCATAGTTTCCGTTTCATACGCTAGGCGGCGTTTCAGGAGATCTCCAAGTGGCGGGCCAGTTTCATAATTAGAGACATCCTTTTTGTCTTGGGTGATGAGGTAGGTGGCCTGAAACCACACTGAGGGATAAGTAGCTGGAGTAGAATATCGTGCCAGCGGTGATCGAACTTCCGACGGCCTCCCGCTGTCAAGATATTCCATCTGCCGCAAACCTGACGAGGCGTAAGCTTGTTCATGGATAATTGCACTTAAGCTAAAGAACAGAGAAAATATCAATAATAAATTTATCGAAATTCGTATAGTTCGCATGGATTACACCCTCGGCTTTTATCAAGATAGCTATTGTTTTTACCGGCATGCGGTCTCCTGAAAAGCAAAGAGGGGTCAACTTCGGCTTCTAGGATCATCATTCGAGCAGATCAAGACTGTCGACACTGTAGCCGGCGGACAGGAAGCCCGAGGCCCCGGAGCCGCTGATCACGGTGATCATCAATGCATTCCATTCGCCCGGGTTCTGCTTCCAGGCGGAGGCGGGAATGTCGAAGGAGTAGATCGTATTGTTGCAGCGGTAGCTGCCGGTCGTCAGCGAGCGGGTCCTGGGTTGACTCGATGGCGGCTGGAAGTCGGACGTCCAGCCGTTGACCGAAATATTGGGCCGGCCGCCGGCATAGGCGCAGGTCAACCCTATGCGCAGGGTGTGGGCGGTGGCGATCTGATCGCTGTTCAACTTGAAGTAGACGATGTGATCGTTGTTGACGTCCTTCCACATATACGCGGGGAAGCCGGCGGCGGCGCTTACACCCACGATGTAATTGGATGGGTCCCAGGTATCGATCCGCACATCGGAAGGGTGCATCGTGGTCAGCTTGTCACCGTTGAGAAACTCCCGCGGTGCCCCGTCCCAGTCTCCGATACGCCAGATTGCGGGCGCCTCGCTGGGGTCGGCCCCCACGCCAAAGGAATTCAGAATCGTCGTCCCGCCGGCGGCTACCGTTACCTCCCGGACGTCCACCTCCAGTTCATTCTTATAGACGGTCATGGTATAGGTACCCGGGCGCATGCCGCCCCTGCTGTAGTAGCCACCATTTTGCGGATCGGCGTCGGCCCAGTACTGCGCCGTAGCGTTGGCGAAACCCACTGTGTAGTCGTAGCCCGAGTCCATGCCATTGAAGCCGACCCCAGCCACCCGGCCGCGCTCGGAGGGCGCGGCGTATCCCTGCAGCCCCATATCGGCAAACCAATCGGTATCGGGCCGGCTGCCGGGTGCTTCCCCTCCGGTCACCACGAAGGTGTAGCTGTTCAGGATGCCGGGCCTGAAAGCCTCCGTCTGGGCCTGGCCGTAATTGACGATATAGGTCAGCTCCTGATTGGTGCTCGTGGTCTGGTTGAGCAGGCTGCGGTAAAAGGGCCCGCCGGAACCGCCTTCATGATCGTCGCGAAAGATCCACATGCCGACGTTGTTTCCGGTAGCGCCTATATAGCTCCAGTCCTTGAGACGCTGGTTGGAGTAGTGCTTGGAGCGGGTCTCGCCGTTGGTCAGGGCAAAAATATCGCCCGACTCCACCGTTGAAACCGTGGTGCTAATGTCGGAAGGCTCGGGCCCATTAGGCAGCAGCGCGGAACTCAGGCGCATGATATAGCGCACCTGACCGTGGACGTCTGGCTGCGAGGTGAAATGGGTTGCCATATAGATATGCGGCTGGTCGCGACGGGCCATGTAGTAGTGGGTAAGATCGCCGGCCTCGACGGTGACCTTGATAGTGTCACTGCCGACGGTGTCAGCGCTCACCGTAACCGCGGAGACGCCGGAATAGAGCCAGTCGAAGCCCGAGTTGATCTGGGAGCCGCGCGACTGGTTCTGGTATTCCGCGCCCGCGTATACCAGCGAGGCGATATCGCCGGCGGACTGGGTACTGACGCCGTTGTCCGTCCGACGCACCTTGAAAACCAGGCCGGCACCGGTATCGACCGTATAGAAATCAGTGCTTGAACTCAGGCCAAAGTCCGCCCGGGAGAGACCGGAGAACAACAGCAGCATCGGGAGCAGTAGCTGCCAACGGGCTTTACCCTGTGAGGGAAAAGACACTTCGGGTACAGAGTATTTATTCATTATTTTTCTCCTTACCGTGGAGGGGTGGGTTTGCCCGCTTCGCAGGCCAAACAACAAAATTGTCTGGAACAATTTTGCACAGCCGGGGACTGCCCGCGAAGCGGATGAGGCACAGGGATGTGCCTCATAAAAAAAACCCCGCTTCGGCTTTGAGGCGGGGGCTTTTTGTCATTCAAGTAGATCGAGACTGTCGACACTGTAGCCGGCGGACAGGAACCCCGAGGCGCCGGAGCCGCTGATCGCCGTGATCGTCAGCTCATTCCATTCATCCGGGTCCGGCTTAAAGGCGGAAGCGGGAATGTCGAAGGAGTAGATCGTATTGTTGCAGCGGTAGGAGCCAGTCGTCAGAGAGCGGCTCCTGGGCTGGCTCGATGGCCACTGGAAGGTGGAGGTCCAGTCGTTGACCTTGATATTGGGCCGGCCGCCGGCAAAGGCGCAAGTCAACCCTATGCGCAGAATGTGGCCGGCAGCAATCTGTTCGCTATCCAGTTTGAACCGAACAACATGGTCATTGTTGATGTCCTTCCACATATACGCGGGGAAGTCAGCGGCAGTGCTTTCCCCGACGATATAGTCGGAAGGGTCCCAGGTCTCTATACGCACATCCGAGGGGTGCATTTTCGTCAGCTTGTCGCCGTTGAGAAATTCCAGCGGTGTGCCGTCCCAGTCTCCGATACGCCAGATTACGGGCGCCTCGCTGGGGTCGGCCTCGATGGAAATGGATGGGAGAACATTGGTTTCGCCTGCGGTTACCGTCACCTCCCGGATACCCACCTCCAGTTCATTCTTGTAGATGGTCATGGTATAGGTGCCCGGGCGCATGTCTTTCCGGCTGTAGTGGCCACCATTTATGGGATTGACATCGGCCCAATACTGCGCGGTGGCGTTGGCAAAGCCAACCGTATATTCATAGTCCGGATTCATGCCCTCAATTCCGACCCCGGCAATTCGGCCGCGCTCGGAGCGCGGGGCGTATCCCTTCAGTCCCATGTCGGCAAACCATTGGGTTTTGGGCCGGCCGTAGGGCGCCTCTCCCCCGGTCACCACGAAGGTATAGCTGTTCAGGATCCCGGGCCTGAAAGCCTCGGTCTGGGCCTGACCGTAATTGACGATATAGGTCAACTCCTGATCGTTATTCGTGGTCTGGTTGAGCAGGCTGCGGTAAAAGGGCCCGCCGGAACCGCCCTCATGATCGTCGCGAATAATCCACATGCCGACACCGCTCCCGGTGGCACCTATATGGGTCCAGTCCTTCAGGCGTTGGTTGGAGTAGTGCTTGGAGCGCGTTTCGCCATTGGGCAGAGCAAAGATATCCCGAGCCTCCACCGTGGAAACCGTACCGCGCAGATCCGAGGGCTCGGGTCCGTTCGGCAGCAGCGCCGAACTCAGGCGCATGATATAGCGCACCAAGCCGTGGACATTCGGCTCCGAAGTGAAATGGGTCCCCATATATATATGCGGGTAGCCGCGGCGGGCCATATAGTAGTGGGTGAGGTCACCAGCCTCGACTGTGACCTTGATAGTATCTTCGCCGACGGTTTCAGCGCTCACATCGACTGCAGAGACTCCGCGATAGAGCCAGTCGAAGCCCGAGTTGATCTGGGAGCCGCGCACCCAGTTCTGGTATTCGACGCCCTCGTATACCAGCGAGGAGATATCACCAGGGGACCAGGTGTTAACTCCAGGATCATTCCTGCGAACCGTGAAGACCAGGCCAGCACCGGTATCGACCGTATAGAAATCAGTGCTTTCGCTTAGGCCGAAGTCCGCCCGGGCGAGACCTGAGAATAACAGCAGGACTGCCGGCAGCAGGGGCTGCCAACGGATTTTGCCCCGAGAGGAAGGTATTTCGCTTGAAGTATTTCTGTTCATTATTTTTCCTTATCTTGAGTTGCGATTCCCCCGGAATTACTGGAGGGGTATCTGCTAATCCAAATGAAAAACCCGCTGTAGTTGAATTATCTTCGGGCTATTGCCCGGGTCCGTTTCCATGATATCGGCCATATGGCTCCACCACTTTTGCATAATCGCCTTTTGTGGCAGCTCATCCATAGTGTGGTTTTTCCTGCGTTTAAGCACGGCGAACAACTGCAGAGTCTCCGGATGAAGGTAGATGGAATAGTCCTCGATACCAGCGGCCTTCAGTTCTTCAACCAGTTCAGGCCATATCTCATCGTGCCGTTTTTCATACTCAGCTTCGCAGCCAGCTTTCAGCTGCATGACAAATGCGATTTTTTCCATAGTAATAAACCGGATATTTTCCGAGGAGTTCCAAAAAAACAGGGGAACGGAATAGAAAAAGGTAACTTGAAAAGTGCCAGAAGATGCCGGCCGGTGTCAGGCCACCGGCCGGCAGATTCCGGCAGGAATCAGCAGTTACATCTTATAGGAAACACCGAGCGCAAACTGACGACCGGAATAACTCAGGTCAGACAGGCGGTGTTCGCCGGCGGTAGCCACCTTTGCCTGTTCCAGCAGGTTCCTCGCGTCGAGGAAGAACCGTAGGTTGCTGTTCGGCAGGGTGTAGGACATCTTGGCGTCCAGGTAGCCCGCGTCCTCGACGAATACCGGGTTGCCGGAGCGGTCAGCGGGGTTGGCCAGATATTCATCCCGATAGTTGTAGGCCAGGCGCGCACTGAACCCATTACCCTCCCAGAAGGCGGTGACGTTATAGCTGTTCTCGGATTGGGAGGGCATGGGCAGCTCCTCACCGGTTAACTCGTTCAACAGGCCGACGTTGTCGGCGGTCATATGGGTGTAGTTGACGCTGCCGCCCAAGCCGTTGAAGGGGTAAGGCAGCATGGTAAAGAACGTTGACGCCTGCAGCTCAACTCCACGGGTTTTTACACCTTCGCCATTGACCGGCTGAGTGACATCCCAGACACGGCCGTCGCCCAGGAAATCCACATCGAGGCGCTCATCCCGGCCGAGGATCCAGCTCTCCATATTCTTGGCAAAGTAGGCGGCGGAGACGATGGAATCCTCGTTCGGATACCAGCTCAGGGCGATATCGCCCTGGTTGGCCCGATACGGATTCAGTGCCGGGTTGCCACCTTTGCAGAAGCTTTCCCAGCCAACTTGTTCCGCCCACAGGCTGTCATCCATCTGATAACAGACCCCGTTCACGTTCAGGTCTCGGTTCCGCGGCCGGCTCATCACCTTGGCGGCCCCCATATACAGCACCAGCTTTTCAGGAATCAGCTCCAGATTCATGTTGATGCTGGGCAGTGTGTCGCTGTACTCCCTGGAAACCGTTTTCCGGTCGTTGTACACATCCCATGCAATCTCAAGCAAGGCAATGCCGGTCTCCGGATTTACCAGAATATCGCCATCCTCATCCAACACATTACGGTACTCGTGTTCAACATAATCGCCGTTGGTTTCCGTATTGGTCACAATATAGCGAACGCCAAAGTTGCCCCAGAAAGGCATGCCGCCGACTTCGGTTGCAAAATCCGTCTGCAGATAAAGCGCCTCGGTTTCCACTGTGATATCGTAGTTACCGCTTTGTATTTCCAGATCTTCGCGGGTGGTATTGTCATTGCTGGCCTGGCGCATGGCCGCAATCAAACCGTTGGTATCAACCGCCTGATAGCTGCCGATGGTGCTTACGCCCAGGTCGTAGCCTTCAAACAACTCGGGAGACTCAAAGAAGTTGCCGGAAAGAAGGGCGAGGTGATCCTCCCTGGTCCACATTTGGCCGTTGTACTCCTCACCCACGTTGCGGAAGATGTTGTAGTTGTAGCCCTCTGTTTCCGCAGAGTTGGAGGTCGCCTGGATACCAGTGCGAAGGCGTTGGATAAAGCCATCCTCAAAGTTGTACACAACATCCAGTTTTACATTGGCCTCGGATGTCTCGTCGGCACTGGGTGCATACTTAAAGCGCGCCGTCGAGTAGCTCGCCGGACTGTTGACGTCGAAGGCCTGAGAAGTATCTGTGGGATCCGCCGCATTGTAAAAATAGCCGGTGCTGTAATCCCATGACGGTGCGCCGCGGTGATCCAGCGCAACCTGAATGCCGGCGATACCGTTCGCGGAAATACTGGTGTCGCGCGAGTCAATATCCTGTTCTGAGGCCGAATAGGCAGCCAAGCCGGTGATCTCCCAGGGACCGCTGCTGAACTCAAACCCGGTATCTACTATGCTGGTTTCCTGGTACCAGGCAAAGTTCAGGGTTCTGTTGCCCACGCTCGCCTGAGAGGACTCCAGGTAAGTCACATTGTGATTTTCGTCCACCTGCACGGAGTTGGCATCGATACGCGCTGCGGAATGTATGCCCACATCCAGGTTCAAGTCTGTCGCTTCCTTGTCACGCTCGTTATAGGTAAATCCGGCGTACGCACTAAAGTTATCGCTGAAGTTGTACTGGAAGATGGTATTCGCACTTAGGCGCTCCTCTTCGCGCCACCAGACACCAACCCTCGGCAACCTGGGCGCATAGTCCCACCACTGTTCTTCACAGTCTGCCTCGCCGTTACAGCCAGCCACATTGTCAATCGACGCGTAATCTTCATTGAGAACGGTCTTTTCCGGGGAGTTGTCGTAATCGGCGATGCGGTGCCATTCCGTGTTGCGCAGCGCATGGATCATGGCGGTGGTTTCAGAAGCAGTTACGTTCATCAACGCACCGAAATCCTCGTTGAATTTCCACACGCCGGTCACATTGATCCTGGGGTCCGATGCATCGCTCAGGTCGTTGTACTGCTGCTCGCCCGATACGGACAGGAAGTTGCTGTCGAATTCATTCGGCTTGCGCGTATTGATTTTGACAATTCCACCCAAACCACCTTCCGTAAAACGCGCCTCGGACCCCTTGATAACATCGAGAGATTTAACCAGTTCTGAAGCCATATCGCGGAAATCCACCGCGCGGCTGCCGCCCATACCCATCTGCGACACACCGTTGACTTCAACCCGCGACAAATCCGGGTCCACACCCCGGATACTGACCTGCGCCCCTTCGCCGAAATCGCGGGCCAGCTGTATGCCAGCTATTCGCTGCAGCGCCTCAGCGACATTTTTATCGGGAAATTCACCGATATCTTCCGCAACGAGCGAGTCGCTCATAGTGCCGGCATTTTTTTTCCGATCAATAGCGCTGCGCTGGCTGAAGCGGTGGCCCGACACCACGACTTCTTCCATCGATTCAGGGGGAACTTCTTTCTTAGACGTGGAAACCACTTTTTCGGCTGAAGCACCTTTGGCTTCTTTTTTGAGTTCCTCTTTAGGCTCTTCTTGAGAGTCACCCTGAGCAAACGCCACAGGGCCGACCAGGAAACTCAGAGAAATCCCGGTGAGAACCAGTGCCCGTATGCGCTTGGATAAAGGCGTGGCGGTGAAAGGAAGTTTTGCGGTGGAGGTTTCAAGCACATCGGATTGGTTAATTATTGTCATCTCATCATCTCCGATTATCTTTTTTATATTATGGAGAGATGATATTAGAAGCACGTACCCACATTGTCAATCATATTCAATCATAATTTTTATATATCAGTCACATTTATGAGCGATTATGACGATAATTGCCCGATGTTCTTGTGACCAATAATTGGTCATCTCCGTAAAATCAGCTCACGGCAGTTGGGACTTAAAGTACACGGCGGCTCGATCTGCTCCGCCGGGCATCGGGCGCATGAGTAACGGATCCGTGCATGACGGGCCTTCGGTCACATTCGTCACGATCCTGAAATTTCAACCGCCGCCGGTCGCATGTCCGGCCACAAATCCGGCGTAATGACGAGCTCCCCCGGCCTTGTTGGACTGGTTGAATCCAATAGCGTGTTTTCAGACTGTATCAGCTCCGGGTACAACGCCTGCAGGCTGTTCACCACCATATTGGCAATCATCCAGGCACCGTAATAATTATGATGGGTTCTGTCTTTACCATTTGCCGCAAAGGCTTGTTTGGCTTCATTCTGACCCAGCTGTTGATAAAAGCTGGTGGTTTGCGCGGTCAGGTCGATAACCGGGACCCCCGTTGCTCTGGCAACCTCTCTTACTGCTTCATCATAACCTTGGTGGGTGTTCAGAAGTTCTTCCTGTTCATTGTAAATACGCCTGGCGACAGGTGTGACCAGTACAGGTATAGCCTCTTTTTGCCTTACATCGGCAACAAAGGCACGCAAATATTCAGGAAATGCACCATCCGCTGCGGCGAAAGTGCGCGGCCATTGTTTTTTTTCATCGTTATGAGCAAACTGAATCAGTACGACATCTCCAGCCTGGGTCTGACTGAGCAATTTATCCCAACGCAGGGAGAATAAAAACGATTTCAATGTTTCACCGCCGCGCGCGTGATTTACAACCACGCGATTTCGGATCAGCCCAGGGACGAATTGCCCCCAACTGGCATAATCCTGAGATGCTTGATCTGCTACGGTGGAATCCCCAGCCAGCAGAACCTTAGGCTTCCTGCCCGGCTCGATTCGAATTTGACTAAACTGAACATCGTTGTTGGACAATGCTATGGTGAGCTTGTCGTCCCAGTTACGGGAGATGCCTTCATCGCCTCTCAGCCCCACCCGTGGGCCCGCCGCTGGATCCTGCTCTGCGGTTGCCAGCTGTGGATTTCTGACATTAACCAGAAAATCCAGGGTTTTGCTTTCGCCCCGCTCGATTTCCAAGATGTTGCTCATCACCCGTCTGTCTTCGCTGAAAACCAGAAACCGGGTGACATCCGGTACGCCTGTTACCTTTACCCGGACCTTATAGTCTCCCTCGGGGACTTTGACCGAAAAGGCATTTTCGCTACTGTTATGGAAACTATCCGTACCTAAACCTGTTTCAGAATTGTATTTTTTCTGTAATAGATCTGGCCGCTCTTCAAAGTTGTATTCATAGATGTGCTGCGCCACTGCCGGGCGCGAGTCTGCCAACGCAGGTACCATATTCATGGACTGCACTCCCAGCATCAGGGCACATACAATGTGCCGTTTGAACTTGTTCTCGTATAACATTGTTATCACATCATTCTGTTTTCACGCTAATTCCACAGGGATGGCGTACCTTACAAATTATTAATTAGCCAAGGGTTTGGTTCAATTGAATAGCTCTCCACTGATAACGTTGTAGCGTTATCCGGATAGACTTTATGGATTTTGACGAAATAGCATCGATTACCCCCTTCGGCAACCTTAAGGCACGCTCCTGGTCACTCATATTGATGGCAATCCAAAACTTCTCACCCTTCTTATTATTCCGCGGACTTACCACCACACCGGGAGCGGCATCGTAACGTTCCTTTACTCCGGCCATATCCGCGTAATGGTTGATCAGGTTGTTAATGAGTATTTGGCCTTGCTCTCCATGGGGCTGAGCCCCGAGAACAACTACGCGGCCTTTCCCGATCTTACGCTCCGTGATAAACGCGTACCCTTTGGCAACTCCCGTCTCGATCGTGCCTATTCGTCTTACTCCATCTTTTACCTTCATCGCAGAGCACCAACCACTCAGTGGCGCAGTGACATCCAATGCACTACCTGTGGAATCCGTTTGGGTTAACGGCACCACGAATTCAGTACTGATTCCAGCCAACTCATCGAGCAACCCCAGACCGGCAGTGGTTGGTACCGTATGCTCAACTGAGCGGATGCCAGTGACAGGACCAGCGATCCAAACACCCCCTGCCTTGACAAACTTCAACACTCGGGAAATAAAGGCTTCGCTGACATACGGCATCGCCGGGGTGATCAGCAGTTTCAGGTTATCAAGCGCGGCATTTTCGAAGCGTACATCGCGATGGAAACCCAAATCACGCACGGTGGCATGCCACATCTCGATAACACCGCGATAGCGCGTGGGAAACCCCTCGCGTCTGTCCAGGGCTTCGGTTTCAATCATGGCCCTGGCGTGATCGGAATAAGTAATGGCCACCTCGGCCGGGGCAACGGTACTATCGACCAGTAAAGGTTCCAGTTGCTTCCTCGACGCGTTGAGTTTCTCCACTTCCTTATAGCCGATACTCGGCTTAAACCAGGCGCTCATTACCGCGCTGTGGGGGAGTTCGGCGCCCGTGCGCTGTTGCCGCCATAACCAATAACAGAATGCCTCACCACCCAAGGCGTATGTCAACACGGCTTCCGCTGGCAGGAATCCTTCGGGGTGTGGTGGCTGATGATTGCCCAGCCAGCCGTTGTGGGACACGCTGGTTTCCATTAGCCAGAAAGGGCGGCCGGGAATAGCCGCCCGGTATAAATCAGAACGAAATACCAGGGCACCCCATTGTTCATCGGTTGGATAAGCATCATAAGAGGCGAAGTCCAGGGCCTCCATGGAGCGCTCGTGGTGAATATTAAACGCCGGGTTGTCATTATGCGTTATGGGTGCACTGGAGTATTCCCGGATGATTCCACTCTGGTCCTTCATGAAATCCGAAATACTTTCGCGGTTGAACATACGATAAGCGGTACTTAACGATGCGTTATGGAGAAAAGGCGTTTTCAGTGGAGCAGGCACCTGCTCAAAGCTTTGGTAATATTGACTCCAGATATGGGTTCCCCAGGCCTGGTTAAGTCGATCTATGGTGCCGAAGCGCTTTCTTAACCAACGATGCCAGGAGGCGATAGCGGCATCGCTGAAATCCTCCGCCACATGGGCTTTCATCTCGTTGTCCAATTGCCAGGCTATCAACGCGGGATGTTGGCCCAGTTGCTGTGCCATGGCTTTGATGATGTTGAAGCAGGCCTCTTTTACATCAGGGTGTTCATAACTGGCGTGTTGGCGAGCTCCGTGGATTAAAATATCACCATCAGAATTTTTATGGCACCGTTCAGGGTGGTTGTGTGTCAGCCAAATGGGAGGTGTGGCGGTCGGAGTGCAAAGCACAACGTCAATACCGGCAGCATGGAACTTGTCCATAACCATCTCAAAAAAGTCGAGAGAAATTTTGCCGCGCGCCGGCTCCATGGTTGACCAGGAAAACTCACCCATACGGGCTACGTTGATATCCAACTTCTTCATTTCAATGATATCGCGATCAATATCTTCTTCGGGCCAAAGCTCCGGGTAGTAGGCAACACCGTGATACAGTTTTTTTATCCTGTAATCTGAGCGCCGCATGGATTTAGCGGGCGTGGCGGACAGCAATCCGGAGTGGGCGGCAAGACCCAGAGCGGCGACTGAACCGCCCAGGCGAAAAATATCACGGCGACTGCACTTCATAGGAATTCCTCAGTCTTGTGTTAAGTACGTATTGAGCGACCACACTTTGAAGTTTCGATATTGAAAGCGGGTCCATTTCATCTGTCGGAAACCTATCTTCCCAGCCCCCAGGACCGGCTTATTGCTGCCGTCATCGATGTAGTCAATGACCTTCCTTCCATCGACATACATGGCAATATGGGCCCTGTCCTTTATCAGACGGACTTTATGGATTTTTGTGGAGCGGGTGGGGATGCCATCGCCCCCCTCCTGAAGCAGCGTAAATGTATTGTTTTTACGCAGGTTCGCGTGGCCCCTGCCCGGGTTGTGCGCGGCATTGGCGTAGTAGGAGATATGGTAGCTGCGTATCTTCCCCTGCGTGTACTGGTCAAAGGTCCCATCTCTCGACGGCAGGCCGGGATCAAATATATCCTGCCCTCCCTCACCGCTGGCAGCGAGAAAGACTATAACCAGGCCTGCCTCCGGATTGAGGTTCTGCGCTTCCCACTCCGCCACAAAGGCGTCCGGAAAGTCTTCCGGGCACCAGAATACATGATGCATTTCCTCGCCTGGCGAGTACATCTGCATCCATCCATTGTCAAAGGCCAATACACCCGGGCCCTCCATCACCCAGCCGTCGACGCTTGCCGGCTCGCTCATATCTGCCCGGTAGAGAAGTTCACCCTTGTTGATGTATTCGCCGAAGTCACGAACGTTCTTTTGGGCCAACGCGGGTACGCAGATAAAGGCAAGGAACAAAAGGCTGAAGAAACGCATTTTTTGGTACTCCGGGCCTTCTACAGGGCCAGCAAGGGTTTCAGCTGCAGCGCCACCACTTCTGCATTCAGCTCAGCCCCGGATTTGCTGGTGTGCGTGTGCTTATCGGCAAACAGCTTTTCGACCTGGCGCCTGCCCAGGCGGTTGTATTTGTCTGAAACCAGTTGGTAGAGGTCGATAAAGGGGCTCTGGCTCTGGCGGGCAACCTGCAAGGCCCACTGGGGATAGCTGTCGGTGGCTTCCTGGATCAGCCCGTCGCGCCATGCTTTTCTCGGCACAGGCGAACAGACGATGGTGGTGATTCCCCGGGCTTTCGCCTGGCCGATCATCTGACGCAGATACCAGCCGTAACTGTGTACCCTTTCCGCTTCTCCGGTGAGCAGGTTGTCGATGTCTTCATACTCCTCCCCTACTCCAGGAATGGTGCCGCGCGCCCTGGTCTCGTCATTTAGCGGCGCTGCGTCGTTATGGCCGAACTGCAGCAGCACCACATCGCCTGCCTTCATCATATTCAGTGCCCGCTGCCAGTGGCCGCCGGTGACAAAGGTACGGCTGCTCAGCCCGCCGACGGCGCGATTGACAATGTTATGGCTTTTTGTACTCAGTTTTTCGTCCAGATAGTCCCCCCAGCCCCATTCCCCGTTGGCGCCATCGCCGGCACCATTGCGCACGGTGGAATCGCCAACGAGGAATATGCTCGACTTCCTGGCGTCGGCGGGGAATGGCAGTCTCAGCCACGCCCACTCCCGAGGCTCGATCTGCTGGCCCAGTTCGGAGAACCAGGCAGATTCCAAGCCCGGGCGCAGCCCCTTGAGGCCAGCGATGATGGTCTGCGCATGCAGGTGTGCCCCCTCGGTGGCAAAATGGGTGTGGTCCTTGGGGTAGAGTTCAGCGGCCTTTTCCGGGCCCATCTGTTCGAGCAGGTCGGCCATGGGGTTGGTCACATCAATAAATGCGATATCCAGTTCCCAGGCAAGTTGATAACTCCAGTAACCATACTGTCCCGATCCGCGTTCTATACGGCTTGACTTCCACCGGTTTCTGGCGGTTAGCGAAAGAAGTACAGGCACCGCGTTTTTTGCGCGGACATCGGCAATCATATGCCGGATATAGTGCCCGAAAGTATAAACCGTTTCCTCTTTGCCGGTTTGCAGGTTCAATATTTCTATACTGTCGTCGCCCACACCGGGCAGGCTTCCCCGGGCTTTCTCTTTATCGTTGATCTTTCCGGCATCGTTATGACCAAACTGTATCAGGACAATGTCGTCCTCTGCGAGATCATCTACCAGTTTCTGCCAATGTCCTTCCGTTATAAAAGTTCGACTGCTTCTTCCCCCACGCGCGCGATTGATAACATTGACTTTATTTACATCAAAATACCGCGATAATACTCCGCCCCAACCCTGGTGATTGGTATTTTCGTAGCTGGCAGCGGTTGAATCACCGGCGATGTAAATGCTCGGTAATTTACTCTCGTCGGCGCTGCTGACAGGGGAGAGCTGAGCGAGAATCAGGGAAAATATTGTCCCTATTATTCTTGAATAATTTTTTGACATGTGTGTCTACCCTGTCACGATTGTTTAAATAACCGGAATCGCGGAACTCATCTTGCCAACCAGCCGCCATCAATGGCGAGAACATGGCCATTCACATAGTCACTGGCTTCGCACCGGCGCCGGACCCTTCGCGGCCAGCACCCGTGGCCAATGTGGTTTTACCTTGCAGCGAAAAAACAGGTTGGCCAGAGACATATCGTTGTCCATTGTCAGTGTTACCTCTGATTTATCCGGCTTTCGAGGTTTATATCGGGGAGTCGGTGCGGGGTGCTCCATCGGCAGGCGCCCCGGCCTCGGAAACGCTCTTTCCCACAGAGTTGTTGCCCCACAGCATCTCATAGGGCCAACCGGACAGATCTTCGACAATCGCTTGATTCTCGCTGGTCGAAGGGGTGCTTTCGCCCTGCTTGAAGCGCTCTATCTCCGACATAAGTACTGCATGGGTCTCCTTGCTGATCTTGAATTTGGTCGATACCCAGAACCCCAGAAGTAGAACCAACATGGGCCCTATTACCAGGGTGGCTGCTATAGTCGTAATCGCTTGCTCGCTTTGTGTTTCGGCACCGGACACAAAGCCGCCGGCTTCGAGCACGATACCGACAAACATTACCGCGACCGCCTGGGTGGCCTTGCGGATAAAGGTCATTACCCCGGCAAAACTACCCTCACGCCGCCGCGCGGTCACAATTTGATCGACATCCGCCATGTAGTTGTAGGTATTCCAGGGGATGTAGTTGAGTGCGCCCCGGCCGAGGCCGGCGAAAATCAGAGCTCCGATCAGCCAGTATTGACTGAAGCCGTCACTCAGAAGATAGAGGGAAAGCAGCCCCAGGATACCCAGAATATAGAAGTAAATGGCAACCCGATAACTGGGCGCAGGCCCAAAACGAACAACCATTGGAATTGCTATAGCAACAGCGGCCAGTTGCGCAACGTAAGTTAATGCCATCATTTCGGAGGCGATCACTAATGTTCCACCGATGGCGAATACGACAAAGTAAGTGAAGGCTGCGTTAAAAATATCCTGGCTTATATAACCACCCAGGTACATACCAAGATGCAGACGGAAAGCGCGAATACGCAAGGTAGAACTTAAATTGAGAAAAAGGGATTTCAATGTTCCCGCTAGAGTCCAGTTCTCATCGGGTTGCTCTTCCTCCGGACGCTCTGCGGGGTCGCGCTCCCACGTATAGGCCCAGACGATGAAGACAACCACCATAAATGCGATGGAAAAAATAGTACCCATTACCAGGAAGGTCGATGCTGAATCCTTGCCTCCGGCAATGCCGACGATCCAGCTGGGAAGAATTCCGGCGAATATGGCCGATATCTGGCCAGTCAGTATTCGTGCTCCGGCAAGCTTTGCCTTCTTCTTATAGTCATCGGTCATTTCCGCAGCGAGGGTTTCATAGGGAATGATGACAGATGCATACAGCAGTTCGAAAAATACGTAGGTGACGAGGTAATAGAGATACTCCTGGCCACTGACCCACATTAACGCAAAGCTTGGCAGTAACGGGATTGACGACAGCAAGAAGACTCGCCTGCGGCCAAACCTTTTACCGATACGGGTTTTTCCCAAACCGTCGGATATGTGGCCAATCAGCGGACTGGCGACGGCGTCCAGAATACGGGCGATCGCAAAGATCGAGGCGGCCTGAACCGTCGTCAAACCACAGAAGGTGGTATAGAAAAACAGTATCCAGCCGCTGATCACGGCCATGGATCCGGCACCCAGAACGTCATTGAGCCCGTAGGCGACGTAGTTCACCGGCTTTAGTTCGCGCTTCGTCATCATCGCACCTATTAGGTATCGTGTTTTTATTGTCTATCGAACTTACGTTTTTATTATATGTAGTCAGTAGGGTGCGTACAGCGCACCCTACTGACTCCCGGTGATTAGATGTAGTAGTTCATAGTTTCAACCAGCGCCAGAATCGCCATCGACTGCCCGTAGGGCATGGAGGTCAGCGGAATATCCCGGTACCCCTGCAGGTCATCAAACACAGGTGTTCCAAAAGATACCTGCTGCAACTCTCCGCTTTCATCAATATTGTCCAGTACGGCTTTTACGGCCCTGATTCCGGGCTCCTCATATTTCTTCGGCAGATAGCCTTTGCGAACGGCTTTCAATATACCGTAGGCAAACCCTGCTGCGGCCGATGCCTCCAGGTAGGAGTCCCGGTCGTCGAGCAATGTATGCCACAGGCCGCTGTCATGCTGGCAACCGACCAGGGCCTTTACCTGTGATTCCAGTGTTTCAATAAGGAACTGCCTCAGACCATCGGACGGTTCCAGGTCGAGCAGTTCTATAAATTCGGGTATGGCGATGGTGACCCAGCAGTTGCCCCGTGCCCAGAGGGCATCGGCGAAGTTGTGCCGGCCGTCAAAGGTCCAGCCGTGATACCACAAACCGGTTTTCCGGTCCGCCAGGTATTTGATATGCAGCATAAATTGCCGCTTGGCTTCTTCGACATAGTGTGGGCGATCCAGCAGGAGGCCGATTTTGGCCAGCGGCAGCACGCTCATCATCAGCGTGTCGTCCCACAATTGCTGGTAGTTCTCCGAGTTGTAGACGATATGCTGCAGCCCGTTTTCCTCGGTGCGCGGCATATCCCGCATAATCCATTCGGCCCACACATCCAGGTAGGGCAGGTAACTCCGTTCACCGGTGCGTTCCTGCAGGTAGGCCAGGGTCAGGAAGGGAGCAACAGTATTGACATTTTTGGTCGTGGTTCCCTCGGCGAAGCGGTCCCTGAACCAAGCTTCAATGATGTCCTTCGACTTCTCGTTGCCGGTGATATCCCAGTATTTGAGCAGACCGTAGAGGCCGATACCGTGGGTCCACTCCCAGCCGCTCCACCCCTTGGTATCTATCACCCGGCCATCTTCCAGCTCAAGAAGAAATTCTCCACTTTCATCGGTGATATTGACGAGGTTTTCGATCAGTTTTTCAATGCTGTCTTGAACCGTATCGTAGGATATATCGTGCGCAATCTTTGGCATATTGTTCACTTCTCTTCGATCATTGCTTTTAGCCGTCGAGTTCGCCTGCTATCAGTGCGAGATTTTGAATGGCCGCCAGGCCCCATTGTGCCGTGTCATTGGTCGAAACCCAGGGCGCTTCGACGATGGGATTCAATACATCCGGCCCGGTAATTTCCTCTGTGGCGAGACTTCGGCCTGTCCAGTCGCGTGTGAACTCCCGCTGGCGGGTGAACTCCCTCCAGGCCCGCTGTGCCAGCTTTCTGTCACCTTCCTGCACCGCCACATAGGCGGTCAGGCGCGAGTGCGCTACCGTCAGGCTGTTATTGTGGAAAGGCCTGCCCAGCGCGGCCTTCTGCTCCTCGTCACTGGCACTGTAGTATCTGCCATAGCGCAGCCAGGCTGCCTTGAACTCGGGCACATCGATCAACTGATTCAATTCAGCGCATATTTCAATCAGGCCAAAGACCGCACTCAGATGTGAAAGACCCGGCCCGGTATCCGGAGGGGGAAGCAGTTTTTTGCTGTCGACATCAAAACCGAAGCCTCCAGCAAAAAATCCCTGGGGATGGCCGCCGATAGATCGCATGGCATTCTCGAGCCAGCTCCGATACTTCTCGTCTCCGGCGCGCTCCCACGCCGTCAGCCAGTTGGCCGCGGCGGAGCCCCAATCGGTACCGACGCCAATTCTGGCCTCGCCGGGCATCGGTTTCTCGTTAGGCAGTTTCCGGTGCGCATTGACTTCGGCGAGTTTCCTGTCAGCCTCTATGACTTCATTGAGCACATCACCAGTTCGCTCATCACCGGTCAGGAAATAGTGGAAACGTCGATACGCGGCCGTGCTGATGCGCAATTGTTTGGCACTGCATCCCCAATGCTGGACATTGTGGCGCGTACCCAGACCTTTGAAACGCCCCAGGTGATACATATCGACATCGCGGTTATGGCGGGTCATGGCTTCCGCTATCCGGAAAGTATCGGCATCGCCAGTTCGCAAGAAGGAGTACCACAACCACAAATCTGGTGACAGTTCCGAATTGTCCCAGGCATAGCCGCCGATATCGTACCGCCACACGTGACGGTCGGCGTCATAGGTGTGCATGACGTCACCGTAGTTCCAGAAGCCGTACCAGTGGTGCTGGTCAATCTGCTTCTTGTAGTACTGCACCGACCAGGCAAGCCTGTCCTCGATAGCCTTTTTCATCGGCGTGGACCTGTCGGGCAGGCTCCACAGGGAACCGAACACGCTCGCCTTGAGATAATCCTCGGGGGCGGCGACAACCTGGGCCGGTTTGCGGATGGTATCCGCCAGTGCGATGGTGTCGGCGCGCGATGGGGTGGCGCCCAGAACGCACAGGGTAAAGTCTGTGCTGCGGGCGACGCCGTAGGCACTTCCAAACCCCGGCTCGTAATCTTCGTAAGTGATATTGAGGGCGTCGAGCTGTTGCTCATAGGTCTCCTGCCCCATGCCGTCATGGTAGAAACGCACATCCATGGGGGGCGCTTCGGGCGACCAGAACCAGAGGGTGGCTTCAGACACGTCCGCGCCGGCATTGCGGATATCGATCTGCGTCGGGTGCAGCTGCCAGAAGTCCCGCATGCCGAAGAGCACACCGCCCGAAACTCCGCCCAGGTAGCCCACGCCGCTGGCCCGCTGTCCCTGAGCGGCGTCTATCCAGCCATGGCCGCTTTTGGTTCTCTTTTTGACGGAAAAACCATTCGCGTTCAGTTGCGAGAGGCTGTAGTCATTCCACACCGGAATCCAGTGCATGCGGCTGCTGACCCGGCTGTCCCACTCGCTGAGCGGGGGAGTCGCAACACCATCTATTTGCGCCTGCCTTACGGCCCGCCCGGGGTCTCTCCGCAAACCGGTGATTCCCTGCGGCGATTCACTCCAGAGACCGTTGTCTTCCCCCACAAAGCGGACATGCCGATTGTACGGCTCGTCGCGCTGAACCACTTCAAAGCGGAAACCCAATCCTCTGATAAAATCTTTTTGGTCATCGCCGTCAAAGACAAAGTTGTGGCTGATGCGGAGCGACTCTCCGCCCGCATAGAAATACAAACGCAGGCTAAAAGGCAGCCATTCGCGGCCCGCCTCCGTGCGATGCACACCTTCCAGTTTGATCACCGCGCGAACCGGCCCCTGTTGCTCCGCCGTGGCTCGGGTGATATGGGCCTGAAATGACTCTGTCTGGACCGCGGATTCGATTTCGACGCCGTCCTGTACAAGGCCGACAAGCCTGGCATTTTTTGCAATCAAACGATCATCGCGCAGCATTTCATAAATGATATGCGGGCCGCGTTTGGGGATAACCCAGCGCACAACACCCGTATCCACTTCGAACCTATCGCGGAGATTCTCGACGCGAACGGCCATCGCCGGCGCCGGGTCGGAGCCCTTCTCGACCCGGAACTGGCTGCCCAGTGAGGTGTTGGCGGCTATTGCGTGCGCCGTCCATTTAACACTGCCATCGGGCCAGTAGGCGGTGGGCCAGCTCTGCAGCGCCACTTTGCCGCCCCGCTCATTGACCAGGCAGAGCGCCTGCCCGGGCTCCATTGCCCCCTGGGGCCATGCCTGTCCCCAGGTCGCACCGGATTTGATGACGGGCTCCTCTCCCTCCAGCCAGCTCAAATGGCCTTCTTTGCGCATGGGAGAGATAGACGAAAGAGGCGCCGGCGCAGAAGCCAAAGCCTTATGCATGGCCTGCCCTGCCAACGGCAGGGAGGCGGCCAGTGCGCCTTTCTTGAGAAAATCGCGTCGATCCATCACTGTAATTCTTCGTTATTATTTGATCGGCCGACCCCAATGGAGCCGCATAAAACAGGTAGAGATTATTTATACCCCATGTGATCTATTATGACAATATATGATCATATATGATCATTAATATTGACAAGAGAGTCGGGTATTGCCGGAAACCCGCGCTGGTCAACCGGCTACCGACACCGCCTCGAGCTCCAGAGTCCTGCGCCATCGCTGCTTATAATGTTCAAATTTTTTCAGGCGTGTCGCCCCACCGCTTTGCGCCAATGGTCTGTTGACGCCCCCAACCCAGTCCACCAGAGATGCGCACCCCTGCACCGTGCCCGTGTCATCCGCGGACAGCCAGACTTGCTGATGGCCCCGCAACTGCGCCAGCAATGCGCACAGAATGGGGTTTTTGAGAAAAGCGCCCTCAACGAAAATATCGCCCCGCGCACCGAGCAGATCCAGCAGGTAATCCAGCATCAGGGCGCAGTACAGCGAGGCCAGCGCGGCCCCGCAGCCAGTGGGAACAACGCCTTCAAGCCTGCCATCCCGGCCCGGGAAAGGGCCACTGCCGCCGCTGAAATCCGGCAAGGCCATGGTGCCCGCATCGATCAGTTTCTGCAGTTCAGTTTCGCCGTATTGCTCATCGATTGCCGCTCCCGCCCGCTTGCAGACAGCCGCATATTCCCGCCCGCCCATAAAACGCGCGCAGGCCACCGGTTGTCCGGTGACATCCACGTTGGCCAACATATCGCGACCGGCTTTCAACCCCTCCAGCGGCGTACCCGACACCATCAGGATCGACCAGGTTCCGGTGGAAATTACCGTGAAAGGCTTATCGGCACAGGTGGCGCGGTAACGCAAAAAACTGGCGTTGCTGTCGTGAACACCGGCGAATACGCGACAGGAATCCGGGAGCCCGGTCAGCTTCCCGATCTCCGGCCTGATACATCCAAGCTGGGTCCACGCCGGCACCACCCGGGGGAACAGGTGCCGCCATCGCAGGTTTTCCACCAGCGAAGAGAAATCAGCCGTTGCCGGCGACCAGAGATCCGTATGGCATCCCAGTGACGTTACTTCCGAACAGCACTGCCCCGTTAATCGCCAAGCCCAGTATTGCGGATACATAAGGATATCCGTCGCCCGCGCGAATGCTTCGGGATACAGTTGCCGCTGCCAATAGAGTTGACGTCCCAGGTTCAGGCCGGCCGGCAGAGCCGGGGAATAAGTCTCGGAAAATTCGGGGCGCAAGCGGTCGTAGCGGGGATTACAGCTTTCGATACCGGTATATTCGTAGTCCAGGACGGGCAATACCAAACCCGCCTCTTCCCCATGGCGGTTGATCAGTGCAGCCGCCGCGCCGTGAGTGGTGATGCTGACGGCCGAAATCAAATACTCCTGCGCCGCCTCACCGATTCCCCTCAGCATCCACTGCCAAAGACCCTCGATATCGAAATGGGGATAGGGCGCACCACTCAATACCCGGTTGTCGGTCTGCCGGGAAAAAACCGACTCCCCGGCATTATTGAGAAGATGAAGTTTGACGTGGGTTTTCCCCACATCCAGAACCAGCTTGTAACTCATTGGCAGCCATTCTCATTCGATAGTCAGCGCATTGTGTGTAAGAGCCTCTGCTTAAAGTCTCGAATTTGAGCGCGACGGGGCGGGATAGCCCGTCTGGCAGCCTTATGAGAAGACTTTAAAACAGCCTCTAACGGTGACGCCGTGGCTTTGCCTGTCCAGGTGAAGTCACTCGCGGCACTCGGCCTCACCTCGATCAATATAAAGTACCGGTGATCTGTTTTGCAATATTTTAATCATAAAGCATCAAAACTCGTGTTTGACCACATCAAAACAATCACATACAATCATTATCAATCAACAAAAAGCCTATATGTCCCTTTGCGCATCGCAGCCGTTCAAATTAGTCAGATAGAGTGGATTTAGATGACCTCACCCCTTCAAAACCTTTGGGATGACCAGATAGCATCTCGCCTGAGCGAACCCGAACAACTGAAGTATCGCTCCAACCTTCTGGGATCCGATCTGCGCATCACCAACTACGGTGGCGGCAATACATCCGCCAAGATCTTTATGCGCGATCCGTTGACCGGCGAAGAGACCCAGGTGCTCTGGGTCAAGGGGTCCGGCGGCGATCTGGGCTCTATCGAACTGGACGGTTTTTCCACGCTGTATATGGATAAGCTGCAACAGCTGAAAGACCTTTACCGGGGCCTCGAACATGAAGACGAGATGGTGGGATACCTGCCCCACTGCACCTTTAACCTGAATCCCCGCGCAGCCAGTATCGACACCCCCCTGCACGCCTATATACCTCATCCCCATGTTGACCATATGCACCCGGATGCGGCTATCGCCGTCGCCTGCACGAAAAACAGCAGGGAGCTGACGGAGATGATCTTTGGCGGCGATATGGGCTGGCTGCCCTGGCAGCGTCCCGGCTACGATCTGGGCCTGAAACTGGAAAAAATGGCGGCCGGCAATTCGCACCTGAAAGGCATAGTCCTCGAAGGCCACGGCATTTTTACCTGGGGGCCCACGTCCAAAGACTGTTACCTCAACACCCTGGACATTATCCAGCGGGCCGCCGATTGGCTGGCGGACAACAATACAAATGAGGCGTTCGGCGGGAGCCGCTATGACGCCCCTCTTGATGCCCCCCCTCTCGATACAGAGAAACGCAAGTCCGTGGCCGCCAGGCTGATGCCCCTGATTCGCGGCAAGATCACCAATGCACAGCGCAAAATCGGTCACTTCGATGATTCCGCCACCATCCTGCAGTTTGTGAACTCCCGTGAACTGACAACCCTGGCGGCCCTGGGCACTTCCTGTCCCGATCATTTCCTGCGCACCAAAATACGCCCCCTGGTTATCGACTTCGATCCCACCGGCGCCGACCTGGACAGCGAGCTGGCGCGTTGCGTGGAACAACTGGATCAGCAGTTGGCGGCTTATCGCGAGGATTACACCGCTTATTATCAGCGCTGCAAACGCGACACCAGCCCGGCCATGCGCGACCCCAATGCCGTGGTCTACCTGATCCCCGGCGTAGGCATGATCACCTTCGCCAAGGACAAGGCCACCGCCCGCATCGCCGGCGAGTTCTATATCAACGCCATCAACGTGATGCGCGAAGCCAACGGCGTCGGCGAATATGTTGGCCTGGACGAGCAGGAAGCGTTTGATATCGAGTACTGGTTACTCGAAGAAGCGAAATTGCAGCGCATGCCCAAACCCAAGTCACTGGCTGGTCGCGTCGCCTTCATTACCGGTGGTGCCGGCGGCATCGGCAAAGCCAGTGCCGTGCGCATGCTGCACGAAGGCGCCTGTGTGGTGCTGGCCGATATCGACCGGGAGGCATTGGATACCGCCGTCGTCGAGCTCTCGGCGGTCTACGGCCCGGACGTAGTGCGCGGGACGCACTGCGATGTGACTAGCGAAGCGGCGGTCGCAGATGCCATGGCCGCCACATCACTCGCCTTTGGCGGACTGGATATCCTGGTCTCCAACGCCGGTATCGCCAGTTCCGCCGCACTGGATGAAACCAGCCTGGAATTGTGGAATCGGAATATCAGTATTCTGGCGACGGGCTACTTCCTGGTCAGTCGGGAAGGCTTCAAGCTGATGAAAGCGCAGCACACCGGCGGCGCCATGGTATTCGTGGCCAGCAAGAACGGGCTGGTGGCCTCGCCCAATGCCTCCGCCTACTGCACTGCCAAGGCAGCGGAACTCCAACTGGCGCGCGGCGTCGCCCTGGAAGGCGCACCGCTGGGTATTCGCTGCAATGTGGTCAACCCGGATGCGGTGCTGCGCGGCTCCAAGATATGGACTGGCAAGTGGCGGGAAGAACGTGCCGCAGCTTATCAAATGGAAGAAGATGATCTCGAGGGGCACTACCGCGAGCGCAGCCTGCTCAAGCGCGACGTCCTGCCGGAAGATATCGCCGAGGCCGTATACTTCCTGGCTTCCGACCTGTCGGCCAAGTCCACCGGCAATATAATCAATGTGGACGCGGGGCACGCGCCGTCGTTTACCCGCTGAGCCTGTCGCCCCAAAAGAGAGAAAACAGTAGAGGGAAGACAATAATGAAAGAAGCTATCCCATCAGCCCTGATCGCTGAGCAGAATGAGAAGCTCGCCCGCGACCTGCATAAAGACTACGACGCCCTCGGCGAGAAACTGTCCCGCACGGGCCTGGACATAGAGCAGCTTACGGCCCGTGCCCAGGCCTTTGAACTGGCCGTGCCCTCCTGGGGCGCCGGCACCGGCGGCACCCGCTTCGCCCGTTTTCCCGGCGTGGGCGAGCCACGCAATATCTTTGAAAAGGTCGAGGACTGCGCGGTGATTCACCAGCTCTCCGGCTGCACCCCGCTGATCTCACCGCACTTCCCCTGGGACCAGGTGGAGGACTTCTCCGAACTGAAGCAGTACGCCGACAGCTACGGCATGGGCTGGGGCTCGGTCAACTCCAATACCTTCCAGGACCAGCCCGGCCAAACGCATTCCTACAAATACGGCAGCCTCAGCCACACCGCGGAGGCTGTGCGCGAACAGGCCGTCGCCCACAACCTGGCGTGTATCGAGTGGGGCCGGCAACTGGATTCTAAGGCCCTGACAGTGTGGGTCGGGGACGGCTCCAACCACCCCGGCCAGCAGCATTTCCAGCGCGCCTTCGAGCGCTACCTGGACAGTGCGCGCACCATCTACAGCGCCCTGCCGGACGACTGGGAAATGCATATCGAACACAAGATGTTCGAGCCCGCCTTCTACTCCACAGTGATCCAGGATTGGGGCAGCAATATTCTCGCCGCCATGGAACTGGGGGACAAATGCAAATCGCTGGTGGATCTCGGCCACCACGCCCCCAACGTCAATATCGAAATGATCGTCTCGCGCCTGATTCAGTTCAAAAAGCTCGGTGGCTTTCACTTCAACGACAGCAAGTACGGCGACGATGACCTGGACAGCGGTTCGCTGCACCCCTACCAGCAGTTCCTGATTTTCAACGAACTGGTGGATGCCGAATACCGCCAGCAGGACGGCTTTGGGCCCGACTATATGCTGGATCAGTCGCACAACGTGACCGACCCGATTGAAAGCCTGATCAATTCCGCGGTCGAAGTGCAGCGCTCCTATATCAAGGCCCTGGTGGTCGATCGCGAGGCCTTGAACAGCTATCAGGAAAACAACGACGCGTTGATGGCCAGCAACACCCTGAAAGCCGCCTTCAATATCGACGTATCGCCGATCCTGGCGATGGCGCGTCTGCGCGGCAAAGGCGCCATAGATCCGATCGCTGTTTACAGGGCCTCCGGCTACCGCGCGGAAACCGGTAAAAAACGGCCCGCTTCGGGTGGCAGCAGTTCCGGTATTGTCTAGATTTTCTTCTCCTCATCTGCGCCGGTTTGCCGGCGCTTTTTTTAACTTTCGGCGTAACGACTCAGCTCTCGGAACTCGGAACTCGGAACTCGGAACTCGGAACTCGGGACTCGGGACTCGGGACTCGGGACTCGGGACTCGGAAAAGAATACCGGAGTTTGAGGCGAAGGCCTGATACCGGGATTCGTTTGCGGGACCGTCGGCGGCCATGGACGGCCGCCGCCGAGCGTGCAGGGACGTATTGAGGGGGGGCGCCTAGCCCGTGTCCCGCAAACGAATCCCGGTAGCAGGGCCGCCCCGGCCTCTCTTACTGGCAACTGGGGATGTCCCCCGATTGAGAAACCATCATCGGGCAGCAAATGCTAATAGGCAGCGTTTTAACGAGAGCAAAAAGTATGAACACTGCATTACCGGGCACCCCCCTCCATGTGGGCCTTTTCGCCACCTGTCCCGTGGACCTGCTTCGCCCCAGTGTCGGCTTCGCCACCGCCAAATTGCTGGAGCAGGCCGGTTGTCGCGTCAGCGTGCCGCCGCAGAGTTGCTGCGGCCAGGTCGCGTTCAATAATGGCGACCCGGACGCGACCCGAAAACTTGCCTGGCGCATCGTCAAAGATTTCGAACCCTTCGACTATATTGTGCTCCCCTCAGGGTCCTGCAGCGGCATGATCCGGCTTCATTACCCTGCGCTGTTTCGCGATGATCCCCGTTTCGATCGGGTTAACCGCTTCTGCAGCAAAGTCTATGAACTGACCACCTTCCTGGCAGAGGTAATCGACTATCGACCGGCGGCCCCCAACTGCAATCTGGCACAGCGCAATATCACCTACCACGACAGCTGCGCGGGCCTGCGCGAACTCAATATCCGCGACCAGCCCCGCCAGCTGCTCAAGCAGTGCGCCGGGGTCGACGTCACGGAAATGCGCGATACCGAAGCCTGCTGTGGATTCGGCGGTACCTTTTGCGTCAAGTTCCCGGCCGTCTCCAACCGCATGGTGGCCGACAAGGTGGACAATGCCCGCGATGCGGGCGCCGATCTGCTGCTGGGCGGTGATCTTTCCTGCCTGCTGAATATCGCCGGCAAAATCCAGCGGCAGCAAAACGAAAGCCCCCAGCTCTCCAAGGTGCAGGTGCGCCATGTGGCGGAAGTGTTGGCGGGCGATCTCGACGCTCCGGCCATCGGCGAAGGCGCAGAGGCGCAAATACCCCATGAGTAGCGTGCAACCCTACGTGCCAAACAAGGATTTTATCTATCGCGCCGCTGATGCACTCGCCGATTCCCACCTGCAGCAGGCACTGGCCAAGGCCGGGCGCGGTTTTGTCGACAAACGCTCCGCGGCGGTGACGCGGGTTCCCAATTTCGAAGCCATGCGCGATCGCGCCCGCGCGGTGCGGCAGAAGGCCCTGCAGGACCTGGATATCTACCTGCTGCACTTTGAGAAGAAGGTTACCGAAGCCGGCGGCCAGGTACACTGGGCCGAAACACCGGCGCAGATGCGGGAAATCGTCCTGCAACTATGCGCGCGACACAGCGCCACGCGGGTGACCAAAGGCAAGTCCATGGTGGGCGAAGAGGTCTACCTCAACGAGGCCCTGGAAAAAGCCGGCATCACCCCCTTCGAAACGGATCTGGGCGAATACATTCTGCAACTGGCCAAGGAACCGCCCAGCCATATCGTCGCCCCGGCGTTGCACAAGACGCGGGCCCAGATACAGGATCTGTTTCTGCATCACCACGCCCTGGGGGAGCGGGACCTGAGCGCCGTCGAAGCCATCGTCGACGAGGCACGACAGGTCATCCGCGACCGATTTCTCAGGGCCGATATCGGCATCACCGGGGCCAACCTGCTGATCGCCGAAACCGGTACCGTCGCCATCGCCACCAACGAAGGCAACGGCGACCTCACCGCCACCCTGCCCCGGGCCCATATCGTCACCACCACCATCGACAGAGTGGTGCCCACCTGGGAGGATGCCAGTGCAATTTTGCGGGTACTCGCCCGCAGCGCCACCGGCCAGCAGACCACCACATACACCTCCTTCTTTACCGGCGCCAGGGGCGACACCGACAAAGACGGGCCGGAAGCTTTTCATGTGGTGTTGCTCGACAACCGCCGCAGCCAGTTGTTAGGCAGCGAGTACCAGGAGATGCTCCACTGCATTCGCTGCGGTGCCTGTATGAACCATTGCCCGGTCTATCAGGCCGTCGGCGGCCACACTTACGACAGCGTCTACCCGGGGCCCATGGGTGCCGTTCTGACACCGCTGCTCCGCCACCGCGATGGCGATTACCAGCTGCCCAATGCCAGCACCTTCTGCGGGCGCTGTGAATCCGTATGCCCGGTCAAGATTCCCCTTCCCGACCTGATGCGCAAGCTGCGCAATCGGGAACAGCAGGAAGCGCGATTCAAGGGGGCCGGATACTGGATCACCAAAGTTTTTTGCGCGCTCGCCGCGTCGCCGCGGCTATACCGCGCCCTGACCAGTATCGGCACGAAGCTCGCCGCCGCGCTGGGGGCCAGACGAGGCCGCTTCAGCAAGCTGCCGCTGCTCGGCGGCTGGACGGCGCACCGGGATTTCCCCGCGCCCCAGGGAGGCAGCTTTCAGTCCCAATGGCGCCGCAACGGCAAGGCACAACCCCCTGTGGGAGCCTGCCCCGCAGGCGATTAATACGGTGCCGGTAGCAACACCGCTTTCGCCTTGCAGTTTTTTTTTGCTCCCGCAAAACCTGCATTTCCGCTGGGCGGCACTCCGCTGGGCGGCACTCCGCTGGGCGGCATTCCGCTGGGCGGCATTCCGCCGTCCATGGCGGTCACAAGCAGGCTGCCACATTGCTGGGGCCATAACGAAAGGAATAACAATGAGCAGTTGCCGCACGGCAATCCTCTCACGCATCCGCCAGGCCCTGAATAAACGGGGCACGCCGACGGATATTGACGAAGCCTTTGCGAACCTGACGCAACAGGTGCCTTCGCCTGTGCAACCGCCCCTATCCGCCGGAACGGTTGAAGCCTTCAGCCGCGCTGCCGCTGACAATGGCGCTGAGATGCATCGCATCGAGACGCTGGAGGAACTGCCCGGCTGGGTGGCGACGCGGGCGGCAGAACTGGGGCAAACGCCCAGCGTAGTTGTGGCCCCGCAATTCGCCGACACAGGCTTGCAGTGGACAGCCATTGAAACGCTCGACCAGGTTCGCCAGGCAACCGACTGGGGCCTGGCTTGGGGCTGCGCCGGCATTGCCGAAACGGGAACCGTCGTCTCCGTCAGCCGGGACTGCCCCAGCAGTTCGCTGTTTCTGGTACAGCGCCTGATTGTGGTTCTGGATCGCGCGGATATCGTCGCCTACCAGGAGGAGGTCTGGGACCGATTGCGTCAGCGATTCAGTGGCCGTATCCCCCGCACCGTCAACCTTATTACCGGCCCGTCCCGTACGGCGGACGTCGAACAACAGATTCAGATCGGCGCCCATGGCCCGAAATGGACTGACTATGTCATCGTTGATTAAGTCCATGATCCTCTTGGCGACCGGCTTGAAGGAACTTATGGCCCTCCCTGCCGCAAAACATGGACGATTTTTTCGCTCGCGGAATGCCCCAATTTGCTCGCTCAAGCCAACGAATCCATCATTTCTCGTCATATTTCATCAAACTGGCATTATTTTGCCCCTTTATTGGCTAATATGCGTTCAACCTACTGCAGATATGGTTAGATATGGATAAAATAGGTGACACATTGACCAGAGCCCCCCAAAAACAGGTAAATCCCGTGTTGGAAAAACAACGCCACCAGTTGATTCTCGATATCCTCGACGAGCAGCAGTTTGCCAGCGTGCGCAGCCTGTCGACCCAGCTGAGCGCCTCGGAAGCCACCATCCGCCGGGATCTCACCAAGATGGCGCAGGAGGGGCAGCTGAAGAAAATCCGCGGCGGTGCTGAAGCGCTGCCGTTGGGCGATAAAAAACTGAGGCGGCCGCACCTGACGGGTTCGGCGTTTCTGGTTGATAAAAAGAAACAGACTGACGTCAAACGGCTGATCGCCCGCAAAGCCGTTGAACTCTGCGAGGACGGTGAATCCATTATCATTAATGGAGGCAGTTCCACCTATATGATGGGGGAATTTCTGGTCAGCCGGCAGCTCAATATCCTCACCAACTCTTTCGTTCTGGCGCAAGAGCTTTCAGAGAACAGCGACAATCAGATCACCCTTCCCGGTGGAGAGATCTACCGCAAACAGGGCATTATCCTGAGCGCCTTTGAAAACGACACCATTCAGTATTACCACGGCAGCAAGATGTTTATGGGAACACCGGGTATTGGTGAATTTGGTGTTATGGAATCCGACCCCCTGCTGATTCGCGCGGAACAAAAACTCAGGAAACAGGCCGATCAACTGATTATTCTGGCGGACAGCTCCAAACTGGGGAAACGCAGCAATTTTATTTTCAGTACCCTTGCCGACGTTGACGTGCTGATTACCGACAGCCAGGCCGACCAGGATATGCTTCGTATGTTCGAAGCTCAGGGCATCAGGATTGTGACTGTGGAGGCGCCAGCCAGGGCCGGAGCGGAAGCTAACGAAGCTGCTATCTAAAACTCAGGTTTCGGAGTTCGCGGAACCAGCCTTAGTGCTATTGAGTCATGAACCGCACCCTGTGGGAGCCAGCCCTGCTGGCGAATAATAACGTTGCCATTTAGCACCGTCTTTTCGCCTGCTGGGCAGGCTCCCACAACAGACACAGTGCACGACCAAGCGGCATTTGCTGTATGTTTTTCCCGCAATAGTAAACGGCGACGCTCCTGGACCAGACTGCCCAGTGTGAACTGCTTCACGTTTACCCTGATTCTATCGCCCTGGCAGTAGCCAATCCTGCCCGGGCAATACTGCGTTCATATCCTTCAACCCCAAATCGTATATACTCGGCCAAACGCGAAAACATCGGTGCGACAGCGCTGGTAAACACTAAAACAAGCGTTTCCGCCGCCGGAATCCTGGGGTAGTGGCAAGTGGCAATCTTCGACAAAACGCAGCCAAAGGTAATCGCCGAAAAAGGCGAAGCGGAGTTCTCCAAGGCTTCCCTGAACAAAGACCTTTCCGCCGCCGGTTACGACCAGGACGGCAAGTTCTTTTATGTCACCATGGATAAGGTTCTGTTCGACGACCCGGTCAGCACCATCAAGACGGTGCTAGACGCCCACGGCTTTGTTCCCAACCTGGAAAACATGCTCGCCTGCCTCGATAGCTTCGCTTTTGCTGCCTATGCCAAAACCGCCACCAGTCGCGCGGGCTCGATCCTCAAGGTCAGCGAGTACAACGCCTGCATCCGCTTCGAGCTTCCGCAAAAAAACAGGATCGGCGCGATCCTGCAAAGCTTTTACGACGAGATTTCCAAATACGAGTCCCAGAGCGGAAACGAGACCTGGCGGCCCGATCCGGAACTGAAAAAGCTCAAGGACTTAAAAAGCGAAGCGGCTGAACTCAAACGGAAAAACAAGGAATTGCAGGAACAGGTCAGCGCGCTGACCCTCCAACTGAACAGGGAGCAGAAGTCACTGAGCCGGGCATCGCGAGCGCTGGACTCCCAGAAGGTGCTGCCGGACAACGTGCGCATCTGCAAAGTGGAACAGGTGGACCTGAAGCGCCGCACCGTGAAACTGAGCAGCCAGCGCAAGGTATTTGACGTTCCCACCCACCTGTTGGACCGGGTCCCCCAATTCCAGGCCCGCTGCCTGGCCATTTTCGATGAAGAGCAGGATGTACCGCTCGGTATCATCTTTCTGGACAACCAGGTGGCATCCGATGTGGAGCGGCGGACAGCGGAGCTGCTTTACGTGGAAGGTGACGCATTCAAGGCCAGGGATTCCCGGCGCAATGAACTCCAGGTAAAGGCCGTCAATGACCTGGAAGCGGATACCATCAAGAGCCTGCGGCGAGGCATGAAGGTGCTGGTATCCATGAGCGAAGGCCATGTGGTGCACTTCTCCGTGCTCAGCGAGTTACAACCGGGCGATTTTCTTGTCCGCGTACTTGAACAGTTTGTCGTCGGTGACATAGGCCGCAACCAGCTGGTCGCCGTGACCGACGATTAAATTCCAGCCATGAATCGGGAAAATCCGTGAACAGTCTGCTCAACAAAGAATACCTGACCGTATCGAAGAAGCGCTTTGATCCCATCACCGTAGTGTTCAGCGTCGGCCTCTTGGTGGCTGTGCTGTTCAATGCAGTGGGCATGGATCTCGGCGCGGGCACCGATTCCCAGGAACTTATTCTCTTCAACGATTTCCGCAGCTTCTTTTTTGTGGTGGGCGGCACTCTCGGTGTTCTCCTCTTCCAGTTCGATCTGGAAACACTGGTGAAAACCATCATCCTGGTATTGCGCTCCTTCTTTGCCAATCCGGTCAAGCACCTGAACCCGACCATTGAGGAGCTGGATGAAACCATCATCAAATCCCGCAGCATCATGGATCTGCGGGAGGGCAAGGAAATCACCGGCGAGCTGCTCAACGACATCATCTACATGATCCGGCAAAAGCTCTTCTATGAGGAGATCGAGGATTTTGTCGGCAACCGGATCGCCACTATTTTTATGGGCCGTAAAACCGCCGCGGCGCTGCTCAACAAAGGGGCCAAGGTCGCACCGGCGCTCGGCCTGCTGGGTACCGTCATCGGCCTGATCGAGGTGCTGCAGTCCCTGGACGATCCCGCCAGCATCGGTCCGGCCATGTCCCTGGCCCTGATGACCACCGCTTTCGGCTCGGTGCTGGGTTCACTGGTTTTCACGCCGCTCGCCGGCCGGCTGGAACATCACAACAGTATTTACGTGGAAACCCACAAGCTGCTCATGAACCGGATCAGCGTGCTGATCCGCCGGGAAGATCGCCTGTTGGACATGACCAAAATGAACAGGAAAGTCGACGAGACATGAAGCTGGAGCAGCTGACCGGGCAGGACGAAGAGGGGCTCGATTCCTTTTACATCAGTTTCGGCGACCTGATGGTGATTCTGTGCGTCTTCTTTGTCATGCTCCTGTCCATGAGCAAGGTGGACGTGGGTTCCTTTGAAAGACTTCGCAGCGTAATGACCGGGAGCACCGACGATACCCTGGTGGAACTGGCCGAATCGCTGCGGGTCATCGTTGAGGAATCCCCCGGCGTCCCCGGCGCCTCCGTCGAACTGGCGAAAGACGGTGTCAGGGTGAACCTGGATACCGCCGCCCTGTTCGCGCCGGGCAGTGCCGTGATCAAAAGCCGCGCCCTGGATTCCCTGGAGCCCCTGTTGGACGAGATTCACCAGACCGACTACCAAGTGGACATCGAGGGGCACAGCGACGACGTGCCCTACTACCGGGTGATTGACGGGGAAACAGAGACCAACTGGAGCCTCAGTGGCAAGCGGGCGAGCAGCGTGATTCTTCACCTTCTCTCCATGGGCTTTTCGTCCCAGCGCCTGCGCGCGGTAGGCTATGCGGATACGCGGCCGGTGGTGGATGTGACAGGTATAAGCGGTGCGGCACTGGCAGAGGCGCGGGCGCGCAATCGCAGGGTATCCCTGTTAATCCGCTAACGGTAACTACTCAGCCCCTGTAGGAGCGGCCGTTGGCCGCGATCAACCATTGGATCTCACCAGACATCGATCGCGGCCAACGGCCGCTCCTACAGGGAAAATCTGCGTCACGGCGTGAGTAGTTACCCGCTAACAATGTAAAAGTAGAAGGTAACATGGCTATACCGGCATTACGGCGGCAAGGCACCGAACTGAAGCTCACCAAACGCGCGGACCGGCGCAATGTGTTCCGCATCGAGCGTTTCAAGAACGACCACGGCCTCCAGGTTTACGCGCTGGAAAACACCGCCGAGGGACGAAAGATTTTTGTCCCGCGTTTTGTATTCGGTCGCTTTCGCGCCTGTATCCGCAATATCCTCAACGAAGAGATCAGCAAACCAAGCCCCCTGCCCTTCGAAAGCTCGGTAAGCTTCCTCAATCGCGACTATTACTATTTCAGATCTTCCGCGTCCGACATCGAAAACCTGATCATCCAGGATATCGAAGAGCGGGAGGGGTCCTCCGGCTATATAACCGTCAGCCGCAGCAGTCTCCAGGTACTCGATAAGCTCCTTTACAGCGACAGGCTCCAGCATCCCAACGACGTACTGGAGGAG
Source organism: Microbulbifer rhizosphaerae (assembly GCF_014191725.1). Lineage (GTDB taxonomy): Bacteria > Pseudomonadota > Gammaproteobacteria > Pseudomonadales > Cellvibrionaceae > Microbulbifer > Microbulbifer rhizosphaerae. Next base: position 218,755 of record NZ_JACHWZ010000008.1, read on the forward strand.
ATCATCGCCTACCACAAGCTGTTCCAGTTCAGCTTCGCAAAAGGCAGTAAGAGCATTACCAGCGACCTGATTCTCCGCAAGGACGTCCTCCAGTCCATTGAACGCTACACACCCAGTCTCGCGCAGAAGGTCGTGGCGGAAGAGCTGAAAGAGCAGGACAAGGAGCAGTCAAAACAGCAGCCCGGAAAAGCCGCGCCCAAACGCAAGGCGCAAGCCAGTCTTTACAAACCCAAGCTGGGTGAGCGCTTCAACGAGAAAGACATCAGGGTCGACTACGAGGAAATTTTTGACGGTAGCCGAGTCGCACTTACAAGCAGCTCAAAGGACCCGGATGGGGAGTCGGAAAAAAGCCAGAAGGGCGGAGCGCTTCTGTCCCAATTCCCCGCACCCCTGATGGCCACCGAAATCAAGGCCTTCGACAGTGGCAAGTTCTACTTCGAACTGAGCCCGGAACAAGCCAGTGAATTCAGGGAGCGCTTTATCAGCGATCGCGCCGCCGAGTTTTTTGTGGGCTTTGAAATCGTCGACGCGCTCTTCACTTACAACCGCTCCCTCAGGAGCTTCCGCTTTCCCCTGTACTACAGCAAGGTGCGCATCCGCGAATCCGGACGCGGTGTCTACCTGGAGTCCGTGAAAGACGGGCTATTTCACCTGAACTACCTCGCCCTGGCCCATCTGGTGGAAGAATTCAGCGAGACCCGGGCCGGCATCGATCCGGTGGACCGTTTCTTCAAGACCCTGCTGGCCCAGGATATCAGCGTGGACCGCCTCAATGACCGTATCCGGGTCTCCCGCTATCTTCCGGTCAAGGAAGCGGTTTTTGATCGTACCCGGGAAATTCTTTTCGGCTACCGGGACGAAAACGGCAAGGGCGGCATTTTCGCGGACCTGAATGTGAAGGGCATCGAATGCGACCTGCAGAGCGTTTACCTTTACCGTGCGCCCAGGCTGTTGAACCCCATCGACCAGGCGCTGGACCTGGATCTCGACCAGATAAACGCCGCGGCACACCGCTCAAGCAAACGCTTTTACAGTTCCCTCCTGGGCCGCTTCCTGACGCCGGAACAGGCACCGGCAACAACCGGCGCGGGTGACTTTGCAGCACAGACCTGGATGCCCGGTCCGCTACCCCAGAGCACCCGCAACCTGGTGGACAAACTGAATCACCACGACGTGGTGCTTCTCGAGGGGCCGCCTGGAACCGGCAAGACCTTCACCATCATGAACCTGGTGCTGCACTGTATCAACAGCGGGCAGAGAGTCCTTGTGGTCAGTGACCAGCAGGCGGCGATCGAAGCGCTTGTCGAGAAACTGGAGGACTACCTGATTGGCGACGAGCGGGGCAGCGCAGCCGAGCGCAAGTGGAAGGACCTGCTGTTCAGCGCCATCAAGGTGGTGGACAAGGTGGAAACCGGCGATCAAAGCCTGGAAACCCTGCTCAGCGGGTTATCGCGGACTTTCAAAGTGCAGGAGCCGGAACCCGCGCCAGCGCCCAGGGGAGAGAAACTGGAAAAGGAGATCCGCCAGCTGGGAGCCAGGATCGACAAGCTGAAAAGCCGCATAAGCGCCACCATGCTCGACCAGGTGGGCGAGCATGTGCCCTTTGATCGGCGTGTACTCGGGAAGACCGGGAGCAACGGCGACCTGAACAGCCTGCAGGAATTTCTGAGTCTGATTCTCGACAAGCAGGGCGCGCAGCGAAGGATCATTGAAGCCTTCGTAGAGAATCGCTGCCAACTGCGTATTGGTATGGCCGAGTGTTACAACTTCTTCAGGATTCCGGGCAGATCCAGGGGCCCGACTGCCGACTTCGACGCCGAAGTTCAGATACTCAGAGAAGACCTGCCGATCCTCGATCAACTCCTGAAGGCCAAGCCAAAGACCCTGGAGGAATTCGAGGCAATCACCCGGGACCATCCACGCCACGAGATCATCCGCCACCTGCACGAGCTGATGCAGAATCACCTGGCCAGGCGGGGAACCGGGCTGGGCCGCCTGCTCGAAAAAGTCCGCCAGCTCTTCCGGCAGCCGCTGCAAAAGAATGTCAGCACACTGCGCAAAATGGTGGCGGACCAGATCGAACTGCTCGAACAGGCACAAAGCTGGTCCGCGGAACTGCTGAACCTGCTGCGGGAACTGCACGAGTCCATCCGCCTGGGTGAAACCAATCGCGCACTGGGCCTTTACCGCAGTGTCTGCGGGCAGCGCCGGGTGGATATCGGCAGCGCGGGCGGAGCGTCCATCCAGGGCGACCTGGAGGAACTGAGTGATCTTTACCGGCGGCAGGATAAGATCGTGCGCGAGCGCCTGGTAGAGAAACTGCGCGGCATAGTGTCGGGGGCGACCACTGCAAAGCGACGCGCGGGCACCAACAGGATCACCAGCATCATGGCCCTGGTGGATGACCTGAAACAGTTCAGTACCCTAAAAGAGAGCGGCGCCGTATTCGAAGAGCTGCGCCGGAAACTGAGCGACACCTTTCCTGTGTGGCTGGTACGCAAGCAGGCGGTATCCTTTCTCCTGCCCTGCACGGAGCAGAGCTTCGACCTGGTGATCGTGGACGAAGCGACCCAATGCCGAGTGGACGACTCCCTCTCCCTGATGTTCCGCGCAAAGAAAATGCTGGTGGTGGGCGACGACAAGCAGACGGTATTGCAGAAAGATTCGGTGATCGACGATTACCTGTTCAAGGATCACGAGCTGGACGAACACCTGCGCTCCACCCAGGCCCGCGGATTCAAAAGCGGTGGCTCCCATATCTTTGCGCTGGTGAAGACCATCCGGGAAGCCTCCGTGCTACTCGACGAGCATTACCGCTGCCCGGCGGACATCATCGAGTTCTCCAACCGCTACGTGTACGGAAACGAGTTGAACATCATGCAATGGAGGCTCCCGGAGCATCCCCCGGCGGTGGCGGTGGATTACAGCGAGCAGGGAGTGAAAACCTCCAAGAAAGCGACCAGCGGAAAGTTCAAGGGTATCGAGACGGCCATGGTCGACCGCTTTATGGACTATGTGGTGAAGACGGTCAAGCAGATCGAAAAGAGCAGCGGCAAAAAGATCAATATGGAAACGGACGTGGCACTCTGCTACTTCCTGCTCAAGAACGAGCCCTACGTCAAAGCAATCAAGGACACCTACCTGCGCAAATTGAAGCGGGGCGAGGATGTGCTGGATGGTGCCGGCGCCGCCCTGCAGGGCAAGGAAAGGGACTATATTTTCTATCTCTGGGACATCACCCGCTACAACCTGGGCGCCTTCAAGCAGGGCGATGATGCGGACAAGCGCAAAGGCGAACTCAACGTACTCATGAGCCGCCCCAAGAAAAAAGCCTTCCATTTTCTGCACCGCAACTTCGAGCAACTGGAGCACAGCCGCACCAATATCACAAACTACCTGTGGGGCAGTCTCAAACGACAGGAAGAAGACGGGACGGCAAAGAACCACAACACCAGTGCACTGCAAGACTCCCTGCTCGGCGCCCTGCTGAAACTGACCCTGGGCATATCGAGCCAGCGCAGCATCCGCGAAACGCGGCAAAACGTCGAAGAGGAACTGATCGACTTTCGCAGCGAAATCCGCGTCGGGGACGCGGGCCGGGTCGTCGACATGATCGCCTTCCCGCGCGGCAACGCCAGCCAGGTCATTGGCCTGGTGGACCTGAGCGGTTTCGGCAGTGAGGCCGAGGTTGGCCAGAAGGTGGTAGACTATTACTTCCAGCTGAAGCGCGTCTCACCCCGTATCGAGCCGGTCTTTATTTTCCCCCACGAAGCCATCGACGAAAACGGCCAGACTTTCCGTTCCCTGCTGCACAAGCTGGAAAGTATGGATCTGAGTGAGAGCGCAGAGGCTCCAATGTTGGAGCTTGCCTGATTCGAATAGCGCCAGGTTATTTGTCTGTATCGCTACATGCCAACAGCTGAATTCAGCGGCATCCATCTACGAAAAATACCTCCTAAATTATTGATTTTTAAGGACCCCAGTATGATCAAAAGCACCTTTATAAAAGTATAAAGCCAACCTGTACGACCTATCTGTATCTGTTGAAAATAGCGGAAATTTATTTCCAAATGCTCAATATTCAGCCGATTACTACCAATTGCAGCACCTCTTTCAGGTTAAAAAATAGGCCTCCGAAGAGGCCCGCGCTTTTGTATAACTCCGTCACTTCTCATCAATATGCTATGGGCAAGTTTCCATACCCAATACCCAATCCGTCAAAACGCTCACAGCTTCATTGTCTACCAGCGACGTCGCCAGCGGCGGCATACGATGACCGCTTTCTACACTACTTTGCATTCTCGTCAGCAGAATCGAACCACTGGGATTACCGGGCACAATAAAACGCGCATCGGGATTACCCAGATCATCCTGCGGCACCACATTACAGATATTCATTTGAGCCAAAGGCGTTTCAAAGCGCAAGTCCATGCCGCCTTCTCCGGTACCACCGGGCTGATGGCACTGGGAACAATTACTGTGCAGATAACTTTTTGCCCGTAATTCCAAATCAGCACCCAGGTCGTCAAGCGCTACCATGCTGGTATCGTCCAGGTGTCCCGGCACAGGGTTGCTGAATACACCCACAGCTTCCAGGGTATCTACCTGATTGGCGCTGCGCCCCGTTTGCGGATAAGTGAAATCGTGATTCAACTGCAATACTTCAGGACCCAGGGCAACGTTTTTCACCTGTGTATGGCATTGCCGGCATTCGGCGCCGCTGGGAAAATGCCAGTTCAGGCCGGCCACGCTATCATCGTACGTACCGGGCAATAAATCGGCATCACTTTGATCCTCACGCCATTTGTAGCTGTAGCCCGCCCAACCGCTTTGGTGCCGCATCAGGAGGCGAGTCTCGATCATTATCCCCGTGTGATGAAAATCTTTTACCAGCACCGTCCCCATGGGAAAATCAAAATCTCCATTGGCACCTACCGTAACGGTCTCTCCATCAGGCAGTGCCATCCAGCGATCTTTTTCCGCGCCATCGGACCACAAAGGGCTGATCACGCTGAAGGGGATCAGACCGGCACTGACCTGATCCGGATTGTCCGGATCAACACAACCGGTTTCAGACAGGAGCGCCGGAATATTCGAATTGGGTGGCTCAGTACCCTGGGGTTGAAGCTTTAGGATACTACGGCCGTCACCGGGAAAAGCCAACAATACAAACACTTCACCGGCATGGTCCTGTGCGAAGGCGACGATAGAACCCGAGGCAGGCGAGGCAACTGTTGTCCGTACATAAGTATCACCCTCGGGCGTCAGGGTAAAAATATTGCCGGATCCGAAGTCGCCAAAAATATAAGCGCCATTCAGGCCCGGCACCTCGATACCGCGATAAACATAGCCGCCGGTAATGGAGGTACCCACGTCGCGTGGATAGTTATGGACGGGGGCGATAAAGGCACTGCAATCAGTTCCGGCATTGCAAAGGTTGCCCTCCATCTGATTCCAACCGTAATTGCCGCCATTGACAATATGGTTCACTTCTTCCCGCGATGACTGTCCTACATCCGCCAACCACAGGACATCAGACTCGCGATCAAAACTCCAGCGAAATGAGTTGCGTAGGCCATAGGCATAAATTTCCCCGGCACCGCCACCGCCGGCAAAGGGGTTGTCCGCCGGAATGTTGTAGCTGCCGCTAGCGGGATCGACATCAATGCGCAACATGGCACCCAACAGCGTATCGGTATTCTGGCCATGACCCAGGGGATCATTACTGCTGCCGCCATCACCGAAGCCGATATACAAGTGGCCGTCCGGGCCAAAAGCGATATCACCGCCATTGTGATTGCCGAAAGGCTGTTCTACCTGCAGAACAATCTGTTCCGAGTCAGGATCGATCTCTGCATCGCTGGTCATGGTGAACTGGGCAATAGTGGAAAGCCCTGCACCACTTCCACCAGGCGCGGTATAGTAAATATAAACCGCGCCGTTGCTCGCTACTTGGGGATGGAAGGCAAAACCCAGTAAACCGCCTTCGCTGGGGGAAGGCAATTGGCTGACGCGTGCCGATATATCCAACACTTCGATAGCGGTGTTTACAGCGGGATCATTATCAAAGCGCAGCACCCTTCCCTGCCGGGTGGTGACATAAAAATACGCATTGTTGTCCGGCAATTGGTACATGCCCATAGGAAAGTCGGGCATGGGAAGATCGGGGAATACATCTGTCAGGAGTAGGGAGTCAGGTGTACTGCCAGGTGTTGCCGGTGCAATACAGTCAGTATTGGTGGGACGATTATCCAGGCCTGATTCCTGCGTGACATCGTCATCAGGTGGAGGGGGGTTGTCGCCTCCATCCCCTCCGCCTCCCCCGCCGCCCCCACAGGCGGCCAGCAGCAACGATAGTACAACGAAACAGAGCCATTTGGCTGTTGCCATACTGCCTCCAATTGAACGTATAGAGGTGAGAATGTCCCGACTCTATCACACTTCAATATGGTGTTCTGCGAGCATGAGCATAAACGTACCGGCTGTCGCTCTATAACTACTTCATGGGCAGTCTTGGCGCACATTCCCTCACACTGTTACACGTTACAAAGCCCCCGGCAACTCAGTTCACAACGGTCTGGCCAATGCGGGCTAAAATCTGGTGAAGTCCCGGGATACAAGACAAGGATTGACAAGCAGGATATGAAAATTGTCGTTCTGGCTCTATTGATGTCCTTTCCCCTCGCGGCCGACGCCCGCTCCGCATGTGTAATACTGCTGCACGGACTGCTCCTCTCCGACGGCTGGATGGAGAAAATGGAAAAGGCGATTGCCAGGGCCGGCTTCGCGACGGTGAACGTGGACTATCCATCCACCAAATACCCCATCGAGGAACTGGCCGGGCCCGCCATAGCGCCGGCCCTGGACCGCTGCCGGGGCTACGATGAAATCCATTTTGTCGCTCATTCCCTGGGCAGCATCCTGGTGCGCTATTACCTGGGCCGGGTGCCGGTGGAAAACCTCGGCCGGGTGGTGATGCTGGGGCCGCCGAACAAAGGCAGCGAGGTAGCGGACAGGCTGGAAAAGTTACCCGGTTTTCACTTTGTCTTCGGCGATGCCGGCCAGCAACTGGGCACCGGCCGGCGAAGCCTCCCGAAGAGGCTCGGCGCGGCAAATTTTGACCTGGGAATTATTGCCGGCATCTGCAGTATCCACCCGTTTTTCTCCCGTATGATTCCCGCAGTCGACGACGGCATTGTCTCGGTGGAAAGCACTCGACTCCAAGGCATGCATGATCACTTGCAAATACCAGCAACCCACCTGTTTATGATCAAAAATAAAGAGGTGATCACCCAGGTGATCCACTATCTCAGGTGCGGGGAATTCAATCGGTCATAGAACTGCAACTACCAGACTCGACCGATAACAACTCTGCGGCTGGTACGGTCACTTTGTCTCACGCTGTCTCGCATGGTCAATGCAGGATTTGGGTTGCGGCGCCGGCGAATTTTCGACCCTCATAGGTAACTACTCCCTCCCCGTAGGAACGGCCCCTGGTCGCGATCAGGATTTGCCTCTGTAGAGAGCCTGATCGCAGTCATAAGCCGCCCCTACATGATGGGCGATGGTGGACGGGCCTGGAGCTCCGCGATCCCCGGTTCGGGATTACTGGCAGGATATCTTTCCCAGCGCCAGCCCATAGTCAACCAACTCAAGGAACTGGAATGATTGCTCGTTAGAACTGATACCCCAGGCGTATACCGTACTCGCGAGGTGCGCCGTAAAATTCATTAATATCGAATTGCCCCGCGACATACTCTTCGTCTGTCAGGTTCGTACCGTAAAGCTCAGCTTTCCAGGCCTCGTTTGTCAGGGTCAACGAGGCCGACAGCAAGCCGTAGCTCTCAATCAGGTCGGATACCGGTGAATACGAAAAATACGTGTACTGGTCGTCTATGTATGCGTAGTTGACCCGGGGCGTCACCCTCAGTTCATCAAGAGTAATATCATACTGTACGCCGAGACTGTAGGTCAGCTCCGGAGCGAACAGCGCGTCGCCACCTCCGTTCGTTTCGACAAAAGGCGTGTAATCAAAACAGGCAGGGGGAGACGATGGCATTCCGCCCGGACATTGTGGCCCCAGTGTACCCAGCGGCAACCGGCGAGTGTTGACAAACGTTAATGCCCCGAGCTTGGAATCGGAATAGCCGATATTGGCGTCGAACGACAGGCCGCCGAATACAGCCTGAACCTGGGCCTCGAGACCTTTGATTGTCATATCGTCAAGGTTCTCGACACCGACGAACCCCGTGCTGGTTTCGAGGATGTTGAACTGGAAGTCTTTGTAGTCGTTGTAATAAGCAGTGACCTGGGTCCTTATGCGGCCCTTGTAGAAGCTCGCTTTCCAGCCCGCTTCATAGCTGAGGACTTCCTCAGGGTCGAACTCGGACGTCGTGGAATTGAACCCGCCGGGCTTATAGCCACGCGAGGCCAGGCCATAGATCATATGGTCTTCTGAAATCGTCCAGTTCAGAGCCGCCTTGCCCGTGTTTCGATGATCGACGTGATCGCCGGATAGGTCAGCCACCTGAAGCCCACCCGGAGGGAATATCGGGATGCCTCGACCGATAAAGACACCGCCTGTGCCCTCCGTATCATATCCGGAATGCCGGCCTCCCAACTGAAACTCCAGGGCGGGTGTCAGATCATAATTGACCTGGGCGAAATACCCTGTGGTAATCCGCTCGTTCCTGGGCAGGATATCAGTCGGAAAACCGCCCTGGCTTTCCTGGATTTCCACCTCGATATCGTTCTTCTGGTAGTACACGCCCACAACCCAATCGAGCGCGCCGTCGGTTGGGGAAATAATATTGATTTCCTGGCTGAGTTGCTTCTCTCCCGCAAAATAGTCCTGGCTGATATCACCGCCGACAGATAGCGGCGCCGGCGATGCGTCGACGTCGTAGAGGTTGTTCAGGCGCTTGTGCTGGTAGCCGGTGAGCGAGCGCAGCACAACACCGTTATCCAGCTCGTAGCGCATCTCCAGGCTGGTTATTTCAGCCCGGTCACGGTTGGCTGTGGGTTCATCGTAATGAACGTTACGAAATCCCTCGGGCTGGAAAGTTGCGAACTGTGTGTCCGGCACCGGATGATACGGATAGCCACCTGTCTTGCGGTCGTTAAACTGGGATTTCAACAGCAGTTCGAAATTGCCGGGATTCCACAACACGCCCACACGGGCCCCGTACTCGTCAAGCTTGCCGGCGTCGTTGTCCAAAGGGCCGAGATCGTCGTAGTAGGTGTCCCTGCCCCGGGTGAAACCAGCAAGACGAATAGCCAGGTTTTCGGCTACGGGAATATTCAGGGCGCCCTCGGCTTCACGGTGTCCATAGTCGCCGGCGCCGATTTGGCCGTAGCCACCAAAGGTTCCGAGCTCCGGGTCGCGGGTGTTGAGAAAGATCGCGCCGCCGGTGGAATTACTCCCCACAAAGGTTCCCTGGGGTCCCCGGAAAACCTCAATGCTTTCCAGATCGTAGAAACTGTTTGCCTGCACAATCGGCGGCTGGAACAACCCATCGACATAGGTTGCCACGCCGGCGGTAACATTTGGTGAATTACTCGCGATACCTATGCCACGTATATTCACGTTCAACGTAATGCCGGCATCGGTGATGGATAGAGACGGTGCCACGTTCTGGAGATCGCTCACCCGCGCAATCGCCTTGGCCTTTAAAGCATCGGCATTAAACGCCGAGGCCGCCACCGATATGTCCTGGAGATTTTCGGTACGACGCTGCGCCGTGACTGCCACCTCTTCCAATATTGCAGTCTTGTCAACCCTCAATCCAGCAGGTTGAGCCAGCGCCGGAACACCGGCAACACCGGCGATACATACACAAAGCAATTTTCTCTGAAATATCATGCTAGCGTCTCCTCTTTACCCATTATTATTTTTTTGGAATTTTCCGTCCCCTTTTTACTGCGGACGCCAGGTCGACACTGCATCGAAGAACGCGAAGGCTTCCTCTAACAGATGCCGGTCATCGCCGGGCGGATAGTAACTGAGCTTTACAATCACGGTTTCCGTAGCCGGATGAACGTAAATATATTGACCCTGCAGACCGATCGCCGAATACGCCTCGCTGTCGGCGACTGTCCACCACTGGTATCCGTAACCGCCGGGACCAAAAGCCTCGTCTTCCGGGCCCACGGAAGTCGTCGATAGCTCCACCCATTCCGGTGACACGATCCGGTCGCCATTGATCCGCCCCTTGTTGAGCATCATGGTCCCGATTCGGGCGAAATCCCTCAAGGTGGCGTTAAAGCCCGCACCGCTGAATTCGCGACCGGCTCCCGGCTGCCCGTCCATGATGTAGAAACCATCGACCTCCGCTCCCAGCGGCTCCCAGAGGCGCGAGGTCGTGTAGGAGGCGACTGTACCGCCGTCGCTGATCCGCTCTATCAAAAGGCCCAACACGGCGGTATCGATGGTCTTGTAGGCAAAGACTTCCCCCGGCTCGTGGGCGCGCTTGATGTCCCTGGCCACATCGGCAAACCGCGCCACGTTCTTGACGAGCGCCAGGATATGATTGCGTGCTGCGATGCCGGGATTGTCAAAATCGTATCGCTCCTGGTAATCCACACCCGAACGCATGGCGAGAATCTGCCGGATGGTCACTCCCTTATAGGCACCCGCCTTCAGCTCCGGAAGATAGTCGGTGATATCATCATCCAGGGAGCGGATGCGTCCCTCATCCAACGCACGTCCGATCAGGATAGAAGTAATGGACTTGGTCATCGACCAACCGGTAAATCGGGTTCGAGCATCGGTATTGTTTCGATAGTTTTCGTAGACGATGCGCCCGTTTTTCATGATCAAAAGGGCGTTGGTGAAATTTCTATCCAGAAACGCTTCAGGCGTGTAGGTCTTGCCCCGAAAGTTGTAGGTGAAATCGAGAGCGGTATCGTCCGCCGGCAACGGCGAAACCTGGCCGGAGCGGGGGACCGTGCGAGTAGTGAAGAGAGTATCCATGCTGCGGAATGTCAGGGTGTTGAGGTCGGGTTGCAGCATTGCCCAGCGCGCGTTCTGGATAGCAACCGGAACCTCGGATTCGGGTCCCACCGCTGCCACGTACTCATTAAGTGTTTGCGACGCGACAGGACTGGCCCAAAGTGCGACGGTCAATATGCCAAGACTTATCCCCCACGAGGACTTGCGGTTATAAATCATATAAATTCAACCTGTTGTTATCGTCCAAAGTTGGCAAAGGCCAGTTTTCCCACCTGCGGTAAGGCCTATGAGCGGCTACGCACGTTTTCGCATGGCGGAAACTGGGAATAACGCTCCTTCTGGAGAGTAACCAGGGAGAAACCTCCGCTCAATATCCCATTTGGGATATAAAACGGCGCGAAAACAGAAAGTCGGAATTATAGAAGGGAAGCTTTCGCCGAAACGGACATACACAATAGTTTAATGAGGTCCGATTGGCGGGAGGTTTTGGTCTTGGAAAAAACGCTTTTAAGCTGGATACGTGTGGTACCGACCGAGATACCCTGCTGGTTGGCATAGTCGGCCAGCGAAGCGCCCTCTGTCAAAGCGGTTGCCAATCGCGCTTCGGCGGGCGTCAGACCGAACAATGTCGCGACATCCGCCGGTGACAACCCTAGCACATCATTTCGCTCTGAAAGATAGACCGGCACGATGACGCCCTTCTCCATTGACACCTCATCGGACAAGGACGGCGTGTAGGCCGGAGCGACCAGCAATTGCAACGGCCGGGAAGCCCCGTTGCCGATGGTCATGATACCGCGCCGGCCGTTCGGTTCACCCCGGACAGCGCATTCCAGCAAGCGGCAGAACTCTGCGTGAGTTTCCCCCGAGACACATTGAACCCGCTCCCGGCTCAATGTCAGGTGCGACGACCTGAGCAGAATCCTGCGCGCGTAATGATTGCTCCAACGTATTTTGCCGACGCTGTCCAGCAACAACAGGCCTGTGCTGAGATTGCCGACAGTGTGCGAGAGCATTTCCACCTGCTGGCGCAGCCGGAGGGTGTTCTCGAAGCTTTCCACCGCCTGTTGCAAGTGAGGTGCCAAATCGTACAGGAACCGTTCCTGCGCGCGGGTGAAGTCAACGCGCTCTGCCGCCGGCTTGTGCATGATAAGGGAGAGTAAGCGGCCGGGGTCGTATTCCAACGACAACAACAACTCCTGTCCCAACCCCAAGGCGTGCAAGCGCCGATGCAGCGCAATATATTCCGGGCAATCGGGGCTGAAGATATCCCGGTCCCTGAGTACGCAAACACCGGCCTGGGGCCTCGCGGTCAAATTCAGGTCCAGACGCGGATTTCGATCATTATTAACAACCCAATCATGCAATGCCCTGTGGGAGAAAGACCAGGAGTCGCGCACTGACCACTGTTGCCTCAGGTGGTCATCCCGGACCTGATACATTTGCAGGGAAACATTCTGTACGCCGAAGTGGGCACGAATTTTGTCCAGCAGATTGCGCCATTGGCCAGGCTGCATGGCGCATTGGTACAGATCCGGCAAGATACGGTTGAAAAAGTGATCCATGCCCTCTCCCCCGGCCCTTCATATCTCAGTAGGCGCCTTTGCTGTCCGTCTTTATTGTTGTGTCGCGCCCCATTGGTAACGTTACGGGATGCGAACTGGGCCCCAACCCGCCATCCTGGCGATGCAAGCTATATTGGGTCATAGAAATAATACCCCCTTCCCGGCGCTCCTGCACCAACCTGCGGCGGTACTTCGTCCGCGGCAGTCGGACCGGGACCGCCAGGGAATGATTGGCGGCGGTTGATTTAGATCAAAAGCCATATACCTCGAACGGAGTAATCTCACGACGTTGTCATATTAAATTGGCCGTACCGGTCTGTCTGTCATTCCGGTCTTCGAGGACGTGACCATGAATGAAACCCTGATAGAGCTCTCCCGGCTGCAGTTCGCGCTGACAGCCATGTACCACTTCATCTTCGTTCCCCTGACCCTCGGTCTCAGTTTTCTGCTGGCGATCATGGAATCTGTGTATGTGATGACGGGCAAGCAGATCTACCGTGACATGACGAAGTTCTGGGGCAAGTTGTTCGGTATCAACTTCGCCCTCGGCGTGGCGACGGGCATTACCATGGAGTTCCAGTTCGGCATGAACTGGTCCTATTACTCGCATTATGTGGGGGATATTTTCGGGGCACCGCTGGCGATCGAGGGGTTGATGGCGTTTTTCCTGGAATCAACTTTCATCGGCCTGTTCTTTTTCGGCTGGGAGCGTCTGAGCAAGGTGCAGCACTTGACGGTGACCTGGCTGGTGGCCCTGGGCAGTAACCTGTCGGCGCTGTGGATACTGATCGCCAACGGCTGGATGCAGTATCCGGTAGGCAGCGCATTGAACATCGAAACCATGCGGATGGAGATGCAGAGCTTCAGCGAGGTGCTGTTCAACCCGGTTGCCCAGGTGAAGTTCGTGCATACCGTCTCCGCCGGCTATGTGACTGGTGCAGTCTTTGTTCTGGCGATTTCGTCCTGGTACCTGCTGCACAACCGGAACGTGGCCTTTGCGCGACGCTCCTTTGCCATTGCCGCCAGCTTTGGCCTGGCCGCGGCGCTGTCCGTCATCATCCTTGGAGACGAGAGTGGTTATGAGCTGGGCGATGTGCAGAAAGTAAAACTGGCCGCGATCGAGGCCGAGTGGGAAACCCATGAACCGCCGGCGGCCTTTACGCTGTTCGGGGTGCCCAACGAGGCCACGGAGAATACCGACTACGCCGTCCGCATTCCTTGGGTCATGGGGCTTATCGCGACCCGGTCGTTCGATGAGGAAGTCACCGGCCTGAAGGAACTCAAGGTGCTTCACCGCGAACGCATCCTCAGTGGCATCAAAGCCTATGACCTGCTGGATGAGATGCGCGCGGGCACCGCAACGGAGGAGGAACAGGCGGTGTTCGAGGCCAACCAGGCCGACCTGGGTTATGCCATGTTGCTGCAGCCGTTTACCGAAGAAATCACCCAACCCTCCGAGGTCGCGCTGGACAACGCCGTGGAGTACAGCATTCCCAAGGTGACGCCGCTGTTCTGGAGCTTCCGGCTGATGGTGGCCTGCGGATTCATCATGCTGGCGATCTTCCTTTATGCCTTCTGGTCCAGCACCCGGCACCACATCTCCAAGCCGCGCTGGTTCCTGAAAGTGGCCCTGTTCAGTCTGCCGTTACCGTGGATCGCGTCCGAAGCCGGTTGGTTCGTGGCTGAATACGGTCGCCAACCCTGGGCCATCGCCGAGGTCCTGCCGATCCACACCGCGGTCTCCAACCTGGCCGTGAGCGATGTGGTGCTGACCCTGGTGGGCATCACCCTGTTCTACACGGTGATGTTCGTCCTCGGTTTTTATCTGATGCTCAAATTCGCCCGCAAAGGCCCCTATGGTGATGAATCGGGCGATGAGCATGAAGGCGACGTGGATTACGGTTTGCAAGGAGTACAGTCATGATTGATTACGAAGTCTTGCGCGTTATCTGGTGGCTGCTGGTCGGCGTACTGCTGATCGGATTCGCCATCACCGACGGCTTCGACCTGGGCGTCGGTGCCTTGCTGACCCTGGTCGGGCGCACGGACGAAGAACGGCGGGTGATGATCAACACCATCGGCCCGCACTGGGATGGCAATCAGGTGTGGTTTATCACAGCCGGCGGGGCCATTTTCGCCGCCTTTCCGATGATCTATGCCACGGCCTTTTCGGGATTCTACCTGGCCCTGTTCCTGACGCTGGCCGCGCTCTGGATGCGGCCCCTCGGATTCGACTACCGCAGTAAATTGACCAATCCGACCTGGCGCAGAGCCTGGGACTGGGCACTCTTTGCCGGCGGCATCGTTCCGGCGCTGATTTTCGGGGTCGCCCTGGGCAACGTGTTGCAGGGCGTGCCGTTCACCTTTGACGAGATCCTGAAAGTGACCTATCACGGTTCTTTCTGGGCCCTGTTGAATCCGTTCGCGTTGCTGGCGGGACTGGTCAGTGTCGCCATGCTGTTGATGCACGGTTCGGTCTGGCTGCAGTTGAAAACGGCCGATCGGTTGTTCGAGCGGGCACGGGGATTGAGTGTTTTGCTGGGGCTGGCCACGGCGGCACTGTTCGTATTGGCCGGAATCTGGGTCTCTGTGGGCATCGACGGCTATGTTCTGGTTGGCGCTGTGGATGGACTGGCCGCTTCCAATCCGATGAACAAGGCCGCCGTGCTGGAAAGCGGAGCCTGGCTGAACAATTACGGCCGCTTCCCCTTGCTGATAGTGGCCCCGTTGTTGGGTATCGGCGGGGCATTGGCGGTGGCCTGGCTGAGCCTCGGGTGTCGCAGCGGCTGGGCTTTCGTAGCCAGCAGCCTGAGCCTGGCCGGCATCATCTTTACCGCCGGCGGGTCGATGTTTCCCTTCATGTTGCCAAGCTCTGCGAACCCATCCATGTCACTGACGGTTTGGGATGCCTCGTCCAGTGAGACGACCCTGATGATCATGCTGGTGGTGGCCCTGATATTCGTGCCGCTGGTATTGGCCTACACCGCCTGGAGTTTTTGGGCGATGCGCGGTCGCATTCTCGAACAGGATGTAACCGATGCGAAAGCCCATACCCCTTACTGAGGAATTCAACGATGTGGTATTTCACCTGGATATTGGGCGTCTTGCTGGCCTGCAGCTTTGGCATCATCAACGCCATGTGGCTGGAAGCGACGGAAAACCTGGACCGTCCGATCGAGCAAGACGATTGATGAAGCCCCTGGTCGTATTCCGGGGAGCTGAATGATGGGCCCCAAGACAGAGGGCGCGGCGGAACTGGCCTGGCTGGATGCGCAAATCCAGCCATTCCAAACCTGCTGGCGATGGCTGATGGTTATCGCCCTGTCCGGTTTGGGAGTGACCCTCGCCCTCTATGCGGTGTTGGCCTGGCAGGTCGATGCCCTGCTGGTATCGGGGCGGTGGCCGGGCGGGGCGATGGTTGCCACCCTGGCGGGCCTGGTGGTCTTGCAGTGGGCCTTGTCCGAACTGAAGCTGAGAAGGCGCCAGCGCCTGGCTGCCCGGTTGACCGGAACGCTGGCGACAGCCCTGTTTCGGCAGGGAGCGGACAAGGGCTGGGTCTTGCTCCGGTCCTGTTCGCCCTCCGCCTGGTACGACCTGCTCACAAAGCGGCTGATGGCCGTCGAGCATTACCTGATCGACTATCGGTTGCAGCGTCGGCTGGCCACCCTGTTGCCGATATTCATTCTGGCGATTGTGCTGCCGATCAGTTGGCTGGTCGCCCTGATTCTGTTCATCACACTGCCGCTGATGCCGCTGTTCATGTGGATCGTGGGAGTGGGGGCAGCCGAGGCGCAGCGCCGTCATTTCACAGCGCTCGATCGGCTCGGCGCCTTCTTTATCGATCGGCTGCGCGGTGCCGGATCGCTCTGGGTGCTGAATCGCTCCGAATCGCAGTACCAGCGTTTTCGCCTGGCGCATGGAGAGCTGGAGCGCCGCACCTCCGACGTGGTGCGGCTGGCGTTCCTGTCGGCCTCGGTGCTTGATTTCCTGGCGACGCTGTCGGTGGCGCTGGTGGCGGTATACATCGGCTTTTCGCTGCTGGGCGAATTGAACTTCGGCCATTGGGATAGGCCGCTCACTTTGGGAACAGGCTTGTTCCTGCTATTGCTGACACCAGCGTTTTTCGCGGAACTGAAAATCATGGGCCGGCTCTACCACGCACGGGCCGATGCCCTGGCCGCCGCCGAGCGGTTGCGTCCGATCCTGCAGCGCCCCCTGCTGGGCGACACCGCCTCTCCACAAATCCGGTTTGATCGGCTCGAGACCGGGCATTGGCAGGTAATGGGTTATGAGGGAAATGTCCTGATCGAAGGCGATGACCTGCACCTGCATCGAGGGGATCGTGTATGGCTTCAGGGGCCGTCCGGCAGTGGCAAATCCGCCTTGCTGGACGCCCTGGCCGGGCGGCGGCCGATTGCCGGAGACTGGCATTTAAATGGTCGACCGGTGACGCATTTGAAAGCGCTGACAGACTCGGTCGCCATGCTGGCCCAGCGTCCCGTCATCCTGCCCGGTACCATCGCCGAGAACGTCACCCTGGGACGGGCGGATGCCTCGGCGGCGCGGCAGGCCTTGAGTCTGGTCGGACTCGATGACTGGCTGCGACAGCAGCCCGACGGACTCGGTACCCTTCTGGGAGAATACCCGCCGTTGTCCGGCGGCCAGGCCCAGCGGCTGGCCCTGGCCCGAATCCTCGTGTTCATGCCCGACATCGTGCTGCTGGACGAACCGACGGCGCACCTGTCGGATGAGGAGCACCAGGCCCTGGTTACCTTGTTGCAAAATCGACTCAGGCACTCGACGCTGGTCTGGGTATCGCACCGCCCCCTGAACGCGGCTTTCTTCAATCGCACCTGGCACGCCGATGGGGCGGGGAGGATGACCCGTGTCGCGGCCTGACTCCCCGCCCCGCCGCTGGCAAACCGCCGGCTGGCTGCTTGCCCTCACACACACCGCCGTCGCGCTGGCCTTGTTGGCGCTGTCCGGCTGGTTCATTGCCGCGTCGGCCCTGGCGGGTGCCTTGGGCCTGGCGGCCCATTTCAATTACGTTGTTCCGTCGACGCTGATCCGGCTGTTGGCGTTCACTCGGGTATTGTCCGGTTACGGTGAGCGCTATGTCGGGCACCTGGGTTTGTTGCGTCGATTGGGCGAGGTGCGCGAAGGGTTGTTTCGGCGGTTGGTGGTCGACCGGGGCGTGACACCCTCGGCGGAAGCCCTGGACCGGGTGGAGGAAGACGCCGATGCGCTGGCCAGCCTTTGGGTGCGCATCTGGCATCCGCTGGGCAGTTTGGCCATGGTGCTGGTGAGTCTGGGGGTCGTTTTCCTGGTGTGGTGGCCATCGGTGTTCCCGATCTGGCTGGGCTTTTCCCTGGCCGTGGTCGGGGTGTTGGCATTGGCTTGGCGCGGGGGGCGCCGGCAAGCCCATGCCCATTTGCTGGCCGAGGCGGATTTGCGCTCCCACTGGCTGGATTGGTCCCGGTCGGCGCCCATCTGGACATTGATGGCGGACCGGGGAGCGGCCACCCGACCGCAATCCGCCTGGGAGCGGTGGCAAGAAGCCCACCTGACGGAAGAAGCGCTGGCGCAACGCTTGGATCACGGGCTTTCCGTGTTGGGTTGGCTGGCTGTTTTGGCATTGGGGGTCTATGTCTATCGGCTATCGCCGGATGTCGTTGGCCAGGCTTTGTTACTGGTGCCGATATTGATTTGCCTCGCCGCTCGGGACTGGTTGTCCGGGGCGGCCCGGGCTTTGCCGGAGTTGAGCCGGTTGCCCCTACGTCGATCGCGGGTGGAAGCCCTGCTGGCCGATCCCGGTTCCAAGGCGGAATCCTTCCCGCCGCAACCCGGCAACACACCCGTCGATCTGGCGTTCGAAGCCTACCGCTGGCGGCGCGGCGACCGCCGGGGCCTGCCGCTTACGATCCGCCTGAAAAGCCCGGGGTTGATATTGCTCGAAGCCAGTTCCGGAGCCGGTAAATCCAGTTTGTTCGAGGCGATGCTGGGCCTCATTCCGGAGAACGGTGGCTGGCGATTGAACGGTATCGATTCACAACGGCTTTCAGCGCCTGCACGACGGGCTTGGTTTCATCTGTGCGAGCAATTCGGGCATGTATTTTCCGATACGCTGGCCGCCAACCTGCGCCTGGCCCGCCCGGAGGCGAGCGATGCCGATTGCCAGGCGGCGCTGCGTTGGGCTGGTCTCGACGAGTGGGCGACGGATGCCGGGCTGAATACCTGGATCGGCGAACCGGGGCGGCCCTTGTCCGGAGGGGAGCAAAAGCGATTGATCCTGGCCCGCGCCTGGCTGCGCGACGCGCCGGTCTGGTTGATCGATGAACCCTTCGAAGGGCTGGACGAAGCCTTGCAGGAACGTCTGGCCGAGCGGCTGCAGGCGCTGTCTCGTCAACGCCTGCTCATTGTGGCTTCTCACCGCGTACCGTCCGGTTTGGCACCGGACGGTTGCATCCGTCAGTAAGTGCTTCTCATCAATAATTCCGGCCCTGGTTGGATGACTCGTCGCCAGGCCCCTTACAATATAGGGTCACGATCAGCATCCCGAAGTTGTTTTTCTACCCAACGATTAAGAGCCTGATCGCGGCCATGGGCCGTTCCTACATTGTGGGCGGGCCTGCGGCCCGCGTGCGGAGCTGGAGCTCCGCGGTCCCAGGTTCGGGGTTACTGGCAGGTTACCTTGCCCAGCCCCAGCACATAGTGCATATCGTTTGCCAGGGGCGAGTTGAAGGGTTCTTCGCCGTATTTACCTGCGGTAGCGCTGATGTAGTCCACCAGGTTCTGGCCGGCTTCGGCCATCTGCGTGCTGATGGTGTCCCGAGACGCCTGGGAGTAGTCCGCGGGGAGGTCCGCCACCGTGCCCCAGGCATTGGTGATTTCCATCGAGTCGTCACTCAGGTTGCAGGCGCTGTCGGAGAGCCACACAAAGGTGTCCTCGGCGCGGAAGCTGCTCTGATTGTCGGTATCGTCGGAGGTGTAGTTGTCGCGCGCCAAGTCGTTACGCAGGGTGTCCAGCGATACGCCGTGGTCCTGGTTCACCATCAGAGCGTTGTTCTGCCACAGCACCTGGGCACCGACCCGGGCGCTGAAGACGTCCTTGCGGTAGTTCATAAACAGGTTGTTGAACGCATGGGTGCGGCCGCGACGTATCAGCGGCACCCGGCGGGCGGTAGTCCTGAAGGTGTCGTAGTGATTGTCGCGGGTGACGAAGGCATTGTGGTGCATGGTGGTGCGAATCTGCGCGTTGATCTCGCGAGTATCGCTGGAGCCGTGCAGGCTCGCGCGCTTCACATCCATCAGCCTATTGAAGGACATGGTGATGTGGTGGGCGCCCTGCTTCACATCGAAGGCGGAGTCGCCGGTGAGGTCGAAGGTGTTCTTGTGAATCCAGACATCCTGGGTGGCGCTGCCGGTGGAGCGGATCATATCCGGGTCCAGGCCGTGGTCCTCGGTGTGGCCGGCGCCGCGGAAATCCAGGTGGGTGAGGATCACATTCTCTGAGCCACCGCTGTCGGTGCCCACAGTGAAGCCGCTGAAGCGGAAATAGGCCCCAGTGAGGCGGCCGTCGATGGTTTTGTTGGCACCGATAACCGGG
The DNA here is from genome assembly GCF_014191725.1 of Microbulbifer rhizosphaerae. Taxonomy (GTDB): domain Bacteria; phylum Pseudomonadota; class Gammaproteobacteria; order Pseudomonadales; family Cellvibrionaceae; genus Microbulbifer; species Microbulbifer rhizosphaerae. The sequence continues at coordinate 238,877 of NZ_JACHWZ010000008.1, forward strand.
TTGCGGATGGGCAGGCTCTGGTCGTTCAGACGGTTGTTGAAGAACTCCGCCAGGCAGGCGGCCCCTTCACTGAAGCCCTTGTCTACGCACCACTGGTGGTAGTCGATGCACTGCGCTTCAGTGCCTCCGATCGCGGTCTGCACCTCGGTTCGGTCGCAGAAGTTGCGATACATGGCGACTTCGCTCTCGTCGGCGAAGTCGAATTTGTCGAATACGATCCAGTTGTGTTCGTCGCCGGTGATGGCGTCGAGGATCTGCTGTTCAACCGAAGTGCTGCCGTTCTTGGTGATCACGGTCAGCTTGCTGCCGCCATTCGGATCATAGCCGCCGAGGGCGTTTTCACCGTAGCCAACCGCACGGCCCAGGGTTTTGGACAGACACTCGACGATTTCCTGCTCGGTATCCAGCTCCGTGGAATCGCGCCAGTTGACATTGGGATCGGTGGCCAGGGTGCGGCATTCCTCACTGATACCCGCGGTGCCGGGGCTGCCGCTGGACGAGCTGGAGCTACTACTGGAGGACGAACTCGACGAAGATGAGGATGAACTCGACGAGGACGAGGAGGAGCTCGACGAGGAGGAACTCGATGAGGAGGAACTCGACGAAGAGGAACTCGACGAAGAGGAACTCGACGAGGACGAGCTGGAAGAAGACGAGCTGGAAGAAGACGAACTGGAAGAAGACGAACTGGACGAGCCGGTGTCGGAGGAACCACCGCCCCCGCAGGCGGCGAGTAGCAGGGATGCGGTCAGGGCCAATGGTGCGGGAAACAACTTCATTGAAGGTTCCTTAGTGGAGCAAATTAAAAATATTTTGTAGGGTAGGTAAGCGAAGCGCGTCCACCATCTCTGCGACACGATTCGCTTTCAGTGGATGGACTCAGCCTATACATCTTACATTTTATTTCCCCATTTACTTTGCTCTGTAGCACAAAAAAGCCCCGCGAATGGGACGAGCATACCGGGCAGTGTTTTGAGCACCGCCGCCAGTGGATCGAGGACCGATGGCTGGAACTGGCCGAGGTGTTCGCGCTGGATGTCTGTGCTTATGCAATGATGAGCAATCACTACCATGCAGTGCTGCATATCCGAAGAGCAAGCGGCTGGCTGGGCTCTGCGCGAGGTGGTGGAGCGCTGGCATCAGTTATGCAAAGGTTCTGTGCCCTCCCAGCGCTTTATCTGCGGTGAAACCCTGGATTCCGCGGAACTGGCCCGCCTTGCAGAAGTCGCCGACGGATGGCGGGCGCGGCTGATGGATGGCACTGTTATTCACTACCCGCCGGCATAACATCATCCACTGACTGAATTCATTGAGCCTTGTTACCGGTTTGAAGCCATGCCTGTTTCATTTTTCAGTTATTGGGTGTCCTGCTCTTCCCTTCCTCTTCTTCTCTTTCCTGACAAATCAAGAATGAAAAATTTCTCGCCGTTGCAAGGGCACGGGAACCGCCTTACGGCGTAACTTGCTGCAAACAGGAAAAGGGTTGTCAAAAAAAAAGCCTGCTTCCGGCGAACCACCGGAAGCAGGCTTTTGTGAGACAGTTTACCTCAATTTATGAGTGGATTACTCAAGCGACCACTGTT
>NZ_JACHWZ010000009.1 GCF_014191725.1 Microbulbifer rhizosphaerae
TAGTGAGATCCAGGACCTTATCTGAAAGACACGTTTGAGACTGCAAATCTCGGTATTTTTGCAGGATAACGTGCTTTTTTTATGCAACTACAGGGAAAACTCATACCTGTCATTTCCGGCACCGCCCTCTAGATAATCGCTACCTTCACCTCCAATAAGAGTATCATTTCCTCCCATACCATAAAGGCGATCATCATTTCCCAACCCACTCAATAATTCGCCATTATCACTACCAAATACAAATTGCTTAGCAGCATCAACATGGGACGGAACATCGACAAACACCAAGTCACCAGTAGATAAGTCACGATACTCAGCCAACTCGCTTGAAGTAGGAGTGGAACCAGTTACCGTTCTCTCGATCATATAGGAGAGCATATTTGCACGGTCATTAAGATAGCCAGCAGTCAATGTCCCCTGCCCTGTCTCCGGATCATACAAATCCAATTCACCGTTCAGGTTATGATTCACATAAATACCGCTATTCCCATCGACCACAAATGGATTCAGCTTGATTAAGGCGTAGCGATAGGCGATATTACTCTGCGCTTTCTCTGCGAGATCAGGTGCTACGCTTTTCGTCAAATCAATAACTTCATACCGCTGACCGGCATCACCTTCCAGCTGACCGATCAATTCGGCTGCAGCTACTACAGTCTGGTCCCGGTCAACAAACAACTCCTCTTCAGAGGTATAGATAAGGGATTTGAGTTCATTGATCAGCTTGGCGAGGCTGTTGGCATCATCAATACTAGACAGTGCCGAAACAATATTGACAGAACTGATATGGCTGATACTTGGATCTATGGCGGAAATCAATTGATAAGCGCGCCCCAAAGCCTCTATATCTATACCCTTAATATTCGATAGAGCTTCTCCGCCTGCTGCTAGCATCGAGTCAAAAGATTCTTTAGCCGCAAGCGTATATCGATATCCAAATTTCAATGCCACGCCATTCAGAATCTGTATTGTTTCCCATGCAAGGTCTCCAGGTTGATCCTCGAACACCCTGGAATCATACACAATACGCTCCGGCTCCATGCCTAACATAGTGCCCCAACTCAGGTCCTCCACGCCTAAGGAAACCTCGTTCTCCAATTGTAGGTCCGCGGCACTGAATATTGAGTCAATGGCTGCAGCTGCAGGAAGACCAAAATCATTAAGGGCCTGGCGATAACTAGCCTCTATAAAATCGGTTTTCGGCAGACGGTTGCTGACATCTCGATCAATATAATTGAGGTAGTTTTGAAGATGCTGCTGCGCAACCAGCATAAAGTTGGTCTGCTTATCCGCTTCACTAACTCCCGCTCTCTCCCATTGGACATCTACCATCATCGCGAATATAGATTGAGGATCCTGCCATTCGCCGACAATGAACTCCGCCTTGGCTGCGTAGCTGTCGCCAGCCTTGGCAAGAATTCCCCAGGCACCAACCACATCACCCTGATCTACTAATGTTTGCGCTTGCTGCAGTACAGATTCTTCAATTACCAAAGCCATTACCACTCTCCTTGTCTTTCCATTTTAATGCAAAGTTTTATATCAAACACATTATTCCAGATCACCATCCAAAAGCTTTTTAATATTGGCCACAATCTCTCGCCATTGCGGGAGATATTCGACACTAAAATCGAACTCTACAGCTACTTCTTCATTGTAATCCCACAGCCCTTGGCATCCCGGATATGGAACCTGAGAGGTCTTATTACATCCAAAAAATATTTTTGGAATTCCATCTTCACGATATAAGTATACTGACGGAATGACATTGAAATCTGAATGATAATATTCCAGTCCATAGCGCATCTCATCATATTTTCCGCCCTGATGACGCCCACCCAGTACCGAATTCTCCTCCCATGCATCCTTTTTAGCAACATACTGCGGCACCGTCATTCGCCGATACCGGGTAATCAGCATTATCTGAATACGCTTTCCCCTGTGGTAAACCTCGTAAAAATCGTGATGATTCATACCTTTGTCATAACCCTCGAAGTCAGGTAACAAAGCCCAGAGGTTGGCTGTTTCCAAGATTCCATCTCCTGTTCTCCCCCCCCCTTTCGAATATTTATTGGGGATGCTGAAATTCGTATTGTTTATCTCGAACTCCCACCGGTCATTAGCAGTATTGCCTGCTCTTTCAGCACTGTCTCCACACCCCGCCACGATAAACACACAAAGCAAGGTAGATAGGGCTATCAAAGGACTGAATTGTTGTTTAATATTTAAACCAAACCTGCCCACTCGATAAAGCGATTGAAAGTCAACCCAAGGATTGTTCATACACACTCCTGCCTCTTCCAAATGTTGTTGCTAAGCGATTCATTGTCGTTTATTGCTCAGATATAATTTTTGAGCGAATCAGTTCAGGTCGCCATCCAAAAGCTTCTTAATATTGACCATAATATCTCGCCATTGCGGAAGGTATTCGACACTAAAATCAAAATTTACAGCTATTTCTTCATTGTAGTCCCACACCCCTTGACATCCTGGGTATGGTGCTTGAGAAGGTTTGTCACACCTAAAAAGCACTATTGGTATTCCATTTTTACGATGTAAATATGCTGACCGAATAACATTGAAATCTGAATGATAATATTCCAGCCCATAGTGCATCTCATCATACTTTCCACCCTGATGGCGCCCACCCAACACCGAATACTCCTTCCAGGCATCTTTTTTAGCAACAATCTGTGGCACCGTCATTCTCCGATACCGAGTAATCAGCATTATCTGTATACGCCTTCCCTTGTGATAAACCCCGTAAAAATCGTGATGATTCACCTCTTTGTCATAACCCTCAAAGTCAGGTAACAAAGCCCAGAGGTTGGCTGTTTCCAGGATTCCATCTCCTGTTCTACCCCCTCCTTTCGAATATTTATGGGGGATACTGAAGCTCGTATTGTTTATCTCGAATTCCCAGCGATCATTATTTTTCGCAGTATTGTCTGTTCTTTCAACACTGTCTCCACATCCCGCCACGATAAGCGCACAAAGCAAGATAGATAGGAGTATCAAAGGACTGAATCGTTGTTTAATATTCAACTCCAATCTTCCCGCTCGATAAAGCGGTTGAATGTCAACCCTAGGACTGTTCATACGCATTCCTACCTCTCTCCAAAGTTGCTGCGAAGCAATTCATTACCGTTTATTGTTCATATCTTATTTGAATCAGCTCAATTTTTAGTGCTATAAAGATATAGATTGAGAGCTTCTTCTGCAGTTGAGCTATTCATTACTAATCTTCTTTAGTCATAACAATTTAGAAGTTTCTTCAATTTCTCAACATCAATCACTTTTTTATACATGTAAAGATCTACCCTATAAGTAAATCTATCTTTCTCATCAGATAGACAACGCCATACTTTCTTTTCTCTTTACTCATAACAGCCACCTTATTCTGCTCGATCATTTATATCCCCAGATCGTTCAGCTGCTTAATTAGCTAGCAACGAACATCACGACATACAGAACCCTACTTCCGTTTTTTCACTAATCATAATCATTGCCACTTTTCGCAGGCTCAGAAAACTGAGCATGAATATTCTCTATCCCCAGAATGATTTCGGAAATCCTCAGGTTATAGCTTTCCGCTATACAGCTATATTCCTTGCAGGAGTTGCGTTTTTTCAGCCACTTCAACTGGATTTGTTTCAAGGATTCTGGAGAAGGAGTTATCTTCTGATATTCTCTGTACAAGGTATTTAGATGATTATCAAGGCCCGACAAATAGGAATCCGAACATATGGACATTTCGCTGTAGTTCAGCTTTTGGCTGCAGTCAAACCCCGGCTTTATCGCTTTTCTGATTTTCCGATTGTTTTGGGCAGGAATTCGCTCCCTGTTATCATTCTCCTTCGCGTAGCGTGCAGTCTCCATTCTAACGGGAGTGTGGTGAAGAGTACGGGGAGTTAGAGTATTGCCAGTCACCTCTCGCACCGGGCGGAGGTTTGCATGGACTTTCCGCACCTGTGGTTCCATGGTCTGCATGGGCATTATTTCACCGGCTTTCGATACTTTCAGGCTCAGCAAGGATCTTTGGCATCTTTCAGTAGGAGCTGCCATAGAAGAATACGTCAACCTGCTGTCCACCTCGCACATCTCCAGGGCTCTTTGCATACGGTCAATACGCATGCGATAAACCATCTCCAAACAGTGCTCGCGCAGGCAGTCATTTCTGACCCTTAGCCAGGATTGCTGAGATTCCCTAACCGGAGCTCGGGCTTGCGGTACCGCCTTCAAGCGCACATATACGTCTTCAAGCTCCTCGTGGAGCTTTTGTAGTTTTCTATCTTCGCAGATCATTTCTTCAACTGGTCTTGTTTCTGCTGCGCAGCTAGCCGGGCCTGAGCCTCCTTGTATCCTCCCTGTTGATTTATCCTCATGAGATGTGGTGCAGGCAGCTACGACCAACATGGGAGCAATAAGTGCCCAAAGCAAGTTGGATTGCCTGGACAAAAGGCTGCGCCAAATGCAGATATCATCCATATTTATACCTACCTCTCTCCAAAACTGTTGCCGAGCGATTCCCGAATCGGCTTGGTAAAGTACTCGTAGATATTTCTCTTACCGGTTTTTACCTCCGCCACCACGTGCATACCGGCACGTAGCGGCAGTTCCCGATCCGGCAGTTGCAGGCTCTGGGTGTTCAGGCGGACACTGGACAGGTAGCGGTAGCCCTTGTCCTCGTCCATTACTGCATCCTCGGACAGGTTGGCGACCGTGCCTTCGATGAATCCGTACTTGGTAAAGTTGAAGGTGGATACCTTGACGGTGACCGGCTGCCCTTCCTCGACAAAGCCGATATCCTGATTCAGTACCCAGGCCTGGACTTCCAGCGTGCTGCCGGCGGGCACTATCTGCATCAGTGGCTGGGCGGGCTCGAGCACCGCGCCGCGGGTATGGATTGCCAGTTCCTGGACGGTGCCGGCGATGGGGGCGCGAATCACCTGCTGGAGGTTTCTGAGCCGGGCCTTGGCGTACTCCTTTTCCAGGGAGGTAATATTCCGCTCCAGTTCTTCCTGCTGGGAGAGGCTGTTATACAGCGATTTGCTCAACAGTGCGGACCGCTGCAGGTCCAGTTCGCGAAGCTGCGACTGAAGCTGCTCTATCCTCTCCTGTTCCAGTGCCAGCCCTTCCTCCGCGTCTATGCGCTGTTGTTCCAGTTCCAGGTATTTGTCCCGGGCTACCAAATCGCGGCTGAGGAGCTTTTCCAGGGAGGCGGTGCGCTCGGTGAGTATGGGCAGGATCTTTTCCGCCTTGCGCACCAGGGCGCGGGACATATCGAGTTCCTGCTGTTTGGAGTCGATCTGCTGGTCGATCAGGTCGCTTTCGGCCAGGTAGTCGGTAAAGTAGCCACGCAGCAGGCTCTGCTGGAAGGGATGCTGTTCCCGGGCATCCACACCGACGAGCTTGTCCCGCAGGCCGGCTTGTGCCTCCTGCATCATCGCGACCTTCCCCTCTCCCAGCCGCGGCAGGTAGGCGGAATACACCCGCTCCCGCGCCAGGCGGGCGCGGGATGTCTTGAGTTCGCCATCCAGGCGCTCCAGGTCGGCGGCGGCATTGGTGGCATCCAGGGTGATCAGTGGATCTCCCTCTTCCACCCGACTACCCTCCAGCACATGGATTTCCCGTACTACCGACAGTTCGTTGGCCTGGATGGTTTTTACCTTGCCGTCGGGAACGACGGTGCCCTCGGCCACGGCGACTATGTCTATCTTGCCGAAGATGGCCCAGAGGATGGCAATGACAAAGAACAGGCAGATGCTGTTGATCAGCCACAGGCCCAGCGGGTTGGGCGGTGACTGCTCTATCTCCAGCGCCGCGGGCACGAAGTCCAATAGTGAATCGCGTTTGCGCCGCCCGGAGCGGGCCGAAAATAGTGAAGGCAGCTTGCTCACACCACCTCCCGCAGGTTGGACTGCATGGCGTTCAGCTTGGCGAAGTGGCCGTTCTTCTGCAGCAGCTGCTTGGGCCCGCCCTGCTCCACGATGCGCCCCTTGTCCATCACCACGATGCGATTGGCGTCGCGCACGGCGGAGAGGCGGTGGGCGATAATCAACACCGTTCGGCCCTGACAGATCTGACGCATATTGGCCTGGACCACCGCTTCCGATTCGTAGTCCAGAGCGCTGGTGGCTTCGTCGAAGATCAGTATCCTCGGGTCTGCCATCAGCGCGCGGGCTATGGCAATGCGCTGCTTCTGCCCGCCGGAGAGGGAGCTGCCCTGCTCACCGACCACGGTATCGAAGCCCTCCGGCAGCTCCAGGATAAAGTCGTAGGCTCCTGACTGTTTGGCCGCGGCAATCACTTTCTCCATGGGCGCACCGGGGTCCGCCAGGGCGATGTTCTCCCGCACGGTGCGGTTGAGCAGGAAACTCTCCTGGAGCACTACCCCGACCCGCTGGCGCAGCCAGGCCGGGTCCACCAGTGCCAGGTCGACGCCGTCGATCAGCACGCGCCCTGCCTCTGGCACATGTAGCCGCTGCACCAGCTTTGTGAGGGTGCTCTTCCCGGAGCCGGATCTGCCCACTATGCCGACGATTTCTCCGGGCCTGATGGCGAGCTGGATATCGTCGATGACCAGGGGCCTGTCCGGCCCGTAGCGGAATTTCACATGCTCGAAGCGGATCTCGCCGCGAATGTCCGGCAGTGTGGTGCGGTTGGGATCATGCCCCGCCTCCCTGGGTGTATTGAGGATATCGCCCAGGCGTTTGACGGAAATGCCCGCCTGCTGAAAGTCCTGCCACAGCTGCACCAGCTTGAGAATCGGCTGGCTGACCCGGCCGGCAATCATATTGAAGGCGATCAACATCCCCACACTGAGTTCGCCCGCGATCACCAGGTGCGCCCCCACCCACAGGATGCCGATGGTCACCAGCTTGTTGATCAGGCTGGCGGCTTGGTTGGCGATATTGCCCAGGTTGAGGGCCCGGAAGGAGGCGTTGACGTAGCCCGCCATCTGCTCCTCCCAGCGACGCTGCATCTGCGGCTCCACCGCCGGGCTCTTCAGCGTCTCCACACCGTTGCAGGCTTCCACCAGGAATGCCTGGTTCTCCGCGCCGAGCTTGAACTTTTCATTGAGCCGGTTGCGCAACACAGGTGTGATCGCAATGGAGAGGATTACGTAGAGCGGCAGCGAGCCCAGCACTATCCAGGTCAGTGTCGGGCTGTAGAGAAACATCACCGCGAAGAACACCAGGGTGAAGAACAGATCGATACACAGTGTCAGCGCCGAACCGGTGATGAACTGGCGGATGGAGTCCAGCTCCCGCACCCGCGCCACGGTGTCTCCAACTCGGCGGCTCTGGAAATAGGCGATCGGCAGACGCAGCAGATGGTGGAACAGCCGGGCACCGAGCACCACGTCGATGCGATTGGAGGTATGGCTGAACAGATAGGTCCGCAGGCCGTTGAGCAGCACATCGAACACACAGACCACCAGAAAGCCCAGCGCCAGCACATCCAGGGTGGTCAACCCCTGGTGCACCAGTACTTTGTCCACGACTACCTGGAAGAACAATGGTGTAACCAGGGCAAACAGCTGGATAAAGAAGGATGCCAGCATTACCTGGCCCAGCAGCTTCTTGTATTTGAGAATGGCGGGAATAAACCAGGAGATATCGAATTTCTGCTGGATAGAGGACAGTACACCCTTCCTGCGAAAAACCAGCAGGGAGATCGCACCCGAATCGGAGTCGAGTAACTCCTCAATCGGAACTGTATAGGGTTTGGGCTCGCAGGCCTTCTGTAGCAGCGCCTTGCCATCGTGAATGCGGCCCAGTATGGTGCATTCACCTTCCGCGGAAATGACCACTGCCGGCAAGGGCAGCTCGCTCAGCTCTTCAGCCTTTCTCTGGACAAGCCTGGCTTTAAGGCCGAGAAAATTGGCCGCCGCTATCGCCTCGTGTGCCGCCAAGTGTTCGGATTCAGGGAATTCGCGATTCAGCTGTGTCGGATTAGTTGCCAATTGGTGAAATCTGGCAATGACAGACAAACAGGAAAAGTAGCTCCCTTTTGCTATTGGTACCCCCACATCACACTCCATGTCCGCAATAATGCGCTTGCGCTTACTTTTCCAGGCCAATCAGGAAATGGCCTCAAATTGGGATCTTATACAGCAGAGGCGTCTCTTCTAACACGAGCACTCTTGTAAAATCAATGGAAAATCCATTGCACGACTGTGTAAGTCGATCAATCGAAAAGAAAAATATAGGGGAATGTTTATGGAGTGTCCGCCCCGGTAGCAGAGCTGCCGGGGCCAGGGCAATTTTTGTAGGATGGGCAAAGCGTAGCGTGCCCATTGAGGCCCCGGAAGACGGGCACGCTACGCTTTGCCCATCCTACAAAGAGAAGCTGATTATCTTAGTGCTTATGACTACGAAGCAAGGCCGATCGCGGCCATGGGCCGCTCCTACAAAAGAGTCGCGTGGAGTTCCAGGTAGAGGGAACGCGGCTCGCCGGGAAAATAGCGGTTGCCGGAAAAACTGCTGTAGTCCGCCCGCTCCGCGTAGGCTTCGTCGGTGAGATTGATCAGCCGCGCGGACAGCGCCCAGCGCTCGTCCAATTGAAACCGGGTGCGCAGATTGAGCAGGTCGTGTCCCGGGTAGCTGTGCAGATTCTGCGGATCGGTGTAATAGCCCCCCCGGTGCAGCCACTCCAGTTCAGCATGTACTTGCGCCGAGGGCTGCCAGAGCAGGCGGCTACTGCCGAAATGCCGCGGGGCCGAGTCCATTAAATTATTTTCTATCGACATACCGTCCAGCAGGCGGTCGTCCCGGTAGCGGTGTTCGGCGTAACTGGCGGACATCTCCAGTTGCCAGTCTTCCGCCAGTGCATAGTCCAGGGCCAGCTCCACTCCCCGGTGCTTTGTTTTGCCATTGGACTGGTTGAGAAAATCCGCATCGCGAAAAATCACATTGTCCTTGTGCATAGCGTAGGCCACCAGTTCATAGCCAAGCCGCTCCCACTGGCTGCGCAAACCGATTTCCACACTGGCGATTTCTTCCGGGTCCAGTTCCGCCACTGTCTGCTGCCGTTGCAGGCGGTAGAGCTCGGTGGCCTGTGGTGCGCGGAAACCGTGGGCCAGGTTGAAAAAGAGCTGCTGGTTTTCAGCCATTTGATAGATACCGCCGATTTTCGGCGACCAGTTTTCAAAGCGGTCCTCGCGATTTTCCGGCCGGCTGAAACGGCAGCCGCCGAAACCGCAGGGCGTTCCGTCCTCCGCGGTGCGCCCGGCGAGCATGCGGTTGTCATAGTCGTAAACCATCGTCTCGTAACGCAGGCCGGCGTTTAGCGCCAGCGACTCGCTTGCCTGCCAGTTCGCCAGCGCAAAGGGCGCGGCCATCAGCGCGTCCACCTGGTAATCATAGTGCCGGCCCAGCGGAATCGTCTCCCGCAGAAATTCCGAACCTTCGGTGGGTGTGTCCTGGCGTTCGAGCAAAAAGGCATGAGTGTACTCCGCATCCAGTCCCGCGATCAGCTGCCAGGGTGCATTGGGATCGGTCCGGTAGCTGCTGCGAATACCTGCGCTGCGCTGGCCGTTTTCCTCCAGCGGCTTGCCGGGCAGATAGTGTTGCAGGAATTCCATTTCCGTCTTGCGAAGATAGGGTGTCAGGCTGAGTCGCGCGCCCTCCTCCAGATCCATTTCCACCTGCGACGACAATCGCAGGGCCCGGGCATCGCGAAACGCCTCCGGATTGGGATTGGTGCGGCTCAGGCGCCGGCTGCGGTAGGCGCCCTCCCCCTCGATATAGCCGGCGGTTTCCTGATTGAGATTGGCAACGGCCAGGCGCGTGGTCACGGATAGTTCAACGCCGTCGTAACGGTGCGCCAGGCGGAATTTCTGCTGATCGAAACCGGAGTGATCGCGGTAACCGCCGTCGTGGGTCAGCGAAAGATCCGCGCGCAACCCGTGAGCGCCGGACAATCCGCTGTTGCCGGAAATACCTGTACGCGCGTAATCGTGGGGTCCACCCTCCAGGCCCGTGGTCACTCCCGCTTCCTCTTCTACCACCGGGCCGATCACATTGATTACACCGTGCATGGCGTTGGAGCCGTATAGCGTTCCGGCGGGTCCGCGGACCACTTCAATGCGCCGCGCCATTTCGCTGCCGGATTCGAAGAGTTCATTGATATTGCAGAAACCGGCGGCGCGCAGCGGGATGCCGTCCTCCGCGGCCAGCAGCCCGCCGCAGGCGCCGGCACCGCTCAACACCGGCGAACGCAGGGAAGGCAGATATTCCTGGCCATTGCCGCGGGCAAAATTCGCTCCGGGCACGCGGGCCAGGCTCTGCTGGATATGAGTATGGGAGATCAGTTCGAGGGAGGAACGGCTCAACAGGGAAAGGCTGCCGGCGTGATTCCGCAGCGGCTGCTCGTAGCGGGTGCCGGTAACCGCGATGGTTTCCAGCCGGTTTTCTTCGGCTGTAACCGGATTGCCGGCAAAAAGTGAAACCAATCCCGCCGCCAGTGTGCCTTTTCTCATTCCCGTGCCTTTTGTGTTATTGGACCTGCCGGGATTCTAAAACTACTGGCCGCTCCCTGAAAGCGTTGTAAGTGGCCCGCAAAGCTGTGAAATCCGCGAAAGCCGCGCCGGTTCCGGCAGCCGCCGGCAACTGCGGTGGATCGCATCCGCCAGTTGCTCCAGCCGGTGAGATTTGACGCTGCCCTGTATTTCCATCAGCAGAGTGGTTTCCATCCACTGGGTATATTCCAGCAGTTCTTCGAAAAGCTGTTCCGAACCCGGCGGGAGAGCGCTCCGGTCCAGTTCGCCGGCGAAGAGAAATACCCGGCAGAAGCGCGCAATGGCAACCGTATTGTCACAAAGCTGCGCCGGCTCCATGCCCAGTACCCACTGCACCTGCCAATAGGCCAGCTCCGCAACGGTGTGGGAACCCTCCGGCAGCTCCCGTTGAACCTGAACTCCCGCTTCGCGAATTCGTATCCTGTCGGACATCTGCTCCACAAACCTCTGCAGGCGGGGCCAGATAGCTTCCGTTTCCCGGCACCATTCCCGGCACAGACCGATAATCGCGGGCACAGTTGTCGATGTCTTTTCCATCACCGCCTCAAAGAGCCTCCGCAGGGAAGAGCCTGGCCCCGACGGCCCGCCCGCTTTCCGCAACTTCGATATGCGCCAGGTAGCGCTGCACAAGATATTTAAGCAGCTTGAGATATTCACTGAAATCCCCGTTATCCAGCGCATCCGGATTCACTGGCGGGTAGCCCCGTCGCACCAGATCCGCCTGGTGCTTCTGCGCCAGTATCACTGCCAGCTGTTTCAAGCGGTCCTCGCGCAGTTGCGTACTCAGGAGGCTGCCTTCACAACCCCGCTCCACGTAGGCGGCAGCCCGCTCGCGGAAGGTGGAAACAAAAAGACGGGCGGTAGGGCTCAGGGCTCCGTGTGAATATTGCAGGGAGGCGAGCAGGCTGTCGAAAACATCGAAGGACTGCACCAGATCGCGCTGGGCCGCCGCCAGGGCATAGCTGTACTCCTCTGGGCCAGCCGAGGTTGACAGCACCCGCTCCACACGTTTTTTCAGTACCGATACCTGGCCCAACAGGCAGAGCGGCGGCACCAGGGCCGCGGCCAATAGGAAAAGCAGAACTATCTCGAACATTTCACGATCCTTGAATAGATATGGGGTCATCTGACAACCCGGCGGATTCCGGCCACAAACAGCAAAACAGGTCCCGCGGCTTTTCCACCGGGAAAAGCGCGAACTGCCGTTCTTCTAATTAGTTGTTCTTCTTGGGAGCGTTTTGTTCCGGGCGCAGCCGTCCAGCATCCATCAGCTGCGGGGGCGGGGTACGTCGCACGGGCGACATCGATGCCAAAATTGCGCGGCGGACTATACAGAGGTGGCCAGGCCAATACCAGACGGTTGGCGCGGGATTCGTGATATATAGAGATAAATCATATAAGCCTGTTGTGCGATTTTATGATTGGCACAAAAAGCGGTTTTTTTGGAGGGATGTGCTCTACTGAGACTGCGGGGCATATGTTGTGGCTTTGTTGCGGCAAAACTGTAGGAGCGGTCCGGCCGGGAGCCGCCGCTCCCGGCCGGACCGCTCCTACAGGGCTTCGGCGGTTTCTTCGCGAAGCTGTGCCGCGCTGTCGGAGTCCTGTACAACTTCCTGGGACCGTCTGCGGCCAAACAGTTTCTGCACCACCACAAAAAACAGCGGGATAAAGAAAATCCCCAGCGATGTGCCCACGATCATTCCGCCCAACACCCCGGTGCCGATGGCGCGCTGGGCGCCGGAGCCGGCGCCGGAGGCGATGGCCAGGGGCAGTACGCCGAGGCCAAACGCCAGCGACGTCATGATAATCGGCCGCAAGCGGTCGCGCACCGCCTGCATGGTGGCCTGCACCAGCTCCATGCCGCTCTCCAGGTTCTGCTTGGCGAACTCCACGATCAGGATGGCGTTCTTGCTGGTCAGGCCCACGGTAGTGAGCATGGCCACCTGGAAATAGATATCCCGTTCCATGCCGCGCAGGTTGCTCGCCAGCACCGCGCCGAGAATCCCCAGCGGGGCCATCAGCAGTACCGAGGTGGGCACCGTCCAGCTCTCGTACAGCGCCGCCAGGCACAGGAAGACGACCAGCAGCGACAGTGCATACAGCAGCGGTGTCTGCGCGCCAGCGGCGCGCTCCTCGTAGGACAGACCGGTCCACTCCATGCCGATTCCCTGCGGCAGGGTAGCCACCAGCCGCGTCACTTCTGCCATGGCCTCGCCGGAGCTGACGCCGGGCGCGGCCTGACCGTTGATCTGCATGGCCGCCACGCCGTTGTAGCGCTCCAGGCGCGGCGAGCCGTACTTCCAGCGGTAGCTGGCAAAGCTGGACAGGGGCACCATCTCGCCCCCATCGTTGCGCACATACCAGAGGTTGAAGTCCTCCGGATCCATGCGGTACTCGGCGTCCGCCTGCATATAGACGCGCTTCACGCGGCCGCGATCGATAAAGTCGTCCACATACTGGCTGCCCCAGGCGGCGCTGAGGGTATTGTTAATGGCGCTCAGGGACACGCTCAGCGACGCCGCCTTGGCGGTGTTGATATCCACCTGGAACTGGGGCGTGTCCTCCTGGCCGTTGGGGCGCACATTGACCAGCAGCTCGCTCTGTGCCGCGGCGCCGAGAAACTGGTTGCGGGCCGCCAGCAGCGCCTCGTGACCCAGGGCACCGTTGTCCTTCAGGTAGAAGTTGAAGCCGTTGGAGGTGCCCAGTTCCATCACCGCCGGCGGCGCGAAGGCGTAGGCAATGGCGTCCTTGATCTGCATCAGCGCGCCCATGCCGCGCATGGCGACGGCGCCGGCGCCTTGCGATTCCTCCTCGCGCTCACTCCAGTCCTTCAGTTTGACGAAGACAATACCGGCATTCTGGCCGCTGCCGGCGAAACTGAAGCCCTGCACGGAGAAAACGGATGCCACCGACTCCTGTTCGTTGTTCAGGAAGTGGTCCTCCACCTTGTGGATGGACTCCATGGTGCGCTCCTGGGTGGCGCCCACCGGTGCCTGCACCATGGAGAAGAGAACGCCCTGGTCCTCTTCCGGCAGGAAGGAACTGGGGGTGTGCAGGAACAGCAGGCCCACGGCTGCGAACAGGGCGGCATAAATGGCCACGAAGCGGCCGCTGCGCGCCAGAATGCCGCGCACGCCGCGCCGGTATTGCTCACTGCCCCGCTCAAAATTGCGGTTGAACCAGCCGAAAAAGCCCCCCAGGAAACCGGAAGTGCCGTGCTCTCCGCCCTTTTTCACCGGCTTGAGCAGGGTCGCGCAGAGTGCCGGCGTCAACACAATGGCGGCCAGCACCGACAGCGCCATGGCCGATACGATGGTGACGGAAAACTGCCGGTAGATGACGCCGGTGGAACCGCTCATGAACGCCATGGGCACGAACACTGCCGACAACACCACGCCGATTCCCACCAGGGCCCCGGTGATCTGCTGCATCGACTTTTTCGTGGCCTCCTTCGGCGACAAGCCCTCTTCCGCCATCACCCGCTCGACGTTTTCCACCACCACGATGGCGTCGTCCACCAGCAGGCCGATGGCCAGTACCATGGCGAACATGGTCAGCATGTTCACGGAGTAACCCAGCGCCGCCAGTACGCCGAAGGTGCCGAGCAGCACCACCGGTACGGCGATGGTGGGGATCAGGGTGGCACGGAGGTTCTGCAGGAACAGGAACATCACCAGGAACACCAGTACCACCGCCTCCATCAGGGTGTGAATCACGCCCTCGATGGAGATCTTGACGAAAGGTGTAGTGTCGAAGGGCACCACATATTTGAGCCCCGGGGGAAAGCTCGCCTCCAGTTCGTTCAACTTCGTCTTCACCGCCTCCGCCGTCTCCAGGGCGTTGGCGCCGCTGGCCAGGGAAATGGCCACACCGGTGGCGGGCTGGCGGTTGAAGCGGGTCAGGGTCGAATAGTCCTCGGCGCCCAGCTCCACCCGGGCCACCTCCCCCAGGCGTAGCACCGAGCCGTCCGGATTGGCCCGCACCACTACATTGCGGAACTCCTCCGGCGTCTGCAGCCGCCCCTGGGAATTGACCGACGCGTTGAGCTGCTGCCCCCGCACTGCCGGCGTACCGCCGAGGCTACCCACGGCCACCTGTGCATTCTGCGCCTGCACTGCCGCGGAGATATCCGCCGGCGTGAGGTTGTAGGTCTTCAGTTTGTTGGGGTCCAGCCAGATGCGCATGGCGTACTTGGAGCCGAACACCTGCACATTACCCACTCCCTGTACCCGGCTGATCTGGTCCACCAGGCTGGAGGTGACATAGTCGGAGATATCCGTCTTGGACATACTGCCGTCCGAGGATACAAAGCCGGCCACCATCAGGAAACCGCTGCGCGACTTGCTGACGTTGACCCCCTGGCGCTGCACCTCCTGCGGCAGCAGCGGCATGGCCAGTTGCAGCTTGTTCTGCACTTGCACCTGGGCGGTGTCCGCGTCAGTGTCGCTGGAGAAATTGAGGGTGATCGAGGCGGAGCCATTGGCCTGGCTGGTCGCGGACATGTACAGGAGGCCGTCGAGCCCCTTCATGTTTTCCTCGATGATCTGGGTAACCGAACCCTCGACCACTTGCGCCGAGGCGCCGGGATAATGGGCGTTGACGGTCACTGCGGGCGGCGCGATATTCGGATATTGCTCGATCGCCAACTGGGTGATCGCCAAGCCGCCGCCGACCATGACCATGATCGCGATCACCCAGGCAAAGATTGGGCGGTTGATAAAGAAACTTGCCACTGCCGGACCTCCTTACGACTCTTGCGCGGTCGGCGCCGGGACTTCTTCGGGTTGGTCCTCGCCGGCGGTGGCCTCGACACCCGCGGGCGTCGCGGCCGGCTGTGCCTCGGCGGCCTGTACCGGCACGCCCGGGCGTACCTTCTGCAGACCCTCGACGATGACCCTGTCACCGGCCTCGAGGCCACTTTCCACCAGCCATTTGTCGCCGATGGTGCGGCTTACCTGCACCGAGCGCTGGGCCACTGTGCCCTCGCCGGTCACGACCATGGCCGAGGTGCTGCCCTTGGGATCCCGGGCGATGCCCTGCTGGGGTACCAGGATCGCGTTCTCGCGCACGCCGCGGCCCACCACCGCGCGCACGTACATGCCCGGCAGCAGCAGGTGCTCCGGGTTGGGCACCACTACCCGCAGCAGCACGCTGCCGGTGGAGGGGTCCACGCTGGCCTCGGCGAATTCCAGTTTACCCTTGTGTTCGTAGGTGCTGCCGTCCTCCAGCAGGATGCTCACCGGCAAGTCGCCGGAGTTTTCCAGGGTGCCGGCATCCAGGGCCTTGCGCAGGCTCAGCAGTTCACTGGCGGACTGGGTCAGGTCCACATAAATGGGGTCCAGTTGCTGCACCGTGGCCAGTGCGGCGGACTGGTTGGCGGTGACCAGGGCGCCCTGGGTTACCGCGGACTTGCCGATGCGCCCGCCGATGGGCGCGCTGATACGGGCGTAGTCCAGTTGAATACGGGCCTGTTGCACCGCCGCCTTGGCCCTGGCCACTTCGGCTTCCGCCTTCTGCAGGGTCGCCTGGGCGCTATCGTTCTCCTGTTTGCTCACTGCGCCGGACTTCACCAGTTTCGCGATGCGCTCGGCATTCAGGCGAGCCTCGTTCAATGTCGCGCGGGCGCTCTGTAGACTGGCTTTGGCGCTGTCGACATCGGCGCGATAGATGGCGTCGTCCAGTTGATAAAGGGGCTGTCCCGCCTCCACCAGGCCACCCTCGCGGAACAACTGCTGTCCGACGATGCCGTTCACTTGGGGACGCACCTCGGCCACCTTGTAGGGGTTGGTTCGGCCGGGCAGTTCCCGTGTCAGGGTCACCGGCTCCGACTTGAGGGTCACAACAGTTACCTGTGGTGCCATCGGTGGCGGAGCAGCGGATTCCTCTCCACAGGCAGCGAGCAGTACAGATGCCAATAGCACACTACTAACGAACGCTTTCTTCTTGAGCATGACTACCTCGGTGAAGGCCCGCCTTCCGGGCGGGCCGCGCTTAAGCAAAGGTTGTACGGACAGACAGCTCTGTCCTGTTCTGATAGATTGACGGATTCTATATTCATGCATGAATGAATATCAAGTATTTATTCACCCGTGAATATGGATTAGGATGCGCCTACTCCGATGCAGGAGGACGGTCCCACCGCCCAAATCCTGTAGTTAATCGCTATTAACGGCGCCAAATCTACCGACTTCAATTGAAAGTCGGCCAGTAGCCGGGTATCCGAGGCCAACGGAGCAATCGAGAAGTACCCAGAACACAGAGTTCCAAGCAATGGCCAGACGCAGAAAAGAGGAAGCCAGGGAAACCCGCGAGCGCATCCTGGATGCCGCCATCACCGTGTTTCACGAGCACGGAGTCGCCCGCCCCTCCCTCACCGAAATCGCCGAACTGGCGGGGGTCACCCGCGGGGCCGTATACGGCCATTTCCGCAACAAGGCGGACCTTTTCTCAGCGCTCACCGAGCGGGTGCAGTTCCCCGGCGAGAAACTCTGTGAATGTACCGCCGAAGACGTGAAGCGCGACCCGTTGGGTGTGCTGCGCAGCCTCTGGCTGTGGCTTTTCCAGGAAGTGTCCCGCAACCGCCAGTGGCAACTGATCCTGGAAATTGTCTTCCACCGCTGCGAACTGGTGACCGAGAGTGGCGAGATCCACCAGCGCCTGATCAAGGGTCACGCCGAGGGAGTCGAACGCGTACGTGAACTGGTCACCGCGGCGGTCACCAGGGGCCAGCTTCCCGCCGACCTGGATATCGAAGTGGTTGTGCCCATGCTGCACGGCGCGCTGGTTGGGGTACTGGAGGACTGGCTGCTGCAGCCGCAGATCGGCGATCTGGCGGAGCTGGGGGAGCGTTATATGGACGCGCTGATCGATATGGTGCGCCTCTCGCCCACATTGCGCAGGCGGGATTCGTTATCGGCGCAGTGATCCGTGCAAAAACCAATTCGAACAAATGACTCCCGGCTTGAGAGAATGCCCCTGTAAGAGCCTGTAGCCACAATTGTCAGCCGACTAACCCCAACAGCAGGAAAACCCCCAGCAACAGCGCCACACCCGCCACCATACTGCCGGTCAGCCAGTTCTGCGCCAGGATGCCACCGGCCCTCTGCTGGGCGCTGACGCTATCCAGTAGCCGCTCGACGGCTTTGACCGCACCGCCGCGCAGCCGCGCATCAACGCGAAAAGCTCCGGCCACCGCATGGCGGACGGCGCCCGGCAGCAGTCGCCGGTACAGCCAGTCCACATCCAGGTTCACCGACGGCAGCTCCGGCGGATACAACCGGCGCAGGTTCAGCCATACGAACGCCAGCGCCGAGAAGAACAGCAGTTGCAGCTGGGTCAGCACATGGGTGACATCGTAGGGGCTGTAGGACACTTCATGGGGCAGCAGCTGGTACAGCGCCTGCGGGTAGATGCCCACCGCCAGGCACAGGACCGCGGCGATAGTCATGGCCACCAGCATATTGGTCGGCGGCTCCTGGGCGCGAATGCCGGAATCGTGGGCGAAAAAAGCAAAGTACGGGATCTTGATCCCCGCGTGGTGGAAGACCCCTGCCGCGGAGAAGAGCAGGAGGAGCCACACCCAATCGTAGCCCTCCGCGATCGCCGCGCTCATCACCAGTGACTTGCTGACAAAACCGCTGAACAGCGGGAAGGCGGAAATCGATGCGGCACCGACGATGCACAGCACCGTGGTCTTGGGCATGGTTTTATACAGCCCGCCCAGTTCCGAACCGTTGATTTTCCCGGTGACGTGCAGCACGGCCCCCATGGACATAAACAACAGCCCCTTGAAAATCACATCGTTGAACGCGTGGGCCACCGCGCCGTTAATCGCCAGCGCAGTGCCGATGCCGATACCCACCACCATAAAGCCCAACTGGTTGATCAGGCTGTAGGCCAACACCCTGCGCAGGTCGTTCTCGATCACCGCGAAGAAAATCGGGAAGCAGGCCATGGTTGCGCCGATATAAACCAGCAACTCGGTCCCCGGATAGGATCGCGCCAGCGCGTAGACCGCCACTTTGGTGGTAAACGCACTCAGAAATACCGTGCCCGTGGGGGTGGATTCCGGGTAGGCGTCGGTAAGCCAGTTGTGAAAAAACGGAAAGGCGCATTTGATCCCAAAAGCGAGGAAAATCAGCCAGCCGTACACGCCCTCCAGGCCTATATAGGTGAATTCCAGCGAACCGTGGCTGCGGCTGTAGAAAACAATCCCCGCCAGCAGCAGCAGGCCGGAAAAAATATGAATGGTAAAGTAGCGCAGCCCCGCCACATAGGAACGCCCGCTACGTCGCGCCCAGATCAGGAACACCGAGGTGATCGCCAGCAGCTCCCAGAAAATAAACAGGGTCAACAGGTCACCGGCGAATATCGCCCCCAGTGCGCTGCCCGCGTAGAGCAGGCTCACGCTCTGCTGCAGCGTGTCACGCACATGCAGTGAATAGATCACCGAGATCAACGCGGCGATATGGAACAGGTAACCGAACAACAGGCTGAGCTTGTCCGCGCGAAAAAACTCCAGCTGAAAATCCATCAGCACCAACTGGCCGTAACTGCCCACGGGTGTGAACCAGAGATTGGCCAGGCTCAGCAGCGGCACCGCGATCATCACCAGTGCGCGCGGCCAGCCACGCAGGGAAAGCGCGAGCAGCGCTGCCAGGAAAAACGGCACAAAGGGTGGAATCTCAAACACTGCCCTGCCCTCCCCCGCTTGCCTCATCCCGATCGGCGAGTTCCACCCGATCGTAATAATCCTCTCCGCGCATCAGGAAACCGCGCATCCACTTGGCAACGATCACCAGAACCACACAGCCCACAAAACCGTAGAGTGGATAAAAGCCCCAGAGCCGTTCGAGGTAATGCTCGGTATGCCGGTGCACGACAAAATCCAGCGCGACCAGCAGGCCGCAAGCAACATAGAACACCTTCAACAGGCGTTGGATGTTCCTGGGATTGTCAAAAAAATAATGCTTTTCCAGGCTCATACAGATCCTACAGCGCGACTTTGATCAGTTGATAAAACGCATTGGGATAGAACAGCAACAACATACAACCCAAGGTAGTAACCCCTATCGCCAACAGCGACGGCCAGGGCGCTTCGCGAATCGCGACAGGCGGCCCCCCGCTGTCCTGCCCGTTCCCGCTAAAGAAAGCCCGCAGCGGAATGGGCAGTAGGTAGGCAATACTGAGCAATGAACTGCCCATCAACAGCGCCATCAGCAGCCACTGGCCCGCCTCCAGGGTGCCCAGCATCAGGTACCATTTACTCCAGGTGCCGCCGGTGGGGGGAATACCAATAATGGATAGACTGGCGATAAAGAATGCAACCATGGTGACGGGCATCTGCCGGCCTATGCCGCGCAGTTGATGGATCTCGGTCTTGTGCGCGGCCACCAGAATCGCGCCCGCACAGAAAAACAGGGTAATTTTTCCAAAGGCGTGCATCACGATATGCAGTGCGCTGCCGGAGAACCCGGCACTGGTGGCCAGCAGGGCTCCCATGGTGATATAGCCGAGCTGGCTCACCGTCGAATAGGCCAGGCGCGCCTTGAGATTCTGCTGCCGCAACGCCACCACCGAAGCCAGCAGCACGGAAATGCCGGCCAGGTACAGCAACCACTCGGTGGCCGGGATACTTCCCAAGGTATCCAGGCCGAAGATCAACAGGCAGACTTTCAGCAGCACGAACACTCCGGCCTTCACCACCGCCACCGCGTGCAGCAGCGCGCTCACCGGCGTCGGCGCCACCATGGCCGCCGGCAGCCAACGGTGGAAAGGCATCACCGCCGCCTTGCCCACCCCGAACACATAGAGCGCCAACAACACCGACAGCAGCGAGCGGGGCGTATCCGCGTCGAAGACACCGCCGGGGGTAAAGGACAGCGTCCCGGCGAGCAGCCAGGTGGCGACGATCGCCAGCAGGAAGAAACCAATGGAAGTGCCCAGGAGAATACCCAGGTACACCCGCCCCCCGGCCCTGGCCTTGTCGGTGCCCGCGTGGGTGACCAGCGGATAGGTACTGAGCGTCAGCACCTCGTAGAAGACAAACAGGGTGAAAAGGTTTTCCGCAAAAGCGATTCCCATGACCGCGCCGATGGAAACCGCGAACAGGCTGTAGAAGCGCGTCTGGTTCCCCTCCCCGTGCCCGCGCATATAGCCGATCGCATACAGTGTGGTCACACTCCACAGGAAACTCGCGATCAGGGAAAACAGCAGGCCCAGGGGTTCCGCGCGAAACGCCAGGCTCAGGCCCGGCATCAGTTCCAGCCAGCGGATCTCCACCAGTTCACCGCGGAAAACCGGGTCGTAAAGCGAACAGACGGTGGCGAACAGCGCGGTGCCGGCGAGCAGCGAAACCGCCTCGCGCAGGTTCTCGTGGCGGCCCAGAAGCCGGATGCCCGCCACCGCCACCAGCGGCAACAGAAGTGCGAGTTGCAGCAGGCTCTCGTTGCCGATCACAGGGCACCTCCGAACAGGGTGCGGGAAGCCATTTCAGTGACGGCCAGCGGCAACCGCGTATCGACCCCGAAATACAGGTTGGCCAGTGCCAGCAGCCAAGTGGGTATCAAAAGACTGAGCGGAGCCTCGTCCGCCGGTTTGTCGGGCGTCTCTGGCGAATGGAAATAAGCGGCCTCCACCAGGCGCCAGACATAGGCGACCGCGAGCAGCGAACCGGCGACCAGCAGCAGCGCCACCAGCCAGTGGCTGCTGTCCACCGCCGCGGAGATCAGGTACCACTTGCTGATAAAACCCGCGGTCAGCGGCATGCCGATCAGGCTGATACCGCCGATGACGATCGCCCCCATGGTCCAGGGCATACGGCGGCCCAGGCCGCGGAAAGCGGAAATATTGGCGCTGCCGACACGGTAGACCACCCCGGCCAGGGCGAGGAACAGGGCCCCTTTCATCAGCGCGTGGTTGAACAGGTGCAACAGCGTCGCCTGCAGGCCGGCGGCGGTGCCCAGGCCGATGCCAACGATCATATAGCCCACCTGCGCCACACTGGAGTAGGCGAACATCCGCTTGATATTCATCTGGTAGACGGCCACCACCGAAGCGGTCAGCACGCCCAGCAATCCCAACCCGATCAACAAATGTTGCAGCGGTAGTACCGAGAGGGAGAAGTCGACGCCGAATATACTGACCGTGAAACGGATCAGCAGGTAGACAGCCACCTTGGTGGCGGTGGCGGCGATAAACGCCGTCACCACCGAAGGTGCGTAAGCGTAGGCGTTGGGGAGCCACAGGTGTAGGGGAAACAGGGCCAGTTTCAGGCAGATCCCCACCAGGATAAACGCGAAGGCGGCCAGCACCGTCGTCGATGTTCCTATCGCCGGCAGCCGCGCCGCCAGGTCCTGCATATTCAGGGTGCCGGTCACCATATACAAGAAGCCGATGCCGATCAGCAAAAAGGTGGCACCGACGGTTCCCATCACCAGGTACTGAAAGGCCGCCCAGAGGGCGCGGCGGTCCCGTCCCAGGGCGATAAGCGCGTAGGTGGACAGGGAAGAGATCTCCAGGAACACGAACACGTTGAACACGTCCCCGGTGGCCACGATACCCAGCAACCCGGAAAAACACAGCAGGTAGAGGGTATAGAAAAGTATCTGCTGCCCTTCCTCCAGCTCCCGCCGGATACTGGTGTGGGCAGCGGCGAGCACCACTGTGCCCAGCGCGCTGACGATCAGCAGCACCCAGGCATTGAGAATATCGATGCGGTACTCGATACCCCAGGGAGCATCCCAGCCGCCCAGGTGATAGCTGATCACGCCGCTGTCGATCACCTGTTGCAACAACAGCGCGCTGACCGTCAGGGCCGCCAGGCTCACCAGAAAGGTGAACAGCCAGACGAGCCCGGATTTGCGGATAATCAGGCAGGAGGGCGCGGCTACCAGCGGCAATATGACCTGTAGTACGGGCAAATGGGCTAACACTGGCTGTCCCTTGTCTGGATGTCCCGCTCTTCAATCGTGCCGTAGGCCTGCTTGATACGTATTGCCAGTGCCAGGGCGAGAGCGGTGGTGGCAATGCCGACGACGATCGCGGTGAGAATCAGCACATGGGGCAGCGGATTGGAATAGAGTTCCACTCCTTCGGTCAGGATGGGCGCACTGCCGCCATCCACCTTCCCCACGCTGATATAGAAAATAAAAACAGAGGTCTGGAAAATATTCAGCCCGATGATTTTTTTCACCAGGTTGCCCCCGAGGATCACCACGAAGAGCCCGATCATCATCAGTGCAATGACAATCCAGTAGTTGTAAAGGGCCGCAACCAACATCTACCCCGCCCTCCTTCCGGCCAGTTGCCCGGAGAACACAAAAAATACCAGCATCATCACCGACGCCACGGTAATCCCCACGCCCAGTTCGATGGCGATAATGCCGATATGCTGCCCGGTCACCGGGTCCCCGGCGAGGTCGCGGTAATCCAGGTAGTTGTTGCCGGTAAGCATTCCCAGCAGGCCCACGGTGCCGTAAAGCAGCACGCCGACGGCCGCGATCACCTGGACAACCGCGTTGCTCACCACCCTGGCCACCACATCCAGACCAAACAGCATGGCGTAGAGAATAAATCCCACGGCGAAGATCACTCCCGCCTGGAAACCGCCCCCGGGTCCATATTCGCCGTGAAACTGCACATACAGGGCGAACACCAGGATCGGGGGGATCAGTATCTTGCCGATCACCCGGAGTATCCGGTGCCCGCGCATCGGCGACAGAAGCTCCCCTCGCACCGGTTCACCCTGCGGCGGCAGTGACATCAGCAGGGCCAACACACCCAGGCCCGCGGTAAAGATCACCACCACTTCGCCCAGGGTGTCGTAGGCCCGGTAACTGGCCAGTACCGAGGTGACGATATTGGGGATGCCGATTTCATTCATCGACTCGGTGATATACCGCGGCGCCACATGCTGTTGCGCCGGGGCCTCGGGCGAACCGAAAGCCGGCATATCCAGGGTGGCGGCCACCAACAGCGCGCCCACCAGTATCACCAGCGACAGGGAAAAAAGTACCCGACGGGTATCGGTGCCGGCCTGGAAACGCCCGGTGAGCGACAGGGTCGCGAGCATCAGCAGCGGCGAAATGCCCGCGCCCACCGCGGCCTCGGTAAAGGCCACGTCCACCGCCCCCATGACCATAAAGAAACTCGCCGATAAAAGGCCGTAGATGCCGGCCAGCATCACCGCGGCGAGCAGGTCCCTGGCCCAGGCGATCGCCACGGCGGTCACCAGCAGCAGGCCCAGCAACGCGATATCAACCAGCAATTCCATCACAAGCGCCTCGCAAAAACTCAAATACGGCCGCTGTCCGGCTCCACTTCCACGGCAGCGGAACCGACCTCTTCCACAACCCCGGCATCCACCTGCCCGTCCACGGCCAGCGCCGGCCGGCCCAGCTGCGCCGCCCGCGCCAAAGCATGGCTGGCAGTGGGGCCGGTAAAGAAAATAAACAGCAGTATCATCCCCAGCTTGGCCAGCGCCAGGGACCAGCCGGCCATTGGCATCAGGCCGCAGATAATCAGGAAGCTGGCCAGGGTGTCGGTAATACCGGCGGCGTGCATCCGCGTGTAAAAATCCGGAAAGCGCAGCAGGCCAAGGGCGCCGGAGAGCATCAGCAAACACCCCAGAGCCAGCGACACGCCGCTGATCGCGGCAACCGCATTCTCAATCATGTTCCGCCCGCTCCCGCACCGCCGCGTCGTATTCGAAATACCTGAGCACACCGATCACGCTGACAAAATTGATCAGCGAGTAAACCAGGGCCACATCGAGAAACTCCGGCCTGCCGAACAGAAAACAGATTACCGAGATCAACAGCACCGTCTTGGTGCCGAACATATTGAGCGCGAGAATGCGGTCGTAAATGGTCGGTCCGAGCAAAGCCCTGGCCAGGGCCATGCACATCACAACCAGCAGTGCGACAGTCGTTGCGATAAGCATCTATTCTTCCAGCCCTCTGACACGCCGCTCCATCTCCCCGGAGTGCAGCTCCGAGAGCCCCTCCCGGGTGAGGGCGTGTACGATAATGGTGTCACCCTCCAGTCTCATCGCCACGGTGCCGGGGGTCAGGGTGATCGAGTTTGCATAGATCACCCTTCCCAACTCCGTTGCCTGGTTTGCCGGTATGCTCCCGATACAGGGGCTGATCGCCGACGGCCCGCGCCAGGCCCGGATCACCACATCCAGGTTGGCTGCGAGAATTTTCCGGAACAGCCACCAGTAATACCCCGGCAGCTTCAGCGTCAAATGAATCGGTTGGGATTCGTGGTCCACAATATCCATGCGGTGCGCGATCCAGACGACGAAAGCGACGGACAGCAACCCCAGGGACAACAGCAGCGCCGTGTAATGCCCGGAATTGAACAGCCAGATAAAAGCGAGAATCAGAAATACACTGGCAGTGTGACGCATTCTCTACAGCTCCCGGTCACACCGGTAGAAATCCTCGAGCAGCTTCCGCACCACCACGGAAGCGTCGGCCCCGCCGGGCAGGTCGTAGTCCGCACCGGCCACCCGGTTCACCAGGGTATCCAGCGGTTCGTCGTGGGGAAGGCAGTAGGGGCTATGCAGGCGCTGTTCGGTCTCCTCGGACAGGCGCACACCGCGGGTGCGCAGTGCGCGCTGCACAAAGGGAGAAGGCCTGGATTCTTCGGAGACCGCAGCGGGAACCGCAGCGAGAAATCCCTGCAGAAATGCCCGGCAGGTGGCTCCGGGGATCAGGTGTCCCCCCTCCCGGTAGGCCTTGCAGGCGGCGACGAAATCACGCGCGCTCAGAGGCTCCAGCGCGGATGCCTGCGGGCACAGCACCAGCAGGCCCAGCAGGCCGATACAGGCGGAGAGTCGCGGTCTTATTGACATAGTGTTTATTGTTGTTCACGCAAATTTATACTCGGGTTGCCGTTAACTGTGGCACTCTTGTTGTAATAAATATTGTCAAATATGTGAAAAAGTGTGGCAGAACTTGAAAAACAGATTTTTGAATAGCGCCACTTGGGAGCGCATCGCTCGGAAATGTGAATTTTTGTAGCACCTAGCTTGGCCCGGGATGCCCACTTTGCTACAGTCCGACAATCTGTATAAAAAATAAATTGATTATGTCGGCGTCCAAAGCCCGTGTCCTCGTCGTGGATGACGACAGTGATATTCGTTCGCTGGTGTCTGCCCTGCTCACCGCCGAGGGCTATACCGCCCTCTCCGCGGGCGACGGTGACGAGATGTTTTCCCGCATTGCGCAGACGCGGGTGGACCTGATTCTGCTGGACGTGATGCTACCGGGAAGGGACGGCTTCGAACTCTGCCGGCAATTGCGCGCCGACAACGAAATGCCACCGGTGATCATGCTCACCGCCAAGGACGAGGAAATCGACCGGGTCGTGGGGCTGGAACTGGGCGCCGACGACTATATCGTCAAGCCGTTCAGCGGTCGGGAGTTGCTCGCGCGCATCAAAGCGGTGCTGAGACGCGCGCACCAGAGCCCACCGCGGGACAAGCACAACCAGTTCCGATTCGCGGGATGGCGCTTCAATCCGGCGCAGATGGAATTGTACAGCCCGGACGCCACCGCCATTCCCCTCTCCACCAGCGAGACCGAATTGCTGCTGGCGTTCGTGCAGAATCCGCAGGTTCCCCTCTCCCGCGACCGGCTGCTGGACCTGACAAAGGGCAGGAACAGCTATCCCTTCGACCGCAGCATCGACTCCCACGTCAGCCGCCTGCGGCGCAAACTGGGGGATAACGCCAAAAAGCCGGAAATCATAAAGACCGCCTGGGGCACCGGTTACATATTCACCTACCCGGTGGAGACGATGTGACCGCCTGGCTGCCCAGCTCCATCAAGTCTCGGGCTGCACTGGTGCTCTCTGCCGCCTTCCTGCTCTCCCATGCGGTCAGCCTGGCGATCTACGAAATCAATCGCGAGAAGACCATTCTGCTCACGGAAGCCACGGATCTCGCCGCGCGGATTATCGGGGTCGTGAACCTCGCGCGGAGCTTTCCCAAAGAGGATCGCGAACAGATTCTCGCCGCCGCCGAAACCCAGTTTCTCACCATGTTCCCGGAACCGGCCAGCCTGGACGACGAGCGCTGCCGGGACAACGACTTCTCCGCGCGAATGTCCGAGTCCCTCGACAGCGCCTTTGCCGACGTGCCCGGATTCGACGCCCGTGTTTGCCTGCGCCGTCTGGCGGCCGCACAACTGCTCGCCCGCGGCGATCCCCGGCGCGGTTTCGATGTACTGGTGTCCATCAGCTTTCCGGACGATGAGCGGGCCGTCTTCCACGCCATCCTTCCCGAAGGCGAATCCCTGATCCACGATGCGGTGCTCATCTACCTGCTGTTCTCCAGCGCGGTCGCCCTGCTGCTGGCCTGGTACCTGATACGCCGAACTGTGGCCCCGCTGGAGCAGCTGGCTCAGGCGGCGGACGACATCGGAATGAATATCGACGCTCCTCCTCTGCCCGAGAGCGGCCCGCGGGAAGTCGCCGCGGCGGCCCGGGCATTCAACCGCATGCAGCACCGCCTCCGCAGGCTGGTGCACGGACAAACGGAAATGCTGGCAGCCATTTCCCACGATCTGCGATCGGCGGCAACCCGCCTGCAGCTGCGTGCGGAGCTGTTGCGCGATCCACAGGAGAGCGAGGGCCTGCTCAGGGTGGTCAACGACATGAAGTCGATGATCCAGTCGGTGGTCGATTTCGTGCGGGGCATAGAGCCGAACGAGACACCCCGGCGCATCGATTTCACCGCGCTGGTCGAGAGCCTCGCCGAGGACCTGAGGGAAGAGGGCTATCCCGTAAGCTGCACACACACTGAGCGCGCGCATATCCTGGACTGCCGCCCGGTGGCCCTGCGCCGCGGGCTACAGAATATTATCGACAACGCCGTCAAATACGGCGGCTCGGCGCATATTCGCATGGAAGCAGACCGGCAGGGTGTCTCTGTTCTCGTTGAAGACCGGGGACCGGGAATTCCCGAAAATGAGCTGTCCGCGGTACTCAGACCTTTCTATCGGCTGGACAAGTCCCGCAGCAGCAAAACCGGTGGCGTGGGACTGGGCCTGTCCATCGCCCGAAATATTATCCAGGCCCACGGCGGGCAACTCACTCTGCGCAACCGCAGCAGCGGCGGGCTGCGGGTTGAAGTGTATATCCCCTTCAAGTAACGGCTTCCCCGCGGACCTTTTGACGCGAAACGGCTTATTTATTGAAAGAAATTTAAACCGGGTTATTTCTCTGCGATCTGCCATGCACAATTCCATAGAGAAGTGGCAATACAAATAGCGTCAATAATGTCGAGGAGATGATCCCGCCGATCACCACCGTGGCCAGGGGCCGTTGCACTTCGGCACCGGTACCCGTATTGAGCGCCATGGGCACGAAACCGAGGCTGGCCACCAGCGCCGTCATCAGTACCGGTCGAACGCGAATCAGGGCGCCATCGACGATGGACGAGAGCAACTCGCCGCGCTCGCGCCAGAGTTCGCGGATAAACGACAGCATCACCAGCCCGTTCAGCACCGCCACCCCGGACAGCGCGATAAAGCCCACCCCAGCGGAAATCGACAGCGGCATGCCCCGCAGCCACAGCGACAGCACGCCGCCGGTCAGCGCCAGCGGCACGCCGGTGAAGATGATCAGCGCATCCCGCAGCGAGCCGAAGGCGGTCACCAGCAGCCCCAGGATAATCAACAGGGTTACCGGCACCACCAGTGACAGGCGCCGGCTGGCGGATTCCAACTGCTCGAAGGTGCCCCCGTAATCCAGCCAGTAGCCCGGCGGCGGCTGCACATCGCTGGCGATGCGCTCCTTGACCTCGTCGACAAAGGAGCCCAGGTCCCGGTCGCGCACATTGGCGGTCACCACCACCCGGCGCTTGCCGTTCTCGCGGCTGACCTGGTTGGGGGCCGGGGCCATTTCCAGGCTGGCGACTTCCTCCAGTGGCACAAAACCGCCGGCCGGCAGTGACACCGGCAGGTCGCCGAGGCGGTCCAGGTCGCGGCGGATATTTTCCGGCAGGCGCACCACCAGCTGGAAACGGCGGTCGCCCTCGTAGATAAGCCCGGCGCTCTCGCCGCCGATGGCGGCGGCCACCAGCTCCTGCAGCGTCTGCAGGTCGAGGCCGTAGCGGGCCAGTTGGATGCGCTTCGGCACCACCGACAGCACCGGCAGCCCCTCCACCTGTTCGACGCGCGCATCCGCGGCGCCGTCGATGCCTCGCAGCACCGCGAGAACCTCGTTGGCCGATGCCACCAGTTGGTCCAGGTCGTCGCCGAACACCTTGATGCCCAGGTCCGCGCGCACACCGGAAATCAGCTCGTTGAAGCGCATCTCGATCGGCTGGGTAAATTCGTAGTTGTTGCCGGGCAGCTGGCGCACCGCCGCCTCGATTTCCTCGATCAGCTGGTCCCGGGGCTTGTCCCGGTCCGGCCACTGGTCGCGCGGTTTCAGGATCACGAAGTTATCGGCCACGTTCGGCGGCATGGGGTCGGTGGCCACCTTCGGCGTGCCGATCTTGGCGAACACCTTGTCCACCTGCGGGAAGGCTTTGATACGCTGCTCGAGGATTTCCTGCATCTCCAGCGACTGCTCCAGGCTGGTACCTGGAATGCGCAGCGCGTGCAGGGCGATATCCCCCTCGTTGAGCTGGGGAATAAACTCGGCGCCCAGGGTGGTGGCTAGCCAGGTGCACAGCGCCACCAGCAACCCGGCGGCGGACAGCACCAGCCAGCGCGCTTTCATCGCCGCCAGCAGTAGCGGCCGGTAGACGGACTTCACCGCAGTGATCAGGCGGTTCTCCTTCTCGCTCACCCTGCCGGTGAGGAACACAGCCACCGCTGCCGGTACCACAGTCATTGACAACACCAGGGCCGACAGCAGCGCCATCACCACTGTGGCCGCCATGGGGTGGAACATCCTGCCCTCCACCCCGGTGAGCGAGAACAGCGGGATATACACCACGGTGATAATCAGTACCCCGAACAGGCTCGGGCGGATCACTTCATTGGTGGCGTGGAATACCAGTTCCAGCCGCTCCTGCAGTGGCAGGGTGCCGCCGTGACGGCGCTGGGCCTCCGCCAGGCGGCGGATGGCGTTCTCGACAATGATCACCGCTCCATCCACGATCAGGCCGAAGTCCAGTGCGCCCAGGCTCATCAGGTTGGCGGACACGCCGGTCTGTACCATGCCGGTGATGGTGGCCAGCATCGACAGCGGAATCACCGCCGCGGTGATCAGCGCCGCGCGGAAATTGCCCAGCAACAGGAAGAGCACCGCGATCACCAGCAATGCGCCCTCGATCAGGTTTTTCTGCACTGTGGCAATGGCCTTGTCCACCAAGGTGGTGCGGTCGTAAACCGCCTCCAGGCGCACCCCTTCGGGCAATGATGGTTTTATTTTTTCCAGCGCCGCGGCCACGTCGCGGGCCACCGCGCGGGAGTTCTCCCCCACCAGCATCATCGCGGTGCCGAGCACGGTTTCCCTGCCGTCGCGGGTGGCGGCGCCGGTGCGCAGCTCCTTGCCGATGGCCACCTCGGCGATATCGGCGATCTTTACCGGCGCGCCGTCGCGGTTGGTGACCACCACGTTTTCGATATCGGCGATATCCTTCAACTGCCCCGGCGAGCGCACCAGCAGCCGGCGACCGTTGGTCTCCACGAAGCCGGCGCCGCGGTTGTCGTTGTTGCGCCGCAGGGCCCCGGTTACGTCTTCCATCGACAGACCGAAGGCGAGCATTTTGCGCGGGTCCGGGGTCACGTGGTACTGCTTGTCGAAACCACCGATGGTATTCACCTCGATCACCCCCGGCACCAGCGCCAGCTGCGGTTTGATGATCCAGTCCTGGATTTCCCGCAGGGCGGTGGCGTCGTAAGGGCGGCCGTCCGGCTGGGTCGCACCGGGCAGCGCCTCGACCGTATACATGTAAATCTCACCGAGGCCGGTGGCGATGGGTCCCATCTCCGGTTCCAGGCCCGGCGGCAGCGCGCCCTTGATGGCGCCGAGGCGCGCGTCGATCAGGTTGCGGGCGAAATAGATATCGGTGCCCTCCTCGAACACCACCGTGACCTGCGACAGGCCGTAGCGGGACAGGGAGCGCGTATAGGACAGATTCGGCAGGCCCGCCAGCGCCGTCTCCACCGGGTAGGTGATGCGCTGCTCCGCCTCCAGGGGCGAATAGCCCGGTGCTTCTGTGTTGATCTGTACCTGTACGTTGGTGATATCCGGCACCGCGTCGATGGGCAGCCTCTGGTAACTCCAGAGTCCCGCACCCACCAGCACCAGTACCAGGGACAGTAGCAGGTAGCGCCGCTCTATCGAGAGGCGCAGTATGGCTTCAATCATGACTGGCCTCCGTCAGTGGGCGTGGGCTGCGCCGGATTTCTCAATGTCCGCCTTGATCAGGTAGCTGTTGGCGGTGACGTAGCGCTCGCCGGGCTTCAGCCCGTCCAGCACCTCGGTAACACGGCCGTCGGAGCGGCCCAGTTCCAAGGGGCGCGCCTCGTAGACGTCGCCCACCTTCACGAAGACCACCGTCCAGTCGCGCAGCGGTTGCAGCGCGCGCTGCTCCACCAGCAGCGGCACCCGCACCCGGTCCACTTCCACTTTGCCTTCCAGCATCAGGTCCGGCGGCCAGTTAAGTTGGCGGTTATCGACAGGCGCGCGCGCCACCACGAAGGACTGAGCCATTACGCCCGGCACCAGGGTGGCGATCTCCGCCTCCACCTCCTGCCCGTCGGCACTAAGGATCACCTTCTGGCCGCGCGCCACCTGTGCCCGCTGCGCCGGGAATACCCGCAGTTCGGCCCAGAGTTGGTCGTAGTTGGCGATGGTGAACAGCTCGCGCTCTCCGCTGTATTCGCCGGCACTCGCCCGCTTGTCGATCACCAGTCCGTCGATGGGCGCCGTGATCGGGTAGACCTGCAGGCTGTCGTTGGACTCCACTTTCGCCAGCGTCTGTCCCTTTCGCACCCGGTCGCCGATCTCCACCGCCACGGATTTGATGGGTCCCGGATAGCGGGCCCGCACGTGGCTGAGGCTGCCGTGGGCCAGGGCTGTTTCGCCATACAGGGTGAGCGATTTGCGAATTTCGCCAGGGCCGGCGACGGCGGTTTCTATCCCCACCTTGGCGGCCATTTCGGCGCTGATCTTCACTCTGGCCTCGTGGGATGCGTAGCTCCACTCGGCGCGCTCGGCATTGCGCGCCAGTGAAACCTTTACATCGAAGGAATGGGGTTCCTCAACCGAGCCTTCCGCTCGCCAGAAGCCCCCCGCGGGCGCGAACCGGAAGCGGTCCACGTCGCCACCCAGGCGGGTCAATTCCACCGTCAGTCTCGCGTCGCCCGCTTCGGTGAGCAGCTCCCCGCCGTCGCTGATCCAGGCGCGGAATTCCGGCGGTACGCCGCGCTCGAAGATCAGCAGCTCCACCTTCAGGTCGCCATCCTCCAGCAGGCGGCCGCCGTGGGGGCCGCGCGTTTCTTTGTGCTCATCGTGTTCGTCGGCGTGACCCTCACCACTGGAGGCGAAGGCCGGACCCGGTATCGCCAGGCCAACGGTGCACAGCAGCAGCGCGATAAAGGGCAGCGCCGCGAAAATATTTTGCCATCTGTTATTCATTGGTAATCCGGTCTCGCTACTTGCTTGGTTCCGCGCCCGCTGGCACCAGCGGCGCGGCGGTCATCTGTTCGATTTCGGCGCCGAAGCGCAGCGCCGCGGCGGCGGCCTCTATCTGCGCGCGGCGGGCGCCGATCAGTTCCTCCCGCGCCGAGGCCCATTCCAGGTAGGAGTAGCGGCCGCGGCGGTAGGCCCGCTCCACCTCCACCAGTGCCTCGCGCAGGGTCGGTACCACGCTGTCCCGCAGCACCTGCACAGAAGCCAGCGCCTGCTCGCGGCCGTTGACCGCGCGGAACAGGCCGCTCTTCAGGCGCAGCAGTGCCGCCTCGCGCTCCACGGCCACCCGCTCCCGCTCGGCAATGGCGGTGGCGATGGCGCCGGAGTTGCGGCGCGCCGGAAACAGCGGCAGCTCGAAGCCGGCCACCAGGGTGGTCTCGTCGATTTCGCGGGAGCGGCGGATACCCGCGGACCAGCCGATATCCAGGCTCGACTGGGTTTCGGCCAGGCGCAGCTCGGCCGCACGCAGCCGCTCTTCGGAGGCAAAGCGGGCGATGGCGGGGTTCTGCTGCGCAAGGCTGTAGAGTTCGGCGAAGCCGGCCGAGGGGGGAAAGCGGTAGAGCTCGGCGGATTCCAGGCGGAAAGCGGAGGTTTCGCCGCCCCACAGCGAGGCCAGCGCCAGCTTGTGGTACTCCACCTGGCGCTCCTCCGACTGCACCGCGAGGCGCGCCTGCGCCAGTGCCGCGCGAGCGCGCAGGGCCTCCGCCCTGGGCGAGGCCGCCGCTTTTACGCGGCGCTGCACCGCGCCCAGGGTGTCGCCGGCGAGGGCGACCGAGTCCCGCGCCAGCGCCAGCCGCGCCTGGGCCGCCAACACTTCCACATAGCGGCGGATCACCTCGCCGAGGAGATCCAGGGCCACAGCTTGCGCCTCCGCCAGCAGCAAGTCGCGCCGGGCGGACACTGCGCCCATCCGAGCCGCGCGCTTCCCGCCCAGTTCGATCACCGAGGATAGGGACACGGTCAGCTCCGCCTCGTCGGAACCTCCTTCACCGCCGAAGTTTTCCAACTCGGCGCCGAGTTCCAGCGGCGGCCGCAGGGCGGCGGTCTGCACCTTGCCCGCCAGGGCTGCATCGCGAAAGCGGAACACCGCCAGCTCCGGGTTCTGCGCCAGAGTGCGGTCGATGGCCTCAGTGAGGGTAAGTTGCGCCGCGGGTTCAGGCTGTTGGGCCCGAACCTGCGGCATCCACATTATCAGTGGCGCCAGCGCAAACAGCACGGCACGCTGGAGGAGCGCGCGAATTGCGCGCGCAAAACAAGACAACATAGATTGCTCCCGAATTACGTCGTGATAGGCGCGCCCAAAATGCGGGCGCGCGCTGGGTCAAGGCGTAACTCAGGCTATGGGTGGTCGGAAAAGCGCGGAATAATAGCCGGAAGAAAAGGAGGAACTATTCGCGTCCAGCAGCACGCGGCTGCCGGGATCGAAAAAACGCGGCGCCTGGCCGACGATACCGATAACACTGACACCGTGGCAGTGACAGCAGTGATGGCAGAAGTCCGGTCCGTCCGGGTGCGGCGCGGTCTTGGCTACACCCGATTCCAGGTCCACGGAAACGAGTACGCTTTCGGCGCCGTCCAGGTGGTGCGGCGGCACATGGGTGGCGACATCCTGCAATTCCTCGTGGCTATCGTAGAAAGCCACCGCGGTCTGGAAGACCAGCAGTGCGATCAGCAGATAGCAAACTCGAAAGGCGTTCATTGCAGAGGTGGATCGCTTGGGTGATATAGTGGCGCTGACTTTAGCAAAGCGAAACCCGATACTCAACGCCACCCGCGGATATTCACCCCTGTGCTGATCCTGAAAACCACCGCACTGTTTTTTGTTACCGCCCTGGCGGAAATCGTCGGCTGCTTCCTGCCCTGGTTGTGGCTGCGCAAGGGGGCCTCGCCCTGGCTGTTGCTGCCGGCCGCCGCCAGTCTCGCGCTTTTCGCCTGGCTGCTGACGTTGCACCCGGCGGCCAGCGGTCGCATCTACGCCGCCTATGGCGGTATCTATGTGGCCACCGCGGTACTGTGGTTGCGGGTGGTGGATGGGGTGCGACTGTCGATGCACGATTGGCTGGGTGCCGCCATCGCACTACTGGGCATGGCGATTATCGTTGCCGGTTGGAAGGGTGCTTGAGCTTGCGGTCTACGGGTAAAATTTCCGACAGTACTTACATATCGTTAATCAAACGGCGGTCGCGAAACGCCGAGGCCAGGTGTATCAATGGCACTTGGGTGAAAGTGGTGTACAGGAGGACACCCAGAACAGGCCAGAGCAATAGCTCCCAATCGCCGGTCAGCCCTGGTGACTTCCAACCGATGGACATTCCGGCAAGGATGGCAACGAGATAGATCCAGACCTGGCGCTGTTCCAGTTTTTTGCGCATTGCGTACGTTACTTATCCTGATGGAGTTTCTGACAATATCGATAGGGCGAGTTAAAGCGGAAACACCTTACAGGCCCGTCAACCAACCGGGAAGCATCTGCACTGCCCAGGTCTGCAGCAGCTTGTCGAAGCCGGTGAGCACGAGTCCCCCTCGCCGCCCCAGGGTGGGGCCCACACAGGGAAGCCAGACAACGCCCAGCAGTATCCCCACGCCAAATTGGCCATAGCCGCTCTCTGTGCTGGCATCGATATTCAAGCGGGAAGTTAGAATCGACAGGCTCAATGTCATGCGGTTGGCCAGGGTTTTGATCACCAGTACGATACCGGCGGCCAACAGGATGAAGGCGGCGAGGTAACGGAACAATTCCGGGTCCAGCCCCGCGTTGACCAGAAAGAACATCAGCACACTGCCGGCCACGGCGAAGGACAAGCTCAGCCCTGCGGCCAAGGCGAGGGGGCCGAATCGGCCGGTCGTGGCGGACGAGGCGATGACCACCGGTACCAGGGGCCAGACACAGGGCGACAGAATGCCCGCCATCCCCGCCAGGAAGGCGAGGGGGAGCGCCGTCAGTTCAAGGCTCATCGGTCACGGCTTCAAGTTGGCTGAAAATCCTCTCCTTGCGGGTTTCCCCGACGGAGAGCCAGACCTGTTCGGTGCCTGAAAACAGTACCAGCGTCGACTGATGCGGGGCCTTGAAATGGGTGACCCACTGCTTCTGAGTGTCGTAGTCCACGTTGAGGATATGCAGTCCGGCGTCCGGATACTGCTGCTGATATTCGGTGAGTATCTGCTTTTGCTTCCGGCAGCTCGAACACCATGGAGCGCTGATGTGTACCAGCACGTTTTCTCCCTGCTCCTGCAACATCTCGAACCTTTTCATGCTGAATGACTCGGTGCCCTGCGCCATCGCTACCGGTGCCAATATCAGGGAATACAGCAGCACCACATATCCCGTCAGGGCCGAAAGTGTCTTGTGCATCATGGGCATCTCTCCTCTTCCTGTCACTTCGACGGTATGTACCGTCAGTCTTCGTTTTCATGGCGTTTCATGGGCCAACTTGCTTGCCGAAGTAGCGGTCCAGTCCCCATAGCAGCAGACCGAACAGCAGGTGCGGCAGGGCGGAAGCCGGAATCAGCTTGGGACCGATCGCCAGGCCGGCGATTCCCCAGCCCACCACGGGGAAGAACACCAGCAGGATGGCTACCCATAGCACGGCGGCCAAGCCCAGCGCCGTCAGGAGGTTCTTGCGCGGGAAATACCGCACAAACACGACCGACCAGAAGGTCACATAGGCCGTATGGAAGAGCAGGCCGACCGGCATTGGCAGGGTTCTCCCCAGCAGGGTCTCGGCAAAGGCCAATGAAGGTGGCTTCGGGAAAGGCGACACACCAGCCTTTAGCAAGCTCACCATCACGATGGCGGTGAGAATCGATACGGCAATCCCGATGCTGATCGCTTTTGACCAGGAAGGTCTGGTTTGGGATGTCTGGATCATCTTGCGCTCCTCATCTCTTCTGATCTCGTTGCCTCTGGCTACCGACGCCCGCTTCGGCACATCCGCCGACCTGGCCACAACTGCAACCAGCACCCCTTCTCAAACTGCAACTAGCGGCCCTTCTCAATGCTGCGCGACGGCGCAGGTAAAGGTAGCCGCCGATGACGCCAAGGACGGCGATGCCAAGCCCGATCTTCCCTACCGACGCCACGCCCACTCCACCTGCGGCGAAGAGTGCGATCATGGCTGTGGCGACCGGCGGTGCACAGCAGACCGCGCAAGCCGTGAGCAGTAAGCCGCCAGTGGTGACGGCCTTGCCGATGGTTCCGGGTTTCTCGCTCATAATGCCTTCCTCTCGAATTCGGGCGCGGTACGGTTCGTTATGTTCATTTAAGAACTCCTTCCTCATCACTCTGGACAGCATCCTATTCCTTCAAGTAACTTGAAGGGCAACAGGAGAATTTCAGTCATGAGTGTTCACGTCCGCGGGCTCAGCATAGGTGCCCTCGCCAAGGCCGCCGGGGTTACCGCTCCGACCATCAGGTACTACGAGGAGATCGGGCTCTTGCCGACGCCGAACCGTAGCGCGAGCGGCCAGCGCGTCTACCAGGGTGCCGACCTGGAACGCTTGATCTTCATCCGCCGATGCCGGGACTTCGGCTTTCCGATTGAACAGGTAAGGCTGCTCTCCGGACTTGCGATCAGCCCTGACCGCGACTGCATCGAGGTGCGCGATATCGCCAGCGCGCATCTCGCCGATGTGCGCGCGAAGCTGGCGGAATTGCACGAGTTGGAGAAAAGTCTTGAGGTATTCGTCGACCAGTGTGAGGAAGCGTGCTGCGGCGGCCCGGGCCGCAACTGTGTGGTGTTTACGGAGTTGACGAAGCAGGCATCCGATTAATGAAAACCCTCCTCATTCCCGTTCATCGCGGATGTGGATCGCTTTCGGTGATAGAGTGCGTTGACTTTAGCAAAGCGCTACCCTGCCCCCAACTCAATCAGCGGATATTCATCCCGTGCTGTTACTGAAAACCACCGCACTCTTTGTATGGGAATTATCGTGGCCGGCTGGGAGCGGGGATAAAACTGCCGAGCCAGTGGACCACTTTGCGCCGGCGCAATATAAGCAGAAATACCGCAGCCGCGAGGTAGAGTGCCGGCTCCATCCAGCCACTCTTTACCGACCACCAGAAATGCCAGCAGCCCAACAGCAGGACCACATAGGCAAAGCCGTGGAGTTTTTTCCAGTGTTTCCCCATCAGCCGCATCAGTTTTGGAATCGAGGTAAGCGCCAGGGACAGCAGCAGTATCCAGGCCATAAAACCCAGCAGAATATAGGTGCGCTCAATCAACTCACCGCCAATCAGGGACCAGTCAAAGGCGAGATCCAGGGCCAGCCAACTGGTGAAATGCAGTGAAGCCCAGGTAAAACACCATAGTCCCAGCGGACGGCGCAATCGGTTCAGCTGGCCGGTGGACAGCCACTGGGCCAGCGGGGAAACCAGCAGGGTCAGCAGCAGCAATCGCAGGGCGCCGATGCCCAGGAAATGTATCAGCTCCTTTACCGGGTCGCCGCCCATCAACCCCGCGTTTACCGCATAAAAAAGCCACAACAGCGGCAGCGCCGAGCCGATATGCACCGCAAGCTGCAAAATAATTGCGAGGGTTTTGCGAAACCGGAGCGGCTGGATTCCGGATTTCTGTTCGAGAACTGCCATACGCTAAAAGTATTTTCTCAAGTTCATTTGTGAGTACAGTGATGCTACCTGGTCGCCGTAGCCATTGAACGACAGTGTTTCCTGCCGGGTGACCGACAGCGGGCCGCCGGGGCCGATAAACCGCTCCGTGGCCTGGGACCACCGGGGATGGTCCACCGCCGGATTGACATTGGCATAAAACCCGTACTCGTTCGGGGCCAGGATATTCCAGGTGGTGGGCGGCATTTTTTCCAGCAAACGTATTTTGACGATGGACTTGATTCCCTTGAAGCCGTATTTCCAGGGCACCACCAGCCTGATCGGGGCGCCGTTCTGGGGTGGCAGGGTCTTACCGTACAAACCGACTGTCAGAATGGTCAGGGGATTCATCGCTTCATCGATACGCAGGCCCTCAACGTAGGGGTAATCGATACCCCCGCCCAGGTACCGGTCTTTTTGTCCCGGCATCTGCCCGGGATCGTACAGTGTTTCAAAGGCGACGTATTTGGCCCTGCTGGTGGGTTCGAAACGCTGGAGGAATTTGCCCAGTTCAAAGCCGATCCAGGGGATCACCATGGACCAGGCCTCCACACAGCGCATGCGATAAATACGCTCCTCCAGCTGCGATCCGGCCATCAGCTGCCACACATCCACTTTGCCCGGTTTGGCGACCTCCCCTTCGACGGTCAGCGTCCAGGGCTCCACTTTCAGCGACTGGCTGTTGCGAGCCGGGTCTGTCTTGCTGGTGCCGAATTCGTAGAAGTTGTTGTGATTGATGGCCTTGGCTTCTGGCGTCAGGGTCAGTGAGGGCCCGGGAGAGTGCGGACTGAATTGCAATGCCTTGCGCTCGGCCGTCTCCCGTTCTTCAGAGTCCGGAGACAGGAAATCGAGCAAACCGGCGTGAGCGCCGCCCGCGGCCAGCATGCCGCCGAGGCCGATGCCTTTTAACAGCGTGCGGCGATTCAGGTAGGCGGTCTCGGGAGTGACACTGCCTTCCGTCAGATCCCCCCGCTTCTTGGTCTTTATCAACATAAACAGATTACTCCGCCAGGTCTGCGCCCGGGTTATCTCGAGAGGCACAATCAACGTTGTGACAAAGTAAGTTGTGGAAAGTTGGAATCAACTTCCCGCAATCCGCTATCGGGCCAGTTCCCCGGTACTTCCGGGCCACAGCCGCGACAATACGTTTGTCTGGCACCAGGGCCATTTTCTTACACAATTGCCGGCAGAGCCCAGCCTAAGGGTTTTCCGTACCTTCCAGGCACTGGCGGACACTGCACCAGATTTCAAGTTGAGCGGCAGCTCGTCGCGGCGTGACCCGCCGGGCTCCCCGGCAGCATGGCAGGATCTGCCCAGGATACCGCCGCCGGGGATCAACAGACCGACAGAGGCGTGCCTCCGGGGGGACTGTCAAGCTCCCTCGCCTGCCCGGGCCTTCTGACCGAGCAGTGAATTATCGTCAAATCAAAAACTTACTGTAATAACTTAAAGTAAAAACTATTGAGGCAGACCAGGCTTCGCCTCGATCAGTTCGCAAATCGTGGTACGCAAAAGCAAATCGCTGCCGGGAAAAGGAATTCTGTTCCTCTGAGGGCTTTTTGGGGGCACCAACTGTCCCGGATTGGACACATTTCATGCCTTTTGGAGCTTTGTGCCTTTATACTTGTCCTAAGCTATATCTCGCCGCCGCCACTCCGGGCGGTGGTGAACTGTGAAGTAGGACGTATTAAAGAGACCCCCTATGCTGACCAATCGGATCGCCGCCCTGTTTTCCGGCCTCTTAATCCTCACCCTGACCCTGCTGCCCGTGGCCACCCTGGCCGAAGCGGATGCCCTGCAACCGGAGGAGGACCAGGGCAGTACCGCCCGGGAGATCGTCGGCAAACTCGAGATGCTGCACTACAACAAGCTGAAGCTCGGCGACGAGATGTCCGAGGAGCTGTGGGACGAATATATTGAGGCCCTGGACCCCACCAAGAGCTATTTCCTGGCTTCCGACATCAACGAGTTCCGCCAGTGGCGCACCAAGCTGGACGACGAATTACGCACCGGCCAGGTAAACCATGGTTTCGAGATCTACAACCGCTACCGCCTGCGGGTAACCGATCGCCTGAACAATATCCTTTCCCAACTGGATAAGGGCCTGCCCGAGTTCGACTTCGATAGAGACGAATCCCTGGAGGTGGACCGCGAGGACAGCCAGTGGCCCGTCTCCATCAGCGCCGCCGACGAGCTGTGGCGTAAGCGCCTCAAATCCAGTGTGCTCAACTTGCGCCTCACCGGTAAAAAGGACGAGGAGATCCGCGATCTGCTCACCCGCCGTTACACGGGCCAGTTGAAGCGGGTGAAGCAGCAGAGCAGCGACGATGTATTCGAACTCTATATGAACTCACTCACCCGCTTGTACGATCCCCACAGCAACTATCTGTCGCCGCGCTCACTGGAAAACTTCAATATGAGCATGTCTCTCTCCCTGGAGGGCATCGGCGCCGTGCTGCAGATGGAGGATGAATATACCAAGGTGGCCCGCCTTGTCGCCGGTGGTCCCGCGGATCGCACCGGCAAACTCAAACCCAACGACAAGATCGTCGCCGTGGGCCAGGACAAAGAAGGCGAGATGGTCGACGTTGTCGGCTGGCGCCTGGATGACGTGGTGGAACTGATTCGCGGCGCCGCCGGCACCTATGTTCGCCTGGAGACAATCCCCACCGGCGGCGACGGCAGCCACCGGACCATCCTGATCAAGCGCAGCAAGGTGAAGCTCGAGGACCAGGCGGCGAAAAAGGCGATATTCGAATTCTCCGACGGGGAGAAGAGCTACAAGATCGGCGTGATCAACCTGCCGACCTTCTATATCGATTTCGAGGCCTATCGCCGCCGCGATCCGAACTACAAGAGCACCACCCGCGATGTGGCCAGGCTGCTCAACGAGCTGGAAGAGGAGAACGTCGATGGCGTGATCCTGGACCTGCGCAACAACGGTGGCGGCTCCCTGCAGGAGGCCACCATGCTCACCGACCTGTTTATCGACCAGGGCCCGGTGGTGCAGATCCGGCACGCCAACGAGCAGATTTCCAGACATAACCGCTCCCGCTCCCGCGCTATGTACCGCGGGCCGCTGATGGTGCTGATCAACCGCCTGTCCGCCTCCGCCTCGGAAATTTTTGCCGGCGCCATCCAGGATTACAACCGCGGCCTGGTGGTGGGCAACCAATCCTTCGGTAAGGGCACGGTACAGACCATGGCGCCGCTCA
Source organism: Microbulbifer rhizosphaerae (assembly GCF_014191725.1). GTDB lineage: Bacteria > Pseudomonadota > Gammaproteobacteria > Pseudomonadales > Cellvibrionaceae > Microbulbifer > Microbulbifer rhizosphaerae. The sequence continues at coordinate 41,009 of NZ_JACHWZ010000009.1, forward strand.
AGGAAGGCCAGCTGAAGATCACCCAGTCCAAGTTCTACCGGGTATCCGGCGACAGCACCCAACATGCCGGGGTGACTCCGGATATTCCCATGCCACAGCTGATCGATACCGAGAGCGTGGGTGAGAGCGCCTACGATACCGCCCTGCCCTGGGATCGCATCCACGCGGTGCCGCACGCCAAGTACTTCGACCTGAAGGAACTGCTGCCGGCGTTGGTCAGCAAACACAATCAGCGCACCGCGACCGACCCGGACTTTGTCTACCTGCGCGAGCAATTCCGGTTCGAGCGGGAACGGGCCGACCAAGAGTCCATTTCCCTGAACGAAAAGGCGCGGGAAGAGGAGCGCGAAGCGCTGAACGAGCGGCTACTCACCATGGAAAACCGCCGTCGCAACGCCAAGGGCCTGGAGCCCTACGAGAGCTTTGAGGCCTTGGAGGAAAGCGAATCGGACGATGTCGCAGCCCTGGGTGGGCCAGTGGAAATCAAGCTGGAAGATGATCCGATCCTGAACGAGGCCGGCTACATCATGGCGGATTTTATCGGCCTGAATAAAAAGGCCTCCAAGGCGCCACCGCAGGTGGCGAATTTCTAAACCCCGGGAACGCGGAGCGCCAGCTCCGCCTGCGGGCCGGAGGCCCGCTTCATGTGCCCGGGACAGATTGCAGAAGCGGCCCGCGGCCGCGATCATTGTTTTCAGGTTGGGCTTGAGCCCAACCTTTTTATTTTCAGGGGGAAAATATGAAAGTCGTATCCTTCAACGTCAACAGTATCCGCGCGCGCCTGCACCAGATGGAGGCGCTGGTGCAGAGCCACAGTCCGGAGATTATCGGCCTGCAGGAAACCAAGGTCACCGACGAGGATTTTCCCGTGGATGTGGTGCGCGACCTGGGTTACGAAGTTATTTTTTCCGGCCAGAAGACCCACTACGGCGTCGCCCTGCTCTCCCGCCTGCCGTTTGTTAAAGAGGAGTACGGCTTCCCCGAAGATGGCGCCGACGCCCAGCGACGCACGGTAATCGGCCAGTTCGATATCGGCAAGGGGGAACCGCTAACAGTGATCAACGGCTACTTCCCCCAGGGGGAAAGCCGCGAGCACCCGATCAAATTCCCCGCCAAGCGCAAATACTATGCGGACCTGGACACATACCTGCAAAAGCACTGCAAACCCAGCGCTCCCCTGCTGGTGATCGGCGATATGAATATCTCCCCCACGGACCTGGATATCGGCATCGGCGAACCCAACCGCAAGCGCTGGCTGCGCGACGGCAAGTGCAGCTTTCTGCCCGAGGAGCGCGAGTGGCTGGAAAAAATCCAGGGCTGGGGACTGGTGGATACCTTCCGCGAACAGAACCCGGACACCAACGATGTGTTCAGCTGGTTCGACTACCGCAGCCGCGGCTTCGAACGCGACCCCAAGCGGGGCCTGCGCATCGACCTGATCCTGGCCAGCGACTCCATGGCCCAGGCCTGTGTGGGCACCGGGGTGGACTACGAGATCCGCGCCATGGACCGCCCCTCCGACCACGCGCCAGTGTGGGCCGAATTCAAGCTCTGATCCCCGGGACCGCGGAGCTCCAGCTCCGCCCGCGGGCCACAGGCCCGCTCCCATTCCCCCTCCAATAGCCCCTCGCCAGTCCACCAACGCTCGCTCTTCGACCTTGCGCATACGGAAAACCATATATATGATTCAGCGCATATCCAAAAGCAGCCCCACAAATGAACCCTCTCCAATTCTACAAATGCCTGGCCGACGAAACCCGCCTGCGCTGCATATTGCTGATCCATATGGAGAGAGAACTCTGCGTCTGCGAGCTGACCGGTGCCCTGGGAGAAATCCAACCCAAAATCTCCCGCCACCTGGCCCAACTGCGCAAATGCGACCTGCTGCTTGACCGCCGTCAGGGCCAGTGGGTTTTCTACCGTATCAATCCCGCCCTGCCCCTCTGGACAAAGGCGGTCCTGGAGCAAACTGCCGAACACAACCGGCAGTTCCTCGACGAAAACCTGAAGAAGCTATCCTCCATGGGAGACAGGCCGGAACGTCTGCGCTCCTGTTGCTAACGGAGCAGGAAAAATATGGCAATCAGAATTGGTATCAACGGCTTCGGCCGCATCGGCCGCCTGGCTCTGCGCGCAGGCTGGGACTGGCCAGAGGTGGAATTCGTGCAGGTCAACGATCCCGCCGGCGATGCGGAAACCCTGGCGCACCTGCTGAATTTCGACTCGGTGCACGGCCGCTGGCAGCATACCGCCGAGGCCGACGGCAATACCATCGACATCGGTGGCCGACGCCTGGCCTGCTCGCGGAATAGCGCCATCGCCGATACCGATTGGTCCGGGTGCGACCTGGTGATCGAGGCCTCCGGCAAGATGAAATCCACCGCCCTGCTACAGGCCTATCTCGATCAGGGTGTCAAACGGGTGGTGGTCTCCGCACCGGTCAAGGAGCCGGGCGTGCTCAATATCGTAATGGGCGTCAACCACCAGCTTTACGACAGGGATCAGCACCGTATCGTGACTGCCGCCTCCTGTACCACCAACTGCCTGGCGCCGGTGGTCAAGGTAATCCATGAAAAACTGGGGATCAAACACGGCTCCATCACCACCATCCACGATCTCACCAACACCCAGACCATTCTCGACGCGCCGCACAAGGATCTGCGCCGGGCCCGCGCATGCGGTATGAGCCTGATCCCCACCACCACCGGTTCCGCCACCGCGATCACGGCAATTTTTCCCGAACTGCAGGGCAAGCTGAATGGACATGCAGTGCGCGTACCCCTGGCCAATGCCTCGCTCACCGACTGCGTATTCGAAGTGGAACGGGCCACCAGCGTCAACGAGGTCAACAGTTTTCTGAAAGCCGCGGCGGAAACTGAGCTGAAGGATATCCTCGGTTACGAGGAGCGCCCGCTGGTTTCCATCGATTACAAAACAGACCCCCGCTCCAGCATCATTGATGCCCTGTCCACCATGGTGGTGAACGATACCCAGGTAAAAATCTATGCCTGGTACGACAACGAGTGGGGCTATGCCAACCGCACTGCGGAGTTAGCGCGAATGGTTGGCTCCATGGACCGGAATTTGTAAAAGCTTTGATCAATCTCCCGTAGGAGCGGCGGGGCGGCCATCCGCCCATGCCCGCGATCAGCAGAGGTTAAGCCCACCGGCTGATCGCGGGCATGGCCCGCTCCTACATCGGTCATCGAGATCCTGATGCTTTCTCTATCCTCCCTACCATCCCAAGTCCGCCAGTATCTGCTGGTCACCGGCAACTACTGGGCCTTCACCCTCACCGACGGCGCCCTGCGCATGTTGGTGGTGCTCTATTTCCACGACCTGGGCTACAGCCCGCTGCAGATCGCCCTGCTGTTTCTCTTTTACGAGTTCTTCGGCGTGGTGACCAACCTGGTGGGCGGCTGGCTGGGCGCGCGGCTGGGGTTGAACCGCACCATGAATATCGGCCTGGCGCTGCAGGTAATCGCCCTCGCCATGCTTCTGGTTCCCGCCGCGCTGCTGACGGTTCCCTGGGTGATGGCCGCCCAGGCGCTCTCCGGCATCGCCAAGGATCTCAACAAGATGAGCGCCAAGAGTGCCATCAAACTGCTGGTACCCGCGGAAGCCCAGGGCACCTTGTACAAATGGGTGGCAATACTCACCGGATCGAAAAATGCCCTGAAGGGCGTGGGCTTTTTTCTCGGCGGCGCTCTGCTGGCCCTACTCGGGTTCAGGGGTACCGTGGGGATAATGGCAGCGGCCCTGGCGCTGGTGTGGCTGGCGAGCGTCCTGCTGCTGAAAAGGGATTTGGGCAAGGCCAAAGCGAAAAGCAAATTCCGCGATATTTTCTCCAAGAGCCGCGCGGTCAACCTGCTGTCCGCGGCGCGGCTGTTCCTGTTCGCCGCACGGGATGTATGGTTTGTGGTGGCACTGCCGGTGTTTCTCGCCAGCCGCTTCGGCTGGGATTACTGGCAAGTGGGCGGCTTCCTGGCGCTGTGGATTATCGGCTACGGCATTGTCCAGTCCCTGGCTCCGCACTTTACCGGCAGGGGCAAACTGCCGGACGGCAGAACCGCTTTTGTCTGGGCCGGAGTACTGGCGCTGGTTCCCGCACTGATAGCAATGGCCCTGCTCGGGGGCATTCACCCCGCGGCCAGTTTGCTCGGGGGGCTGATGCTGTTCGGCGCACTCTTCGCAATCAATTCCTCCCTGCACAGCTACCTGATCGTCAGCTATGCGCGGGAGGATGGCGTGTCCATGGATGTGGGTTTCTACTATATGGCCAATGCCATGGGAAGGCTGGCGGGGACAGTGCTGTCCGGCTGGGTCTACCAGACGGCCGGACTGGAGGCCTGCCTGTGGATATCGGCGGTATTTCTGCTGCTGGCAGCGGTACTCTCACTGGGACTACCACGACACCACCCATCGTAGGGCGCGCCGCGCACCAGCTGTTACAGCAATGATTACTGCTGCCCCAGTACCTGATTGACCAGACCCGCCAGGCGAACACCGCCCCGGCGCAGGCGCTGCGCGACAACCTCCCGGTTGCGACGGTAGTAATCCTCCCCCAACTCAACCTGGCTGGTATAGGCATGGCTGTGCACCAGGCGCTGGGATTCAGCGGCCCAGTCCTCCGGCGTGCTGTCCAGCCACTGTTTGCGCTCCCGCTCGCCGATTGACCGCCGCTGTTCTTCGGCGTACTGCTTCCAATCGCGCACAAAGCCCGCGGGCAGGTAGACATCCCAGAGCGCGTGCAGGTTGGTGGGAAAACCGAAGAACTCGACTTTTATATCATTGCCGCCGCGATCCTCGGACAGGCCGGTGTGCAGCGGCTGGTGCAGGTCGCCGACAAAGTGGGCGACAAACAGCAATGCCTCGGCCCGCTCGCTTTTCGTCGCACTGCGGTCACCGAGTATTTTCCCGAAGTGGTCAATGGCCTTGAGGATGCACCCGGCCGGCGGGCAGTCGCGCTCTTCCTTATATCCATCCCATTGGCGCGGCAGGCTGATGTAGTGCATCGACGCCGCCCAGTCGTAGCGGCTGTCGCTGCGAATACGGTCCGCCCAGGTAGTGGCCTCCGCCAGGTTCGGCTCCCCGGCACTCTCCAGCAGCTCTCCCACCCGGGTTCTGACCTCCGGACGCAAATAGCCCCAGGCGATCTCTCCCACCACCCGGTGACCGTCCTCTCCCCAGGCCATTGTATTGACCGATGTCAGTAATATGGAAAAGCAGAAGATTACTTTTACAAAAATATTTCTATCTGGTTTCACTTCATGCCTCATTGTATTTTTCCGTCCCGGCCTATCCTATCTGGACTTTATGACAAACTTGAACTTGAAGACAAAAATTATTTCCGGCGTATTTCCGGGAGCCCATTTTGATGCAGTGTGCTTCACTGTAATGAAGCGGACGCCCGATATTGGTGCCAGATGGTTCTAATTTGAATGGCACTTCCGCGGCATAAAAACCGACAACCAAAACATAACCATACACAAACCTTTTGGCATAATTGTTGCCTCTATGTTACAGAAAAAGAGCGAAAGTGGTTAACTGTTGAGTACAACGACTTTCCCTACTCAAACTCCGCACCAAACAACATCAATAAAATTTTCATCCCAGTGTCATTTTTCTCCCTGAGAATAGCGCCGGCGCTAATTCTCGGAAGCATTGAACAGAACCGAGGAAACAATAAATCATACACCACACCGATGGCCCTGCTCTTTGGCCACTTCAAGACGAGGAGAATTTCATGAAACGCTGCTTTTTCCCGCGTGCACTTTTGTCCGCAGCGGTGATCTCGGCGATGGGCATGACGCCCGCGGCCTACGCACAGGAAACTTCCGCCGCCATTCGCGGTGTCGTCACTGGTGCCGATGGCAATCCCATCGACAACGCCAGAGTCACCGTCGTCCATACCCCCTCCAACAGCCGCAGCGAAATCCTGAGCAGCGAATCCGGCCGCTTCAACCTGAAAGGGCTGCGTGTGGGTGGCCCTTATGTCGTCACGATAAAATCTGACGAAGGCGAGCAGGTAATCGATGATTTGTATCTGACCCTGGGCGACCCCCTGAATCTTCCCGTCAACCTCAGTTCCAGCGAATTCGAGGAAGTCACCGTAGTGGCACGCATGCTGGAGCGGGTCACCGCCCTGGGCCCCTCCTCGAACTTCAACCTGGATGATATTGAAAGCGCCCCCTCCACCACCCGCGACATCAAGTCTCTGGTGCGCATGGACCCGCGGATCTATATCGACGAATCCTTCGGCGATGCTATCCAATGTACCGGTGCCAATCCGCGCTTTAACAGCCTCACCGTCGATGGCGTGCGCATGAATGACAATTTTGGCCTGAACGGCAATGGCTATCCAACTGAGCGTATGCCCTTCTCTTACGATGCCATTCAGCAGGTAGCCGTTGAACTGGCACCCTTTGACGTGCAGTACGGCGGCTTCAGCGCCTGCAATATCAACGCGGTAACCAAGTCCGGCAGCAACGATTGGCACGGTTCCGTTTTCTACGACTACACCGACGACGGCTTCAGCGGAGACTCGCTGGAAGGCGAAAGCTTCGATATCGCATCCTTTGATGAACAGCGCTACAGCGCCACCCTGGGCGGCCCGATTATTCAGGACAAGCTGTTCTTTTTCGCCTCCTACGAAAAACTCGAAGGCGTGGACACCTTCGACCGCGGCCCCGCTGGCGCCGGCGCAGTCGCCGAAGTACAAGGGGTATCACAGGCACAACTGAATGAAATCCTGCGCATCTCCCGCGATGTATACGGCTACGAGCCGGGCGGCCTGCCCTCCAGCCTGCCGGTGGAAGACGAGAAGCTGCTGGTCAAACTGGACTGGAATATCGCCGACGGCCAGCGCGCGGCCTTCAGCTACAACTACAACGACGGTTTCCATATCGCCCAGTCCGACGGAGATCCGGATGAACTGGAACTGTCCAATCACTACTACGAGCGAGGAGCCGAGCTGACTTCCTATGTGGGCCAGCTGTTTTCCGACTGGAGCGATATCTTCTCCACCGAAGTAAAAATCGGCTATTCGGAGCTGGACAACCGCCAGCTGTCCCTGGGCGGCACCGACTACGGCGAGGTGCAGATCAGCACCGAGAACGACCACGACGGCGACGGCAATAGCTCCCGTGCTACTGTTTACCTGGGGGCTGACGACTCCCGTCACGCCAATAAGCTTTACTACGAGACCTTCAACCTGAAACTGGCCGGCCGCTTGCAGCTACAGGATCACCAGTTGCTGTTCGGTTACGAGCATGACACCTTTGACGTCTTCAATATGTTCGTTCAAGAGGCCGAGGGCGAGTACCGATTCGCCAGCATCGAGGATTTCGAGCAGGGCATTGCCTCGCGCGTCATCTACGAGAGCGCCGCCGGTACCAATAACCCGGAGGATGCAGCGGCCGAGTTCAGCTACGACATCAATACCGTCTATCTGCAGGACGAATACACCTTCGCCAATGTCGACCTGACCCTCGTGGGAGGTCTGCGCTACGACTGGTATACCAGCGGCGACAAGCCGACGGAAAACCCGGAGATAGAGGCGCTATACGGTTTCTCCAACCAGCACAACATGGACGGCCAGGACCTGCTACAACCGCGCCTGGGTTTCAATTGGAATATCGATGGCAACCTGGAAGTTCACGGTGGTATCGGACTCTACTCCGGCGGCAATCCCAATGTGTGGATTTCCAACAACTACTCCAACAACGGTGTCACCCAGCTGGAAGTGAGCGACTCCAGCGACACGCCCCTGTCCGATATGGAATGGACCGGGTCCGGCCAGCCCATCTACGGTGTCCCCCAACATCTGTACGACGCGGTGGCCAATGCCGAGAGCGGTGCCGGCGGCGTCAACCTGCTGGACCCGGATTTCGAAATCCCCTCGGTATGGAAGTACGCAGTGGGCGGCAGCTACCAGTTTGAAAACGGCTACCTGGTTTCCGCGGACTGGCTGTACAGCGACTATCAGGATGCGGCGATCGTCCGCGACATCTCCCGAGTACAGGTGGGCACCGCCATCGACGGCCGCTCGATCTACGACAGCGCCAACGGCCGCGACCAGGACTTTATGCTGACCAATGTGGACGGCGATTCCGGCTACTCCAACGTCCTGTCGCTGGGCCTGAGCAAGTCCTTTGACTTCGGCCTGGACGTGGCCCTGGGCTACGCCTATACCGACGCTGAAGACGTCAATCCGATGACCAGTTCGGTGGCCTATTCCAACTACACCAATATCGCCACCGCCGATCCGGAAGACCCCGGTGTCGCGACCTCCAACTACGCAATTCCCCACCGCTTCACCCTCAAGCTGGACTACGCGAGAGAGTTCTTCTCCGGTTACGAGACCCGCTTCAGCCTGTTCGGATCCGCCAACCAGGGCCGCCCCTACAGCTATACGTTTGACAGCGGCTTTATGTTCGGCGACTCCACCGGCTGGGTATCCCGCCACCTGCTGTACGTACCCAGCGGCGCGGATGATCCCAATGTGGTGTTCGGGGAGGACTTCGATACCGAAGCCTTCTTCGCTTGGGTGGATTCCGAGGACCTGGACCGCGGCGGCATTACGGAGCGCAACGAGTTGAACAGCGACTGGTGGACCAAGTTCGACTTCCGTATCGATCAGGAGCTGCCGGGTTTCCGCCCCGACGACCGCGCCCGGGCCTATTTTGTAGTGGCGAACCTGGGCAACCTGCTCAACGACGACTGGGGGGTGATGCACCAGACCGGCTTCCCCCGCTACCAAGCGGCGGTAAGCGCCAGTGTGGACGACCAGGGCCGCTATGTTTTCGAGGAATTCCTGGACCCGGCTGGACAAACACGGGTTTCGGAGCCCTCTTTCTGGCACGCCCGACTGGGAATCAGCTACCAGTTCTGAGCTTTGTAACCATTATGTAGGAGCGGCCGCTGGCCGCGATCGAATCTGTGGATTCAACCAACATCGATCGCGGCCAGCGGCCGCTCCTACAACAGCAGGAACCCCAGGAGGACAAAACCCAAGGCGCTGATCGCTCCCGCGCGCAATGCGTAGGGCAGCTGGGTTTTCACATGGTCCATATGCTCGGTACCCGCCGCCAGCGACGATACGATGGTGGTATCAGAAATCGGGGACGAGTGATCGCCGAAAATCCCCCCGGACAATACCGCGGCCACAAACAGCGCCGGCTCCGCACCCAGCGCAGTGGCAATGGGTATCGCAATCGGCAGCATGATCGAGAAGGTGCCCCAACTGGAGCCCACGGAAAAGGCGATCACACCGGAAACCAGGAAAATAACCACCGGCAGCAGTGCCAGCGGTATCGTGTCACCCACCAGGCCGGCTACATAGATGCCGGTGCCCAGCGCCTTGGCCACTGCACCCAGCGCAAGCGCCAGCACCAGGATCACCGCGATCGGCAGCATATGGCCCGCGCCTTCCATCCACATATGGGTCAGTCTGTCCAGGCTCATGGTGCGCTGGAGCAGCACCAGCAGCGAGATGGTGGCCAGCGCCGCAAGGCTGGCCCAGAGCACGCTGGTGGAGCCGGAGCCGGCGAAGATCTCTCCTCCTCCGGTAATCCAAAGTCCCGCCGGCATCGCTACAATCAATACCGTTACCGGCAGCAGCATATTCACCAGCCGCGGTCTCGCGCTGTCCTTTTCCAAACCGGTAGAAATCTCTATGCCGTCGATCTCGCCAGTAGCGGTGCGCGCCTCGGCGGCGGCCATTGGGCCGGGATTGTAGTTGCGGGTGATGGTGAACGCGGTCATCGCCACTGCGGCAATGGCGTAGAGGTTGAGCGGAATACTCGCCAGCAGTACCGCGAGCGGATCGTTCACACCCAACCCCTCCAGCAGGCCCAGGTTGAATGCGCCCCAGGCGTTCAGCGGGATCAACATGCAGATAGGCGCGGAGGTGGAGTCGATAATATAGGCCAGTTTTTCCCGCGCGACCCTGAAACGGTCGAACAACGGCCGCGACACTGTGCCGGACACCAGCACGGTGATATTGGATTCGATAAAGATTCCCACACCCACCAGCCAAGCCAGCCACTGGGCCCGTCTGCCGTTGGTCACCCAGCGGCTGCGCTCAAGGAAGTGCACAAAGCCGTTGACCGCGCCACTGCGCTCCAGGGTAAAAATAAAAGCGCCGATCACCAGGGTGAAAACCACCACGCGGGCATCCCCCGCGTTGCCCAGCACCGCGATAACGCCGTCTATGCCCTCGGCCAGGGAAGCGACCATACCGGCGTCGCCCAGCAGGAAATAACCGAGCCAGATACCGGCAAAAAGCGCCAGGTAAACCTGGCGGGTGAGCAGCGCCAGGCCGATAGCCAGGAAGGGGGGGAGTACGGAAAGCCAGCTCGGTTCATTCATACTGCTTTTTTCTTGTTATTTCAGCCATTCGCCTGCAAGCAGGCTCCTACAAGTGGGAATATCAAACAAGAGGGGACTCTAGCAGGGTCAAGCTGCCCTTGTCTCCGTCCAGCTCCGCCATGGCCCCGACGGGAACCACTGTCTGGTCCTCCACATGCCCGATCATCAGTCCACGCACTACCGGCACCGCCAGGCCGGCGGTGCGGTCGCGCAGTACCTGTTCCACGCTGAAAGTGTTCTCATCGGTATCCGCCTCGGTGAATTTTCCAAAGACGATGCCCGCCACCTGTTCCAGTTTCCCTGCCAGTCGCAATTGGGTAAGCATGCGATCGATGCGGTAAGGCGCCTCTTCCACATCCTCCAGAAACAGAATTCTGCCGCGAAAATCCGGTTCGTAGGGTGTGCCCAGCAGGCTGGCTACCAGGCTGAGGTTGCCGCCCACCAGCCGGCCCCTGGCCTTGCCGCCGCGGAAACGGGTGATACGGTTTTTCCGTTCCGCCCGCCCGGGGCCGCCGTCGAATGGCGGGGGCGCGCCGAGCGGTACCGGTGCTCTGCTGTTGACCAGCACCTTGCGGAATTCCTCCAGGGTATAGTCGGTAAAATTCTGCGCGGCGATGGGGCCGTGAAAAGTAATCAGGCCGGTGTGCCGGTGAATGGCATTGAGCAGCGCAGTGATATCACTGTAACCCAGCAGCACCTTGGGGTTGTCGGCGATCGTCCGGTAGTCCAGCAACGGCAGGATACGCGCACTGCCGTAGCCACCGCGCAGGCAGAACACCGCATCCACCCTGCTATCGGCGAACATGGCATTGAGATCCGCGGCCCGGTCCTCATCACTGCCGGCGAGATACTGATCCCGCTGGTACAGGTGGGTGCCCTCCTTCACCTCAAACCCCAGCGACTTCACCACATCCATGGCGAAACGGATATCCTCGTTCTCCCAGACATTGCTGGCAGGGCTTACCAAGCCTATGGTCATCCCCGCCCGCAACCGCGCCGGCCGTTGGATTTTCGGCTGCGATTCCTCCGCCGCAGCACCCGTCGCGAGACCGCCCAGCAATGGCGCGGCCACCAGGGATTTGATCAAGGTGCGCCTATACATTCCCTCTCCTCCAAAAATAACTCCGGCTACCGGTGTGCGCGGCGCGCCCTACTTTTGTCTGTCCGCACAAAGTACAGATCCGCGAAATCGTAGCTGAAATCGATATTCGCGGACTGCGGTTGCAGGGTAAAGGTTTCTTTTCCATCCTGCGACTTGCGGGCCACCAGCCAAGCATCCGCATCCAGGATACGATCTCCCCAGCGGAGCTGCCAGACCCCCGGGGCCTGCCGGTGCAGGCTGCCCGAAAGCCTCGGGGATTTCACCGCGCTCAGATACAGGCCATCCGGACCCATTTCAATTTCCACATCGCCAAACCAGGCATCGCGGTAAAGGCCGGGCAGGTCCGACTCGACGAGCGGGGAATCATTTTCGGGAATTGAGATTTGTGACGGGCTGGCAGGCTGTACGGTATTTTCCCGCTGAAAATACGCCAGCCAGTCCCGCTCCGGCGCATCCAGGTAAGGCATCAGCAGGCTGTAGATCATCGCCTGGCGCGCGGTGCCGGCGCTGCGATTCATCAGCACCACCATCGCCAGGTCCAGTTCCGGGACCATTGCTGTCCAGGCGTACATGCCCGACAGGGAACCGGTGTGATGGATCACGCGTTTGCCGTACATATCCTGCACTCGCCAGCCCAGCGCATAGGCGTAGAAATGACCTCCGTCCCGCTGTGTCCGCGCCTGCGACAGGGGCATCAGGGTAACCGGCTTCCACAGGCGATCACGAGTCTCTTCGCTGAACAGCCGCCGACCTTCGGGGGACACGCCACCGGCAAGCAGGGTCTGCAACCAGCGCAACATACCCGCGGCATTGCAGTGCATTCCCCCGGCGGCGGCGGAGATGATCCGTGTGTCGGGTGCCAGGTTGGCGGTATCCACCGTGATTTTTGCGGAAATCAATATATGGGGATCCGCCAGGTTGTCCCTCGCCGTTTCCGGTACTGGACCCGCGTAACAGTCGCGCAAATTCAGCGGTCTCAACAAACGCTCTTCAACAAAGGTTTCAAAGGGCTGACCGTAAACCGATTCGATCAGTTCACCGGCGACTATGTAGAGCAGATTGTCGTAGGCGTAGTCGGCGCGAAACTTCCCCGACAGCGGCAGATGCGACAATCCCGCGAGAATATCTTCACGGGAGAAAGAATTCGGCTGGGGCCAGAGCATCAGGTCTCCCGCGCCGGGGCCCAGTCCGGAGCGGTGGGTGAGCAGGTCTTCCACCCGGAACTCCCGCGTAACCCAGAGATCGGCCAAGGCGAACCCGGGCAGGAAATCCACCACCCGGCTGTCCCATTTGAGTTTGTCCTCCTCCACCAGCAACGCCAGGGCCGCGGTGGTAAACGCCTTGGTGGTGGAGGCCAGTTTAAACAGGGTGTGTTCATCCACCGGCCGCGGCCGGTCCACACTGGTGATACCGAAGCCGCGCAGGAATTGTGGCTTCCCCTCCTGCCAGATGCCCACCGCCATACCGGGGACTTTTTCCTCCATCATGATCCGCTCTATCAGCGTTTCCAGCGCCGCATGGGGAAGCGGTATGTGTTTGGGGATATCGCCACGGGATTCCTTTCCCGGTCCGTCGCAGGCCAGCAGCAACGTGGTGATCAGTAGAATAAAAGCTTTATAATATCGCACCGGGTTCACTCCGAAAAAAATGGGCCCCTGAGGGGCCCGAAACACCTGCGGCAATTGGGGTGATATTGCCTGTGGGAGAAGGCAGCTTATTTTGTCCAGATCGAACCAGTCTCCACTTAAAAGTCTATCCGCGCACTCAACTGCACCCGACGGGGCTCCTGATAGTCCGTCGGGGTCAGGAAATCGTCGTTGGGCGTGGCCATGCCGTAGCGAACAATTTCATCCACACCGGTGACGCTCTGGCTGTTGAGCAGGTTGAAGACTTCCAGGCCCAACACCAGGTCAGATTCGTACAGCGGCGTACGGTAGAAAGCACTCATATTCAGGGCGGTCACCCAGTCGGTATCGCCGTACTCTCCCTTGTCCAGTCGCTCGAACACACGGTCGCCGTTGGAGTCCGCATTGCAGTTGGCCACACAGATGTAGTTGTAGTCGTAGGAGGTGTTCTCGGTAAACGGATTACCCTGGGCGCGGGCGTTGATCGGACGACCGGAAATCAGGCTGAAGTTGGCCGCCAGTGTAAGACTTTCATTGACCTGATAGGCTCCGCGCAGCTTGAAGGCATGGGTGCGGTCGTTGGGCGTTCGGCCGTCGTTGCCGAGCAGGTAGGCCACGTTGTCACCCGCTTCGGTCCATCCGGGAATATTATTTTCAGTATCCGAGTTGACACCGCCCTCGTAATTGCCCTCGCTGCGGGACAGGGTGTAGGAAACATCCATCGACCAGTTGTCGAACCACTCCCGCTTCAGAACCAGCTCCAAGGCCTTGTATTCCCGCTCCGCCTCCGGCCCGCCGATGGGGTTGCCGTTGACGTCGAAGTCCTGCGCCTCGCCCAGGTCGATAGTGACTCTTTCCGGGCCGTTGCCACAGTCGCGGGTGAGGGTCAGCTCGCGGCCCGGGTTGGCGAATACCCAGCCGGAAATATTGCCACAGCTCGCGGTGTCCACATTGATTTTCATATCCTCGATGGCGTTGTGGAACTTGCGGTAGATCCCCCGTACGCCGATTTTCCACTCGTCGTTGAGCAGGCGCTCATAGCCGAGAATAAATTCGTCCTGGTAGCTGGCTTCCAGATCGTTGTCCACGAACTCCTCGGTATTTTCCAGGCCGTCACCGGCGGCGCCGAACTGCTCGGTGGGCCCGAGTTTGTCGCCGAGAATCGGTGTGACGTTGGTCAGTCCCGCACCGGTGGTGTTGGTCTCCAGGCCGGCCAGCTCGTAGTAATTGCGCACGTCCAGGGTACCGCCGCCCTCGCGGGCGGCCAGGCCGTTGGCGATAGGAAAGTAGTAGCGACCGGCATTGGCAAACAGTTTGGACTGGCCGTCGCCGTTGATGTCCCAGGCGAAACCGGCGCGCGGGGAAATCATATCGTCGATTTTCAGGAAAGAGTTGCCGGCGGCGTCCTTGGTATCGAACTCGTCGAAGCGCAGGCCAAGAGTGAGGGTCATCTCGCTGTTCAGGCTCCAGATATCCTCCAGGTAGTAAGCGGAGGTATCCTGGTCGAAAGTTCCGATGGAATTGCGGGTACGGGCGACCACATAGGCGTCCCCCTGAACGACGGCCCCGTTGACTTCATCGCCGGGATTAATGCCGTAGATCGAATAGTAGACTTCGTCCGGGCCGGTGGTCAGCCGGCTCATTTCCGTGGTTCGGGTCTCGTTGTCGAGGCCAAAACGGATCAGGTGATCCCCAACTGCATACTCGAAGTCCAGGCGCAGAGCATCGCGGGAGTTCAGCCGGCCGTCAAAGCGGCTATCGGTGGTGCAGCCGATCTCCTCATCGGCACGGTTGTCGTACACCCGGTTGCACTCCAGGCCAGTGGTATTGTCGGTCACATAGCGGGTTTCACTGTGTCCGTACAGCGCCCGCGCCATCAGGTTGTTCCCGAAGTAACCGGTATAGGTGGCGATAGCGTTTTCGCCTCCGGTTTCCTCCACCGCGGTATCGTTGAAGACATCGTCCACGAAACGGTCGGTCTCCTCTTCGCCCTTATCGGAAAAAGCAACCAGCTCCAGGCTATGGTTTTCCGCTATCAACCAGTCCAGCCTGCCGCCCCAGAATCCCGAGTCGTCCTTGGATTCACTGCGGGTATCACCGGAACTGTTATAGGAAACCTGTTCATTGTTGCGCGGTTCGTACAGGGCGAAAAAGAAAAGCTTGTCCTGGATGATCGGACCTGAGACGTAAAGGCTGGTGGACCAGCTGTCGCTCTCGTCGTCAGAACTGTGGAAAATCCGCTGGCCATTGCGGTTATAGGAGTCCTCGCCGGTGCCGCGGAGGGAATCGGGGGAATAATAACTTTCCGCACCAAACTGAAATTCATTGGTCCCACGCTTGACCACTGCATTGACCACCCCACCGGTGGTACGCCCATACTCCACCGAGTAGCCGCCGGTCTTTACCTGAAATTCCTCATAGAATGCATAGGGGGCACTGGCCGCATCGATGCCGGTTTCCACGTCACTGACATTCAGGCCGTTGATGAAAACCGCGTTTTCACCCACCGAGGCGCCGCCAAACGAAACGCCACCAAACGCGCTGCTACCACCTACCGCTCCGGGAGCCAGCAATGCCACGGATTCCAGGCTGCGGCCCACCGGCAGGAATTCCAGTTCCGCACTGTTGATGGTCATTCCGGATTCGGACGAAGTTAGATCGATGCGATGGGAGCCCCGGTCCGCAACTACAACCACTTCCTCCAGAGAGCCGGTGGACAGGTCCACGTCCACGTTGGTAACGGCACCGATGGTTACACGTACATTTTCCACCAGCACGCTGTCGAAGCCTTCTTTTCTCGCGCGAATCTGGTAATTGCCGATAGGCAGGCGGGAAAAGCGATAACGGCCGCCGGTGCCGGCGGTTACGGTGCGGGAAGCGCCGGTCTCTTTGTTGATGATGGTGATCTGTGCACCAACGAGAATTCCACTGCCCCCCTCCCTGACGAGGCCACTCACCGCACCGTCGTTGTTCTGTGCGTAGGCGAAGTTTCCGAGAGTAGAGGCGCTGCCGATTACAGCCCCGATGGTTGCGGTGAGAAGCTGCCTTTTAAAGTTTCTTCTTATCATTAGTGCGGTCCTCTGAAGGTTGGGAACGGGCTTGGCTGCGCCCCAACCGCTTGACGCAGCGACCTCTTCAGAATAATTTATCAATACGTGATTGCGATGTAAATATATTTTATTCTCACCTCCGCACAAAAATTCCGAATAATTTATTTAACCGGAGCTTTCCATGCATTCCCTGCGCCTTCTCTCCCCGGTCCTGTTCCTCTGCGTTGCTTTATACGCCAAAGCGAATAATCCGGACCGGCTCGAGGCTGTAAAGGCGCTGGTGGATGCCGGGCGGTACCGCCATGCCAAAGTACAGATTGAAAAATTACTGCAAACCGCTGAAGCCCCCACATTGCGCAGGCAACTGGCGTTCGAAGCCGAACGGATGCGCCGGATCGAACGGGATTTTCCGCAGGATTACGCGGCACTGAAGGCGTCGATTCGACGCTATATTCCCGACGCCCGCGAAGAGGAAATACGCGACTGGGATCGTGCAGAGTGGTTGGAATTCAAACAGATCGACGGCGAGCGGCGCTACTTCCGCATGGCTGCGTACAATCTGCTGCAACTCTCCGACCAGCTCGCACAGCGCAGCGCGGATTTTCGCGGGTTCGCCGAGAAGGCTCCGCTCTATTCCCTGCACTCGCACCACCGCGAAGTGATCAACGCGAAGGCGCCGCTGCGCAACCGCATCCAGGTGGATTACACCCTGCGGGTCAAACCCGATGCGGTTCCCGCCGGGGAAACCGTGCGCGCCTGGCTGCCCTTCCCCATCCCCCTGCCCGGCAGTCAGGAAAATATCGAGCTGTTAGCCAGCAGCCCCGGCCGTTACCAGTTGGCTCCCCCACTGCAACCGCAACGCACCATTTACCTGGAGAAAACGGCCCGCGCCGGCGAGGCCACGGAGTTCAAGATCCGCTATGCCTTCGACAGCCTGTCCCGACATACCGTTGTAGATCAGCGGCGCGTGCAACAGCTATCTAAAGACGGCCAGCTGGCACCCTACCTTGCGGAGCGCCCACCACATATCGTTTTTACTCCGAAACTGCGCGCGCGCTCACAGCACATTGTCGGCGACGAATACAACAGCTACCGGATCGCGCAAAAACTCTTTGCCCACGTCGACAAAATTCCCTGGGCCAGCGCCCGCGAATACTCAACCATCCGCAATATCAGCCACTACGCCGCCCATGCGGGCCACGCCGACTGCGGCCAGCAGACGCTGCTGCTGATCACCCTGATGCGCATGAACGGTATTCCTGCGCGCTGGCAGTCCGGTTGGGAATTTTCTCCGGGAGATTTCGATACCATGCACGATTGGGGAGAGTTCTACCTGGAGCCCTACGGCTGGCTGCCCATGGACGTCACCCACGGTGTGCTGGCCGGCGAAACGGAATCGGAAACCTGGTTCTACCTGGGCGGGCTGGACGCTTTCCGCTTGGTGTTCAACAGCGACTACAGCCAGCCCTTTCTCCCGGAAAAACAGCATTTTCGCTCAGAGACGGTGGATTCGCAGCGCGGGGAGGTGGAATGGCGCGGTGGGAATTTGTACTTCGATCAGTGGAATTACGATCTGGAATGGCAGCTGGTCGAGGCGGAGAATCGATAAATGCGCTGTAGGAGCGGCCGTTGGCCGCGACAAATCTGCAGGGCCGAAGGCACCGTGAACACCTGGAGCGGCGGGGCGGCCGATTTGGGCGCCGAAGGCGCCCCAGGGGCGAACGCCAGGATAGCCTGAGTCAACAACCTCACTTCGTAGTACGATCGATCGCGGCCAACGGCCGCTCCTACAGGAAAAGGTAATTGCCGGACGGTTATTTGCCTAGAATCAAACCGGTTATCAGGCTTTCCACCAAGTGCAATTGCCCCGCCTGGAACAGCAGCCGCTGCAGTGCCCGCTCCTCCTCTTCCATGGGCATTACGAACAGGCGAATATCCGCGTACATGCTCACCGCATTGTGGTTGTAGCGGGTGAGGCTCAATACTTTAGCGCCGCATCCGCGGGCGCGTTTGGCGACTTCCACCAGGGACTCCTCGCCGCCCATGTCGCAGACGATACAGAGCAGGTCGCCCGCCTCCATATTGGCTACGATGGATTTTTGCAGATCCATGTCCTGCTCGAACACCGACCAGCGGCCGTTTTCCCGCAGGTGCAGGTTCAGGTAGCGGGCCACCGCCACCGACCTGGCACAGGCGGCGACTTGAATACAGCGGGAATGGCCGAGCGCTTTCACCGCCGCTCCCAGCTGTTGCGGATCATTGATACTCACCGTGTGCTGCAACACTTCCATTTTCTTCTGGCCCAGGGTGCTGAGAATACTCTCGGGGCCGGGAAAAAAAGACTCGGGCTCCGCCTCACTGGCTTCGGCGCGGGAATTGAGTGCATAGGATTCGTGCACGGCCAGCTTGAGGCTGGGATAACCTTTGTAACCGAGTTTCTGTGAAAACTTGACGACGCTGGACTGGCTGACCCCAACGGCGTCCGCCAGCTGTTGAGAGGAGTAATCGCGCAGCAGCTTGGTGTTGTCCAGAATAAAATCAGCGAGTTTGCGTTCATTGACAGACATCTGCTCTCGCATGGAACGCATTTTCAATAAACAGTTCATGCCCTGTTGCTCCGCTTGGATACTCCGCTCAATTGTCCAGCGGCCTCAGGCCCTCGATGCGCTCAATACCCAGCCCCGGGGTTTCGCTGAGGATGATATCCGCATCTTTATAGGTAACGCCACCAACCACGGGATCATATTGGCAAAGGGAGGGTACGTCCAGGTCGAGCTTGGTCACCGCGCAGGGCTTTGCCGCCGCCACATGGGCAGCCGCGGAAACGCCTATGCTGGTTTCCAGCATACAGCCCATCATGCATTCGACATTGTAGACAGAAGCAATATCTGCGATTTTTATCGCATTGGAAATTCCGCCGGTCTTCATCAGTTTGATATTGATAATCTCGGCGGCGCGCTGCCTGATCACCTCGAACGCGTCGATGGGCCCGAAAATGCTTTCATCGGCCATGAGCGGAGTCTGCACCCGCTCGGCGATATAGCGCATGCCGTCCAGGTCCCGGGCGCTCACCGGCTGCTCCACCAGCTCCAGCACCACCCCGGCCTCCTCCAGGTTTTTGATCGCCAGCACCGCCTGTTTCGGATTCCAGCCCTGATTGGCGTCCAGGCGCAGGCGCGCCTGCCCCTCCACCGCGGCGTAAACCGCCTTTATACGTTCCATATCGAGACCGATGTCCTTGCCAACCTTGAGTTTCAGTATCTCAAAACCGCGCTCCACCGCGCGCTTCGCATCGGCCACCATCTTGTCGATGTAATCCACACTGATAGTAATATCGGTGGTCAGGCCGTTCCCGTCCCCACCCAGAATCCGGTACAGCGGCGCCCGATGCAGTTGTGCGAACAGGTCGTAGAGGGCAATTTCGATCGCCGCCTTTGCGCTGTAGTTATTGACCAGCGCGGCCTGCACTTCGCCGCAGATCCGGTTGAGATGCTGCACCTCTCGGCCCAGCAGCAGCGGAGTGAAGATGGTGCGGATCGCCTCGACCACGGAACCGTGGGTGTCCCCGGTAATCGCCGCCGTGGCTGGAGCATTGCCATAGCCCAACTGGCCGGTGTCGGTCTCCAGGATGACGACCACATCCTCCACGCATTCGACGGTGCGCAGGGCAGTTTTGAAGGGCGTGATCAGGGGCACTTTCAGCATGCCGAGCTTGACGTCAACTATTTTCATAAAAACACCGGTTAGCGGATCGATTTGATGGCGTAGATACTGTCGACAAGTTTTTTGCCGGGGCTAAGCCACAGGGGCGTCAAAGGGGTAACCGACACGCCGGAGAGTGTGCCGCGATAGAGTTCCCCACTTTCATCGTAATAGACCAACCCCACTACGTCGTGGATGACGTAGGGCTCGCCTTCTACGCGGCCGATAGCCATCATTACATGGCCGGGAGTATAAATCAGGTCGCCCACTTGCAGCCGCTCCAGCGCGCGCTGCCGGCGCTCGTTGTCGCCATCGCCGTCGGCAAAAAAAAGTGTGGGGGCAAAATCGCTCTGTCCCTGCTGGCCGGAGTTGCGCGGCATCAGGATGCCGAAGGTCTTGTAAACCTCGCCGATAAAGCCGGTGCAGTCCCGGGCGTTGTAGTCGTGCCCCCAGCCGTAGCGTTCGCCGAGAAACTTGAATGCCTGCCGCAAAAGTACCGACGGCCGGTAAGGTAAATTCCCCACACTCACATCGCGGCTGCGCGCGATCAGTGCGGGCCGGAATTCCAGGCGGCCGTCGTCGTCGCGCACCGGCAGCTCCACCACATGGCTGGCGTAGGGGTTTTGCCCGTTGACGTCGTGCCCGGCTTCGATGCCGGTCATCAGTGGCAGGCTGGTGCCCATATCCAACTGCAGCTGAGATGTTCGCGGGTCGACCGGATTGAAGTTGGTCCCAACCTGTGCGCTGGTGACCACCAGGCGCGGAGCCCTGTTCCGCCAACGTTCGATTTCCTCCCGCGGACCGGTGGCGACAGCGGCTTTGGGCAGCCAGGCCGCGTAGTGATAGTTCATCGCAAACCACCAGTCGCCGTCTGCACTCTCGTGCAGCAGGGCGACCACCTGCCCCGGGAATACGCCGGTTTCCTGGAAGCGGTCCAGGTCCTTTTCGGCGGGGTCCCTGAACACCCGCTCGTCGGTGGGATAGCTGCGCATGCTGTCGCGCCGGACTACCAGTCCCCACCGCACTTCCAGCTCCGAGGGCAGGGCTTCGCGCCCCAGTGCGGATTCCAGTCTCGCGTAATCCGCACTGGAGACTTCGCGTCCGTCGGCATAATAGCGCGGCGACCGGGCCGGCCGGCTGACGTCGTCCAGCAGCGGCAGCAGCTGTTCCCGGGCAAGGGTATCGGGGAGGTTTGCGAGATCGTGGAGGTGTGGGTCTGAAGCCAGGTTGCGCCGGTTGAATTCGGCGATGACATCAGCGGTGAGGCGTTCGGAGTCGTCCCCGATCCGCTCAATCCAAAAGGCGGCGGACAGCATGGGCAGTTGGATGCCCGGGACGTCGGTGGAGAAACCGTAATTCCTGTCCGACGACAGGGGTTCAGTGGAGTCGCTACAAGCGGACAAGAGTCCCAGCAGGCATAGAGCCACCAGTACTGCCCGCTGACCCGTGCCACGCAAATTGCCGATCATGGGGAGCCTCCTGTCGCTATTTTTAGTGAGCCCCAAAGATGACAAAAGAATATATTATTCTACCATCCACAGCAATAAAGAATAAATTAGTGAATGGAAGGGCTTCTTTTCGAGTGCGGGGAAGCGCTGTGTACGTCACAGTCCTCCGAGCCAGCGCTCCAGTGTCTCACGCAGGCTTTCCCGGTCCAGCGGCTTGGTAAGAAAGCTGTCCATGCCCGCCGCCAAGCAGCGACTCTCGAACTGCTCCCGTGTGGTGCTGGTCAGGGCGACGATCGGCAATCGGTCGCCGGGGGTGTTGTCCGCCTCCCAGCGGCGCAGGCTCTCGATAATCTGTGCACTGTGCTCGGTGTTCTGCTGGCAATCCACCAGCAGCAGGTTGTATCCACCCTCCGGCAGGCGCTCCAGGGCCTCCTTTATCGAAGAGGCCACATCGACGCGGTAGCCCAGTGCCTGCAACATCTCTTCAGTGACTCCGTGCTGGTGAGTCTCCTCGATCAGCAGCAGCGATCTATGCCGCGGTTGCTCTTCGCTGCGACAAACAATGCGCCGGCTGACTTTTTTGGCACTGCCGAAGAGGCGTTCGATCAGCGCGTCGTGCAGTTCCTTGCGGGTTACCGGCCGCGGCAGATATCGCGGGCTGGGCAGTGCCTGCTGCAGTGGAGAGAAGTCGCTCTCATGGCCACAGCCCCCAAGACACAGCAATGGGGATTCGCTTTCGCTCTCATCGATGAGAATCGCGGCGACATCCGCGAGCAATTGCCGATCACCCATTGCCGGCACCAGCAATATCAGACGCCCGTAGCTGAGTGCCTGTCGCAGGGATTCCTCAGCGACCTTGCGGTTGACTTCCGACCAGTTGTAACTGGCCACCTCCATGCCGAAGGAGTGCAGTGCCTGAACAAGGCCGGCAACAAACAGCCCTCCCTGGTGCAGGAACACCACTTCGTGGTCCTGCAAGCGGCGGTCGGGGGTAAGATAGATGCGCTGGTTGGGCTCAATGGCGAATTTCATCGCCACTTGATAGCGATTGCCCTCGTCGGAGGAATACAGCTGCATGTAGCCGCCCATGATCTCCGCCAGGCCTTTGGCGATGGATAAGCCCAGGCCGGTGGTCACCTGGGTGCTATCCAGGCGGGAGAAAGCGCCGAAAAGCTCGCTTTCCTCCGGCAGTATTTCCCCCTCGCCGGAATCGCGCAGCTGGATGGTCAGCTGCCCCTCGACACTGTTGATGTACTCGAAACTCACCTGCCCCCAGAGTTCACCCCGGTGGGCAATCATGGTGGCGGAATCCACCAGGTTGCGGATCAGTTGGCCGGTTCTGCGGTTGTCACCTGTGACCATGACCGGCAGGTTATCGTCGATCTGGAAGTTCAGTTCCAGATGCTGCTGGTGCGCGTTGTCGGCCGCGAACTTGAAGGATTTCTCGATCGCCTTGACCAGGTTGAAAGGCCCTTGGCGCAGATGGACATCCTGGCGAGCGACGCGGGCGAAGAGTCCCACATTGTCCACCAGTTTCAGCTGCTGGCCACCGGTTCTCTTCGCCAGTTGGATCAGTTCATGCTGACGCTTGGTCAGCGGCTCCTCCTCCAGCAGGGTCAGCGCATCCATGGAGTCCGCCACCTGGCTGCGAAATTCCTGGCCGATATTGGCGATAAATTCGTTGGTCAGCGCCACCGCCGCCTCCGAGTGCTTGCTCGCCGCGGCAAGGTGACTGGCGCGCTGCTGCAGCTCGTACATGGCCGCGATGCGGTCCCAGTAGTTCTCGGATTCCCGCCGCCCCTGATGCGCCGTCAACCACACAAAAATAAAGGTCGCCGCGCCGTAGATGGTGCCGAGGATATCTCCCGACAGGAAGGCCACGACAGCGGCGGGTAACAGGCAGGCGGAGATAAACCAGGCGAGAAAGCGATGGTAGGGAGCGAAAACGGTGGCGACGCTGGAACAGAAGATCACCGTGTACAGCCAGAGGAAGTGGGTTTCCGGGGCAAAGCCCACCAGCCACACGTGGCAGAGCAGGATTATCCCCCACCACAGGGCCCCCACGGTGGAGGACAGGAAATAGCGCTGGCGCCATCGATTGGGCCCCGCAGCGTAGATACCGGCGAAGCGGAAGACATAGTAGCCGCGCACCAGGGTCAGCAGCACCAGCCCGATACCCAGGACCAAAACCAACTGCGGCGCCTCCGAGCGGAGATCCCCCACTGCGGTGGCGATGGCAAAAGCGAGCAGGGACAACAGCAAGCCGCGGCGGGTGTACTTGGCAACCCGCATGTCTGTGTTCCGGCACACCCGGCGGTCTTTCTGGACTTTCAGTTCGGGGCGGTCAAATAACGGCATATCCGCTAACCAATGCCCAGTATCTCTACCAGGACTGTTTTTATAAGGAATCCGAGCAGGCCCAAGCCCAGGGCGATAAACAAAATAAAGGTGCCGAAACGCCCAGCCTTGGACTCTTTGGCCAGGTTCCAAACGATGAAGACCATAAAAAGGATGAGTCCGCCGACACCGAACCAGAGGGAGTACTCTTCAAACTGTTCGAATGACATGGAACCACCCGCCTCGAAAATTGGCGCGGATTCTACAGTGATCAGTGATCAGTTAACAGTGGCGCTATCGTCACCGTTAGCCGGTCAGGATCATGCTCCCTGGTAGTAATCCCCATCCTCCGCCCGGGTACCACAGCGCAGTCGGCGAACTTCCCGGTCACGGTATCGGCTGTCATGCCAGCAGAGCGGCAGCGCTTCTCCGGACAGGAAGCTCAACTGAGTCTTGTCGAAGACCTCCGGATCCTGCACTTCCTCGCCCCAGAGGTAGCGACCCACAACGGTCAACTCGTAGGGATTCGCCAGGGTGACTATATCGGCCACCTCGACCAGGTGGTTGGTGGCGGTATCTTTAAACAGCATCGTGGCATCCATTTCGTCTTCGTACCCCAAGTATAGGGGTTTAGGTACCACTTCCGTTGGACCATCCTGGTGGTTTCACACTTGGCTCAGCAATAAACAGTCCAGAAAAAAAGAAACATAACGATAGAAACTCTACCCAATAAATTCGCAAAAACGAACGTAAGGTTATATTTTGACCTGCAAATTATCGAAAAATAACTTCCAGCTATTGAGGGCTGATAATTGATAACTGATCACCCTTCCAGGGTCAGACGCGCAGACACCATCCCTTCCTGGGGCAGCGCGTCCAGGTTGACAGTGCGAATGGTAAAGCGCTGCTGTATCAGGTTGTTCAGCCAGGGTTGCAGATCCTGGTAACGGGCCTGCTCTATCCACAGGCGAATGCGCCCCTCTCCTTCCGGCTCAAAGCGCCTGATAGTAATCTTGTGTTGTTCCGCGGCGGCGGTGACCCGCTGCAACAGAGTGCCCTGGGATTGGGCCGGCGATCCCATGGAACTGGTATCCAGGCGCTCCAGTATTGGGCGCTGAGACTCGATCCACTGCACCAGTTGACGTGATTTCTCGGCTTCGGCCCGGGCGCTGTCGAAGAAGTTCTTGGCGGGCATAAACAGGCCGTAGACCACAAACATCCCGCCGAGAAACAGCGAGAGTAGACCCAGGGCGCGCTGGTCGTTGGGCGGCAGCGCCTGCCATTTCTGTCGCCATTGTTCGATTTGTTCTTTCATCGCTGCTCGATCACTGAGTTCACTGATAACTGATTAACGCAGCCGGATACGTCCGGACACGCCCTTCTCGAGTTCATTGGCCGCCAACAGCTCCGCCTTGTACTCGCCGTTGGACAGGCGCCCTACCAGGGTGTCCAGGTCGGCCAGATTGGGAGCCTGCAGTTGAAGTACCATTTCCCCGCGGTTGCCGTCGAAGCGCAGGGACTGCAACTTCAGTCCGCCGCCCTTATGCTGGCCCCAGACGCCGCTCAGCAGTTGCATCTGGCGCCCAAAGCTGCTGCTGCCGGCGGCGGCCTGGTTGAGATAGCCCTCCACCTGACGGCGAATATCCGCGCTCGGCCGGTCCCGCGGAAAGAGTTGGCCGAACAGCGCCTGCGCCTCACTCTCCGCGCCGCCCGCGCGCCATTGATAATAGCCCCCGGCAGCCAGATACAGCATCAGTTGAAGCACGAAGCAGGCCACCGCCGCAATCGCCGGCTTGTACCACCAGTCGCGCTCATCGCTGCCGTCGTCCAACTGGTAATCGCCGCTCAGCAGATTGGCCAGGCGATCGGGCCTGGCGCAGGCCAGGAGTTCTTCCTCCGGCGCCCGCTCGGAGCGCTGCAGGCGCTCGCCAAACAGGGTTTCCAATTCCGCTACGACCAGGGAGTCATCCCCGCCGGCACCGAGCAGTTGCAGCTCGGGCGCCGCACTCTCAGCACTCTCATCCGCGTCATCGTCACTGTCGCCAGCTTCCGCCAGATGGGCCAACAGCGGCTGCAGATGCTGGCGGTGAATAGTGAGGCCGTACCCGGCTTTGTGCCAGATATGTGCCTGGTTGCCGTCGATCCACAGGGCGATATCCCGGCTCAGCGGTTCCAGTAGCTGGTACTCTGGTACAGCCGCGACCACCGGCCATTGCAGGCGCTGCAATTGGCTGTGCAGCGCATCCATCTTCTCCCTGGCGACGGCATAGATACTGCATTGCTCGCCGCTGATGGGCCGGCACAGGAA
Source organism: Microbulbifer rhizosphaerae (assembly GCF_014191725.1). Lineage (GTDB taxonomy): Bacteria > Pseudomonadota > Gammaproteobacteria > Pseudomonadales > Cellvibrionaceae > Microbulbifer > Microbulbifer rhizosphaerae. The sequence continues at coordinate 66,952 of NZ_JACHWZ010000009.1, forward strand.
GTGCAGGTCCTCCACATCCTCGGCCAACCGCTCCTCCACCATGTACCCAATTGCGCTGCTCTGGCGGCGCGCGGCTTTGGGAATCGCTTCCACGCCGCTCCACACCCAGTTGCCGGGGAGAAGTAGCAGCGCCCGGGCGTTCTCGGGAAAGTCGAGCTGGATTGCGCCCTCCGGGTTTTCCCACGGCTCGCGGTCCGGGTCGAGGGCGCGCACAAAGCTGTCATCCAGGGCCACAGGACGCCAGCCATCGCTGCACCAGCAGAGGACGCCGAGGCCACCTTCATCCTCCTGCAAACGCAACAACATCAGTTGCCGCCCAGGTGCTGCATCCTTTGATTCAAAACTTAAACTATCTGCCATAACTATTTGGTTTTTCTTGATTTATCATCCGCAGATTCGGAAGAATCCTGCAGTAACTCCTGCATATGCCCAGTAGAGAAGCTGCGCCGCTGGCGATGCAACACCTCTGCCCTGCCTTTGCCCTGGTCGACTTTTAAAGTGGTCTCCCAGTACTGGCGGTAGTCGCCACCGTCCCCCAGCTGCACCGCGATCCGGGCGAGAAAATAGCTGCTCTCGAAAACCAGGCCCGAGCCACTGGTCACACCGTAGCTGGCCAACTCGCCGTAATCACTGAAAAACGTGTCCGATTCCCGCTGGCGAACAATCTCCTCGCTGTTGGCCTCCGGCTGCACCGCCTCGATCAATTCCACCGGTGCGAAGTTCACATTGATTTTCGTGTCCGTTTCGGGGAGGGCGCACAGGAAGGGAAGTAATTTCTGCCAGTCCTCCGCCTCCATCCCCTGCACCGCGGCCAGTTCGGACACATCGGTAATCTGCGCATCCGGGGTGCGATGGGCTACATCCAGCCCCAGGTAACCGTCATCCTCAGTGCCCGGGGCCTGCGGGGTATCGTCGGCATCCAGCCAGTCCAGGATCGCCTTGGCCAGCTCCGGCTTGCCGCTGACATTGCGCACGAGGCGCTCGAAAACATCCTTTTGTTCCCCCCCCTGCCTGCCCGAGCCGCCTCTGGAGTCGCCTCTGGAGTCGCCTCTGGAGCCGCCTCTGGAGCCGCCTCTCGAGCCGCCCGCGGTGAGATTATTCACATTAAAACATGAATGTAAGTCTTTGATCTGAATCCGGATCTTTCCATTATCCGGATTGAACTCCAACGCTTTCTGCGCCCAGGCTTCGGCGGCATGGTCGGCGGATGGATTCTCTCCCCTGCTACCGGCCTCCTTGTCCGCCTCCCAGTCCCGCTCCAGGACCACCTGCGCCCAGGCTTCGGCGCCGCCGACGAACTCCGCCAGCTGTGTGTTGGCCAGCAACATACCGGTGCGCGACAGGGCGATGCGGTTGCGCAGTATGGCGTGGGTTACCGCGGCGATCGCGATGACCATCACCAGCAGCACGGTGATCAGTGCAACGCCGCGCTGTTGTCTTGGCCCGGCATTATTCACGGGCCTTCCCCGCGCTCGCCGGCGTCTTTATCGGGAGGGCTGGATACGGGAAAGACCCGCCGCAGCTCGCCCCCGGTGCGGGTCATCAGCACCAGCTCGAGAGCCTGGGGCAAGCGGGTGTCCAGTTGGCCGGCGGTAGTCTGTGAGGATGCCGGCGGCCATTGGGACAGCCAGGTTTCGGTATCCGGGTCGTAATAGCGCAGGGTTAGCGCGTCGACGCCGGCGAGTAACGGCTCCGCCACCGGCTCCGAGTCGGGAGCCCGGTCCAGGACCCGCCAGCGACTGCGCAGGAACAAGCCGCCGCTGTCCTCCTCCAGGTCGTTTCCGCCGGGCTCCTCCTCCCGATAACCGAGGGAGTAACCCACGCGCTGCAGCTCGCCGCGGGGCTCGCCGGTGAGATTGGCCGCGCCCAGGCGGGTAAACTCGATTTCGTCCGCGTCGCCCCGCAGGGCTGGTTCGTAGCCTGTGTAGGCATTCTTGACCGGCCGTACCGTCAGCTGGCGGAGGTCGTCGTCGATGCGGTAGAAAGCCATGGACAGCCGCCTCAGCTCCTCCGCGCGCCCTTCCAGTGCCCGGTCGGTGGCGTTGAAGGTGTCCAGCAGGGCGTAGGACCCGATACTGATGATGGAAACCAGTACCAGTACAACCATGATCTCGATCAGGGTGAAGCCGGACTGTTTGAATGCGGAATGCGCCGTTATCTGCCCGCTGCGCGCCTTTGCCCGTCCCACATTCCGTATTCCGCATTGACTCGCGCCATCCATGGCGCTCGCCCTGCGGGCGCCTTCGGCGTCCAAATTTGCTCCTGCAAATTTGTCATCGTTCACCATTCTGCCCCCCTTTCGCCGCCCAGGCATCCAGGGTGAATACCGGATACTCGCCGTCCGGCCGCGCCACTTCCACGATGATATGGCGCATACGCTCCTCTCTGGTGTCCTCCACGGTGGCGGTCACCTGCCACTCGCGCCCACCCAGCGGCACCCGTTCGGCCTTCTCTCCCACCGGCGGCCAGGGGCTGCGCACGCGTATCTCAGCCAGCACTTCCTGCGCCACCCAACTGGCGGCCAGGCGCTCCTCCATGGCTGCCTGCTGGCGCACACTGCCCTGCATGGTTTTCAGCACGCTGGCGGCGATTACGCCAAAGATCACCAGCGCGACCAGCACCTCCACCAAGGTGAAACCGGAGGAGCGAGAAACGGGAACTGCGGGACCCGGGACCCGGGACCCGTATCTACGCTCAGTCATCCACCTGCCACTCCACCTTCAATCCCGCCAGGCTGGTATAGGAAATCGATGCCCCGCGGCTGATGTCGCCGTCACTGAGCAGGAACATGGCCAGCTCTACCGGGAGGATTTCACCGCTGGAAAGCGCCACGAACTGGGGGAGTTGTTCCTCCTCCTCTTTTCGCTCAGCGGCGAACTCTTTGGATTCGGCGCCGGGCATCTGGGCTTCCTCCAGCACTTCCAGGCGGATATTTTCCGGCAACTGATGAGAGGCAAAACGCGCGGCGCTGCGGCCCGCGGATTCGGTGTCCAGCGCCTGCCACTTCATGGCCGCGGCATCGAAACGCACCACGCTGTAGCCGTCACTTTCCATCATCACCCCGTAGTGCGCCTTGTCGATCAAGGCCCGGTCCGCCACCAGCTGCAACAGGCTGGCCAGGCGCTGGACCTCGCCGGTCCAGTTGCGGTTGCCGGCGCCGCCCAGGGACAGCACCGCCATCCCCGCCAGGGTGGCGATGATAACGATGACGACCAGAATCTCGATCAGGGTGAAGCCGGATTGACGGGAACCGGAACCCGGGACCCGGGACCCGGCGCGAGAAAGGCTTGGGGATAGAGTGCCGGCAGTACCCTCGCTTTGGCAGCGCCCGTCCGGCAGACAAACCCGAGTCCCGAGTCCCGAGTCCCGAGTCCCGATCTGTCCGGGGAGCGATTCAAGCCCCCCTATTTCAAGCCGGCACGCCATCCCGGTCAAACTCAAAGTTCGGCGAGCGATAGATCCGACGCCTCGCCTTCTCCTCCGGGCTTGCCGTCAGCGCCCAGGCTGTACAGATCGTAGGGGCCGGTGCTGCCGGGGCTGATGTACTGGTATTCATTGCCCCAGGGGTCCTTGGGAGCCTTTTTCAGATAGGGCTCGTTCCAGTTTTTCGCCTCTGGAAAGCCGGAGGGTTTGCTCACCAGTGCCTGCAGGCCCTGGTCGGAGCTGGGGTACACGAAGTTATCCATGCGGTACATATCCAGCGCCGTCTCGATGGCGCGCAGGTCCACCACTGCGGCCTTCATCCGCGCCTCGCCGGTGCGTCCCAGCACGTTGGGCACCACCAGGGCGCCGAGCACCCCGAGAATCACGATCACCACCATGATCTCGATCAGCGTAAAGCCGCCGCTTTTGCGTAAATTTCTCATTTTCTCGCTCCCTTCGCCTGTAGACAGGCTTTTACACAACCAGTTGATTCATGCTCATGATGGGCATCATGATCGCCATCACAATAAACAGAACGATCCCGGCCATCAGCAGCAGCATGGCCGGTTCGAACAGACTGACAAACGCGGTAACCGCCCCCTGCAGATCCTGCTCCTGGGATTCCGCAGCGCGGCGGAGCATTTCATCCAGGGTGCCGGAGGATTCACCGCTGGCGATCATATAGATCATCATGGGCGGGAAATACTCCACGTCTTCCAGCGCACGGCGCAAACTGCCACCTTCGCGCACAGATTTCTGCGCCGCCTGCAAACGCTCCTTGAGAAAATCGTTGCTCATCACCCCACTGGCGATGCCCATCGCCTGCACCAGGGGTACGCTGCTGCCGGTGAGAATCGCCAGGGTACCCACATAGCGAGCGCTCTGGCCACCCCGAACCAGCCAGCCGATCAGAGGCAGTTCCAGCAACCGATGGTGAAAGCGATAACGGGCTGCCGGGCGGCGTAACAGGAAAATAATCGCCACTATCAACGCCGCCAGCGCCGGGGGCACCAGCCAGCCCCAGGCGGAGATAAAGTCGCTCACCGCCACCAGTATGCGCGTGGGCAGGGGCAATACCTGGCCGGTGCCGGTAAACACCTCGATCACGTCCGGCACTACGTAGACCATCAGGCCGGTCACCACCAGGACACAGATGAATACCAGCACCATCGGGTAGATCAGCGCCAATTGCACTTTCTGGCGGAATTTCTGCTGGTTCTCGGTGTAGTCGCCGAGACGCTCCAGCACCGCGTCCAGGTGGCCAGAGTGTTCCCCCGCCTCCACCGTTGCACGATACAGTTTCGGGAAGGCCCGGGGAAAACTGCCCAGGGCTTGGGCAAAACTGTGGCCCTCCAGCACCTTGCCGCGCACCGCGAGCACGATGCGGCGAATCTTGTGATTGCGGGTCTGGCTGGCGATGGCGCCGAGAGTCTCTTCCAGGGGAATGCCGGCGCGCAGCAGCGTGGCGATCTGGCGGGTGAGCAGCGCCAGGTGTTTGATACTGAGACCCGGGCTTCCGGCAAGCAGGCTGCCGCCACTCTCGCCGGCGCTGTCCGCCGCCGGGGACACCTCCAGTGGCACCAACCCCTTGGCGCGCAACTGCTGGCGCGCCGCGCGGGGGCTGTCGGCCTCGAGAGTGCCGCGGTTCTTGCGGCCGGAATCGGTAAGGGCGATGTATTGGAAGGCGGCCACGACTTAGAGCCCTCCGAGCCCGGAAAAGGTAGGGGAGAATCGGGATCCGGGTCCCGCGATCCCGCCGTCAAGACTCCTGCGTAACACGCACCACCTCCTCCAGCGAAGTCACCCCCGCCAATACCTTCGCCACGCCGTCCTCGCGAATACTGGAGGCCACCTTGCGCGCCTCCGTTACCAGCTTGCTCTCGGAAGCGCGGTCGTGGATCAGCTGGCGCAGGATATCGTTGACGGGTACCAGTTCATAGATACCCACTCGACCTACATAGCCGCTTTGACTGCAGTGATCGCAGCCGGCGGGACGGTAAATCACCGCCTCCTCCATCCCCAGCAGGCGGCACTCGGAGGCGTCGGCGCTGTGGGGCTGCCGGCATTCCGGGCAGAGCACCCGCACCAGGCGCTGGGCCAGCACACCGATCAGGCTGGAGGAGAGCAGGAAGGGTTCGATGCCCATGTCCACCAGGCGGGTCACCGCGCCCAGGGCGGTATTGGTGTGCAGGGTGGAGAGCACCAGGTGGCCGGTGAGACTCGCCTGGATTGCGATCTGCATGGTCTCCAGGTCGCGGATCTCCCCCACCATCACCACGTCCGGGTCCTGGCGCAGTATCGCGCGCAGGCCGCGGGCGAAGGTCATGTCCGCCTTCGTATTCACCTGGGTCTGGCCGACGCCCTCCAGGTTGTACTCCACCGGGTCCTCGACTGTGAGGATGTTCTTCTCCCGGTTGTTGATGCTGGCGAGGCCGGCATAGAGGGTGGTGGTCTTGCCGGAGCCGGTGGGGCCAGTGACCAGCAGGATGCCGTGGGGGCGCCCCAGCAGTTCGGTCATCACCTGCAGGTCGCGGTCCGCCATGCCCAGCTTGCCCATGTCCATCTTGCCCGCCTGCTTGTCCAGCAGGCGCATCACCACCCGCTCGCCGGCAGAGGACGGCATGGTGGAGACGCGCACGTCCACCTCGCGCCCGGCCATCAGCAGGGAGATGCGGCCGTCCTGGGGAACGCGCTTCTCGGCGATGTCCAGCTTGGCCATTACCTTGATACGGGACACCAACAGCGGCGCCAGCGCGCGGCGCGGCTGCAGCACTTCGCGCAGCACGCCGTCCACGCGGAAACGCACCACCAGCCGCTTCTCGAAGGTCTCGATGTGGATATCCGAGGCCCCCTGCTTGAGGGACTCGGCGAAGATGGCGTTGATCAGCTTGACGATGGGGGCATCGTCTTCCTGCTCCAGCAGGTCTTCGGTCTCCGGCAGGGAGTCGGCCACCGCGGCCAGGTCCAGGTCGTCGCCCAGAGTCTCGACATCGGAGAGATTGCCACCCTCGCGGTTTTCGTACAGCCGCTGCAGAGCGGCCTGGAAAGCCTCCTCCCCCACCGCCTCGATCTCCACCGGCCGACCACAGAGACGCTGCACTTCCGCCAGTACAGACGGGTTCAGTGGCGCGACATACTGGCAGCGGGCACCGCCGTCCACGTCGAGCAGCAGCGCACGGTGGCGCTTGGCGAAGGCATAGGGCAACCGCTTTACTGCCCGGATTGTCACTTCCGCACTGGCCGTCATTTTTCCGCCTCTATCACCTCTGCATCGAGAACTTCCACCGGCGTCTCTCCCTCCGGTTTCACTCCCATGCCGTCGTAGCCGCCGGTGGGCGGCAGCAGGTCCGGCAGCACATCGCCGCGGTGCCAGTCCCAAATCAGGCTGGTCCTGTCCTTCAGGTGAATCTGTTTCTCCTGCAGGTCCAGGTAGCGCTTGCGGGTCTCCTCGTAGCCAGCAATCTGGGTGTTGAGGATTTTTGGGCGTATGAACACCATCAGGTTGGTCTTCTTGACATCTTTTCTAGTATTGCGAAACAGCCGGCCGATACCCGGGATATCCCCCAGCAGCGGCACCTTGGATACGGACTCGTTGACCTGATCCTCGATCAGGCCGCCGAGCACCAGTATGGCGCCGTCGTCGACCAATACCTTGGTGCGGATCTCCCGCTTGCTGGTCACGATATCCACCGCGCCCTCGTTGCTGGGCAGCACATTCTCCACCTTCTGCTCTATCTCCAGTGTCACCGAGTTGTTGTTGTTCACCCGCGGAGTCACTTTGAGTTCGGTGCCGATATCCTCGCGCTGAATGGTGGTAAAGGGGTCGCGGCTGCTGCCGGAGAGCAACTGCTCACCGGTAACGAAGGGCACATTCTGGCCCACCAGTATCTCCGCCTCCTCGTTGTCCAGCGCCATGATGGTTGGCGTGGAGAGGATATTGGCGTTGCTCTCCGAGGCGATGGCATTGATCGCGGCGCGGATATCGGTGCCGCTCAAATAGCCCAGGTTCAGGGCACCGGCGCCGGCCAGACTGCGCAGCGGCAGAGAGAAGGGGTTCAAGGTTTCGACCACTTCGCCATCCTCATTGATAGCCTGAGTGGCGGGGCTGTTGTTCCAGCCGGCCACGACATTCTCGTTGGCGCCGGCGATCCAGCTGATACCCAGTTCGTTGCCGGTACCCTCGGTCACCTCGACGATAATCGCCTCGATCAATACCTGCGCGCGGCGCACGTCCAGCTTGGCGATCACCCCTTTCATGGTTTCCAGCAGCGACGGCGGCGCGGTGAGTATCAGGGCGTTGAGAGCCTCGTTGACCTGGATGCTCACTTCCACATCGGCGATCTGCTGGTCCTTCTCGGTCTTCTGGATGCTGCCGCTCATGCCCTCGAGGATCGGCTTGAGATCCACGGCGCTCGCGTACTGCACATAGACCACTGCAGTGTTGCCCTCACCATCCAGCGGCTGGTCGAGACGGGCTATCACATTCTTCAGTTGCTGGCGGGTCACCGGGTCGCCGGTGAGCAGCACGCTGTTGGAGCGCTCGTCCACTGCGATGCGCAGAGGCTGCACCTCACTACCTGGGCTGCTCTTGCCACCCGCCTGCAGCAACTCACCCAATACCTGTTTTACTTCCTTGGCGGAGGCGAACTGCAGTGGCACCAGTTCAATCTCGATGGCGCCGGCGCGGTCCAGCTGCTTGACCAGATGCACTATCTGATCGATGTTTGCGGCGCGGTCGGCGATGATCAGGGTGTTGGTGTCGGCGTAGGCGGCCAGGTGGCCGGTCTGCGGAATCAGCGGGCGCAGCATGGCAATCAGTTGGGCCGCAGAGATGTTCTCCACCCGCACGGTACGCACCACCAGGGACTCTGGCGGTGCGCGGGTCTCGTCGCTCACGACCGGAATCGCCTGCTGCTTGGCCAGGGCATCGGGCACCACTTTCCAGGCCCCCCCCTGCTCCACCAGGCTGAAGCCATTGACCTGGAGCACTGACATAAAGACTTCAAAGGCCTCTTGATGGGACATGGGGTCGCCGGCAACGACGGTGACCTTACCCTTCACATTGGGGTGCACAATGATGTTCTTGCCGGTGAAATCCGCCGCCCAGTTGATCAGGTCACGGATATCGGCGTTGTCCAGCGACAGGGTCACCCTTTCCGGACCTTGGGTCAGCGCTGCCCCTTCCGGGCCCCGCGCCAGAACTTCCCCTTCCGGGGGTTGAGCCAGTATTGAAGTCGATATCAACAAACCCAGGCTGACTGCGAACAGCCGTCGATAGAACATCCTCATCATTATTATCTGGCTCTTTTATTTTGTAAGTCTGAAAGAAATGGTCTTGGCAATCTGGCGATCAGTTTCTGCGGGCAGCCCTCCGCTCGCGGGCCAGCTCTCGCAGTTCCTCCAGGCGCTCGCGGATGGACTGCTGCTTCTCAGAGCTGCTGACCGCGCCGGCCGCACTGGCTTCCACTGCCTGGCGGGCGTAGTTGGCAATCTCCCGCATGGGAACGCTGGGGCGGCCATCCTCATCCGGATAGGTCAGCTTTTCCATTTTGCCGTTGCGCTGTAGCACAATATGGTCCACCGCCACGGAGTAAAGTTCCGCCCCCCCGGGCAGACTGTCACCGATATAGACGCGCTGGGCCGGTTTGCCCTTCTCCGACACCAGGGCGCTGGCCTTATCCTTGGCACTGCTGTCGAGTACTCCCGACAGCACCAGGTTGAGCTGGGTGATGGGAATATTGGCCAGATCCACTTCCGGCTGCTGGGTGGCAGCCTTCATTGGGGCCCGGCCGAAGAAAGGAGTATTGGGCAGGGATTCCACCCGGCCGACAGCGGATGCCTGCACACTACGCCGGGCCAACAGCGACTCCTCGCTATTGTCGGGAACCACCAGTGCACCGTAGGCCGCCAGGTTGAGCAGCAACCAGCCACCGACGACAGCGGTAGAAGCCAGGGTGCTGCGCGGCAAAGACTTGCGCCGCCCAACGACTGCACCAATAGAGATAAAGGCTTGTTTTACTGCGGACATGAACAACCTTGTGAGTCACTTCAACGATTGACTATATTTATCAATTATTGACGCCTATTCTCTTTCGTCACCTAATGAAACGCAACGTTCACTATTTGGCGCATCATACAGCATACTATTTAGTCAGTACACTATTTGATCACCCCCCCCCCTGCAAAACCGCCCAGTGATAGCCCTTCTCAGCAGAGCGACTCAAATAAAAACAAAAAGGCGGCTCAATGCCGCCCTTCGGGGTCGATCAGTATACTAACTGAAAATTACAGCTTTGTTTCCAGTTCCGGCACTGCATCGAAGAGATCCGCCACCAGGCCATAGTCCGCAACGGAGAAAATCGGCGCTTCCTCGTCCTTGTTGATGGCCACGATCACCTTGGAATCCTTCATCCCCGCCAGGTGCTGAATGGCACCGGAGATGCCCACGGCGATGTACAGGTCGGGCGCGACTATCTTGCCGGTCTGGCCCACTTGCATGTCGTTGGGCACGAAGCCGGCGTCCACCGCGGCGCGGGAGGCACCTACAGCGGCTCCGAGTTTGTCAGCCAGCTTGTACAGCATCTCGAAGTTGTCACCGTTCTGCATACCGCGGCCGCCGGAGATCACCACCTTCGCAGAGGTCAGTTCCGGGCGGTCGGATACCGCCAGCTCTTCGCCAACGAAAGAGGAGACGCCGGCGTCCTCGGCGATATCCACAGTCTCCACCGCGGCGCTGCCCCCCTCCGCAACCGCAGCATCGAAGGCGGTGGTGCGCACTGTGATCACCTTGGTGGTGTCGGAACTCTGTACCGTGGCGATCACGTTGCCGGCGTAGATGGGGCGCTTGAAAGTATCGGCGCTCTCCACAGCGAGGATGTCGGAGATGGGCTGCACGTCCAACAGCGCCGCAACGCGCGGCAGCATGTTCTTGCCGGTGGTGGTGGCCGGAGCCAGGATATGGCTATAGTCCCCACCCAGGTCCGCCACCAGCTTGGCCACATTCTCCGCCAGTTGGTGTTCGTAGCCGGCGTTGTCCGCCACCAGAACCTTGGCGACGCCGTCGATCCTGGCCGCTGCCTCGGCTGCGGCGCCGCACTCGGCGCCGGCTACCAGTATGTGAATATCGCCACCGATGGCCTTGGCCGCGGCGACGGTATTGAGCGTGGCGCCCTTGATCTCGGCGTTGTCGTGTTCCGCAATAACCAGAATGCTCATTGGATTACCTTCGCCTCATTCTTCAGTTTCTCTAGCAATTCGTCCACGCTGGCGACCTTGACGCCCGCCTGGCGCTCGGCCGGCGGCTCGACTTTCAGGGTCGTGGTACGCGGGGTAACATCCACACCCAGCTCTTCCGGGCTAGTGGTGTCGAGCGGCTTCTTCTTCGCCTTCATGATGTTGGGGAGGGAGGCGTAGCGCGGCTCGTTCAGGCGCAGGTCGGTGGTGACGATCGCCGGCAGCTTCAGGGAGACGGTCTGCAGGCCGCCGTCGACCTCGCGGGTCACCTTGACGGAACCATCTTCCACCACCACTTCGGAGGCGAAGGTGCCCTGCCCCATGCCAGTCAACGCGCCCAGCATCTGGCCGGTCTGGTTGTTGTCGCCGTCGATGGACTGTTTACCCAGGATCACCAGTTGGGGCTCTTCCTTATCCGCGATGGCCTTCAGGCACTTGGCCACCGCCAACGGCTGCAGCTCGGCGTCGGTTTCCACCAGGATGCCGCGGTCGGCGCCCAGCGCCAGCGCGGTGCGGATCTGCTCCTGGCACTGCTTGGGTCCCATGGAGACGGCGACTATCTCGCTGACAACGCCTTTCTCCTTCAAGCGTACCGCCTCTTCCACGGCGATTTCGCAGAAGGGATTGATAGACATTTTCACGTTGGCAGTATCGACGTCGGAGCCGTCCGCCTTCGGGCGGACCTTGACGTTGAAGTCCACAACGCGTTTCACAGCTACAAGAACTTTCATGGATATCCCGTCTCAGTAGTCTTTACTTGGGAACCGCGACTGACTGTTCACATCGCGAACAAATACGGTCTTCGAGTCAAACAGGCGTTTGAACGGCGGCTATGTTGACCCTTCTAACGGCCAAAATCAATAGTCGAATAGCCGCGTCCGACGCCATTCAACAAATCTATTTCCGGGTATAAAAGCGAGCAATTTCAACAGCCTATCTCACCGAACTGCGGCGTATTTGCCACGGCAATTGAATAATCCTGCAATTGGTAGCGCTGGTTAAAGGCCTATATAATCCGCTGCCAATCAGGGGCCGGGATTCAACGTCGAATCACCCGGACAGAATAAAAGATACATGATGCGCAGGCCCGAGTTGTAAAACACAGCTCATAAAACAACCAGCTGAGGAGAGCGCCGTGGAACGCGAATCAATGGAATACGATGTAGTGATCGTGGGCGCCGGCCCCGCGGGACTGGCGGCGGCCTGCCGTCTTCGCCAGCTCAACGAAGACATCTCCGTGTGCGTGGTGGAAAAGGGCTCCGAAGTGGGTGCCCATATTCTCTCCGGCGCGGTATTCGAACCCACCGCCCTGAACGAACTCTTCCCGGACTGGAAAGACCGCGGCGCCCCCCTCAATACTCCTGTCAAAGGCGACGACATCTATGTGATGGGCAGCGCAGAGAAAGCCACCCGCGTACCCAACCTCTTTGTGCCCAGCACCATGCACAATGAGGGCAACTACATTATCAGCCTCGGCAACCTGTGCCGCTGGCTGGCGGAACAGGCGGAGAACCTGGGAGTGGAGATCTTCCCCGGCTTCGCCGCCGCCGAAGTGCTCTACAACGAGGACGGCTCCGTCAAAGGCATCGCCACCGGCGATATGGGCGTGGGTGCCAATGGCGAGCACAAGGACTCCTACATGCCCGGCATGGAGCTGCACGCCAAGTACACCCTCTTCGCCGAGGGCTGCCGCGGCCACCTGGGCAAACAGCTGATCGAGCGCTTCAAGCTGAACGAGGGCGTGGACCCGCAGCATTACGGCATCGGCATCAAGGAAATCTGGAAAGTCAGCGACGATAAGCACCAGCAGGGTCTGGTGGTGCACACCGCCGGCTGGCCCCTGGACGAGAGCGGCTCTCACGGCGGCGGCTTCCTCTATCACCTGGAGGACAGCCAAGTGGTGGTGGGCCTGATCACCGACCTGGCCTACAGCAACCCCCACGTCAGCCCCTTTGACGAATTCCAGCGCTACAAGCACCACCCGGTGATCAAACAGTACCTGGAAGGCGGCCACCGGGTGGCCTATGGCGCCCGCGCCATCACCAAGGGTGGTCTGCAGTCCCAGCCGAAGATGACCTTCCCCGGCGGCCTGCTGATCGGCGACAACGCCGGCACCCTGAACTTCGCCAAGATCAAAGGCAACCACACCGCGATGAAGTCCGGCATGATCGCCGCGGAAGCTGCGGTGGAGGCCCTGGCGGCGGACCGGGCCAACGATGAGCTCACCGAATACACCACCAGGTATCGCAACAGCTGGGCCTGGAAGGAGCTGCACAAGCAGCGCAACTTCGGTCCGGCCCAGCACAAATGGGGCAATATCCTCGGCTCCGCCTACGCCTTTATCGACATCAACATCTTCCAGGGCAAGCTGCCCTGGACTCTGCGCGATCCCAAGGCCGACCACGCCCAACTGAGGCCGGCCGCAGACTGCAAGAAAATCGACTACCCCAAGCCCGACGGCGTGCTCAGCTTCGACAAGCTGTCCTCTGTGTTTATCTCCAACACCAACCACGAGGAAGACCAGCCCTGCCACCTGACCCTGAAGGATGACGAGATACCGCTGAACCACAACCTGCCCATCTACGACGAACCGGCCCAGCGCTACTGCCCCGCCGCCGTCTACGAGGTGGTGGAGGAAGCGGGCAAGCTGCGCTTCCAGATCAACGCCCAGAACTGCGTGCACTGCAAGACCTGCGATATCAAGGACCCGACGCAGAATATCGTCTGGGTCGCGCCGGAGGGCGGCGGCGGGCCCAACTATCCGAATATGTAAATGGTCGGGGCCCGGGACCGCGGAGCTCCAGCTCCGCTTGCGGGCCGGAGGCCCGCCAAGGGCAGATGCGCTCGCTATCCACCCTACAACTTCGTGGCCATCACCGATCGCGGCCAACGGCCGCTCCTACATAGAGGAATCAACCGCCCTCGCACCACCGGCTAAACTGACTCAGTAAAGCCCCTGGTGCACTGAATCCATGAAACCCGCCCTACTCTGTATCGATCTGCAATACCTGGATGCCGCGCGCGGCTGCGGAGTCTTCGCCGACCCGGGCTACAGCGCCTTCGGCAAGGAAGGAGAGGAATACTATTTTGCGCGCCTGGAAAAGCAGGTATTGCCCAATGTGCAGAAACTGCAGGCGCTGTTTCGCGACAAGGGGCTGGAGGTTGCCCATATCCGGGTCATGTCGCAGACCGAGGATGGCCGCGACCGCACTTATTGGCACAAGAAGCTCGGGCTGCACTGCCCGCCCGGTTCGCAGGAAGCCGAGTTCATCGAGCCCGTCGCCCCCCGGGGCGACGACTTGGTCATCAACAAGACTGCTGCCAGCCCTTTCGGCAACAGCGATATCCACACCCTTCTGCGCCGACTGGGCATTGCGCAGCTCTACTGCTGCGGCGTTTTTACTGATGTGGCCGTGGAATCCACCATCCGCGCGGCGGCCGACTTCGGTTACTGCCCGATGCTGATTGAGGACGCCACCGCCTCGGCCAGCGATACCGTCCAGGCTGAGTGTGTCAACCGTCTCGACGGCCGCTTCTGCGAAGTAGTGCGAACCCCGAGTCTGCAGGAAGACTTGGAGCAGCATATTCGCTCGGTAAGAGAAAAAACCGGGTACTGGTGACAGTACCCGGTTGTGAAAGATGGCTTTGACCAATCGCTTGCCACATCCCTGTGGCTCTATTCCTGTTTTTCGAACTTACTCGTCCCGAAATTTTCAAAACTTGTATTGCGCACTCAACGCAAAAGATGAACCCGGCTTCTCCTCGAATACGATCACATCACTGCGCTCAATCTCGATGGACTCGTCAAGCAGGTTTTGCAGCTTCGCCTTGATGGTCATCTCGTTGCTGGGATACCAGGAGTAAGTCAGATCCAGCGAGTGAAACGGCTGCTCGAAGGCATCTGGTGCGCCGTTGCGGCCAGCCAGATACAGGCGTTCACCAAAGACGTTGTAGCCCAGAGTGGCGGAATGACTGCCGTTCGGAGAGTCGAAGCCCACCAGCATATTGACCACATACTCGGAAGCACCGGCCATTTCGCGCACTTGGTTAGTCGGTGCGTCGGCTTCTATGCCGGCCACCAACTCCGAATCCTGCAGGGTCAGGTTGCCCTGTATGAAGAAGATCTCCATAAGGCCGCCCATGAAACCCAAGCTCTTCATACCCTCTATCTCGACACCGGTAATTTCACCGGACTCGGCGTTAACAATTTCGCGGAGCTGGTTGGTATCACTGGTAGCCGCTTCGAAAAATTCGATTGGATCGGTAATATCCTTGTAGAAGGCGGAGATGGTCAGGCTGTCCCCGCTGTCGAAGAACCATTCCCCACGCACATCGTAGTTGTTGATCTCCGACGGGCGCACATTGGCATTCCCCTTAACCTGTTCGTCCGTTATCGGATCTATATAGATAGCGTCGGTAATCTCGCGCAGATCCGGGCGCACGGCGGTTTTCGAAGCGCCGAAACGCAATTGGAAAGTCTCCGCCCACAGGGAGCCCATATAGGTCAGGGAGAGCGAGGGGTAAACGTCGTCCTGCGCATAAACAGCCTGCGCCAGCTCATCCGGATCGGTTGGAATCTGCGGGTCGTCCGGGGTATAACCGTAGGGGTTCCACTCCAACGCCACCTGGTTGTAATCCTCCCAGCGGGCGCCGGCGGAGAGGCGCCAGGTTTCGTTGAAGGTCCAGTCGAACTTACCGTACACCGCATCGGTCAGGGTGGCGGCGATATAACTCTGCTTGTTGCTGCCGGCGCGGTCGAACACAAAATTGTTGTCCGTATCGGTGATATTCTCATCGCCGAACACCTGATCCAGTGATCCACCCAGGATGGAATTGTCGGCGACGCTGAAAATATCCAAGCGCAACTGTGTCTGCTTGTAGGTGCGGCCCTTTTCCGTTCGGGCAAAGCCGCCGCTCAGCTCCAGAGTGGAAGCGGAAAATTCCAACGGCAAGGTGACGGACCAGCCGTAGTTGCGCACCTCGTCTTCCAGTTCCGTAAAACGGAAGTCCGCACTGCGGGAGCCGGTACTCACGACAGAGATGATGGTCTCACCGGTAGCCGGGTTGGTGATATTGTCCGAGTACACATTGACTTCATTCGGAATATCCGTGGAAGCCGCAGCATCCGTATAGAACCAATCGACCCGCAGCTCTTCCGGTACCCAGTCCAGCATGCCACCGGGAACCATTGCCTTGCTTTGCAGGCCAAGGGAATGACTACCCTTGACTTGATTGACCAGCATTTCCCGCTCTTCATACTTCAATGCGTATTCGCGGAAGCCCAGGCCGTCGGAAATCTCCCGGTTTTCGTTGAAATAGTCGCTGATGGAAGTTTCGTCATCGGTATTGCGCAGGAACAGAGTAGTTGCTTCAACCTCGTGTTCGTCGGCGAAGCGCACCCCGATATTCAGGTTGCCGCTCATATTCACCGCATAAGTGGATTCGTTGCGGGTATCGGTACGCTCCTCCGGGAAACCGTGACTCCGCTTGATACGCTCCGTTTCCCGCCATTGGCTTTTGTAGGAACCGCCGGCCAGGAAGCCCAGTTCCCACTGCTCACCAAAGTAGAAGCGGTTGCCCACACTGGCCTTGATGTCCATATCCGGATCGCTGGAATCCTCTTCGACGGCGATGTCCCGGTTCAGATTCAGAGCCAGTTCCCGGTTCAGTGCCTGGGCTGCCGCCTCGGCCTCCTGTTCCGTGGCATACTCGTTGCCTTCGGCAATCAACGTCCTGCGGATACCCGCTACGCTCAGATCGCCCCTGAAACGCTGCATCGCGGCCTTGATATTGCCGGACAGGGCGCGGGTGCCGTCGTCAGTCCCGAACTCATCGTCGCTTCCACCGGAATAGCTCAATACGTCACCATCGGTCTCGGTGTTCATACCGGTGCCGATTTCAATCGAGTAGGTCAGAGCATCCGGAATGCCCTTGGTGCGAATATCCACGTTGCCGCCACCGAAGCCAGCGGCCTTGTCGGCGGAATAGCTTTTCTGCACTGCCAGGGATTCCACCACGGAGGTGGGGAAAAGATCCAGTGGTATCACATTGCGGGACAGATCCGGAGACGGCACAGTGGCACCGTTCAGTGTGGTGCTGGAATAGCGCTCACCCAGACCCCGAACATACACAAATTTGTCATTGACCAAAGACAGGCCAGACACCCGACGCAGAGCCGCGGCCACGGTCGAATCGCCGACGCGGCCGATCATCTCGGAACCGAGAATGTCGGTGACCACCTCTTCTTCCAGGCGCTCACTGACCAGCATTTCCGCCGAATCACGCAGGCGCCCCTGAACCATCACCTCTTCAATTTGCTGGGCTTGCGGTGCCTGGACATCGTCCATTTCTACCTGCGCCCAAACTTGCGGAGTCAGTGAGGAGGCCGCGGCAATAGCCAGTACCAGCGGCGCTCTCTGAAATTTTTCATTCTTAACCATTACCCAGGCCTCTTGTGTTCCTGTTTATCACTGCGGTAGAAGCAAAGAGGGCGCCGGCTCCCGTTGCGAAGCGGCGCCCTTGCATCGGGGATTAACCCGCTTGCGGCTTACTCAAACCACAGCGGCTGAGCGCGGCTGCCTTCGTGCAGGCCGTAAGTCCAGCCCCGGGTCCAGTCAGTACCATTGACATCCAGGGCACCCAGGTAGGCGCGTTCCACCGGAGTCACGGTAGCAGGGGCAGGGTTTCCGTCCACATCCGAACCCACAACCAGGGCATCCGCGGTGTACATGGCCGGGGTTCCGGCCAGTAGGACGAGGTTGGTATCGGCATTTTGGGTGGGATCTACCGCACCGGAGATGGCGGCGAACTGGTTGCCGCTGTTTACGGCCCAGGTTTCCAGATCATCGGCGCCTACCGGGCCGCCTTTGGTCTTGTCTTCGCAAGCGAAGATGTTGGAGGTGATAGCAACTTCAGTGCCAGCTTCCGCTTCGGCCAGGGTCTCATCACTCTCGACACGCAGGCAGTAGTTGCTGCCCTCAGCACCGTTTTCGTCGGCACTGAAGGAGGCGACGATCATGGAGTTGGTGATCATCGGATAGATACCTTCGCGGAAACGCCAGCCGGCACCCGGATCATGAGTACCTGCCGCCTGGGCAGAGACGATACAGGTCAGTCCATCGATCACCGGGCGACTGTTGATGTCCTGACCAATGATGTCCGCGTTTCTGGCCTCGCCCGCCGCATAGGAGCCGATACCATCGGACTCGATACAATGGTTGCCATCGGCCTCGCTCTGAATTACCAGGGCGTTGGTGATAGTGCCGCGGTAGCCTTCGTCGATATCGATGGAGTCGTCGCGCACGTATAAAGCAACGTAGTTTTCGATATTCACGGCACCGCCGAAGAATTCGATGCCGTCATCATAGGTGGAATAGGCCTGCAGATTGCGGACGATGGTGCCACTGCCGACGGCATCGAAAGCGACACCATTCAATTCGTCACCAGCGGCAACCTGGGCACCGGTATGCTTGACCCGTACGAAAGTCAGTTCACCGGAGCTGTCGGCGTTGTTGTCACCACCGTAGTATGAAGCCTCGTCGTCGGTGGAGCCTTCGGCGGCCACATGGCACTCGCCGCTGAGCGCCAGAGTACCGGCATCCAGGTTGCCGGTGTAAGCGCACTTGTTGGTAACGCCAAAGCCATTGATCACCATTCCGCCCCACTGGGAAACGTCTTCAGCAGCTACGGTGCCACGCACGTCGGTTTCGGAAGTGAAAGTGATCGGGGCGGATTCGGTACCGCGGGCAAAAATCTGGGAACCGCGATTGATTACCATGAAGGCAGAGCTGTCTTTGAATGCAATGGTGGCGCCAGCCTGGACTTCCAGCTTGACGGCGTCGCCGCCCTGGGCGATACCGGCCGTCTGCAGCTCCGCGTTGCTACCATAGCTCTCGCCCACGAACAGGCTGCCGTCGAAAATATGTGCACCGTCATTCGGCAAGGCCGGAAGGTAGAGATCTTCCGTCAGCGGGTTGGAGGAAGACACGAAGTCAGTGCCGTAGCGGCAATTGGCACCTTCTGGAGTACCCTGAACACCGGTGCTTTCAATAGTGGCGCAAGAGTTGGTAGTGTCGCCACCCGGGTTGGTTACAGAGTTGTCCGTAGAATTGTCTACGGTAGTCGGCTCGATATCGATACCGCCGCTGTCACAACCGGCCAGCAATGCGGCGATTGTCGCTGCCAACAGCAGCTTGTTGTTTACTCGCTTCATACATTCCCCCTAACGGAAGTTTTGCCTATTCATATGAAAAGCCGGGCAGCTAAAAATCGGTTTTTATGCTTCAGCTGTGCATTCGGATGTCAAAAACAGATCTTCAGATAGCCCTGAAACCCTATTTGTTTTCGCCTTGGTGATTTGGACGCGAGGGAGTGTAGGAAGGGAATGTTGCGAATTTGTTACCTTTACGGTCTTTTACCGAAAAATTGGTGACGGATTTTATCTCGGGAAGATAAATTAACTTTTTATTTCAAAAAGGTTTCAGGAAAAGACTAAAAGGCACGCAGACAAACGGAAAAACAAGCGAATGGAAAAAATATCCGAATACGGCTGGCTCAGTATTTACCGAGCAGGAACCGCGCGCCGGCACTGCGAATCCAGAGCTGGCCGTCGGTATTTTTTTCCTCTACGGGAACATCTTCCGCCCATTCCACCAGCTGGTAGTAGACGTCTCGGGAAAGGCGCGCCTGCAGGCCATCCCGCACTTCGATATAGGGCACGGGCTGCGGCGGTTCGCCGAAGGGGTTTAACTGGAAAGGATGGCCGTGGTCCAGGGGTACCACATCGCCGGTGTTGGTGGTAAACAGCAGCAGCTCCCGATTCCGCTCCCGTCCGATCGCCACCTGGGTGGCGATAAAAGGAACATCTTCTACCTGGATACGCCATTTCTCCACGGGAGTGACTAAAAAATACTCGTCACCCTCGCGCTTGAGGATACTGGCAAACAGCCTGACCAGGGACTGGCGCTGGATCTCCGTCCCTTCGTGAACCCAGCGGCCATCCCGGCAAATCCGCAGATCCATATCGCCGCTGAGTTCAGGATGCCATCGCTCTACCGGCGGGTGGCCGCGAAACTCCTGCTGCAGCCGCTGCAGCTGGTCGAACAGCGGTTCAGCCAAACGATGAACCCGCGCTGCCGCTTTCGGGGCGTTTTTCCTCCTGTCCGCGACGGCCGGAGATATCGCCGATATGCACCCCTACATCCATGATGAACTCCATCAACCCCTCCATATCCTCGATCACATCGGCGAAGGACTTGGAGTGGTACAACTCCACGGCCCCCTGCACCAGTGCCCAGTAGGTGGAGTAATAGAAGTAGGGAGGCACTTTTTTCAACACGCCCTGTTCCATTCGCCGCTCGAATACCCGATTCAGGGCCGAGGCGTTGGAGTTGCGGATGGCGTGCAATTCCTCAATCATCTCAGGCGCCTGGTTGAGAGCGATGATTTTCTCCTCCAGGCGCTGGAACAGGCGGTCCTTGGCCGGGTCCGCCATGCGCGACTCGAAGTAGGCTCGCGCCGGCGCAGTGATATCTCCCTGCTCCGCAGTGGCCACGGCGGATTTCAAGCGCTCGGTAAGGGACTTCTCGTAGTCCATTAACAAGCGCATGTAAATCTCTGTTTTTGAAATGAAATGCTTGTAGATGGTGCCCTTGCCGATATCCACCCGCTCGGCGATCTGTTCCACGGTGACCTTTTCTTCGCCGTGTTCCAGCAACAGCTCCAGCGCAGCATCCAGGATACGCTGCTCCCGCGCGCGGAAACGCTGAACCTTCTCTTTTGCCTTATCCATACTCCCGACCTTGGCTGCCGTTAAATTTGGGGACTGAAATTGACTATTCATTCATGAATGATAGGCAATTCATCCAATTTGGAAAAGCGAATCCGGGAAATTCGTCCTTTCGAACCACCTTGCTTCGGCTCTCGCCGAAGCAATCATCGCCATCTGATGGCCGTGGCGACACTTCAACCTCGACAACCTTGTTATTGGACTCAATATAAATACCGGGGGACCTACCGGAGTATGGAGACGCAGGCAAACCCGATGGAGCCGGATACTGCGATGTGGGAACTCCCACCCCCAAGTTGAACCACCGCAGGAGTGAATCGCCCTTTCGATAACCACTGGCCGAGCGCATTTATCCCGGGATATGCTATAAGGCAAGTCAACCGGCAACCGCAGCGTCTTTTCGCCGGCCACGCAAGGAGCACGGCATGTTCAAGAATAAAAACCTTGTTGTACCCGGCCTTTTTACCGCCGCCCTGATTTTCGGCAGTTCGCTCGCCGCCGCCGCCGATACCACCGAGCTGGCCCCGTCTGGCGCCGCTTTCTACTACCTCGCCTTGGGCGATTCCCTGGCCGCCGGCGAACAGCCCGACGGCAAGGGGGGGCAGATTGTCGGGGACGGCTACGCAGAGCGCCTGCTGTCACATTTCGGGCCCGATGTGGAACTGGTCAACCTCGGCTGCAGTGGCGAAACCACCTCCTCGATGATCTACGGTATCGGTTCCCGATGCACCTATCCCGGCGCTGTTTCACAGCTCGACGCGGCCGTACAGTTCCTGCTGACCCATCCCGGCCAGGTGATGGCGGTCACTCTCAATATCGGCGCTGACAATTTCAGCGGCTGCGAAATCGACGCCCCCGATACCACCTGCCTGGTTCATCAGGCGGCCACTGTCAGCGCAGAACTGCCACCAATCCTATACGCCTTGCGCCGGGCAGCTGAACCGGAAACAAGGATCGCCGCAATGACCTATTACGATCCCTTTCTCGCCCACTGGCTACTGGGAGAGGAAGGCCGGTTGCAGGCGGAACTGACGTCTCTCGCGGTCACCAGCTTCAATCTACTGGAGGCGAGCATCTACGCCGCTCAGGGCGTGCGCATCGCCCATATCGGCGACGCCTTCGAAATCCTCAACCAGCAGCCCACCATTTATCGCAGCCGGGTGATGCCAACTAACGTGGTACGCATCTGCCAGTTCACCTGGATGTGCGAACTCGGCGATATCCACGCCAACGACGCCGGCTACCAGCTGATTGCCGACACCTTTGCCGAGGCGTTGGGGTTGCCGGTTGTCTTTCAGTTCTGACCCGGGTAACACTGAATTTAAACGATTTTCACCCCCGGTGTAGGGCGGATAAGCGAAGCGCATCCACCCTACAAGGTTTCAAAAACGATCCACCGCCAGCGGCCGGATATCCACCTCCGGCCGCCGCCCTTCGACCAGGTCGCCGACAATCTCCGCAGTGATCGCCGCCTGGGTCAGCCCCAGGTGTTGATGGCCGAAAGCGAAGTAAATATTTTTACGGTTTGGCGCGCGGCCGATCACCGGTAGGGAGTCCGGCAGCGAGGGGCGGAAGCCCATCCAGCGCTGCGCATCGTCCCGCCGCAGTCCAGGTAGAATCGCCTCTGCGTGCCGATAGAGAATATCCGCGCGCTGGTAGTTGGGCGGGGCTTTCAGCCCGGCGAGTTCCACCGTGCCGGCCAGGCGCAACCCTTCCTCCATCGGCGTCATCACAAAGGAGCGCTCGAAAGAAACGAGTGGTCGTTTGAGTTCTATGGCGGGATGCGGCAGCATCAGGTGATAGCCCCGCTCGGTATCCAGCGGCACCCGGTAACCCAACTGCGCGGCCAGGGATTTGGACCAAGCCCCGGCAGCGACAATGACCCGGCGCGCATTCAGGGCGCTGTTTTCCAATTGCACCGCCACCTCGCCGTCGGCCTGTGGTGTCAGCCGCTGCACTTCGGCACGCTCGAAGGTGCCGCCACCGGCCCGGAAAACCCGCGCCAGCTCCCGCAGCAGTCGCAGTGGGTTCACTGTGTGCGCGGTATTGGGAAAGTAGAGACCGCCGACCAGGGATTCGCTGAGTGCCGGTTCCAGCTCGCGCAATGCGCCGATGTCCAGTTCCTCGATCTCTATACCGTAATCCCGCAACACTGTCACGGTGGCGCGGTGGGCCCTGCGACCCTTTTCCGTCTGGTACAGGGTTAGCGCGCCGCGCTTGACCATTAAATCCTGCAAACCGGTGCGCGCCAGCAAGCGGTCGAAGCTGGCAATAGAGTGGCGATTCAGCTCGCGCAGGGTGCGGGTGGAGGCGCGCGCATTGGCGGGCAGCGCGGCCCGCGCGAAGCGCAGCAGCCAAGGCAGCATGCTTGGCAAGTACGACCAGCGGATTGCCAGCGGGCCCAGGGGGTCCATCAGCATTTTGGGAATCGACAGAATCATCTGCGGGTTGGCCAGTGGCAGCACCGCGTCGGTGGCGAAATGGCCGGCATTGCCAGAGGAACAGCCGCTACCCGGCTCCGCTCGGTCCACCAACAACACTCTGTCCCCCCGGCTCTGTAACTGCTCGGCAATGGCAGTGCCGATTACGCCGGCGCCGACCACCAGGGTGTCGACTTCCACGCTGTTCACGCCTTTCCCCCGTCGGTTGCGCGAAAGGCGTCGCGGCTCTGGTTTTCTACTCCATCAGCATGGACCACCACGCAATCTTCTACGCGTACGCCGCCGTAGCGGCGAAATTCATCCACTTTTCTCCAGTTTACCCGGCTGGCATCCGGGCCCTGCGCCAGCTCCTCCAGCAGCATATCGCTGAAATAAATTCCCGGTTCAATGGTAAACGCCTGGCGCTCCTCCACCTTGCGCACCAGGCGCAGGAAAGGCGCCTTGGGATCGCGGGGATATTCCTCGCCGCCGGGACTTTTCAGGTAACCGCCCACATCGTGCACCTGCAGGCCGATAAAGTGCCCCAGGCCGCAGGGAAAGAAGGAGCGGCTGATGCCCTGCGCCACAATATCCTCCGGTTCAAGATGTACAAATTCAAAGCGGGACAGCAGCTCCGCCAGGTACAGGTGCGCCCGCCAGTGTAACTCTGCAAAGTCCACGCCGATGCGCACCTCATCCACCAGCGCCCGCTGCACCGCGTCCACAGCTTCCACCAGTTCGGCGTATTCACCGTCGCGGTAGGCGTAGCTGCGGGTGATATCGCTGGCGTAACCCCGGTATCCTGCACCGGCATCGATCACCAGCGAATGGATATCTTCGGACCGTAACAGCTCACGCTCGGCACCGTGGTAGTGCAGTATTGAGCCGTGTTGATTGACCGCCACGATATTGGCATAGGGCAACTCGCACTCCAGCACCTCGGCGTCGCCCAGGTAGGCATGGTGGATATCCAGCTCGGTACCGCCGTCGAAAAATACCTCCCGCGCGGCAGTGTGTCCGCGCGCAGCACTGCGGTTGGCCCGGCGCAGGCACTCGATCTCGTAATCGGTTTTATAGACACGCCGGTAGTGCAGCTCGGCGATGAGTTGCGGTGGATTGATCTGTTCGGCGCGGAATCCGCCCAGCAGTTGAGAGTTCTCGCCGATATATGCGCAGCGCTCCAGATCCGCCGGCAGGGCTGCGGAGATCTCTTCCGGCGAGGTGGCCAACACGATATCGAAGTGCTCCACCCAGTAGCCCTCCGGGTCCGTCGGCGGCTTGTGCCAATAATCCCGCGGCTGGAAGTAGATCAGCTGCGGCCTGTCCCCGGCGGAAATCACCAGCACTGAATAGGGATGCTCCAACAGCGGCAGCCAGTGCTTGAAATGCGGATTGGTGCGGAAGGGGTAGCTGTTGTCGTCCAGAAACGGCACTCTGGGGGCGCCGGCGTGGATCAGCAGGCGATCGTAGCCGCTGTTCTCCAAGGCCCTGGCGCTGCGGGCGCTCAATTCGGCAATATGTTCGCGGTAAAGCAGATCCAGATTCATTTTTCCTCCGGCAAAACGGCCAGGCGGCATGATTGTTATTGACAGTGTTTGCAAACCTTATTTATTGTACACAATAACAATTCAGATTGAAGCGATTTCTTGACCCAACGAGGAAGTATCATGCAAACCAACTGGAGCGGCGTTTTCCCCGCAGCCACCACCCAACTCAACGCCGACGAGAGCCTGAATATCCCCGGCACTATGGAACACCTGGAAGTGATGCTCAACGCAGGCATCAACGGGCTCGTTATGCTAGGCACGGTGGGTGAGAACTGCTCGCTGGGCGTCGAAGAAAAGCTGGAAGTGCTGAGCGCGACGGTGAAACAGGTGGCCGGGCGGGTACCGGTACTCACCGGCGTGGCCGAATACACCACCACTGGTGCCTGCGCCTTTGCCCGCTCCGCCCGGGAGGCCGGCGTCGACGGCCTGATGGTGCTGCCGCCAATGTCCTATAAAGCCGACAGCACTGAAGTAACGGCGCATATCCGCGCGGTGGCTGAAGCCACCGACCTGCCAGTGATGATCTACAACAACCCCGCCTGTTACGGCGTAGACATCTCCGCGGAAACCGTGGCCGAACTGGCCGCGGTGCCCAATATCGTCGCGGTGAAGGAGTCCTCTGACGATCCCCGCCGCCTGACCGATATCGCCAACCTGGTGGACGACGACTTTATCCTCTTCTGCGGCGTGGACGACTTGGCCCTGGAGAGCGTCGCGCTGGGCGCCCACGGCTGGATTTCCGGCTTGGTGAACGCCTTCCCCGCGGAGAACCGCCTGCTCTGGGACCTGGCCACCAGCGGCAACTACGAAGAGGCGCGCAAGCTCTACCGCTGGTACACCCCCCTGCTCCACCTGGATACCAAGCCCAAGCTGGTCCAGTACATCAAACTGGCGGTACAGGAGTGCGGCTACGGCAGCGAACTGTGTCGCAACCCGCGCCTCCCGGTGAGCGGGGAAGAGCGCGAGGAAGTGTTGGGAATGATTCGCAAGGCCATCGCCACGCGTCCGGAGATCAATTAAGCAGCAGGGTTCGGCAGTAAAAAATATCAGTTGGAGAAATTCACAGTGCACAGTATCGAGGTTATCGACTCCCACACCGGCGGCGAACCCACCCGGGTAATCGTCTCCGGCGGCCCGGACCTGGGCAGCGGTTCCATGATGGAAAGGCTGCAACGCTTTCGAGACCGATACGAGCACCTGCGCGCCGCCGCCGTGCGCGAGCCCCGGGGCTCCGATGTCTGGGTCGGTGCCCTGCTCTGCGAACCGGTGGACAGGGACTGCGTGGCCGGGGTGATCTTCTTCAACAACGTCGGCTACCTGGGCATGTGCGGCCACGGTACCATTGGGCTGGCGGTGACCCTGGCGCGCCGCGGCTTGATCGGTCCCGGCGAACACCGCCTGGAAACCCCGGTGGGTCGGGTTTCCTTCACCCTGCATAACAACAATCGGGTGAGCATCGACAATGTGCCCAGCTACCGCTACCGCAAAGCGGTGCCGGTGGAGGTGGACGGGATCGGTGAAGTTCGCGGGGATATCGCCTGGGGCGGCAACTGGTTTTTCCTGGTCTCCGGGCACGGCCAGATTTTGCAGGCGGACAATACCGACCGGCTGACCGACTACTGCTGGCGCATTCGCCAGGCGCTGGAGCAGAGCGGAATCCGCGGCGGTAACGGCGGCGAGATCGATCATATCGAACTCTTCGGCCCGCCGTCGGATACCGCGCTGGCGGACAGCCGCAACTTCGTGCTCTGCCCCGGCAAGGCCTACGACCGCTCTCCCTGCGGCACCGGTACCAGTGCAAAACTCGCCTGCCTCCATGCCGATGGCTTGCTAAAAGAGGGCGAAGTGTGGCGCCAGGAGAGCATTATCGGCAGCGTTTTCGAGGGGCGGGTGCGCCTGCAAAGCGGGCAGCTGATTCCGACGATCACCGGCAGTGCCTATATCAGCGCCGAGGCCAGGCTGGTGCTGGAACCGGAGGACCCGTTTATCCACGGTATCCCCGTCTAACCTGGAAATTGCCTCCTACATCAAGAAGCCTTCTTCCTGCTGTTCAGATAATCGATCATTCGCGAAACCGCACTCCGCTGCTCGCGAATATGGTGAGACAACGCCTGGCGTGCGCCCTTCCAATCCCGCTCCAGCAGGCACTCGATAATCTCGCAATGCTCCCGGGCCATTTCCCGCTTCACCTCTTCATCGATGACCGCATAGTTGAACAGGGCATTGTAAAAAGGACTGTAGCGGGCAAAAAACTCGCGGATATAGCGGTTGCCGCAACGCTCTATCCAGCAATCGTGCAGATCGAAATCCAGTAGCGAGCGGTCTTTGCCCTGCCCCGGCCGGTTGGCCTTGAGCAGTTGGTGCAGTTCGTCTTCATCGAACTTATCCCGGGCCAGGTCCAGTGCTCTCAGTTCGAGCATTTCGCGGATATCCAGGTAGTCGTGCATGTCCTGCTCACTGAAGGCGCGCACCCGCCAGCCGCAGCGGGGCACGTGCTCGATCAGCCCCGCACCGGCCAGGCGGGAGAAAACCTGCCGTACCACCGTGCGCCCGGCCCCGTACTTTTCCGCTGTGGCCTGCTCGCGCAGATATTCGGTGTCCTGCTGGAGACTGCGCGCAATCACATCCTGGCGGATCTGCTCGTCCAGTTTCTGATCTGGCGACTCGGACTGCGGCGCCTCCACCACCTGCCCTTTCAGCGCGTCCGGCACCAACTCCAGCCGTCCATTCTCCTTGCGCCGGATCACCCCCTCCTCAACCAGTTCATCGACAGCGTGGCGCACCGGCGTCAGGCTGACACCGTAGTGGCTGGACATAGCACCCAGGGTAAGTTTGAAAGGCAACCGTCCCCGCGCATGCAGCGCCGCTTTGACATCGGTCTTGATAAATTCGGTAATGGTCATTGCGCCAACTGTTGTTATTATCCCGCCGACGGAACAGGCCCATGGCCTACTCCATACTATCGGAACCCTCTCGTTAATAGATGACAGGCAGTATCGCCCATGTTGGAAAAGCTGAGCAAGCTACTCGACGTCGAAGAACTGGACAACAATCTGTTTCGCAGCCGTCAGCACGTGGAAAACTACCGCAAGGTACTGTTCGGTGGTCAAGTGCTGGGGCAGGCACTGATGGCCGCCACCCGCACCGTGCAGGATCGCCTTCCCCACTCGCTGCACGCCTATTTCCTGCGCCCGGGCAGCAGCGAAATGCCCGTAATCTACGACGTGGACCCGATTCGTGACGGCGGCAGCTTTACCACCCGGCGAGTGGTGGCGCGGCAGAAAGGCCGGGCGATTTTTAATATGTCCGCCTCCTTCCAGATCCGCGAGCCCGGCTTCGACCACCAGAGCCATATGCCCACCACCGGTGTCCCCGAGCCGGAAACCCTGAAGAACACCCAGCAGTTGGCGGAAGAAGCCGGCTTGGCCACACCGCAGAATGACCAGCGCCGCTATATGATCGACTTCCGTCCGGTGGACCCGCATAGCTACTTCGGCGACGAGGTACGCGAGGCGCGCTGCATGTTCTGGCTCCGTGCCGAAGGCGAGATGTCCGACGACCCGGTGGAACACCGCTGCGCCCTCTGCTACGCCTCAGATATGGCGCTACTCGGCACCAGCCTGCAGCCCCACCCCATCTCCCTGTTCGACCGGCACCTGATGCCCGCGAGCCTGGATCACGCCATGTGGTTTCACAGGGACTTCCGCGCCGACGACTGGCTACTGTATGTGACCGACAGCCCCTCCGCCAGCGGTGCGCGGGGCTTCTGCCGCGGGCAGATCTTCACCCGCGACGGTGTCCTGGTGGCCTCCACAGCCCAGGAGGGCCTGATTCGGCAGGTCGACAAAACCCCTTAAATCAGTGGTTTACAGCCGCGGTGCGGCTGTTATAATGCCGCCCGCTTCGCTGATGAAGCACTGCAGTCGGTGAGTAGCGCAGCCTGGTAGCGCACTTCGTTCGGGACGAAGGGGTCGGAGGTTCGAATCCTCTCTCACCGACCATTTTCCCTTCTACTTCTTTATCCATTTCACAATTTTCAGAACCCGGGCTCCTTCAGGATTCAAGTCACTTGAAAGCCTTGTCGCGGCACCGTTACCCTTGCGCGCTGTCCAACGGTTTCAAGTTCACTGGCTACGGCGTTCCTATGCTTCCCAGAATTTCTACCCTGCTCCTTACCCTCCTGCTCCCTCTCAGCACACTGGCCAAGACCTATGACCTCCTCTATCGCGTCGGTATAGACCAGGACACCGGCCTGGCGGAGGTACAGATAGAACTGCAGGGCGATGAACTGCCGCGGGAGCTGGCGCTGAACCTGGAATCCGGCCGCTACCGCGAAGTACGCAGCGAGCAGCCACTGGAACTGACCGACGACCGGGCCATATGGCGGCCGGACGGCCCCAAGGCGACCCTCAGCTACCAGTTCGAGATCGACAAGAAAAAGGGCCGGCGCAGCTACGACTCCCGCATTACCGAGGACTGGGCAATACTGCGCAGCGACAAACTGGTTCCGTCGATAGCGGCCACTGCCGTCGCCGGCCTGCGCTCCCGAGCCCGGCTGCAACTGGACTTGCCAGAGGGCTGGTCCTCAGCGCTCCCCTATGACAAGGACGACGATGGCCGCTACAAACTGATCGATCCCGGCCGCCGCTTTATCCGCCCCAAAGGCTGGATGATCATCGGCCGTATCGGCAGTCGCCAGGATATTATCGCCGGCGTCGACACCATGGTGGCCGCCCCACTGGGCGAAGATATCCACCGCCAGGATACCCTCGCCTTCCTCAGTTGGAACCTGCCCGAACTCAAGAAAGTCTTCCCGAAGTTTCCGAGCCATCTTCTGGTAGTCAGTGCGGGGGACCCCATGTGGCGCGGTGGCCTGTCCGGCACCCGCTCCCTGTACATGCACGCCGACCGCCCGCTGATCAGCGGCAATCGCACCAGCAGCGTGATCCACGAATTGGTCCACGTAGCCACCGGCATCCGCGGCGACGGGCAGAGTGACTGGATCGTGGAGGGTCTCGCGGAGTACTACTCGCTGGAAATCCTGCGGCGCTCTGGGGGTATCAGCCAGCGCCGGTATGACGAGGCCATGGAGAAACTCGCCCACTGGGGAGAGGAAGCCCCGTCACTGTTGGCCAAACGCTCCTCCGGCCCCATAACCGCCCGGGCCGTGGGCGTCATGCGTGAACTGGACCGGAAAATTCGCGCTGCCAGCGATAACAAGGCCAGCCTCGACGACGTGGCACAGGGCTTGGCGGAACAGCGCGGCGAGGTCTCCCTGGAACAGTTCACCAAGCTGGCGGAGCAGGCAGCAGGCGCAAAGATAGAGGCCCTGGCCCCGGAAAAACTGGGGAAGGCACAAAAGGCAGGCAAAAAAAAGCCCTGACGATGGGGGGGAGAGCGTCAGGGCCAAGACCATTAGGAGTGAAACTTGGAGGATTTCATCCTTACAACACAGCGGGCATACCTAATTCATGCCCTGCCGGCATTACTAAACACGTTTGGGGGGAGGTTGTGCTAGCCAGCTAAGGAAAGTATCGAACAGACCCGAAAAATTTCCAGGCTGGCAAGACAAAAATTTAGATCGATTGGAAATAGGCTGAACACAACTAGTACCAAAAGTTATTAAAAGCCAGTTCCCTTGTATAAAAAGCAACCACCAAGTAACTAGGGGCTTCCGAAGAGGAATTCCTGGACCCTCCCCAGGTGCGCCCCCTTTATCCGCACTGGACAGGAAGTACCGGCTTGACTAATCCCCGCCAGTCCCTAGAATAGCGCCTTCTTACGTGCCGAGCCGCACGTAAGTATAAGAAAATGCTGGGATTTTTCGTCTTGATCGGATAGAATCCGCGGCGTTTTCACTCCTGCTCAGAGCGGGATACAAGGCTAGGTGGCAGAGTGGTCATGCAGCGGACTGCAACTCCAGCGCCTGCGGCGAATTAAAGAGGGCCGGTGAGACTCGAACCGGCGAACAGATCCTCTACAGAGTTATTTTTGGCTAGGTGGCAGAGTGGTCATGCAGCGGACTGCAACTCCAGCGCCTGCGGCGAATTAAAGAGGGCCGGTGAGACTCGAACCGGCGAACAGATCCTCTACAGAGTTATTTTTGGCTAGGTGGCAGAGTGGTCATGCAGCGGACTGCAACTCCAGCGCCTGCGGCCAATTAAAGAGGGCCGGTGAGACTCGAACCGGCGAGCAAATCCTCTACAGAGTTATTTTTGGCTAGGTGGCAGAGTGGTCATGCAGCGGACTGCAACTCCGTGTACGCCGGTTCGATTCCGACCCTAGCCTCCATTTTCACCACCGCCGACTTGCCCCTGTTAAGTCCGGCGACCAGCGAGGGGCCCGATCCAGATTTTGGGCATCACCAAAACCCCCTCGCACACCTCCCCGC
Source organism: Microbulbifer rhizosphaerae (assembly GCF_014191725.1). GTDB lineage: Bacteria > Pseudomonadota > Gammaproteobacteria > Pseudomonadales > Cellvibrionaceae > Microbulbifer > Microbulbifer rhizosphaerae. Next base: position 97,753 of record NZ_JACHWZ010000009.1, read on the forward strand.
CCGGGTGGTGGAATCGGTAGACACAGGAGACTTAAAATCTCCCGGCCTTACGGCCGTGCCGGTTCAAGTCCGGCCCCGGGCACCAACACCTTAATTAAAATGCGGGCAAAGCTTAGCGTGCCCATCAAGGCCGCGGAAGATGAGCGCGTCGCTGCGCTCCTTTGACTCGCGCATCCAGCGCTTCTTTGCATACCCATTCTGGCAAGCTCAACTACCCTTCCAGACCACGCACTTCCTTCTTGATGGAATCGTGAGCGGCCTCCTGGTCGCGCAGCAATTTGCGGCGCAGTATGGCCGCCTGAAAGCGCTGCTTTTCCTCCAGACTCCGGGGTTCGAGCGGCGGTACCGGGGTCGGGCTGCCCTCGTCGTCCAATGCCACCATGGTGAAATAGCAGCTATTGGTATGACGCACGATTTTGTTACGGATATCCTCCGTCACCACTTTGATACCCACCTCCATCGAGGTGGTGCCGGTGTAGTTGACTGAGGCCAGGAAAGTCACAAGCTCGCCAACGTTGATGGCCTGGCGAAACATTACCCTATCCACCGACAGAGTCACCACATAAGTCCCGGCGTAGCGGCTGGCGCAGGCATAGGCCACCTTGTCGAGATAGGAAAGCAGTTCGCCGCCGTGAACCTTGCCGGAAAAGTTGGCCATGTCGGGAGTCATCAGGACGCTCATACTGAGCTGGTAGTCATGGGTTTCCATCATAGGATTTCCTTAAAAAGAAGATGACTCCCACATTAACTGCATTGCCGGACTTGAGCCAGCCTCGCCAACCTCTGCTCGCGATCTGCATGTAGTGGTCGCTTAAAGTTGTACTCAACCGCCCAGAAATAGTTTCGACAACATAGGGAAGGGAAAGCCGAAAAACCGGCTATAAGAAAGGTGGGATTAACAGATAGTGGCAGTGGCGCAACCCATGGCACATTTGTGTAGCGATAACTAAAACGTGCCCGGTGAGACAGTCATAGCCGCCCCACCCCAGCTACAAGACTCAGGATTTACCGCTGCTCTCGTCGCTCATCAGCACCGGCCAAGCTGCGCGCAGATACACCACCATGGTCCACAGGGTCAGTGCCGCAGCGATATACAGCAACACGTACCCAATGGTTTCCATTATCGGATACTCGCGCACATCAAAGGCGAGCAGTACGATAATCGCCGCCATCTGCGCGGTAGTCTTGAACTTGGCGACGACGGTTACCGCAACGCTGGCGCGCTGGCCCAGTTCCGCCATCCACTCGCGCAATCCGGAAACCGCGATTTCCCGTCCGATAATCACCGCCGCGGCGATGGTGAACCAGGCGTTTTGATGCAGGCCCACCAGCAGCACCAAGGCGGTGGCCACCATCAGCTTGTCCGCCACCGGATCGAGAAAGGCGCCGAAAGGCGTGCTCTGGTTCAGTTTGCGTGCCAGATAGCCGTCGAGCCAGTCCGTTACCGCGGCCGCCGCAAAAATAATCGCAGAGGCCATGTAGCTCCATTTGTACGGCAAATAGAACACCAGCACGAAAACCGGAATCAATGCGACGCGGAGTAGTGTCAGTTGGTTGGCGAGAGTCATGCTTGTCCCTGTATTTTCCGTGGGCGTAACTTACCAAGGCATTTCGCAAAAAGAAACGCCAGACGGGGTTCGAAGCGTTAAATTTTGTCAGCGCCCGCAGTTACTCACTGTGTAGTGCGGAGTATATATCCTGTGCGAGCTTGCGGCTGACGCCTTCGACACCCGCGATCTCATCCACCGAGGCGCGACGGATTTCCTGTAGGCCGCCGAAGTGGCGCAGCAGTGCGCGCCGGCGCGCGGGACCCACGCCAGGGATACCTTCGAGGGGGGATTCGCGACGTTTCTTGTCGCGCCGCTGGCGGTGGCCGGTGATCGCGAAACGGTGCGCCTCGTCCCGGACTTGCTGGATCAGGTGCAGCGCCGGCGAGTCCGCGGACAATACCAGTTCCCGGTTGCCGGCGACCACATAGAGAGTTTCGAAACCCGCCTTGCGGGTGGTGCCCTTGGCCACACCCACTATCTGCACGCCCACTACGCCCAGCTCGTTGAGGCTGTCCACCGCCTGGCGCACCTGCCCCTTGCCGCCGTCGATCAGCAGAATGTTGGGAAACCGGCCCTCGCCGCTGGACAGGCGGGTATAGCGGCGCTTCAGCGCCTGGGCCATGGCCGCGTAGTCGTCCCCCGGCTGGATATTCTCGATATTGAAGCGGCGATAGTCGGACTTTACCGGACCACCCGTATCGAAAACCACACAGGAGGCCACCGTGGCCTCGCCGCCGGAATGGCTGATATCGAAACATTCCAGGCGCTCCGGCAATTGTTCCAGGCGCAGGGCCTCCTGCAGGGATTCGAAACGGCTCTGCAGTTTCTGTTGCGCCGCGGTGCGGCTGCCCAGGTTCTGCTCCGCCGCCTGCCGGGCCATGTCCACCCAGGTGGCCCGGTTGCCCCGCAGGCGGTGGAGAATGGCCACCTCGCGGCCACTCTGTTCGCTGAGGGCCTGCTGTAGCGGCTCCAGATCCTCGATGGGCTCGGAGGTGAGAATCTGCCGCGGCACCTCCCGCTGGGTACCCAGGTAGAACTGGGGGATAAAGGCAGAGAGCAGTTCCGCGGTGGAGAGCCCCAGGCGCTCGTCGGGAAAATAACTGCGACTGCCAAGAATGCGCCCCTGGCGGATAAACAGTATGTGCACGCAGCTGGAACCGCCCTGGCTGGCGATGCCCAGCACGTCCACGTCGCCGCTCGACCGCTCCGCCACCTGGTCCGCGTGCAGGCGGCGCAGTGCGGAGATCTGGTCGCGCAGGCGAGCGGCCTTTTCGAATTCCAGCTCGCGGGAGGCCCGGTCCATCTCATCCGCCAGCTCGCGGATTATCTTGTCGCTCCTGCCGGTGAGAAACATCTCAGCGTGGCGCACATCCGCCCGGTAGTCCTCCTCGGCGATAAAGTCCACGCAGGGCGCGGTGCAGCGCTGGATCTGATATTGCAGGCAGGGGCGCGAACGATTGCGGAATACACTGTCTTCGCAGGAGCGGATACGAAAAGTCTTCTGCAAAAAATTCAGGCTGTCGCGCACCGAGGAGGCGTTGGGGAAGGGACCGAAATACTGCCCTTTTTTGCGCTTGGCGCCGCGGTGCAGGGCGATCCGCGGAAATGTGTCTTTGTCTGAAACAAAAATATACGGATAGCCTTTGTCGTCCTTGAGCATCACGTTGTAGGTGGGCCGCTGGGACTTGATCAGGCTCTGTTCCAACACCAGCGCCTCGGTTTCGCTGCGGGTAACCGTAACTTCGATGCTGTCAATGCGCTGAACCAGCGCCATGGTCTTGGCAGTGAGCCCGGAGGCGCGGAAGTAGCTGGTCAGGCGGTTGCGCAGGTTCTTCGCCTTGCCCACATAGAGAATGCGGCCCTCGGCGTCGAACATCTGGTAGACGCCCGGCTTGCGGGTGGTAGTCTGCAGGAAGCGTTTGCTGTCAAACATCTGGGAACTGGTAAGATGGGCAAAGCGCAGCGTGCCCATCAGCAAGCGAGTGATGGGCACGCTGCGCTTTGCCCATCCTACAATACAATCGAACTCTACAAGGCAGCTTCCGGGTCCAGAAGCTGATATTTCACCGCCAGCAACGTCAGCTCCACGTCGCTGTGTATGCCCAGCTTTTCAAAAATGCGGTAGCGGTAACTGTTGATGGTTTTCGGGCTGATCGACAGAGTATCGGCGATCTCCGCCACCTTGTTACCGTTGACGATCATTACCGCCGTCTGCAGTTCGCGCTCGGAGAGAACATCGAAGGGCGAGGCCTTCTCCGCCTTGCCGCTGACATTGCGCAGGGCCATCTTGGTCGCCATGGAGCTGCTGATATAGACATCGCCGGCCACTACCGTATGGATAGCCTTGATCATCTCCTCCAGGTCCGCGCCCTTGGTCACATAACCGCGGGCGCCAGCCTGCATCAAGCGGCCGGGAAAGAGATCGTCGTCCAGAGCGCTAACCGCGATCACCTTGGCCTGAGGACGTCGGGCAAGGAGTTTACGGGTGGCTTCCAGCCCGCCCATACCGGGCATCTTGACGTCCATCAGAATAACGTCCACGTCGGTCTCGCGCACGAATGCGAGCGCCTCTTCGCCGCTGCTGGCTTCACCCGCAACTTGTACACCACTGACGTCACCCAGCATGCGCGAAATTCCCATCCGCACAAGGTCGTGATCGTCCACCACCAAGACTTTGATCAAATTAGCCCCAACTACGGATATTTCAGTGCAGCCCCACACGGCTTCATACGTCACCCGTGTGTACGCGGCAAAAGGTTGTTGTTATTTGCTCAGTGGAGCGGCCGCCCCACCCGAGATCCATCCACAGAGCCTTCCAGCAACATACCAGACAAATACCCATGTGCAAAGCGAGACCAGTGGTTCACCATCAGCCAAAAAGTGATAAGTGTGAAGGGGTTACGAATTGATATAACGAAAAGTTAGGCTGATCCGTTCTTTCAGCGGTCGGGTGCTTTTTGCCAACTGGTGCAACCAGTGTTTTTGTACCGCTCCGGATGTCAGCAGCAGCGAACCACTGGACAGAATCACCGACAGGCGCCCCGCTCCATCGCGCTGCTTGAAGCTCAGCCTGCGCTCCTGACCCAGGCTGACCGTGGCCACCACCGGGTTCTCGCCCAGCTCCTTTTCGTTGTCGGCATGCCAGCCCATGCCGTCCGTTCCATTGCGGTAGTGATTGACGAGGAGGCTGTTGAACTGAAAGCCGGCGCGGACCAGCTGAGCCCGCAGGACGGCCAGGGACTCGGTCCAGGGCTGTGGTCGCTGCTCCAGGCCGGACCAGCGATAGACGACACCGTTGTCGCCGACAAAGGCGTGGCGCCGGGGAATCGGGTGCTGCTTGCCGAAGACCCGTACCATCGGCTGTTCCCACTGCAGATCCTGCAGGCAGTGATCCAACAGCGAGGCGGCCTCGCTCGGCGCCAGCCAGGTGGGGATCAGCAGAGCATGGCCGGGAGGCAGATCGAGCCACTGCGTACCGGCGTACGCGCTCTGTAACAAACCCGCCTGTTGTATGAAAGTTTTCTCATCCATAAGCTGACCAAAGTGAGGACAGGACTGGAGCGCCGTACAGCCGAATCAGGGATAGTAGCGGGGTTCCGGCTCCAGTTCCACGCCGAACCTGGCACGGACATCCGCCGCTATCTCTGCCGCGAGGGCGGTTACTTCGGCGCCGGCGCCCCGCCCCGGGTTTACCAGTACCAGGGCTTGGCGGTCGTGCACTCCCACCGCATTGCGCCGCCGGCCACGCCAGCCGGCGCGGTCGATCAGCCAGGCGGCGGCCAGTTTCCAGCGCTCACCGGCGGCAAAGGCCACCAGGTCGGGATGGACCTTCTTTAGGCTGTGGTAGAGGTCCGCGTCCACCAGGGGATTTTTGAAAAAACTGCCGGCGTTGGGTATCTCGTCCGGTGACGGCAGCTTGCTGTTGCGGATCGCGATCACCGCCCGCGCCACCTCCTCCGGTGTCAGTGCCCCGCCGCCCTGTTCGCGACGGCCGAAATACTCCCCCAGTGCAGGGTAGTCGATGCGCGGGCACCAGTCCGAGGACAGCTCCAGACGCACCCGGGTAATGATGTACCGATCCCGCGCGCGCCCTTTGAACACGCTGTCGCGATAACCGAACTCGCAGTCCGCGGCGGAGAATTCACGCAGCTCGCCGGTGGCGATATGCACCGCCTGGAGGTCGATAAAGGAGTCCCGCAGTTCGACGCCGTAGGCGCCGATATTCTGGATCGGCGCCGCACCGATTTTTCCGGGGATCAAGGCCAGGTTTTCCAGTCCTCCGAGGCCCCGCTCCACCGTATGCATCACCAACTGGTGCCAGTTCTCCCCCGCGGCGGCGTTCACGCGAGCGCCTTCAGGAGTCTCCTCCAGGGACAGGCCGTGAAGCTCCATATGGATCACCAGGCCCGGGTAGTCGCCGGTCAACACGATATTGCTGCCGCCCCCGAGGGGGAGTATCGGCAGCTTCCTCCCGCGGGCGAACGCCAATGCCTCCCGCAACTGCTCGAGGCTTTCCACCCGCGCGAAGTACGCGGCTCGGGCGGCGATTGCCAGGGTATTGAGAGGTTGTAAATCGATATCGGTCTGAATCACGCCAACAACTCGCGCATGCGCTCCAGGTCCTGCTCGGTATCCACGCCGCCGGGAACCTCCTCCTGTGCATCCGCCACGTGGATATCCTCGCCATGGTAAAGGAAGCGCAACTGCTCCAGCGCCTCGAACTGCTCCAGCGGCGCCATCGGCCAGGACACGAAGCGGTTCAACAGCACCACCCGGTAAGCATAGATGCCGATGTGCCGGCGAGGTTCCAGCCCCCGGGGCAGTTCACGGCATTCGCCGGCGAAAGCGTCCCGCGGCCAGGGGATGGGAGCGCGGGAAAAGTAGCGGGCGAGGCCGCTCTCGGCGGCCACCACCTTGACGATATTGGGGTTGCGAAAGTCCTCCAGGGTGCGGATCGGCTCCGCCAGGGTGGCCACCCCCGCCTGCGGGTTGGCAGCCAGGTTGGCGGCCACCTGGTCGATCACCGCGGGGGGTATCAGCGGCTCGTCCCCCTGCACGTTGACCAGGATGCGATCCTCCGCCAGCCCCAGGTTGGCGGCCACCTCCTGCAGGCGATCGGTACCGGAGGCGCAATCGTCGGCGGTCATGCACACCTCTCCACCGAAGGCGCGCACCGCTTCCGCCACGCGCATATCGTCGGTGGCCACGATCACCCGCCCGGCGCCGCTCTCGCGGGCTCGGCGGTAGACGTGCTGCACCATCGGCAGGCCGCCGATATCCGCCAGGGGCTTGCCCGGCAGGCGGCTGGAGCCGTAGCGGGCGGGAATAATCACGTCGAAATCAGTCACATCTAAAACTCTGCAGGTGATGGTGTACCCTCTGGAAGAAAAGGTCCGGCAGTTGGCCCCGCACCTCCAGCGCCCACCAGTGGCTCTGCCAGAAGTCCCGGCATTTTACCGCGTCCTTCATAGTCATGATCACCGGCGTCACACCATCGAACTGCAGCTCCTGGGCGCTGAACTGGTGGTGGTCGGCATAGGGCTGCTCCGTCACCTTGTAGCCCAGCTGGCGCAGCTCGCGAAAGAAACGTTGCGGATTGCCGATGGCGGCGACGCCGTGGCAGGGCCCCGGCTCCGGTCCCGAGGTCAATTTCAGGGTGGAGGTCTGGTCCAGGTTGAACTGGTGCCAGCTGGACGGCGCCAGCTTCATGTGGAATTCCAGCAATTCGCCACACTGGGACTTCACCCGCTCCTGTGGCTCGCCGTTGGACACCACCAGATCCACCGTGCGCAGCCGCTCGGCGGGTTCCCTCAACGGGCCCCTGGGCAGCAGGCGGCCGTTGCCCAGGCCCCGCTGGCCGTCCACCACACAGATCTCCAGGCTGCGCCAGAGCTTGTAGTGTTGCAGGCCGTCGTCGGAGAGGATCACATCGCACTGGTGGTAGTCGATCAGCGCGCGGGCCGCCTCCGCGCGGTCGGGGGAAACCATTACCGGCAGGCCGGTGACCAGGTGAAGCATCAGCGGTTCGTCGCCGGACTCCAGCGGGTGGGACTGGGCGGTGACCTGATAGGGGTACTGTTTGGCGCGGCCGCCATAGCCGCGGCTGACAATTCCCGGGTTCATGCCCCGATCCCGGAGCCAGCGCGCCAGCTCCGCAACCAGCGGAGTCTTGCCCGCGCCGCCGGCGGTAATATTGCCCACCACGATCACCGGCACCGGCAGTGACGGCGGCGGGTCCTCCAGCGCGAGGCGGCGACGGCGGCGGCTGATCGACCGGTAGAGGGATTCCACGGGCGCGAGCAGCGAAAGCAGAGAAGCGCGCTCTCTTTCCGGGTACCAGCGTTTGTTGAACCAGTCTTCCAATGACATCTCAGGTCTGCTGCTGTAGTAAAGTGGCGTAGCGACCGCCCCGTGCGAGCAGTTCGGCATGGGTACCGCTCTCGATAATCGCCCCCTGCTCCATCACCAGAATGCGATCGGCACTTTCAATAGTGCTGAGCCGGTGGGCAATCACAAAAGTGGTGCGATTTTTCATCACCTCCGCCAGGGCCATTTGAATCGCGCGCTCTGACTCATTGTCCAGCGCCGAGGTAGCCTCATCGAGTATCAGGACCGGTGCGTCCTTGAGCAGCGCGCGGGCGATGGCCAGGCGCTGGCGCTGGCCGCCGGAGAGCATCTGGGCATTGTCCCCGAGCACCGTGTGCAGGCCCTCCGGCAGCTCGTCGATAAAATCGCTGGCGTGAGCCAGCTCCACGGCCCGCCGCACTTCTTCCGGCGTGCGCGACTGCAATTCCCCGTAGGCGATATTGCGGTACACGGTATCGTTAAACAATACGATATTCTGCGACACCATGCCGATCTGCCGGCGCAGTTCCTCCAGGGGCACTTTGGTGATATCCACGCCGTCCAGCAGAATGCGCCCGCTGGTCGGTTCGTAGAAGCGTGCCAGCAGGCTGACCAGGGTGCTCTTGCCAGAACCGGAGGCGCCCACCAGCGCTACCGTCTGCCCCGGCTCCACGAAAAAATCGATGTCCGTCAGCACCGGAGGGGCGGCTTCGTCGTAGCGGAAGCCCAGCTGCTCGAAGGTCACCGCGCCGCGCACCCGCGACGGCAGGTGCGCGGTACCGCCGCGGGGCTCCTTGGGCGCGTCGATCACTTCAAAGATACTTTCCGCCGCGGCCACACCCTTCTGGATATCTGCATAGACTTCCGACAGGTTGCGCACTGGCTTGGCTAGCGAAGCCGCGGCGCCGATATAGGAGGCGAAAACCCCGGCGGTCATGGCCTCCACCATTCCCGGCGCCAGCGCGAGCCAGACGATGGAAGCGGTGGCCACACCCACCAGTACCTGGATTACCGATACGCTGCCGTTGTCCGCCACCACCAGCTTCATATACTGCTGGCGGTTGTTGTCGCTGGCGGCGACAAAGCGGGCATTTTCATATTCGCGCCCACCGTACATGCGCACCACCTGGTAGCCGCCGATCGCTTCCTGGGTCACGTGGGTCACATCCCCCATGGTGTTCTGGATGCGATGGCTCAGTTTGCGAAAACGCTTGCCCACGGTGCGCACGATCACGGCAATAAGTGGCGCGAACAGGAAAAAAGTCAGAGTCAGTTTCCAGTTCACCATAAGCAGGTAGGTGAGCAGGCCAATGGTGGTGAAGGATTCCCTGATCAGGATTTTCAGCGCCTTGGTAATGGAGTTGGTCACCTGCTCCACATTGTAGGACACCTTGGAAATCAGGTAGGCGCCGGTATAGCGATCGAAATAGGCGCTGGGCAATTCGCCGATATGGGAGAAAAGTTCCGTGCGAAGTTTGTGGATCACCGAGCGCGCCACATAGGCCAGACCATAGCTGCCGATAAAGTTGCCGATGGCCCGAAACAGGATAATTCCCAGCATCGCCGTCGGGATCAGCCAGCGCGCAGTCTCCTGGGGCATGATCCCGCCGGGAAAATAGCCGGCAACATATTTGGAGAGAAAACCCCGGCCCGCCTGGATGCCCGCCCCCACGGCGTCGAGCAACAGCTCGGTCACTGCGATCAGGCTGACATTCATCAGGGAAAACAGCATGAAACCGAACACCGCGAGGGTGAAGATCGGCCAGAGAGGCAGAGCGTAGGAGAGCAGGCGGCGGTAGGTTTTCGATCCCCGGCGATCGGGCGCCGCCGGGTTAGCGATTTTATCCATAGGATATTTGTTTCAGACCACAAAAACAGAATGAGGAAAAAAAGAGACTCAATCCCCCGTTTCCTGCTCTCCGGAGGGCTGCCGCGTCGTGATGCTCAGATGGACGAAACCCAACTGGCCGGCGGCATCCATGGCACGGACCACGGCCTGGTGCTGGGCAATGGCATCGGCCGTAATAACGAGTGGGCGATTGTACTCGCCCGCGGAAACTTCCGACAGCGCCGATTTCAGGGTGGCCAGCTTTTTGTTGATCAGCGCGCGGCCGTCCACTGCGTAGGAGCCATCCGCATTGATCACCACCTCGATGGTCCTGGGCGGGTTGTCCGCCTGGGGCCCCGCCGCTTCCGGCAGGTCCAGCTTCAGGTGGCTCTCCTTGGTAAAGGTGGTGGAGACCATAAAGAAAATCAGCAGCAGGAACACCACGTCGATCAGCGGCGTGAGGTTGACTCCATCCTGCTCCCGGGCTTGACGGCGGAATTGCATGACAGCTACTCCGCGATACGGCGGTCGCTGTGCAGCGCATCCACCAGCTTGACGGCCTCCTGCTCCATAGTGACCACGATAGTGTCCACCCGGCGCTGGAAGTAGCGGTGCGCCATCAGCGCGGGAATTGCCACGGTGAGGCCGGCGGCAGTGGTGATCAGCGCCTGGGAGATACCACCGGCGAGCACGCCGGCGTTGCCGGTACCCTCCAGCATGATCGCGGTAAACACCTGGATCATCCCCACCACCGTCCCCAGCAGGCCGATCAGCGGCGCCACCGCGGCGATGGTGCCGAGAGCGCCGAGGAAGCGTTCCAGTTCGTGTACCACCTGGCTGGCGGCCTCTTCGATACTGTCCTTCATCACATCGCGGCCGTGGCGGGAGTTGGACAGGCCGGCGGCGAAGATGCGGCCCAGATGACTGGAATCCCGCAGCTCCTTAAGCTTGTCGCCACTGATCTGATTGTTTTTCAACCACCCCCAGACTTCACCCAGCAGGGTGCGGGGGGCAATTCTGTGTGGATTCAGGGTCCACAGGCGCTCGATACAGATGGCGATGACGGCAACGGAACAGAGCAGGATGGGCAGCATCAACCAGCCGCCGGATTTTATTATTTCCAACACTTTTCTTAGGTCCCAGGCTGCGGAAGAGGAAATTCGGATGAAGACTCTACCACAGCCGGCGACGGCAGCTAAGACCGCGGGGGCGTCTTTTTCTTCTATGTGACGGCGATACCACAAAACGGCAGGATTGCCGTTTTGTGCAGCTGAAGGCTGCCCGTAGGGTGAGCGATTCGGCGTGCCAGGGACGGCCCGAATAACAAAACGGCAGGATTACCGTTTTGCGCAGCCGAAGGCTGCCCGTAGGGTGAGCGGTTCGGCGTTCCGAGCCAGGGACGGCCCGAATAACAAAACGGCAGGATTGCCGTTTTGCACAGCCTAAGGCTGCCCGTAGGGTGAGCGGTTCGGCGTTCCGAGCCAGGGACGGCCCGAATAAATAGCCGCCGGCATTGCTGCCGGCGGCCTTCGCGTCGCGGGCGCTACTAACTTAGCGCGATGGACGCTCCGGGCGCGCGGGTTTTTCCGGCCGCTCCACTTTTTCCGGACGCTGCACTTTCTCTGGGCGCTCCAGTTTCTCCGGGCGCTCGGGTCGCTCGAGCTTGGCCACCTTCTCAACCTTGTCGACCCTCTCCACCTTGAGTGCTCTTTCCGACCGCATCCCTTTGTCTGCCTTGGCCATTTTCTCGGCCTTGGTACTTTCCACCTTGTCGGGGTGGTTGGAGCGGATGCCGCTGATCACCTCGCCGAGGTTCACGCCCAGCTCTTTCGCGATCCGGCCCCAGCCCATACCCTCGACCTGGCGCAGGTAGAGCACCTCGTTCAGGGATTCCTCCGGCGTCATACCGGCCTCCCCAACGGCCTCGGCGGTAGAGGACATAGCCAACTGCTCCGCCAGCGCCAGGGTGATAAACACATTGCCGTAGCCCATTCCAGCGGCCGCCTCGCCGGCTTCGCCCTCGACTTCGTCAACATCGGTATCGCCATCGGCGACATCTTCGACCGCGTCGCCTTCTGCACCATCCCCGGTATCTTCCGGCGGCTGATAGCTGATCGAGCCACCGCGAAGACCCTCCACCGTGGCCTGGGATTGCTCTTCCCCGCCGAGGAAGTCGCTGAAGAAACCGGCAATCTTGCCGGAGGGTACCTCGGCAACCGACTCCACGACTTCGGTATCCGCCGCATCGGTTTCCGGCATATCCTCATCGGCCCAGGCGAAATTTCCCACCAGCATCCCGGCCAACACTGCCGGCAGCAGGCGGGTCTTGAATGGCATTCTCATCGTTGTCTTCTCCAGTTCAATTGATTGACCCACCGGGGGCGTCATACTTAACACGTATATCCGCTTCGAAACGTTCCCGGCAGTTCAAAAAAATTAATTGTCGGGGCGATAACTCACCTGAAATCCAAAACCCTGATCCGGACTGCCATCCGCGAGGCCCAGATAGGCGTACACCATGCCGCTCCACTGGGCGTTCAACTTGTGATTGAAATAGCCGAAAAGCTCTGTAGACGGATCGCTGCCGTCGGTGGTCGCCTGCTGGTAGTCCAGCGATGCGCCCACACTGTTCTGCTCGTTCAGGCGATAACCGCTGCCCACCGAGGTGTACCAGACATCCCTGATTTCCGTTTCCGGCAGGTCGCCCTTGAACTTGCGCGCCACAGTGGCGAAGGGGGTGAAATCGCCGACCAGGGTAAAGACCTCGGCCTGCAGGGTGTAATCCGCTTCGCCGGTCCCCAGGCCCTTATCCTCATCCGCGGTGGGCACCTTGTACTTGGCGGACAGATCGAAGAACCAGCGCTCCGCCACCGGCTCCAGGCTGTAGGTACCGGTGAGCCACAGGTCGCCGATGCCCGACTCCCGGGTGATCCCGGTTTCGGTATCCCCACCATTGCCGTTACCGCGGCCATTGCCACCCCCGACAACAACGCCGCCATCGCCGCCGGGAACCACCCCGCCCGGTCCCTCGATCTGTGTCCACGGCAGAGAAGCCTTGAAGGTCCAGCTGGCCGATGGCGAGTAGCTGACGGTAAAGGGGGTGCTGACGATTTCGGTTTCGGAGGTATCGCCGTAGTCGCCACTGCTGATATCGGTTCCCAGGGTGTATTTCCACTCCGATGCACTGGAGGCGTGACTGGTGAGCGCAGCCGCCAACGACAGCATCGCGCTGCAAAGTACTTTTTTATTCATGCAAAAACCTGATACTTCCAATTCGATATTTCTTGCCACTCAAACTCCCCGAACCTTAGCACAGGCGCGGTATTACACCGCGATCCACCTCTCAGTTTCATCGTGCCCGGAACAAAGTATGCCCTGTGCATTTTTTGCACAAAAATTGAGCAGTTATTTGTCGGCGGATTTGCGATACCAGAAGCGCCCGGCGTCGCGGGCCAGCGAAATCCGAGGCTCTTTCGCCCCCGACCATGAGAAGGTGACGGCACCGCTGCTTGCGGTATTCCAGATACGGGCGCCAGCATTGCGATAGCGCTCCACCACCTCCGGATGCGGGTGGCCGAAGTGGTGGCGGAAACCGGCACTGAAGATCGCGTTCGCCGGTTGCGCCCAGCGAATAAACACAGCCGAGGAGGAACTTCGGGAACCGTGATGTGGCGCGAGCAGGAGATCCACCGGCGGCAGGTCCGGATAGCGCAGGGCGAGCTGCTGCTCAACCCCACTGGAGATATCCCCGGCCAACAGGAGGCGCACACCGCGCCACTCGACCAGGGCCACGCAGCTGTGGTCGTTCTCCTCCCCCGAGACCTCCCCGTCTTCAGGCCAGAGCCACAGCAGATTGAGATCACCCAGCGTTTCTTTCTCACCAGCCCTGCAGTTGGCCGTCGTCCGCTGCGGAAAGTTGTTGAATCTGTCAGTCAGGAGGCCGGGAGCGATGACCCGGCCAGGTGGTATGGTTTCCACCAGCCCGACGAAGCCACCGGCGTGATCCCGGTCGCCGTGGCTGACCACAACCGTATCCAGCACCGGTATACCCTCCCCTAGGAGATAGGGTGCAATTATTTGGCTGCCCGCGCTCCAACCTGATCCGGACAGAGGCCCGGTGTCGTAGAGCAGGCGCTGCTGACGCGTGCGCAGCACCACCGCCAGCCCCTGCCCCACGTCCAGCACAGTCACCCGCAGGTCATCCTCTCCATTTACCTGGGGCAGAAACGGCAGCAGCGGCGGCAACAGAAACAGCCAGCCCAACCGGCGCCCGGGTAATCCCGCGGGCAGCAGCAACAGCAACACACCCAGCGCCGCCAGAAACAGGCCGAAGGTTCCCAGCGGCAGAGCCAGTGTCTGCCAGGCCGGCAGCATGCTGCGGCCCTGTTCGAGAAACCCCATCAACAGATCCAGTTGCCAGCCGGCAAAGCCGATAAACCAACCGCTCACCGGAGTCCAGATCAACAGGGTACCCAGCAGCAGCATCGGCAGTATCAGCAGACCCAACCAGGGGATCGCCACCAGGTTCATCAACATCCCGGCGAGGCTGAAACCGGAGAAAAACACCAATGAGGGCAACAGCAATGCCAGCGTCACCACCCACTGGCTGAACAACAGGCCGGCAAAACCGCGACCCATCCGGCGAGCGTACCCCGGTTCGGTATCGTCCGTGTCCCGCCGCAGCCGCACGCGATGGCTGAAAGCAAGCAGCAGCGCTCCCACGGCGATAAAGGAGAGCCAAAAACCGGCGCCGAAAAATGCCAGCGGTTGCAGCGTCAATACCAGCGCCAACGCCAGGCTGTAGGCGAGACCGGGACCGATTCTGCGCCGCCACTGCCAGGCGAGCAGCAACACCCAGGTCATCGCCAGGGCCCGCTGTGCGGACAGCGGCGCCCCCGCCAGCAGCGTGTAGCCCAGGGAGCCGGCCAGGGCGAGAAACACCGCCGGCGCGAAGAGCGATGTCCCGGTCACCGCGCCGATAAGGCGCCCCAGCAGATTGCCGATCAGCAGGAAGAAGCCGGCCACCATGCCCACATGCAGGCCGGAAATCGCCAACAGGTGCGCGGTGCCCGTCTCCCGCAGCAAACGGCGGTCGTCGCTGTCCAGCCCGCTGCGATCACCGAGCAGAAGCGCGCGCAGCAGCTCCGGGCGCCGCGCCGGCTGCTCCACCAGCCGGTCCCGCAGCCAGTGGCGCATCGCCGGCAGGCCCTTGAAGCTGTCGAGAAATTGCGGCGTGTGATCCCCTGGGCGCACATAGCCGGTGGCGTAAACGCCGCGGCGCAGCAGCCAGCCCTCGTAATCAAAACCGTGGGGATTGACGCTGCCGCGGGGGCGCTTGAGGCGCACCGGCAAATTCCAGCGGCTGCCGGCGCGCAGTTGACGGCGGATGTCGGCATCCGCCCGGTACCAGGTGAGATCCAGCAGTTGCCCTTGGGGCGGCGACGAAAGTTCGCCGCCTTCCAGCTGTCCCAGCACCCGCGCGCTGAAGCGCAGATTAATCGCGGCCTCGGAATCGCCCTCGCGGAGGGCGGAGACCCGGCTCTCCGGCAGGGAAGCCACTTCGACCTGTAACAGGAAGTCGGCACCGTGGGCACTGAGCGGCAGGCGTTCCGCCAGTGCCTGCCGGTTGTGCCAACTGCCCCACCCCGCCCCGGCAAATACCGCCAGAAGCAGCGGCACAAGGCGCCGGCGGGACTGCAGCAACAGGGCGCAGCAGAGGAGCGCGACGGCCAGTGTGGCGAGGAATATGGGCGGGGGAATCCGGGGCAGGCAGCCCACGGCAGCGATCGCCAGGGCGTAGCTCCAAAGCAACAGGGTCGGCGAAAGCGAATTCCGCCCTTCCGCCGTTCTTGCGCCCGCCGCCCACTGCCCCACCAACCATTGCATATGTCAGTCCACATCCTGTGCCGAAGCGTTCGTTGTGCCAGATTTTCCGGCCTGTCGCAAAACAGGGGCTGCCCTTGGGTCTCTATTCAGCATCATCGGACCGAATAAAATGCCTTTCCTGTATAAGCTGGCACCCTGCAGTCACAATTTTTTAAGAAAAGTGCCATCTTTAACACTCTTGTAATATTCGGCTCGCAGAATCCGCACCAACTAGAGACCGGGTGCCCGGACAGCATCCGCCTCTTTTCCAAAAATCATAACTGTGCGAGACGACCGATGAAAAAGACCGCAATCTCCCTGGCCATCGTCGCCCTGACTCCGGCCCTGGCCAGCGCCGAGGTATTCGAGTTCTACGGCAAGGCCAATGTGGACTTTCAATCCGCCGACGAGGGCGAAGGCTCCAATACCGATATCAAGAGCAACGCCTCCCGCCTGGGCGTGAAGGGCGAGCTGCCCTTCGACAACGGTATCAAGGGTATCTACAAGATGGAGTACCAGGTGGATATCGATGGGGAAGCCGAGGAAACCTTTGAGCAGCGCAACATCTACGCGGGCCTGGAGGGCGGTTTCGGTCAGGTGATCGGTGGCAAGTTCGATACTCCACTGAAGGTGGCACAGAACAAGGTCGATCTGTTCAACGACCTGGAAGGCGATATCAAGAGCGTAATCACCAAGAGTGACAACCGCGAATCCAACAACCTGCAGTACACCACGCCCTCTTTCGCCGGCTTCAAGCTGTCCACGGCCTATATCAGCAATCGCGATCAGGAGATCGAAGACGAGCTGGGCAATGTCATCGACACCCGCGACAACGGCACTTCCGTGTCCCTCGCCTACGATAACTACGGCGTCTACCTGGCCTACGCCTACGACCAGGACGTGGAAGCCAACGACTGGGATGTACAGCGCCTTGTAGCCCAGTACAACATTGGCCCGGTGCAGGTCGGCGCCCTCTACGAAGAGCAGGAGCTACCCGACGGCAGCGAACAGGATGGCTGGATGGCCTCCGCCGCCTACAAGATCAGCGCCTGGACCCTCAAGGCCCAATACGGCGAATCCGATATCGTGGTAGCCGAGGCGGAAACCTACAGCCTGGGTGTGGACTACAAGCTGTCCGCTGCGGCCAAGGTGTTCGGTTTCTATACCGATGAAACCGCGGCGAACGATTACGAGCGCAGTTACGCTGGTATCGGTACCGAGTTCAAGTTCTGATCGAACTTGAACGGTACGAAAGAGGCGGCCACTGGCCGCCTCTTTCGTTTGGGCGCCCCTATATAGGGTACTTTCGTCATTCCGGCGCAGGCCGGAATCCAGGCGCCTCCGAACTGGATACCGGCCTGCGCCGGTATGACGAGGATTTCCTAGATCACAAACAAATCCATAAATTCGTGCACTGGCGTTTGCTCCAGCGCCTTCCGGTCCTTGCACCGGGCAAAGATCCCCTCACAGCGACCAGGCGGAAAACGGGTCTCCAAACTGTCCCGGAATTTTTTCTCCAGCAGCGGAATCCCCTCCTTCCGCCGGCGGCGATGACCAATGGGATATTCCACTTCCACTTTTTCTGTCGACGAGCCGTCTTTGAAAAACACCTGCACCGCATTGGCGATGGAGCGTTTGTCCGGGTGGAGATATTCCTCCGAATAGCGCTTGTCCTCGACGACTTCCATTTTCTCCCGCAGCCGGTCGATCTCCGGATGCGCATCGTGGAAGCTGTCTTCATAGTGCTCCGCCACCAAGTTGCCAAACAATAGCGGCACCGCAGTCATATACTGCAGACAGTGGTCGCGGTCCGCGGCATTGGCGAGTTGTCCCTCCTTGGAAATGATGCGGATCGCGGATTCGTGCGTGGTGATTGCGATCCTGTCGATCTCATCAATGCGGTCCTTCACCTGCGGATGGAGAATCACCGCCGCCTCACAGGCGGTCTGGCTGTGGAATTCCGCCGGAAAGGAAATCTTGAACAACACGTTTTCCATCACGTAGCTGCCGTAGTCAGGTGAAGAGCCCCGCTGGAATTTGAACCGGCGATCTTCCGCGGCTTTCAGTTTGTGATCCGCGTTGGTAACGCTGAAACACACATCGTAGAAACCCCACTGCTTTGCGGTCAGCACACCGGGAATGCCCATTTCACCGCGCATGGCGATATCCGCCAGGCGCACGGCGCGGGAAGTGGCATCACCCGCGGCCCAAGACTTGCGGGAGCCCGCGTTGGGAGCGTGGCGGTAGGTGCGCAGCGCGCCGCCATCCGCCCAGGCGTGGGACAGCGCAGCCATAACCTGTTTGCGGTTCCCGCCTTTCAGCTTCGCGGCCACCGCTGTGGAAGCCACCCGCACCAGCAACACATGATCCAGACCCACGCGGTTGAAACTGTTTTCCAGCGCCAGCACTCCCTGGATCTCGTGCGCCTTGATCATGGCCTCCAGAACATCGCGCATTACCAACGGCTCTGTGCCCATCGAGATGCGTTTCTGCGACAGATAATCCGCCACCGCGAGAATCGCCCCCAGGTTGTCCGACGGATGGCCCCACTCTGCCGCCAGCCAGGTATCGTTGTAATCCAGCCAGCGCACGATACAGCCGATATCCCAGGCCGCTTTCACCGGGTCCAGGCGAAACCGGGTGCCGGGCACCCGCGCGCCGTTGGGTACCACAGTGCCCTCGACGATCGGCCCCAGGTGTTTGGTGCACTCGGGAAAACGCAGCGCCAAAAGGCCGCAGCCGAGGGTATCCATCAGACAGTTGCGCGCCGTATCCCAGGCTTCTTCCGAATCGATCTGGTAGTTCAGCACATAGTCGGCGATGTCCCGAATCTCCCGGTCGTAATCCGGACGGATATTCTGCTCCACAGTAGCGCTCATTTTCGATTCCTTCCGACGTTTGTGTAGGAGCGGCCGTTGGCCGCGATCGCCGGGAGCGCCGAGCCCCGGCTCGGCTATGACTCGCGCCATCCATGGCGCTCGCCCCTTTGTCGCGGCCATGGGCCGCTCCTACAGCGCAATTTAAACACTATAAGAATAGATAATTGCGCCTGAGCTGTCGCGAGCGGCCTTCGGAACCCCCAGCACTCTCGTCGTTCCGGCGCATGCCGGAACCCAGGTGCCCCCGAACTGGATGCCGGCTTACGCTGGCATGCCGACTCCAGAAAAGTCCGATTTAGAACAGGATATCTACCAGGATGCGCCGGCCCGCACACTCGCGAAGCGGGCCCGTGTGCAGCACACCCCTCAACCAAGCCCCGCCTTGGCGGCACGCACCGCATGCAGCTTCTTATAGCTCTCGATCAGACGCAGGTGTTTATCCAGCCCTTCCAGCTGCATATTGGTGGGAGTCAGGCCATGGAAGCGCACAGTGCCATTAACCGAGCCGACCACCGCATCCATGGGCCCCTCACCAAACATACGCCGCAGGTTCACGATGTAATCATCCAATTCGAGCCCGTCATCCAGCGCAATTTCCAGCACCGCCTGCACCGCGCGATAGAAGAGCCCGCGCTCCACCGTGTTGTCGTTGTACTGCAGGAAAGTCTCCACCAGCTCCAGCGCCTCCTCGTGCCGCTGCAGCGCCAGGTGGATCAGCAGCTTCAGCTCCAGCACCGTCAGCTGCCCCCAGACGGTGTTCTCGTCAAACTCGATGCCGATCAGGGTGGTGATCGTCTCGTAGTTGTCGATCTGGCTCTCCTCCAGGCGCTCCGCCAGATCAGCCAGTTCGTCATCGCTCAGGGCGTGGAGATTGAGGATGTCTTCGCGGTAGTCCAGCGCCTTATTGGTGTTGTCCCAGATCAGGTCCTCCACCGGGTACACCTCGGAGTAACCCGGCACCAGAATCCGGCAGGCGGTTGCACCCAGGTCCTCGTACACGGCCATGTACACCTCCTTGCCCATGTCACGGAGGACATTGAACAGGCGGCTGGCCTCGGTCTCATTGGTGTCCGCGTGATCACCGGACCTGACATCGGGGGTAAAGTCCCACTCGACGAATTCGAAATCCGCCTCGGCACTGAAGAAGCGCCAGGAAACCACCCCCGTCGAATCGATAAAGTGCTCGACAAAGTTGTGGGGCTCGGTCACCGCCAGGCTGTTGAAGGTGGGCGGCGGCACATCGTTCAGGCCCTCAAAGCTGCGGCCCTGCATCAGTTCCGTGAGGCTGCGCTCCAGCGCCACCTGGAAGCTCGGGTGGGCGCCGAAGGACGCGAAGACACCGCCGGTCCTCGGGTTCATCAGCGTCACGCACATCACCGGGAACTGGCCGCCCAGGGAGGCATCCTTCACCAGTATCGGGAAACCCTGCTTCTCCAGCGCCTCGATGCCTTCGAGAATATCCGGGTATTTTTCCAGCACGGCGCGGGGCACATCGGGCAGCGCAATCTCCT
Source organism: Microbulbifer rhizosphaerae (assembly GCF_014191725.1). Classification (GTDB taxonomy): domain Bacteria; phylum Pseudomonadota; class Gammaproteobacteria; order Pseudomonadales; family Cellvibrionaceae; genus Microbulbifer; species Microbulbifer rhizosphaerae. The sequence goes on from NZ_JACHWZ010000009.1 coordinate 117,731, forward strand.
GCTCGATAATCTGCTTTTTCACCGCCCGCTCGAAGATTTCCGACAGGCACTGCACCTGCGCCTCGGCCAGCGTGTTGCCCGCGCTCATGCCGTTACTCAGGAACAGGTTCTCGATCAGGTTGGAGGGGAAATACACCAGTTCCCCGTCCGACTGGCGCACAAAGGGCAAGGCGCAGATACCGCGGTCCGCCCTGCCGGAGTTGGTGTCGACCAGGTTCGAACCGCACAGCTCACCGTCCGGGTTGTAGATGGGCAGCGTGTAGTCATCCAGAATGCCCTCCGGCAGTTCGTCGTCCGGCCCCGGCACAAACCATTCCTCATCCGGGTAATGGACAAAGGCGCTGTTGGCGATCTCCCCGCCGAAGTACTGGTCGTTGTAGAAGAAATTGCAGTTCAAGCGCTCGATAAACTCGCCCAGCGCCGAACACAGAGCGCTCTCCTTGGTGGCCCCCTTGCCGTTGGTAAAGCACATGGGCGACGCCGCATCGCGGACATGCAGCGACCACACATGAGGCACGATATTGCGCCAGGAGGCGATCTCGATCTTCATACCGAGGTCCGCCAGGATGCCCGTCATATTGGCGATGGTCTGCTCCAGCGGCAGGTCCTTACCCTCGATACAGGTCCGGTGCTCGCTGTCCGGCTTCGCCATCAGCAGCGCCTGGGCATCCTCATCCAGGTTCTCCACCGTCTCGATCTGGAACTCCGGCCCGGTCTGGATCACCTTCTTGACCGTGCAGCGGTCGATCGAGCGCAGAATGCCCTGCCGATCCTTCTCGGAGATGTCCTCCGGCAGCTCCACCTGGATCTTGAAGACCTGGTTATAGCGGTTCTCCGGATCGACAATATTGTTCTGCGACAGGCGGATATTGTGGGTCGGAATATTGCGCGAAAGGCAGTAAACGCGAACGAAATAGGCCGCGCAGAGCGCCGATGAAGCCAGGAAGTAGTCGAAAGGGCTGGGCGCCGAGCCATCGCCTTTGTAGCGGATGGGCTGGTCGGTGATGACAGTGAAGTCATCGAACTTGGCTTCGAGTCTGAGGTTGTCGAGGAAGTTGACGTTGATTTCCATTGGGGTACTACCGGGCTGGGATATCGCGGGCCATAAAGCTAAGGCGCGGCATTATCCAGCTTTTGGGGCGCTTCGTCTCGACAAATTGGAACACAGAGAGTACTTGGCAGTCGGGCCCGGCAGAGGGAACTACCGGGTTAGGCACTGAATAACATCCACGTCCCTGCCGGCTCCGCCTCCTGTGAGGGGCCGGAGACTCCAATTGTCATACTCCGGGGGCTTTCATTTATCCACAATAAGGCCCCCAGATTCGCGCCTCTTGCTTAATCGATAAAACTTCCGGCGTTTAGCAACGGCCCGTCTGAAAATACCACGCGCTCGCCGCTTTGCAGATCTATAGCCATGGCGGCGTCCCCGGCATTGAGCACAAACAGGACATCCTTCTCCGGGTCCAGGCTCGCCAATGTCGGTGAATCCACTGCGGGTCCCTCGCCGAGCAGAGAACCGCTCTCTGGGGGGATACCCAAGATCACACTGCGATCACCGGATGCCAAATCCACGGCAATTACCATACTGTTGGAAAAGTCCGGTATTAAAGCGCGATGATTGACGCTATCCACCACAACGGATTGGATAGAACCAAAACTCGGACCCGCCCCAATTAGAGCGCCTGTATTATCCGGGTCCTCCCCGGACAATACCGCGCGGTCGCCGGTCTCCAAATCGATTGCTATCAAAGCGTCGTTTCCGCTATCGACCAACAAAGCCCGATTACTCCCAGCGTCCAGCGCTATGCCTTCAGCGCCGACCTAGCCGGTACCGGATCAAGTCTGGCTTGATGTTCCTGCGCCGACAGGAGGCTTCGAGGAAGGCTGGATTCAGTAGAAAGGATAAATGGAGACTTTAAATGGCGCCTATATGAACATTGCATTGAGTCGATGCCTTGACAATCAGCGCCGTACAGGATAGCGGTTGCCGGCTCCAGAAAAGCAAAAAATGTGAAACACACTACTTTCCTGTGTCTGCCCTACATTTACCGGGTTGCCCACGCCTCTCTTCATCACTTAATATCCTTACCTGAATACCGCAAGAAAAACAAATAAAACTACATGGAGCTTTACACAGCGTTCATGGCGGATCTTGCCTACAACGGATTGTGGACACGAAATTTGTGCGGCAATGGCGGCACACTACATTCGCGACGCAAAGAAAAGAAAGGGGCCACCCTTCCAAGCGGGTTGGCTAAGAAACTGGAAAGTCTTTATCTCTACCCTGCTTACGACTTTTCTTGGTAGAAAGGTCAGGAAGATTCGTGAGGATTTTTCGGTTTGGTCATACGCTGGTGTTGACCAGAATCAGGCAATTAGAGACTGGCTTGAGAACAATAGCTTAACCTACAGCCAAACTAAATCCATGGCGATAGACAGCGCATAGAAATATAAGCGGAGATCCTAAATGAATGTTAAACGCCTGGCAGAATCGCACCATGGATATCGGCAATGGAGCTTTTCTCAAGCACATATGTCAACCTGGATTCACTACCGCAGTATGGGGATCTGCGCGGGTCTCGTCGCACACTGGATACGGGACCACGCGCATGACGATAGTCTGGTCAACGAACTGGGCTCAGGTGGGGTTGCGCCTCTAAACATCAAAAAACTCCGACAGATTGCCAATGATAATCGCATGTGGAGGACGCAAAGGGCATCTTCGCAGGATGAACAAATCTCCCTTTGGCTGAGAAATAATGGCATTGACGACCTGAGGACGAGTGGTAATTTCGAGAGGACTGTTCGAATAGACTATGGCTATGGACGGATAATTCGGTCGACGTCACCAGGTAATAATCAGATATATGAAGGTGTCATTGGCCGCAGTTTTCGCCCAATGATCGAAAACGAAATTGTTAATGCTCTTGCCAAGTATAAAAGCTGCTATGCCAGAGTCGCATTTGGCGGTCGAATGTTTGGACACTCCGTGGCGGTGTGGCTGGGACAGCCAACATGGAAGTCGCAAGGTGACGCCTGTTTCTTTGACCCTAACTACGGGGAATACTGGTTTAAAGAAAAACGGGATTTTTTTAATTTCTTTCCGGTGTTTTATCGTGCAAAGTATAAGAACTTTCCCTGTTATTTTGGCCATTTCTGGGATGTTGCACCTTGTGCAAAAAGGGTTACCTAGAAGGATATTTCTATATGAAACGCCCACTACTCACAGTTTTTTTGCTGTTTTATTTTACGCTTGTAAATGCAGCTGATTCGAACTCTTCACATTGCACAACAGATTTATCTTATGGCTGTTTAGACACCAGGATCCTTCAAAGTTTCTGGTACGGATCACCAAATGACGAAAATGTATCCAAGTACCTTTCACGAGAAAAAACATTTGCAAAATACTCATGGAAACATGCAATTGCATCTTCCGTTGTTTACAAAAGAGAAAGCCACGAAGAACCACTCCCCAAGCTTGAAAATTTAGGCTGGAAAAATATTCTATGCTCATCAGACAAAAGTAACTGCGTACAGAATGAAGAAGATGATATCGGATTCTACGCAGATGCATGGTTGACCGAAAACCATGAAATAGTTATTGCTTTCAGAGGGACTGATTCGGTTTGGAAAGATTTTTTTAAAGGGAATCTTGCCTTTGCTCCATTAATTTTTGGGAGAACGCAATTTGATGCGGCTCTTGATTTTTCTAGGGACATCTTAGATCAAGCCGAAAATGAAGAATTTGAATTTTATTCAGTAATTTTTACTGGGCACTCTCTTGGTGGTGGGCTCGCACAGTTTACACAAAGATTTTTCGACAAATCAAAGTCGATTGTTTTCGACCCATCCCCCAATAGAGGAAGACTTTACTCTTTATTTACTCTGGCTGACTCCCAACCGCTTAATGCGGTTCGAGTTTATGAAAAAGGAGAAATCCTGGAATCTTTCAGAAAAGGACTTGACCCTGATTTTAAATTTGATTGGGAGCCGAACAAGCTGGGCAAATCAACCATCTGGATGGATTTTTATGATGACGGCCCATCTAAAGCGCATAGCATACGAGATTTTGCAATGAGCTTAATTAAGCTGTCGGCTATTGATGGAGATAATACCGCAGCTGAGTACCTGAGTGTAATTGACACCACAAGGGAGAAAAATTACAAAGCAACTGTCATGTGATGCCAAACACTGGGGTTAGAGTAACATCTGGGGCGCATAACACCTGTCTCTCGGCTCACAGCGCCGCCTGCCGCAAGCCGTTGGTATCCTTCAACACCTCGAGCACTTTCTTCCAGTGCAAATCGTGCATGCCGACGAACCCCCCAGGACGGACCCCCCGCACCATCTCGTGGAGCAACCGCCGGTGAAGGCTCCCCATATCCCGGGCACCAACGGGCTGAACGGCCTGAAAGAAATCAAGGCAGCCGCCCTGCACTGCCGCTGGTCGTTGTATCCACTATGGATCACCATGCCAGTATCCAGCAGATTTTCGGGTCTGCTGAAACTGTTTGGCTGTGATAACCGAACGCAGGCCGTCCTGAAGGCGCGGCAACTCGGTCTTATCCTCGATTGACCTGCTGCAATCACTGATGCACAAGAAAGCCCCAGAGGAAGAACAGTACGGCAGGACTTCCCTTGAGCCTCGGGCATGGGAACCGTCGGGTTAGTCGCAGGTCTTAGAGCCGGATATGGAAACCCCGGCGCTGAAGCAGCCAAGTACTCAGGATATGTAGATACCGTCTGTCGCGACACGTCAAAGTGCTGCGCTATTATTAACCCGGCGGTCCATGTTTTGCCACCGTTTCCATCTTGATACCTATCCAATTATTTGGTGTTACACTCCAAGTTCACTGGGGCGACCTGGTTAATAACAAATTATTCTGTGAATGTTCACGACGCAAAAGTGATGTTGAATATGATTAAAGAATTCATATCGGCATCGAAAATCAGATTGTCCGGATTCATAACGTTTGCACCCAATACCATCATTGCCCCTCAAGGCTGTCGTTCGTATCTACGGCACTGACAAGCCTGATTAATAGACGTTATATGTAAAACTATTGGTTCACCACCCTACAGATGTCGGGTATATATCAACAGCCGGCCGTGCTATCTGACCTTATCGCCATCCGTCTTGCTTGTCCCAGAGACGTCCATCTGTAACCCAATCATGTGCTTGAACGGCCGTAACATAGCCGGAAAATCGCGCCCTGGTTCCAGCTGGCGCATGCGCCTGAGTGTCGGCGGCGCGGCGCCAACCGGTAGCGGGCACCAAACCCAAGAGGGCTGGTCGCCGAAGAAGGGCGCCACCAGGCCACGCGGGTGAAGAGCCGTCGAGGGGCACGGCGTCGATGGCGAAACAATCCCGTCCCCGCCCTCTCCACCATTTCCCTCGCCAGCCAACCCCAACTGGTGGAGGCGCTGGCGCCGCTGTGACGGCGGAGACGGTCAGCAGTTTTGCTTGGCGCACAATAAATCGCCGCCAACACTTGCAAATGAGAATCGTTATGTTTAAGAATACGCACCCGATGAATTAACGCCGCCACGAGAAATTACCATGCCCACTCCCCCTAACCCCGGCAAGACACTGCTGTCATACGCGATATCCGCCGCACTCGGGCTTACCCTCGCCCAACAATCACTGGCCCAGGAGGCTCCATCGACCGTCGAGGAGATCAGCGTCACCGCCCAGAAACAGGCCTATCGCGGCGACACTCCCCTGGAATCCCTGCCCCAGCAAACCCAGGTTCTCTCAGGGGAGACACTGGCTGAGCTGGGCGCAGTCCAACTGCAGGGCGCACTGGACATCGCCGGGGGCGTCGCCCGCCAGAACAGCTTTGGCGGTCTGTGGGACAGCTTTGCGATTCGCGGCTTTGCCGGGGATGAAAACCTCCCTTCCGGCTACCTGGTCAACGGCTTCAGCGGCGGCCGCGGCTTCAGCGGCAACCGGGATGCCTCCAATATCGAAACCATCGAAGTCCTGAAAGGCCCGGGCTCCGCTCTGTTCGGCCGCGGCGAGCCCGGCGGTACCATCAATATCGTTACCAGGAAGCCGGGTTTCGAGAGCGAGGGTGAAGGTTACCTACGTGCGACCGCCGGACGTTACGGCACTTACCGCTTCGAGGGCGATTACGCCGATACCCTGAACGACCGGGTGGCTTTCCGCATCAACGGCGCCCGCCAGGACGGTGAAAGCTTCCGCGACGCCGTGGAATCCGAAAAGACCGTCCTGACCCCGTCGTTCCTGGTGGCGCTCGCCGAAAACACCTCTCTCAGTTACGAAGCGGAATACCTGAAGCAGGAGGCGCCTTTCGACCGCGGCATCGTCGCCATCGACGGAGATCCCAGCAAAGTACCGGTTTCCAACTTCTACGGCGAACCCGGGGACGGCCCGACTGAAATCGATGCCACCGGCCACCAGCTGGTCCTGCAGCACGACCTGAACGACAACTGGTTTATCCTCGCCGGCGCCAACTATCGGGCATCCTCCTTCGAGGGCTGCTCCACAGATCCCGAGCTCTCCGGCGGGCGCCAGCTGCTCAACAACGACGGCCAGCCCCTTTCGCGCCAGCGCCGCTGTCGCGATTTCGATGCCACCGATACATCCGGCCGCATCGAACTGTCCGGCTCTTTTGAAACCGGTGCGCTCACCCATCACACGATCGTGGGCAGCGACACCTACGAATATGAACTCGAATCCCTGCAGGACCGCTGGCGCGTCGACTGGGATTCCGGTGACAGGACCTACTCGGTGGATGTATTCAACCCGGTATATGGCCAGGTTGCGCCGGAAGGCTCGCCGCTGGCCAACAGGCTGGAAGAGCAGAGCGCCTGGGGCCTTTACTTCCAGGACCAGATCGACCTGGGCGAACACTGGAAAGTACTGCTGGGCCTGCGCTATGACGACTTCAGCCAGGACATTGAAAACCGCCTGTCGGGAGTGAATAGCCGCCAGTCCCAGACGGCCACCAGTCCGCGCGCCGGCCTGGTATATGAAGCCAGCGACACCCTGTCCGTCTATGCGAGTTATTCGGAAGGCTTCCGCCCCAACAGCGGAGCGGATTTCTTCGGCACCGCCTTTGAACCGGAGGAGAGCAAATCCTACGAAGTGGGTACAAAACTGGTTGCACTCGACGGCGCCCTGAGCAGTACCATCGCGCTCTTCAAAATGGAAAAATCCAATATTCTCACCGCCGATCCCGCACACTCCGGATTTTCCGCCGCCCTTGGTGAAGCGGAGAGCCAGGGGGTTGAAATCGATATCACCGGTGACCTGACCGACACCTTGCGGATGCTGTTCAACTACGCCTATGTCGATGCCGAAACCACCAATGACATCACCAACGCAGACTGGGGCGTGGACATCCCCGCCGGAAGCCCGCTGATCAACATCCCGGAAAACAGCGCCAACCTGATGCTGGTGAAAAGCTTTACCATCGGTGGCAAAGCCTCCACCTTCGGCACCAGCGTGAACTATGTGGACGACCGCCTGGGGGAAACCATCGATCCAAGCTATACCCTGCCTTCCTACACACTGGTCAACCTGCTGGGCTCCTACCAGGCCACCGACAAGCTGAAATTGACCATGAACGTCGATAACCTGCTCGACGAGGAATACTACGTGAGTTCCTATCACAAACTCTGGACCATGCCTGGCTCGCCGCTGACCTGGACGCTGGGAGCCACCGTTAGCCTCTGAGCCGGCTGGCTGAGAGCGGAATGCCGGCGGGCCGCAATGCCCGCTGGTATTGATTCAATCAAGCCCTTCGATGACAATGAGGGCACACTCTGCGCAAAGGCAGGATGCCCAGCAACAGGGCAAAGTCCCGGAACCTATGCAGGTTTCGTTAGCCGCTGCCTCTGAGAAATGACCTGAATGCAAAGTAAGAAACCAGGCCGCAAACGACTGCCCCGATACCGAAAAGAATCCTGTGAAACGGGATTCCGGACAGAAAAGAAAGAAAAGCAACACTTCCACTAGCTCCGGAATCATCAGCAAACAAAGAAACCCAGCCAAAAATGGAACCTAGTACCAACGAAATAACAGTTGCCGATAAGGCGTTCCATCTACCGGCGTTCCTTACCATTACCGTAATGCCGGCAACAGTAAACGCGATACCTGCAGCAAAGAAGATCCAGTTAGGCGCATTCTTTGCTGAATTTTCAGGCGTCAATATTTCTAACCCTCTGAGGATTAGAAAAACTCCTGCAAATAGCGCTGAACCAACCAGAAATGCCCTGTCTTTAAATTTAAATTCTTCGCTCATATTCGCGTAACACCTGTTCATGGTTTGCCGGGAGCTTCCTGGTGGACTTTCGATAGTGTATCGCACTGGTAACGTACTCGATTTGCCAGTGTAGTGTTCCATCCTGTTTGGAACTAAAACGACAGTTGGCACGAATGACCTTCTTAACTCAGATTCCTGTTCTTTCATCAATACTGAGAGCGAGAGGATTATACCTGATGAGGCGAAGAACTTTTTAAACCCTCGCGGGTCATATCTGCAACCCCGCCCGATCATCAGTTGTCCTTCGATACAGGACTTTGACCAGCTCCACTGCGGAAAGCACTGTGATACCGATGGACTTCAGCACAACAATTCCTTTGCGCACCGGCAGCGAGACATCGGATACCTGGCGTCTGGCGATTTCTTTGACTATTGCGCTTGGCGTGCACGCAGCGCTGATCACCATTCCAGTATCACTGGTTCCACTGCTTCCAGGGACGGCGGCAAGCAATAAATATCCACTCAAAATTATTTTGTTAAGCAGTAAGAATACTGAAGCCTCACAAGCACCAAACACCGACCATCCTACCACCCCGGCGAAGCCCCGGAAGCCTGAACGCCGCAGTGCGGAAAAGTCCAATAAGGCTGAGGCGGGACGACCTCCTGCTCCCTCCCGGCCCGATGCGGAGATACAGAGCAAGTCGACGCCCAAACCCGAGACCCCTTCGACGGCGGGCACCAGGTCTATGGATATACCCGCTGATTCTGGGGCCAAAAGCCGGTCCACGGTTTTCGACCCGAAGCTGGAGAAGAAACTGGCTCGAGAGCGCAATAAAGTTCGCAAATTCAAGTCCAGAGATACCGAGTACACGACCACCACTGGTACCTTTGTTCAACAGGGGGATCGCTGTTGGGAAGTCAAAAAATCGGACCCCAGTGACATGAGTAGTGAGTCAAGTCTGTGGTTCAGGATGAAATGCCCCAAGGCTTCCAGATCCGAGTCAGATATTGACCGGCTGGCAGAAAAATATGGAATTCCCTGAGCCCGTAGGGTGGATGAGAGTGCTTTTGGACACCCATCAAACGGCCCCTCGCTTCCTTGGGAGGTCCGGATATTCACAAAGCTCCGGAATGGGTGTTCACGTTCGCCGGAATACGCAAGGGGGCTTTCAATAGCGCATTCAGAGAGAATGTTAATGCTTTGATTTCCAGCGCCTGCCAATCGTCCAGTATCGCTAGTTCTATCCCTGAAAAAAGTCGGGATGCCTTGATGCGCGTAGCAGTTTGGCGTTGTTCGACAAACCGCGCAATGGCCTGTTCGCTAATTGGCCTATCTTTTGACGGGCACTGATCAAACCAATCCGACATCACATCGGCAATGGACAGCGACTCGGCGGTGATGAAGTCGCACAGCCCCATGGATAGCCGTCTGGCGTTTTCGATAACTCCGCGCATAGTTGCTAACAGCTCGTCTATTTCGACCATATCCCACCTCCTTGCAGGCTGACTGCTTCGTCAGCAAATAACTACCGCTGAAGCTTCGCCCAGGCTTGGCCTGTTGCCTTCTGCGGGAGAAAGCCACGAGCGTTCGATCCCCAAAGCAACACATAGTTCTCACTTACATCCACAGATGCTCCCAAACGGCGACCCTGAAAAAAGCTTATTATTCTATAAATTCATACTCTTTTACGAAGAGACATTTATCAAAATATACGATATTGATCAATCAAAATACGCTATTTTGATAAAACGGTGATAGCTATCATGCATTGAGAATATTCACAATACAGAGGGTGTTCACATGATCGATTGATAGCTCTACGATGCAGGCGCTGACAACTCGCGAAACGACGCTTTTGATAGAGGGTGGAGCCAAGGTTTCCAGCCTGAAGCTGGTCCGTGTGAGGCACGAAGGTAAACGCTATTACCAGATTGAATTTGTGTTGAGCGCTCGCGGTGCTGAAAAAGCTTCCCAGTTAATCACTACCCGAAATGAGCCACACCGCTGGGCGGACCTGAATCGAGCGGTAGCATTTGTCGAGCAACTGTTCCCGGGTAACAATGAAATCCGGTTGATCGTTAAAAATCGTTAGCGATTTAACCAGCAGTACTTCCACGATCAGCGCCACGCGCAACTGCGCGACCCGGACACCGGGCCACACCAGTATCTTCTGGCGACGATGTCCACAGCCCCGCCCGGCGCAGCCGCATGAAATCCTCCACATCCACCGGACGGCCATCCACGCGCACCACACTCAGCAGTGGCTCCAGCGCCTCCCTGGATCTGGTGACCGCATTCTCCGCCGAGCCCGCCAGTGAACGGACCCAGCCTCTGTTTAGCCTTTGGGGTGATCGGCGCGCGCCTGAGCAGGCGGCCGGAGTGCTGACGAATGCCGGCACAGTCGTGGATCGAGGCGACTTTTGATCGTCGGCGGAGGCGATGGGCCGCGCAGCCGCCGATTCCTGTCCCTCTTATCGGTGCGCCAACGCGTAGTCGATCGCCGCACACACCGCGACAGTCTGCGCGGTATTGCATTGCTCGGGAGTCGCGCGGGGGCTGTCGGGGTAGACCTCGGTGGTGGTCTTATAGACGCCCGGCGCGACCACCGGCGAGCCGATGATCTCGCCGTTGCCATCGGCCGGGGCGATATGGGTGAGCCCATTCATTCACAAGGAAAAAGGCTTGACAACCGATTTTCTGCCAAAAACGATTACGGTTTCTTCACTTCAGAACGGGCTTTATTGTTATCGCTTTTAGTTCGTTGAGCGGTAGCCTGTGGTTTTACCTTGTTGAGGATCAGCGCTTGCTTGGCGCTTCTGATCGCCTGAGTGTCATTTGTTTCACTGCTCATCATCTTCAGCCTGTTTTTTCATTTTATCTTTCGACAGCGGTCCTGCGGAAACACCGCCTTCATCATCTGGTGAATACGGGGGAGTAACATTTTTCTTTAACGCTTTCTTGGCCTTCTCTCTGAGAAGTTTTTCTTCCTCAGACATTTTACGATCATCATCTTTCATAATTCACCTCAACACCTTAAAAAGGTAGTCTGGAAAGTGCTCCGCTCCTGTCGACTCTACATAAGTAAAATCGAGGCTCTCATAATATCCAATTAGCGCTCTAGCGGGCCTCATGATCCTTAGTTCTTTAGCGCCCAATATTCCAGCATACGCGGTGGCATTCATTATTGTAATAGGTACTACTCGCCTTGGGCCCAATGGATTTCCCGCTCGCGGAGCACCTTCGATAAGCTCGATCCTCATTCTGGTACTGGCATAAGACGGACGACCATAAGACAGCCCGCAGAGCTTATCGTCATACCAAATTGATAGTTCGAAGCGCTTTGGGTGGCGTTGGCGATAAATTTTGGCCGCTTCGCTCCAACTCCATTCGGCTCGCGGCCGAGAACACTCATGGTCAAGCCATGTCTCCGAACATCTCAATGCCTCCGAATCGATTCCCGCCAATCGAATACTCGCATAATCATGATATATTTCCGAAAGATTCTCGGAAGTTACCTCTCGAGCAATTGACCGCAATTGTTCAAAACGCTTCGATGCATTTAAAAATCCAGACGGTGAAATCATTCGCACACTCCTTGTTTACTGCGCCGGCCAATGAGAATGTCATTTAAATCTTAATTAACCGTCGTTTCAAGTAATAGTCAATAGCCTACCCACAGCAGAAAATCGCCAAATAGTACGATTGAACCAATTAAGGCGGCATGGTACGTGAAACAGCGGATCAACATCCCCGACCGCGACTTAGCAACTCTATAAATTCTTCAAGTCCGTTTCCAATTCGCCCTCATCGTAGTTGATGAACTGACCGTACTTACCCAAGATACCGTGGAACTCAATTTCTGAGGTACCAGTAATTTTTCCTCCCTGAACACCGTTGATTTTTTCCAGCTTGTATAGAGCTATCGCCAAGACCTCTAGCAACTCTTTCTCGTCAAGACCTAAACACTCGGCAACTTCATCATTCACGTCCAATTTCATAAACCACCCCCCCTTGGAGAGAATCACACTTCAATCGTTTCGCGCCACTCTAAAAATGTTGAGCTTACCCGCGCGCAGTTTCTGCAGCGCGATCCTGGCCAAATCGCGGCTCACGGCGACATCGGTACTGCACTCCTTCACCTTGATCGAGCCCACCTGATCGCCGGCGATGCCATCTTCCCAGGTCAGGGCACCGAGGATGTCACCAGGGTCCGGTCGCGATCGCGCTGCTCGAGGCCGTCATGCAGGGCCAGGGCACTGAAGCCGTACTCGCCCAGGGTATCGGCGACTTTTGATCGTCGATGGAGGCGATCCGCCGGCCGGGCCGGGCCGCGCTAGGCCGCGCAGCCGCCGATTCTTGCACCTCTTATCGGTGCGCCAACGCGTAGTCGATCGCCGCACACACCGCGACAGTCTGCGCGGTATTGCATTGCTCGGGAGTCGCGCGGGGGCTGTCGGGGTAGACCTCGGTGGTGGTTTTGTAGGGGGCGCTGGTGATGCTCGCGCAAAGAGCGAGCTCCTTGAGCGGGTACTCAATGACGCCCGGCGCGACCACCGGCGAGCCAATGATCTCGCCGTTGCCATCGGCCGGGGCGATATGGGTGACCTGCTCCACCGCCGCGATCACCGCCTGCTGGAACCCGGACTGCGGGTTCTCGCTGTCGTCGACCAGATAGAAGCCGTCGGGTATCCCGCCCGGCGCGAACGGTTTGCCGTCGCGGGCGGCCAGCGCGGGGCGGAACTCGGTTTCGTCGGTATCGGTGGTCTCGTGCAGGTCGATATGCAACAGCGCACGATCGCGGACGGGCGCCACCAGTCGCATCAGCGCCGCCGACTCCTCGGCCGGACTGCCCTCGCGGAACGAGCGGTTCGGGTCGACTGCGTGCGGGTTCCAGCGATGGATACGCTCGTAGGCCCAGGGGCTGACACAGGGCGCGACCAGCAGGTTGACGCGGCCTGCGTAATCCAACCCATGCTGTTCGACGAACTGCAGCGCGCCGTGTACACCGCTGGTTTCGTAGCCGTGCACGCCGCCCGTCACCAGCACCACGGGCAGGTCGTCGCGCCAGTCGCGGCTGCGGATCGCGAACAGCGGATAGCTGTCGGGGCCATAGCCCAGACGGCCGTACTCTTCCACGTCGAAGCGCGGGCGCAGGCGCTCGATCACACTCAATACGTCCGACTCGTAGCTGCGTTGACGGGTCTGTCGCGACAACCACTCGGCGCGCTCCGCGTCGCCCCAGGGAGTGCCGGGGGTGCCGATTGGATAGGATGCGGGGGCCGTGTTCATATCGCTTGTTCTCCACTGATGACCGAGGTTGGCGGGTATTCTAACACTCGGCCCGAAACGCCGCGAAGGCGGTCAAGCCGGCGCCGCCCGCCTAAGCCACACGGTGATCAAATTCAAATGTTCATAAGTGCGTATTGCGCGTCGGTCAGGCTGTGAGTAACATCGGTCCGACTAAAGGATCAGCCCGGCAATAATAGAAGAAGCTTGTAGTATACCTCCTCCCCCTAAGCTGAAAATATGCCAATAGAAAAGTACAAAGGGTTGCTGGAAGAAATGGCACTTAGGGCTACACGAGTATTTAAGAAAGAAGGCAAAGCCGTATGAGTCAATTTAAACTTGAACTAGCGGAATCCGAGTTAAAGATAGTGCTCGAAGCGCTTATGGAAATGGAAGCGCGCATGTCAAAAGTGTGCAACACATCCGATGACGAAGATGAAGTGGCAGACATTGGAAATGATCTTATTGAGGTTCGACTTCTTTTAAACCCACTAAAAGAAAATGCGGTTGAAAAATTTGGAGAAGGCATTCTCAATTTTTCCCGAGAGCCATTATAGGATTGAATATCAGTAATCAGGGAGGCAAAGTACTCTCTATAATTGGGTACAAGTATCCGGAAGAAGAGACCATTCTCCTTCACTACGCCGACAAAATGAGGGATGGGAAAGCGAGATCTATCCTCGAAAATCGCGGTATAAAAGACAGCCGCGAAGTAGAAGCCTTATCCACTTTCTACTGGAGGATGCTGGATGTGATGGCTGATGACGGCGGCAAAGGTGTCCCGATACTGGAGCGGGAGGGAATCGAAGCTTGGGCGGAATACATATTTCATTCGCTAAACGGCTATTTCGTGAGTAACGGCTATGAAGCTGAGCGGGACAAGGGTCAGTAAAATTCTATCTTTCGGTTGTTCGCGGGCTAGAAAATATATCGATCGGAATTTCTTGCTCACCGCTCTGTGAAGCACCAGATGTCGCACGTAGGTAATAGCATGACAATATTGTCACACACACCGCTATAAATTCAGGAGGAACCTGTGTCTCAGCCAATGAATCAGCAATCACTAACCGACCTGTTCCGCCAATTGGGGGCGCCCGACCCTGAATCCTGGGCCAAATCACAAGCCGAAATGGGTGTCAATCAGCTCTATCGCTTCCTGTTCCTGCGCCAAGCCTGGGAGCGAGTGATATCTGAAGATGACGACAGCAGGATAGACGCGAATATCGATGCTGCAAAGCAGGACCCCAATGCTCCATATGCAGGTGTTGGACATGCTGTGGACCGAATACTGGCGGCAGGGGTCTCCCGCGAAGATATCGTCGATCTTGTTCGCGGTATGCAGGCAGAACTCCTGTTCGATTTCTGCTATCTCCTTGATGACCCGGCCATCATGGAGCCCAATCTAGAGTCTATCGGGTGGACGCTTGTGGAAACAACGAAAGATTTCGAGCCAACGCCGATTACAATCAGCGCGCTTCATGGGTCTGTCCTTGAAACCGATCCCACGGGGCGGGAAATGTCTCCACGTAAATAGGCCTAACCTGATATCGCCTCACAGCACCTTCCCAAGCCATGAAACAACGCCCCAAAGCCGCTGCGCACTACGAATGCCTGACACAGGGGTAAAGCCGGGCATGACAAAAATATATGCATAAAAGCGACCCTACCCGAAAGGCTCAACACCTTCGCTGTTTACTATAGCCGCGACAATCACATCATTGTCGGCATCCGGATCCATAGTTCCCGCAGAAATATACTCCCGCTGAATGGCAAAAACTGTTTTTGTTGTCTCTTCCTTCTCACATTCCCGGTGGTAATTCAGAATCGGATCGCAAAAATATGCATTACAAATATCCGAGCGTAGATATCTTGGAAGGCTGCATCCATTTTCCGTATGGTTAATACAGGAATTTTCTATAACCTCTGGCGCAACCCTGGATACGTACATTGACACAATTTCTTCCCCACTCAGGTCTGGGTTAGCCTCCATAAAGCGACGCAGAACCATCGGAGACAGGTATGCGTGGTCCTGCCCAGATGAGCAACATGCCCCTTTGCACAGGTAACACAAGTTATCACTGATGGGCTTGAGCTGAGGTCGGTGTAGAAACATTTCTTGATGCGCTCTGTCTGTCTCTGCGGCGGAAAAGTTCTGATCCAGAACCATTTCTGGTTTATCATCGGAAACCTCCGCCTGTTCAACCACTTTCTGCAAATGCTCACGATAGTTTTGAATGCGATCGGGCATCGCCGGCACACTTCCGACGCGCCCTGTGGGGACGACCATCAAATAGGTATTTTGTTCTGATAGGCCAGACGTCTTCCTCAAGGCAGCCTGGAATAAGGTATCATTTTCGTTTTCTTCTTGCAGAATTCGCGCCTGAATTTTTCTCTCCCTTTCAGCTTGCGCAAGTTTCCGGTCGCGGATCAGCTGCCGATGAAACGCCAGTTTCATATTGAACAGGCGTTCCGGCAGTGATCGACACTGCTCCATAAACTGCCGGCACTGTGGCTCTTGACAAATCGAAAACTCTGGGTTCTTTTTCGGCGAATGGCAGGAATTCGAGATAGGTTCATTGCAAACCAGACAGCGGGCAGAAGCCATGCGTAACTTTGCGGGATTATCCATGAAACTTCACTTTCTTTGCTTTATATGACAACGCTTAGTGCAGCACATCGCAGTTAATGAACTGCCCTTACTTGGATGCCGTGGAATTCAATTTCCGAGGTGCCAGTGATTTTTCCTCTTTGAACGCCATTAGTTTTTTCCAACTTGTACAAAGCGATCACCAGAACCTCTAGCAATTCTTTAGCAATTCCTTCTCGCTAAAGCCTAAACACTCGGCAACTTCGTCATTTACGTCCAATTGCACATATTTTACTCCCTTGAAGACAATCACTGCCCAGCCGGATTCGATAGTATTTAATTTTTGTATCAAATCAAAGGCTAAGCTCCGCTCAATCTGATTTGGCGCATAAAGCTACAGATCTCATTTGAGAGCTCCCGGGCCAGAGGGCCCTGCTTTGCTTCGCCGTTCTCGTCGCGGACCATTTCGTTCAGAAGTTTCGGGTTGGCGAAGGTGGCGCGTTGGGCGGTGAGGTGATCGCCCCTGTGGGTGGCATAGGAGTTGAAGTCCTCTGAAAGCGGCCAGTCGGCCGAATACTGCGCTGTCTGAAGTACTGATGACGAGCCGGACTTCAATAGCGGACCTGTTGCACGGGATGTGATCCCGATGCTCAATCGGTCACGCCGAACAGGCCCAGCTGGCCATCCACCAGACTGTCGAAATCCAGTTCTATGAAGGGCAATATGGCATCGGCCACCGGCTTGAGCTGCCTGTCGATATAGTGCTGGTAATCCATCGGCGACTGGCGGTGATCAATGGGCTCCGGGCCATTGGGGGTGATCACGTAACGAATCCAGCCCTTGTTCTGGTAGCGTGGCGCCAGCCCCTGCTGGCGGCGGCGTTCATCGGCCAGTCGCGCCGCGCGTACTTGGGGGGGCACGTTTTTTACGTATTGCTCCAGCTTGCGCCTGAGCCGCTTGCGGTATACCAGCAGCTCGTCCATATCTCCCGCCCAGGTTTTCTCCACCGTCTCGCGGATATAGTCGGACGGATCTTGCCCCTGAAACACCATCCCGTAGAGTTGGGTCTGGAACTGCTTGGCCAGGGCGGTCCAGTCGCTGCGCACGGTTTCCAGGCCCTTGAATACCAACTTTTCCTCGCTCCCTTTTTCCTCGCTCCCTTTCACCACCAGACCCGCATAGCGTTTCTTGGAACCGGCCTCCGAGCCGCGAATGGTGGGCATCAAAAAGCGCCGGTAGTGGGTTTCAAATTCCAGCTCCAACTCGCACTCCAACGCCAGCTCTTCTTTGAGCTTGTGACGCCAGCGCCCGTTGATCTCGCTGGCCAGACCCTTCCCGATCGCATCCGCCTCTTCGAGGCTGGGTCGGCCGCTCAGCCAGACAAAGATGGAATCGGTATCGCCGTAGATTACCCGATGGCCCAGTTTCTCTTCACCTATTTCCTCGATCCAGCGGGCAGTCTGCTGCATGATCTCGTGACCGCGCAGGGTGATGGAGCTGGCCAGGCGCGTGTCGTAGAAACGGCAGCCCCCTGAACCCAGCACGCCGTAGAAGGAGTTCATGATGATCTTGATGGCCTGGGAGCGGGCGGCATCCTGCTCCCGCTTGGCGATGTCCCGCTGCGCCCAGAGGTTGGTAATGATGTCCGGCAGGAAGTGCCTGTCACGGGAAAAGCGCGCGCCGCGAAAACCGGGGATGGCATCGTCATCCGCCAGGCCCTCGACCAGCCCCTCAATCAACCCCATAGGATCGATCTTGAAGGTGCGGATAATACTGGGGTAAAGGCTCTTGAAATCCAGAACCAGCACGTTGTCGTAAAGGCCTGGCCGGGAATCCATCACATAGCCGCCCGGACTGGCCAGGCCGCCGTCGGCCGGCAGGTTGGGCGCCACATAGCGGCTGCGGTGTAGCCTGGGCAGGTAGAGGTTGGTGAAGGCCGCCACGGAGCCGCCACTGCGATCCAGCTCGAGGCCGGTGAGCTGGGCCCGCAGGCGCAGGTAATCCAGCAGCCGGGTGTGCTGAAAAATGTCCCAAACCAGGCGGCAGTCCTCCAGGTTGTAGGCGGCCAGCTTGGGTTTGTTGTGGCGAAAGTCGTGTTCAATCACGGCCAGGCGGTTGTCCACGTCTTCGGTGTCCTTGCCCCTGCCCAGCAGGGTTTGTGCCACGAACTCCAGGCTGAAGCTTTCGAAATTGTAGGTGGCGCTTTTCAGTCCGTCGATGCCGTCCAGTACCACGCGGCCCGGCAGCGTCACAAAGCCCTGGCCGCCTTCCCGGCCATCCCGCCAGCGGGCATCTGCGCCACCACGCCCCAGCTTCAGGCGCAGGCCGTGGCGCCCGGCCCTTTTCAACAGCAGCCGAAAATCAAAGTCCACCACGGACCAGCCGATGATGATGTCCGGGTCCAGGTATTTGATCCTAGCCTCTAGGGCCCCGAGCAGGGCCCGCTCGTCATCCACCCAGTGGATGGCGGTGCCGGCACTCTGCGGTTGGCCCTCCGCCTCTTCCGGCATTGGGCCCACCATTAGCACCTCCTCCACGCCATCGCCGTAGAGACCGATGGAATACAGCTCGCCCTGGCCGGAGCACTCCACGTCCAGGGAAACCACCTTGAAATCCGGCCGCACCTCGGCGCCCTTGAGGCGCACCTGGCGATATTCCGTATAGCCGTCTTTGGCCTGGGCCAGACCTTCAAAGTAGAGACCACCCCGGGCAAAGCGCTCCATCAGGTAACGGTCGTGGAGACGAAAATCCCCTTCCAGCACGTCGATGCCGCGGTTTTGCAACAGGGTCTGGGCCCGGCGGTGGGCGTCGATAGTAGGAAAATACAGCATGGCCGCTTCCTCGCGGCCAAAGGTCTGGAACCCCAGCTGCTGCCAATCGTAGGGCACGCCGGCCAGCGCCTCGGTCACCTGGGTGCGGTCCGCCACCTTCACCATAAAGACCGGGCGCTCCCCTCCAATGACCAGCTTGACCGGGCCCTCGGGCGTGGCCAGCCAGTAGTGGATGCGGGTGCTGCCGCGCTGGTCAAAGCTGTGGCGGCTGAGGAGGAATCCTTGAGGCAAGAGACTGTACTGGGTTGAGGCTTGGATTGGGGCTTGTGTTGGTGATCGGCGCCATTCTACTGGATAAATGCACAGATATCAGCAACCGCCAGAGCTGCACGGGAGGGCTCTGGCGGCCTGCCGTCATCACCACGAAAGACGGGCGGCCACACGCGCCTCATCAGCGTGCAATGAAAACGACCAGCCATTGCGTTCACACAGCCGTTGAACGATACCCAGACCCAGACCATACCCGTTAGGCGACGACGCCTCGGTCGGTGTGTGCCGTTCATCAGCTTCACTACTCACCTGATTGGTGACGAATAGCACGTGCTCTTTGATGTGAATCGTGATCGGTCCCTGCCCGTCAAGCGTATGCTCGAATGCATTTCGCACCAGATTATTGACCGCGATAGAAAAAGCCTGTGAATGTCCGCAGGCAATGGGTTTTTCTAGATCATCGATTTCGACATCGATTAAGTCGATTTCAACATCGACGCACTTGCCGTTCAACAGGTGGCGCTGCTGATCTATCGCCTGGCTTACCAGCGGCATCACTGAAAACTGCTCGTCATACAAACCATCGTCGGTTTCGCGAGCGAGGCACAGGAACATTTCAATCGTGGCTTTCATTTCGAAGGTCGCACGCCTCACTCGATCTACCACCTTCGCATCCGTCGTTGACAGATCGCTTTGTTCCAGCAGCTCAAGCGCGCCTATTATCACAGTGATCGGCGTCCGCAACTCATGACTGGCTGAACCGGTAAAGTATCGCTCCCTCTCAACAAATGCGCTGATACGCTCAAGCGTCTTCTCCATGGTCCTGGCGAGCACGCCAACCTCATCATCGCCGAACCGGCTAGACTCTATGCGTTTATGATCTTCGGCCGATAGTTTTTCCGGGTCGATGTCCGCGACCACTTTAGCGAGTTGCGCGACAGGGGCGACCGCTCTACGCATCACAAGAACTCCCAGCCCGAAACCAAGAGCACCGAGCGTACCCACGACTCCGGTGATAACGAGCAGCAACCACCAATCCTCTGACGACGCAGCCTCAATCCCGGCAACGTCGAAAACCACAAATGCGTTTCGCCGTTCATTGTTGGTAGGTAGCTTTTCATTGTTGGTAGATAGCACGGCGACATGCAACTCTTCCGCTTCGAATTCGTACAACCCTTCATCGGGTTTTGTCTGCGCCCATTCCCTGAGTGATTCCGGCAAGCTACCAACCTCATCGTATCCGCGAAGGTTCGTCGTCAGAGAGGGATAGCTTTCGGCGGCACGCTGTAGCTGACTCGCCAGCACACGGTCTTCGCTCAACCTGATCGCAGCGAAGAAAGCGAATCCCCAGGCCACGCTAAGTACAGCAACACACATTGCAAATGCAATGGCGACACGCTTGCGTAAACTGTACCGGTACATTACTGAGCATCCTCTGAAATTCGGTACCCGATGCGATGCACCGTATGAATTAACGGGCTATCAAACGGCCGATCGATAGCCTGCCGCAGCTTGTACATATGTGAGCGAAGCGCATCACCATCGGGGCGCTCGTCAGCCCACAACAAAGTTTCGAGATCATCGCGAGCCACAACAGACGGCGCCGTCTCCATCAATCGTTGAAGTAGTCTCATGCCAGCAGGGGTGAGATCGATGCGCCGCCCCGCGCGATGCACTTGCAGCGTGGACCGATTCATCGTCAGATCACCTACAGTTAACAGGTTGTCGGTTTTTCCGTGCCTACGTTTGTACAGCGCCTGCAGTCGCGCATGGAGCTCTTGTAATGCGAATGGCTTGACCAAGTAGTCATCGGCTCCCGCCTTAAACCCCTTAAGTTTATCGTCAAGCGTGTCTCTCGCCGTCAGCATAAGCACGGGCGTTTCTACTTCGGCATCAGATCGCAGCTTTTGGCAGAAACTCAGGCCATCCATCCTTGGAAGCATGAGGTCTAGAACAATAACGTCGAACCGATTCGTCAACGCCAGGTGCATCGCGCTTATACCGTCATAGGCAAAATCCATTACATAGCTATGCTTTTCAAGATACGCGGCAATGTTCTCGCAAATGTCGCGGTTGTCTTCGACAATCAACACTCTAATCGGCACGGCACCAAGCACGTGTACCATCTGCTGCTCCCCCTTACCAGGCACGATTTACCAGGCATAGTCCAGCCGCAGGCCAATAAGCGGCTCGGCTTCGCTATCATCTTCCACTTCAACGCCTCGGCGGTAGTCAAACTCGGTGTCGTCGCTCGACGACGCTGCCGTTACGTTGATGACATCGAGAAAGGCTGTTACATCGATGGGGCCAAATGCGCGCCGGTAGTCAACACGAACGTTCAACGAGCCGGAACCGCTATTGCGACCGACATTGCGCTCAGTGATCTCTTTCGAGTAGCGTAGAGGTTGTCCGGCTCCCAATACGTCTGAGTGAATAATAAAGACGTCGTCTGGCCTGCCGGACAGATATTTGTAGCGCCCGGCAACCTTCCAGCGGTTGCTGATTTCCCAGGTCAGGCCGAGGGTAGCGACATGCTCGCGGCTGAATTCGGCGGCAACGTCACCGCGACCGTCTTTCCGGTCGACTTCGGCATCGTTATAAGAGTAAGTTGCGGTAGCGTAAATACCCTCGCGAATCATACCGTTGGCCACGACATCGACGCCGTATGATGTGCCGTCACCAATGTTTGCAAAGGTTCCGCTTGCTCGGTCAAGGTCTACCACCAGGTTGTCGAGGTTTTGATAATAGGCTTCCGTCAACACCGACCAGCTGTTGTTCGGGAAATATTCAAAACCGACACTACCGTGCGTGATCTCCTCGTTCTCAAGGTCATTCGACTCGTTAGCGGCAAGGTCTAAAAACCGTGGCGACTGGTGAAAGAGTCCTGCAGTCGCAAAATATCTAACCGTTTTACTCGGCCGCCAATTGACGCTGAACCTGGGCGACGCGAAGCTTTCGTCGGCAAAACCGTCCCGCTCGAACCGCACGCCTGTGCGAAAATCCCAATCGCCTTGCTCAAAAAGCTGTTCTACATAACTTGCATAGCTCGTTTCTTTCTGAATCAGTGAAGAGTTGATGTTCTCGGGCGTCAGCACAATAAAACGCTGATCTGGGTCTGGTCTAAAATCATCGTCGTCGTAGACAAACCGGGTCCAATCGCCATCCAAGACGGTGTTGTAGTCCAGTTCAATTTGCGTTACTCGAATACCGGAACTGAACACGCCCCATTGATTCACTGTCTCGAAGTCGCTTCGCCAGCCGATCTCTGTCTCATCTTCACCGATGGTAATAATGTCTTCCCGCACCGGAAAGCTGGACGCGGGCGATCCCGCAGGTACCAGATCAGGAAATGATTCACCCTCTGAACTAATCTTGTCGCTTGTGCGGTAGTAAACCTTATTGGTCAAGACAGCTTCTTCACCGATCAATGACCGCAATGTCAGACCGTACAAATCACTATCTTGTTCAGAATCTTGAAGTGCAGCATCTTCGAAATTGGGTGACGCAAAAACGTGAGTCACGCCGCGGGTATAGTCTTCGTGTGTATCTATCAGTAGAATTTCGAACGTGTGGTTCTGGCTGACTGGTATGACCGACTTTACGATGACGTCTCTTAAGACCGGCTCCCCAATGTCGAGTTCTTCGATAGTTTCAAACAAAGCGCCGAAATCCAGTCGTCGAGCAGAAACAAGCAAAGTAGAGTCTTCAGTGATACCGGTAGGGCCGTCGTAACCAACTTCATATCCCGCAAGGTCGAGGCGCAGACTTGCTGAAGGGCTTGGATTGCCATCGGCGACTTCCAGTTTGAGTAGCGATGCCGCCCGGCCGCCATAAGCCGCACTCCACCCACCCGGTGAAAATTCTGCACCACTGATAACGTTCGGTGCGAAAATCGAGAAACGGCCGCCACCACCGACATCTTCTTCTTCACCCAGTGTCGCATCAAAGTGTACCGCTTTATCAAAGGGAAAGTCATCAACGAATAGCAAATTATCTCTTGGGCCACGGCCGCGTACGCTAAAGCTCGCGAATTCGCTGGCGGATGCCAGGCCAGGTAAACCGTCCAGCGAGAGGAGCGGATCTGCACCGCCGCCAACAGCACTTCGCAACGCTTCTCTATCGAGATAGGTGCTGTTAACTGATAATGCTTCAGCTTGCTGTCCGAGAACCGACACTTCCTCAACTGCCTGCCCCCCAAGCTCGAATTCAAGCTTGATATTTTTGCGCGTAACCACGCGCACGCTTGGCTCATACAATGCATTGAACCCGCCTTTGGCTACCCTCACCGAGTAGAGGCCGGGGCCGAGCTGTTCAACGACGATGCGACCTTGTGCGTCAGTTTTTACAGATCGCGTGGCATTGGTTTTCCGTTCCGTGATCATGATCTGCACGGTTGAGAGTGGCCGGTCAGTATTCTGATCTTTGACTATGATAGTCAGCGCACCGGGCGCCTCTGCTGCGTGGGTAAAAAGTGGAAATCCAATCAGGAGCGCCGATAGAGTCAACCGCGATACCTGTCTCAATTGCCTGCTCATATTGCTATCCCTCCAACAATCTGCCGTATTTATTTGGTGAAACGCTGGGAGGTTAGCAACGCCAATGTGACTAAAAAGTCGCTGAAATGTGAAAGCTACATCGGAGCCCGGATGCCTACGGTCGGTTCAACTCAAGGGCAATACCGGCACCACGCCATGTAACGCGGCGCACGGGACGCTTTGAAACGCCACTTGCGTCTCACTTTTTTCTCGACATTCGTATATATCTAGAGTTTTGCATATTGGGGGTCAGAGCATATTAGGGGTCAGGATATTAGGGGTCAGGATATTAGGGGTGAGTATTAGGGGCAGAGTAAAATTTCGCCACCTAAATCAACGGTGCCATTTGACGACAAAATTTTACTCTGACCCCTAATATCCTTCGACCCCTAATATCCATATCCATATCCATATCCATGACCCCTAATATCCAATAATATCCAATATCCTAATATCCTTATTTCCCATTCAGCCATTTGAGATCCTGGTCATACCAACGCCAAACATCATCGTCAGGCCAACTAAGAAGCTTCAAGATCAACCTCTCAGTAAACGTCCGTACTCGAACGAGATCTTCAAAAATTACCCCACCTTTACCTGAGCTTGCTGCGTGAAACAACCCATTGCGAATACTTGCAGCACGCCTCATACCCTCTTCAAAAGTAAGGTCTGGCCATAAATCACTTGTTTTTGGATTATAGATTTCGCAAGCTCTAAGTATCCGACTATTCAGCGCTGATCGCTTCAACTCAGGCAGCTTGGCCATAAGCTGCTCTCGAGGTATATCCATATCTAGCCCCTTGATGGCCGTACGAAGTAAAGATTCAACCTTTTTCCACTTAGACTTTTCCACTACATATTCGCCGTTACCATTTAGACAGCATGAGACGATTGTCTCCATGGCCGAGAACGTCATAAAAAACGCGGTTTCAACATTTGATGAAAATGACGCAGCAAGGAACCTAATTGCTCGACGAACATCTTCAGATCTTGATGAGCGACCTATCTCATTCACTAAGTGCTGCAGACCGCGGTCAGCGAGCCCTCTAGAATGAATCAACTCATCTGTTGACGCCTTAGCTTCAACGGCTTGTAACTTCCTCCTAAAAAATCTAGAGCTAAAAGATTGGCCTTCTTGATCAGCTCCGATATATTCAATTTCGTAGTAATCAACTTTCTGCCTGTAGCTCAGGGACAGCGCATCGCACACCTCGTCTAAATATTTCTTAAGCCTTTCATTTACATCATATAGACTGTCGCCACTAGCGATCTTTATATTTCCAGTTATCGAAGATCGTCTAACCTGATGGGTTACCTCGTTTCCATTCTCCGTTGTTTCATAGTACTCAAAGGTCTCCATGGCCTCGAGCATTCCCCCCTCAAAATCTAGGCCAATTGTTAAAGGCTCAGTTTTCTTGATCTCAACTGCGCCATCAAAACTTACAGTACGAATTGAAGGACCACCCAAAATCCCACTTGGTTGCAGACGAACAATTACAGTAATTTCTCGCTCTTTTTCGAATTTGCACTCCGCAATACCGAACTGTACAGCGAAGAGACTAATAGAGGACACTTGTGCTGAATTACTACACCGCGAATCTCCTATACCTACAATCCCCAGTAATTCAACGTCCACGTCTTCCGAGGAAACACAGGTTAGCTTTAAAAAATTTTCCTTTAACCCTCTGAGTGCAACACCAGCATTTCTCTGCTCAACCGCCCCACCCAGCCACAGCAATTCAACCGACAATTTTGTAGAGTCCCATCGAGGAAAGCTAATTGTCGCCAAACAATCAAGTATTTCACCATTAGGCGCAGGCATTTTCCCATGAAAAGCAACGTCGAAGTTCTTACTCTCACTCATACGACATACAACCGATTTCGATTATTAACCGTCTCAAAATAGTATTTACATAGAAGCGTACACAGTAGTTGGCGCGCCAAAAAAACAAACTGGACCAGATCAACATTTTGGCATAGTATCTATCCAGCCAAATCAAGGTCATAAAGTTGAGCTTACCCCATTTATCCTGAGCGCTTCATCATCTTTACCTTTGCGAGTCAGGCAGCAAGAAGAAAGAAAATTGAACTCACTATGATCTAGTAGAAGAGACATTAAAATATATTCTCAATCAAAACGGAAACCGAAAAGCCCTCCTGTATCTGTATCGGTTATTTTTAGATCGACACGATAGTTATCTAGTTTGAAGGTCGGATAGTTCGACATATCCGGCATATCGTCGGAGTTCATTGTAACAATATACTGAATGTCGTGCTTTTCAGCCATTTCTGCACCTAGTAGAAGAGCCTTAGCGATTTGCCGCTCGTCAACGCCATCGAAGATAATACTATCATGAACAAGAGTTTTCGGCCGATTAGGTTCGTTAGCCCAAAGCTTCATCAGCATCATGTCGAAGCAGAAAATCTGCATTCTTGATTTTCCAGTACTTTTCTTTCCTGGAATATCGAACTCGAACTTAGGACCATTATTAGTTGGATCAATAATAAACTTTCCGGGCTCATCGTAGAGATTTGAGGATATTTCAGCGAATGCAATGATGGCTTCACTTATAGCTTCATCTCGCTCTGAGTAGTCAATTCGCATTTTCTGCTGAAGATTGTGCCTGCCTATCTTTAGCTCCGATCTTTTTTGATCGAGATCTTCAGTTGCCTCTAATTTTTTATCCAGCTGAACGAGCTCAGCTTCGTGTTTGGCAAGCTCTATCTGGAATTTCATATATTGATCAAGAGCACCATGAGCCTGGAGAAGCGACAATATTTCTGAGCGCTCCTTATCTAACGCTTCCTTTTCGGCATAACGTCGACTAATCCGCTCCGAAATATCAGACATTTCTTGCTGAAGGTGCTCTCTCCGATTACGAACAACTGACTCATGAAACGCTGCAACCTCGTCGAAACGTCGGGCGACCATCTCCGGCACATATATCATTGCCTCATTGAACAACCTACCTACCCGAGCGGTGTCAACTTCACTCTCATCTTCCAAGGCTCTTTCTAATTGTGACAACCACTCTTTATCTGTAGTGTCATCAGCGGAGATCCCTGCCAACTGCCTGGTAATATCAGAGGCTCGCTTTTCTTTTTCTTGGTACTCTGGGAGAACCCTAAAATTTTCGAGTGCTGACTTTAGTTTTTCTACCCGAGACTTCTTCAGCAAGATTTCAGTTCTTAAGTCAGAAGCTGACCCCAAAATATCACCGAGAGCACCCTCATTAGATGCTTCTTTTAGCGCTTTTATTAGCTTATCTTTCTGGCGAACTCCCTCAAACTCTCTAGCAATTTTCCAATCGAGTTTTAGCAGGTATGACAAGGATACTTGAACAGAGCAGGTAGATTGCTGTGAAAACCACTTATCTGGTGAGTCGAAACCTTTAGATGAACGCACAAAGTATGAAAACAATGAGCGAAATGTGGGGCCATTTTTAATTTTGGCAACCGAATCGGAAAGACCAAAGCAATAGTGACCTAGCCTCTTTACCCAGTCTTCGTTGCTACAGAAAAATTCTCCATCCAACTCAGAAATAGGCAGAAAGTTCTCTGGCATTTTTTTAACAAAAATTTTTGTGGGGTAATCACCTGATCGCTCAATGGCAACAGGGTTTCCATTAAGCTCGATATCCATACCAAAGCGGTATGGTGACAAATCTTTTGCCTTCATCAAACTGGTCTTTTTTAAATCGCCACCATATAGCGTACTAATAATCTCAACCAAGCTGCTTTTACCGGCTCCGTTCCGCGTTTGTCCATCAGTGGACTTGCTATCCTTTTCCGCAAGGATTAGATTAAGTCCAGAATGGAATTTGACAGACTTAAATCTAGGATGGTCACTATAGATTTTTTTAATCATTATTTAGCAATCCTTGTCAGCTTTCCGTTATTTTCTTCTATAGCGCCAATCAGAAAAAGAAAGTCCAATGACAAAATAAACCAGTCGTAAGGAACTTCGCCCTGCCGCATGCATACTTCATGATTTTTCTGTAGGTCATTCCACACAGAGCTTACAGTAGATCGGTTATGGATCAACTCAAAAACCTCCAAAGAAACGGTTATGATCGCTCTACTTGGCGACAAATGTTTGGTAGGCAAAATCATGCTTGCCAGACCTCTGGAGCATTCTCGTAAATATCACAGCGTTCGAAAAAGTAACTAAGTACCGCCAGTGATGACACTTGTGTAGAAACTTCGCCGCTGTCTCCGCCAGCGAAGGATTTTAGCTCAACAAAAATATCATCAGGGCTAGCTCCAATGTTTCTTAGAGAGAGATACTTGGCTCGGAAAGAATTAGCCAACTCCTCACCATATTCTGGATCTGGCCAACGTAACAACAAGTCATTGACCAAGTTTTCTTTACGTCTACCAGCAGATAGCAGAGCTTCCACATCTGGAGAAAGCTGGTTGTATTGAAGCTTCTCTGCCGAAACAGGCCTGATTTCAGGCATGATGCCTTCACTATTACTGCTCATTGCCCTCAATAAGGTTTTTATTGGCTCATGAGTTAGAGATTCGACGTCCTCCTGAGAAGGAGCAAGCCCAAATAGATCTACCAGCTTTACGGTGGGAAGTTTAAGAATTTGCTCTTTAACAATTCCAGGCCCCCAAGCACTTAGGTCAATTCTTGGATGCTCTCCTTTTAGCTCTTCCAATAAATCTAGGGCGTATTTTGGGAGGCCTTCTTGGTCGTTATGCACAAAGACCCATTTAGCGAGCCTTTCCCGCCATTTTTCGACAGCACCGAGAAAATCGCCCTTTATCTTCTGCAGGAGAGGTTTTTTTCTAAAACCAGAGCTAGGGGCATACGATTGGAAAACACACTTTTCAGGCGCCAGGTACCCATCAGCTTTACCATCCCCATCTCGGCCAGCTGCTTTCACTAGCTGAAAGTTGTCAGAATGAAGGAGCTCCATTATAGAACAGAAAAAGTCTTCATATTCCTGTTCGCACTTCCTTAAAAGAGCATTTTCGGCCTTCAATCCGTACCAAGCCCTCTGAACCTGATCCATTATTGAGCGTGTCCCTATGTTCTATCTGACTTATTATTTATCTACAACTCTAGTGACTGTTGTGGTTCAACAGTGTAGCATGTCGCTATTCCCCTATCCGCTCCCTTTAATATCCAAAATCTTGAACATCGGTTAAAAGATCTCTAACTTGCCGGTCGATACGCTTTCTAAATTCGTACACCACCTCTTCCTCAGCGAGACCGGCCGTACTTTTAGCGAAGTATAACTCCAGCACTTCCGCCATCTGCGGAATAGAGTAAGTGTCGAAATTAGGAATATAGTTAGTTTGATATTTCGAGTGCCTGATTTCGTAGAAAGCTCGCACAAAACGCTTCGGAGAAACAGTCACACCAAACCTTTCCAACAACTTGCTAACGTATCGATCCAGGTTGTGCAATATCGTTTCGTCATTTATTTCGGAGAAAAAGAACATCCACCCCTTTGCTTTTTTCTGAAATATACAACCTGTAATCCGCAAATTTAATCGCCATAAAAGAAACTCTTGGCTCTTCACTTTAGAATGTTTATAGCCCGTAAAAATTGAGACTAGTGATTCTTTAAGTTTTTCTATAGACGCCTCTCGCGGCGAAATCTGCCTCCCCTTAAACTGGTATCCAAGATAGTCAAACTTTTCGCCAACCTTACCCATCGTAGACTTCTCAGGGGCTTTCACTGGGTCATGAATCGTTAGGCCTATCCGGCGAAATCTACGAACGATTTCTCTAGCAATGCTATAAACATCCTTGTAATCACATAGAATAAATATATCATCGATATATCGATGGTAAGCAATGTCCGCAAAGTTGGAAAAGCATCTATCTACATTAATTAAGTATATTGCCGCGAGAATATTTGATATCGACAACCCTTGCGGGACCCCAGATGTTCCCTTTACATCTGTAGCTCGAGACCGGGACACTGTAGGAGTAGCTACAGCACTTTGTACAAACTCTATGATTTCCGGATGGCGCACTCTTTTCCGAAGGCGCCTTAATAGCTCCTGATGTGATATCGACGGATAAAAATTAGAGACATCCAGCTTTATAAAACCAGTGTATTTTCCGGATTGAATCTCCTCTTTGGCAGCTTTTACCATATTCTGAGGAAGCTCAAACTTGATCACCCCATCATGGCGCTCAACCAAAAAGTCACAAAGCGCTCGAAGCGCAATTCTATCTCGTATAGTTGGAATGGATATCTCTCTCGGAACTTTTCCTCGCCCCTTACTGATAAGTCTTAGCTTATATTTACTGAATCGGTAACTCCCTGCGAGAACCTTTCGAGAAATGACCGACACCTCATCATTAAGTCTCGGCCAGAATTGTTTTTGGGTTAAATTATCAATACCGCTTGCGTTCGACAGGACTATGACATCTTGATAGATATGATGAAGGTAATCCTCTGAGAAAAAATATTCAAATCTATCCCTGATTGACACCAGACACCTCCATCACCAAGAATATTAATAAAGGCAGCGCATAGAGTGTCAATATAGAAAGCGATCTAATAAAAAGTTGCTTGAGCACAACAAACCAAACATATTTGGTAGGCCAGCGGTCTAGCCCTTTTTTCGGATCGCGAGGGC
Organism: Microbulbifer rhizosphaerae; assembly: GCF_014191725.1. Lineage (GTDB taxonomy): Bacteria > Pseudomonadota > Gammaproteobacteria > Pseudomonadales > Cellvibrionaceae > Microbulbifer > Microbulbifer rhizosphaerae. The sequence goes on from NZ_JACHWZ010000009.1 coordinate 148,018, forward strand.
AGTTGTGACTTAGATATGTATCACACAGTGCTTTCTGATAATCAATATCCGCATGATTCTCACAAAGATTTAAGATCTGTTCGTATTCTTTGTTTATCTCATTCGGATCGGAATTTTCTTTTTTAGCCTTACGATAAAGACTGTTTAGAGACTCGTAGCTATCTTTGACAACTGCAGCACGCTCTTTATAGCTGAGACCGTTTATAAAACCAGAAACGCATAGCACTAAAACGGAAAATATCACCCAGGCAACGCTTGCGTACTCACTTTGAGAGTTGAATTTTAGATAGTATACTGATGCACTGACTGATACGAATGAATACCATAGCAGTAGTAATTGTGCGTGCCGTGCATTCGATATCAGTCTTTTTTCTGTTTGTATTCTCGCTTTGCGAGTCCACCAAATGCTATCGGCGATAGTCATACTCAAACCCTGAATAAGATGTCCCGAGGTGCCTGATCTAGTGACATAGAGTAACGCCCGTTTCCAGGCAAGCCCGAAGGCTAGGAGTAAAACTCCTCAATATTAGTTGCACCCATTAAATGGATGGTCGACCTTTCGATCGACACACCTCGGGACAAAACTTTGCAAATACCACATGTCCTATTGAAAACAGAACAGTTTCTCCATAGCTCTGGGTATCGCTTCACTCAATAGTATTTGAATCTCCTTTTAAGTCAATGACTTCGCATCTTTTCGATGAAGTTGACACCTAATGCCGATTAAGCTCCTGATCACACATCGCACACTGCTCAAATATTGAGCAAAGAAATGACAGGTATAAAAAAGCGAGCCTCACTAGAGGCTCGCTTTTTTAGTCCAACTGAAACTGGTTTAAAGAATATCCGTCGTTAATCGAGCACCCAATAGGATGATCAACTAGAAGGAATCGCCGGGCACCCGCACCCACCCCTCCATCAGAATCCGCGCGCTGCGGCTCATAATGGCCTTGGCGGCGGTCCACTGGCCGTTGACGATTTCCGCCTCCGCGCCGACACGCAGGGTGCCGGGCGGGTGGCCGAAGGTTACGGCGTTGCGCTCTCCTCCCCCGGCGGCCAGATTCACCAGGGTGCCGAGGATGGCGGCGGCGGTGCCCATCATAGCGTGGTGCAGTTTGCCCATGGACAGGGCGCGCACCAGCAGGTCGATATCACCAGCCGCGATTCCTTACCGCTGGATGCCGTATAGCCCTTGGGCGGCGCGACGAAGGCGATCTTGGGGGTATACTGGCGGCTGGCTGCGTCTTCCACCTTGTCGATCAGGCCCATTTCCACTGCGCCATGAGGTGCCCCTTGAATCATGATGATTTCGCCCACGATTTCGAGCCGAGCTGAGCCGCAGGCTTCCCCCCTATAGAGTCCCCAATTATCCTCGGATTTTTTCTGGCTCAAAATTGGCTTTTTGCAGCGCAATCATCTTTTCAAATGGCCGCAGCATGACTTTAAAATCCCGCTCCGGCTCCAGTTGCTGCATAGTTATCACAATGCTTTCCAACGTCGACAGGCTGTTCGCAAGCGAGGAATGCCGAATCTGGTAGTTGGAACCCCCCTCTCCTGCCAAGCTGATCCGAGGCAACTGCTGCAGCGCCGGGTGGAGGTGGAGCATTTTCTTGGATTTCCGCCAGGTAGCGTCAATCACCACCAGCTGCTCCAGCTCGTCGGCTTGCGGAGTGCCGGCCTCCACCTGCTCCGCCGCCGGCAGCCAGCTCAAGGAGGGGTAGAGCAAGGCCGACTTGGGTTTGAGCAACTGTGCCAGCTCTGTGTCTGACAGGCTTTCCACCACCACCAGCTCACTATTCTTCAGACACAGGTGCGCCATGCGCCCGGTGTTGAACGGGTGCTTCTGTTCCAGGGGGTGCTGTATGATCAGCACCTCAATTCGATTGGCGATCTCGACCAATGCGCTGCAGTAACAGACCTTCAGCGGGCGTTGGCAGGTTGGGCAGGTTTGGCGCGGCATAGATGACTGAAGATCAGGATTTTTCGGGGCACTCATTCTCGGCGCAGTGGCTTTCCGAGGCGGAGATGCCGTTGGCCAACAAATTCTACCGCATGCACAAATTCCGCGGCAAAGCGCGGCGGAATGAGCCGTGTATGGTCGTTCGGGGCGATCAGGGGCAGATTGTTGCCTGTGGCTGCCTGAGGAAGCTGGCGGATTGCGAGCTGCTGGCGGGGGTGGCTGTGGCGGAGGAGTTCCGTGGTCGGGGTGTGGCACGGCTGTTGTTGAGGGGTATGGCGGGAGCGTTTGACAGGAGTACTTTTACCTTTCCGTATAGGCATTTGGTGCCATTCTACGAATCTTTGGGGTTTGTGGTGGTTGATGAAGCTGGGCAGCCTTCTGCGATCGTTGACCGCTTCCAGACCTATGTGAAACAGGGGCGGGATATTCTGATAATGAGATATCAAGGGGCGCTGCGGTAATTTGCAAAGCCGGTTGATTTCGGCGGGTTCAGCGGTACTGGATGCCGGATCAAGTCCGGCATGACGAGTATTCAAGGACTCGGGCCCAGTTTTCCACCGTTGACCGCTTCCAGACCTACGTGAAACAGGGGCGGGATATTCTGATAATGAGATATCAAGGGGCGCCGCGGTAATTTGCGAAGCCGGTTGATTTCGGCGGGTTCAACGGTACTGGATGCCGGATCAAGTCCGGCATGACGAGTATTCAAGGGCTCGGACCAGCTTTCACAGGGACGGGATATCGTGTTGCAGCAGTGGCAGAACTTTGTTTCCACGGTTCTACAAGCCGAATGACCAAGGTATCGGGCTGTGATACGCTTTGGTGGAAGCTTACGCCAACCCCCTATGAGTAGAAGGGTCGGCACGGCGCAAGAAAAACAAGATCAAAGGAACCTTCCGATGGAATCCAATCCGTATAGTGCACCAACTTCCGAACTGACTGCCGCAACTGATGATCTCATTTCCGGCGACTTCCAGCGCTTCAGCGCCTGGTGGGTATTTATTCTCTCAATTGTTACCTTGGGAATTTACCCTGTTTACTGGATTTGCACCCGCGCCCAAGTGGTCAACCGCATCCACGACAATCCGATCGCTCCCGCCTGGTTCTACCTGATGGCAATATTTTGTGCGCTGACCTTCTTGGCAGGGTTTATCATCCCTGAGATGGGCGCTTTTTATCTGATGGTGTACATCGGCTATATAGTGACTTACCTCGCGAGCCTGTTCAAAGTCAGAAATCGCCTGCAGGATCTCATGAGCCAGAGCACCGGTTCTGCCTATCGCCTGGGCCCGGTCATGACTTTCCTGTTCAACAGTATCTACTTGCAATACAAAATCAACGAGTACATCGACCAGAGCCAGCAATCAGCTGACTAACCCATTCCCTCCGAACGTTTCCCTTTGCCGCACGGCTTCGCGCGGCAATTGGCAAATGCGGCCGGCGCACCCGTGGGGCGGGAAATCCCGCCCTTCTCTCCTTAGAAAGAGTCGCCTGGGACCCGCACCCACCCCTCCATCAGAATTCGCGCGCTGCGGCTCATAATGGCCTTGGTGGCGGTCCACTGACTGTTCACGATTTCCGCTTCCGCACCCACGCGTAATGTGCCGGACGGATGGCCGAAGGTGACGGCGTTGCGCTCCCCTCCCCCGGCGGCCAGATTGACCAGGGTGCCGGGAATGGCGGCGGCGGTGCCGATGGCGACGGCGGCGGTGCCCATCATGGCGTGGTGCAGTTTGCCCATGGACAGGGCGCGCACCAGCAGGTCTATATCGTCTGCGGCGACTTCCTTACCGCTGGATGCCACATAGCCCTTGGGCGGCGCCACAAAGGCGACCTTGGGGGTATGCTGGCGGGCTGCAGCCTCTTTCACCTTTTCGATCAAACCCATTTTCACCGCGCCGTGGGCACGGATGGTTTCGAACATGGCCAGGGCCTTGTCGTCGCTGTTGATGGCTTCCTGCAGTTCGGTGCCGGTGTAACCGATGTCGGCGGCATTGACGAAGATGGACGGGATGCCGGCGTTGATCATGGTGGCTTTCAGGATGCCTACGCCGGGCACTTCCAATTCGTCCACCAGGGTGCCGGTGGGGAACATCGCGCCGTCGCCGTCTGCCGGGTTCATAAACTCGATCTGGACTTCTGCCGCCGGGAAGGTGACGCCGTCCAGTTCGAAATCGCCGGTTTCCTGTACTTCGCCGTTGGTGATGGGTACGTGGGCGACGATGGTCTTTTTGATATTGGCCTGCCAGATGCGCACGGTGCAGATGCCGTTTTGCGGGATGCGGTCAGGATCGACGAAGCCGCTGTTGATGGCGAAGGCGCCGACGGCGGCGGTGAGGTTGCCGCAATTGCCGGACCAGTCTACGAAGGGCTTGTCGATGGAGACCTGGCCGAAGAGGTAGTCGACGTCGTGGTCGGGCTGTTCGCTTTTGGATAGGATGACCGTTTTGCTAGTGCTGGAGGTGGCGCCGCCCATGCCGTCGGTTTGTTTGCCGTAGGGGTCGGGGCTGCCGATTACTCGCAGCAGCAGGTTGTCGCGGGCTTGGCCGGGAGTCTGTGCTGCTTCGGGCAGGTCTTGTAGGCGAAAGAAGACGCCTTTGCTGGTGCCGCCGCGCATGTAGGTGGCGGGGATTTTGATTTGGGGTTTGTGGGTCATGGGGGAATCGTTTGGTTGATTGGCTTCGATTTGGGCCCCCTCCCCCGGCCCCTCCCCCGCAAGCGGGAGAGGGGAGGAAGAGGTGGGCTTCGATTGGGTCCCCCTCTCCCCGGCCCTCTCCCCGGAGGGGAGAGGGGGCGTATTTATCCGGCTTTGGGAGAGTGTTTCTGGTGGATGCGCTTGGCGCTTATCCACCCTACGGTACTATTGAATCGAGCTCTGATTCTGTTCGCCTGCAAGCAGGCTCCTACAGCGATCATTGGTATCGGCTGCGTAGAATGGGCAAAGCGTTACGTGCCCATCAGCGGGTTCTGCTGATGGGCATGTCGCTGCGCTCCGTTGACTCGCACCATCCATGGCGCTCGCCCGCTTCGCGGGCGCCTTCGGCGTCCAAATCGGCAATCCTGCCGATTTGTGCCCATCCTACGGTATGGCCTCCGCTTCGAGGAAGTCCTTGGCGAAGCGTTGCAGGACGCCGCCGGCTTCGTAGATGGAGACTTCCTCCCGGGTGTCCAGGCGGCAGGTGACCGGCACATCGATGCTCTCGCCGTTCTTACGATGGATGATCAACGTCAAGGTTGCGCGCGGAGTGCGCTCGCCGATCACGTCGAAGGTCTCGGTGCCGTCGATGCCCAAAGTCTTGCGGGTGGTGCCGGGCTGGAATTCCAGCGGCAATACGCCCATGCCGATCAGGTTGGTGCGGTGGATGCGCTCGAAGCCTTCGGCGACGATGGCTTCCACACCGGCCAGGCGCACGCCCTTGGCGGCCCAGTCGCGGGAGGAGCCCTGGCCGTAGTCGGCGCCGGCGACGATGATCAGCGGCTGTTTGCGGTCCATATAGGTTTCGATGGCTTCCCACATGCGGGTCACCTGCCCTTCCGGCTCGATGCGTGCCAGTGAGCCCTGCTTCACCTCACCGTTTTCCTCGCGCACCATTTCGTTCAGCAGTTTCGGGTTGGCGAAGGTGGCGCGCTGGGCGGTCAGGTGGTCGCCTCTGTGAGTCGCGTAGGAGTTGAAGTCCTCTTCCGGCAGGCCCATTTTCGCCAGGTATTCGCCGGCGGCGCTGCTGGCCAGGATCGCATTGGACGGCGACAGGTGGTCGGTGGTGATGTTGTCACCGAGCACTGCCAGCGGGCGCATGCCTTTCAGCGCGCGCTCTCCCGCTAAAGCACCTTCCCCCTCTTCATACCAATAGGGGGGGCGGCGGATATAGGTGCTTATCGGGCGCCAGTCGTAGAGGGGACTGACCTTCTCGCTCTCACCTTTCTCCAGGTCGAACATCGGGATATAGACGTCGCGGAACTGTTGCGGTTTGACGCTCTGCTTCACGATCGCATCGATCTCTTCGTCGCTCGGCCAGATATCTTTCAGCGTAATCGGGTTGCCGTTTTTATCATGGCCCAACACGTCCTTTTCGATATCGAAGCGGATGGTGCCGGCGATCGCGTAGGCGACCACCAAGGGCGGCGAGGCCAGGAAGGCCTGCTTGGCGTAGGGGTGGATGCGGCCGTCGAAGTTGCGGTTGCCGGACAGCACCGCGGTTGCATAGAGATCGCGCTCGATCACTTCCTGCTGGATTTTCGGGTCGAGCGCGCCGCTCATGCCGTTGCAGGTGGTGCAGGCAAAGGCCACCACGCCGAAACCCAGCTGCTCCAGTTCCGGCAGCAGCTCGGCCTCTTCCAGGTACATTTTTACGGTCTTGGAGCCCGGTGCCAAAGAGGATTTCACCCAGGGTTTGCGGGTCAGGCCCAGTTTGTTGGCATTGCGGGCGATCAGGCCGGCGGCGATCATATTGCGCGGGTTGCTGGTGTTGGTGCAGCTGGTGATCGCGGCGATGATTACGGCACCGTCGGGCATCAGGCCCTCTTCTTCCTTCCATTCCTTTTTCCACTCCCGGGCGATGCCGCGGCTGGCCAGTTCGGAGGCCGGCAGCAGCGCGTGGGGGTTGGAGGGGCCGGCCAGGTTGCGGCTTACGGAGGACAGGTCGAACTTCAGTACCCGCTCGTATTCGGCTTCTTTGAGTGTGTCCGCCCAGAGGCCGGTTTCCTTTGCAAATTTCTCCACCAGGGCCACCTGCTCGTCGTCGCGGCCGGTCAGCTTCAGGTAGTCGATGGTCTGCTCATCGATCGCGAACATGGCCGCGGTGGCGCCGTACTCCGGGGTCATATTGGAGATGCTGGCGCGGTCGCCGAGGGTCAGGTTAGATGCGCCTTCGCCGAAGAATTCCAGGTAGGCCCCGACCACGCGTTCGCGGCGCAGGAATTCGGTCAGGGCCAGTACCAGGTCGGTGCCGGTGATGCCCGGGTTCAGTTTGCCGGTCAGTTCGACGCCGACGATATCGGGCAGGCGCATGTAAGAGGCACGGCCGAGCATTACGCTCTCGGCTTCGAGGCCGCCGACGCCTACTGAAATGACACCCAACGCGTCCACCATCGGGGTGTGGCTGTCGGTGCCGACGCAGGTGTCCGGGAAGGCGACGCCTTCACGAACTTGGACAACCGGGGACATTTTCTCCAGGTTGATCTGGTGCATGATGCCATTGCCCGGTGGGATCACGTCGACGTTCTTGAACGCGGTTTTGGTCCAGTTGATAAAGTGGAAGCGGTCTTCGTTGCGGCGCTCTTCGATCGCGCGGTTTTTCTCGAAGGCGTCTTTTTCAAAGCCGCCGTGTTCGACCGCCAGGGAGTGGTCGACGATCAGTTGGGTTGGTACTACCGGATTCACTTGTGACGGATCGCCGCCCTTTTCCGCAATGGCGTCGCGCAGGCCGGCGAGATCCACCAGGGCGGTCTGGCCGAGGATATCGTGGCAGACGACTCTGGCCGGGAACCAGGGGAAGTCCAGGTCGCGTTTGCGTTCGATGATTTGTTTTAGGGAATCGGTCAGGGTTGCCGGGTCGCAGCGGCGTACCAGGTTTTCCGCAAGGATGCGGGAGGTGTAGGGCAGCTTGGTGTAGGCGCCGGGTTGGATGGCGTCTATGGCGGCGCGGGTGTCGAAGTAATCGAGTTTCGTGCCGGGTAGGGGCTTGCGGTATTTGGTGTTTATCATTTGGTAAATCTGTCTGATCGGTTCTGCGGTCGGGTTCCGGCACGAGCTTTTGCTTTTGTAGGAGCTTGCTTGCAGGCGAAAGGCTACGGAGCTCCGATCTACAGCGAGCCTGCGGCCCGCAAGCGGAGCTGGAGCTCCGCGGTCCCGGCGGTTTAGCCGCGGTCGGCGATGGGGGTTACCTTGCGCAGTTCCGGGCCGGTGTATTCGGCGCTGGGGCGGATAATGCGGTTGTCGGCGCGTTGCTCGAATACGTGGGCGCACCAACCGGTTACGCGGCTCATTACAAAAATCGGCGTGAACAGCTTGGTGGGGATGCCCATGAAGTGATAGGCGGAGGCGTGGAAGAAGTCGGCGTTGCAGAACAGTTTCTTCTCGCGCCACATCACTTCCTCGCAGCGCACGGAGACGGGGTACAGCACCGTATCGCCTACATCTTCGGCCAGTTTTTCCGACCAGGCTTTGATAATGGCGTTGCGCGGATCGGATTCGGTGTAGACCGCGTGGCCGAAGCCCATGATTTTTTCCTTGCGCTCCAGCATACCCAGCAGTTCTTTTTCCGCCTCATCAGGTGACGAGAACTTTTCGATCAGTTCCATGGCCGCTTCGTTGGCGCCGCCGTGCAGCGGGCCGCGCAGGGAGCCGATGGCGCCGGTGATGCAGCTGAACAGGTCGGACAGGGTGGAGGCGCAGACGCGCGCGGTAAAGGTGGAGGCGTTGAACTCGTGCTCTGCATACAGGATCAGCGATACGTTCATTACCCGCTCGTGCAACGCGTTGGGTTTTTCGCCGCGCAGCATATGCAGGAAATGGGCGCCGATGGAGTCGTCGTCGGTTTCGGTTTCGATGCGCACGTCGTCGTGGGTGAAGCGGTACCAGTAGCAGATGATCGAGGGGAAAGCGGCCAGCAGGCGGTTGGCTTTTTCCAGCTGCTGGTCGAAATTCTCCTCGCCTTCCAGGTTGCCCAGCATGGAGCAGCCGGTGCGCATCACGTCCATCGGGTGGGCGTCGGCGGGGATGCGTTCCAGCACATCCTTCAACGCCTGGGGCAGGCCGCGCTGGGATTTGAGCAAACCTTTGTAATCCGCCAGCTGTGCGCCGGTGGGCAGCTCGCCATAGAGGATCAGGTAGGCGACTTCTTCAAACTCACAGTGTTCCGCCAGATCCTTGACGTCGTAGCCTCGGTAGGTCAGGCCGGAGCCGGACTTGCCAACGGTGGACAGCGCAGTTTTGCCGGCTACCTGGCCTCGCAGGCCGGCGCCTCCGGTTTTTTTCTCTGCCATCTCAGTTTCCCCTTTTTCTCTTGAGTTTGTTCGGTGCTTTGTAGGAGCGGCCCTTGGCCGCGAACGATCTTTCCGGCTGTCGAGTCCGATCGCGGCCAACGGCCGCTCCTACAAGGTCATTACCAATTATTTGTGGAAAAGCTCGTCCAGCTTCTGCTCGAACTGATGGTAGTTCAGGTAGTCGTACAACTCTTCGCGGGTCTGCATGCTGTCCACTACCGCCAACTGGTCCCCGTTTTGCAGGATGCTGGTATAGACGTTTTCCGCGGCGCGGTTCATGGCGCGGAAAGCGGACAGTGGATACAGAACGATATCGGCACCCGCCTCGCCCAGCTCTGTGGCGTTATATAGCTTGGTTTTGCCGAACTCGGTGATATTGGCCAGGATGGGTACGTTCAATGCGTCCTTGAAGGCGCGGTAGTGCTCCAGTTCGGTTACCGCCTCGGCGAAGATGCCGTCGGCACCGGCTTCGATACAGGCGCGGGCGCGGTCGATGGCGGCTTCGAGTCCCTCCTGGGCGAAGGCGTCGGTGCGCGCCATGATGAAGAAATCATCGTCGGTGCGCGCGTCCACCGCGGCCTTGATGCGGTCGACCATTTCCCCTTTGGAAACTATCTCTTTGTTGGGGCGGTGGCCGCAGCGTTTCTGCGCCACCTGGTCCTCGATATGCACGGCGGCGGCGCCGGCGCGGATCATTTCCTTTACGGTGCGGGCAATATTGAAGGCGCCGCCCCAGCCGGTGTCGACGTCCACCAGCAACGGCAGTTCGCTGGCGCCGGTGATGCGGCGCACGTCTTCCAGCACATTGTCCAGGCTGGTAATTCCCAGGTCCGGCAGCCCGTAAGAGGCGTTGGCCACGCCGGCGCCGGAGAGGTAGATGGCCTTGTGGCCGATGCGTTCGGCCATGACTGCGCTATAGGCATTGACGGTGCCCACAACCTGCAAGGGATTGTTTTCGACGAGGGCGCGGCGAAAGCGCGCGCCGGCGGAAGGGTTCTGGCTCATGGACTCACCTCAGTTTTTTCTCGATGTTCTGGCGGGAGGCGCGGATATGCCGGCGCATCAATAACTCGGCCAGTTCGCCGTCACCCATCTCGATGGCCTCGATAATATGGCTGTGCTCGCGGAAGGCCCGCTGCGCCCGGGGGCTGGGCATGCCCAACTGGTAGCGGTACATGCGCACGCGGTAGTAGAGACGGTTGCACAGGGTGTCGATCAGCAGGTCGTTATTGGAGGCCTGCACGATGCGGAAGTGGAAATCGAAATCCCCCTCCGGCTGGAAGTAGGCCCTGCCCGCCTGCAGTTCCTCCTGCTGCTCGTGGCGCCCGAGCATCTGCCAAAGTTCGGTGATGTCTTCGTCGCTGCGGTGTTGCGCGGCCAGGCGGCAGGCCATGCCCTCAAGGGCCTCGCGCACTTCGTAGAGATCCAGCAGGCCGCGCTCGGTGAGATCCACCACCCGCGCCCCCACATTCACCCGGCGCTCCAGCAGTCCCAGGGACTCCAGGCGCATCAGTGCTTCGCGCAGGCTGCCCCGGCTGGCATTGAAGCGCCGCGCCAGCTCCGGCTCGCTGATTTTACTGCCGGCGGGAATTCTGCCCTCGACGATCTCGCCTCTCAGAGTCACAAACAGGCGTTCCGGCAGGCTCAGGCTCGGCTCCAGCGGCTGTAACGTCTCCCCTTGCACCCTTGGGTCACTCCTTCAGCTTCGAAACAGGATTGTCGACAATCCCTAAAGTGATCGCACCATAATTCAGGAAAAAGTGGTCGTCAACCGGTTAATCGCAAGGCTATTGTTGACAATTTTATGATGGAGCTGACCTATCCCCCAACAGTAGTCTTGACGCGACTATGCGGGCATAATAGCGCCCGCGCCGGTACGCCTGTGCCCGCTCTGCACCCTATTCTTGTCTGGGATAGTGCAAATGGATCGGCTGGCCGGGACGCAAACCCACCCCGATCATTGGCAACAATTGAACCGCTGGGCCGGCTGCCGATACCCGAGTAGACTGAGTTATGCCGAAGAGTATTATCAGGCGTTGGCTGCCAACTCCCGAACAGGTTCGCGCCAAGAGCGGCCTGAGATTTCTGGGTGCTCTGCTCCACGACCCCAACCTCTTCCATCTCAACCGCCACTCGGTTTCAGTGGCGTTTGCCGTCGGTGTCTTTACCAGCTTCCTGCCGGTGCCCGGGCAGATGATTATCGCCGCGCTGCTGGCGCTGTGGTTTCGCTGCAACCTGCCGCTGTCGGTGATCCTGGTGTGGATCAGCAATCCGATCACCATGCCGGCCATGTTCTACAGCACCTACAAACTGGGCGCCTGGATACTCGGCACCCCGCCGCTGGATTTCAGGATAGAACTTTCCTGGGAATGGCTGACCAGTGAGGTGGGAAAAATCTGGCTGCCGCTGTTTTTCGGCTCGCTGCTCAGCGGCATTTTCTTCGCCGCCGTGTCCTACTTTACGATGCAGGCACTGTGGCGGTGGCATGTGATAAAGCGGTGGAAAATACGGCTAGCGAAGCGGTCAGTGATCAGTGATCAATGATCAGTGACCAATTGCACCCGCGCGGAACCCTAACTGATAACTAGTCACTGCTCATTGCGCAACGCCGCCGCCGGCTGCACACGGCTGGCCTGCAATGCGGGGTAGAGAGTCGCCAGCAGGCTGAGCAGGAAGCCCGCCCCCACTACCAGTGCCACATCCGGCCACTGCAATTGCGAAGGCAGGTAGTCCACCGGGTAGACATCGGATTTCAGGAACTGGATGCCAAACAGGGATTCCAGCCCTTTCACCAGGTCGGTCACCACCAGCGAACCCACAACTCCGAGAGCTCCCCCCACCAGCGCACCGACGAGTCCCACCAGCGCTCCCTGGCTGACGAACGTCAGCAGTATCTCGCGGGTGCTGGCGCCCATGGTGCGCAATATGGCGATATCGCTGTGCTTGTCGATCACCACCATCACCAGGGTGGAAACCACGTTGAAAGCGGCGATGGCGATGATCAGCAGCACCAGCAGCCCCACCAGGTTGCGCGACATCTGTATCGCCTGGTAGAGATTGCCGTGGGTGCTGCTCCAGTCGCTGCCGTAGAAATTCTGCGCCGGCAGTTCACCCAGCAGCCGCCGCATGATCCAGTTGGCCTCAAGCATCTTCCCGAAGCGCAGCTGTATCCCGGCGCCGCCGGTTCCCCCCGCCAGCGATTGGGCCTGTGTCCAGTCCAGCAGTGCCAGGGACTGGTCCAGCGCGGTGCCGGAGTGGAAGATGTCGGCCACCCGGAAGCCCGCCAGGCGCGCCGCGCGGCGGCCGCCATCCGCGCCGCTGTCGGGGACGATCAGGGAGATATGTTCCCCCTTTTGCACGCCCAGTTTGTCGGCGATGCCCTGCCCCAGGATCACTCCGGGTTCGGCGGCGTCAGTAAGTTCGGCAAAAGCCTCGGGATCGAGAAAGCCGCCGATATTGGAAACTTCGACAATGGTCTCGGGATTGATGCCCTGCACCAGCAGCGGCGTTACTTCGGGCCCGCTGCGCGCCAGGGCGTTGACCTGCCAGACCTCCGCCGCCGCCAACACTTCCGGGTCCGCCGCCAGTTGGTCGCGCAGGGCCGGCCAGTCGATATCGGGGTCGGCGTTGTAGATGGTCGCGTGGGGCATGATGCCCAGGATGCGCTCGCGCAGCTCGCGGTCGAAACCGTTCATCACTGACATCACCACGATCATCAGCGCCACACCGAGAATCAGCCCCACCATGGACAGCCCGGAGATAAACGATACCAGCCCGGCGGAATCCTCGCCGCGGCGCTGGGCGCCGGCGTAGCGCAGGCCGATAAACGCGGGCAGAGGTCTAAACATGATCGCCCCGGTGCCAGTCGCTCTCCAGTGCGCCGTCAATCAGGTGCAGTGTGCGATCCAGCGCCGCGGCCAGGTCCGGGTCGTGAGTAACGATCACGAAGCTGATCCCCATCTCGTTGTTGAGCCTGTCCATCAGCTTGTGAATCTCTTTGGCGGTGGCCCTGTCCAGGTTGCCGGTGGGCTCGTCCATCAGCACGCAGGCGGGATGCGTCACCAGTGCCCGGGCAATGGCCACCCGCTGGCGCTCGCCGCCGGACAGCTGCGAGGGCTTGTGGGTCAACCGCTCACCCAGGCCCACTGCCTGCAGCATGGCGGTCGCCGCCTCGCGGGCGCTGGCCACCGACTGCTTGCCGATCAGCAGCGGCATGGCCACATTCTCCAGCGCGGAAAACTCGCCCAGCAGATGATGGAACTGGTACACGAAGCCCAGACTGCGGTTGCGCAACCAGCCGCGCTGGTTGGCGTCCAGGCTGGCCAGGTTCTGCCCCGCCACCCAGACCTCGCCGGCGCTGGGTGTATCCAGGCCGCCGAGCAGGTTGAGCAATGTGGATTTGCCGGAGCCGGAGGCGCCCACTATGGCCAGTTTCTCGCCGGCTTTCACCTCCAGTTCCACGCCGCGCAGGACTTGCAGTTCTTTATTGCCTTGGCGGTAGCTCTTGCGCAGGGTGCGGCAGGCGAGCACCACGTCGGTACCGGAATTCGGTGACGCGACCTGCTCTTCAGTTATTTCCACTTGGCTGTTCATCAATTAATTCTTTTCTGCGTAGGATGGGCAAAGGAGCGAAGCGACGTGCCCATCAGCTCGATCGTGATGGGCACGCTTCGCTTTGCCCATCCTACGGAACTGTTTTGTTCGTCATACCCGCGTAGGGTGCGCCGCGCGCACCATTGGCCACGATATTTAGCGGCATCCCGGTGGTGCACACGGCGCACCCTACTCATACCGCAACGCCTCCGCCGGCTCTATCTGCGCCGCGCGCCAGGCGGGGAACAGCGTGGCCAGCAGGCTCATCAGCACCGCGGCTGTCAACACCACGACTGCGTCGGCGGTGCGGAATTCGGAGGGCAGGAAGCTGACGAAAAACACCCGCGGGTCGAAGATCTTCGCTCCCAGCAGGTTCTCCATCCAGCTGACCATGTCCGTCAGGTTGAAAGCGATCAGTATGCCCAGCAAAGCGCCGATAAAGGCGCCGATAATGCCGATGGCACTGCCCTGCACCACGAATACCGACATGATCTGCCGCGAGGTCAGGCCCAGGGTGCGCAGCACCGCGATGTCCGAGCGCTTGTCGGCCACCATCAGCACCAGCGCGGAGACGATATTGAAGGCGGCCACGGCGACGATAATCATCAGCATCAGGGTTACCACCGTCTTTTCCATCTTCACCGCCTGGAACAGGCTGCCCTGGGAGTGGCTCCAGTCCTCGCCACTGTAGCCCTCGCCGAGGCTTTGCGCATAGGTGGACACCCGACCCAGGGCGTTGTCCATATCGTCGAAGCGCAGTTGCAGCCCCTGGACCTTTCCGCGCATTCGCAGCAGCCGTGCGGCGTCGTCGATATGCATCAGCGCCATGCTCTGGTCCACCTGGGCGCCCACGGAAAAGACGCCGGCCACGGTAAAGCGTTTGGTGCGGGGAAAGAGGCCGGCGGGGGTAACCACCACCTCCGGCAGGGTGAGCACCAGGCTGTCGCCGGGGATCACGTTCAACTGGCGGGCGAGGATGCGTCCGACGACGATGTTGTAGCTGCGCGGCTGCAAAGCGTCCAGGCTGCCCATGATCATATGCTCGCCCACGGCGGAAACACTGCGCAGCGCCTGCGGGTCCACCCCCTGGAACTCCACGCCGTGGCTGCCCCCGCCGGCGCCCAGCAGCGCGAAGCCGCGCACAAAGGGGCTCACCGCCACTACATGGGGTTTCTGTTCGAGCTGCTGCGCGACGTCGCGCCAGTTCTCCAGGCCATCGGCCTTCTCTACAAAGCCGTGGGGCACCACGCTGAGGATTCGGGTCTTCAGCTCCCGGTCGAAACCGTTCATCACCGAAGTCACCACAATCAGCGCCATAACCCCCAGCGCCATGCCCAGCAGGGAGAAGCCGTTGATAAAGGAGATAAACTGCTGCCGGCGACGGGCGGCCACGTAGCGCAGGCCGATATAGAGGGGGACAGGCTTGATCATGGAATTGATTTAAGCGGAAAAACGTGAAGAAATCCAAGTGTTTAGGCAGAATATCTGCTTTAATTGGCGAATCTTCAAAATAACGCACAACCGGAGAAGGACAGATGTTCAGCAAACTCCGCACCCGCTCCGCCCTCCACCACCTAGCCATCGTTGCCCTGCTGGCCGCAACGATGGGCGCCCGGGCGGAAACCGTGGAAGTACCCGTTGGCCAACAGGACCAGTTGGGAGAAATCGCCGAACTGCGCGGCCTCAAGAAAGACGCTGTCACCACTCGCCTGGGTGAACCCCTCGGCATCCAGGGCCCGGTGGGCGACCCGGCGATCTCCCGCTGGGAATACGCAGATTTCTATGTGTATTTCGAGTGGGACATTGTGCTGCATACGGTGAAGAAACACCGCGGCTAAAACCCCCGGCCCCGGCCCCGGCCCCGGCCCCGGCCCCGGCCCTATGAAAGGCTCCCGCGTCCTCCCTCTAGCACATCAAGCGCCTGGGCGCGTTCCTCTCGTCCCCCATCTGGCATCGCGAGCGGCTGATCGCCGCCAACACCAAGGGGGAAATTCTGGTGTTTCACTGAGTCAGCCTCTCTCCCCGCCAGAGAACGCAACGCCGGCCCCTCGCCGGCTTGTATCTGCCCGCCAGCTGTACAAGAATTACCCGCTTTCACCGTCAATCAATCAGCGCCAGGAGTAGTCGTGCCCAAAGCCTCCCATCCTGCCCAGTATTTTCTCGACGCCGCGGAGGAAATCCTCCAGCAGGAATTTGACCTGGACATCGTCCAGGAACTGGAAGAGATGCTGCCGCCCTACCCCATATTGCTCACGCTGCTGATGGATTGGGCCGGATCCCCGGATGCCGAGGATTCCCCACAGCTAGATGCCTTCGCCAACCTGGTCGATCGGGCCCTGCACCAGTTGCGTATTGAACTCCGCAGGGGCGACGAAGAAGCGGCTGAATTCTGGCAGCTTCTGCAGGAGCTACTCGGCGAGGCCCTGGAAGCGGGTGACCAGCCCGTGGTCTGCCACGCGCTGCTGGACGGCCTCGCCACCCAGAGCTTTCCCGTGCCCGAGGCACTGATCGAAAAAGCCGCGGCCTGGCACGAGAAGGTCTATGCCGGTGAACCAGAGAATATTCCCGGGCCCGACACGGCACCGGAACAGGCGCTGCGGAAAGCTTTCGACCAACCGGACATGCAGCTGGCAGACATCTTCCGCATTCTCAAGACGCAGCTCCAGTACCTGCCGGCGGACAAGTTGGATACCCTTTGCGCGGGCCTGCTCCACATGGACAACGGTGATCTGCGCGAGGGCCTGCTGCTCTGCCTGTTGCACCCCAGGGCGCTGGTGCGCGATCGGCTGCTGGAGCAGCTGCGGCAACTGCAGGAACCCATCGAGGCGCGGCAGCTCAACCGCCTGGTGATGCTGCGCAACTGGCTGCCGCCGGAGCAGGCGAAACGACTGGATGCGGTGGTGCGCCAGCAGCGCAAACACAATCTGCCGGCGGCAACTGCTTCCCACGGCAGCGTCCGCATTTGGGCCAGCGTGCCCGACGGCGCCGGAGCCACCGCGGTGATCATGTGCCGGGAGAAAGCCGGTCGCCACCAGTTGTCCGGCGCCATCCTCAAGGAACAAACCGGTGTTCTTGACTGCTGGCAGTCGCCGCGGCTGAAAAAACGCGAGGCGGACGCCGGCGTCAGGGAGATCCAGAGCCAATTGCCGCCCTGCCTGCCGGTGGGCCGCGAATTCCTGCAACAGTTGCTGCCGCACTTCCTGGCACTCAATGTACAGAGCGGCGAAATGCCGGAGCCGGAACTGCTGGATTGGCTGGAAGCCTTGGGCGGTGACCTGTGGCAGCCGCAACCGCTGGATATCGAAGGCTGGCTGCTCAAAACCGAACCACAGTTGCAGGGCTGGAATCCCGACAAGGCGTTCAAGCGCTGCGCCACCTGGTTTGAAAAGCACGCCCATCTGCTGCTCTGGTTCGAAAACGACACCGCCACAATCGAGCGCGCGGAAGAATTTCTCCTTGCAGAAGACCCGCAGCCCGAGCACCAGATACTGGAAGAAATACTCCAACCCCACAGGCCCAAATGGCGCGACCGCTTCGTTCTAATGGCCATCTGGGCCCAAAGCAACCTCAACAAGCGCGGCCCCCATTGGCAGGATTTCGCCCTGCTGGCGCGGGTGACAGACGCAGGGGAAGCGGTTGTGCGGCTGCCGATTCTGCCCGCCGTGGCCGGACAGACCCTGGGCCTTGTGGCAGAAGAGCTGACAGCACGAGAGGAACGCCAGGAGGAACTGGAGGCAGAGGTTTGGGCAAAGGAAGGCTGGGAAGAGGAAGGCTGGGAGGATGAGCGCTGGGAGGACGATGATATCCCGCTGCAATCTGATCTCTTTTCCAATACGCCCGTCACCCCGGTACGAAACCGGAAAACCGGCCGTAACGAGCCCTGCCCCTGCGGTAGTGGCGAAAAATACAAGAGATGCTGTTTAGCCGATTAGCGGCTTACCCGGACCAGCATTGATTAGGGTGAACCCAAGCTACGCGCTCAGATCAGTCAGTAGAGATAAGTCGCAGTACCAGTCGCGATCAACTCCCCGCCATCGTTGTGCAGCTCCATCCTCGACACCACCAACTTGTTCCCGGTGCGCAGTATGGAGCCGTGGCAGGTAAAGCTTTCCCCTCTGCCCGGCTTCAGGTAATCCACCCGCATATCCACGGTGCCGATCTTGGAGAGGCGCTGGATCTTTTCCTGCCAGTCGATATCCCCCAGGTGCCGGTAGGCGGCCACCAGGGCAGTGAGGCCGCCCACGGTATCCAGCGCGGTGGCGATCACGCCGCCGTGCAGGATATTTTTCCAGATGTTGCCGATCAGTTCCGGGCGCAGCTCGAAGCATGCGGAAATGGTGAGCTGCTCCAGGTCCAACTCGTGCATTTCCAGGCCGATCTGGCGGTTGAAGGGGATCTGCTCGAAAAAGCCCCGCACCAGTTCGCGAAATTCACTGGGAGACGGTTCGCTCACAGGCGCATTACCCGGTTGAGCCCGTCCAGCGCGGCACTGCGGTAGGCCTCGGCCATGGTCGGGTAATTGAAGGTGGTGTTGACGAAGAAGTCGATGGTGTTGTTCGGCGCGGGCTGTTTCATGATTGCCTGGCCGATATGGATAATCTCCGCGGCCTCGGCGCCGAAGCAGTGGATGCCGAGAATTTCATGAGTGTCGATATGGAAGAGGATCTTCAGCATCCCCACCCGCTCTCCGGAGATCTGCGCCCGCGCGGTGTGCTTGAACAGGGCGCGGCCTACTTCGTAGGGCACCTTTGCGGCGGTGAGTTCGGATTCGGTTTTACCCACGGAGGAAATTTCCGGCAGGGTGTAGATGCCGGTGGGCGCATCCTCGACCACCCGGTGGCCGCGGCCGGCGATGGCGGCGGCGACGGCGCGGCCCTGGTCGTAGGAGGCACTGGCCAGGCTGGGCCAGCCGATCACATCGCCCACTGCGTAGATGTTTTCCACCTCGGTGCAATAGTGGTCGTCCACACTCAATTGGCCGCGGTGATTGGCCTTGAGGCCGATACTGTCCAGGCCCAGGGTTTCCGTATTGCCGGAGCGGCCGTTGCACCAGAGCAATGCGTCGGCGTGAATACGTTTGCCGGACTGCATTTCCATAATCACACCGCTGTCACTGGGGACCACTTTTGCGTACTCCTCCCGGTGACGCACGGTGACGCCCATATAGCGCAGGTGGTAGCTGAGCGCATCGGAAATTTCGTCGTCGAGGAATTCCAGCAGGTGGCTGCGGGTGTTGATCAGGTCCACCTTGATACCCAGGCCGGCAAAAATCGAAGCGTATTCACAGCCGATCACCCCGGCGCCGTAAATAATGATGGCCTGGGGGGTGTGCTGCATATCCAGGATGGTGTCGCTGTCGTAGACCCTCGGGTGATCGAAATCCACATCCTCCGGGCGGTAGGGGCGTGAGCCGGTGGAGATCACGAATTTGTCCGAGGTGAGAATTTCCACGGCGCCATCCGGCAGTTGTACGCGCAGCTTGTGCGGGTCGATAAACTTCGCATCGCCGATGACCAGATCGACCTTGTTGCGAGCGTAGAAACTGGTATGCATTTCCACCTGCATGGAAATGACTTTGTTGACGCTCTTCATCACCTCGGGAAAAGTCAATCGGCGCGGCTCGCCCAGGGCGCGAAACACACTCTGGGTGTTATAGCGCATCAGCTGTTTGACCGAGTGGCGCAGGGCCTTTGAAGGAATAGTTCCCTTGTGGGTGCAGTTGCCACCCACCAGCGGGCGCTTCTCGACAACCGCAACGCGCATGCCCTTCTTCGCCGCACTCATGGCCGCCGCTTCGCCGGCGGGGCCGGAGCCGATTACTACCAGGTCAAATTTCTGCTGTGCCATCTGCAAATTCTGTTGTTATTCAATTGATGTCCCCTGTAGGAGCGGCCGTTGGCCGCGATCGGAATACAATGCCCGTATTGAAATCAGATCGCGGCCAACGGCCGCTCCTACAAAGAAATTTGGGAAACTAAATCTCTAGTGCTTTGTGGCGTCGTAGGCCAGGTCCGGGGCCTCGAGCAGGCGCTGCTGGCGCTCCTGTTCCTTTTTGCAGGCCTCGTCGTCGCCGCCGCAGATCTCGCAGCCCTCTTTCAGGCCCAGGGCGTTGAGCCCGCCGCAGGAACCTTTCAGGGGCTTGTTCTGAACGATGGCACCCAGGGCCATACCGGTGACGATCAGTGCCATGGCAATAAATGCAAAAATGAAAACTGTCACTGCTCAGACCTCTTCAGGCTCTTTAATCCAAATACGGGGTGAAAGTACTGCTGTAGCGCTCTTCGAAACCGCTATCGGTTTTAACCAGCAGGAAGACCGCGAGCTTCTCCCGCTCCGCCATCTCCAGCGCGGCTTCGGTGCCAAGCACGTTCAGCGCGGTGGCCAGACCGTCGGCCTCGGCGCAGGTATCGGCGACCACAGTGACCGACGCCAGCCGGTGCTCCAGCGGATAACCGGTGCGCGGATCTATGCTGTGCGCGTAGCGTTTGCCATCGCGCTCGTAGTAGTTGCGGTAGTCTCCACTGGTGGCCACGGATTTGCCGCTGACCGCTATCGGCTGTTGCACCGAGCGGCCGGCGGGGTCCGGTCTTTCGATACCGATGCGCCAGTCCGCGCCTTTGGGATTTTTGCCCAAGGTGCGCAGCTCGCCACCAATCTCCACCAGGTAATTGCGAATACCCTGCTCTTCCAGCAGTTGCGCCACCCTGTCCACGCCGTGGCCCTTGGCGATTGCCGATAGGTCGATTTCCACTTCGCGGCTGCGAGTGATGCGATTCGGCGCGTGCTCGACTTTCAGCGCGTCGGAACCCACGCGCTGCAGCAGTTCTTCGATCGCCGCCCTGCCCGGCACCTGCTCGGGTTCCGGCTGCGGCCCGAAGCCCCAGAGGTTCACCAGCGGCCCGACGGTTACCTCGAAGGCGCCCCCGCTGCGGCGGTGGATATCCAGGGACAGCTCCACCACCTGTGCCAGGTGTTCGCTGACCGGCACCGCCTCGCCCACCGGCCCGCGGTTGAAGCGCATCAGTTCCGAATCCTCGATATAGGTGGACATCTCCTGGTTGACGGCGCTTAGCGCGCCGTCAATAAGTGCTTGCAATTGTGCCCTGTTCACGCGTGGAGGTACGTCCACCACTGTGACGTGGTAGCTGGTGCCCATGGTGCGGCCAGAGAGCTGCCAGCTCTTCTGCGCCGGACTGCAGCCGGAAAAAAAAGCGGATATACAAAGCAAAAACAGGGCCGTTAAAAGAGACCCTGTTTTTGCATTGTTACAATTAAATTGCGCCAGCAATTTAATTATCCTCCGAAGTCATCGAGCAGGATATTGTCGTCCTCGACGCCCAGTTCCTTGAGCATATTGATCACTGCGGCGTTCATCATGGGCGGCCCGCACATGTAGTACTCGCAGTCCTCCGGCGCCGGGTGATCCCTGAGATAGTTCTCGTAGACCACGTTGTGGATAAAGCCGGTAAAGCCGCTCCAGTTGTCTTCCGGCTGCGGGTCGGACAGGGCCACATGCCACTGGAAGTTGTCGAATTCCGCCTGCAGGCCGTTGTAGTCGTCCTCGTAGAACATCTCGCGCAGGGAGCGGGCACCGTACCAGAAGCTGATTTTGCGCTTGCTGTTGAGGCGCTTGAGCTGGTCGAAAATATGCGAGCGCATCGGTGCCATGCCGGCGCCGCCTCCGATAAATACCATTTCCGCGTCGGTTTCCTTGGCGAAGAACTCGCCGAAGGGGCCGTATACACGGATTTTGTCACCGGGCTTGAGGCCGAACACGTAGGAGGACATCTGTCCCGGCGGCACACCTTCGGTACGCGGCGGCGGGGTCGCGATGCGGATGTTGAACTTCACCACACCCTTTTCTTCCGGGTAGTTGGCCATGGAGTAGGCCCGCACCACCGGCTCGGTGACCTTGGATTCCAGGTTGAAGAAACCGAAGTGCTCCCAGTCGCCACGGTACTCTTTCTCGATATCAAAATCGGAGAATTTCACGTGATGGGGTGGCGCTTCCAGCTGCACGTAACCACCCGCGCGGAAATCGACGTTCTCGCCTTCCGGCAGCTTCAGGGTCAACTCTTTGATGAAGGTGGCCACATTTGGGTTGGATTCCACAGTGCATTCCCACTGCTTCACACCGAACACCTCTTCGGGCACCTCGATTTCCATGTCCTGTTTGACCGCCACCTGGCAGGAGAGGCGCTTGCCCTCCTTCGCGTCCCGCGGGGTGAAATGCGCGGCTTCCGTAGGCAGCATATCGCCGCCGCCGGAAGTTACTTTACACACGCACTGGGCGCAGCTGCCGCCACCGCCGCAGGCGGAGGCCAGGAACAGGTTGTTGGCCGCCAGCGTCTGCAGCAGCTTACCGCCGGCGGGCACGGTGAGGGTTTTCTCACCGTTGACCAGGATGTTGACGTTGCCGGTGTTCACCAGGCGCGAGCGGGCGGCGAGGATCACCGCCACCAGTGCCAGCACGATGACGGTAAACATGGTTACGCCGAGGATAATTTCAATATTCATTCTATTGCGCTCCCCCGCTTAGATATCAATGCCGCCGAAAGACATAAAGCCCAGCGACATCAGCCCCACAGTGACGAAGGTGATGCCCAGGCCCTTGAGGCCGTCGGGCACGTCACTGTATTTCATCCGCTCGCGGATACCGGCCAGTGCAGCAATCGCCAGCGCCCAGCCGAGGCCGGCGCCGAAGCCGTAGGCCACACTCTCGCCGAAGTTGTATTCCCGCTCCACCATGAACAGGGATGCCCCCATGATGGCGCAGTTCACAGTGATCAGCGGCAGGAACACCCCGAGGGCGTTGTAGAGCGCGGGAACGTATTTATCCAGGAACATTTCCAGGATCTGCACCAGCGCGGCGATCACGCCAATATAGGACAGCAGGCCGAGGAAACTCAGGTCCACATCCGGGAAACCGGCCCAGGCCAGCGCACCGTCCTTGAGCAGATAGGTATAGATCAGGTTGTTGACCGGCACCGTCAGGGTCAGCACCACAATCACCGCCACGCCCAGGCCCACGGCCGCCTCGATTTTCTTGGACACCGCCAGGAAAGTACACATACCGAGGAAGAAGGCCAGCGCCATGTTTTCAACGAAAACGGCGCGAATAATCAGCGAAATAAAATGTTCCACGAATCAGGCCTCCTGTGCTTGCGGCTGTAGAGGTTGCGGCTGTGCGGGTTGAGAGTTGGGCGCGATCTTGAACTCATCCTCTTCCACCTGCTTGGGTTTCCAGGTGCGCAGCGCCCAGATAAACAGGCCGATCAGGAAGAAGGCGCTGGGCGGCAGCAGCAGCAGGCCGTTGGGCACATACCAGCCACCCTCGTTCACCGACTGCATGATACTCACGCCGAGCAGCTTGCCCGACCCGAACAACTCGCGGACGATGGCGAGGCCGATCAGGATGACGCTGTAGCCCAGGCCGTTGCCGATGCCGTCGAGGAAGCTGGGCAGCGGGGGGTTCTTCATCGCGAAGGCTTCCGCGCGGCCCATCACGATACAGTTGGTGATGATCAGGCCGACGAATACCGACAACTGCTTGGAGATGTCGTAGGCCACCGCCTTGATCACCTGGTCCACCAGGATTACCAGCGATGCGATCACGGTCATCTGCACAATGATGCGGATGCTGTTCGGGATCTGGCTGCGGATCATGGACACCGCCATGTTGGAAAAGGCCACTACGCTGGTGAGTGCGATACACATGACCAGGGTGACCTGCAGCGAGCTGGTCACCGCCAGCGCGGAGCAGATGCCGAGGATCTGCAGCGCAATGGGGTTGTTGTTGAAAATCGGCTCGAACAGTATTTCTGTCTTTTTCATTGCTTATGCCTCCCCCGCCTTGAGATTTTTCAGGAAGGGACCGAAGCCCTCGCTGCCCAACCAGAAGTTGACCAGGTTCTCCACACCGTTGCTTGTCAGGGTGGCGCCGGACAGGCCGTCCACCTGGTGCTCAGCTTGGGGGCTGTTGGGATTGACGCTGCCTTTGATCACGTCGAGATCCACCCTGCCCTCGTCGTCGTAGACGACCTTGCCGGCCCACTGGGCTTTCCAGTTGGGATTGTCCACCTCGCCGCCCAACCCGGGGGTTTCCTTGTGTTCATAGAAACCCAGGCCGGCGACCGTCTTGAGGTCGCTCTCCAGGGCGAGAAAGCCGAAGAGAGTTCCCCAGAGACCGTAGCCGCGCACCGGCAGAATGATCCTCTGCAGTTCGCCGTCCCGCTCCACCAGGTACACCTCCTTGATGTTTTCCCGGCGGATGATCTTGGCCCTGTCCTCCTCGGGCGGCAGTTTTTCGCTGGCCGCCGGAATCTTGGACGCGGCGCGGCCGCTACCGCCCTCGGGCGCGTCATCGGTGAACTTGCCGGTTCTCAGGTCCACGTACTTGATAGTCACGTTTTCGAAAGTTTTTTCGACTTCCGCCGCGCTGGCGTGGGGGTCCTGGAGCAGGCCACCGGCCATCAGCACGTTGCGCTTCATATCCAGCGCCGCATTGGCCTGCTGGGCCGGCTTCAACAGTACCGCAGCGGTGGAAACCACCACCGAACACACCAGGCACATCACCAGGGCAACCGTCAGGGTGCCTTTAACAGAATCTTTATTAGCCACGTGCCAACCTCCGTTTGATATGGGACTGCACCACAAAGTGGTCAAACAGCGGCGCGAACAGGTTGGCGAACAGGATCGCCAGCATCATGCCCTCCGGGAAGGCCGGATTCACTACGCGGATCAGTACGCACATCACCCCGATCAGGATGCCGTACCACCAGCGGCCGGCGTCCGTCATGGCGGCGGATACCGGGTCGGTGGTCATAAAGACCAGGCCGAAGGCGAAACCGCCCACCACCAGGTGCCAGTACCAGGGTACGTTGAACATCGGGTTGGTGTCGGAGCCGATAAAGTTGAACAGGGTCGCGGTGGCCATCATACCCAGCATGGTGCCGGCGATGATGCGCCAGCTGGCGATCTTCATGAACAACAGGACGGCGCCGGCGATCAGGATCGCCAGGGTCGAGGTCTCGCCGATGGAGCCCTGCATACTGCCGAAGAAGGCGTCCAGCCAGGTCAACTGGCCCCCGGCCAAACCGCCGGTACCCACCAGGCCACCTTGAATGCCCTCACTGGCCATCGAAGACAGCGCGGTAGCGCCGGTGTAGCCGTCAACCGCGGTCCACACCGCATCGCCGGACATGGACGCCGGGTAGGCAAAGAAGAGGAAGGCTCGGCCGGTCAGCGCGGGGTTGAGGAAGTTCTTGCCGGTACCGCCAAACACTTCCTTGCCGATCACCACGCCGAAGCTGATGCCCATGGCCACCATCCATAGCGGCAGGTCCGGGGGACAGGCCAGCGCGAACAGGATGGAGGTAACGAAGAAGCCCTCGTTCACCTCGTGGCCGCGCACAGCGGCGAAGAGCACTTCCCAGATACCGCCGACGATAAAGGTCACGGCGTAGATGGGCAGGAAGTACATGGCCCCGTACACCAGGTTGTCCCACAGACTGTCGGGGTTGTAACCGGCCAGAGCACCGATGATCGCGTGGCGCCAACCGGTAAGCTCCGGATTGGCCATGCCTTCGATAATGGTGTTGGCCTGGAAGCCCAGGTTCCACATGCCGTAGAACATGGGGATCATGGCGCAGGCCCAGACGGTGATCATGATCCGCTTGAGATCGATACCGTCGCGCACATGGGCGGTGGTTTTGGTGGTGTCCGCCGGCTGGAACAGGCCGGTGTCCACCGCCTCGTAGAGGGCATACCACTTTTCAAATCTGCCGCCCTTGTGGAACTGCGGCTCGATGGAATCGAGAAATTTGCGCAACATCCTTAACCCTCCTTCTCAATACGGGTGAGGTTGTCCCGCAAAATGGGGCCGTATTCGTACTTGCCCGGGCACACGAAGGTGCACAGTGCCAGGTCTTCTTCGTCCAGCTCCAGCGCGCCCAGCTGCTGGGCGGCATGGGTATCGCCGACGATCAGCGCGCGCAGCAGTTGGGTTGGCAGGATATCCAGGGGCACCACACGCTCGTAGGTACCGATGGGCATCAGTGCGCGTTCGGAACCGTTGGTGCTGGTGGTGAAGGAGAACTTCCGGTTTTTGAACAGGCGGGAGAAATAGATGGGCAGTATCGAAAAGCGCTTGGTGCCGGCACGCATATAGTGCAGGAACGGGCGTTCGCGGCCCTCCTGCAACACGGTCACCTGGTTGTGGTAGCGGCCCAGGTAGCCGAGGGGGCCCTGGGCGGTGCGGCCGCCAAATACGGAGCCGGAGACGATACGGTTGTCGTCCCCCTCGATCTCGCCGACAGTCAGTTCGTCCAGGCAGGCGCCCAGGCGAGTGCGCAGCAGGCGGGGATTCTTCACCCGCGGGCCGCCCAGGGCGACGATGCGGTCGGTATACAGCCGGCCGGTGGTGAACAGCTCCCCAACCGCAATCACGTCCTGGTAGTTGACCGCAAACACGCTGCGGCCGGGTTTGACCGGCTTGAGGAAGTGGATATGAGTACCGGAAAGGCCCGCAGGGTGCGGGCCAGAGAAGGTTTCGCGGCGGATATTGGCCGCCTCGGGTACCGGGATATCCGCGTCCGGCGCGGTGCACACATAGGTAGTGTCCGCCAGCCTGGACAGGACTTTCACCCCCCGGGTGAAGGCGTCGCGCTGCTCGGCGATCACCACTGCCGGGTCCGCGGCCAGCGGGTTGGTGTCCATGGCGTTGATGAAGATGGCCTCGGGCTCGGCGTCCAGGGCCGGCACCTTGCTGAAGGGGCGGGTGCGCAGCGCGGTCCACAGGCCGGACTCCACCAGGTTCTGCCGCACCTGCTCGGCGCTCAGGGCGGTGAGTTGATCGGCGCTGTAGCTGGCGAACTGCTCCGCCTCGTCGCCATCGATCTCGATCACCACCGATTGCAGTACGCGGCGGGCGCCGCGCTCAATGGCTTTGACACGCCCCGCGGCCGGCGCGGTGTAGCGCACGCCCTCGGTTTTCTTGTCAGTAAACAGCAGCTGTCCGAGTTTGACGCTATCCCCCTCCGCCACCGCCATGGTCGGCTTCATCCCGTGGTAATCGGGGCCGAGCACAGCGACGGTTTTGAGCGCAGGACCATCGTGAATGACCTGCTCGGGCGCGCCGGATATGGGTAAATCCAATCCCCGACGGATCTTTCTCATACGCCTATGCCTAAGTTTCTAGTTTAAAAATTGTGCAGGAATTCTTGTGCTGCGAGGGCTTAAGCCGTTTGAACCCCGGGTCGGGTGAGGAGAGAACTTCTCGGCGCACGGCGGCCCCGCCAAAATCGCGCGCATTATATAGACGGGCCTGGGGGTTTACCAGAGTAGGAGTGGCCGAATCGGCCGGGCGGACGGAGATTTTTGCTGGAAAAACAGGGATTTGGAATCGCCGGGAGCGCCGAGCCCCGGCTCGGCATGTGCGGGCCCTCTCCGCGCTGAAATCAGCATTGAAGCGGCCCTACTGCCGGGGGCTGTTTGCGGGACACGCTGTGAATACATCCCTGTACGCTCTCCACGGCCATCCATGGCCGCAGAAGGTCCCGCAGGGCCTTCGCATTGCGCCTGGTCGTATTGATCGAGTTCGGGACCCCGCCCTGTAGGAGCGGCCGTTGGCCGCGATCCGAGCCCGATCGCGACCAACGGCCGCTCCTACAAGTGCACAATCATCGCGGGTCCGAAGGGCGGATAAGCGCAGCGAAATTCCGGCAAAAACGGAGCTGAAACTCCGCGCTCGTCCCCTGCACCTTAATCCCGCTCGGGAAACACCTTGTACTTGACCCCGGCCATATCCTCCAGGCAGCGCACCACTTGGCAGCTGTAACCGAACTCGTTGTCGTACCAGCAGTAGAGCACCGCGTTGTCGCCGTCGACGATAGTAGCGATGGAATCGAACACGCAGGCGCGGCGGGAGCCGACGAAATCACAGGAGACCACTTCCGGCGAGTTGGTGTAATCGATCTGCTGGCGCAGCGGCGAGTGCAGGGCCACCTCGCGGATATAGTCGTTCAACTCTTCCTTGTTGGTCTCCCGGCCCAGGCGCAGGTTGAGGATTGCCATGGACACATTGGGCGTGGGCACGCGGATGGCGTTACCGGTCAGCCTGCCCTTCAGCTCCGGCAGCGCCTTGGCCACGGCCTTGGCCGCGCCCGTCTCGGTGAGCACCATGTTCAGCGCGGCCGCGCGGCCGCGGCGCTCACCCTTGTGGTAGTTGTCGATCAGGTTCTGGTCGTTGGTATAGGAGTGCACTGTCTCCACGTGGCCGTGCTCCACGCCGAAGCCGTCCATCATTGTCTTGAGCACTGGCACAATGGCATTGGTGGTGCAGGAGGCCGCGGAAAGGATACGGTCCTTCGGCTGGATGTCGCCGTGGTTGATGCCGTAGACGATATTCTTGATATCGCCCTTGCCCGGCGCGGTGAGCAGCACCTTGGCCGCGCCCCTGCTCTCCAGGTGCTGGCTGAGTCCGGCTTCGTCGCGCCATACGCCGGTACTGTCGACGACGATGGCATCGCGGATACCGTACTGGGTGTAGTCCACTTCCTGCGGGGATTTGGCGTAGATCATCTTGATCTCGTTGCCGTTGCAGATCAGCGAACTGGTGTCCTCGTCGACGCGGATGGTGCCCTTGAAGGCGCCGTGCACCGAGTCGCGGCGCAGCAGCGAGGCGCGCTTGACCAGGTCGTTATCCGCGTTGCCCTTGCGCAGCACGATGGCACGAAGACGCAGCACGTCGCCGCTGCCGGCCTTCTCGATCAGCAAGCGCGCCACCAGGCGGCCGATGCGGCCGAAACCGTAGATCACCACATCCTGAGCCTGCGGCAGCGGCTTGCCGGCGCCCTCGGCATCCGCCAGCTCCCCGCGGACGAACTCGTCCACAGACAGGCCGCGATCGTCGAGCATGTATTTGTTGGTCAGGGTGCCCAGGTCGATATGCACCGGCCCCAGGTCCAGCTTGCAGATGGCCTCCAGCACCGGGAAGGTCTCCCACTCCGAGAGTTCGTTCTCCTCGACCTGCCGCACGAAGCGGTGCGCTTTCATGATGGTCAGCACGGAGCGGTTGACCAGGTTGCGGCCGTACATATACATACCGACGTTGCGCTCGCGATTGAGCTTGCCAATCATCGGGATCATGGATTCGGCCAGCGCTTCGCGCTCTTTCCAGTCCTTGAAAAAGTCCGCGGGCTTGGGTCGCTTCTGGGTCACTGTCAGACACCTCTGCTTGTGTTTGGTAGGCGGGAAAACGCGGCTGCCAGACGGGCTGGAGACCGCGTGGCTGCGCATTATCAGCATACACTCCAGGGGGCGCAACCGAGCAAAAAATCACCCGAAATCTGTAGTTTTACTACCGAAATTCAGGACTGGAATCGGGGAATCCAACAGCTCCTGCAAGGGGAGGTTTTCCCCGGTACAATAGCCTCCTTTTTTACCATCAGCTGTGTTGATAAATCCTCAATGACCCTAGCAGACCCCTTGTCCCCGCCCGGATTTCGCTCTTCCAGTGACCGCCAGTTCTGGGGGCAGCTGCACGGCGGAGCCGCCGCGCTGGCCATTCTCAACGCCGCGCGAAACAACTCCGCCCCCACCCTGCTGGTGGCCCGCGACAGCCTGGAAGCGCACCGGCTGGAAGCGCAGCTGAAATTTTTTAACAAAAATGCGCGGGGTGGCGAACTGGAGATTGCCCAGTTCCCGGACTGGGAAATACTGCCCTACGACACCTTCTCCCCCCACCAGGACATCATCTCCGACCGCCTGGCCACACTCTATCGCCTGCCGCGGATGGGGCGCGGTATTGTGATAGCTCCGGTGAGCACACTGATGCACCGGCTGCCGCCTCCGGAATATGTGGCCGGCAACGCGCTGCTGCTGCGCGAGGGCCAGCTGTTCGCCATCGACACCCAGCGCCGCCTGCTGGAGCAGGCCGGCTACCACTGCGTGGACACGGTCTACGAGCACGGCGAATTCGCCGTGCGCGGCGCGCTGATGGATATCTACCCCATGGGCAGCCGCCTGCCCTACCGCATCGACCTGTTCGACGACGAAATCGAATCCCTGCGCACCTTCGATCCGGAGACCCAGCGCACGGTCGACAAGGTGGAGGAAATCCACCTGCTGCCCGCTCGGGAATTTCCCATGCACAAGGCGGCGCTGGCGGAGTTCCTGCAAAACTGGCACGGCGAGTTCGACGGCGATCCCAGCCTGGTTTCCATTTACCAGGACATCAGCGCCGGCATTGCGCCCGCGGGCATCGAGTACTACCTGCCGCTGTTTTTCCCGGGCAAATGTGTCGGTTTATTCGATTACCTGCCGAAAAGCAGCGTCGCTTTTCTGCAGGGGGATATTCAGCCGGCGGTGGAAAATTTCTGGCGGGAGGTGGACAACCGCTACCAGAGCCGATGTGGCGACCTGAGCCGCCCGATCCTGAAACTCCGCCAAATCCTGCTGGAGGTGGCCGAGTTCAACGCTGCGCTCAAGTCCATGCCCCGTGCAATCTTCTCCGAAGAGACATTGCCGCAGGCCCAGGGCAATCACAATTTCGCCGCGGAAATCCCCCCGAAACTACCGGTAGATGGAAAATCGGAACAACCACTGGCGGCACTGGAAAGCCACCTGATGGAATATTCGGGCAGGGTGCTTTTCTGTGCGGAGAGCGACGGCCGGCGCGAGGCGCTGCTGGAATTGCTGAACGGCATCCGCCTGCAACCCGCCCAGTTCAAAAGCTGGAGCGAGTTTCTCGACAGCGGAGAAAATTTCGGAATTACCGTGGCGCCGCTGGACCAGGGGTTGGTACTGAACACACCTGCGATCAGCGTGGTCGCCGAGCCGCAGCTGTTCGGCGAGCGGGTTTTACAGCAGCGTCGCCGCAAGAAGGCCAAGGACGATGCCGAAAACGTGGTGAAAAACCTGGCGGAACTGCGCATCGGCTCACCGGTGGTACATATCGATCACGGCGTGGGCCGCTACCGGGGCCTGCAGCATTTGGATATCGACGGCCAGCCCGCGGAATTCCTCACCCTGGAATATGCGGACCAGGCAAAGCTCTATGTCCCAGTGGCCAACCTGCACCTGATCAGCCGCTACTCCGGCGCCGACGAGGCCCTGGCACCGCAGCACAGGCTGGGCAGCGAACAGTGGCAGAAGGCCAAGCGCAGGGCCGCGGAAAAAGTGCGCGACGCCGCCGCCGAACTTCTGGATATCTACGCCCGCCGGGAAGCGCGCCGGGGCCATGCCTTCGCCGATCCCGGTCTCGCCTACCGCGAGTTCGCCGCCGGCTTTCCCTTTGAGGAGACCCCGGACCAACAGCAGACCATCGAGGCGGTGGTGGCGGATATGCTGTCGGAAAAACCCATGGACAGGCTCGTTTGCGGCGATGTGGGTTTCGGCAAGACCGAGGTGGCCATGCGCGCGGCCTTCGTCGCCGCCCACGCCGGCAAGCAGGTGGCCATGCTGGTGCCCACCACCCTGCTCGCCCAGCAGCATTACCAGTCGTTCCAGGACCGCTTCGCCGACTGGCCGGTGCAGATCGAAGTGATTTCGCGTTTTCGCGACCGCAAGGAGATCGACACCGTCAAAGACAAGGTTGCCAGCGGCAAAGTGGATATCCTGATCGGCACCCACAAACTGTTACAGAGCGATCTGGACTTCAAGAACCTGGGCCTGCTGCTTATCGACGAGGAGCACCGCTTCGGCGTGCGCCAGAAGGAGCGGCTGAAAAGCCTGCGCGCCGAGGTGGATATCCTCACCCTCACCGCCACACCGATTCCGCGCACATTGAATATGGCCATGGCGGGCATTCGCGACCTGTCAGTGATTGCCACCCCGCCGGCGCGACGGCTGTCGGTCAAGACCTTTGTGCGCGAGCGGGACGACGCACTGATAAAAGAAGCGGTCCTGCGCGAAATCCTGCGCGGCGGCCAGGTTTATTTCCTGCACAACGAAGTGAAGAGCATCGAGCGCATTGCCCGCGAGCTGGAGGAACTGATTCCCGAGGCGCGTATCGGTATCGGCCACGGACAGATGCGTGAGCGCGAGCTGGAACAGGTGATGGGCGACTTCTACCACAAACGTTTCAACGTGCTTGTGTGCACCACCATTATCGAAACCGGCATCGACGTACCCAACGCCAACACCATCCTGATCGAGCGCGCCGACAAGTTCGGCCTGGCCCAGTTGCACCAGCTCCGCGGCCGTGTGGGCCGCTCCCACCACCAGGCCTACGCCTACCTGCTCACACCGAACAAGCGGGCGATGACCGCCGACGCGGTCAAACGCCTGGAGGCCATCAGCGAAGCCCAGGACCTGGGCGCCGGCTTTACCCTGGCCACCCACGACCTGGAGATCCGCGGCGCCGGCGAATTGCTGGGCGAGGAGCAGAGCGGACAGATTCAGAGCGTGGGCTTCAACCTCTATATGGAGATGCTCGACCATGCCGTAAAGGCGATCCGCGAGGGCCGCACGCCGAACATCGACGAACCTCTGGAGTCCCCTGCGGTGGAGGTGAACCTGCGGGTGCCGGCGCTGATCCCCGAGGACTATTTGCCGGACGTGCACGGCCGGCTGATGATGTACAAGCGCATCGCCAATGCGGCCGACCCCAGGGAGCTCCGGGAGCTGCAGGTGGAGATGATCGACCGCTTCGGGCTGCTGCCGGAGCAGGTCAAACACCTGTTTCGCAGTACCGAGATCAAGCTGCAGGCCAACAATATGGGCATCCGCAAGCTGGAAGCCTCCGCGGCTCGCGGGCGCATCGAGTTCGCGGACAACACCCGGGTGGACCCGCTCACCCTGGTCAAGATGGTGCAGACCGAGCCCGGCCGCTACCAGCTCCAGGGCGCCAACCAGCTCAGTTTCACCCTGGATGAGGACGGGGCCGACGGACGGCTGCAACAGGTGGCCGGAGTGTTGGAGCGGCTGGGTCGATGATACTATCGCCCCGGGAGCGCGGAGCTCCAGCTCCGCTTGCGGGCCGAAGGCCCGACGGGATTGTCCCCTGTAGAAGTGGCCGTTGGCCGAGATCGGCGGTCGTCTTGATTTGAGACCGATCGCGGCCAACGACCGCTCCTACAAAGACACAAACAAACGCATTTAATAACGATTTAGCGGTACCGCTATGACCAGAACCATTCAACTGTGCACCGCCCTCCTCCTGGCCCTGGCCGCCGCCGGCGCCCAGGCCGCCAATTATGCCGGCACCACCTTTGAAATCGAGATGATCGTATTCAGCCGCCCCGGGGGCATGGAGCAGTCCCGCGAGACCTGGCCCGCGGCGCCACAGCTGCAGTACCCGGACCGCTGGGTGGATTTCCAGACCGCCGACGGTGACGGCGCCACGGCACTCTCTCCCGCCGTCACGCGGCTGGACAACAAAGTGGCCGCGCTGAATCGCGGCGGCAGTTACCGGGTGCTGTTTCACAAGGCCTGGCGCCAGGTATTGCAGCAAAAGCACAAGTCACCGGCGATCCTGATCGACGGCGGCGACAGCAGTGGCGACCACCGCCAGTTGGAGGGCAGCGTGACCGTGAGTGTCTCCCGCTACCTGCACCTCTCCACCAACCTCTGGTTCAGCGATTTCGTCGGCGGGGAAATGACCACCGGCGGCATCCCCCTGCCCTCCCGCCCCACACTGGCGAGCGAAGAGCCCTTGAACCTGATGACCGGCTCCCCTGCTCCGCTTGTCGGTGTGCAACCGCTGTACGCCCAGAGGGTTGCGGTCCTGCAGGAGGAGCGCCGCCTGCGCAGCGGAGAACTTCACTACATCGATCACCCTCAGCTGGGCGTGTTGATCGAAGTGCGCACCGTGGACGGCACTGAAGAGTAATAAGTAACCAGTGGTTAGTGACCGGTATTTCCCACCCAACACCAACCACTGGCCACTGATTACCCACCAATCACCAACCACTGACACTAATAATGATTACCAACGACGCAATTATTCTCGGCATGTTGGCCGCGATTCTCGGCTTTGTGTTTTACACCGCCGGCAGTGAGCACCGATTCTGGAAGCGCTTTTACCGCTTCGTTCCCGCGCTGCTACTGTGCTACTTCCTGCCCTCGCTGCTCACCACTTTTGGCATTATCGACGCGGAGGGATCCCAACTTTATTTTGTGGCCTCCCGCTACTTGCTGCCAGCGAGCCTGGTACTGCTGACACTCAGTATCGACCTCAAAGCTATTATCAACCTCGGCCCCAAAGCATTGATCCTTTTTCTTACCGGCACCCTGGGCATTGTGATCGGCGGCCCCATTGCGCTGCTGGTCATGTCCACTATTGATCCCGGGATGCTGAACGTCAGCGGCCCGGAAGCAGTCTGGCGCGGTATGACCACCGTTGCCGGCAGCTGGATCGGCGGCGGCGCCAATCAGACGGCAATGAAGGAGATCTTCGGTGTGGGCGACCAGATATTTTCCGCGATGGTGGCGGTAGATGTAATCGTCGCCAATATCTGGATGGCGGTACTGCTGATCATGGCGGGCAATGCCAAACAGCTGGACGAGCGTCGCGGAGCCGATACCAGAGCGATCACTGTGCTGCGGGAAAAAGTGGAAACACTGCAGAAAAAGCACGCACGGATTCCCTCGCTGCCGGACCTGATGCTGATCGCCGCAGTGGGTTTCGGTATCACCGCCATCGCCCACGCCGCTGCCGACCAGTTGGCACCCTGGTTCCAGGCCAACGCGCCGCAACTGGCACGCTTCAGCTTCACCAGCCAGTTTTTCTGGCTGATTATTATCGCCACCACCCTGGGGGTCGCCATGGCCTTTTCACCGGCGAAAAAGCTCGAGGGTGCCGGCTCCTCCAAGGTGGGCTCGGTATTTATCTACTTTCTGGTGGCCACCATCGGTACCCATATGGATATCACCGCGCTGAAAGACAGCCCGGAACTGTTCGTGCTGGGGATTATCTGGATGGCGGTACACGCCGGGCTGATGCTGCTGGTGGCCAAACTGATCAAGGCCCCCACCTTCTTTATGGCGGTGGGCAGCCAGGCCAATGTGGGCGGGGCCGCATCCGCCCCCGTAGTGGCCGCGGCCTTCCACCCCTCACTGGCACCAGTGGGTGTGCTATTGGCGGTATTCGGCTATGCACTCGGCACCTACGCAGCCTGGTTCTGCGGCCAGTTGCTGCGGGTAGTGGCCGGCGGCGGTTGATCTGCATCAATACGCAGCCGGTGGCCACGATCAGTCGGAATTAAACCGCTATCGATACGGCCCCGGGAGCACTCCTGCATCCAGAGCTTATAAAAATCCAGCCAGCGGCGTCGCCACTGGCTGGATTTTCAAAGAAGATTTTTCGACGGGAAGGTTTATTCGCGGGGAATCACGTCTTCCGCCAGCAGGCCTTTTTCACCCTGTTGCATTTCGAATTCCACCGCCTGGCCTTCGTTCAGGGTTTTATAGCCCTCTCCGCGAATACTGCGATAGTGTACAAAGATATCTTCGGTTCCCTCACCACAGGTGATGAAGCCATAGCCTCGAGCATTGTTGAACCACTTCACGGTACCTGTAACGCGATCACTCATTAAGCCAACCTCATTATTGTTATTGCGTTTACCTCATGTCCAAAGGGGCAAACGCCACCCCATAATCAGCGGCTCTGCCGCTGTCCTGTACGCCCGCCGGATCGCTCCCGACGAACGTCCTCTGATTCTTAGATAAAATGACGCCAGTGTCCAGATTTCACTGTGAATTTAATCCCATGGATTGTGAGTTATGCGCAATATATCACCAAAACAATTCCGCCAAACCCCCTATAACTGACCAATTGTGCTTTTATGAATTTCTTCGCATTGGTCCGTCCGTTCCATTATGTGGTCGCCATTTCCGGCACCTCGGCAATATGCAGAGTGGAGGTCGGGAAAGCGCAGGAGGCCCCGTGCCCTTCGATAATCTGCAGGACCCGCAACAGGATATCCTGCTTGATTTCGTGATAACGAATCCACTCGGTGGTTTTGGTGAA
Organism: Microbulbifer rhizosphaerae; assembly: GCF_014191725.1. GTDB lineage: Bacteria > Pseudomonadota > Gammaproteobacteria > Pseudomonadales > Cellvibrionaceae > Microbulbifer > Microbulbifer rhizosphaerae. Next base: position 183,525 of record NZ_JACHWZ010000009.1, read on the forward strand.
GGTGTAGATAAAGAAATCCAGCGACGAGGGGGCGAAACTGTTGAAATTGACAATCAGCGTCTGGTTGCCGTCGATCTCCGGATGTTGCTGCAGCATTTTTTTGACATCGTCGACAATAAACTTCATTCGGGGTGCGTCCTCGTAGCGAATGCCAATGGTTTCATAGATGCGCCGGTTCAGCATACGCGAGGGATTTTCCACCGCTATCTGGGTAAAAATACCATTGGGAATGTACAGGGGCCGCTTGTCGAAGGTGCGGATACGGGTCAACCGCCAACCGATATCCTCCACAGTGCCCTCGATTTCTTTATCCGGCGATCGCACCCAATCCCCCACTGCAAACGGCCGGTCGAGATAGACCATCAGACCGCCGAAGAAATTGGCCAGCAGGTCCTTGGCCGCAAAGCCCACTGCCAGGCCGCCGATGCCGCCGAAGGCAAGCACGCCACTGACGCTGTAGCCGAGAAACTGCATGACCACTATCACCGCGGTAATCACGATGGAGGCGCGCACCAGCTTGCCCACCGCGCGCACAGTAGTGGCGTCCATGGGTTTGCTGATAAAGCGCGGGTCGCGCAGGTTGTACTCCACGTTGCGCGAGAAACGCAGCGCAAACCAGGTGAATACCAGGATCAGACCGATTTCCCGCAGCGGCGTGGCCACCGAAAAGATCTCCGCCCCGGTGGCGACCCCGGCCCGGCTCGCGGCCAGGGTCAGGCCCAATAGCCACACCAACACCGTGCCCGGCGGGTTCAGCGCGCCCACCAGTGCGTCGTCCCAGGGATTGACCGTTTTTTCCGCGCGCCGGGCAAGTCGCTGCACGAAGCTCGCCAAAAGCCAGGCGCTCAGCGCCGTGGCCAGAACGATAAGGAAAATCGCCACTATCCACAGGCGGTTGTCGCCGACCCAGGACAGCAGCATAGTTTTTATCGATTCCACTTACTTCTACCCCCGATAAATAAATTCCAATTCGTGTTTTCTTGTAGGAGCAGATTTGGACGCCGAAGGCGCCCGAAGGATGAGCACCAGGGAGGCCGCTAATCAGCGGCGGTGATTCGATCCCAGACTGATCGCGGCCATGGGCAGATTTTTGCTCCTGCAAAATCTGCATTTCCGCTGGGCGGCATTCCGCTGGGCGGCATTCCGCTGGGCGGCATTCCGCCATTCCTGGCGGTCGCCGCTCCTACATGGAAGCCAGCCAGTTGCGGGTCTCCCGCCAGCGTTCGCTTTTTTCCAGCTCGAGCCAGGATTTTATCGCCGGTTTTCCACGCATGCGCTGCAACCGTTCACTGGATTTTACTTTGGGTACAAAATTCTCCAGCGCCTCGAGTGCCTGCAATGCTCCCAGGCGGCTGTTACAAACCAGGCCCATATCGCAGCCGGCGTCCATCGCCGCGCGGATTCTGGCCCCGTAGCCGCCGGCAGCGCCGGCGCCCTCCATGGACAGGTCATCGCTGAAGATCACGCCGTCGAAACCCAGTTTGTCACGCAGGATATCCTGCAGCCAGAAACGGGAGAAGCCCACCGGCTGTTCGTCCACCCGGGCGAAGCGGATATGCGCCGGCATCACCGCATCCAGTTCACCGGCGCGCAGGGACTCCACAAAGGGAATGGCGTCGGAGTTCATCACGTCTTCGAGGGAGCGCTCGTCCACCGGCAGTTCTTCGTGGCTGTCCTCCAGCACATGGCCGTGACCGGGGAAATGCTTGCCGGTAGAGGCCATGCCGGCCCCGTGCATCCCCCGCATAAAGGCACTCACCAGCGGCCCCACCTGCCGGGGGTCGGCGGCAAAGCTGCGGTCGCCGACGATACGACAGTGGCTGTCGTCCGCGTCCAGCACAGGGGCGAAACTGAAGTCCAGGCCGATTGCCAGCAGTTCCGACGCCAGCAGCCAGCCCACGTCCTCCAGCCGTTTCATGTCGGCGCGGGCGGCCAGTGCCTGCATGGATGGAAGCGAGGTAAACTCCCCCTTGAAACGCTGTACCCGGCCGCCCTCCTGGTCCACCGCCAACAGCAGTTCCGGACGCTCCGCCCGGATATCGGCCACCAGCGCCTCGATCTGCGCCCGATCGCGGAAGTTGCGCCCAAAGAAGATGAGCCCACCCACCAGCGGATTCCGCAGCAGCTTGCGATCCTCCGCGGTCAGCTCCTGGCCTTCGATATCAATCATTACCGGACCGATCATGGGAGTTCCTCTTTAATGCGGAATGATGAATGCGGAATACGCGGGCCAGCTTCGTGCCACGGACCGCCACCGGCCGCGACCGGGCTCCAGGGGCAACCCGAACACAACGTCTCGCATCGGATATCCTTCATTCCGCATTCATCATTCCGCATTCCGCATTCATCCTTCCGCATTCACTTTAAGCATCGCCGCCGCCGCGGGCACCAGCCGGTCCAGGGTTTCCGGAAGGCTGCTCTGAGCACCGAAATCTTCTCTCAGAATAGCCTCGATGGCGTCGAAGCTCGACAGGGTAAATACGGTGGCGCCCAGCATGAAGTAGAGGCGCCAGTAGAAGCTCACCGGGTCCAGGTGCGGCAGCGCCCTCTCCAGTAGTCCGGCGAAACGGTGGTAACTGTCGCCGTAGCGGGAGACGATGAAGCGGCGCAGGTGCCCCTGGGACTGGGAATAAGCCAGCCCCAGCAGGCGCATAAAGCGCTGTGGATCGCGCCCCTCCGCCGCCAGGCTGCCGAGCCCCACCCGATAGAGACTCTCCAGCAGCTCCTCCACGGTCAACCGCTGGCCCGCCGCTTCACGGCGATCCAGTTCACCGGCGAGACTGGCGGTAAAAGGCGTCAAAAAGCGCTCGAACACTGCCTGGATCAGTTCTTTTTTTGATCCAAAGTGGTAATTTACTGCGGCGAGGTTGACCCCGGCGGTGCTGGTGATGGTACGCAGGGAGGTCTCGGTAAAGCCGCGTTCGGCAAAGAGCACCTCAGCGGCATCCAATATCCGGCCGATCGTATCCGTCTGGCTCATAGGAATTCGAACCAACAATTAAAACAGTTGTTTAGTGCAAGGCAGATTAGCATATTCCGCGCCAGCTGGCGCCGTTGGCGGGTCGTTGTTGAACTTTGTTGAACCGGTGGCGCGGACATTAAATTGAAAGGAAGAATCGAGGAGAAGGGTTTGCCATGACTCAAAAACGACCGGAAATCGGCAGCTGGTTCGAAAATATCGACGGCGGCCTGCTGTTCGAAGTAGTCGCAGTGGACGATACCATCGAAGTCCAATACGCCGACGGCACCCTGGATGAGTTCGACTGGGAACAGTGGCGGGAGATGTCCCTGGTGCCGGCGGCGGAGCCGGAGGACGCCAACGCGGCCTACGGCCTGACGGTGGACGACCAGTCACAAAATGCACGGGGCTTCAGCGTACCGGAGGACACCAACCCCCTCGACCACATTGAGGGGGAACCTTTCGAGGGGACAGACGAGTCGCCCTGACGAATTCCTTGCAAAGGGAGACCGGGCGGCCAATCATTCCTCCCGCCCTCTGATGTAGTCAATAATGACCTCCGCCGCCTCCTCCACGGTATCCACGATGCTGAACAAATCCAGGTCCGAGGCGTCGATGCAGCTGCTCTCCAGCACCGTATCCACCAGCCAGCCGTGCAGTCCGGACCAATAGCGCTTGCCCACCAGTACGACGGGAAAGCGCTGTACTTTCTGTGTCTGTACCAGGGTCAGCGCCTCGAACAGTTCGTCCAGGGTGCCGTAGCCACCGGGCATACCCACAAAACCCACCGCGTGTTTGACGAACATAAACTTGCGCACAAAGAAGTAGCGGAAATTGAGGCTGATGTCCTGGTAGGGGTTGGCCGCCTGCTCGAAAGGCAGTTCGATGTTGAGCCCGATGGAGACGCCGCGCTGGGGCAAGGCGCCGCGATTGCAGGCTTCCATAATCCCCGGGCCACCACCGGTCATCACCGGTATACCTTCCGCGGCCAGTAACTCCCCCAGCCTGACTCCCTGCTGATATTCCGGAGTATCCTCTGTGAAGCGCGCACTGCCGAATACTGTCACGGAACCGGTGAGCGCAATCAATCGTTCAATTCCATCCACCAGCTCGGACTGTATCCGCAGTACCCGCCAGGCTTCCGGCATTTTTGCGTCCAGCATTTTCTTTCCTTTTATTTGTCGCGTATCTCTTTCAACCAGTCATTATCTCCCCTTCTCTACTTATAGCAGCTTATTGCGACAATGGGCGTTGCCGGCCGTCCACCGGGCACAAAGATTGCGCAGGAGGCAAATCTGTATATAATCCCAGCAACTGTATATAAATACAGAACAACCTCAGGTGACCCTATGACCAATCTCACTGCACGCCAGGCTCAGGTACTTGAACTGATCAAGTCCTACCTGGAGGAAACCGGCTATCCACCCACGCGCGCGGAGATCGCCCAGGAACTGGGCTTTCGCTCCCCCAACGCCGCGGAAGAACACCTGAAGGCACTGGCGCGCAAAGGCGCGATCGAGATGGTGGCGGGCGCCTCGCGGGGAATCCGCATCCCCGATTATCAACCGGGCCTGCCGATCGTAGGGCGTGTAGCCGCCGGCAACCCGATCCTCGCCGAGGAGAACATCGAGGACTACTGCGACCTCCCCGCAGACTTCTTTCACCCACCGGCGGACTACCTGCTGCGGGTGCACGGCATGAGCATGCGCGACGCCGGCATACTGGATGGTGACCTGCTCGCGGTACAGCGCACAGACCAAGTGCGCAACGGTCAGATAGTGGTGGCGCGGATCGAGGATGAAGTTACCGTCAAACGCTTCCGCCGCAAAGGCAATCAGGCGACGGTGCAGCTATTGCCGGAAAACGAGGATTTCGAAGTGATCCAGGTGGATATGCGGGACAAGCGCTTTGCTATCGAAGGACTGGCGGTGGGGGTGATCAGGCAGAGCCCTTGAGCAGTTAGCAGGAACGCGCTCACTGATAACTGCTGACTGAACAATGAAATGATCAATGCACTGTGTGATTGACCGGGGTAATCTCTTCGTCTTCGTCGAAATAACCCGGTTCCATATCGTCGATATTCTGTACAGCCTCTATGCCGGCCTCCAGCATGGCGCGGGCGATGGCGATCTTGTGTTCACGCAGGAAATCCAGACTCTCGCTGGAGAAATGGATACGCACCAGCGGGTCCTCCCGGTGGCCAGCACGACGTAGTGCCACATCGCCATTGGCCAGTTCGACAATTTCAAAAGTCTCGGAGGACATGCTTTTCTCCCGCTACATCAATTTGTGTGCAGGGTAACATACAGAGGCCAGCAACCAGAAGTCAGAGGACAGATTCGCCCTTTCTGTCACCTGATTTCTGATCTCTGTCTACTGGACTACCACTCCTCCATATGCGCGCGCTGGCGCCGCACCAACTCTTCGAGGGCTCCGCGCCACGTTTGCAAAAGTTCTTCGTTGAGAACTGGAATTTCGGCAGTGGACAGATTTTGCAACGGAATCAAGTTGTCCCCTCCCCGATTACCCTCGCTCCTCCCGCCGGAGAATTTCCACAGTTGCAACCACGCGGCCTGCAGTTGCGACAGCCAACTGCCGGGGTCTCCAAGCAGCTCCAGCAACTCGACAGCCTCCGCACAGGCCATACCGCGGGCAACGGCCCGCTCCTTGAGTTCAGACGCGGATTCGGGCTCGCAACCCAGCTGCAACTGAAAAGCCAGTTCGCAGAGAAAGGCGCGGTAGGCGCGCCACAGCTGCACCATCGCTCCCTCCTGCACCGCCGCCTGTCGCAACGCGGGCCCGCCCTCTCCTTCAAGGAGCAGTTGGCTTTTGCGCAGAGCGGACGCCACCGCGCCGGTGTAGGGATTGCTCATCTGCCCGCGGCCGCTTTCTTGCGTGCCGGCTTGCGCGCGGTACCACCGCTTCCGGCCTCGATCTGCCACTTGCCGTCTCGATAAAAGGCGCGCCAGCCGGTGGCCTTGCCCTCTTCCTCGGACTGGACATACTGCTCTTGAGTCTTGCGGCTGAAACGCACTACCGTATCCCGCCCCTTGTCGTCCTCGGTGGGCGCCGAAAACAGGAAACTGTACTTGGGATCGATCTCGCTTTTGTGTGGCAAAAGCTCTTTTACCAGCGGCGCACGGGTCTCGCGGTTCTTCGGGAACTGGCTGGCGGCGAGGAACAGGCCCGAGGCGCCGTCGCGCAGAATATAATGGTCGTCCACTTTCTGGCAGGGCAGCTCGGGCATGGGCACCGGATCCATTTTCGGTGGCGCCGGCTGGCCGTTCTTGAGCAGTTTACGAGTGTTCTTGCACTCCTCGCTGGTGCAGCCGAAGTACTTGCCGAAACGACCGGACTTCAGCTGCATATCGCTGCCACACTTGTCGCACTCGATCACCGGCCCGTCGTAGCCCTTGATCTTGAAAGTGCCCTTCTCCACCTCGTAGCCGTTGCAATCCGGGTTGTTGCCGCAGATATGCAGTTTGCGCTGCTCGTCCAGCAGGTAGCTGTCCATGGCGGTGCCGCACTTGGAACAGCGGCGCTTGTCGCGCAACTGGCGGGATTCCGCTTCTTCATCCTTGTCCGCGTCCACGGCCTCTTCGCCGGACACCAGGTTCATGGTGTTGGTGCAGCGCTCCTTGGGTGGCAACCCGTAGCCGGAGCAGCCGAGGAAAACGCCGGTGGAGCCGGTGCGGATCTGCATATGCCGGCCGCACTTGCTGCACTCGATATCGGTGTCCGTGGGCGCGTTGCGGCGCATGCCGCCCTCGGCGGCCTGGGCTTTTTCCAGGCGCGCGGAGAAGTCCCTGTAGAACTCGTCGAGCAGTTCTTTCCAGCCCTTCTCCCCCTCCGCCACCGTGTCCAGGGATTCCTCCAGGTTGGCGGTAAAACCGTAATCCATCAGGTTCTTGAAGTTCTCGCTCAGGCGGTCGGTGACGATATCTCCCATTTTTTCCGCGTAGAAGCGCCTGTTTTCCAGGCGGACGTAGCCGCGGTCCTGGATAGTGGAGATGATTGAGGCGTAAGTGGAGGGACGGCCGATACCGCGCTTTTCCAGCTCTTTCACCAATGCCGCCTCGCTGTAGCGCGCCGGTGGTTTGGTGAAATGCTGTTTCGGATCCAGTTTTTTCAGCGAGAGTTTCTCTCCCACCTTCACGTCCGGCAACAGCAGGTCTTCGTCTTTTTTGCTGACCGGCGGCGCCACCTTTAAAAAGCCGTCGAAACGGATCACGCGCCCGCGGGCGCGCAGCTCGAAGTCGCCGGCGGTAACCACCACCGAGGTGGAAGTGAACTGCGCCGGAGTCATCTGGCAGGCCACGAACTGCTGCCAGATCAGGTTGTACAGGCGCTCGGCGTCACGTTCGACGCCGGAGAGCATATTCGGCTGCACACGCACATCCGAGGGCCGGATCGCCTCGTGGGCCTCCTGGGCGCCTTCCTTGCTGCTGTAGCTGTTGGGCTTTTCCGGCAGGTACTTATCGCCGTAGCTCTCACCGATAAATTCGCGCACCGATTCAACCGCCTCCGCGCTCAGGTTGGTGGAGTCGGTTCGCATATAGGTAATGTGGCCCGCCTCGTACAGGCGCTGCGCCAGCATCATGGTTTTCTTGACGCTGAAACCCAGGCGGTTGCTCGCCGCCTGTTGCAAGGTGGAGGTGATAAACGGCGCCGAGGGCTTGGAACTGGTGGGCTTGTCGTCCCGCGCGGTGACTTTGAACTCGCTCGACTGCAGGGCCTTGACCGCGGCGCTGGCCTGTTCCTCGTTGACCGGGCGAAAGGCTTCGCCAGCCTGCTTTTTGACTTCCAGGCGCAGCGGATCTGCCTTGGCAGTTTTGGTATCCGCGGCGAGAGTCCAGTACTCCTCGGGGATAAAGGCGCGAATCTCCCTCTCCCGCTCCACCACAAGGCGCACCGCCACCGACTGCACCCGCCCGGCGGACAGGCCGCGGGCCACTTTTTCCCACAGCAGTGGCGAGACCATGTAACCGACGATGCGATCGAGGAAACGGCGCGCCTGCTGGGCGTTGACCCGGTTGATATTGAGCGGACCCGGATCCTTGAAAGCTTCCTGGATCGCGGACTTTGTGATCTCGTTGAACACCACCCGACGGTAGCGGCCCTCGTCGCCGCCGATGGACTCGCGCAGGTGCCAGGCGATGGCCTCTCCCTCGCGGTCCAAATCCGTGGCCAGGTAGATATGGTCGGCATTGGCGGCCAGCTTGCGTAGCTCACTCACCACTTTTTCCTTGCCGGGCAGGATTTCGTAGTGGGCGGCCCAGTTGTGATCCGGGTCTATGCCCATGCGCTTGATCAACTGCTCGCGGTTTTTCTTGCGCTTGTAGGCCTCCTTGGCCTCCGGCGAAAGCTTGCGCGTCTCCGCGGCGCGGCGCGCGCGCTCCTTCGCGTCTACCGGCTGCCGGTTTCCGCCGCCGGTGGGCAAATCGCGAATATGGCCGACGCTGGACTTCACTACAAAGTCCTTTCCGAGATACTTGTTGATGGTTTTCGCTTTGGCCGGCGATTCGACGATGACCAGTGATTTACCCATAAGCATTTGATTTTAAATAGAAAATTTACTGCTTTCGCAAGCCTTGGCAGCCTTTGGCAAAGGCCAGCGCTGCGCGAATATATAAGCTCCGCCCCGGGTGCGGTCAAGCGAGCAGCGCAAATTACTGCTGCGCGACGTCCTGTTTTTTCACCTTTCCGGGGTATCGACGATTTTGCAGGAGCGGCCGCTGGCCGCCATCAGCGCAAGCTCCTGGCGAGACCAATAACCACTGCCATTGAGTGGTTATTCGACCTGTTCGGCGCTGTTTCGCGGCTGTCTTATTGCTTCCTCTATTGGCGACCGCGAAGCCTCCAGGGCTTTTTCCAGCGCCGTCATTCCCCTATCTCCAGAGGATTCCTGCCACTGCACCCCCAGCCCGGTCTCGGCGCCGACAATCGCGGTGGCGTCCTCCGGCAGCGCGGCCAGCAATTCCCGCAGCGGTCCCCAGGCAGCCTCCGGCGCGGCACGACCGTTGCGCCAGTCCCAGTGCCCGGAAAAATTCATCTCGTGATCACCCCGCTGCCGCTCCAGTACCCAGCCGGTCTGCAGGCGGCGGGCATCCCCCCAGCGGGTGAAGTACACCGCCGCGCTGCCCTGCCCTTCCGCCGCTGGCAGGGATTTCATCTGTACTGTCAGCCCCTCCCGGGCGGCGCGGCTGCGCAGTGTGGCCAGGCGCTGATCCCGGGCACTGGGCTTCAGCCACATCACCGGCCCCACTACCAGAACGATGGCAAAGAGAATAATAATGAGGGGCAGCCAACCGGTCATAACCACTCCTTGTTGGTGGGATAAGGCGCCTATTTTGCGTTGCCCGGCGCCGCTTCTGTCAAGAACCTTTTTTTAAAGTAGACTCTTAACCGATGAAGCAGCTTTCAACCTGCCAGTCCATCGTCCAGACACGGAGCGGAACGCCTATGGCCAGTTACAAGCACATTCTCGTTGGCCTGGACCTCTCGAAGGAGTCCTCCCAGGTACTGCAAAAGGCCGCCGATATTAGCGGCGCCTGCGGGGCGGACCTGAGCCTGGCACACGTGATTGAGCCACTGACCTTCGCCTACGGCGGCGATATCCCCATGGACCTCTCGGAGGTCCAGGAGCAATTGCAAAACCAGGCAAAGGATCAGTTGCGCAAGTCCGCCGACAGACTGGGAATCCCCGCGGAGCGCCAGCACGTGGTGCTGGGGCAGCCGGCGACGGAGATTCACCGCCTGGCGGAAGAACAGGAAGTGGATTTAATCGTTATCGGCAGTCACGGCCGCCACGGCCTGGCGCTGCTGTTGGGGTCCACCGCCAACGGCGTCCTTCACGGCGCCTCCTGCGATGTGCTGGCCGTGCGGGTGCATGTCAATGAACAGTGAACAGTGAACAGGTTTATTTTGTACTGATCACTGATCACTGATCACTGATCACTGATCACTGATCACTGATCACTGATCACTGTCAAGCTCCGCCCAGCGCTCAAACGCCACCTCCAGTTGCGCCTGCCGCTCCGCCAGAAGGCTCAGTTTCTCCTCTACCAGTGACTGCTCCTGCTGATAAAAGTCCGGCTGTGCCACGGCTGATTCCAGCTTTCCGATCTCCTCTTCAAGCTGTTCGATCTGCCCCGGCAGGCTGTCCAATTCGCGCTGCAACTTGTAACTGAGCTTTTTCTTTTTCGCCGCCGGCGGGGTACCTGAATCCGGCTTGCTCTCCGGCTTCTGAGCCTCTGGCTGCTGCCTTTCCCCGGCGGTTGAAAAGCTTCCTCCCTGGCGCAGGAAATCGGCGTAACCGCCCACATATTCACGCACGCGCCCCTCGCCCTCAAAGGCCAGGCAGGAATCCACCACATTGTCGAGAAAAGCGCGGTCGTGGCTGACCAGCAACACGGTTCCCGGGAAGTCCAGCAACAGTTGCTCCAGCAGTTCCAGGGTTTCCACATCCAGGTCGTTGGTGGGCTCATCCAGCACCAGGATGTTCGCCGGCTGACTGAACAGCTTGGCGAGCAGCGCACGATTTCGCTCACCGCCACTGAGTGCCCCCACCGGTGTGCGCGCCTTGATACCACTGAACAGGAAGTCCGCCAGATAGGACATCGCGTGGCGGCTCCTGCCACCGACAGTGATGGACTCCCTGCCCTCGGCGATATTGTCGAGCACGGAAAGTTCGGGATTGAGCTGGTCGCGGCGCTGGTCGAAGTAGGCCACCTGTTGCTTCGTACCCAGGCGCACCTCCCCGGAATCCGGCTGCAGCTCGCCCAGCAGCAGCCGGATCAGGGTACTTTTGCCGGCGCCGTTGGGACCGATCAGGCCCACCCTGTCGCCGCGCATCAGGGTGAAGGACAGATCGCGGACCAGTGGCTCCTCGCCGGGATAAGCAAAAGAGACATTGCTCAATTCCGCCACCAGCTTGCCGGACAGCTCCCCGGAATCCAGCGCCATTTTCGCCCTGCCCTGCCGATCCCGGCGCGCCTCCCGCTGGCGTCGCAGCGCCTGCAGGGCGCGCACCCGGCCCTCGTTGCGGGTGCGCCGGGCCTTGATCCCCTGGCGGATCCAGGCCTCCTCCTGGGCGAGTTTCTTGTCGAACAGCTCGGCGTGCCGCGCCTCTTCCTCCAGCAGCTTCTCCTTTTCCTGCTGGTAGCGGTCAAAATCACACTGGAACACGCGCAATTGCCCGCGATCCAGGTCCCATACCGTCTTCGCCAACCGCTGTGCCAGAGCGCGGTCGTGGCTGACGAACAACAGCGCGCCGCGGTAGCTGGCGAGAAAATTTTCCAGCCACTCCACTGCGGCGATATCCAGGTGGTTGGTCGGCTCGTCCAGGATCAGCAGGTCCGGTTCGGTCACCAGGGCCCGAGCCAGCGCCGCGCGGCGCTGCCAGCCACCGGACAGGTCCGACACCCGGTCCTCGCCATTGAGGCCGAGGCGGTCCAGCACGCTGTCGATCCGCGGCAGCAGGTCCCAGCCGTGGGCGGACTCGATACGCGCCTGCAGGTCCACGTCCGGCTCCGCGCGGTAATCCGCCAGCCAGACGCCCACATCGCCCAGCCCTCCGGCCACATAGCGGTAGACGGAATCATCACAGCCCGACGGCAGCTCCTGCTCCAGTGTCGCCAGCACCAGCCCGCTACTGCGCACCACCTCGCCACTGTCGGCGTCTATCTCCCCCGCGATCAGGCGCAACAGGCTGGATTTGCCCTCCCCGTTGCGGCCCACCAGGCAGATGCGGTCCCCGCGATCCACTTTGGCGTTGACATCCTCCGCGAGCACCTGGGTTCCGTAGCGTAAACAAACACCGTCCAACTGAAGTAACATCTTTAACTACACTTGCTGTTGAGTAAAAACGGATATTTTACGCATTAATCATCGCGCTGTTTTGCTAAATTGTCCGGCGCGAAATTTCAATCGGGTGATTCTGATGTCGATTGACGCAAAGGGAGTCGCACTTTTGCTCTCTCTGGTGCTGGCTGTGGCCGCGGTACCGGTGGCGGGGGAAGACGCGGAAAAGGCGGTGGCGCAGCGCGAAAAACTGCGAGAAGCGCGCGCGGCCATCGCCCGCGGCGACCAAAGCGAACCCGCGAGACTGAAGCGGGAGCTGCGCGGTTACCCTCTGCTGCCCTACCTCGACTACTGGGCCCTGAGCAAAAAGCTTCCACAACTGCCCTACGGGGAAATCGACCAGTTTCTCACCGACTACCGCGACACCGCCATCGGCGACTGGATGCGCGTCCGCGTACTGCGCGAACTAGGCAGCCGCGAGCGCTTTCGCGCCTACCTGGAATACTACCGGCCGGACAAGATCACCCGCACCTCCCTGCGCTGCTACTACGCCGATGCCCTCTCGCGCCACGGCGACAAGCGGGCCGCCTATGAGCTGGTGGAGGAGTTGTGGACCGTTGGCGTCTCACAGCCCGAAGAGTGCGACCCGGCGTTTAACCGCTGGATAGGCGACGGCGGCCTCACCCCGGAACTGGCCTGGCGCCGCCACCGGTTAGCGGTGGAGCGCGGCAACCTGGACCTCGCGAGCTATATCGCCGGCAAGATGGGAGACGGGCAGGCGCGGCTCGCCCAACTGATGCGCTCGGTGCACCGCGAGCCGACGCAACTGGCGGATTACACCCGCTTTATCAGCGACGAACCGGAATACCGGGATATAGTCCTGCACGGCCTGCATAGGCTCGCCCGGGAGGACGCCGCGGCCAGCGACAGGGCCTGGCGCCGCTACGAGGCCAGCTACCTGTTCAGCGACGAAGAGCGCGACGTGCTGCTGCGGCGGTTGGCATTGCAGTTCGCGCGCCAGGACGACATGGAGGGGCTGCGGCAACTGCTCGCGCGCAGCGAGGATTTTTCCGATCCACGGATTTTCGAGTGGCTGGCCCGCCAGTCCCTGCGGGAGCTGGACTGGGCCCAGGTGGAATTCTGGATAGACCGCCTGCCGGAGAGCGAGCAACAGTCCGACCGCTGGCTCTACTGGAAGGCCCGCACCATCGAGGAACTTTACAGCAAGGGTCGCGCCGACGAAGCGGTGGCGCTGTACCGCAAGGCCGCCGCCGAGCGCAGCTACTACGGCTTTCTGGCCGCGGACACACTGGGGGAGAACTACAGTTTTGTGGACCGGCCGGCGCCGATCACACCCAGGCAGGTGGAGCAACTGGCCGCGCACCCGGCAATGCAACGGGCGCGGGAGCTGCAGGCCATCGGCGAGTTTTACCACGCGCGTCGGGAGTGGGACTACGCCACCGAGGGCATGTCCCACGAGGAGCTGCTTACCGCCGGCAAGCTGGCGAGTTCCTGGGGCTGGTATCACAAGTCCATCCGATCGGTACTGGCGGCGGACTACCTGGACGACCTGGAGCTGAGATTTCCGCTGGCCTTCCCCAATATCGTGGCGGACGTCAGCAGGCGCATGGGCGACAACACCGCTCTCAATCCCTACCTGATCTACGCCGTGGCGCGCCAGGAGAGCCACTTCAGCCACGACGCCAAGTCCCGCGCCGGCGCCCTGGGGCTCATGCAGCTGCTGCCATCCACCGCCCGCGCCACCGCCCGCCGCGCCGGCGTGTCCTACCGGCGCAGCTGGGACCTGCTCAGCCCCGACACCAATATCGCCCTTGGCAGCCACTACCTGAATTCACTCTTGGACCGCTTCGACAACAACCGCTTTCTCGCCGCCGCCGCCTATAACGCCGGCCCCACCCGGGTGGCGCGCTGGCTGGAGGAAACGGGAAACAGGCTGCCCTACGACGTCTGGATAGAGACCATCCCCTTCAACGAAACCCGCAACTACGTCCAGAACGTGCTCGCCTATACGGTGATCTACGCCTATCGCAGTGGGGAAAAGGCCTCGCTGCTGAGCGAACGGGAAGCGAGTCGCAGGCTTTAGCTTCTCATTTCATTAATGCGATTCCCTTGGCAATAAAAAATTGCCGGGGGATACCTCATCGAAAAAGCATTTATCTGCGATCCTACTCTTGGGCGCTATCTGAACGGCGGCGAACCCGGCTTGAGCGATATCTGGCGATCCGGGGAAAGATGCAACAGAAGATTCTTTAAATAAGTAAAGAAGATGGAAATCATTTCTAACGAAAACTCGCATTGGGATACCACAGCGGGCACAGAGAAACTTCAGCCGCGTCCCTGGCCTGCAGCGGGCTGGCTTTGTATCTTCGCGATGCTGCACTTTGTGGACGTATTTCTATATATACTACCTGGACGCACAACTGGAGGCCCAAGGCCAATTTGTCGATTCGGCAGCGATACAGGCACAGATACAAGCGCATATACAGTCGCCAGCGGCGCTGGTGGGCAGTATGACCCAGTTCTGCCTGCTGCTGCCGGCTGTTCTGCTGGTGGCGCATTTCAGGCAGCAGTCCCGCTGGGAAACCCTGGCAGTGCGCCGATTCCCGCTGAAACCCTTGGAGAGATGGCTACCGGCGCTGCTGGTGTTTCTGGCCGTACAGATGCTGTTGGTGCAAGTACTGGATATCGATCCGGGAGAGTTCATGAAGTCGCTGGCAGGCAGCCGCCACCTGCCGCTGGTACTGATGATTGCTCTGGCGGCGCCGCTGCTGCTACCTGTTCAGCGCCTGGCGGCACACGCGCCTTGGGCTCTCTGGCACCCTGCTGCTGACTTCGGTATTGTTTACCTCACTGCACTTTGGCCAGTACCACTGGGCCAGCTGAGCTTTATTTTCGCCCTGTCGCTGCTATTGGGCCTGGCGCGGGAGAAAAGCGGCTCGGTGCTACTGCCGATTCTGCTGCACGCGGGCAATAACCTGGCCAGCGCTATTACGGTGATCTACCTGGGGACAGCTTGATGCATTTTACTCAAAGGGAAATCCGCCTCATCCGTACCGCCGAGCGGTGGGTGAGGCGGCAACGCAAGCTACAAGTAGCCATAGGTTTGGCATTCTTACTTCTATCGGCGGCACTTTTGTTCGGTGTAGTCAATTTCGAGACGATCCCCCCCTCACTGTATGTGGTGTTTGCAATAGCAGTGGTTGGAGCCGGTTCCGCCCAATCGCCACGGTACGAAGTCCTGGCGGCAATATTGTCGGAGAAGCTGGCGCAACAGGAGCCAAACTTCCCAGTGGATGAACTGGCCGGCAAAGTGCGGAAAGGTTGAGCTCGTGGTGCAGTTTCGCCTGCAAGCCGGCTCCTACAGTTCCGGGAGCCGGCGCAGGAGCCATTCCCGTAGCTGCTGCCGATCAAAAGGCCAGCCGCAGACATCCCCCGGATCCCCCAGCCCCACCAGTGGGATACGCGTTTCGAAGCGGTCCAGCAGTTGGGAATCGTCGGCGATGTCCACTTCACGCAGGCGAAGCTGGAATTGCTCCAGCAGCGGCCAGATCTCCGCTTTGGCTTTTTCGCACAGAGTGCAGCCCAGGGTGGTGTAGAGGATCAGGTCTTTCGGCACCGTCAGATCAGCCCCTGGTTGTGCGCCCAGAAATAGCCGACCGCCGCCGCGGTGAGCAGCAGGCCGCCCACCCAGATCCAGCCGCTGCCGCCGCCCTCAGCCAGCGCGGAATCGCCCTCGTAGCGGCGCCGTTCCCGCGTGGGTTCCGAGCCGGAGACCGGTTGCGGGCGCGCCGCAGCCGCCCGCGCCGCATCCGCGGTTGCCGGTTTGTCCTGGGGCAGAGATACCGCCGGGCGCACTGTGGTTTTATCGCGGTCATCCGCAGGACCCACCACGCTGAAGCTGAGGGTATCGAAACGCAGTTCGTCCCCGCGGCGCACGCGGCTCTCCACCACACGCCGGTTGTTCAGGTAGGTGCCGTTGGCGGAACCCAGGTCGATTACAAACAACAGGCCCTCGCGCACTTCCAGGCGCGCGTGCCGGCGGGACAGATGAGATAGGGAAAAAGTGATATCGCACTCGTCTGAGCGGCCCACCACACTGGTTTCCCGTACCGGGAACACCCTGCCGGCAATCGCCGGGTGGTTGGCGCGCAGCGCCCAGGAAACACCGCTGCCGGCGCTGGCTTTGAGTTTGGTCACCTTGGGATCCAGCACCGCGAGTATGCGCCCGCCGATCTTTACCTGGTCGCCCAGTTGTAGCGGGCAACTGCCCTCCACCGGCTGGCCGTTGACTGCGACCAAGCCGGCACCGGCCAGGTTGTGCAGGGTGAGTTGATCGTCCTCCACCGCCACCTCGGCGTGCAACTTGGCCACGGCGTCGTCCGCGATGGTCAGATCACAACTGCCGGCGCGCCCGATGGTCACTTTCGGCGCTACCAGCCATACGCTCTGGCTGGCGTCCTTGAGATCGCAAAGTTTGAACATATAAGATTCCCCGGTGATCAATAAGCAATGATCAATAAGCAATGAACAAAAATCCACTGGCAACCAACAGTCGATCACTGTTCATTGATAACTGGTTGCCGGCGCGAGTTTATCACGAGGAATTTGCCCCGCGTGTGATTCCGTTTGCAGCCCGCCGCGCCCCTGGGTTCTAATATGCACGGCACGCAGACAGGGATAGACCACCGGGGCGGACACAGGCTGGACCGCTGCAACCGCTGCAGAGTCGAGCAGACACACCGACAACCGGGTTAACCACAATAAAGGTAGTTGCACGCCAGTGAGTGAAGCCAAAGTACGCGAGGTATCGCGGCACAGCGGGACGGTCAAGCGCGCCAGCGGCGCCGGGCGGAGCGCCAGCGCCACCCACCCCGGTTACAAGCGCGAACAGAACGAAGACGCATGCTGGGCCGACGAGCAGCGCGGTGTCTGGGTGGTGGCCGACGGCCTGGGTGGCCACCAGGCCGGAGAGATCGCCAGCAAGACCGTGGTGGAGGAAATCCAGCGCTCCGCGGCCAGCGACCGCCACTACGAGCGAGCCCTGCAGCGCGCTCACGCCCTGCTCCTGGGGGACGAACAGAATACTGCCAATATGGGCTCCACCGCCGTGGTCGTGGCAGAAGACGGTGCCTACTTCCATATCTACTGGGTGGGCGACAGCCGCGCCTATCTCTGGACTCCCGGAGAGGGCGGCGGCCAACTGAAGCAGCTCACCAACGACCACTCCTACGTGCAGATGCTGGTGGATTCCGGTGCAATCAATCCGCTGGAAGCCGCCAACCACCCCAACCGCCATGTAATCACCCGCTGTATCGGCGGCAGCGCCAATCCCAGCCTGGAGATAGACCGGGTTTCCGCCCCCTGGCGGCCGGGACAGAAACTGTTGCTGTGCAGCGACGGCCTCAGCGCCGAGGTGGAGCCGGAACAGATAGCCCAGGTTCTTGCGGCCAACAGCGACAACCGCCGCGCCGCGGACCTGCTGGTGGCCGCCGCGCTGGACGCCGGGGGAAAGGACAATATCACCGTACAACTGATCAGCGCGCCGGATAAGACGCCAGCAACATCCGGAAAGTGGACTTTCCGCACAGGCCGTACGCCACACCCTTCCGCGCCCCGATCGAAATTTCGCGGCAAAATACTCCCTGTCCTGAGTGCGCTCGCCCTGTTGGGCCTGCTGGCTACACTGGTCGCCCGGCAGTTTGGGTAAAGAGGCAAGGAATAGGGTTCAATGGAAGTCGTCAGCACCAATACCGCCAATACCGCCACATCGCTGGAAATCCCCGGCTACCGCATCCTGAAGAAGATCAACCAGGGCGGCATGTCCACCGTGTACCTGGCTATCCAGCGCAGCGTTGGCCGCCAGGTGGCGCTCAAGGTCATGTCGCCCGTGCTCAACGCCGATCCGGTGTTCAGCGAGCGCTTCCAGCGCGAGGCCAATATCGTCGGCCAGCTCTCCCACCCCAATATCGTCGGCATCCACGATATCGGCCGCTACCGCAGCCTCAACTATATCGCCATGGACTACATGCCCGGTGGCTCGGTCTCCGATCGCCTGTCCGAGGGGAGTATAGATCCACTGGAGGCGCTGAATATCATCCGCCAGATCGCCACGGCGCTGGATCACGCCCACGGCAAGGGCTATGTGCACCGCGACCTGAAACCGGAAAACATCCTGTTTCGCGAGGACGGCTCCGCAGTACTCACCGACTTCGGGGTGGCCCGGGCAATCGCGCGGACCACACGCATGACCAGTACCGGTATGGTGGTGGGCACGCCCCACTACATGAGCCCCGAACAGGCCCGCGGCACCGCCATCGACGGGCGCGCCGACCTCTACAGCCTGGGTGTGGTGTTCTACGAGATGCTCGCCGGCGCAGTGCCCTTCCAGGCGGACGAGGCGGTGGCCATCGCCATCAAGCACCTCACCGACCCGATCCCCAAGCTGCCGGCGCGCCACTCCCTGTATCAGAGCCTGATCGACCGCTTCCTGGCCAAGGACCCGGAACAGCGCTTCCAGCGCGGGCTGGACGTGGTGGACGCCATCGACCAGTTGATAGCCACCCTGGCCGGCAAGCCCTCGACCCAGGCCACCCAGCTCAACAACACCTCGGTGCGTGTCTCCAGCCTGCTGCGCGCCCTGCTGATGACCCTTTACGGCACCCTGAGCGACCAGATCGCCGCCGCCTGGGCCCGCTGGCGCGACAAACCCCTGCACGAAAACCACCCTCGCGCCGAGCAGGCAACCATCATGCGCATCCACCAGGTGATCCAGCAGGCGCCGCCGCGCAAGCGCCGCCAGTGGCTGTTCGGCGGCCTGGTGTCGGTATCCCTGGTGTTCGGCTGGATGCTGTTCAGCCTGATCGGCTACAAGCTGCAGTGGCAATCCGGCTCTTCCCTGCTGGACAGCGCCAGCGACTACACCGCCTCTCTGCTGGTACCGGAACAGGCGCCCGCAGCGGTCCCCAAAACCCCTCTGGTGGCCGCAGCGGCACCCAGCGAACCGGAGCCCGAACAGGAGGCCCCACAGGCGCCCCTTCAACAGAGCATCGAACCGCCGGCCCCACTGGAAGAGATCCCCACAACGGATACCCCGGTGGAAACCGCCAGGACCGAGGAAACCGAGCCGGAGACCGAGGAATCCTCCGATACCATCCCAAGCGAAGAAGGGACTGCGGCCATCAAACCCGTGGTGGAAACCCCGAAATACCGTCTCACCGTGCAGCCGCGGCCCCGCGATGCGCGGGTGCGGGTCATGAACATCAATCCCCGTTACCGCCCGGGTATTCTTCTGGAGCCGGGCAAGTACGATCTGGAAGTGAGCCGACCCGGCTATACCACGTTGCGCCGCTGGATGGAGATAAAAGATAGCGACCTCACGGTGCCGGTAACTCTGGAACGCGCCTACTACCCCGGCAAAAAGATTCGCTCTCCCCTGCCGGACGGCGGCACCGGCCCGCAGATGGTGGTGATCGGGGCCGGCAGCTTTACCATGGGCAACGACCAGCGCGACGCCTCCAGCCCGGCGCATCGGGTCACCATTGGCAAACCATTCGCCATCTCCACTTACGAAATCACTTTCGACGAATACGACCGCTATGCCAAGGCCACCGACGCCGCCCTGCCCGGCGATGCCGGCTGGGGCCGCGGCGACCGACCGGTAATCAACGTGAGTTGGCGGGATGCGCGGAACTACGCCCGCTGGCTGTCCGGCCAGACCGGACGCCGCTACCGCCTGGCCAGCGAGGCCGAGTGGGAGTACGCCGCCCGCGGCGGTGTGTCGTACCCCTTCTGGTGGGGCGGCAGCGAAGCCCGCGGCAAAGCCAACTGCCGCCGCGGCTGCTCCAGTGAGTTCAACGGCCTGTTCAGCTACTCCAGCGCGCCCGTGGGCCACTACCAGGCCAACCGCTTCGGCCTCTTCGACACCGCCGGCAATGTGGCCGAGTGGGTAGAGGATTGCTACCTGAACGGTTACGGCCAGAGCCGTAACGACGGCCAGCCGGTGGTGGTAGACAAATGCGAGCTGCGCAGCGTGCGCGGCGGCTCCATGCGCGAACCCCTGGACAATATCAGTTCCGACTACCGCACCGGCCTGAGCGAACACACCGTTTCCAAGACAGTCGGCTTCCGCGTGGTAATGGAACTGGAATGAGTGGCCAGCGGTGAGTATTCAGTGGATACTCTGATCTGCCCGGTGGGCGGAGGCGGCCAGATCTCCGGCACAGGAATATGCCTTATCAATGCGGAATTTTGTGCAGCAGAACGGCCGTTGGCCGCGATCGGCCATTCAGGCCGGCGAGATGCAATCGCGGCCAACGGCCGCTGCTACACCGCTATGTCAGATCGCACATCCCACATTCACCCTTCATCGTTTCGCCTGATTTCCCAAACATTGTGAATTTTCGGATTGCGCTGAAAATCCCTGTCCAGCAGCGGTAAATTCTCCACCCGAAATTCCGCACAAATAGCTTCGTCCATTTTGAATGTGCGCAAATTATTGGAAAAAACCAGAGAACCCCCGGGGGCCAGTAAAGCCATGCACTGGCGGATCAATTTTGGGTGGTCCCGCTGAATATCCAAGACGCCGCGCATTTTCGCCGAGTTGGAAAAACTGGGCGGGTCCATGAAAATCAGGTCGTAATGGCCGCGACGGTTCTGCTGCGCGGCTTCCAGCCACTGCAGGCAGTCCGCCTCCACCAGTTGGTGCCGGTAGGGGTCCAGGTTGTTGCGCTGGAAGTTGCGCGCGCTCCATTCCCGGTAGGTTTTCGACATATCCACGCTGGTGCTCTGCACGCAACCGCCCAGCGCCGCCTGTACCGTGGCGCTGGCGGTATAGCAAAACAGATTGAGAAATTTCTTCCCCGGGGCCAGTTTGCGCAGGTACTGACGCACCGGGCGGTGGTCCAGGAAGAGCCCGGTGTCCAGGTAAGCCCACAGGTTTACTTCCAATTGCGCGCCGTACTCGTCCACCCAGAAGGCGGAGGCGGTATCGGAGTGTTTGCGGTACTGGCCACCACCCTTGTGGCTGTGACGGCGGCGCTCTTTGATGCTGATATTTTTCCCGGACAGCTCCAGCACCGATTGAACCGCGCGCACCAAGTCGCGCAGCCGCGCTTGGGCCTTTTCCTCCGGGATGTTCGCCGGCGCCTTGTACTCCTGTACATGGGCAAACAACTCGCCTTCCAGCGAGTGGTAGAGGTCGATCGCCGCAGCGTATTCCGGCAGGTCCGCGTCGTACAGGCGGTAGCAGCTTATGCCGCTCTTCTGCGCCCATTTGCCTGTGGTGCGCAGGTTCTTGCGCAGCCGGTTGGCCACCATCTCCACTTCCGCAGAAAGCGTTCGACGCCCCTCCTCTTCCACCCGGCTTTCTGAGGACTGCTCGCGGATACGAAACAGTAGCAGCTGGCTGGGAATACTGCCGTTGTACAGCTGGTACTGCTTGTGGGAGCGCAGGGCGGTGGCGTGGCCCAGCTCTGGGTTGCCGGTAAAAATGCCCACCGACCAACCGGGGAATTCCTTTTTCAGCTGCCGACCCAATTCCGCGTAGGTCTCGCGCAGTGCTTCCTGTTCGCCCAGGCGCTCGCCATAGGGGGGATTGGTCAATACCAGTCCGGGTTTCACTTGGCGGTGACTGGGCACCTTGAAGGCCGCCACCGGACGACAGCTGACCCGCACCTGCTTTTCCAGCCCGGCGCGGGCGATATTGGCCTCGGCGGCAAACAGAACCTTGGCGTCGGCGTCATAGCCGCGGATTTCCGGCAGTTCCCGTTCCAGCCCCTGCCGCCGGCGCTCCAGCGCCTCTTCGCGCAGCGGCATCCACAGATCGCTCTGGTGGTTGAGCCAGCGCTCGAAACCGAATTCCTCGCGCAATAGTCCCGGCGCAATATCCGCCGCCATCATCGCCCCTTCGATGAGCAGGGTACCGGAGCCGCACATGGGGTCCAGCAGCGCGCCGCCATCGGCGGCGATGTCCGGCCAGCCGGCGCGCAACAGCAGTGCAGCAGCGAGGTTCTCTTTCAGGGGCGCAGCGCCGATATGGGTGCGGTAGCCGCGCCTGTGCAGGCTCGTGCCGCTGAGGTCGATGGCGATATCCAGCGTGTCCCGCTGCAGGCGCAGGGCCACGGTCAGGTCCGGATGTCGGCGGTCTATCTCCGGCCGCGCACCGCTCTGGCGGCGCAGCCGGTCGACGATGGCGTCCTTGGCCTTCTGGGCGCCGAACTGGCTGTTGCGGATCTCCCGGTTGGTACCGGAGAACTGCAGCCAGAGTACGCCGGAGGGATTGATATGCTCCTCCCAGGGAATCCCGGCCACGGCGCGATACAGATCTTCCGCATCGGCAATCCGGACCTGCCCCAGGCGCAGCAGCACGCGATTGGCCAGGCGGCTCCACAGGCAGCAGCGGTAAGCCAGTTGCAGGGAACCGGAGAAGTGCACCGCGGCGGGCTGTTCGCGGGTCGTGCCGGCGCCCAGGGCGCGCAGCTCCTCCGCCAGCAGGCTCTCTAGGCCCCGGGGGCAGCTGGCGGTAAAGTCGATAACGTCAGTCAAAATCCTGTCTCTCACTCAAGCGGAAACTGTGCCGACAAGGCGACAAGGCGACAAGGCGACAAGGCGACAAGGCGACAAGGCGACAAGGCGACAAGGCGACAATTTTGGGAAGATTTCCCCGCTATGCAAATTTCTTCTATTACCATTTCTCTTCAGATGAAAGCGTTCGTTCACAGGCCAGGTGCTTTTTGCTCTACTGGGGGCTGCGCTCATAACCGCCAGCTCAAAGGATGCCAACCGGTTCCCGCAATGTGAACCCAACAGTGCACAGCGAATGAAACAGCGCGCGGCGGCGAGCGCTTTTTTATTTCACGGGTTTTCACCATATCCTTGAATATCGGGGAGTGAAAACCTGCGAACGGCAAGAGGTGCCCAAACCTTATGAAACGCCAAAAACGCAACCAGTCCGACAGAGCCTTCTACAAAGGCTATCTGGCCGCCACTCAAAACAAAGCCATGGATAATTGTCCCTTTGAAAATGAAGAGCTTCACCAAGCCTGGATCAATGGCTGGCGGGAAGGCCGGGAGGATTACTGGAACGGGTTTGAAGGTTCAGTCACAGCGCAAAAACTGGAAACCTACCGAGCGGTAACCACCAATGTGCACCATCCGGACGGCTGGAGCACTATGTAGCGGCCCGACCCGTCTCGGGGGACGCATACCGCAAGGCGCAAAGTGACTATCCACCTCCCCGGGTTCCATACTCGGGGATCAGGGCCATATTAGCGACCGCCCGCCCCCTGCTGGCGCAAAATGGCAATCGCCTCCACCACCTCTTTCACCAATGCCGGACCACGGTAGATAAAGCCGGAGTAAATCTGCACCGCGGTGGCACCAGCGCGAATTTTCTCCACAGCACTGGCGCCGTCAAAAATACCACCGACGCCAATGATCGGAATCTGCCCACGCAGTTCCCGCGCCAGCTGTGCAATCACCCGGGTGGACTTCTCCGCCAGCGGCCGACCACTCAGGCCACCCTCTTCCCTGCCGTGGGGAAGATGGGCCACCGAGGACTTGTCGACAGTGGTGTTGGTAGCGATCACCCCTTCAATCTCATATTCGCGCAACGATTCGGCGATCCGGGCGATGGCCTCGTCATCGATATCCGGCGCTATCTTCACCGCCAGTGGCACCGAGCGGCCACAGCTCTGGGCCAGTTGCAGCTGCTTCTCCTTGATCTCGCCCAGCAGCCGGTCGAGGCTCTCGCCGAACTGCAGGTCCCGCAGCCCTTTGGTGTTGGGGGAGGAGACGTTGGCGGTGATGTAGTCCGCATAGGGGTAGACTTTTTCCATGCACAGGCAGTAGTCGTCCGCCGCCCGTTCCACCGGAGTATCGAAATTCTTGCCCACATTGATGCCGAGTACGCCGCCGTAACGGCGACGCTTGACCCGCTGCACCAGGTAATCCACCCCCAGGTTGTTGAAACCCATGCGATTGATAATCGCCTCCGCCTCCTGCAGGCGGAACAGGCGCGGCTGCGGATTGCCCGGCTGCGGGCGCGGAGTCACCGTGCCCACTTCCACGAAGCCGAAGCCCAGGGCGCCAAGGCCGTTGAATGCCTGGGCATTCTTGTCCAGACCCGCCGCCAGGCCCACGGGGTTGGGCAGAGTGAGGCCCATCAACTCCACCGGGTCATCCGGAACCGGTTTGCTGAACAGGTTGATCAGTCCCAACCGCTCAGCTGCGCCGATGGCGTCCAGGGACAGGTGGTGGGCCCGTTCGGGATCGAGCGCAAACAGGGCTTTGCGCAGATGTGAATACATGCCTTTCCTTAATAATTCTGTCGTTTTACCTGTAGGAGCGGCCGTTGGCCGCGATCCGCAGCAGTTCGATCGCGGCCAACGGCCGCTCCTACACCAGCGACTCCTGGTCCGCGGTGGCGTTGGCCAGGTACATCAACTCGCGCAGGGCCACGGTAAACATGGCGAAGTCCCCCCCCGGCGCGGACTTGAGTTCCGCGAGGATGTTGTTCCAGCGCTGTATCGCCGGCGCCATGATATCGCCCCAGAGGGCCATGGCGCCATCCACATCCAGGTTCCCATCCCCAGCCAGGCGCAGGATATTCACCGCCAGGCTGGAGAGCTGGCCATCCAGATCGTCCATACTGGTCTCGCGGGCCTGCGTCTGCCAGAAGGTGTCCATCGGCAGGGCGATAATCTGGTTGCCGAACCAGTGCAGGTCCAAGGCGTCTGCCAGGCGGAAGTAGATACTTGCCACCTCCTCCACCGGCCGCTCGCTTACGAGGGCGGATTGGGAAATTCCCAGTGCCGAATAAAGATGAGTGGGCGAAGCCGCCAACAGCGCCACCGGCTCCGGTACACTGGCTTCCAGCAGGCTCTGGTAATGCTCTTCCCACTCCCGGCGCGGCTCACCGCTCAGCACTTCCGGCAGCGCCGTGATCACCCGTTGCACCGATTCCTGAAATAGTCTGCGCTCCTGTGCCGGCTCCAGTTCGCCGCGGCGGTTGCGGATAAACCAGCGCGCGGCGCGGCGCACGCGGCCGATCATGGAGTTGAGCAGCTCGAGCTGCAACTGGGAGGAAACCTTGTAGTCCAACTCAGCCACGCTTTGCTGGAACTCATCCATCAGGTAGACGTCCCGCGCACAGATATAGGCGGCGGCGACAGTGTCGATATCCGCACCGGTAGCACCGCTCATGCGGTGATAGAAGGTAATCCCCATATTGTTGACCAGTTCGTTGGCCACCTGCGTGGCGACGATCTGGCGCCGCAGCGGATGGTCGTAGACCAGCTCCCGGTAGCGGACCACCAGTTCCCCGGGGAAGGCGGATTCCACCACCTCCTGCACCCGTGGATTGTCGGTGATCTGGGCGTTGAGCAGCTCTTCCTTCAGTTTCACCTTCACGTAGGAGATGAGCACCGAAAGCTCCGGGCGGGTCAGGTATTGGCCGCGGTTCTGGCGCTCGTTGAGCTGCTCATTGTCGGGAATAAATTCCAGTGCGCGCCGCAGGCGGCCCTCGCTCTCCAGGGCGTTGATGGTCCGCCGGTATTCGTCGATGCGCGCAGCCACCTGGAATTCCGCCACGCTGAGCGCGCGGGTCTGGTTGTAGTTGTTATTCAACACCAGCTCCGATACCGAGTCGGTCATTTCCTCCAACAGCTGGTTGCGCTGCTTGTCGGTGAGGTCACCGTTGGCCACCACCTTGTTGAGGAGGATCTTGATGTTCACCTCGTGGTCGGAGCAGTCGACGCCGCCGGCATTGTCGATAAAATCGGTGTTACAGCGGCCGCCGTTGAGGGCGAACTCGATGCGCCCGCGCTGGGTCATGCCCAGGTTGCCACCCTCGCCGAACACCTTGGCGCGCAGCTCGCGGCCGTTGACCCGCAGCACGTCGTTGGACTTGTCCCCCACCTGGGCGTGGGACTCGGTGCCGGCCTTGACGTAGGTGCCGATGCCGCCGTTCCAGATCAGGTCCACCGGTGCCCTGAGCATGGCGCTGATCAGCTCGTTGGGATTGAGCTGGTCCGCTTCGATGTCGAAGGCTTTTTTCATTTCCGGGGTGATCTTTATCGACTTGGCGCGCCGCTCGAAAATACCGCCGCCTTTGGAAATCAACTTACTGTTGTAGTCAGTCCAACTGGAGCGCGGCAGTTCGAACAGGCGCTTGCGCTCGGCGAAACCCGCCGCGGCATCCGGCTCGGGGTCGACAAAAATGTGCAGGTGATTGAAGGCACCCACGAGGCGGATATGCTCCGACAGCAGCATGCCGTTGCCAAAAACATCGCCGGCCATATCGCCGATACCGATCACCGAAAAATCCTCGCTCTGCACGTCCACGTCCATCTCGCGGAAATGCCGCTGCACCGACACCCAGGCGCCGCGGGCAGTGATACCCATCTTCTTGTGGTCGTAGCCCTGGCTGCCTCCGGAGGCGAAGGCGTCGCCGAGCCAGAAGTCGTACTCGGCGGCGATACCGTTGGCGATATCAGAGAAGGTAGCGGTGCCCTTGTCCGCGGCCACCACCAGATAGGGGTCATCGCCGTCGCGACGGATCACCTGTTCGGGAGTCACCACCTCGCCGTCCTTGAGGTTGTCGGTAATATCCAGCAAGCCGCGAACAAATGTCTGGTAGCAGGCGATCCCCGCTTCCATGATCGCCTCGCGGCTGCCGTCCACCGGGGGCTGGCGCACCACGAAGCCACCTTTGGCGCCGCTGGGAACGATCACCGCATTCTTGACGTTCTGCGCCTTTACCAACCCCAGTACCTCGGTGCGGAAGTCTTCCAGGCGGTCGGACCAGCGCAAGCCGCCGCGGGCCACCTTGCCGCCGCGCAGGTGCACACCCTCAACCCGCGGTGAGTAGACGAAGATTTCGAACTCCGGGCGGGGCTCGGGAATACCGGGAATTTCCCGCGGGCTGAACTTGATGGAGATATAGTCTTTGGGCTGCTCGTCCTTACCCAGTTGGAAGAAGTTGGTGCGCAGCGTGGCCAGGATCAGTTCCAGGTAACGGCGGATCACTTGGTCTTCGTTCAGGTTATCGACACCATCGAGCCCGTCGTGGATTTTTTTGATCAGCCGCTCCACCCGGGTCTGGTCCTGCCGGTCGCCGCTGATGCGCGGATCGAACATGGCGCGGAACAGCGCCACCAGATTGCGGGTTATCTCCACGTGGTTGGCCAGAGTGGCGGCGATATATCCCTGGCTGGCACTGAATTTGGTCTGTTTCAGGTAGCGGGCGTAGGCGCGCAGCATGGAGACCTCGCGCCAGTTGAGGCGCGCCGCCAGTACCAGGCGGTTGAAGGCGTCGCTCTCAGCCACATTGCTCCAGATAGCCGCGAAGGCGTCCTGGAACAGGCCGCGGGAGGCCTGGGCGTCCACACGGGTGGGCAAGCCGAACTCCAGGTAAAACTCGTGCATCCACACATCGGCGGCGGCGTGGGGACGAATGGTGTAGGGGAATTCACCGATCACCCGCAGACCCAGGTTTTCCAGCACCGGAATCACATCGGACAGGGTGAGCCCGCTGCCCCAGTTGAACACCTTGAAGCGCAGGCTGCCCGCCGCCGCGCCCACCGGCTGGTAGAAACTCATGGCCACGCGGTTCTGCTCGTTCAGGTCCTGAATCGCGGCCACATCCTGCACCGCGATGCGCGGCTCGAAATCCTCCCGGTAGCCGGCGGGGAAGGCGCGGCCGTAGACACTGTAGAGGCGGTTGCCCTCTTCCTCGCCGTGGTTTTCGATCAGGGATTTTTGGAATACGTCTTCCCAGGAGCGGGTAATGTCCACGATTTGCGCCTCCAGTCGCGCTACGTCGATGTCCACCGGCTCGCTGGGGGAAACGCGAAACACGAAGTGCACCCGCGCGAGAATGGACTCGGAAAAATAGGTGGTGAAATCGGACTCCTTGGCCTTGACGGCCCTGGCGATATGCTCGCAGATCTGTTCGCGCACAGTACTGTTGAATTGTTCCCGCGGCACATACACAGTGGCGGTGACGAACTTGCCGAAGGGGTCCCGGCGCATAAACAGGCGGATATGCGCGCGCTCGTTCATGCTCAGCACGCCCATCACCGTGTGGAACAGTTCCCGGGTGCTGCTCTGGAAGAGTTCGTCGCGGGGAAAGGTATCCAGGATGCGGCGCAGCGTCTTGCCGTCGTGACTGTGGGGCGCGAGAGCGCTGGACTCCATCACCGAGGCCATCTTGCGGCGGATGATCGGGATCTTGGCCGGGCTCTCGGTGTACACCGGCGAGGTGTACAGGCCCATGAATGCGGACTCGCCGATCAACTCCCCTTTGGCGTCGTAGCGCTTGATGGTGACATAGTCGGAATAGGCGGCGCGATGCACCCGGGACTTCACCGACGACTTGGCGAAGGTGAGGAAATTCGGGCCCTGGTAGAACTTCTGCTTGCCCTCGTTGAAGGCGTATTCCGGCGTGGGCTCCGCCGGCTCCTCCAGCTTCTTGAAAATCCCCAGGCGGCGCTGTTCCACCTCGCAGAGGACCTTCTTGTTGTCACCCTGCTGGCAGAATTCATATTCGCGGTAGCCGAGGAAGGTGAAATTGCCGTCGCGCATCCACTGCAGGAAGGCGCAGGCCTCCTGCAGGTTGCCGTCGCCCTCGGCGAGCCCGCCCCCGGCCAGGCCTACGTGCAGTTGGTCTTCCATAGCGCTGCAGGTGTCGAGCATGGGTAAATAGTCGTCCACCACCAGCTCCACATCCCCGAGCACATCTTTCAACGCCACGACCAGATCCGCGGCGTGCCCTGTCGAGGTGTCCAGGTTGATCTCCACATAGATCAGCGCCTCGCCGGATACATCCGCTCCGGGCTCCTCTCCGACCTGACAGCGCGGCAACAACTCCAGCAGCTTGCCGCCGCGGCCGCGCCGCAGATGCAGTATCGTGCTCTTGATGGAGTGGATCACCGTGTTGCGGCGGTTGATTTCCATGCGTACCGAGTCCACCAGAAATGGCATGTCCCGCTGCAGCACCCCCACCACCGTGTGCGAACACTCCCAGCCGTCATCCTCCAGGCGCGGATTGCATACCCGCACCTTGGGGGTATCCGGAGCGCGGTCCTGGATAAAGTTCCACCAGGTGTAGATACAGCCGTATATGTCGGCCAGGCGGCGGCCGGCCAGGTCCTCCATCGGGTACTGGTGCAGGAACTGCCCGGCAAAATCCACCACCGGCTCCGCCTCCCCCGCAAGCTTTTCCCGGATCAGTGCTGTCAGCTGCTCCAGCAGCTCTTCGCGGCTGTCGGTAATCACCGTCGCCATATTCACGGAAAACCTCCTATTGATTCGCAGCCCTCGGCCGCGGATATTACTGTGTTATGTCGGGCCGGCGTTTCGAGCCGTTGAACTCCGCGCCGCACCAACTGTCTACAATTCGTCCAGCGGTTGCCTCATCTGCAACCGCCGTTAAAATCAACGCGCCCGCAGCCCTTTGTCGCGGGTAGCTATACATAAAGATAGAGTGCTGCCCTGGGCGGGCGGACGCAGGATTATTCGCAATAAAAGAAGTGGCGCTATGGAACAGAACCTGAATACCCGAGACCAGATCACCGCCCTC
Source organism: Microbulbifer rhizosphaerae (assembly GCF_014191725.1). Lineage (GTDB taxonomy): Bacteria > Pseudomonadota > Gammaproteobacteria > Pseudomonadales > Cellvibrionaceae > Microbulbifer > Microbulbifer rhizosphaerae. The sequence goes on from NZ_JACHWZ010000009.1 coordinate 212,885, forward strand.
GGCGACTGGCTGGAACAGCAGATTATCGGCCAGAGGACCCTGGTCGAACGGATACTGATCGCCCTGCTCGCGGACGGCCACCTGCTGGTGGAAGGGGCCCCGGGACTGGCCAAAACCAAGGCGATCAAAACACTGGGCGAGGCTATTGAGGGTGATTTCCATCGCGTCCAATTTACGCCAGACCTGTTGCCGGCGGATATTACCGGCACCGATATCTACCGACCGGAAACCGGAGAGTTCCATTTTCAGCCCGGGCCTGTGTTCCACAACCTGGTGCTGGCGGACGAGATCAACCGCGCGCCGGCCAAGGTGCAGTCGGCGCTGCTGGAGGCCATGGCGGAACGCCAGATCAGCGTGGGCCGCAAAACTTATCCGCTGCCAGAATTATTCCTGGTGATGGCGACACAGAACCCTATAGAACAGGAAGGGACTTATCCGCTGCCGGAGGCGCAATTGGATAGGTTCCTCATGCAAGTGAATCTTGCCTACCCCGATGCAGTTGCGGAAGCGAAAATTTTGCGCCTGGCCAGATCCGAGGCAAGCCTTGGCGAAAATCGCCCTTCCGGTGTTGTCAGCCAGGACACCATTTTTCGCGCCCGCAGCCAGATCCTGGAAATGCAGATGGTGGAAGCGGTAGAGACCTATACTGTCCAACTTGTCATTGCTACACGGGAGCCCGCGAAGTATGACAGCGAGCTGGCCTCGTGGCTAGATTTTGGTGCCAGCCCCCGGGCCACGATTGCACTGGACCGGTGCGCCCGCGCACTGGCCTGGCTCAAAGGCCGGGACTTCGTCACCCCGGACGACGTGATGGAAGTGGCCCCGGACGTATTGCGCCACCGCCTGCTGCTCAGTTTCGAGGCCGAAGCGGCCGGTATCACCGCCGACCAGGTTATCCGGCGACTGCTGCAACAGGTGCCGGCCATCTGATGCCCACTGTCATTTCCCACACCGAACTGAATCCCCGCGGCGCCTACCCTGAAGTGACGCCGCTGGTTCAACTGCGTGCCATCGCCCGCCAACTGCAGCTGTTCAAACCGCATCTGGCGAAAAGCGACCAGGCCGGCAACCTGCTCACCCGTTACCGCGGCCGCGGCATGAACTTCGAGGAGGTGCGCGACTATCAGCCCGGCGACGATGTGCGCACCATCGACTGGCGGGTAACCGCGCGTACCGGCAAGACCCACACCAAGCTCTACCAGGAGGAGCGGGAGCGACCGGTTGTCATCCTGGTGGACCTGCGCTCACCGATGTTTTTTGGCAGCCGCCAGGCGTTCAAGTCCGTCGCCGCCAGCGGCATCGCCGCCGCCCTGGCCTGGGCCGGCCTGCAGAACGGCGATCGCATCGGCGCCCTGCTGTATTCCGACGGCGACTTCGAAACCGTGCGCCCGCGCCGCAGTCATCACGCTGTCCTGTCGATGATTCACGGTACAGTGGCCCGCGCCGGTGCGCTGCGGAGCCCGGTGCCCGAAGGGACCGCGCAACCGCTCAAACAGCTCCTGGAGGAAGCCCGGCGCATTACCCGCCCCGGCAGCGCCCTGTTCCTGATCAGCGACTGCCACGACCTGAACGAGACCTGCGAGCAGCCCCTCTATCTCCTTGGCCGCCACGCGGACCTGCAGGTACTACGCATCAGCGACCCGATGGAACGGGAGCTGCCAGAGCAGTCGCTGACCATTTCCGACGGCCGCCAGCGCACCTTCCTGAACGCCGGCAACCGCCCGTTGCGCGAACATTTTGCCGACCACCAGACACAGGCCCGCGCGGAAGTGGCGCAGCTTTGTCGACGGCACCGGCTGCCGCTGCTGGACTTCGACAACACCCGACCGCTGGTGCCGGCACTGCTCTCTTACTACGGCCAACGGCAAAAGGGACGCGTGGGGGTGATGCGTTGAAGATTCCCGCAATGCAACAGGCCCAGCCCTCTCCCCAGCTGTCAAAAGAAGCGCAGGAACTGCTGGCACAGCTGCGCGATATCCATGAACCGGCACCGGTTGGCTGGTGGCCGCCGGCCCCCGGCTGGTGGCTGCTGGGAGCACTGATTCTCACCGCCGTGGCCGCGGCGATTTTCTTTTGGCACAGGCGGCGAAAAATCCGCGCGCGCAACCGCTACCGCGTGGAGGCCGTGCGCCTGTTGCAGGATGTCGCCCCGGCCAATCCGCGCGCAGTCGAACAGATCAACGAAATTCTCAAGCGGGTGGCGGTCGCCAGCTTCGGCCGGCCCGCCTGCGGCAATCTCACCGGGCGACGCTGGATCGAGTTCCTGGAAAATTCCTCCGACAGCGAACTCCCGGCCGAAGCCCGGGAGGCCCTGCTGGAACATCTTTACCGGCGACCGGATAAAAACCCGGAGTGGGACCAGAAGCTGCGTGATTGCACCGTAGCGCTGCGCGACTGCGCCATACAGTGGGTGGAATCCCACCAGCGGGAGGCCGCCGGTGTTTGAGTTCGCCACCCCCTGGGTCTTCGCCCTGCTGCCACTGCCCTGGCTGGTCCGCCGCTTGCTGCCCCGTGCCAGGCCGCTCACCAGCGCCCTCAAAGTGCCTTTTTACTCTGAGTTGTCCCAGAGTGGCGACGCCAGCCAGGGCAACCTCGCCAACCTGTTGTTGCTCAGCCTGCTGTGGTTGCTGCTGCTGTCCGCCGCGGCCCGTCCACAGTGGTATGGCGAGCCCATTGCACAGAAGAGCAGCGCCCGGGACCTGCTGGTGGCAGTGGATATTTCCGGCAGCATGGAGACCCCGGACATGTTGCTGGACGGCCGCCCGGCCATGCGTGTCGAAGCGGTGAAACGGGTGGTGAGCGACTTTGTCGAGCGGCGCGAGGGCGACCGCCTGGGACTGGTACTGTTCGGCACTCGCGCCTACCTGCAGGCGCCCCTCACTTACGACCGGAAAACCGTGGGTACGCTTTTACAGGAAGCGCAGATCGGATTCGCCGGCCAGGGCACCGCCATCGGCGATGCCATCGGCCTCGCGGTCAAGCGCCTGACCCAGCGCCCCGCGGAACAGCGGGTGCTGATCCTGCTCACCGACGGCGCCAATACCGCCGGGGAAATCGCCCCAGGCAAAGCCGCCGAGCTGGCGCAGCAGGCGGGGGTGACCGTCTATACCATCGGCGTGGGCGCGGAGGAGATGATCCAGCCTGGCCTGCTGGGCAGCCGCTTCGGTGCGCGCCGTATCAACCCCTCCCGGGATCTGGACAGCGAAACCCTGCAAGCTATCGCCGACACGACCGGTGGCCAGTATTTCCGCGCGCACAACCCACAGGAACTGGTGGATATCTACAACGAACTCGACCGCCTGGAACCGGTGGAACAGGAGGCCGCCAGCTACCGTCCGCTGAAATCTCTGTATGTGTGGCCGTTGGGTGCAGCGCTGCTGCTGACCATGTTGTGGGCCGCGGTGCCACTGCTCGCTGCCGGGAGCGTCGAATTCCAGCGCCGCACAGCGGCCCGCGCTCCCGGGAACACCGGGCCCGGGAGCACCCGCCGCCACTTCGGCAAAGCGGCTCTTGAGCCCGTCCAGCGGAGCCAAACACTATGAATATGTTTGCCGACCTGCACCAATTCCATTTTCTGCGCCCCCAATTCCTCTGGCTGCTGCTGCCGGCTGCCCTGCTCTGCTGGGGCCTGGCGCGCACCGTGCTGAACAGCGGCAATCTGCAAAAAATTATCGACCCGGATCTGCTACCCCACCTGCTGCTGCGCGGCGGGGAAAAACGTCCCTGGCTGTTCGCGCTGATCTTCGCCCTGCTCGCCGGCGCTATCCTGGCGCTGTCGGGGCCCACCTGGCGCAAGCTGCCCACGCCGGTGTACAGCAACCAGGACGCGCTGGTGATCCTGTTGGACCTGTCGCCGTCGATGATGGCCACCGACCTGTCGCCGGACCGCCTCACCCGCGCGCGGCTGAAAATTCTCGATATTCTCAAGGAGCGCAAAGACGGCCTCACCGCCCTGGTAGCATACGGCGGTGAGGCCCATGTGGTCACCCCGCTCACTGAGGACACCGTCACCATCGCCAACCTGGTGCCTGCCCTGTCGCCATCGATTGTGCCGGTGCCCGGCAGCAATATAGAAATGGCAGTGGAGACGGGGATCAGACTGCTGCGGGACGGCGCCAATGGCAACGGCGACCTGCTTGCGGTCACCGACGGCTTCGATGAATCGGCACTGGGCGGGGTGAAGAAACTGGTTTCCGAAGCCGGCGTCGAACTGTCGATACTGGCCGTCGGCAGCGGCGAGGGCAGCCCCATCCCCCGGGGTAACGGCGGCGGCTTCGCCACCGACAGCAACGGCGCGATCGTTATCGCCAATTTCAATGCCGGCGAACTGAGAAAGCTGGCCCGGGAAAGCCGCGGCCGCTTCGCCGAGATCACCGTGGACGACAGCGATATCCATTACCTGCTGCCAGAGGGTGAAACGCCGCAGCAGGCCCAGCTCACCGAGCGCGAATTCGACCAGTGGCGCGAAGAGGGGCCGTGGCTGATCCTGCTGCTGTTGCCCTTGACCGCTCTGCTATTCCGCCGCGGCGCCCTCGCCTGCGCCCTTCCCCTGGCCCTGCTGCTGCCGCAACACAGCGACGCCCAGGAACTGTGGCGCACCCCGGACCAGCGCGGGGAGGAACTACTGGAACAGGGAGAACCGGAACAGGCCGCGAAGACCTTCAAGAACCGCCGCTGGCGCGGCACTGCCAACTACCGCGCAGGCAACTTCCCCGCCGCGGCAGAGGATTTTGCTCAGAGTGATGACCCTCAGGGGCTCTATAATCTCGGCAACAGCCTCACCCAGCAGGGCCGCTACGACGAGGCCATCGCCGCCTACGACGAGGCACTGAAACAACAGCCGCAGATGGCCGACGCCCGGCACAACCGCGAGATCGCAGAAAAGCTCAGGGAATTGCAGAAACAACAACAACAGCAGCAGCAGCAGCAATCCCAGCAGAATCAATCCGACCAGCAGCAGCAACAGCAACAGCAACAACAGCAGTCCGGAGACAACGAACAACAGCAGAACCAGAGCGGGCAACAGCAACAGAGCCAGCAGGGCTCCGACTCCGGAAACAGCGGCTCGCAGGATACCCAGGAGCAGCAACAGGCGGGTGAGCAGCCGTCAGAACAGCAATCCGAGCAGGGACAACAGGAATCAGAAGAACAGGAACAGCGGACGGCCAAGGGCGAAAACGGAGAGAGGCAAGAGCAGCAACAGGGCGAACCCCAGCAGGCCGGCGCCGAGGAAAGCCCCCTGGACCCGGAAACCCAGCAGGCCCTGGATCAGTGGCTGCGCCAGATTCCCGACGATCCCGCCGGCCTGATGCGCGAGAAATTCAAATACGAAAGCCTGCAGCGCCGCCGCGCCTACCGCAGCGGCGAATGGCAGCCCCCGGAGAACGGAGCCACGCAGAGATGGTAGGAAAGAAATACGGAATAAGTCGCCTCGCCTCCCCTCTCCCGCTTGCGGGAGAGGGGCCGGGGGAGAGGGCCAGCGTAGGAGCGGCCGCTGGCCGCGATCGAAATATCTATATCCACGGGACTATCAGACTTCTGCAGACGCTTTTGCTTCTGCTACTAGCCAACTTCGCCCAGGCCTCCGATCTCACCGCCACCGTCGACCGCAACCAGATCGGCATCGACGAAACCCTCAATCTGCGCCTGCGCTACTCCGGCAACGAAAGCGGCGGGCAGCCGGATTTCGAACTGCTGGAACAGGACTTCGATATCCTCTCCCGCCAGCAGTCCAACCAGTACCGGGTGATCAACGGCCGTGCCGAAAGCTTTGTCGAATGGACTCTGACCCTGGCTCCAAAAAGGGAAGGCAAGCTGTTCGTGCCCTCCCTGCACCACCACGGCAACGTCTCCGATGCCATCCCCATCACCGTCATTGAAGCCGGTGCCCGCCCGGAGAGTGGCGACCGCCAGGCTTTCCTGGAAGTGGAACTGGATAAAGAACAGGTCTACGTACAGGAACAACTACTGGTCAAGGTCCGCCTCTACACCACCATCGGCCTGCACGACATCGCCACCGAGCCCCTACAGGTTCCCGGCACCCATGTGGAAAAGCTGGATGAACAGCGCTACGAGCGACGGATTGGCGGCGTGGCCCACGCCGTCTACGAACTGACTTATGCCCTCTTCCCGGAGAGCTCCGGCGAACTGCAGATCCCCGCGCTCAACTACGTCGCCATCGCCGGCCGCCGCGACCCCTTCTCCCTGTTCAACCGCAACAGCCAACGACTGCGCCTGCGCTCGCAACCCCAAAGCATTCAGGTACTGCCCAAACCCGACAGCTACAGCGGCGCCCACTGGCTCCCCGCCGCCAGCCTGGGGCTGGTACAGAGCTGGAGCCAGGACCCGGAAACCTTCAAGGTCGGCGAACCCATCACCCGTATCATCACCCTGCGCGCCGAAGGCCTGCGCGCAGCCCAACTGCCGCCGCTACCCAAACTCGATGTCGAAGGTCTGAAAACCTACCCCGACCAGCCACAACAGGACGACCAGATTGGTCCGAACGGCATTACCGGCAGCCGCATCGAAACCACCGCCATCGTCGCAACCAAGCCCGGGGATTACCAGTTGCCGGCGATTACGGTTACCTGGTGGGATACCAAGAGCGGGCGGCAGCGGGCTACGCAGTTGCCGGCTTTCCGATTCACGGTAGCTGGCACCACAGCAGGTGTCGCTGAGGCTCAAAGCAATCTCGAGGAATTGAAGCCAAGCCCAGCGCCGGCTGCAGACGACCACAGTAGGTTCTGGAAAACCCTTGCCATAGCCGCCCTCGCTTTGCATCTTTTATGGCCTATCTACTTCTGGTATCAGCATCATAACCCTGCAGGGCCTAGAAAAATTACCGATGGTGAGACAAATACTCAACACCAAGCCCAAGAAGCTCTGGAGCGTGCAGCCGAGAGTGACGATGCCGCCCAGATACAGCAGGCATTGCAAAACTGGCTCAACAAGCACCGGCCGGAGAAGGAACCCAAGCTTGAGGAAGTAGACAAGCTCAAGGAGTTATTGAATGTGGCGCTCTATCAGGAGCCGCCCAAGCCACTTAACAGGCAGCAGGTGCAAATACTGGTGAGCAGGCTGTTGAAGCAAAAGGTGCACCAGCAGACACAGAAGCCTGACAGTCCCTTACCCAGCCTATTTACCTGACAGTGAAAGTCTTTCACACAGGTAAAACGTCATTGCTGTGACAGCTGTAACCGATAATAAGCATCTTCGCTCCCCGCAACCGCAGCCTCGTGGGTAGGGTGCCCTTCTCAGTCAATGAAGCAGCCACAGCAACGAAAGAGGGCGTAGAAGCAAATCGCGCCATATAATGCCCAAGGTGAGAAACGAGCACTTGCTGTTGAACAGATTCTCTTGCATTATCAAATATAAAAGCTTAGTGAGTTGGCACTTTTATTGGAGAATAGGGAAATGGATTTATATAGTGCAATACTTCAGCGGCTTAAACGATTTCTAATAAAAATCTTTAAAATAGGTGAATCAACCAGGAAAAAGTTCGCTCAACTAGATAAGCAAATCGCGAAGCTGGAATCAAGCAGAAAGAAATTCACTCCACTGAAGAAACGGGTCGTAAAGCTGGAATCGACCAGAAAGGAACTCACTCCACTGAAGAAACGGGTCGTAAAGCTGGAATCGACCAGAAAGGAATTCACTCCACTGCAGAAGCGAGTCACAAAGTTAGAGGAAGATTCGCACATAGTGTTCGCACTCGACCAGAACGCTAGCCGCGAACGGCTCATAACACTAGCAGATCAGCTTCCCGCTAATCAGGCCAAAATTTCCATTGTACGGCACCTATTTCGCCTGAGAAACTTCAAAAGTGCTTGCAAAGCCGCAAAGGGCTTGGATCTTCACAAGCAGGCTCCGCGAAATCTTTTCTTGATCATCCGATGCTTCCTCTCAGGTACTGAAGGTGTCCAAGCTGACTCCATGCTGGATTGGTTCCTGAGACACCATGACTTGACCTCTCTACCAGAAGGCGACCAAAGAACGCTCGCCGATCTGATCTATTTGTCCGGAGCCGAACCCCAGACCAAGCTGAGCCGATTGGCTCAGCTGAGCTCTGCAGCTGCCAGCGATAAAATAAGGCAATACACTCGGTTCCAGAAGTTTCGAATTAAGCTATTGATTGACACTAAAATTGACCCTTTGAACTATGCAGAGCTGGATCAATTAGACGTAGAAGAGCCAAGCTACCAACTGCGCTATATCCCGCATCTCAAAGCCTTGGGATATGATGATGAGGCAAAATCTCTGCTCGATTGCCTTTACCGACACCACGGTATGGAGCATGCAGGCGTTCTATCAGCAATTCTAACCTTCGATGCAGATTGGCCTAGGGTCGATCTCGCCGCTCTACCCAAGCAATACATCAATCGACTGGAGTTTCTCCAGCTTGCCAATGACCACAAAGGTTCCTGCGAGGAGTTTTCTTCACTCTTCGACCAATGTCTCCAAGCAAATTTAAAAGTCTATCCAAACGCCGACGTCTACCTGAAGGATAAAATCCTTAACCGCTTTCTTCGCCTCGACCTTCTTGATGAAATTGAGCAGTTGGTTTCGAGTGACCGCGAATTACCCGATACGGTTCTCTCGCCGCACCTCGCCACCGGCCTGTATTATTTCATGGCTGATCAGTTTCTGTCAGCCCGAGATCGATTTATGCGGGTTATGGAGGAGGATCCCTCAGATCCTGTAGCCGCTCAGGGCCTGCGATTGGCGCTTCCAAGAGCTGGCGGCGATATGTCTTCCATTATCACCATTAGGGACCGTCTCGGCTATGGGATTCGCGGAGCAGGTAGGACCGGCAGTTGTGCAAATGTAGGTTCCGACAAGGTAATCGGTAACCTGATGAGTGGGCACTACAGAGAAGGGCTCTACGCAAAGCGTCATGCAACTCACTGGCAGTTACTTAAACGTATCTATGGGGATCGCTTTTTTAACTTTGAAAGGCTGCCAGTGGACAGCAAAGCAAAGCACCTATTTGTTATTGGCGATGAGGGGGTCGGCGATGAAGTGAGAACTTCACAATTCTACGCCTACCTAACCGAACGCTTCAACAAAGTCACTATTACCTGTGATCCCCGGCTGACCGAGATATTCAAACGCTCTTTCCCACAGATCACGTTTATTCCGGTAGAACGCTATCGAAAAGGCTTAACCCGAACTGCGACGTCAAAGAAAAAGCGGATTTCCGGCCTGAACATGACGCTCTCACAGATACTCACAGATGACTGCAAACCGCTGATGGATCAGGCCGACTACATCACGTTCGGCCAAAACCTTTTTTTTAACCGCTTTATTGGTGAAATCCCTCGCCTCAATAATGGTGGTTACCTTTCTTCTACAAAAGAGAAGCGCACCGCTAATAAGAAACTCAGGGTCGGGATTCTCTGGCGCAGCCATTTCATATCAATGTGGCGGAAGTTTATGTACCTGAAAGTCGAGGACTTTACGCCACTTACAGAGCTTGAGACTGTGGAGCTTTGGTCGATGCAGCACTGTATCACTGATGAGGAAAAAAATTTCTGCCGTGCCAAAAACATCAGGTTGGTGGAGGACGTCGATCTGTTCGACGACTTCGAGGGCATGGTCCCGATTCTCAAACACCTTGACCTGATGATTGGCATCAGTTCACTACCAATAGAACTTGCAGCCGCACTCGGAACGCCAGTCTGGATGCTCGGTTTCTCACCGGAGAATTATTTCTTGCGCACTGGGGGTGGGACGATTGAGACAGATCAGTTGACCACAAACTCGACGATAGTGGCGCCGGAATGGATCGATTTCTCTGCCCCCTCGTCCGAATGTGTAACCCTAGTCATGGAGGATGTGTGCCGGCGCCTTCGCCGATTCGAGCCGAAACCATTGCCTTCTTCGTCATTTGTGCCTGAGCAAAAGGTGGAAACTGCCTCTATTGTGACCAGGATGACGAAGAGTGAGCGAACGCTCCAGAAGGTATTTGACAGGACAACAGCACTCACGGATCTAGTAGCAGACCTTTATCTAGATACTATGCCGCTAAATGACGCACGAAACGCTCAGGAGCGCGCATGGCTTGGCCGTCACGGCTTCCGTTATGTTGTGCACCATCTAGAAGAGAAATGGGAACAGACACGCACCCCTTATTGGGAGATGCTCTTTTCAATGTTGCCGGACGTGTCATCGGTTTGCGAGTTTGGTTGCAATATCGGAGCGAACTTACGGGCGATCAATCATTTGAGGCCCAATATCCGAAGGGTAGGAATCGAAATAAATGCTATCGCCTGTGAAGTGTTGCGAAAATCTGGGATCGCTGAGGTACACGAGGCGTCCGTTTCCGAAATTGATCTAGCTGAACAGTTCGACCTTGTTTTCAGTCGTGGTGTGTTGATCCACATCAACCCCTCCGACCTGGAAAATGTATTGCGTAGAATGGCGAAACACTCGAAACGGTACGTGCTGATTTATGAGATTTTTAGCCCTGAGCCTTTCCACCTTGAGAGCTACTCAGATATCGTTTCTCTGGCGACCGGCGAGAAAGCTGAGGGGTATCAATTCTGGCGTGATTTTGCTAGCGAATTTTCTGACCTTCATCCTGCGTGGCAAATAGTACGCAGTGGCGTAGGCGAGATGCCCGCTGCCAAACGGGAAGATGCCAAACCAAAACATGGGAAACTGGTATGGACCTTATTCAAGCGGCCTGACGCATTGCTTACAAAAAAAGGCTCGAAGACGCCCGTTCAGGAGGCCCCTTCGCGGTTACCATATGGCTAGAGTCCAAATTTTTGCCTCTCTTGCTCTAGGAATGTAGGTTCTTACGAGATAGGCTTGTCCTGCGACGTTTCCAAAAACTGTCAAAAATACAACCAAGTAGCAGGCCTATAATGCTAAATGAGCGCTAACGCGATCCACCTCGTCAAAGGCAGGCAGGAATTTTGGACTGATTACACATCGCGCGCCGGGCAGTGGTGCACTTGGCGCCAGCAAGCCAAAGAGAAGGGGTATACCGGTGCCGGGCAGTGATAAGTAAGCGCCAAAGAATCAGCACCTGTTTTTCCTGATTTGACTCCGACACACTGATTCCAATCTCACCCACAGAGGAATCAGCGATGACCACTCAGGAGCGTTCCCACTTCTGGCAGAAACAAATTGCCACTTGGCAGGCATCCGACGTATCCGGACAGGCGTTCTGCAAGCAGCAGAACCTCTCCTATCACCAGTTTGTTTACTGGCGGCGCAAGCAAGATAAGGCCCGCTCAAGCCAGACGAGTTCAGCCACCGGATTCGCCAAAGTGACTCAGGCTACCCCCACGAAGGACGAGCTGACACTCACCCTGCCCAGCGGCCTGTCGATTACCGGCATTCATACTGGCAATGTCGAACTGCTGGGCGCGATCCTGAGGCAGCTGTAATGCCGCCGCGTTACCTGCGCCCGGCATTGGAGACGCCACAGATCTATCTCTACCAGGCACCGGTAGATTTCCGCAAGCAGGCGAATGGCTTGGCGGCGCTGATCGAGCAGGAGCTCGGGCAAAGCCCCTTCACCGGCGCGCTCTATGCCTTCACCAATCGCCACTACAACAAGATCAAGTGCCTGATGTGGGAGGATAACGGCTTTGTGCTCTATTACAAATCTCTGGCCGAAGAGAAATTCAAGTGGCCAAGCCTTTCAGATGACCTGCTACCCCTCACCGGTGAGCAGATAAAAAGCCCAGCAGTTCGCTGCCAGCAGCGAAAAGCATACCCACCAGATCCACCTGTTCGATGAAGCCGAGATGGAAGCTGAGATCGAGGCGCTGCTGGAGCAGCTCCCCGAGGATGTCGCGCCGCCGGCTGAACGTAAAGCGGTCAAAAAGCGCCAGCGCGGCTTCTCCGGCAAGCTGGTACGCGAGCGTATCGAACTGGCCCTGTCCGAAGAGGAAAAAGCCGGCGCCAGCAAGACCTTCTTCACTAAAGTGAAAGAGGAATTACAGTTCATTCCAGCCCAGCTGAAAGTGCTGGAAATCTGGCAGGAAAAGGCGGTGTTCGAGCGTGACGGCAGCGAGACCATTGTTGCCGCCAAGCGCCCCGTGCACCCGCTGGGCAAATGCATTGCCACCACGTCACTGCTGGCCTACATCATCACCTCGAAATACGCCGACGGCTTGCCGCTGTACCGCCTGGAACAGATGTTGAAACGGCTGGGCCATGAGGTCGGCCGGACCAGCATGGCCCACTGGATCATCCGCCTTGATGACGTGTTCCGGCCGCTGATCAACCTGATCCGCGAGGTCCAGAACAGCAGTCGATACCTGCAGGCGGATGAAACCCGAATCCAGGTGCTGAAGGAAGACGGCAAAACCGCCCAGTCCGACAAGTGGATGTGGGTCACCCGTGGCGGCCCACCGGATCAACCGTCCGTGCTGTTCGAATACGACCCGTCCCGTGCGGGCAGCGTTCCCGTGCGCCTGCTGGATGGCTTCACCGGCATCCTACAAGCGGATGGCTACTCCGGCTATGGTCAGGTGTGCCGTGAAAACGAAATCACCCGTATCGGCTGCTGGGACCATGCCCGACGCAAGTTCATCGAAGCCACCAAGGCGGCCCCGAGTGGAGCAAAAGCCAAGAAGGGTAAAGGCTCCAAGGCGGACATCGCCTTGGGCTATATCCGTAAACTCTACACCATCGAGCGTGAAATCCAGCACCGAAACGATGCCGACAAATACCAGGTTCGACAGATGTTGAGCCTGCCGCTGCTCGAAGAGTTCAAAACCTGGCTGGGCAAGCATGTTGGCAAGGTGATGAAAGGCTCGCTGACTCGCAAGGCAATGGAGTACACACTGAACCAGTGGCCTTACTTGACAGGCTATTGTGACCGGGGGTACCTGCACATCAGCAACGTACTGGCCGAAAATGCGATACGCCCCTTTGCCGTCGGTCGCAGGGCATGGTTGTTCGCCGATACCGCACAGGGCGCGAGAGCCAGTGCGACCTACTACTCCCTGATCGAAACGGCCAAAGCGAATCAACTGGAGCCCTCGGCCTATATCCACTATGTGCTGGACCGGATCGGTGAAGCCGATACACTGGAGAAACTGGAAGCCCTCTTGCCGTGGAATGTGGTCTTGGGGCCTGCTTCAAAAAATGTGGCGCAGTACGGTTAGGGGAAGGCTGTCGATTTAACGGCGCTTACAGTGATAAACAGAGCGAAGATTGGCCGGCGGAAGCCAGGGAGTGGAGCCGCCGAAGCCGTGCCATTCAACCAGAGCCGCATCGTGTAACCGGTTACTAATCTGGTGCCTCGCCTTTTTTCCTCAGAATGAGTCACAAAAAATTTGCACTGAGCTGGTGCTGTATAATAACCTCGACATAGAACCGGTTACATTCAGAATATCAGCAATGTTTGCCGGGCGAGCGTAGGCTCAGTCGGGTTCTCAGAGTTGGAATGTGTAACCGGCTCTATCCAATCATCTTTGGATGACGTAGGGAACGTCGCAGTAAAAAAAACCGTCGTCTGAACAGGCTTATTGCAAAATTTTAAAAGAGCCCGGCCAAAAATGTCCATATCTCTCATACGGTCATCGGGGCTCTTTCCCCCTCCACTCGGTGTAACCCAACTGAACCAGATCCACCCCACAAAGGGACTGCAGCTCATCAAGGCTAGATTGAAAAACTGACAAGATCTGCTCCGCTAGCTTGTGTTGGACCCTGACAGATGGAAGATATCCTCCCACCGATTGTTCGATCCTGGCAGCATTGCCCATCACCCAGCTCTGCGTGGCTCTCCGGAGCGGAGCGGGGAGCCAGTGCCAGTAGCGCGCAACAAATAATGAGGAGTCGTCCTGACTCGCATTCATCCTCGCTCCTCTGAATGCGCTCAGAGACCAATCAGGATATAGAGCACACAGGGCTTCAAATTTCGTCGCAACTAGGTACTCAAGCGGCATTACCCTGACCCGATCCGCGCCAAAAACACGCACCAAGCGCATCGGATCCAGTCCTCCGGCACCAAAGAACCGCGCCGGATCGCTGCTAACACTCTTGTAGTAGGCGGGAAAGCTGCGCAGGTCATCCCCCCCCCTTCCATCACTGTTCTTTATGCTATTCCACAGAGATTTCTTGTAGCAGGACACCACCCAGTCAACGGGGTGACGGACAACAAGCAGTATTTCCGGTCGGGAAAATACCCTATCTATTCTCTCCGCGATATCCTCCAGTGTATTCATACGCGTCGGGCGACACCAACCTTCATAGGACATCAGACCCCAGTCGATATCCGGGTTGACTTCCGTTGCCAGATTTATTACTCGTCGCCAACGCTGCTCCACCTCCCTGACCCCTTCTCCCTTGGCTCGCCAAAGCCCTTGGAAGTTCCTGCTGTCCACCTGCAGTTGTTTGAGATTGCTAGCACCAGCGCCTAGATAGTGAACCCCTTGGAGATACGGAAAGACCTGACGCTGCAAGGTGGTGCTACCAGCTCTCGGTAATCCGATATGTACTACAAATTTCATTGCTTGCTTCCAGCCTCAGGAGACGATGTAGTGGTCATCCACTGATCCATCGCCTCGTCCACATCCAGCCCCCGCAACTTCGCGTCATGCAGGAGGATACCTTGCCATTAATTCCACCCGAAACAAGCATGAGATCTCCAGCGGCGTTTTTCAAGATAGTTGTCGCCTTTTTTCGTTACGCTACGACTTTGGTTTCTGGTTTTTCTTTCTGTGGATTTAGGGCTACTGCTCCAACCGGTGTCCAGTTCCTTGTCTCTCCAGACCAGCGCGATGGGTTCCTCTCCCTCGCCAGCTTGTAGACTTTCTCCCGCCCGGATAATAGGGCCACATCCTTGCCGTCATGCCTGTCCGCCGGGGTGACATACTTGATGCCGCTATGCAGATGCTCGTGGTTGTACCAGTGCATAAATCGCTCTACCCACTGCCTCGCCTCGTTCAGTGAAGCAAAGCCCTCCGAGGGCCAGCGTGGGCAGTATTTCACCGTGCGGAACAACGATTCCGAGTAGGGGTTATCGTTGCTCACCCGTGGGCGACTGTGCGAGGCCTGGATGCCCAGATCGTACAGCTTGGCCTGTAACGTCTGCGACTTCATCGGCGCGCCGTTGTCGGAGTGCAATACCGGGGGACTACAAAAACACTGCTCCCGCAGCATAGCCCGCTGTATCAGCACCGCCGCATGTTCGCCGGACTCGCTCTCGTGTACTTCCCAGACCACGCCCTTACGGCTATAGATATCTTCCACCAGATACAGGTAGTAATACAGCCCCTTCACCGATGACGGCAGTAGAGTAAGAGGCAGGGCGTAGTCGAACTATCTCCCTGCCTCTCCTCTCCGAACCGGACGTGCACCTTTCAGCGCATCCGGCTCTCCATTTAAGCGCTGGCGAATGCCATTGCCACTTCAGGAAAGCGTGAAGTCCATGTGTTCCGAGGCTCAGTCCTCAGGTACGGATTGCCTTCAGGAAGGCGCCAGCGGAATCGCCGGCTACCTCGTCCGACAAGCCGGTAGAGGATAGCACCACAGAAACACCCCTGATTGGTCTTGCCGTACAGCACCCACGTCTTACTTTGACCCGGGGCCGGGGCTTTGTACCAGTGACTTCAGCCGAGAGCGATATTTTCGCCCCAGCCAGTGAGCCAGTTTCCAGAACACGACTCTGTCAATATGACTGAAGATCTTGGCTTTGAAGTCAACGAACTGATAGAACGCTGACCAGCCTTTCAGCTTCCGATTGACGGCCTCAATCATATCAATCTTGCTTTCGCTATAATTGCCTGACAGCAGAGCCGTTAACGATGCGGCAAAGTTTCTCGCCTTCTCCCGGGGTATCGTTGTGACCACTCGCTGGTCGCCATAGCGACTCCGTTTGCGAATGATTCGGTGCCCCAGGAAGACAAAGCCATCATTCACATGGGTGATCTTCGTCTTCTCCATGTTTAATGTCAGCTTGAGAGTTCCCTCCAGCATCTGTCGGCATTCTTCTCGGATGTCTTCCGCTTGCGCCTTAGTGCCTTTGACAATAATGACAAGTCGAGTCGCCCCGGGGACCCTCCCCCCGAGGCGCTCACAGAACCGGACGTGAACGTCTCCGCTCATCCGGCTCCTCCTATCCAGCCTGTCCAT